>NZ_CP109434.1:1120000-2327500 GCF_036227105.1 Amycolatopsis sp. NBC_01488 | reverse complement strand
CGCGTCGGTCCGGCTGATCGTCCCGGCGACGAGCCTCGGCGGCGTCGAAAGCCTGGTCGAACGGCGGGCGTGGCTCCCGGGCGAGGAGCGCGTCCCGGCGGGACTGATCAGGTTCAGCGTCGGCCTCGAAGACCCCGAGGACCTGTGGCGTGACCTGGCGGCCGCCCTTCCGGAGTAACACGGCCGGGTGAATCCTCGATAGTCGCGGCATCGCAGGTCAACCGCCGTTGGGAGTCGTTGTGGGTAGAACGCTGAACCGGGTCGCGGGTGTCGTTTCGGCGGCGGCGCTGGCCACCTTCGCCGCCACGCCGGCCGCGCTGGCGGAGGAGACGGACACCACCTCCCCGGAGACGACGACCACGACGTCCACCTCGGAAACGACGACCACCACGGCGCCGACCACGACGGAAACCACGAGCGAGTCCAGCCCGGTCACGACCACTGGCAACACCCCGGCGGACCCGACCAATGAGGTCACCAAGACCACCACACCGGTAAAGACCACTTCGACTTCCGCGGACAGCGAACCGCCGAAGGACGACTACCAGGACAACACCGGCGCGGGCTTCGTCGGCCTCGGCGGCGAAGGCGTCCTGGTGATCAACTGCGCGGCGGGTGCGCCCGGCAACCTCGCCGCTCAGTACCTGAGCGTCACCGGCGGCCCGGATCAGGACGAGTCCGACGGCCGGACCTGGAACTACACCGTCCGGGTCGCCGACGCGCCGGCCGGCACGACGACGGCGAAGTTCAGCTGGACCTGCAACGGCGTCGAGGGCAACGGCACCGTCGAATTCCAGCAGCCGGAGGAGCCGCCGACCTCGACGAGCCCGAGCACCAGCACCACGGTCGCGTCGAGCACCGCGCCGGTCACCACGGCGACCACGACCACGACCACTTCGACCACCACCACCGCTTCCGGCAACGCCGCACCGAAGGCCCAGGTCAAGGTCGCCCCCAAGGGCGGCGTCGAGACCGGCTTCGGCGGCACCGCCTGGTGACGGTCCGGCGGGCGGGGGCGGCACTCGCCCTCGTCCTGACGCTGGCCGCCTGCAGCACCCCGGAGCAGCCGAAAGCCGCCGCGCCCGTGCCCGCGTCGGTGCCGGTGACCGCGCCGTTCAAGGGACTCCGGCCGACGTCGGTCAAGATCCCCAAGATCGGCGCGGAGTCGAGCCTGCTGGCCGTGGCCGTCAAGACCGACGGCTCGATCTCCGTCCCGTCGGTGCACCAGCCGATGCAGGCGGCCTGGTACAAGCTCTCGCCGGTGCCCGGCGACGTCGGCCCGGCGATCGTGCTCGGCCACGTCGACGGCGACAAGAAGCCCGGGATCTTCTACAAGCTCAAGGACCTCGCACCCGGCGACGAAGTCGACATCGACCGCAGCGACGGGAAGCACCTGAAGTTCGTCGTCGACCGCGTCACGCAGGTCCCGAAGGACACGTTCCCGCGCGACGCCGTCTACGGCAACAGCGACAAGCCCGAGTTGCGCCTGATCACCTGTGGTGGCGCGTTCGACCACGCCGAGCACAGCTATGAGGACAACATCGTGGTCTACGCGAACCTAGCCAACGCCTGAGCCCGGGTACGGGTATTCGGGCCTGAGACCGGTTCCCGGGCACACCCAGCGGCGCATGCCCGCGTCGCAGACCGCGTAACCCCAGTTGATCAGGTTGTCCTGCAGCCGCTCGGACATCCGCGTCAGCCGCGTCTTCGTCTCGGCCAGCGCGCGCGTCCGTTCGACCGGCGCGGGCAGCGCGTCGGGCAGCTCGAAGTGCGTGATGTCGCTGTAGGTCGCCCAGTACGTGCCGGCGAACTGCTTGTCCTGGTAGGACTTCAGCAGTGAGCCGGTGCGCAGCTCGCGGACCTGGTTGTCCATCACGGTCAGCACGCGGAACATCTGCATCGGCCAGGTGCGGTTCGGCTTCTCCTCGTGCTTCATCTTCTTGCCCGCGTCGCTGACCAGGACGGTCGCGCGCTGGTTCTCGATCGGGTCGAGGCCGAGGTTGTCGTACACGCCCGCGTCGCTGAGCACGATCTTGCGGCCCAGCTGGTGCGGGTCCGGGATCACGACCGGCGAGAGCATCGGCGGGAAGGCCGACGACGCGGCGACCGCGGTCGCCAGCGGCACCTGCCCGTGCGGGCCGGGCTGGCGGAAGAACCACCACAGCGAGCCGTCCTGCAGGCTGGTCGCGGTGAACACGAAGTTCGGGCCGGCCGGATCGAGGTCGGCCAGGCGACAGTCGCCGAAGAGGTGCTTCGCGTAGCGGCGCGCGAGCTCTTCGCCCGCGCTGCGCCACGGCATCACCAAGGCCTTCAGCGTCACCGGGACGTCGAGGTTGGTGCGCGCCAGTTTCCGCAGCGGCTGCACGACTTCCTTGCCGAAGTTCTCCGCGACGCCGTCGTCGCCGAAGAACAGCTTGTGCCACCGGTGGGCCAGGACGCCCGCGGCGATCGAACCGCCGGAGACGCTGGAGACGGTGGTCAGCTTCGGCAGCCAGCCGAGCTCGTTGAGCCGCCACAGCGCGCCCGCGTGGAAGAGCATCGCGCGATAACCGCCCCCGGACAGCGCGAGCCCGACGCCGTCCCGTTCCGCCGTGTCCATCCCGCCGAGTCTATGACCGCAGCAACGGTGTGAGCAGCGGCCGTTGCCCGGCGGGCACGTAGTCGGCGTAGTTGTCGTACAACGCCTGCTTGGCGAGGTGCGCGGCGCCGGCGCCGTCGGCCGAGCGGATCGCGTCGAGCACCTCGGCGTGGTGGGAGAGCCACGCGCGCATCAGCGACGTCCGGTTGCTCGCGTGCTCCAGCTTGTCCTCGATGAGTTCCAGCACGACCCCGCGCACGACCTCCTCGCTGACCACCAGCAGGGGATTGCGGGAGATGCGCGCGATGACTTCGTGGAAGGCGACGTCCGCGCGGCTGAACTCCGCGTAGCCGTGTGAGACGCCTTCGCGCATCGCCTCCAACGCCGTGTCGAGGCCGGTCAAGTCGTCGTCGGTGCGCAGCTCGGCGGCGAGCAGGTGGGCCGAGCCGTCGAGGATCATCCGGAACTGCAACAGCTCCGCGAGCCCGACGTGGTCGGCGCGCGCCAGCCGGTGCATCGAGCGGTGCAACGCGGCGGGCGACGCGGCCAGCACCTCGGGCCCACGCGGGTCGCCGGGCCGCGACCGGATCATCTCGGCGGCCTGCAGCACGCGCAGGGCTTCGCGGATCGTCGAGCGGCCGACGCCGAACTGCGTCATCAGCTCGCGTTCGCTGGGCAGGCGCGCACCCGGCCTGAGCGCGCCGCTGATCACGGCCTGCTCGATCTGCTCGACGACCCGCTCGTACGCGCGGACCGGAGCCACCGGTTCGAACCGCATCCCTTGACCTCGTCGTCCGCTCAGTGCAGGCTACTGGTCAGACCAGTGTACCGACCTGGAGGCCAGATGAAAGCCCGGATTCCCGTGCTGGCAGCGGTGCTGCTGCTCGTGGTGTCCGGCTGCTCGGCGGGCTCGTCGGCGAGTGTTTCCGCTGGTCCGGACACGCTTTCCGTCGGCTTCACGGCCGAGCCCGCGAACTTCGACCTCACCAGGACCGACGGCGCCGCGATCCCGCAGGCGTTGCTCTACAACGTCTACGAAGGCCTGGTGAAGCTCGACTCGCAGGGCCGGATCGTGCCGCTGCTCGCGAAGTCGTGGACCATCAGCCCGGACCGGAAGACCTACGACTTCCAGCTGCAGCCCGGCGTCAAGTTCAGCAACGGCGCGCCGTTCACCGCCGAGGACGTCAAGTTCTCGCTGCTGCGCGTGCAGACCGACTGGACGATCTCGATCAAGTCCACGATGGACGTCGTCGACCACGTCGACGTCGTCGCGCCGGACCACGCGCGGGTCGTGCTGTCGAAGCCGTCGAACGGCTGGCTGTTCAGCCTCACCAGCCGGCTCGGCGCGATGTTCAGCCCGACCGGGATCGCCGACCTGGCGAACAAGCCGGTCGGCACCGGGCCGTACGTCGTGGCGGCGCGCAAGCGTGGCGACTCCGTGGTGCTGAAGGCGAATCCGGCGTACTGGGGCCGGAAACCGGCGTACCAGACGGTGGTCCTCAAGTACATCAAGGAACCGACCGCGCTGAACAACGCCCTCTACAGCAACGGCATCGACGTCATCTCCGCGATCACCGCGCCGGACTCGATCCCGCAGTTCCAGGCGGACGACCGGTTCCAGGTCGTCCAGGGCACGTCGAACAGCGAGGTCACCCTCGCCATGAACAACGCGCGGGCGCCGCTGAACGACGTCCGCGTGCGCCAGGCGCTGACGTACGCGATCGACCGGAAGGCGTTGCTGGACACGGCGTGGGCCGGTCGCGGCACGCTGATCGGCAGCATGGTCCCGCCGACCGACCCCTGGTACGAGGACCTCTCGAACGTCTACCCGTTCGAGCCCGCGAAGGCGAAGGCGCTGTTGACCGAGGCGCACGCGACGAACCTGAACCTGCGCCTGCGGATCCCGAACCTGCCGTACGCGGTGTCGGCGGCGCAGGTCGTCCAGTCGCAGCTCGCGGACGTCGGCGTGCGGACCACGATCGAGCCCCTCGACTTCCCGGCGGTCTGGTTGAAGCAGGTGTTCACCGATCATGACTACGACCTGTCGATCATCCAGCACGTCGAGGCCCGCGACATCACGACGTTCGGGAAACCGAAGTACTACTGGGGTTACGACAGCAAGCGCGTCCAGCAGCTGCTCGCCGAGGCCGACAGCGGGACGCCGGAGCAGCAGGTCGCGGACATGAAGCTGGTCGCGCGGCAGATCAACGCCGACGCGGCCGCGGACTGGCTGTTCCTGTTCCCCAACGTGATCGTGGCGAAGAGCAAGGTCACCGGGTTCGTGCAGAACCAGGTCAGCGAGTCGTTCGACCTCACCGGATTGGCGCCGCGATGACGGCCAGGGTGCTGCGCCGGGTGGCGATCTTCGTGGTCAGCGTGCTGGTCGCGTCGATCGTGGTGTTCCTGTTCATGGCCGTGCTGCCGGGTGATCCGGCGCAGGTCGCGCTCGGCGTCAACGCGACGCCGGAGCTGCTCGCCAAGACGCGCGCGGAGTTCGGCATCGACCGCCCGCTGGTCACGCAGTACTTCGACTGGATCGGCGGCGTGCTGCACGGCGACTTCGGCCGTTCGTACGTCACGCGCGACACCATCGGCCCGCAGCTGCTCGACCGCCTCGGCGTCACGCTCTGGCTGGTCGGCGCGGGCATGCTGGTGGCGCTGGTGATCGCGATACCAGCCGGCACGTTCGCCGCGGTGAAGCACCGGAAGGCGGCCGGGGCGGGCGTTTCCGGGCTGTCGCAGATCGGCGTCGCGATCCCCGCGTTCCTCGCCGGGATCATCCTGGTGCAGATCTTCGCCGTGCAGCTGCGCTGGCTGCCGTCCGGGGGGTGGACGCCACCGGACCAGGACTTCGGCGAGTTCTTCCGCGGCTTGATCCTGCCGGCGTTGTCCCTGGGCTTGGTGCAGGGCGCGGTGCTCACGCGCTATGTGCGCTCGGCGGTACTCGACACGCTCGGCCAGGACTACCTGCGCACCGCGCGGTCGAAGGGACTCCGGCCCGGACAGGCTCTGGTGCGGCACGGCTTGCGCAACGCGTCGGTCCCGGTGGTCACGGTGCTCGGCCTGCAGCTGGCGACGCTGCTGATCGGCGCGGTCGTCGTCGAGCGCGTGTTCGTGCTGCCGGGCCTGGGTTCGATGCTGCTCGACGCCGTCGCCTCCCGTGACCTGCTGACCGTGCAGGGGATCGTGCTGGTCCTGGTGGTCGGCGTGCTGCTGGTCAACTTCGTCGTCGACGTCCTCTACACCGTGCTCGACCCGCGATTGCGAGGTTCGTGATGCGCAATCTCGTCGTGGGCGGGGTGCTCGTCGGCCTGGTCGTGCTGGCCGCGGTCCTGTCGTTCTTCTGGACGCCGTTCGACCCGGTGAAGGTCGACGCCGCCCACCGGCTCTTGGGCTTCGGCGGTTCGAACTTGTTCGGCACCGACAAGTTCGGCCGGGACGTGCTCAGCCAGATCATGGTCGGCGCGCGGACGACGTTGTACGTCGGTGTCGTCGCCGTCGGGATCGCCGCCGTCATCGGCACGCCGCTGGGCATCCTCGCCGGGATGTCGCCGCGGTGGCTCGGCGAGTTCGTCATGCGGGTCAACGACCTCGTGCTCGCGTTCCCCGCACTGCTGCTGGCGATCATGTTCGGCGCGGTCTTCGGCGCGGACACGCTGACGGCGATGGTCGCGATCGGCATCGCCACGATCCCGTCGTTCGCGCGGATCGCCCGGTCCGGGACGCTGCAGGTGATGAGCACCGAGTTCGTGCTCGCCGCGCGCGCCGGCGGCCGCTCACGGCTGACCATCGCCATCCGGCACGTGCTGCCGAACATCTCCGGCCTGCTGATCGTGCAGGCGTCGGTGTCGTTCGCGATCGCCGTGCTCGCCGAAGCGGCGCTGTCGTTCCTCGGCTTCGGCACGCGGCCGCCGACGCCGTCGTGGGGCCGGATGCTGCAGGAGTCCCAAGAACTTCTCACGGTCCAGCCGCGGCTGGCGCTGGTGCCGGGCATCGCGATCGCCGTGGCCGTGCTGGGCTTCAACCTCCTCGGCGACGGCCTGCGCGACCGCCTGGACCCCCGATTGGCGGCCCGCGTATGACGCTCTCCGTGCGCGGCCTCAGCGTGAATTCGCTGGTCCGGGACGTCTCCTTCGAGGTCGGCGCGGGCGAGCGCGTCGGCCTGATCGGCGAGTCCGGGTCCGGGAAGTCGTTGACCGCGTTGGCGATCATGGGCCTGCTGCCCGAGGAGCTGCGCGCGTCCGGCTCGGTCCGCGTGAACGACCGCGAACTGCGCGGAATGTCCGAAAAGGACCTGTCTCGGGTGCGCGGCAGCGAGCTGGCCATGGTGTTCCAGGAGCCGATGACGGCGTTGAACCCCGCCATGCGCGTCGGCCGTCAGGTCACCGAGCCCGGCCGGATCCACGGCGTTCGGCACCGCGCCGAAGACCTACTTTCCGCCGTGGGCCTCGCGGGCACGGCTCGCGCGTACCCGCACCAGCTGTCCGGCGGGCAGCGGCAGCGTGTCGTGCTCGCGATGGCGCTGGCCAACGCGCCGTCGCTGCTGATCTGCGACGAGCCGACGACCGCCCTCGACGTCACCGTGCAGGCGCAGATCCTCTCGCTCATCAAGACGTCGTTGCCCGCCGAGAGCGCGTTGCTGTTCATCACGCACGACCTCGCGGTGGTCGCGTCGGTGTGCGAGCGCGTGCTGGTGATGCTGGATGGCGAGATCGTCGAAGCGGGCTCGACGCGCGAAGTGCTGACGTCGCCGAAGCACGAGTACACGCGCAAGCTCCTGGACGCCTCGGACCTGGAGGCCCGGCGATGACCGTCATCGAAGTCCGCGACCTCGAACGCCGGTACGCCCGGCGCGACGTGCACGCGCTGCGCGGCGTCAGCTTCGACGTCGAAGCGGGCCAGCGGTTCGGCATCGTCGGCGAGTCCGGCTCGGGCAAGTCGACGCTGGTCCGGCTGCTGGCCGCACTCGACCGGCCGACCGCGGGCACGGTGTCGTTCCACGGTCGACGTATCGACAACCTGCCGGAACGTCGACTTGGCTTCCTGCGGTCGGAGCTGCAGATCGTCTTCCAGGACCCGATGGGCTCGCTCGACCCGCGGATGCGCGTGCGGGACATCGTTTCGGAGCCGCTCGGGCACCGCGAACCCGATCGCGTCGCCGAGCTGCTGGCCGCCGTCGGACTCCCCGCCGACGCCGCCCAGCGCTACCCGCACCAGTTTTCCGGCGGGCAGCGGCAGCGCATCTCGATCGCCCGCGCGTTGGCACCCAACCCGAGCGTCCTGATCGCCGACGAGCCGGTCAGCGCCCTCGACGTCTCCGTGCGCGGCCAGATCCTCGACCTGCTCGCGTCGCTGGTCGAGCAATTCGCGCTGACGCTGATCTTCGTGTCGCACGACCTCGGCGTCGTCCGGCACGTCTGCGATCGGGTCGCGGTGATGCGCCGCGGTGAGATCGTCGAGCTGGGTGACGTGGCGCAGGTCTACGGCGCGCCACAGCATGAGTACACCCGGGAACTGCTGGCCGCCGCGCCGAACCTGCGCGCGGAACTGGCCCGGCTGAGCGGAGGTGACGATGACTGAATTTCCGGGCGGCCTGCCGGTCGGCGCGGGCTGGGTGTCCACTGTGGACGATATGGAAATCGTTTTCCCCTACGACGGGAGCGTCATCGGACGGGCGCCGATCGGGACGCCGGAGCTGGCTCGACGCGCTGTCGACGAAGCCGTCGCCGTCGCGCGCGAAGTGGCTTCGCTGCCTTCGCGGACTCGCCGCAAGCTGCTCAACGACGTCGCCGCTGCCCTGGCTGAGCGGCGCGAAGAGTTCGAGAACCTGCTCGTCCTGGAGACCGGGAAGCCGCTGGTCGACTGCCGCGTCGAGGTCACGCGCACGATCGTCACGTGGGAAGCCGCGGCCGAAGAGGTCTCGCGGCTGCACGGCGAGACCGTGCCGCTGGACCTGCTGCCCTCGGGTGACGGGCTGGTCGGGTTCTGGAAGCGGAAGCCGATCGGCGTCGTCGTCGGCATCGCGGGCTTCAACTACCCGCTGCTGCTGGCGTCACACAAGATCGCGCCCGCCATCGCCGCCGGCTGCCCGGTGATCGTCAAGCCCGCGCCGCAGACGCCGTTGGCCACGCTCAGGCTGGTCCACCTCGTTCGGTCGGCGGCGCCGATCGCCGCCATGGTCCAGCTGGTCACCGGGGACGCGTCCGTGGGAGCTGCGCTGACGACCGACCGCCGGATCGGGGCAGTGTCCTTCACCGGCTCGGCCGCGGTCGGGCACCGCATCGCCCGCGACGCGGCCCCGACGAAGACGCTGCTGGAACTCGGCTCGAACGCGGCGCTCGTCGTCGCGGAAGACGCCGATCTCGACGCCGCGGTGGATGCCGTGCTGCGCGGCGGGTTCTACGCGTCCGGCCAGGCGTGCATCTCGGTGCAGCGGGTGTTGGTCGTCGCGTCGGTGGCTTCGGAGTTCACCGAACGGCTCCTCGCGCGGCTCGACGAAGTCGTCGTCGGTGATCCGCGGGACGAGAAGACGCGGGTGTCGGCGCTGATCGACCCCGCTTCCACTGATCGGGTCGCCGCGTGGATCGAGAAGGCCGGCGCCCGTCAGGTCGGCGGTGGTGTCGACGGCACCGTGCTGCGGCCGACCGTCCTGCTCGACGTCCCGGACGGCGTCGAGGCCTGGGACGAGGAGATCTTCGGCCCGGTCGTCTGCGTGCGCACGGTGTCCGATGTGGACGAAGCGTTCGCCGCGGTGAACGCGTCCCGCTACGGCCTCCACGCCAGCGTCTACAGCCGGTCGCTGCACACGGCGTTCCGGGCGCTCGACGAGCTGGAGGTCGGCGGCGTCGTCGTCAACGAAGTGCCCGGCTTCCGTTCCGACACCATGCCGTACGGCGGCGTGAAGGACTCCGGCATCGGCCGCGAGGGGCCGCGGTTCGCCGTCGAAGAGCTGACCGTGACGAGGATGGCGGTACTGCGGCCATGACGTACGAAAAGCTGTTCCGGCTCGACGGACGGCGGGCCGTCGTGCTCGGCGCGGGTGGCATCGGCCGCGAGGCCGCGCGAGCCTTGGCCGCCCACGGCGCTTCAGTCGTCTGCGCCGACCGCGACGTCGAAGCCGCGCGCGAGACCGGCGTCGGCGAGGCGTACGAGATCGACCTCCTGGAGCCGGGCGCGATCGACCGGGCCGCGACGGAGCTGGGCCCGCAGGACGTCGTCGTGCTGACCGCCGCGACGAACGTCCGCAAGCGCTTGCTGGACTACACGCGGGAGGAGTTCGACCGCGTCATCGCGCTGAACCTCGGCGTGACGTTCGAGGTCGTCCGCGTCTTCGGCGCCGACATGGTCGCACGCGGGCGGGGGAGCATCATCGGCTTCTCGTCGATCCGCGGCACGACCGTCGAGCCCGGCCAGGGCCCGTACGCGGCCACGAAAGCCGGGCTCGTCCAGCTGTTCCGGACGGCCGCGGCGGAGTTCGGCCCGGCCGGCGTCCGGGTCAACGCGATCGCTCCCGGCGTCGTCGAGACTCCGCTGACCGCGCAGATCAAGGCGAACCCCGAGTGGTACGACGCGTACGCGGCGAAGGGTGCGTTGGGACGCTGGGCGCGTCCGGACGAGCTGGCCGGCGCCGTCGTGTACCTCGCTTCGGACGCTTCGTCGTTCGTGACCGGGTCCGTGCTGGCGGTGGACGGCGGCTGGACCGCCGTCGACGGCCGCTTCGAACCGCCCACCTCGTGATTCGTGAGGAGCGCTCATGCCCGAGTTGCCTGACCTGACCGCCGTCGAGCTGGTCGCGCACTACCGCGCGAAGACGCTCTCGCCGGTCGAGGTGACCGAAGCGGTGGCGAACCGCATCGAGGCGCGAGAGCCCGAGTTGCACGCGTTGTACGCGTACGACCCCTCGGCGGCTCTCGATGACGCGAAGGCGTCCGAAGCCCGCTGGGCGTCGGATGAGCCGCTGGGCCCGATCGACGGCGTGCCGTTGACGCTCAAGGAGAACATCGCCACGCGCGGCACACCGGTCCCGCTGGGCACCGCGGCCACCGCACTGGTCCCGGCCGCGGAAGACGCCCCGGCCGCCGCGCGGGTCCGCGAGTCCGGCGGCGTCCTGCTGGCCAAGACGACCATGCCCGACTACGGGATGCTGACGTCCGGGCTGTCGAGCTTCCACGAAACCGCGCGGAACCCGTGGCGGACGTCGGCCACGCCCGGCGGATCCAGCGCGGGAGCGGGTGCGGCGGCGGCCGCGGGCTATGGCCCGCTGCACGTCGGCACCGACATCGGCGGCTCGATCCGGCTGCCCGCGGGCTGGTGCGGGCTGGTCGGGCTGAAGCCGAGCTTCGGCCGCGTGCCGGTCGACCCGCCGTTCCTCGGCCGCGTCGCCGGCCCGATGACCCGCACGGTCGCCGACACGGCGTTGCTGATGAGCGTCCTGTCGGCGCCCGACCCGCGGGACCACCTGAGCTTGCCGCCGGCCGATCTGGAGTGGTCGTCGCCGGACTCTTCGGTGGCCGGACTCCGCGTCGGCCTGCACCTCGACCCCGGCGTCGGCCTCCCGGTGGATCCGGCGACGCGCGACGCGGTCACCGCGGCGGCTCGCGCCTTCGAAGCCGCGGGCGCGATCGTCGAGCCGGTCGGGCCGTTCCTCACCCGGGAAATGCTCGGCGGCCTGGACGTCTTCTGGCGCACGCGCGCGTGGTCGGACATGGCGGCGTTGCCGCCGGACCGGCGCGCGAAGGTCCTCCCGTACATCGCGGACTGGGCCGCGGGCGGCGCGGAGGTGTCCGGAGTGGACGTCTACCGCGGCTTCGCCCAGATCGACGCGATCAGCGTCGCGGCCTTGCGCGCGACTTCCGCGTACGACGTCGTTCTCTCCCCGACGTGTCCGGTAGCGGCCCCACCGGCGGAGTGGGCGTCCCCGACGAACGACCCGGCCAGGCCGTTCGAGCACATCGCGTTCACCGTGCCGTACAACATGTCCGGCCAGCCGTCGGTGTCCCTGAACTGCGGCTACACCGACGACGGCCGCCCGATCGGCCTCCAGCTGACGGGCCGCCGCTTCGACGACGTCGGCGTCCTGCGCGCGGCCGCGGCGTACGAACGCCTTCGCGAGCCGCAGCGTCCCTGGCCGATCGGATAGGGAAGGGTTCCGGGGTCCGCGGCGAAGTGGTGGTGAAGCTGTCGCCGACGGGAAGGAACCCCATGACAGAGGCAGCCCCATGACGGCGGCCCCGGTGACCGACATCGAGCAGTTCACCGAGGTGCACGACCGCCACTTCGCGGCCATCTACCGCTACGTCGCGGGGCGGCTCGGCGCCCAGGCCGCGGAGGACATCGCCGCCGAGACGTTCCTGGTGGCCTTCGACCGCCGCAAGACGTTCGACGCCACTCGCGGCGACGTGCGGGCCTGGCTGTTCGGTATCGCGACGAACCTGGTGTCCCGGCATCGCCGCAAGGAAGCCCGGCACTACCGCGCGCTCTCGCGGCTCGAGACGCCTCGCGCCGCCGAAGGCCACGAAAACCGCGTCGTCGTGGCCGGGCAGCTGGGGAAGGCGCTGGCCCGGCTGACCGCCGGCGAACGTGACGTCCTGCTGCTGGTCGCTCTCGCCGATCTCGGCTACGCGGAAGTCGGCGAGGCACTCGGCATCTCCCCGGGCACGGTCGGCTCCCGGCTGACGCGCGCCCGCAAGAAGCTCACCCCCGTACTCGCCCAGGAGGCCCGCGATGAATGACCTGGAGGCGCTGCGCGCAGCGCTGATCCCCGACGAGCCCGCGCAGGACGTCGTCGACCGCAGCCGGCACCGGCTGCAGAACCGCATGCTCGGCGCACCCCCGAAGCGGTTCCGGCCGTTGGTGCTCGGGGCCGGCCTCGCCGCTGCCGCGGTCGCGGCCGGCGTCGTGGTGGCGACCCTGCCCGGCGCTCCGGCCCCGGCGGCGCCTCCGCAGGCGGTCGCCCCGGTCGACACCGGGCAGCAGGTGCTCCTCGCGGCGGCCACCGTGGCCGCGAAGGCGCCGGCGGAAAGCGGCACCTACTGGCACGTGAAGATCTCCGCGGGGAAGTCCGGCCTCGAGTACTGGACCGCGGCGGCCGACGGCCACCAGTGGTACCGCGGCGCGAAGTCCGGGGACCAGCTCGAGTCCGTGGGTTTGCAGCCCTTCCGGCTGGTCGCCCTCGAAGTCACCCTCGACCAGATCCGGGCTCTGCCGACCGAGCCGACGGCGCTGCGGGACTGGATCGTGAACGCGCTGAAGCGCAGCGACGCCAAGGTGAGCATGCACCCGCTGATGCCGAAAGACCGCGAACAAGCGCTGCTCCAGTCGCTGATCTCGCTGGTGTCGACGGTGCCCGCGGCCCCGGACGTGCGAGCGGCGGCGTTCCGCGCCATCGCGGCGTACCCGGGAGTGCGCGCGCTCGGCGCGGTATCCGGGGGCCAGGCTCTGTTGCTGCCGCTGGGCGAGCGTCTGGTCGTCGATCCGGCAACGGGCCGCGTCAACGCGACGTCGACGTACGTTCCCCCGAACGGCGGGCTCGTCCACGTCGCCGACCCGCAGGGGGCCGCGATCACTGCCGAATGGACGGACAAGCTGCCGAAGTGAACCGACCGGTGGCCGGGCGGTCCCGCCCGGCCACCGGGGCTCAGCGCTTGACCGCCTCGGCCAGCGCCAGCACCCGCCGCGCATTGTCGACGTGCAGGTTTTCGATCATCCGACCGTCCACAGTGACCACGCCGCGGCCCGCGGCCTTGGCCTCCTCGAAGGCTTCGATGATCCGCCGCGACCGGTCGATCTCCTCCTCCGACGGCGCGAAGATCCGGTTGCACGGCTCGACCTGCGCCGGGTGGATCAACGTCTTCCCGTCGAAGCCGTACTGCCGGCCCTGCTCGCACTCGGCCTCGAACCCGGGAAGGTCCTTCACGTCGTTGTAGACACCGTCGAGGATGACCTTGCCGGTCGCGCGCGCGGCCAGCAGGCACAGCGAAAGCCCGCCGAGCAGCGGCCCGCGGCCCGGGACGAACTCCGCGTGCAGCTCCTTGGCCAGGTCGTTCGTGCCCATCACCAGCACGGTCAGCCGCTCGGACGCCGCCGCGATCTCCTCGGCGTGCAGCATCGCGACCGGTGTCTCGACCATCGCCCAGATCTTCGTGTGCTCCGGTGCCCCGCCCAGCTCCAGCGCGCGCTCGATGTTGTGCACCTCGGCCGCCGAGTTCACCTTGGGCACGACCACCGCGCCCGGCCCGGCCGACGCGGCCGCGCGCAGGTCGGCGTCGTGCCATTCGGTGTCGAGGCCGTTGACCCGGATCGTCACCTCGCGCTCGCCGTAGTCACCCGAAGCCGCGGCGGCGCAGACGCGTTCGCGCGCCGCCTCCTTGGCGTCGGGGGAGACGGCGTCCTCGAGGTCGAGGATCAGCGCGTCGGCCGGGATGGTCTTGGCCTTCTCCAGCGCGCGCTCGTTCGCGCCGGGCATGTAGAGCACCGAGCGTCTAGGCGTGGTCATCCCAGGATCTCCTTGGTGGCGGCGTCGTAAGCGGCCGCGAGCTCGGGGTCGTCCGCCGCGAGGGCGTCGGCCAGTTCGGCGACCACGCGGCACTGCTTCACCGACGCGTCGTCCTGCATCTTCCCGTCGATCATCGCCGCGCCCGTGCCGTCGCCCATCTCGGCGATGACGCGACGCGCCCAGGCCACATCGGACGGCGAAGGCGAGAACACCTTCTTCGCGATGTCGATCTGCACGGGGTGCAGGCTCCACGCGCCGACGCAGCCGAGCAGGAACGCGTTGCGGAACTGGTCCTCGCACGCGACGACGTCGCGGATGTCCCCGAAGGGCCCGTAGTACGGCAGGATCCCGTGCATCGCGCAGGCGTCCACCATGCGCGCGACCGTGTAGTGCCAGAGGTCCTGCTGGTAGGTCGTCCGGCCCTCGGTCAGGTCGTCGCCCGTCGGGTCGGTGCGCACCAGGTAGCCGGGGTGCCCGCCGCCGACGCGGGTCGTCTTCATCCGGCGGCTGGCGGCCAGGTCGGCCGGGCCGAGCGAGATGCCCTGCATGCGCGGGCTCGCGCCGGCGATCTCCTCCACGTTGGCCATGCCGCTCGCCGTCTCGAGGATCGCGTGCACCAGCAACGGCTTCGTCAGGCCCGCGCGCGCTTCGAGCTGCGCCAGCAGGCGGTCGACGTAGTGGATGTCCTGCGCGCCCTCGACCTTCGGCACCATGATCACGTCGAGCTGGTCGCCGATCTCGGTGACCAGCGTCACCAGGTCGTCGAGCACCCACGGCGAGTCCAGGCTGTTGACGCGCGTCCACAGCTGCGTCTTCCCGAAGTCGTTCGCCTTGGCGATCGCGACGAGCCCGGCGCGCGCGGCCTCCTTGCGGTCGGCGCGCACGGCGTCCTCGAGGTTGCCGAGCAGGACGTCGACCTTCTTGGCGAGGTCCGGCACCTTCGCCGCCATCTTCTCGTTGCCGGGGTCGAAGAAGTGGATCATCCGGGACGGCGTCACCGGGATCTCCCGCACGGGAGCGGGCGCGCCCAGGGCGAGCGGGGCGAAGAAGTCCTTCGGGGAGCGCATCGGTCCTCCACGGCGACGACTAAGTGACTGGTGGGTAACTTTAGTCCCGGGCGCGCGACACCGCTGCGGCGCAAGTCACCGCCGTGTGGGTGACGGCGGACAACCGCAGCTCAGCGCCCCGCGTCCACTGTGGATTTTCCCGGGGTTGCGCCGAACGGGCTAGTC
Source organism: Amycolatopsis sp. NBC_01488 (assembly GCF_036227105.1). NCBI lineage: Bacteria > Bacillati > Actinomycetota > Actinomycetes > Pseudonocardiales > Pseudonocardiaceae > Amycolatopsis > Amycolatopsis sp. NBC_01488. Next base: position 2,312,196 of record NZ_CP109434.1, on the reverse strand, counting down.
GGCGGGGGTGGGCCGAATCCTGCCGCGGGTAGTCGTCCGCAGGCGGACGGTAGTGCCACTCACCCCGCGATCACTCGGTTGGCCGCACCGTTCGACCGAAGTCCCATGACCGCCTACCGACCGGTCATCGACCGCTGGGCGCCGCCGATCGCAGCCACTCGCACTACCCGGCGACGCCGCGCCGCCACGCTGTTAGACAGATTGAGTGCCGGTTTTCACCGGTCACGAAGCGGTGCAGGTTAGAAGGAGGCGGACTCGTGGCGGCTACACCTCAGAACACCGAGCGCTCGACGGTCGCCGGTGGCGCGAAGCGCAGCCGGTCGATGCCGAGCCGAGTGGTGCCGCCGATCGAGCTCCCTTCGAGCGTCGACGAGCTCGCCGTCGCCGCCGCGGCCCAGCTGGGCTGGAACGGCGTCGTCCTCCCCGAGACCACGATCCTCGGCCGCAAGGTCTGCGTGGTCGCCAAGCTCCGCACCGACGTGCACGCCGAACGCATCGCGATGGGTGCCGGCCCGGTGGCCGACCGCGCCACCGTCGACACCTGGACCTGGCCGGAGCTGGCCGGAACCGCCCCCGCCCCGGCCGCCGAGATCGTCGGCGTCCTGGCCGTCGCGCGCCACTGGCGCACCGCGATGGCCTCCGCGGTTCCGTTCGCCCGCTACGGCGAGGCCGCGATGGTGCTGCCGTCGCCGGTCATCCTCACCGAGGACTACGTCGGCAACTGCCTGCCGCGCGCCCGTGCGTACGGCCTCGCCGTCGTGACGGCCGACCCGAACGCGGTCGTCGACCTCGACCTCGAGGGCCGCACCGAGCGCGTCGTGCTGGCCGAGGACCCGGTCTCCCGCCTGGTGAACGAGGTCGTCTACGACCACCTGCTCCGCACCGCCGAGGTCCCCGCGTCGCTCGACTGACGGGCTCGATCTCACCGGGATAGGGTCGGCTCATGCGAGTCGTCATTGCAGGTGGACACGGTCAGATCGCGCTGCGGCTCGAGCGGCTGCTTGCCGCGCGCGGTGACGAAGCGGTCGGGATCATCCGGAACCCGGCGCACGCGGCGGATCTCGAAGCCGCGGGTGCCCAGGGCGTCGTGCTCGACCTGGAGAACGCCGAGGTGGACGCCGTCGCCGAGGTGTTGAAGGGCGCCGACGCCGCGATCTTCTCGGCCGGCGCCGGCCCGGGCAGCGGCACCGCCCGCAAGGACACTGTGGACCGTGGCGCCGCCGCGCTGTTCGCCGAAGCGGCCGAGCGCGCCGGCGTCCGGCGGCACATCCAGGTCGGCTCGATGGGCGCCGACAACCCCGACAACCCCAACGTCAGCGACGAATTCCGCCACTACCTGCGCGCCAAGCGCGCGGCGGAAGACGACCTCAAGGCCCGCGACCTCGACTGGACGATCCTCCGGCCGGGCCAGCTCACCGACGACCCCGGCACCGGCCTGGTCCTGCTGGCCGACAAGACCGGCCGCGGCCCGGTGCCCCGCGACGACGTCGCCGCGGTGCTCGTGGCGCTGCTCGACACACCCGCGTCCGCGCGGCGCACCTTGGAACTGATTTCCGGCGAAACCGCGATCGGTGAGGCGATTTCAGCACTGTGATCACCCAGGCATCCAGAGAAATCGCCGTCTTCAGCGGCAGCGCGCACCCCGAGTTGGCCGAAGAGATCTGCAAGCACCTGGGCGTGCCGTTGCGCCCGGTCGAGATCCAGCGGTTCGCGAACGACTGCCTCGAGGTGCAGCTGCAGGCGAACTGCCGGGAGCGCGACGTCTTCATCATTCAGCCGCTCGTGAAGCCGGTGCAGGAGCACCTGGTCGAGCTGTTGCTGATGCTCGACGCGGCGCGCGGCGCGTCGGCGTCGCGGATCACCGCCGTGATGCCGCACTACTCGTACGCGCGCTCGGACAAGAAGGACGCGCCGCGCATCTCCATCGGCGGCCGCCTGGTCGCCGACCTGCTGACCACGGCCGGCGCGAACCGCGTCCTCGCGATGACCTTGCATTCGCCGCAGGTCCACGGCTTCTTCAGCGTCCCGGTCGACCACCTGCACGCGCTGCAGGAGCTGGCCAGGCACTTCCGCCAGTACGACCTGTCACGCACCACCGTCGTCTCGCCCGACCTGGGCAACGCGAAGGAGGCGTCGCACTTCGCGCGGCTCCTCGGCGCCCAGGTCGCGGCCGGCGCAAAGGAGCGCTTCCCCGACGACCGCGTCCAGATCACGTCGGTGATCGGCGAGATCACCGGCCGCGACGTCATCGTGCTCGACGACGAGATCGCCAAGGGCAGCACGGTGCTCGAGCTGCTGGACCGGCTGGCCGAGCTGGAGCCGCGCTCGATCCGCGTCGCCTGCACGCACGGCCTGTTCGCGGCGAAGGCCATCGAGCGCATCGGCAGCCGGCCGGAGGTGCTGGAGATCGTCTGCACCAACACGGTCCCGGTGCCCGAAGAGGAACGCACCGAGAAGCTGAAGATCCTGTCGATCGCACCGGCCATGGCCGAGGCGATCCGCCGCATCCACAACGGCGAATCGGTGTCCGCGCTGTTCTAGCCGACGGGCCCGAGCACCCGGTCCAGGTAGGTGTTGGTGAAGACGCCGCTCGGGTCGGTTTCCTTGCGCACGCGCAGGAAGTCGTCGAAGTGCGGGTAGCGCGAGCGGAGGACACCGGCGTCGAGGTCGTGCATCTTGCCCCAGTGCGGGCGGCCGCCGACCGCGCCGGCGATCTTCTCGAACGCGCTGAAGTACTCGCGGTACGGCATGCCGACGAACTGGTGGATGGCGATGTAGGCGGAGTCGCGGCCCTGCGCGGTCGACAGCCAGATGTCGTCGGCCGCGGCGACGCGCACCTCGACCGGGAACATCACCGGGTCCTTCAACGTCGGAACTACGGCGCGTAGTTCGGCGAGCACGTCGAGCACTGATTCACGTGGAACAGCGTATTCCGTTTCGGTGAAACGAACGTTGCGCGCCGTGACGAAGACGCGGTGGGAGGTGTCGCTGTACTCGCGCGCGCTCAGGACGTTGGAGGCGAAGCTGCCGAGCGACGGCACGAGCCGCGGCATCAGCCGGCCCGTCCGGCAGAGGCCGCCGAACGCGACGTTCTCCATGATCTGGTAATCGACGAACTCGCGGACCTTGCTCAGCGGCTGCGCGGTGTCGGTCCGGTTGTTGCGCTTGACCAGGGCGTTCGTGCCGTAGGGGAACCAGTAGAACTCGAAGTGCTCGTTCTCGTCGGCGAACTCGTGGAAGCCTTCGAGGACCTGCTCCAGCGGCTCCGGCCGTTCCTGCGCGCGCAGGATGAAGGACGGTTCGCACTTGAGCGTCACCGTGGTGATCACGCCGAGCGCGCCGAGGCCGACGCGGGCGGCGGCGAAGAGGTCGGGTTTCTCTTCGGCCGAACAGCTGACGACCGAGCCGTCCGCCAGGACGAGTTCGAGCGCGGCGACCTGGGTGGCGATACCGCCGAGGCGCGCGCCGGTGCCGTGGGTGCCGGTGGAAATCGCGCCGGCGATGGTCTGTGCGTCGATGTCGCCGAGGTTGGTCATGGCCAGCCCGAGCGCGTCGAGCTCGGCGTTGAGCTGCTTGATCGTGGTGCCCGAGCGGACGGTGACGTGCCCGGTTTCGAGGTCGGCCTTTTCGATGCCGGTCCAGTTCCGCAGGTCGAGGGCGTCGGAGTCGGCGACGGCGATCGCGGTGAAGGAATGGCCGCTGCCCCAGGGACGCACGGTCCGGCCGGCCGCGGCGATGCTCGCGACGGTCGCCGCGATCTCCGCCGCGCTGCGCGGCTGGTGAACGTGCAGCGGCGACGCGGACGCCGTGCCCGCCCAGTTGGTCCACCGGGTCATGCGCGCACCCTCCATCGGTCGAGTGCCCGAAACAGTATGTGAACAGTATTCGCGTTTCAAGCCTTCGTGTCGTACTTTAGACCTCGTGACCAGTGCGACGGTGTACGACTTGGCGACCAAGGACCTCGATCCGCCGTTGGCCGTGGTCGACTTGGCGGCCTTCGACGCGAACGCCGACGACCTCCACCGCCGCGCGGCGGGCAAGCCGATCCGCGTGGTCAGCAAGTCCGTCCGCTGCCGGGCGTTGCTGGAGCGCGTGCTCGCGATGCCGGGCTTCGAGGGCCTGATGTGCTACTCGCTGGCGGAAGCGGTCTGGCACGTCGAGCAGGGCACGACCGATGACATCGTCGTCGCCTACCCGACGGCCGACCACGAAGCGCTGCGCCGGCTCGCCGCGTCCGACGAGGCGCGCGCGGCGATCACGATCATGGTCGACTCGCCTTCGCACCTGGACCTGGTGGATGCGGCGCTCGGCCACAGCCACCCGGAGATCCGGGTGTGCCTGGAGCTGGACGCGTCGTGGCGCCCGCTGCCGGGAGTGCACGTCGGCACCCGGCGATCCCCGATCTTCACCCCGAAGCAGGCCGCGGCTTTCGCCCAGCAAGTCGTGGCGCGCCCGGGCTTCCGCCTGGTGGGCGTGATGGCGTACGAGGGCCAGATCGCCGGCCTCGGCGACGCGGCCGGCCGCCGCCTGAACCAGGCGGTGATCGGCTGGATGCAGCGCCGCTCGGCCGCGGAGCTGAACCGCCGCCGCGGCGACGTGGTCCGCGCGGTCGAGGCGGTGACCCCGCTGGAGTTCGTGAACGGCGGCGGCACGGGAAGCATCGAGTCCACGGGCGCGGACGCGGTGGTCACCGAGATCGCGGCGGGCTCGGGCTTGATCGGCCCCACCTTGTTCGACGGCTACACGAGGTTCAAGCCCCGCCCGGCGGCCCTGTTCGCGCTGCCGGTGGTCCGCCGCCCGACGCGCAAGATCGCCACGCTCTACTCCGGCGGCTACATCGCTTCGGGCCCAACGGGTCCTTCACGCCAGCCGACGCCATACCTCCCGACGGGCCTGAAGTTCCTCGGCTTCGAGGGAGCGGGCGAGGTCCAGACCCCGGTGACCGGCCGAGCGGTCCGAAGCCTGAGCCTGGGCGACCGAGTGTGGCTGAGGCACGCGAAGGCGGGCGAGCTGGCCGAGCGCTTCACGCACTACCACCTGGTGATGGGCGACCGGGTGGAGCGCACGGTCCCGACGTACCGGGGCGAACACCAGAACTTCGGCTGACTGGGTCTGGGTGCCGGCCCGTACCACGTGCTTTGCCTCCGTTGGTCCCGGACTGCTCGCGCTGGGCTGGGTGGCTGTGGCTTGGGGGTTGCTTGCGCTGGGCCGGTTTGCCGCGATCCACCGACCGGGCCCCACACGCAGCCCACCCTCCCCGGGGGAACCCCCACATCCAGTCTATCGGTGCCCACCGACAACCCGGCCCCGAACAGCCGAGTTGTCCACAGCCGTGCATACCTGTGGACAACTTCTGTGGACAGCTACGACTGCTCCCCGAACCGAGCCGCCAAATACCCCTTCACCACGTACTTCGCCTCGGCGACGATCTTCTCGTCTCCGCTCGGCTCCTTCCGGAAGGCCAGCTTCAGCAGCGCGTCGGCCACCTCGTTGGCGATGCCGATCGCGAACCTCAGGTCCTCCACCGGGCGGTCCACCTGCGTGGACACCAGATCGGTCAGTGAATCCACGATCACCGCGTTGTTGTCGCGCGTCTCGTCGAGCAGCTGGCGGTCGATGATGTCGCCGAAGTGGACCTTCGAAAACCCCGGCACTGACCGGTGCATGTCCAGGTAGATGTCGAGGATCGAGTCGACGACGTCCCACCAGTGCTCCGGGCCGAGCTGCTTCAGGCGCTCGTTCACCGCGCCCACGAACCGCTCGAGATTGCGGGCGGTAAGCGCTTGCACGACGGCGCGCTTGTCGGGGAAGAACTGGTACAGCGAACCGACCGCCACGCCCGCTCGTTTGGCGATCAGGGTCGTCGTCAGTGCGTCGTAGCCGAGTTCGTCGATCAGCGCCGCGCTCGCGTCGAGCATCTGCTCGACTCGCTTCGCGCTTCGCTGCTGGACCGGCTGACGGCGCAAGGGGGTGGCTTCTGCCGGCACCTTCGCGGCCTGGATGTCGGACACGGCGCTCCTCCTCGTCTGATCTGGGACTTTATCGTGCCGACGGGCTTCCCCACGGACGAGTGAAGACCTAGTATATGAGAACTTTTCATGTTCACCCGTACGGGTGGCCTGACGAAGGGTCAGCACCGGTGCAGAACCCGATCTTCCCGCCCGGCTTCCTCTGGGGTGTCTCGACTTCGGCGTTCCAGATCGAGGGCGCCACCAGCGAAGGTGGGCGCGGACCGTCCATCTGGGACACGTTCACCGCGACCGAGGGCAAGATCGCCCGCGGTGAACAAGCAAACGTAGCCGCCGACCACTACCACCGCTACCCCGAAGACATCGCCCTGATGGCGGAGCTCGGCGTCGGCGCCTACCGGATGTCCATCGCCTGGCCCCGCATCCAGCCCGACGGCACCGGCGCGCCCAACCCCGAGGGTCTCGGCTTCTACGACAAGCTCATTGACGCCGTCTGCGAAGCCGGCATCGCCCCCGCCGTCACGCTCTACCACTGGGACACCCCGCAGGCGATCGAGGACGCGGGCGGCTGGCTCTCCCGCGCTACCGCTGAGCGCTTCGCCGAGTACGCCCAGATCCTCGGCGATCGCTTTGCCGATCGGGTGAAACTGTGGATTCCGCTCAACGAGCCCATGGTGATGTCCATCTTCGGCTACGCGATCGGCGAGTACGCGCCCGGCCGGACGCTCCTGCTCGACGCCGTCCCGACCGCGCACCACCAGAACCTCGCGCACGGTCTCGCCGTCCAGGCCCTCCGCGCGGCCGGGGCGACGAACATCGGCACCGCCAACAACCACTCGCCGATCTGGCCGTCCGACGACTCTGCCGAAGACCAGATAGCCGCCGAGTGGCTCGACGCGCTGCTCAACCGGCTCTACGCCGACCCCGTGCTGCTCGGCAGCTATCCCGAGCAGCTCCACGAGCACCTGCCCGCCGGGTTCGCCGACGACCTGCCGACCATTGCGCAGCCGCTCGACTTCTACGGCGTCAACTACTACGAGCCGCAGGGGGTCGCGAAGCCCAGCCCCGGCAACCCGCTGCCCTTCGATCTTCGCCCGATCGAGGGTTACCCGATGACGACCAACGACTCGCCGATCGTCCCGCACGCCCTGCGCGAGCTGCTGCTCGACTTCCACCGGCGCTACCGCGACAAGCTGCCGCCCATCCAGATCACCGAAAACGGCTGCAGCTTCGCCGACGTCGTCGCCGAGGACGGCGGCGTGCACGACCCCGAGCGCATCGACTTCCTGCACGGCCATCTCGTCGCGCTGCGCGAGGCGATGGACGCCGGCGTCGACGTCCGGGGTTACTTCTGCTGGTCCCTGATGGACAATTTCGAGTGGTCCAAGGGCTACGCGCCACGCTTCGGCCTGGTGCACGTCGATTACGAAACCCTGCGGCGCACGCCGAAGGACTCGTTCCACTGGTACCGGAAGCTGGTGCGCGATGAGCAGTGAGACGACCGAGGCGACCGGCGTGCCGGAAGCCCTCGCCGAGCCCGTCGTACGGGTGCGGCCCGGCTGGATGAGCCTGCTGTTCTTCGCGAACATCGCGCTCTGGCTGGGGATCTACGCGCCGATCCAGGTGCTGCTGCCGAAGCAGGCACAGCTGCTGGACCAGGTGGACAAGGAGTTCGTGCTCGGGCTGGTGATGGGCGTCGGCGCGATCGTGGCGCTGGTCGTCAACCCCGCGATCGGGCTGCTGTCCGATCGGACGTGCTCCCGGTTCGGCCGCCGCCACCCGTGGACCGTCGCCGGCGCGCTCGTCGCCACCGTCGGCATGGCCGTGCTGGCCTTCGCACCGTCGGTCGCCGTGATGATCGTCGGCTGGTGCCTGGTCCAAGGCGGGCTCAACGGCATGCTCGCCACGCTGATGGCCGCCATGCCGGACCGCGTGCCGGTCGGGCAGCGCGCGCAGGTCGGCGGCCTCGTCGGCATCGCGCAGATGCTCGGCACGGTGGTGGGCGCGGCCGTCGTCATCACCGCGTCGGACCTCGCCGGGCTGCCGCTGGCCTACTCGGTCTGCGGCGTGATCATCCTCGTCGGCGCCGCCTTCTTCGTCCTCCGGACGCCGGATGCGCGCCTGCCCGTCGAGTTCCGGCCGCGGTGGGTGCGGCGCGAGGTGCTCGGCAACCTCTGGGTGTCGCCGCGGCGGTTCCCGGACTTCGCCTGGGCGTGGTCCTGTCACTTCATGATCAACCTCGGCAACGGGTTCGGGACGCTCTACCTGCTGTACTTCCTGCAGGACGCGGTGCACTACAAGAACCCGGACGACGGCCTGCTGATCATGATGGGCCTGTACGGCGTGGCGCTGGTGGTCGGCGCCGTGCTCGCCGGCCACTTCTCCGACAAGTCCGGACGGCGTAAGCCGTACGTCCTTGCGGCCTCCGGAGTGATGGCATTGGCCGCTTTGCTGCTGGTGGTGTGGCAGACCTGGACGGTCGCGCTGGTGGCGTCACCGTTGCTGGGCGTGGGTTTCGGCGCGTACATGGCTGTCGCGCTCGCGATGCTCACCCAGGTGCTCCCGGCGGCGCAGAACCGGGCGAAGGACCTCGGGATCATCAACATCGCGAGCTCGCTGCCGCAGGTGGTCGCGCCGCTGCTCACGCCGCTGGTGCTGGCCTACCTGGGTGGGTATCCCGGACTCTTCGCCGCTTCGGCCGTCGCGACGCTCGTGGCCGCGGTGCTCGTGCTGCGCGTGAAGGCGGTTCGCTAGTGGAACCGCGGGCCGGTGCCGGTCGGGGGAGGGGAGTGCAACGGCACCGGCCCGCGGAATTCGGGGGCCGCTCACAGCGGGCGGATCATGTCGAGGCGAACCAGTGGTCCAGGCCTCTCGATGATCAATCTAGCGGGCGATTACCGCCTGGGCTAGGCCTAACGCGTATTTTTTTCGATTAATCGCGGTGGGGACCGGAGTGGAGCGGCCGAGGACTGGTTCGCACTGCTCGGGGGTGCGGGCGAAACAGTCCTCGGCCACGGCGAGAGCAGGCGCGGGGCCGATGGGGCGATCGGTCGGCCGCGCTCGCCGGATCAGGGGCGGAACAGGCCGGGCCGCAACCGCGGGAGGGGGCGACGACCCGGAATCCGTCAGGCCGTGACCGCTCGGCGCGGGTTCACCAGCGCGTGGCGTCCGGTGGTCTCGGCCGCGCTCGGGGCCGGCACGCCGCGGTCCTGCGTCGGGACCGGGCTCTTGCGGCGGCCCTGCAGGCGGCTGTCCGCCGACGACTGCTGCGGAGCCAGCCCACCGGCCACCAGGTGTTCGTGCGCGACCTGCCAGACCGAGCACGGCGCCTTGCAGCGGTGCCACCGGGTCGAGCAGGTCGGGCAGTCGCCGCGCTCGTCGGGCTCGTGCATCTTCAGCATCGCGCGCCACGCCTCCGTCAAGCGGGGCAGTTCGGAGCGCGCGACCGAGACGAGCGACTGGGCGTCGGCGCGGTTCGCCAGGTCGGTCAGCATGTCGAGGCGCTCCCAGACCGCATTGCGGAGGACCTGCCCGAGTACCTGATCCATGATCAGCTCACCGTTACCTTTCCGCCATCTTGGCGGCTTCGTTGAGCGCGGCGCGCAGCTGTCCGAGCTGGCCGGACGTCAACCGCGCGGTCTCGCCGGGGGGCGAGACCAATACCACCTGGTTGTCCTCGACGAACACCGTCACCGCGCGCTCGCGGCTGATGAGGTCGCCGCACTGCACGCGCCACACCAGCTGTCCGCCTTCGTAGTGCCGGACGCTCGCGGTGCGGGGGTCCACCGCGGCGGCGGGGGTGACCGGGCGGACAGCGGAGAGGGGAGAGACCGCCGGCCGCACGGCGCGGGTCGCCGTACCGGCATGTCCCCCTGCGAACGAGTCCACGAACTCCACGCCCTTCTCCGCTCTGTCGTCCCGTCTTCGAATCCGTCGGGCTTCGAAGATGCCTTCTGCAACATCTCTTTGTCACAGCGCTGCGGTTTTCGTAGCTCTCCGTGATCGCTGCCGGTGTCCGGGCGGTGACGGAGATCTGACAACTACAGTGAGGTGAAACCGGGTGCGATAGAAGGTCGAAATGGCGTCATAGCGGTGACCGGACCGGGTTCCACGGTAAGCGGTCAACGGACTTCGCCCGGACCGATCAGGGCACCAGTTCGGCTGTTCACACGGTTTCGCAGGTTTGCCTACGCTGTTTCACAGACGCCCGACCGGACAGTGGAGGGGGCGCGATGGACGCCAGTAACGGTGGCAGTGCCGAAGCCCGGCAGAGCCACGCAGTTCCCGCTGACGCGTGGGAGCAGCCGGAGATGAGAGCGGCTCTCGCGGCCCGCGAGATCAGCGCCGTCTACCGGCTCCTGCGCAAGCACGGTGTCTCGCAGCGCCAGATCGCCGCGATGACCGGCCAGTCCCAGTCCGAGGTGTCCGAGATCCTCAAGGGTCGCCAGGTCATGGCCTACGACGTGCTCACGCGCATCGCCGACGGCCTGGGTGTCCCCCGTGGATACATGGGCCTCGCCTACGACGAGGCCACGGCGATACGCGTCGTCGGCTCCGCCGACGGCCAGCAGGCTGAGGAGGACGAGTCCGTGAAGCGACGGAGGTTCCTCGCGCACGCCGCCCAGGTCACGATGGGTGCGGCGGTGTTCGGTCCGGAATCGGGCACGTGGTCGGCGGGACCGGCCAGGACGCCGGCGCCCGGGCGCATCGGCATGACCGACGTGCGCCAGGTGGAGGCCGCGACGCGGGCCCTGCGCGCGCTGGACTACCAGTACGGCGGCGGGTTCTGCCGCGACGCCGTCGTGGCGCAGCTGTCCTGGGGACAGCAGATGCTCGAGGCCCACGGCACCGACATCGTCAAGAACCGGCTGTACGTGGCGCTCGCCGACCTGCACTCGCTGGCCGGCTGGACGTCCTTCGACACCGGCCTGATGGACTCCGCCCGGGGCCACTTCGCGAACGCGCTGGACCTGGCCAAGCAGGGCGAGAACCACCCGCTGGTGGCGAACGTGCTCTACCGCATGGGCCGCGTCTACCTGCACCAGGACGCCCCGAACGACGCGCTGAAGCTGTTCCAGCTCGGCCAGATCGCGGCGCAGGAAAGCGGTTCCGAGCTGGCGGTCTCCGTGCTCTGCGCGAACGAGGCCTGGGCCTACGCGATGATGGGCAACGAGGAGCAGGCGGTGAAGCTGCTCGGCCGGAGCAAGGACGAGTTCGAGCGCGCCAACCTGGCCGAGGCCGAGTCCTGGGTGAAGTTCTTCACCGAGACCGACGTCTACGCCATGGTCGGCACCGTCCACACGGTCCTCGCGCAGCAGAACGCCGAGCACACCAAGTACGCCATCCCCGCGCTGACCAGGGCCGTCGAGTCCTACGACGACGAGATGGCCCGCTCCAAGACGTTCATGCTGAGCGCGCTGGCCACCAACCACCTGCTGGACGGCGACCTCGACCACGGCGCCAAGGTCGGCGGCAAGGCCATCGACTGCGCCGAGGGCATCAAGTCCGAGCGGGTCAAGGACCGCATGCGGCCCCTGCAGGACGAGGCCGAGCGCCGCCGCAACAACGCCGACGCCCGTGACCTCGCCGACCGCCTCAACGCTTTCTACGCCGCCTGACGCCGAGGGGACCGGGACCGTCTTGGACGGCCGGTTCACGTCCGGCAAGCTGCGTGGCGTACTGGCGGAGACCTGCGCGCGGCTGGGTTTCGACCCGGCGGGCGCGCGGTTGCTGCGGTTCACCAACAACGCGGTGTACGCACTGGTCACCGCGCCTTTCGTGATCCGGATCGTCGGCTCGACCCGGCTCCGGCACCGCGTCGAAACCGTGGTCCGCGTGGCCCGGCACTTCGCGCACCACGACGTCCCCGCGATCCGGCTGCTCGACTCGGTCGAGCAGCCGATGCGGGTCGGCGAGCACCTCGTGACCGTGTGGCACCAGGTGCCGAGCATCGGCCGCCCGGCGACGTCCGCCGACCTGGCCCGGCTGCTGCGCCGGGTGCACGCCCTGCCCGCGCCCGAGGACCTCGCCGAGTGGGCGCCGTTCGCCGCGGTGCGGGCCCGCGTGTCCGACGCCGAAGAGCTCAGTGCCGCCGATCGCGCGTTTCTGCTCGACCGCTGCGCCGAGCTCGAAGGCGCGCTGGCCGAACTGGAGTTTCCGCTGGCCAGGAGCCTGGTCCACGGCGACGCGTACCCGGGCAACGTCATCCCCGGCCCGGACGGACCGGTGCTCTGCGACTTCGATTCGTCGTGCGTCGGCCCGCCGGAGTGGGACCTGACGCCGCTGGCGGTCGGCCGTGAACGGTTCGGCGACCCGCCGGTGCGCTACCGGACGTTCGCCGCGGTGTACGGCTTCGACGTGACGTCGTGGCCCGGGTTCGCCGTGCTCCGGGCGATCCGCGAGCTGAAGCTGACGACGAGCGTGCTGCCGATCCTGCGCAGCCGGCCGCAGGTGCGGCCCGAGCTCTACCGCCGGCTGGACGATCTCCGCAACGCGCGGACGGACACCCGGTGGACGCGTTACCGATGACCGTTGTCTGTCACTTCATGTGACCGGCGCCACATCCTGCACGTGCATTCGCCGCTGGCAAATGACCGTTCGTCGCTTCCGAAATGCGGTCAGCTCTGGGTAGAAAGTTCGGCCCAACCGGTCGCCCCCAATGGTCTACCCCTCAGCCCAATGCGCAACTTGCAGCTACTCGCCGTGACCGCAGACCGGCTCTACCAGCGAGGAAGGGCTTTCAGGAGGCGACGACCGGCGCCCGCGTCAGCGCCACCGCGAAGCCGAACGCCAATCCCATGACGGTCAGCTCGAGCGTCGCCCACGCGGCCAGCGCCGTGCGGTTGTGCCGGACGATCTGCGGCATCAGCCGGAAGCGGGTGTACGCGCCGAGCAGCGCGATGGCGCCCGTGCACAGGAACTTGAGCACGAAGAGCTGCCCGTACGGTGTCGTGAAGATCGCCGCCCAGAACCCGATGGTCGGGTTGAGCGAGATCTCGACGAGGCCGTTGAACAGGCCGGTCGCCGCCGAGAGGATCAGGCAGAGCGTCGCGAGCTTGGAGAACCGGGGCAGCGCGTGCGCCAGCAGCGTCCGGTTCGCCACGAGGAGCACGGTCATCGCGCCGAGGCCGCCGGTCCAGGCGACCGCGCTCATGACGTGCAGCTCCATCGAGATCATCGTGTAGTCGTGGTAGTTCCAGTTCGACGCGTGCCCGGTGACCGGCAGCGGCAGCAGCGCGAACAGGCCGAGCCCGACGCGGACTTCGGCGGGCACCTTCTCGCCGAAGCGCAGCGCCAGCGCGCCGATCCCGGCGTGGACGAGCGCGAGCGCGGCGACGATGACGAGCGCCTTGCCCGCGCCGACGGCGGCGATGTAGCTGCCGATGTCACCCGCGGAGAGCGTCGACGAGCCGGGCTTGTACTCCGCGGTCTGCAGGATCAGCGCGACGACCGCGGCCGTGGCCCAGACGAGCGCGGCCGCGACGCCGGCCGGCCGGGCCAGCCGCAGGATCGGCTCGGTCAGCTTCGGGCGGTCGTAGCCGACGAGCACCGACAGCAGCGCCAGGCCGATGGTGGTGACCGCGGCGAGGTCGAGCAGGACGCGCACGACGGGGATGCCGGCCGAGACCACCGCGCTGGGTTCCACGACCCCGGGGACCGGGGTGGTGGACATGAGCGCGACGCCGATCAGGGCGCCGAGCAGGCCCGCCGTGACGACGCACAGCAGCGTCGAATAGCGGGGCTTCGCGGTGGTCTCGGCCTGGGCCATCCCGTCAGTTCTTCTCTTCCACGGACCGGCCGGAGCGCAGCGCCACGGTCAGCCCGATCGCCAGCAGCACGACCGCGCCGGCGATCCAGACCCAGATCGGCACCCCGGTCGAGCCCGACTGCGGCGAAGCCGACGACGAGCTGCCGGGCGACTTCGCCGCGTCCACGGTCGCCGGCGTGCCGGTGCCCGCGGCGGTGAGGGTGAACGTGAGCTCACCGGTCACCGGGTGGCCGTCGGCGGACAGCACGCGATAGCCGATGGTGTACTTCCCGGCCGGGCCGAGCGGCCGCAGGGGCGCGCTGATCACGTTGTTCACCACGCTGATCGGCCCTTCGGCCCACTGGCCGCCGCTGGGTCCGGTCACCGCGATCTGGTTGACGTCCGCGCCCTGCACGTACTGGTCGAACGTCAGGCTGACCTTCTGCGGGCCGGCGGCGATCGACGCGCCGTTCGCCGGGTCCGAGGAGATCAGCACGTTGTGCGCCAGCGCCGGGGTGGCCGTGCCGAGCACGGCCACCACCGTCAACGCCAGCGCGACGAGCGCTTTCCGCATCTAGCTGTTGCCTCCCGGCTTCGCCGTGGCCTTGCGGGCCCGGACGGTCGCGCCGGCCCCGACGCCGAGGCCGATGGCGCCGACGAGCAGGCCGGCTCCGCCGAGCCAGCGGGCCGTGCTGTCGGACGCCGCCGCGGCTTCAGTGTGCTCGCCGGGCGTCGCCGCCATGTTGGCGGACATGTCGCCGTCGCCCGCGACCTGGGCGGCCAGCTTGACGGCCGGCGCCGGGTGCTCCGGCTCCGCGCCACCCGGGGGCGTCGGCTGGTTCCAGTCGACGACCTTGCCGTCGCTGTAGGTCTGGTGCGCCGGGAATTCGACCTCGTCCACGTTGGTCGGCAGCGGGCCGAAGCTCACCGAGAACTCCTGGTAGTCGGTGGCCTTCAGCTCGTTGCCCGGCTGCGCGGTCCACGTCACCGCCGTGACGGCCTCGGTGATCTTCGTGCCGTTGTCCTTGGTGATCGGGGTGGGCAGCTTCGACTTGGTCACCTCGGCGGTCCAGCCGGGCAGCGGCTTGGTCCGCACGCTGCCGATGCCGTAGTCGGGCTTGAAGTCGACGGCGACCTTGGTGGTCGTGGTGTTCGGCTCCTCGCTCGGGACGCGGAACACGATCGCGGCGTACCCGCCCTTCGTCGGCTGCGGGCCGTAGACGTTGGCGGTGACGTGCGCGGAGGCGACGCCCGCGCCGAGGAGGCCGGCGACACCGACGGTGGCGGCGAGGAAACCGGCGCGCTTGAAGACGTGCTGGGACATGGGTTCACTCCTGATGAACTCAAGAAAGGGGACAGCTCGGTTCGGGGACCGGGCTGCTGCGGGGGACGAGCTGGGTTTCAGGAGTGGACGGGCGGGCCGCGCCGCCCGCGGATCCGGCGCAGATCGACGCCGACGAGGTGGCCCGGTGCGTCGACGCGCACCGGGACGAGCGCGGGGGCGACCGGGACCGGCAGCGCGCCGAGCAGCCGCGGCAGGATCGCGCGCAGCACGGCGAGCACCGTCAGGAGCATCGCGTCCGCGCGGGCGAGCAGGAGCGCAGCGACCAGGGTCGCCACGGCGTGCGCGACGAGCATGCCGAGCCCGCTGCCGCCGGGCATCGCGGCCATGCCGTGGTCGTGGTGGTCGGCGAGCGTGGTGAGCAGGAGGTGCATCACGAGCTGAGCGGCGCCGAGCAGGCTGATCGTGGCGACCGGTCCACGCGCCTTGCGGGCCAGCGCGGTCGCGGTCCAGCCGAAGAGGCCGCTCAGCAGCACGGTCATCGCCGGGTCGGGCAGGCCGCCGTCGGCCAGCCGGTGCGCGGTGACGGACAGCGCCGCGGCGGACACGGCGAGCGACACACCCCGGGTAGCACCCAGCACGGCGGGACGCCGTGCCGGAACGCTCATGAAGAGCAGCCTAAGGGACCTGCTCCCGCGCGAGCGTGTGATCCCGTGAAGTGAGCACACACCGAGTTCACGGCTCGCGCCACGCCGTGGTTCAGGCCGTTTGTTGCCGATCACGGGCGGAAAGGCCAAGGTGGGCGGAACCGGTGGGCCGAAAGCGGGGGTTTGGCCCGGCTTCGCGCTGGGTACTGAGCCGTCGGTCAGGAACTAGCCCGTTCGGGTGAAGGCCTGCGCAAAGGCGGGAGAGCGGACACGGATGAACCTCTTCGACTACATCTCCGACCGGGCGAGCAAGCTCTGGCTGGAGGCCTACCTGCACACCAGCATGGTGGTGCAGTGCACGATCCTCGCGGCGGTCCTCGGCGTGCTGATCGGGGTCGCGGTGTACCGCAGCCCGATCGGTTCGGCGGTGGCCACGGCGCTGGCGAGCACGATCCTGACGGTCCCGTCGTTCGCCCTCCTGGGCCTGCTGATCCCGATCTCGGGGCTCGGTCCGACGACGGCCGTGATCGCGCTGGTGCTCTACGGCCTCCTGCCGATCGTGCGGAACACCATCGTCGGGCTCGACGGCGTCGACCCGGCGATCACCGACGCGGCGCGCGGCATCGGGATGAGCCGCTTCGGCGTGCTCACCCGGGTCGAGCTGCGGCTGGCCTGGCCGGCGATCCTCACCGGCATGCGGGTGGCCACCCAGATGCTGATGGGCATCGCCGTGATCGCCGCCTACGCGAAGGGCCCCGGCTTCGGCGCCGAGGTCTTCTCCGGGCTGACGAATGCGGGGAGCACGAACTCCCTGAACCAAGCCGTCACCGGCACGGTCGGGGTCGTCATCCTCGCGCTGCTGCTCGACGGCGTCTACGTCCTGATCAAGCGCTTCACCATTTCTAGGGGTGTCCGTGGCTGAGAACGAGGAAGTCTCCGGCGTCGAGATCGAGCTGGAGCACGTGACCAAGCGGTACCCCGGCACCCGCGAAGCGGCGGTCGACGACTTCTCCATGGTGGTGCCCGCCGGCAAGATCGTGGTCTTCGTCGGCCCGTCCGGCTGCGGCAAGACCACGACGATGCGGATGATCAACCGCCTGGTCCAGCCGACCTCCGGCAAGATCACCATCGGTGGCGAGGACGCGCTGGGCCTCGACGTCGACACGCTGCGCCGCCGGATCGGCTACGCCATCCAGCAGGCCGGGCTGTTCCCGCACTTCACCGTCGCGCAGAACATCGGCGTGGTGCCCGGCCTGCTCGGCTGGGACAAGAAGAAGGTCAACGACCGGGTCGAGGAGATGATGGACCTGGTCGGGCTGGACCCGGCCGACTTCCGCGACCGCTTCCCGCGCCAGCTCTCCGGCGGGCAGCAGCAGCGCGTCGGCGTCGCACGGGCGCTCGCCGCGGACCCGCCGGTGCTGCTGATGGACGAGCCGTTCGGCGCGGTCGACCCGATCACCCGCGGCAACCTGCAGGACGAGCTGCTGCGGCTGCAGTCGGAGCTGAAGAAGACGATCGTGTTCGTCACGCACGACTTCGACGAGGCCGTGAAGCTCGGCGACAAGATCGCGGTGCTCGGCAACCAGTCGTCGATCCTGCAGTACGACACGCCCGAGGCGATCCTGGCCAACCCGGCCAACGACACGGTCGCCGGGTTCGTCGGCGCGGGTGCGTCGCTGAAGCAGCTGACGCTGCTGCGGGTCCGCGACGTCGAGCTGGCGCAGGACGCGCTGACCGCGACGGTCGACGACGACCCGGCCGAGATCCGCAAGAAGCTCGAAGACCAGCGCAAGCACTTCGCGCTGGTGCTCGACCAGCGGCGCCGCCCGCTGCGCTGGGCGCACGTCCGCGAGCTGTCGTCGGCGACATCGATGACGGCGGTCGGCAAGCCGCTGCGGGACATCGTCAGCCTGCAGTCGACGTTGCAGGACGCGCTCGAGGCGATGCTCGCCGAGGGCGGCTCGGTGCCGGTGACGGGCGCGCGCGGCGAGTACGCGGGCACCATCCAGCTCGACACCGTCATCGCGACCATCCAGCAGCTGCGTGAGGAGCACACCAACGGCGAGGAGGTGTCCGCATGACAGCTGTCGTCGATACCGGTTTCAGCACCGAGTCCGGCTCCAAACGCGCGGAACGCGTCCGGCTGTTCGCGCAGCCCGTCGTGGTTCTCGTGATCGTCGCCGTCACGCTGATCTGGGTGTTCTCCAGCGGGCTCAACGCGACCGAGAAGGAGACGCTCAACGCGTCCTCGCTGTTCACGGCGTTGTGGGACCACGTGCTGATGACGCTCGTGGTGACCGCGATCGTCGTGCTGGTCGCGGTGCCGCTCGGGGTGATCGTGACGCGGCCGTGGGCGCGCTTCCTCGCGCCGGTCTTCCTGGCGATCGCGAACATCGGCCAGGCCGCGCCCGCGCTCGGCGTGCTGGTGCTGTGGTTCATCGTCACCGGCGCGACCGGCGGGCTGTGGGTGGCGGCGCTGCCACTGGCCTTCTACTCGCTGCTGCCGGTGCTGCGGAACACGATGGTCGGTATCCAGCAGGTCGACGAGTCGCTGATCGACGCCGGCCGCGGCATCGGGATGTCGGCGGCCGCGGTGCTGTGGCGGGTCGAGCTCCCGCTGGCCGTCCCGCTGATCCTGGCCGGCCTGCGCACGTCACTCGTCCTGGCGGTCGGCACGGCGACGTTCGGCATGTTCGTCAACGCCGGCGGGTTCGGGCTGCTGATCGACACCGGCTACAAGCTGAACCTGACCTCGGTGCTGGTGACCGGCTCGGTGCTGGCCGTCGCGCTGGCGCTGCTGGTCGACTGGCTGGGCGCGGTCGCCGAACAGTACTTCGGACCGAAGGGCCTGCGATGAAACTCCGGCGCATGACGGCAGTCCTCGGCGTGGCCGTGCTGGGCGCGACGCTCTCGGCGTGCGGCCTGACGGTCAACCAGGCGGTGCCGTACGACATCCAGCCGGGCTCGATCCAGCCGATCCCGTCGCTGCAGGGCCTGAAGGTGACGGTGGGGTCGAAGGACTTCACCGAGAACATCATCCTGGCGTACCTGTCCGAGATGGCGCTGTCCGCGGCGGGCGCGGACGTCGTCGACCTGTCCGACATCAAGGGGTCCAACTCGTCGCGGCAGGCGCTGCTGTCCGGCCAGACGGACGTCACCTGGGAGTACACCGGCACCGGCTGGATCAACTACCAGGGCAACGAGCTTCCGGTGCCCGGCGGCGAGAAGGCCCAGTACGAGGCGACGGCCAAGGCGGACCAGGAGAAGTTCGGCGTCACCTGGCTGAACTACTCGCCGCTCAACGACCAGTACGCGTTCGCCGTCACCGAGGAGTACGGCGCGAAGAACAACCTGAAGACGACGTCGGATCTCGCGGCGTTCATCAAGCAGAAGCCGGACCAGAACGTGTTCTGCCTGGAGACGGAGTTCACCAGCCGTCAGGACGGGTTCCCGGCCGCGGTCAAGGCGTACGGCTTCCAGAACCCGAAGATCGAGAACTTCGGCATCGGCACGATCTACTCGGCGGTCGCCGGCGGCACATGCCCGGTCGGCGAGGTGTTCACGACCGACGGCCGGATCTCCGGGCTGAACCTGCGGGTGCTCGAGGACGACAAGAAGGCGTTCCCGCAGTACAACGCGGTCCCGACGCTGCGCACGGAGTGGCTGAAGCAGCACCCGGACGTCCGCGGCCCGCTGGAGAAGATCGGCGCGGCCCTCGACAACCAGCAGATGGTCGAGCTGTGCAAGCAGGTCGACGTCGACGGCCAGGACGCGGGCAAGGTCGCCCACGACTGGATGGTCAAGAAGGGCTTCGTCAAGTAACTCCCGTCGTGAGTGAGAAACAGTGTTCTAACGCTGTTTCTCACTCACGACCGGGGGCGCGCGGTCAGATCCCCAGCCGGTGCAGCAGGTGGCCTTCCAGCCGCTCCAGCTCGCCGGCCACCGCGCGGTGCACGGCCTTGCGCCGCGCCGCCGGCATCCGCTCGGCCGCCCGCACCGAGGCCGACAGCTGCTCCAGCGTGCTCAGCGACTCGCTCACGAACGTCTTGTCCGCCGCCGATGCCTTCTCCGACTTCTCCAGGTCCCGGCACCCCTGGGCGAGCCCCGCGATCCGGGCGTGCAGCGCCGCACCGCGACCGGTGTACGAGCCCAGCTGATCCACCGCGACGCCGAGCTTGCGCGCCTGGTAGCGGTCGTACAGCTCCCGGGCGGTGCCCGCCGCGCGCACCGCGAACGGCGCGACCACCGGGATCACGACCGGGCCGAGCACCTTCGCCACCGCGACCGCGTTCTTCGCCCTCTTAGGGGTGAACCTGGCTTCACCCTCGACCTTGGCCTTGCGCGCCATGGCACCTCCTGCGACGTGTCGAGGTCGAACTTACTGGTCGCCCGGGTGGCGGGCATGTCGGCTCGGCGGTGGGAATCTAGAGTGATCTCCATGAAGGGCGAGGTGGTACTCGACGCGGGCGCGGTCAGCCGCTGCCGTCGGCGCGTGCACCTCGAACACGACCCCACCATGCGCGAGGTACCGCTTTCCCCGCCGGACCCCACCGCGCAGCAGCGGATCGACGACGCCACCGCCCACCGCGAGGACATCGTCGCCCGGCTGATGGCGGCCAACCCGGGCCACTGGGTGAAGATCGCCAGGGACCTCCCGGCGCACGAGCGCGTCGAGCTGACCGAGCAGGCCTTCGCCGCCGAAGCGTCCTACATCTGGGGCGCGCTGTTCCCGGTCGACGCGGCCGGGCACCGGCGCGGCGGCGTCGACCTGCTCGTGCGCACCGGCCGTGGGTACGTTCCGGTGCTCGTCGTGCGGCACCGGATCTCCGACCGTGGCACCGGCGCGATCGTCACCGAGCTGACCGACCTCGACCCGGCGCACCGCGGCGCCGACGACGGCCGCAAGGTCCGCTCGCAGCCGCGCGACCAGCTGCGGCTCGTGCACATCCGCCGCATGCTGCAGACGCTCGGACAGGCCGACGAAAGCCTCGCCCTGGGCGGCGTCATCGGCCTCGACGCCGACGTCGTCGTCTGGCACGACCTCACCGCGGGCACCTGGCCCGGCGGGCGCAGCGCGCTCACCGAGTACCAGGTCCGGTTCGCCGACCGGCTCGCCATCGCCACCGCGGCCGCGAACGGCGAGGAGCCGCTGGCCGAGCCGTCGCGCGTGCTGGAGTGCCGCCGCTGCCCGTGGTGGCCGACGTGCGAGGTGGTGCTCACCGAGTCCCGCGACGTCAGCCTCGTGGTCCGCGGCGAGGACGCGGTCGAGCTGCGCCGCGCCGGTGTGTCCACTGTGGACAAGCTGGCCGCCCTCGACCCGACCGGCGAGGCGCCGGAAGTGAACTGGACGGGCGTGACGTTCCCGGACGCGGTCGTGCTCGCGCGTGCCTGGCTGGCCGACCTGACGCTGGTGCGCCGCGTCGACCGCGTCGAGGTGCCGCGCGCCGACGTCGAGGTCGACGTCGACATGGAGAGCTTCGGCGACGCCGGCGCGTACCTCTGGGGCTGCCTGCTCACCGGCGCCGACATCGGCGTCTCGCAGGGATACCGCGCCTTCGCGACGTGGGACCCGCTGCCGACCGACGACGAAGCCCGGTCGTTCGCCGAGTTCTGGGCCTGGCTCACCGACGTCCGCGAGCGCACCGAAGCGGCCGGGCTGACTTTCCGCGCGTACTGCTACAACGCGCTCGCAGAGAACCGCTGGCTGTTCGGCTCGGTCGAGCGTTTCGGCGACCACCCGGGCGTGCCGACGAAGAAGGAGATCCAGTCCTTCGTGGACTCCGCGGAGTGGGTCGACCTCTTCCGCAGCGTCACCGACCAGTTCCTGTGCTCCCACGGCAAGGGGCTGAAGGTGATCGCCCCGGTCGCCGGGTTCGCCTGGCGCGATCCGGAGGCGGGCGGCGAGGCGTCGATGCGCTGGTACCGCGACGCCGTCGGCATGGACGGCGAGACGCCGGACGGCGAGCAGCGCGAACGGCTCCTGCGCTACAACGAGGACGACGTCCTGGCCACGCGCGCGCTGCGAGAGTGGATCGATGCGCGGGCGCAGGCCGAAGTCCCGTACATGTTCGACCTCTGAGTAGTTCACTGACTAAGACACTTGCCTGCTGGCACGTCTTCCGTATACTCGTCTGCGAGTACTCGTAAACGAGGAGTCGGCATGAAGAAGCGGAAGGTCGCCAGCATGCTGGGCCTGGCCGTGCTGTCCGTCGCGCTGGAACGCGCGATGCACCCGTACGAAATGGCGGCCGTGCTCAAGCAGCGCGGCAAGGACGCCGACATGCCGATCAAGTGGGGCTCGCTCTACACGGTCGTCGCGAACCTCGAAAAGCACGGCTTGTTGGAGGCCGTCGAGAGCGTCAAGGACGGCGGGCGGCCCGAGCGGACCGTCTACCGGATCACGCCGGCCGGGCGTGAGGAGTTCGAGGACTGGGTCCGCGAGCTCGTCGGCACGGTCGAGAAGGAGCCACCGCGGTTCCGGTCCGGGCTGTCGATGGTGGGCGTTCTCGGGCCGGACCAGACGATCAGCCTGCTCCGGCAGCGGCTCGGGCAGCTCGACGAGCACGTCGAGGCACAGCGAGCGGCCCTGGAGCGGCTGCGGGCGGTCATGCCGCGGCTGTTCGTGGTCGAGGTCGAGTACGACATCGCGATGACGGAAGCCGAAGGGCGCTGGGTGCGCGGCTTCCTCGAAGAACTGACCACTGGCGCGTTGCCGGGCATCGACGCCTGGCGGCGCTTTCACGAAACCGGCGAATTCCCGGACGACCTGGGGGAGTTCGTGGAGAGGTAGGAACCGATGGAGACGACACGCAAGCACCGGGTGCCCGAGATGGAAGGCTTTCAGGCACGCTGGTACGCCAAGAACCGCGGCACCGAGCCGCAGCTCGCGCAGTACCGGCGGCAGGCCGCCGAGGTCACGTCCGGGCTGAGGGACGGCGCCGACATCCTGGAGGTGGCGCCCGGGCCGGGCTTCTTCGCCGTCGAGCTGGCGAAGCGCGGCTTCCACGTCACCGGGCTCGACATCAGCCACACGATGACGGAAATCGCTTCGGAAGAGGCGCGGAAGGCAGGAGTGGACGTCGACTTCCGGCAGGGCGACGTCACGCACGCGCCGTTCGCGGACGGGTCGTTCGACTTCGTGGTCTGCCAGGCGGCGTTCAAGAACTTCCGGCAGCCGGTGACCGCGCTGAACGAGATGCACCGACTGCTGCGCCCGGGCGGGTTCGCGGTGATCCACGACCTCAACCACGAGGCCACCGGCGCGGATATCGATCGCGAGGTCGCCGGGATGAACGTCGGCGTCGTCAGCGGGTTCACCGTGCGGCAGACGCTCGGGTGGCTGCGGCGCCGGGCGTTCACGCGCGAGCAGTTCGAAGCGCTGGCCGCGGAGAGCGCTTTCGGCGGCTGCTCGGTGACGACCGACGGCATCGGCCTCGAGGTCCGCCTCACCCGCTGAGCACGACCGCCGGGGCACGCGAAGTGCCCCGGCGGCGGCGGGTCAGCGCGGGGCCATCCGCAGCGAGCCGTCCATGCGGACGACCTCGCCGTTCAGGTAGTCGTGGTCGATGAGCGACAGCGCGAGCTGCGCGTACTCGTCCGGCCGCGCGAGCCGCTTCGGGAACGGGATGCCGGCGGCGAGCGACGCGCGGAACTCGTCGCTGACCGTGGCCAGCATCGGGGTGTCGACGATGCCCGGCGCGATGGTCAGCACGCGGATGCCGTGCGAGGCCAGGTCGCGGGCCGCGGGGAGCGTCATGCCGACGACGCCGCCCTTGGACGACGAGTAGGCGACCTGCCCGATCTGGCCGTCGAACGCGGCGATGGACGCGGTGTTGATGACGACGCCGCGGGCGTCGTCCTCGAGCGGCTCCGTCTTCGCGATCGCCTCGGCCGCGACGGTCAGGACGTTGAACGTGCCGATCAGGTTGATCTGGATGACCTTCGCGTACAGCGCGAGGTCGTGGCGGCCCTTCTTGGACAGGATCCGCGCGGACGGCCCGATGCCGGCGCAGTTCACGACGGTCCGCAGCGGCACGCCGGAACCCGCCGCGGTCGCGACGGCGGCCTCGACCTGGTCGACGTCGGTCACGTCGGCCTCGACGTAGGTGATGCCGTCGACCTGCTCGGCCTTCTCGATGGACGGCGCCAGGTCCAGCGCGAACACCCGCGCGCCCTTCGCCGCGAGGGCCTTCGCCGTCGCCCCGCCGAGGCCGGACGCGCCCCCGGTGACGAGCGCCGCGGTGTCGGTGATCTGCATCTGTGCGGTTCCCTTCGCTGCTCCGATTCCCACCCAGGTTAACGCTCGTTCGCACGGGCGATTCGTGTGCTCGCTCACCGGCCGCAAACTGCTGTTAACGCACCTCCGCGGTGTCGCATGGAGTACTCACCCGTGTCCGGTTCCGTTAGCGCGGTGGTCAACTCCGGCTGTCACCTTCAGCACCATGACACCAGCTCGGATCGTGGTGGTAGGTACCGGTTACGTCGGCTTGACCACGGGGGCCTGCCTGGCCAGTCTGGGTCATCGCGTCACGTGCGTGGACGTCGACCGCGCGAAGGTGTCCCGGCTGAGCGCCGGGCGCGTCGACATCCTCGAACCGGGGCTGGCCGATCTGGTCGCCCGCGGGATCTCGGCCGGCCGTCTCCAGTTCGTCGTCGGCGCGCGGGACGCGGTCCGCGACGCGGAAGCCGTGTTTCTTTGCGTCCCGACGCCCATGGGCGCCGGCGGCTCCGCGGACCTGCGCGCGGTCGAAGCCGTGGCCGCCGAGATCGGCGACGTCCTGCCCGCCGGCTGCGCGCTGGTCACCAAGTCGACCGTGCCGGTCGGCACGTCGAAGCGGATCGAGGAGATGCTCGGGCGGACCGACGTGCCGGTGGTGTCGAACCCCGAGTTCCTCCGCGAAGGCACCGCGGTCGCGGACTTCCTGGGCCCGGACCGGATCGTCGTCGGCTCGGACGACTTCGCCGCCGCGCACTGGGTCGGTGAGCTGTACGCCGAGCTGGCCGCCCCGGTCGTCGTCGCCGACGCCGCCAGCGCCGAACTGGTCAAGTACGCCGCGAACTGCTACCTCGCGCTGAAGCTGTCCTACGTCAACTCGATCGCCGAGCTGTGCGAACGGCTCGGCGCGGACATCAACCTCGTCACCGAGGGCATGGGCTACGACCGGCGGATCGGGCGGACGTTCCTCAAGCCGGGCCCGGGCTGGGGCGGCTCGTGCCTGCCGAAGGACACCAGCGCGCTGGTCAAGGTCGCCGAGTCGGTGAACTACGACTTCAAGATGCTGACGTCGGCGATCGACGAGAACATCGCCCAGCGCGACCGGATCGTCGCGAAGATCGCCGGTGCGGTCGGCGGCACCCTGGCCGGCGCCCGGATCGGCGTGCTGGGCCTGGCGTTCAAGGCGGGTACGAACGACCTGCGCGACTCGCCCGCGCTCGCCGTGTCCTCGGTGCTCTGTGCGCTGGGCGCCGAGCTGGTCGCCTACGACCCGGCCGTCGACGGCGAAATCGACGGGATGACCGTGGTCGACGACGCCTACCAGGTCGCGAAGGACGCGGACGTCGTCGTCGTGCTGACCGAGTGGGCCGAGTTCAAGCACCTCGACTGGGCCGCGATGGCCGAGCTGATGGAGGGCATCGACGTCGTCGACACGCGGAACCTGCTGGACCCGCGGGTGGTCGTCGACGCCGGGCTGTCCTGGCAGGGCGTCGGGCGGCCGCGGGCGGCGGCGCGGATCAAGGTTTCCTGAGGGCTCGCTCTTGGCTAGGCTGGCCGCACGGCATCGCGTGTCGGTCACCGGCTGGGTGAGGCATGGAGGTGGCGGGAGTGCCCCGGAGGCATTTCGCTCGTGTCTGTTTCCGTTTCCGTTGAATTGAACCATCTGATCGTCCCGTCCCGGAACAATCGGGAATCCGCCGAATTCCTGGCGAACCTGCTCGGCCTCGAAGTCGGGGAAGAATGGGGTCCGTTCATCCCCGTCGAGACGCGCAACGGCGTCCGGCTGGACTTCGCGACCATCCCCGAGCAGGACCTCCGCCTGCAGCATTACTGCTTCCTGATCCCGGAGGACGACTTCGCCGCCGTCTTCGCGCGGCTCGTCGAAACGGGCGTGCCCTACCACGCCGATCCGCAAGGCAAGCAGGTCGGCGAATTCAACCACAACCACGGCGGCCGTGGCGTCTATTTCCTCGATCCCGGTGGGAACGGGATGGAAATCATCACGCAGCCGTACGAGCCGGAGCGGCGGCGCCCGGCGAGCTGGTAGTTACCATCGGGGCATGTTCACGACGAGGCCGGAACTGACCGGCACCTTCGGGATGGTGGCATCGACGCACTGGCTGGCTTCGGCCACCGGGATGGCGGTGCTGGAAGACGGCGGCAACGCGTTCGACGCGGCGGTCGCGGCCGGCTTCGTCCTCCAGGTCGCCGAGCCGCACCTGTGCGGCCCGGCGGGCCAGGTGCCCGGCCTCTTCGTGACGGCGGACGACCCGACCCCGCGGGCACTGGCCGGTCAAGGCCCGGCGCCCGCGGGGGCCACGGCGTCGCAGTTCGCCTCTCTGGGGTTGGACCTGATCCCGGGCAGCGGTCTCCTCCCGGCGACGGTCCCCGGCGCCTGGGACGGCTGGCTCCTGCTGCTTCGCGACTACGGCACGAAGTCGCTTCGCTCGGTGCTGTCGTACGCGATCGGCTACGCCCGCAACGGCGTCCCGCTGGTGTCGCGAGTCGGGGACACGATCCAGGCCGTCTCGCGGTTGTTCACCGAGCATTGGCCGACGTCGGCGGCGTTGTGGATGCCGCACGGCAAGCCGGCGTCCGGCCTGCACCGGAACCCGGTAGTGGCGGACACCTGGGAGCGGCTGCTGCGGGAGGCGGAAGCCGTCTCGGGGCGCGAGGCGCAGCTCGACGCGGGACGCCGTGCCTGGTCACAGGGTTTCGTCGCCGAAGCGATCGATGCGTTCAGCCGGCAGGCGTTCCGCGACGACTCCGGCCGCGACCACGCGGGCCTGCTGACCGGCGACGACCTCGCGTCGTGGTCGGCGTCGTACGAAGACCCGGCGTTCGTGGACGTCGACGACTGGCGCCTGGTCAAGATGGGCGGCTGGACGCAGGGCCCGGCATTGCTGCAGCAGGCGCTGCTCCTGCACGGCCTCCGCGACGAACTGTCCTTTGTGGACGGCGTCGCGTCGGAGCGCACGGTGCACCTGGCGACCGAGGCGGCGAAGCTGGCGTTCGCGGACCGCGAGGCCTGGTACGGCGACACGGACGTGCCGCTGGACGTGCTGCTTTCCGCGTCGTACACCGATGCCCGGCGTGCGTTGATCACCGACACGGCTTCTGCTTCGCTCCGCCCCGGGGACGCCGGCGGCCCCGCGCGCCTCCCGGCGATCCTGGACTCGCTGCAGGGAATCCAGGCGGAAGGCGGCGCGACCGGCGAGCCGACGGTCGGCCCCCAGGGCCAGACCCGCGGCGACACGGTCCACCTGGACGTCGTCGATGCGGCGGGCAATCTGGTCTCGCTGACCCCGTCGGGCGGCTGGCTGCAGTCGAGCCCGACGATCCCGGCGCTGGGCTTCTGCCTGGACTCGCGCGGACAGATGTTCTGGCTGGAACAAGGACTGCCGAACTCCCTGGCACCCGGCAAGCGCCCCCGGATCACGCTGTCACCGTCACTGGCCCTGCGCGACGGCGTCCCGACGCTGGCGTTCGGCACCCCGGGCGGCGACCAGCAGGACCAGTGGCAGCTGTGCTTCTGGCTGGCCCACGTGTACGGCGGCCTGAATCTCCAGGAGTCGATCGACGCCCCCGCCTGGCACACGACGGCGTTCCCGAGTTCGTTCTACCCGCGCTCGTGGAACCCGCGCGAGCTGGTGGTGGAGTCCCGGCTGGGAGCGTCCACTTTGGACGCCCTGCGCGAGCGTGGCCATGCGGTGGTGGACGCGGGCGACTGGGCCCTGGGCCGCCTCTCGGCCGTCTCCCGCACCGACGGTCTCCTTCGCGCAGCGGCGAACGCCCGGGGAATGCAGGGCTACGCGGCGGGCCGTTAAAGCGTCAGAGAGGCCCACCCGCCGCCCTCGGCGAGCAAGGTACGCACACCCTGGGCGTGGTCGGCGAACCCGGCGAGATCTCGGTGCAGCATCTCGGCCCGTTCGTCGTCGAGCGGCCGGGTGTCGCCCTGCCACAGCTTCCACGTCCAGCTCGCGGCGAGGTACATCGACCGCAGCAGCGCGGCGACGTCGGCGGACTGCGAACCACCGGCGGCCAGGTAGCCGGCGAGGATCTCGTCGCAGGCGCCCGTCAGCTCCCGCAGCCCCCGCACCGCCTCGGCCGGACTGCCGTCCCAGTCCGGCCGAGGCCATGGCGACGACCCGAGTTCGAGCCACAGCCGCCATCCGGCGGTCAGCTCGGCGTGGTCACGCGGCGCCCATTGCCCGGCCATGCCTTCGAGTGTGCGCCCGCGAGGATGGCCCGGGGGAGGGGATTCGTCACTCCGCCGGCTGCTGCCAGAGGTAGAACTCGATGCCCTGGTTGTCCGTGCAGTCGGCCGTCAGGCCGTACGGGTGCGTCTCGATCTCGCCCGCCTGGCCGCCCTGCTCGCGCACCCGCGTCAGGGCCGCGGCGAGGTCGTCGACCGCGTACATCAGCTTCCAGCCGACCTGGCGGCCCGGGCCGCCCCACAGGCCGCCCTGCAGGCCGTGGCCCCGGATGTTCCACGCCGTCGCCTGCGAGCCCGGCGTGAACTCCCAGCCGAGGACCGCGCCGTAGAACGTCTTCGCGGGCGTGTCGTCCGGGACCTGGAACGTGAAGTACATGGTCTCGCCCTGCTTCGGCGAGGCAGCGGCGGCGGGCTTGGGCGTCGCCTGCGAGACCAGCCAGCGCTGGCCGAACGGGTCGCGGAACGAGCCGCCGCGGCCGTACGGCGAGTCGCTCACCGCGCGGATCAGCGTCGCGCCCAGATCGAGCGCGCGGGCCACGCTGACGTCCGCGTCCGGGACCTCCACCCACACCGACGCGCCACCCTCGCGCGGCGCGACGTGCCCGATCTCCGGGTGCTCCTCGGCAAGCATGAGGACCGCGTCGCCGATGGCCAACTCGGCGTGCCCGATGCGGCCGTCGTCCATGACGATCGGGTCCCCGCGCCGCACCGCGCCGAAGACGTCGACGTAGAAGTCGAGCGCGGCCCGCGCGTCGGACACGGCCAGGTAAGGCGTCAGCGAACGCAGTTCGGCGTCGGTGGCCGGCGCCTCGGAGGTGGTGGTCATCTCGGCTCCGTTCAAGAGGACGCGACGCAGGTCGTCGCGCAGTTCGGCGGCGAAGTCCGGGTCGGGCTCGACCCGCTCGGAGGGACGGCGAAGCGCGTCGAAAGGCTCAGGCATCGCGACCCTCCTTCTCCTCGTAGGCACGCCGGAACGCGGCACGGGCCCGCACGAGCAACGCCTCGGTGGCGTGCACGCTGCGTCCCAGGTGGCCGGCGACCTCGGGCACACCGAGGCCGTCGACGTACCGCAGGGTCAGGGCCGCGCGGTGGTGCGGCCCGAGGGATTCGAGCACCTGTCTCGCGCGCAGGGCGTCGAGCTGCTCGTCCCACGGGTCCTCGACGTCCGGTGCGCTGTCGTGCACCAGCCGCAGCCCGCGTTCCTCACGTTCTGTGCGCCGCCAGTGGTCGGCGAGCTTGTGCCGGGCGACGCCGATCAGCCACCCGGTGCTCACTGGAGGTGCGTACTCCTTGCGACAGGCGGCGACCGCCCCGAGGAACGTCTCCGAAGTGAGTTCCTCGGCGAGCGTGCGGTCACCGCATCGGGACAGCAGGTACCCGTAGACCTCCGGCAGGGCCGTCTCGTACAGCCCGAGCAGCGCGAAGGCCGGGTCCGGTCGCACCCGAGGTTCCGTCACACCCTCATAGTCGTCCGGCACGCGACTTTTCCGACGGGTGAACCTTTGCTTTTTTCGGCGGCCAGGTCACCCGGATGGTGACGACGTGGTCCCGCCGCCCCGGGAAGAGCCGGTAGACGGAGACGACGAAGGTCCCCGGCCGGGCGCGCTTGCGGGACAGGTAGTCGTGCGCGCAGGCGGTCCCGTACCGGACGGTCCACCCCTGGTACCGGTCGCTCCGGTGCTCGAGGACAAACCCCATGTCATCGACGAGTTCGGTGTACTCATGTACCCGGCGGTCGTCGACCTCGCGCCGGTATTCGAGTTCGTGGGGGTAGCCGTACCTGTCCATGACCTGCAGGTTCTCGACGCAAGTCAGCGCGACACGGCCCGCACACGGGAATCCCACATCGGCACACCCGGCCTACGATTCGTGGTTGATCGACAGCGAGGGGTGACCACCATGGATCGGCCGACCAAGCCGAACTACCGGCGACGCCAGCTCGGCCGCACCCTGCGCAAGCTACGCGAGGCGGCCGGGCTGAGCCAAGAGGACGCGGGCCGCCCGCTGCGGTTCTCCAGTTCGAAGATGAGCCGGATCGAGCAGGGGTTCATCCCGGGCTACAACGACTTCCTCGCGCTGCTCGACCGCTACGGGATCATCAGCTCGGACTACGGCGAGTACGTGCGGATGTTCGACTACGCCAAGGAGAAGGGCTGGTGGCACGCCTTCGGCTTGAGCGGCCGCGGATTCATCAGTGTCGAGGCCGAGGCGGCCTGGGTGCAGACCTACCAGCTGGGATTTGTGCCCGGCTTGCTGCAGACGGAGAGCTACATGCGCGCGACCTTCGCCGGTGCGCGCGATCCTTTCGAGGGTGACGAGCTGGAGAAGCAGATCGAGGTCAGGCAGCGGCGGCAGCGCAGGCTGTTCGAGGAGCCGGTCCTGCAGGTGCACGCGATCGTCGACGAGGGGGCCTTGCGCCGGGAGCCGTGCGACCGCGAACAGCTGCGGCACCTGCTCGGCATGTCGCGCCGGGCCAATGTCCGGCTGCAGGTGATTCCGCTGTCGTCGGGCTCGCACGACGGTCTCTACAGCAACTTCATCGTGACCGGGTTCCCCGATCCGGCCGAGTCCGACCTGGCCTACGTCGAATACTGTTTCGGCTCGCTGCAGATCGAGAAGGAGGCGGAAGTGCGCGCTGCTAGGCTGCTTTTCGGCCATCTCGCCGATCTTGCGCTGGACGAGGAGGACTCCCGGACGCTGATCGCCGAGCTGTGATCAATCGGAGGCGAGCAACTTGGCGATCTGGCGCAAGAGCAGCTACAGCGGTGGTTCCGGCCAGGAAGGCGATTGCGTGGAGGTTGCGTTCACCGGCGCCACCATCGCCACCCGGGACTCGAAAGCCCCCACGGCCGGGGCACTCGAGATGCCGCCGGCCGCGTGGTCCGCCTTCCTCTCCGCCGTCACACCCGGGGGTCCGGCAAGCGCCGCGCGGTGATCGCGACCACCGTCGCCAGCACCGCCACCAGCCCGATCACCACCGCGAACGCGTCGCGGCTCCCGAGCGAGCCCGAAAGCGCCGCGTACAGACTCCCCAAAGTCGCGACACCCAAAGCCAGCGACGTCTGCTGATTCGTCGTCATCACGCCCGAGCCCACCCCGGCCAGGTCCGTCGGCACGTGGGACAGCACGATCCGGAACAACGTCGTCATCGCCAGCGCGTTCCCGACGCCGATCGCCACCATCGACGGCGCCAGGTCGAGCACCGTCACGTGTGGCCAGGCCGACAGCGTCGTGCACAGCAGCACCACCATGCCGATCGCCGTGATCGCGCCTCCGATGGGTACGACCTTCTGGCCGTAGCGGGTCACCAGGCGGCTGCTCAGCATCGACACCGTGAAGTACGCGACCGCCAGCGGCGTCAGCGCGGCGCCGGCGCCCAGCGGGCCGAAGTGCAGGCCCTCCTGCAGGGTCATCGCGAACACGAACATGAACGAGCCGAACGCGCCGAAGAACGGGATCGCCACCATCAGCCCGCTCCGGACGCTCGGCAGGCGCATCACCGACGGCGGCAGCAGCGGCGTGCCACCCAGCCGCTCCAGGCGGCGCTCCACGTGCACGAACGTCGCGGCCGAAACGGGCGAGAGCGCCAGCAGGACGATCGACCAGGCCGGCCAGCCCAGCGCGCGGCCCTCCATCAGCGGGACCAGCAACGCCAGCAGGGTCGTCGCCAGCAGGAGCGTGCCGAGGCGGTCGACGCCCAGCGGGTCGTGCGCGCGGCTTTCCGGCAGCCGGCGGGCCAGCACCAGCACCACCAGCCCGATCGGCACGTTCACCAGGAAGATCGGCCGCCAGCCGGTGCCGAACACGTCCGCCGCCACCAGGGCGCCGCCGAGCAGCTGGCCGACGATCGTCGAGATGCCGCCCGTCGCGCCGTAGAGGCCCAATGCGCGTGAACGCTCTTCGCCGGACGTCGTCGCCTGGATGATCGACAGGACCTGCGGCAGCAGCAACGCCGACGCCGCCCCCTGCGCGGCGCGGGCGATCACCAGCGTGGTCGCCGTCGGGGCGATTCCGCAGGCCAGGGACGTCAACGTGAACAGCCACAGGCCGATGAAGAACAGCCGGCGCCTGCCGAGCGAGTCGCCGAGGCGGCCGCCGACCACCAACAGCACCGCGTACGCGATGCCGTACGCCGCCACCACCAGCTCGAGGGTCGCCGTGGACGCGTGGAGGTCGGCATCGATCGTCGGGAGCGCGACGTTGACGATGAAGAAGTCGATGATCGGCAGCGCCGCCCCCAGCAGCACCGTGACCAGGCCGGCGGGGGTCAGTCCCGGCCGGGCCGGGGCGCCGAGGGTGCTCGGCGCGAGTTGAGTCGTGGTCATGGGTACTACGATCGACCCGAACTTAACCTGGTACCAGTTGTTCTTTATCCGGGTACTGTCACTACCTGGTACCAGGTTCGGGCTCGTGCGATCCTGGCACCATGACCACCGCCGTCGAATCCGACCTCCGCCGGCAAGAGCTGGCGAGGTTCCTGCGCAGCCGGCGTGAACGGATCACGCCCGAGCAGGTCGGCCTTCCGCTGCTGGGCCGCCGCCGGACGCCGGGGCTGCGCCGCGAAGAGGTCGCGCAGCTCGCCGGCGTCGGGGTCACCTGGTACACGTGGCTCGAGCAGGGCCGCGACATCAACGCGTCCGAGCAGGTGCTGCAGGCGATTGCGCGCACGCTGCGCCTCGACCCGCACGAGCACACCCACCTCTTCCGGCTGGCCGGCGCGCCCGAGCCGGAGAGCGAGAAGGACTGCCAGGTCCTCTCGCCGCAGCTGGAGCTGATGCTGAAGAAGCTCGAGCCGTACCCGGTCGCGGTGCGCAACGCCCGCTGCGACCTCCTCGGCTACAACCGCGGCTACACCTGGCTGATGGGCGACGTCGACGCGATCCCGTTCGAGGACCGCAACACCCTGGTCCAGTGCCTGCTCAACCCGGAGTGGCGCAAGCGGATGCTGGACTGGGACACGAACATCCCGCGCGTGATCGCGTCCTTCCGCGCGGCGATGGCCGAGCACGTCGCCGAACCCGCGTGGAAGAACCTGGTCAAGCGGCTCAAGGCGGAGTCGCCGCTGTTCGCCGAGCTGTGGCCGCACCACGACGTCAACTCCGAGCCGATCCGCACGAAGCGGTACCTGCACCCGGACGTCGGCCTGCTGCAGTTCAACTTCACCTACCTGTACTACGGCCGCCGCTCGGAGATCACGGTGTCGACCTACACCCCGGCCGACGAGGCGACGGCGGCGAAGCTGCCCCTCATGTTCGACTGACGACGTACGTGGACTGTCGCTCCGTGACGGACGCGCCGCCCGGCCGTGGGCGGTAGCTTTCGCGGCATGAGATGGCCGCCGTGGGTAGGACGCGTGGTGCGCACGGTCGTCGTCCTCGGGTTCGTGCTCGGAGCGACCAGCGCGTCTTCGCGGTGGCAGCCCGGCTCGACGCCGCTGACGTCGCTGGGCGCCGCGTGGCTCGCCGCGACCGTGCTGACGCTGTTGCTCGTCCATCGCTTCCCGCTGACGCTCTTCCTGGTCACGGCCGCCTCGGCGTTCGGCTACTACGCGTCCGGCCTGCCGGGCGGGCCGGTCATCCTCGTGCCGACCATCGCGCTGTTCGTGCTGACCCGGCAACGAGGGCCGCTCACCGCGGGCTGTACCGGCGCCGCCGCGCTCGCCGCCGCCTACGTCGCGCACGTCGTCACGACCAGGTCGTTCACGCTCGCGGCCGGCGCCGCGTTCGTCGTCGTGTGGCAGATCGCCGTCATCGGGGTCGGGACCGCCGTCCGCTACCAGCTCGACGCGCTCGCCGCCCGCCGCGAGCAGGCGAACGAGCACCGGCACCGGCTCGCCGAGCAGGAACGGCTGCGGATCGCGCGCGAGGTGCACGACGTCGTCGCGCACAGCCTCGCCATGATCAACGTCCAGGCGGGCGTCGCCGCGCACGTGGCCGACCGGCGGCCCGAGCAGGCGAAGGAGGCGCTGCTCAACATCAAGGCGGCCAGCGCGTCCGCGCTCAACGACCTGCGTGCCACCCTGGCCGTGCTCCGCTCGGGCGAGGACAAGGCGCCCGCGCCGAGCCTCGCCCAGGCCGCCGAGCTGCTGGATCACGCGCGCGACGCCGGGCTCACGGTCGACGTCCACGGCGCGGCCGGCGACCTCCCGGCGCCGGTGGACGCCGCCGCCTACCGCATCCTGCAGGAGTCGCTGACGAACGTCGTGCGGCACGCCGACCAGCCGAAACACGTCGACGTCCGGTTCGAACGCCGGACCGGGACCTTCACGATGAAGGTGCGTGACGACGGCCGCGGCACCAGCGAACCGACGCCGGGCCACGGCCTGCGGGGCATGTCCGAACGCGCTGCCGCACTCGGCGGGCAGTGCACCGCCGGGCCGCTCGAGGGCGGTTTCGAAGTGCGCGTCGAGCTACCGATCGAGGGAGAAGCATGATCCGCGTCCTGCTGGCCGACGACCAGATCCTGGTCCGCGCCGGGTTCCGCGTGCTGCTGGAGACCGAAGACGGCTTCGAGGTCGTCGGCGAGGCGGGCGACGGCGAGCAAGCGGTCGCCGGAGCGGTCGAGCACAAGCCGGACATCGTGGTGATGGACGTCCGGATGCCCGGTGTCGACGGCCTCGAAGCCACCCGCCGGATCACCGCGAACCCCGACCTCGCCGGGACGAAGGTGCTGGTCCTGACCACTTTCGACGTCGACGAGTACGTCTACGAAGCCCTGCGCGCGGGCGCCAGCGGGTTCCTGCTGAAGGACACCGAGCCGGTCGAGCTGCTGCGCGCGCTGCGGGTGGTGGCGAGCGGGGAGGCGCTGCTGGCGCCGACGGTGACGCGGCGGCTGATCCAGGAGTTCGTCGGCCGCCCGGAAAACCGGCGCATCGACACCAGCGCGGTCCGCCAGATCACCGACCGCGAGCGCGAGGTGCTGGGCCTGGTGGCGGGCGGGATGTCGAACGACGAGATCGCCGCCCACCTGGTGATCTCGACGGCGACCGCGCGTACTCACGTCAGCCGCATCATGACGAAGATCGGCGCCCGCGACCGGGCACAGCTGGTGGTGCTGGCCTACGAGTCGGGGCTGGTCACCCCGCGTCACTCCGCCTGACGCGGCGCACCACGCGGAATGCCCGGACCAGGAACACCACCGCGAGGACGGCGACCAGGCAGATCCAGACCATGACGCCTCCTCTCGGATCCGATGCTCTGCTCAGAGGGCGTCCGAAGGGGGGAGGGCGTTCACCGACACGGCCTAAGTCACACCTTCGGGCTACCCGGCGACCTTCTGCAGCCAGATGTTCCCGCCGGAGTTGCCGGCCAGCTCGGGGATCCGGCTCTCCAGCAGGTCCCGGTGGTGGGCCCACATGAACTGCTGGTACCAGCGGACCTCGAACCGCCGGTTGTACATCAGGAACGCCCGGAGCAGGTAGTCCTCCTGCCACGCGCGGCCTTCGACCAGCCAGTCCATCGGGTACTCGAACGGGAAGAAGACGTCGTGGACGTGCACCCACACGCCGTCGTTCAGGCGGGGCAGCACCTCGAAGAACAGGTGGTTGACGTCCGAGCCCGCCTTGACCACGTGGGTCGAGTCGATGAACAGCACGTCACCGGCCTCGAGCCGGTCGTACGTCTCCAGCGGGACGTCCTGCACCGCCTGGTCGAGGACTCGGACGCCTTCCTCGTCGCCCGGCCGGAACAGGCTCTGCAGCAGCTGCGGGTACGGCTCGATACAGGTCAGCTCCAGCTCCGGGAGCCAGCCGTCGGCCGTGTCGAGCGTCATCGCCGTCGAATAGCCCGAGCCGACCTCGATCATCCGCTTCGGGCGGAGGTGGCGCAGCATCGTGTGCAGGATGATCGCGTCCGACCACGAGTACGCGGTGTTCTCGTAGAAGTACCGGTGCTTCTCGGTGCGCTCGGCGGTGAACGGCAGCTCACCCGCGAGGTCCGCGAGCGTGCCGAACAGCTCGATCTGCTCCGCTTCCCGCAGGTCGACGGCGGCGGGGCGGGCATTGACGTCGAACATCGACGCGGCCCGGTTCCCGATCTCCTCCTTGGAGGCGAACGGCGAGTAGAAGTGCCCCGGCGGCACCCACGTGCGGTACTGCTCCTCGAACGCCTGCTTCTCCTCGAGGACCTCCGCGTGCCGCGCCAGCAGCTCGTCGTGGTGGTTCATCAGGCTGTCGTAGCGCGCGGACAGCTGGTCGAGGCGCGCCGTCAGCCTGCTCTCGCGGACCTCGAGGTCGTCGTACGACTTCCGGGCGACGGCGTAGCGCTTGACCAGCTTGCGGAGCCGTTTCTCCAGCTCCATGTCAGAAGCTCCCGTCTGTTTCGCAGGCTTCACGGGGCTGGGAAGATGGGGTGGGCCGCTCGGTAAGCCGGTTGGACTGTGATGCGGTGAGAGCTCGAATGTCAGAATGGTGATGGAGGTCCGCTCCGGGACTACGGTTTGTGCCAGACCGGCGGTGCGCCGCCGCACGAGCACGTGTGTCAGTTTCGCTGCTTCCCGGGACCTCTCCGAGCGGCCCACCCAGGACGACAGGACCGATGGGTGGTACATCATGACAAAATCGTCGGCGCGGGACGAGGTGCTGTACCTGCGCGCTGCGGGTGTGGATGTCGGCAAACGGTTCGTGATGGCATGCGTACGCACCCCGGACCCGCGCCGGGCAGGCCGATGGCTGCTGGAGACCGAACGGTTCGACACCACCGCCGGGGCCATCCGGGACCTGCGTGACTGGCTGACCGAACACGCAGTCGAAATCGTTGCCCTGGAAGCCACCTCGGACTACTGGCGTGCGGTGTATTACCCGCTGCAGGACGCCGGGCTGAACCTGATGCTGGTCAACCCCGCCCACCTGCGCGGGATCAAGGGCCGCAAGACCGACCCATCGGATGCGGCGTTCCTGGCCCGCGCCGCCGCCTCGGGAATGGTGCTGGCCTCCTTCGTACCCGACCGCGCGATCCGCGAACTGCGGGAACTGACCCGCCGCCGCACCGAAATCCGCGCCGACCGCGGCCGCGAAATCCAACGACTGGAAAAAGAACTCGAGGACAGCGGCCTCAAACTGACCAGCGTCCTGACCGACGTCACCGGAGTCAGCTCGCGGCGGATCCTGGCCGCATTGATCGACGGCGAACGCGACCCCGCCACACTGGCCGAGCTGGCCCTCAGCCACGCCCGCGCCAAGATCCCCGCCCTCACCGTGGCGCTGGAGGGCACGTTCACCGACCACCACGCTTTCATGTGCCGGCACTTCCTCACCCAGATCGACCACCTCGCCGAACTGGTCACCGAACTGGACATGCGGATCGCCGACCTGATGCGCGACCGCGACCGGGACCTGAACAACCTCGACACCATCCCCGGCATCGGGCGCACCGCCGCCGAGATCATCATCAGCGAGACCGGTGGAGACATGGCCCCGTTCGCCACCGCCGCGCACCTGGCCTCCTGGATCGGCGTCTGCCCCGGCCTCAACGAATCGGCCGGGGTGAACAAATCCGGCCACACCCGCCACGGCAACGCCAACCTCAAACGCATCCTCGGTACCGCCGCCATGGCCGCGATCAAGCAAAAGAACTCCTACTACGCCGTCTACTACCGGCGCCTCGCCGCCCGCCGCGGCCGGCAACGAGCCCTGGTCGCCGTCATGCACAAACTCACCATCGCGATCTGGCACATCCTGACCGACAAGGTCACCCACCACGACCTGGGCGCCGACTACTTCACCCGCCGCGACCCCCAGCGCACCATGCACCAGATCGTCAAGCAGGCCAACGCCCTGGGCATGACCGTCCGCTTCGACCCGATCCCAGCCTGACGCAGGACCCCAACAACCACACACCGACCAGCGAATCGCACTCATCTTCGTGTCAGTTGTTCGTGCGTTCGGTCGGGGGCGCCTTCTGGACCTGCGCGGCGAGCAGGGTCTTGAACGAGCTGAGCGTGGCGTCCTTGTCCGTGCCGTACGCGTCGACGATGATCACCCGGCTGTACAGGACGTACACCGCGCGGTAGACCGTCTGGCCACCGCCGTCCGGCGCGGCGAACACCGGCACGCCGTGCAGCGACAGGTCGCGGCTGGCGGTCAGGCCGCCTTCCTGCTGGGCGTTCGCGTACTCCTGGGCCACCGGGGTCGTGGACTGCTTGTCCGGCATTTCGAGCGCGTACAGGCCGAGCGTGACGTCGCCGTCGGTCGTGGTCTTGAGCAGGCCGTCGGTCATGCCGCCCTGCTTGAGCCGCTCGGTCACCGTGGGCGGCAGGAACTTCGCCGACTCCAGCTTCGCGATGTCGAACGAGCCCCCGCCGGCGCGGGTCTTGCCCGCCGGGGTCACCAGGGCCGAGGAGTTGTCCTCCGGCTCGGCCTTGGCGGCCGGCGGCTCCGGCAGCGGCTTGGTCGTCGGCACCGGCGGCGGCTGCTGGCTGGTGCTCTGCTGGGCGACCGGGGTGTCGCCATTGTTCTTGATGAACAGCGCCCAGACGCCGAACGCGAGGCCCACGACCACGACCACGCCGAGCGCGATGAACGCGATCTTCTTGCCCTTGCCGGACGACGGCTGGGTCTGGAACGTCTCCGGGCCCTGGCTGATCCAGCCCGCGTTCGAGTTGTTCGACGGGCCCAGCGGCGGGAACTCCGAGCCGCCCCACGGCGGGCTGACGTCCTGCGGGGCCGCACCCCACGGGTCCGGCTGCTGCTGCGGCCGGGCGAACCCGCTGGGGGGCGAGGGCTGGCTGTACTGCGGCTGCCCCATCGGCTGGGGGAACCCGCCCGACGGCGAGTTCGGGTGCTGCTGCCACGGCTGCACGACCTGGGTGCGCTCGCCGCCCGCGTCCGCGGACGACACGACCTGTGTGGCGTCGGCCGAGCCGGCCGGCTGGTCGGGGGCGGGCTGCTGCCGCGAAGGCGGCGACACCGGCGTGATGATCTGGGTTTCCGCGGCGGTCGACGGCTGCCCGGGGGCCTGCTGCGGTTGGCTGTCGCCGGCTGTCACGGCCATGCTCAGCACACGATCACGCCGGGTCCGGTACTCGTCCGCGGTCAGGCTCCCCGCTGCGAGCTCCTCGTCCAGCCTGCGCAGCTCTTCCTGCCAGGTCACCCCGGTACCCCCTTCGGGTAGTTCGTCCCGAATCCATGCGAACGTGCGGGTGCGCGGCCGGACACCCTCCTGGCCGCACGCAGTCATTGTGCACGGGTGTCCTTACCCGTCGGCGCCCACCACCCCGTCGTTACCGGCGCGAGTCGCGAGGCGACCGGCGAGGTCAGCGCGGGTGCTGGGCGAGCACGTTCGCCAGCTCCCCGATCGTCTGGTCGCGCAGCAGCGCCGACGACCCGCCGGTGACGCTGCGCTCGACGAATTCGAAGGTGACGACGTCCCGGTCGGCGAACATCTCGGCCAGCTGGGCCGCGTTGCCCTCCGCCACGGTGTCGCTGTGGACGATGGTGACGTCCTGGCAGGTCGCGGCCAGGTACGGCGTCGCGAACTGGGTGAAGGAGTCGGCCACGATCTCGACCTTCGGGGCGATCGAGCCGACCGGCCGCGCGCCGTCCGGCTGCGTCAGGTGCAGCGGGGAGCGGAAGTCGCTGGCGATGTAGCGGGTGCGGTCCGCGCCGCCGTCGGTGCTGAGGCTGTAGGTCGGCAGCTGCCGCTGCTCGGTGCGGCCGAGCACGCGGGCCAGGTCCGCCGGCCACGGCCGGACGCCGTCGGGTGCGGCCCGCCAGTTCGTCGTGCTGCCGGGGGTGATCGCCTGGCCCAGCGCGTACGTCATGACCAGGCCGCCGTCGTACGACCAGTGCGTGTCGTTCGAGTCGTAGAGCGGCCGGCCCAGCCGCTTCTTGGCGTCGGCGAGCGCGGGACGCAGGTCCAGCGCGCCGGTCTCGCGCGGCACGCGGTTCCAGAAGTCGGTGGTCCTGGCCTGGGCGCAGGCCTTGCCGACGTAGTCGTCCGGCAGGTGCGACGGCTCTTCGGTGTACTTGTCCGGCGCGAAGAGCAGCACGAACTTGCGCCCGGAGTTCTCGACCGCCGCGCGCAGCCGCTGCAGCGCGGAGACGACGTGGTCGAGGTCCATCACCGGACGGCACTTCGCGTTGACGTCTTCGCCGAGGTACAGCCAGCCGTCCTTGCCCGGGATCACCTGCGGGTAGACGTACCCGGGGACGTCGCCGGTGCCGGCCGGGTGCTGGCCCTGGTCGATGCCGACGGTGTCGTGGTTGGTGCCCTGCCCGGAGCCGGGCGGGTCGCCGAAGACGCCGGTGCCGATGCCGTCCGCGGCCTGGACGCCGGCCTGCCGCAGCGGCAGGTGGTCGGTGGCCCAGCCGGTCAGCCCGGTGAAGAACCCCCAGCCGTCGCCGAGGCTGGGGAACGGCCGCAGCGGCCGGTTCTCGAACGCCGTCGGCTGCACGCCGACGACCCAGAGCAGCACCGGGGCCAGGAAGAAGACGATCGCGCACGTCAGCGCCGTGCGCTGCCGGCTGCTGTGCCGCGGGCGGTAGAGGTTGTGCTCCTTGGGGAGCCACGACTCCGGCGTCAGCGGCAGTTTCCCGTCGGCGGGTGACTGCGGACGGAGTCGGGACGGCACGCCCGTATCCTAGCGCCGGGCCGGAGCCGGACGAGCCGGAACCGGGGATGCGGGGATGGCGATGGGCGACCGGGGACCCGGCTACGAGCAGCGCCTGGCGCGCGAGCGGGAGACGTTCGCCGGCCAGGTCGAGGTGCACGGCAACCTGCCGCCGTCGGCGCACCACTGGTCCGCCCGGCACCTGCGGCCGAAGCTCGAAGCACTCGGCGTCACGGACATCGACGAGCTGATCACCGGCGAGATCGCCCGGCGCGCGGAGCGGCTCGAGCGGGACGTCGTCGTGCTCTCGCTCGGCAGCGGCAACGGCGACCAGGAGCTCGGCTGGCTGCGCACGCTGGCCGCGGCCGGGCGGCACAACGTGCGGCTGCGGCTGCTGGAGCTGAACCCCGACATGCAGGCCCGCGCCGAGGCGTCGGCGCGGGAACTGGGCTTCGCCGACCGGGTCGAGCTGATCACCGCCGACTTCAACACCTGGCGCGCCGACACCGCCCACGACGTCGTCGTCGGCTACCAGGCACTGCACCACGTCCTCGACCTCGAGCACCTCTACGGCCAGATCCGTGCGGGGCTGGACCCCGATGGCGTCCTCGTCGTCCACGACATGATCGGGCGCAACGGCCACCGCCGGTGGCCCGAGGCGCTGGAAGTCGTGGACCGGATCTGGGCGACGCTGCCGCCGCGGCTGCGGCGCAACGCCATGACCGGCGCCGTCGACGAGCAGTTCGTCGACATCGACTGCGCGGCCGACGGCTTCGAGGGCATCCGCGCCCAGGACGTGCTCCCGGTGCTGCTCGACCACCTGCACCCGAGCCTCTTCTTCCCGTACGGCAACGTGATCGACCCGTTCATCGACCGGATCTACGGCCCCTCCTTCGACCTCGCCGAGCCCGCCGACGTCCGCCTGCTCGACGACCTCGGCGTCCTCGACGACACCCTCGTCGACCTGGGCGTCGTCAGCCCGACGCACCTCGTCGGCCTCTTCCACCCGACGGCACAGCCGCTGCGCGTCCACGGCTCGCGGACGCCGGAGCGGTCCGTGCGCGACACCCACGTCGTCGACCCGGCCGGGCGCGTGTCGTTCCGGCCCGGCGGCACTCCCGGGGAGCGGCTGGTGCGCGGTGCCGGCGTCGTGACCGGCCGGATGAACGGTGTCGCCCACGACGACTGGGCCGCGCCGTCGGTCGAGTTCCCGCTCCTCACCACGGCGGCGATCGGCGCGCTCGAGCTGCGGACCTTCGTCCCCGACGACTCCACCGACCACGGCAGCGTGACGATCGCGGTCGACGGCGTGCCGGTCGCGAAGGCGGACGTCGGCCCGGGCCTGCGCGAGCAGGTCGTGCCGGTCCCGATCGACGCGCACCGGCAGGTCCGGCTGTCGTTCGACGCCGACTGGTCGATCACCGCCGGTTCCGGCGCCGACCGGCGGACGCTGGCCTACATCCTGGTCGGGCTGCGCCTCGTCGAAAGGTGAGGCCCGCCCCGGCGGCCCTGTTCGGACGGCTAATCTGCCCGCCATGGGCAAGGGGACGAACGGCGAGCGGCTGATCGAGTGGACCGGCGAGCGGTGCGTGCCGTGGACCGACGACCTCCAGGTGATCTACGAGCACTACCACCGCTACGCGTTCGCCGCCCGGTTCGTCGCCGGCAAGCGGGTCCTCGACCTGGCCAGTGGTGAGGGCTACGGCAGCGCGCTGATGGCGAAGCCGGCCGCGGCGGTCGTGGGCCTCGAGCTGGACCCGGTCACCGTCGAGCACGCCGGGAAGAACTACCCGGGCGTCCGCTTCGAGGCCGGTTCGATCACCGACCCCACCGCCCTCGACGGCGAGAAGTTCGACGTCATCACCTGCTTCGAGGCGATCGAGCACGTCGACGAGCAGGACCGGCTGATGGAGCTGGTCCGCAACCGGCTCACGCCGTCCGGGATCTTCCTGTGCAGCACGCCGGACGTCGAGGTCTACTCCCACGACCACGGCAACGAGAACCCGTACCACGTGCACGAGCTGACCGGGACGGCGTTCCGGTCGCTGCTGGCGAACAGCTTCGAGCACGTCGTCGTGCTGCGCCAGAACGTCGCCGTCGGGTCGCTGATCCACGACGGCGGCGCGGGCACCGGCGCCGAGGTGCTCACCCTGCGGCCGGACGAGGCGGACGGCTGGGTCGTCGAGCCGGGAGCGCCGCACACCTACTTCGTCTCCGTCGCGTCGGCCGAGCCGGTCGAGGTGCCTTCGACGTCGGCCATGCTCGACCCGAAGCTGACGCTCGTCGCGCGCGCCGCGGCCGAAGCCGGGCGGCTCCAGGCGGAGCTGGCCCGCACGGAAGCCGAGCGCGAGCGTGCGTCGGCCGCCGAGGCCCGCCTGACCGCCGAGCTGGCCGACGCCACCGCCACCGGACGGCAGGCCGCCGCCGAGCGCGACGAGGCGATCGACCAGGCCGGCCGCGCGCGTGAGGAACGTCGTCGAGCGGCCGAAGAGCTGAACCTCCTCAAGCGCAAGGCCGGCTACGACACCGAACGTCTCGCGTGGCTGGCCGGCAACAACACCGGGCTCGCCGAGACGGTCGGCCGGCTCGCCGCGGAGAACGAGAAGCTCCGCGCGGAGACTTCCGCCCTCGCGCAGCGGCTGATCGGCAAGTACCGGGGGTCGATCGAGAAGTTCGCCCCGCGCGGCACGCGACGGCGCGACCTCTACGAGACGGCGCTGGGACGGCAGGCGGGTTCGGCCCCGGCCACGCCGCCGGTGCCCGGTCCGGTCGCGGTGACCACCAGCGACCAGCCGATCGTCAGCGTCGTCATCCCGGTCTACGGCAACTGGGCCTACACCCGGACCTGCCTCGACTCGATCCAGCGGCACCTGCCCGCGACGCCGTTCGAGGTGATCGTCGTCGACGACGCCTCCCGCGACGACTCGGCCGACCGCGTCGCCGGCTGCGCCGGGGTCCGGCTGGTGCGCGCACCGAAGAACCTCGGGTTCGTCGGGGCCTGCAACCTGGGCGCCGAGCACGCGCGCGGCGACTTCGTCTTCTTCCTCAACAACGACACCGAGGTCCGCCCGGGCTGGCTCGACGAACTGGTCGCCGTGGTCGAGTCCCGGCCCGACGTCGGGCTCGTCGGCTCGAAGCTGGTCTACCCGGACGGCCGCCTGCAGGAGTGCGGCGGCATCATCTGGGCCGACGGCACCGGCTGGAACTACGGCAGGCTGCAGTCGCCGGACGCACCGTGGTTCCAGGCCCTGCGGGACGTCGACTACTGCTCGGGCGCGGCCATCCTGGTCCG
This sequence comes from Amycolatopsis sp. NBC_01488, assembly GCF_036227105.1. Classification (NCBI taxonomy): domain Bacteria; kingdom Bacillati; phylum Actinomycetota; class Actinomycetes; order Pseudonocardiales; family Pseudonocardiaceae; genus Amycolatopsis; species Amycolatopsis sp. NBC_01488. The sequence goes on along the minus strand of NZ_CP109434.1, from coordinate 2,268,282 downwards.
CCGCGAGCTGTTCGAGCGCATCGGCGGCTTCGACAAGCGCTTCGCACCCGCGTACTACGAGGACACCGACCTCGCGTTCGCCGTGCGGGCGGCCGGGTACCGCACGATGGTGCAGCCCGCGTCGGTCGTCGTGCACCACGAAGGCATCACGAACGGCACGGACGTCTCGTCCGGCGTGAAACGCCACCAGGAGCTCAACCGCGGCGTCTTCGTCGACAAGTGGAGCGTCCAGCTGCGCGACCACTTCCCCGAGGCGAGCCCGCGCGCGGTCTGGGCCGGCCGGCAGCGCACGAAGGACGGCCACCGCGGCGGCACCGTGCTCGTCGTCGACCACCAGGTGCCGATGCCGGACAAGGACTCCGGCTCGGTGCGGATGTTCCGCATCCTCGAGCTGCTGGTCGGCCTCGGCCACCGGGTCGTGTTCATGCCGCTCAACAACGCGCTCCCCGAGCCGTACGCGGACGCGCTGTACCGCGCGGGCGTCACGGTGGTGACCGGGCTCGGCGAGCAGCAGGAGTTCCTGCGCGACGCCGGCCCGGACCTGCGGCTCACGATCCTGTCGCGGCCGCACGTCGCCTGGCAGCTGCTGGAGCAGGTCCGCGAGCACGCGCCGGACTGCGTGATCGCCTACGACACGGTCGACCTGCACTTCGTCCGGCTCAACCGCCAGGCCGACCTGGCCGCGCGGCTCGGCGACACCCGCGAGGAGCTGACGCTGCGGCGGCGGGCCGAAGTGCTGCGCGAATCCGAGCTCGGCCTCACCCGCGCCACCGACGTCACGTTCACCGTGTCCGATGTGGAGCGTGCGCTGCTGCGGGAGCTGGTGCCCTCGGCGCGCGTCGAGGTGCTGTCCAACGTGCACTACGCCGACGGCGTGCCGGCGGCCCCGGACGGCCGCTCGGGCGTGCTCTTCGTCGGCAGCTTCGACCACCTGCCCAACCGGGACGCGGCGCGGTGGCTCGTCACCGAGATCATGCCGCTCGTGCGCCGCCGCCGTCCCGACGCCGTGGCGCGGATCGTCGGCAGCAACCCGCCGCGGGAGATGTTCGACCTCGCAGGCGAAGGCGTCGACGTCCGAGGCTGGGTCCCGGACCTCGACAGCGCTTACCGGGAGGCCCGGGTCGTCGTCGCGCCGTTGCGCTTCGGCGCCGGGGTGAAGGGAAAGCTGGGGGAGAGCCTCGGGTACGGCGTGCCCGCGGTCGTCACCCCGCTGGCCGCCGAGGGCATGCACCTGACGCACGGGCTCGACGTCCTCGTCGGCGGCACGGCCGAGGAGCTCGCCGAGGAGATCGGCAACCTGCTCGAGGACGACAAGCTGTGGCAGCGGCTCTCCGAAGAGGGCAAGACCGTGGTGGACCGCCTGTTCGGCGCGGACGTCGCCCGCCGCACCCTGGCCGCGCTGCTCGACCAGCCGGCGGACCCGGCCTGATCAGCTGGGTGGGAGCGCTTTCCGGAACACCGCAACCGCGTTGTCCAGGCTGGTCTTCAGCTCGTTCTTGTCCTTGTCGAACGGCCGCGACGCCCAGATCACCAGTGCGACCTTGCCCGAGGTGTACCAGGTGCCGTCCATCCGCCGGTCGCCGTTGCGGCCGGTGACGACCTGCGGGTCGGCGGCGAGCGGGGCGAACCCGCCGGCGTCGGCGGCCGCGCGCAGGTAGTCGACGACGGCCTTCGCGTCCTCGGGGGAGTCGGTGGGGAGTGCGAAGGCGAGGTACCCCGTGTCGCCGGTCGACGAGCCGCGGTAGACGAACTGCGTGACGCCGTGCTGCGAGAAGACCTGGGCGCTCTCCTTGGGGTACAGGTTCAGGTCCAGGCCCTTGGCCAGCGACATCGTCGAGCTCTCCGGATACTGCTTGCCGGGCAGCGGCGGGACCTGGTCCTCCAGCTGCGGCTGGGCGACGGCGGCCGGGGGTTGCGGCACGAACGTGGAGAGCGGGTCGGGCTTCGGGTCGTCCTTCCCGAGCCACATCGTCGCGCCGACGATCATGCCGAGCACCACGAGGACGCCGAGCGTGATGAACGGCCAGGTCGTCCAGGAGCGCCCGGCCGACGGGCCGTCACCGCCGCCGAAGCGGTGCTTGCCCGGCGGCTCCTCCGGTCCGGCGTCCCGCGGCGGCTGGCGGGTTTCGCCGCGGGGCGGCGTGATCGGCGGGAACCGGCTGCCCGGTTCCTGCCCGGCCGGCCCGTCGATGCGCAAGTAGCGGGTGGGGACGATGTCGGCGGGGCTCGGCGCGGTGGTCATGTGGTCCGGGATGGCCGGCACCGGGCTCGAGCCCACGGTCGCCGGCAGCCCGGTGCGCTGCCACGGCGGGTGGGGCTTCTGGTGCGGCACCGCGGGCCGCGGCGATTCGATGCGCTGCGGCGGCGGTGCCGGGTGGCTGGCCGGGTTCGCGCTCCGCCAGTTGTCACCCGGACGGCGTAACGGTGAAGGGACAGGTGAGGGCACGGTCGAACCGGAGGCCTGTGCGAGCAGCTCGTCACGCTGTTTGCGGTGGTCAGCGGGCTCGATGCGGCCTTCGGCAAGCTCCGAGTCGAGACGGCGAAGCTCTTCCTGCCAGCTCATCCTTGGACCCCCATCCACCATTCGGGGCATCAGTCTGGCACGTGCGGCCGACCTGCGAGGTTGCGGTTCGAGGTTGATCGGCAACTTAGCGCAAGTCCGCGCGTTCCGGGAGTCCCCGCTTCACGTCACCGCAACAGCCCCCGAAACTGTCGTACATATGTTCTAAAATGGGCGTTGTCCAGGGGAGATGCCGCTCGCGTGCGCGGGTGGCGTGATGGAGGAAGGCAGGGCCATGGCCTACATCACCCTGCCCACGTTCGTGGGCTACAGCGCGAGTTCCGGTCCGTCGCGGTCGTCGTTCGTCCGGCGGCAGCGCCGGCTGTACGAGGACCCGGCGCGAGCCGCGTTCAACTACTACCGGCGGGCGGCCAAGGCCGTGCGGTCCGGCCGGGCGGCGAACCAGGACGAGGTCGCGTTGCGCGCGCTCGTCAACGCCGCCGACGACCGGACGAAACCGCACTACGCCGCGATAGCCGAGGGCTGGCTGCGGTACCTCGGCCGGAAGTCGCCGCGGCTGGTCGAGGTCGGGCGCGGCCGCTGCCGGATCGGCGACCTCGAGATCGGCGTCAGCCCCCAGCTCGGGCTCCGCAAGAGCGACGGCCGCCGGTACGCGACCTGGCTCTACTTCAAGGAGGAACCGCTCACGAAGGACTCCGCGCAGCTCGCGCTGTGGGTGCTGGAGCAGGCGATGCCGGACATCCTGCCGGGCGGGCACGCGCTGGTGGTCGACGTCCGCCGGAGCAAGGAGTTCCAGCTCTCCGCCCGCGATCGCGAACGGTTGCGGCCCTGGGCCCGCAGCGAGGCTTCGGCGTTCCTCACGCTCTGGGACGTGGCCTGAGCCCGGGGAGGCGCCGGGCCCGTCCGGCGCCTCCCCTAGCATCGCCTCCGAGCTTTCAGGGGGGCGACGATGAGACTGGTCGCGGGGCGGTACGCGATCTCGGCCGAGCTGGGCCGGGGCGGCATGGGCGTCGTCTGGCGCGCCGAGGACAGGGTGCTCGGGCGGGCGGTCGCGCTGAAGGAGCTGGCCACCCCGCCGGGTACCAACCTCGAGCGGGTCATGCGCGAAGCCCGCACCGCGGGGCGGCTGAACGACCCCGCGGTCGTCACGGTGTACGACGTCGTCAGCGAGCACGGCGCCACGTTCATCGTGATGGAGCTGGTGGTCGCGCCGACGCTCGCCGACGTCGTCGGCCGTGAGGGATCGCTGGCCAACGACCGCGTCGCCGCGCTCGGGCTGCAGGTGCTCGGCGCGCTGGAGAGCGCCCACGCGGCCGGCGTCGTGCACCGGGACGTCAAGCCCAGCAACATCATGGTGCTGCCCGGCGACCGCGTGAAGCTCGCCGACTTCGGCATCGCGCGGGCGATGGACGACCCTTCGCTGACGCAGACCGGCGGCGTCATGGGCTCGCCCGGGTACATGGCGCCCGAGCTGTTCGCCGGGGCCGGGCCGTCGCCGGCGTCGGACCTCTGGTCGCTGGGCGCGACGCTCTTCCACGCCGCCGAAGGCCGGGCGCCCTTCCAGCGCACCACCACGGCCGCGACCCTGCACGCGATCATGTACGAGCAGCCGGTGCTCGACCGCTGCCGCGGCCCGCTCGCCGACGCCGTCCGCGGCCTGCTGACCCAGTCCACTTCGGACCGGCTGACCGCGTCCGGAGTCCGGCGGCTGCTGGAAACCGCGCGCAGCGCGATCACGGACTCGCCGACGTCGGCGGTCGACCCGGCCGCGTTGCCGACGGTCGTCTTCGAGCCGGTGACGGCCAAGGTGGCCGCGCCGTCACCGACCACAGTGGACTGGGAGCCGCCGCCGAAGAAGCGCCGGCTGCCGCTGGTGCTGACCGGGGTGGCGGTCGCCGTCGTCGCCGCGCTCGGCGCGATCTTCCTCCTCAAGCCGGACGCCACCACGCCGGTGGCCGCGAGCGCTCCCGGTCCGGCGTCGACGTCGTCCGCCGCGAAGCCGACCACTTCGAAGCCCAGCTCCAAGAAGCCCACCTCGTCCCCGAGCACGTCGGCGTTGCCGGGCGCGAGTTCGACCCCGCCGTCCCCGACGCCGACCACCGGGGACAAGCCGCACCCGGCCGAAGTGCCGTTGATCCGCTACCACCAGCCGGACGGCGGCCACTTCAGCGGCACGAAGAAGATCGGCCCGCCGGCCGGGTTCACGAAGGAGGGCGTGTTCGGCTCCCTCGTCGCGACGGCCGAGCCGGACACGCGGAAGCTGTTCGCCTGCAAGGTGAAGGACCAGCCGGACTGGTTCACCTCGCCCGACCAGAGCGGCAAGTGCGAGGGCCAGCAGTCCCTCGGCCTGCTCGGCCACATCTACGCCAACCCGCCGTCCTGGGCGAGCGCGCGGCCGCTCTACCGCTGCAACGCGGGCGCGAACCACTTCGACTCGCTCGACGCCGGCTGCGAGGGCAAGACCAAGGAGTTCCTGATGGGCTACGTCGTCGTCTGAAGTACCCCGGCCACCTGCTCCGGCCGGGTGACGAAGGGGTGGTGCGCCACCGGCAGCTCGACGACGTCGGTGGCGCGCGCCGCCTGTTCCCGCTGCTTCTCGGGCAGCGTCGCGCGGTCGTCGGCGCAGACGAGGTACGTGGCCGGGATCTCGCGCCACGCGGCGGTCGTCGTCCGCTGGCCGAAGACCACCTCGTTCTGGGCGGTGAGCCGGGCCGCGGCGCCGGCGTACGCCACGTCGTCGAAGTCCTGGGCGAAGAGCGGCCGCACCAGCTCCTCGCGGACGCTCGCGGTGCCGTCGCCGTGGCTGACGTGCCAGGGCGGCGGCTCGGTGCCGCCGAAGTCCGCCAGCGCCTCGCCGACGTCCGGCAGGAACGACGTCACGTAGACGAGCCGGCGGACGGCGGGGTGGTTCCCGGCCTCTGTGATCACCATCCCTCCGTACGAATGTCCGACCAGCAGAACGGGCTCGTCGGCGGCGTCGAGCAGCGCGCGGACGGCCGCGGCGTCGTCCTGGAGATCGCCGCGCGGCTCGCTCTCGCAGCTCGGCAGCACCACCGCTGAGCTGCGCAGACCGTGCCGGGCGAGTACCTCCGCCGTCGGCTGCCACCACCAGGCGCCGTCCCGGACGAACGCACCGTGCACGAAGACAACCCGCATGGTGACAACTTGGCAGAACCCACCCGGTCGAGTGACACAGTTCGCGGTGAGCGGACGCGGACTGGACAAACCGGAGGCCGAACACGAAGCTTTCGCGTGTTCTTCCGTGCCCGGCCGAGTCAGAGGTCGTAACAGTGAATGCTGCCTGGGAAGCCGTCTCCCGCGTCGCCGACGAACCCGCCTGGTACTGGGTGTACGACAAGCTGGCGTTCTGGCCGAGCACCTACGCCCACGCCTGGCCGGGCTTCCGCGAGCCGGTGCCGTCGCGGACCTGGGACCTCTCGCCCGGCGACCTGGACCGCGCCTCGGCGGAGTTCCGCCTCGGCCCGTACGCCGTCGACGAGCACCAGGTCGCGGCCATCGCGCTGGCCGCGTTCCGCGAGGTCTGCGGCCCCGACGACTGGATGTGGGCGCTGCACTGGCAGCACCAGTCCTACCGCGTCCGCCCGCACCTGATGACCCCGGGCGCGCGCTGGCCGGTGCCGGTGTTCCCGCGCGCGGACTACCACCTGTTCCTGGCCGCGGACTTCTCGTTCGGCACGCTCGGCCACCCCTGGGAGCGCACGCTCTGCGTGTTCGGCGACAAGCTCGTCCCGGCGTTCGAGAAGCACGGCGAAGGCGTCCTGACGAACGTCCTGCGCAAGGACGGAAAGCCGTCCGCGCTGGCCCGCTGAACTCGCCGTTGATCTCTTGCTACCGTTGCGCGGGTGTTCGAATATCACGGCTGGGTGACCATCCAGGCGACCGCGAGCGGCGATGACGACGCGGCGCTCCTGGAGCGCCTGGTCGACCGCGTGCACCGCGCCATCCGCGACGCGGGTGACTTCGACCTGGTCGACCTCCGCTGGAGCGCGGGCATGCCGATGCTCCACTTCGCGGGCTTCGACAAGCACGGCGGCCGCCTGGCCCCGGAGCTGCTGGAGCTGTTCACGAGGGCCGGCGAGCTGGCCCCGGGTTCGTACGGCCTCCTGCACGTCTGGGACGACCAGGACCCCGAGCACGACAACGAGTTCCGCGTCTACCGCATGGCGCGCGGCCAGGTGACGGAGCGCGAAGACCCGCACCTGACCCCGGTGGCCCCGACGGTCCTGGACGTCTACGAGCTGTAGCTCCCAGGACCCGCGGCGTCGGCCCCCCGAGCATCACCCGAAGAGGTGGCTTCGCGAAAAGGCGTCCGGACCACCAGATGAAAACCATTGCCGAACCGGCACGAGCCCGGCCGCAACCGACGAACGTCGTGTGACAGCGGTCACCGGACCGACCCGCTCGCGAAGTCTGGCGGAGGCGCCGTGGGGGTCCGGGGGCTCGGCCCCCGGGGTGAAATGGCGAAGGGGCCGTGGTCGACGCTGTCCGTCGACACACGGCCCCTGTCCCTGAGCGGATGACGGGATTCGAACCCGCGACCCTCACCTTGGCAAGGTGATGCGCTACCAGCTGCGCTACATCCGCACTGCCTTGCTGTTGAGAAGCACTCTATACCAACCGGAAACCGCTCCGATGAGCGGGTCCCCCGGTGCCCTGAGCCGGTGCTTCGGTGTCACAGCTGGCGTACAAGGGGTGACGACGGCTGATTCCCTCCGTATGGTGTCCCCATTCGACCGAATGGGGAGACCTTCGGGGAGGAGGTGCCGGGCCGGATGACCGAGCTGGGCACGGTGCCGCCACCAGCGGCCTCGGAATCCGACGAGCAGGCACTGCTGCAACGACTTCGAAACGGCGAGGACGCCGCGTTCGGAGAGCTGTTCGAGCTGCATGCCGCCGCCGTCCGGAGACTGGCGCAGAGCCTGGCTTCCGACCGGTCCGAGGCCGAGGACATCACCGCGGAGACGTTCTTCCGCGTGCTCCAGGCCCTTCGCCGGGGCGCCGGTCCCCGTGACTACGTCCGCGCCTACCTGCTCACCGTCGCCCGCCGCGTCTCCTGGGAGTGGCACGGCGCCCGCCGCGACGTCCCCGTGTCGGACGACGAGCTGACCTTCCGCGCCGGCGCGGGTGCGGACACGCACGCCCGCACGGCCGAGCACACGCTGATCACGACGGCGTTCACGAGCCTGCCCGAGCGCTGGCGGACCGTCCTGTGGCAGACCGAGGTCGAGGGCGAGCAGCCGGCCATGGTCGCCACTCACTTCGGGCTGAGCGCGAACGCCACCGCGGCGCTGGCCCGCCGCGCCCGCCAGGGTCTCCGCGCGGCGTACCTGCAGGCGCACCTTTCGGTGAACTGCGGGCCGGACTCGTGCCGCGCGGTCGTCGAAAAGCTCGGCGGGTTCACCGCGGGCAGCGTCACCGGCGCCGAGGCCGAACGGATCAAGGTCCACCTGCACGGCTGCCCCTCGTGCCGCGCGACGCAGGACGAGCTGCGCGACGTCTGCTCGTCGCTGCGCGCCCACGCCGGGGTGCTGGTGCTGCTGGTGCCGGCCGCGGCAGGCGGCAGCGGCGTGCTGGCCGGGCTCGGTACGACGCTCAAGGGCGTGCTGGTCGGCTCGAAGGTCAAGATCGGGCTCGCGCTGGCGTCGACCGCGGCCGTGGGTGCCGTCGGCGTCGCGGCCGGGCCGGTGCTGTTCGGCTCGACGCCGGTCCAGGACGTCGGGCTGACCGGCGGTGCGCCCGAGCTCGTGGTGGTGCCGCCGACCGGGTCGCACCACCAGCCGCCTCCGCAGCCGCAGCCGGATCCGCACATCGGCATCGGCGTGCTCAACGGCCGCGGCACCGGCGTCGCCGTCCCGGTGCGGCAGCGCACCGGCACCCGGCAGGTGGGGGCGAACGAGGTGCCGTCCGTGCCGGCGGCCGACGTCCCGGTCGGTGACGTCGGCGGCGGGAGCGGGACCGTCCCGCGCCCGAGCGGCGAAACCCCGCGCGACGACCTGACCTCCTCTACCTTCATGACGCCTGACCACTCGACGACATCGCCGCGGCTGGACTCGACGAGCACGGAGATGACGAAGTCCAGCGACGAGACGGCGCCGCCGAGCGCCGGGGCCCCGGAGCTGTCGCCGGCGAGCACGACGACGACCGCGCCGACCAAGCCGGCACCCACCGGCGACGACCCGGCGACCACCGAGCCGTCGACGACGGTGACGCCGACGTCCGGGAAGCCGTGCCCGAGCAGCGCGTCCGCCGTCACCGAGTCGGGCGAACCGGCGGATCCGGCGCCGACCGGTTCGCCGGCTCCCTGAACTGCGGTGATCAACTTCGCCGCGTGGGATGTCCGATTCCTCCCTCGCGCGGGCGAGCCGGGGCACGGTACCGTTGTGGTGCTCACCCTGCGGGCGCCCCGGGAGGCAACTGAATGAACCGGCTGGTACGCGGCGAAGACGGCCGCGACTGGGTGGTCCGTGCCCAGATGGAATGGCGCGCACCGGCGACGGCCGACGACTTCGAGCACGACGTCGCCGGCAGCTACGGCCCCGGCATCGCGATGATCGTGGTGACCGCGCTGCTGGCCGTGATCCTCGTCGTGTGGACGCCGACCGAGGTCAACATCCCCGCGTGGGTACTGCTGGCGCTGCTGCTCATAGTGCTGTTCTTCCCGCTGCGCTGGATCCTGCGGCGGCCGTGGACGGTCGTCGCGGAGACCGAGGGCGACCTGGCCGGCGACCGGCCGTCCGAGCGCTGGGTCGGCACCATCCGCGGCATGTTCACCGTGCAGGGCGAGGTCAAGAAGATCTCCAAGACGATCCAGCGGCACTCGCTGCCGGACTTCGACGGGCCGCTGCACCCGGTCGAGTAGCCGGTACCGGAATTCGGCCGAAGGGGCGAAACTGGGAGCATGCCCGAACTGCCCGAGGTCGAAGCGCTGGCGCACCACCTGCGTGAGAACGCGGTAGGTCAGACGATCTTCCGCATCGATGTCGCATCGCTGAGCGTGCTGAAGACGGCGATGCCGCCGTGGACCGAGCTGCACGGCCGCGAGATCACCGGCGCGACCCGGCACGGCAAGCACCTCGACGTCGTCGCGGGTGACCTGCACCTGGTCGTCCACCTGGCCCGGGCGGGCTGGCTGCGCTGGTCTGACGGCCTGGCCGCGGCACCGCTCAAGCCGGGCAAGGGCCCGATCTCGCTGCGCGTGCACCTCGAGTCCGCCACCGGGCCCGGCTTCGACCTCACCGAAGCGGGCACGAAGAAGGGTCTCGCGGTGTGGATCGTGAAGGACCCGCAGGAGATCGCGAGCGTCGCGCGCCTCGGCCCGGACGCGCTTTCGCTCGACGCCGCCCAGCTGCGCGAGCTGTTCGCGGGGAGGAACACGCGGCTTAAGTGGGCGCTCACCGACCAGTCGCTGATCGCCGGCATCGGCAACGCCTACTCCGACGAGATCCTGCACCGCGCGAAGCTCTCCCCGTACGCGACGATCGGCAAGCTCGACGACGGCGCGCTGGAGACCCTGGCCGAGGCGATCGTCGAGATCGAGTCGGACGCGGTCCAGCGGTCGGTGGGCCAGAAGGCCGCGCGCCTGAAGGGGGAGAAGCGCTCGGGCCTGCGCGTCCACGCCCGCACCGGGCTGCCGTGCCCGGTCTGTGGCGACACGATCCGCGAGATCTCCTTCGCCGACAAGTCGTTCCAGTACTGCCCGACCTGCCAGACGGGCGGCAAGCCGCTGGCCGACCGCCGGATGTCGCGGCTGCTGAAGTAGCCGTGACACCTGTGGTCGCCACGTCACGCACCGGGATTCCCCCGTTCGGCCGCACGTGCTGTGCCGCCGCCGGTCCGGACCCCGGAGCCGCCGCGATCGCCGACAGCGAAACCCGGCTCTTCCTGGAGCTTTCCCCGGATCCGGTGGAACACGACGCCCCTCCCGCGTGTTGCGGACAGTGACCGGTCGGCACACCGTCCGACTCTTAGTAGGGTCACCCCAACCCTCGGTCATCACAGTTGGACAGAAAGTGGGATCAGGCCTTGCACCCGGTTGGTCGAGCGCAGAGCATGGACGCCGTGTCCGGGTTTCCGCTTGCGCAGATCGTCCCCTGGGGGGTCGCGGTCCTGCTCGGCATCGTGGTGGTCGTGCTGCTCGTGAAGCAGCGCAAGCCGGCCAGCGTGGTGGAAGATGCCATGCTGCAGGCCGTCCACCGGATGTCGAAGGCCGCGCCGAACCTCCGCTCGGGCCTGGACGAGGACGCCGCCGACAAGATCACCACCCAGCTGCTGCAGATGCTCGACTGCGTCGCCGTCGGCATCACCGACAGCGAGGGCACGCTGCTGTCCTGGGACGGCGAGGCGAACGAGCACTACGTCGACCTCGTCGACGCCATCGGCGCCGCCATCCGCAAGCACCGCCGCGAGGTCGTCGCGCACGACCGGATGCCCTGCAACCACCGCGGCACCTGCCGGATGAAGACCGCCGTCATCGTGCCGCTGCTGGTCGAGGGCGAGACCGAAGCGGCGCTGATCGTCGTCGGCCGCACCCGGGGGCGGCTGGTGCAGATGGCCGACGCCGTCGCCCAGTTCGTCTGCACGCAGTTCGAGCTGTCCCGGCTCGACGAGTCGAAGCAGCAGCTCCAGCAGGCCGAGATCAAGGCGCTGCGCGCGCAGATCTCGCCGCACTTCGTCTACAACGCGCTCAACACGATCTCCGCGCTGATCCGCACGGACCCCGAAGAGGCGCGAGAGCTGCTTCAGGACTTCGCGGACTTCACGCGCTACTCGTTCCGGACGTCGGGCATGTTCACCTCGCTCGCCGAGGAACTGCGCAACATCGACCGCTACCTGACGATCGAGAACGCCCGCTTCGGCGGCCGGCTCGAGGTGCGGATGAAGATCGCGCCCGAGGTGCTCAGCGTCGTCGTGCCGTTCCTGATCATCCAGCCGCTGGTGGAGAACGCCGTCAAGCACGGCCTGGCCAGCAAGCCCAGCGGCGGCTGCGTCACGGTGATCGCGCAGGACCACGGCACCGAGGCGCTGATCAGCGTCGAGGACGACGGCATCGGCATGGACCCGCGGCGGCTGCGGGACGTCAAGAACGCGCACAGCACGGGCGCGCACGTCGGGCTCGGCAACATCAGCCAGCGCATGCAGCAGGTCTTCGGCAGCGACTACGCGGTGATGGTGGAGACCGCGCCCGGCGCGGGCATGAAGGTGACGCTGCGGGTGCCCAAGTTCGTCCCGGGCGTCCGGCCGAACATGCCGGACTACAGCGCCGAAGACGACGCCGACGTGCCGGCCCAGGGCGGCCCGGCCCAGCTGAACGGCACCGAGGTGAACGGCGTCAACGGCACGCGCTCCGGCATCCTCCCCATGGGCTGAATCCCGCTAACCTGGCGTTATGAGCGTTACGGACAAGCTGGCTTCGCGGATCCCGGTGCTCGCCGACCGCGTGGAGCGCAAGGACGTCGTGGCCGTGGTGAAGCTGCACGGCGTGATCACGCCGTCGCCGTCCCCGCTGGCCAGGGGCGCGATCAACCTCGCCGCCGTCGAATCGGCGTTGACCAGGGCGTTCGGCCACGACCGGCTGAAGGCCGTCGCGCTGCTGATCAACTCGCCGGGCGGCGCGCCGACGCAGTCCGGGCTGGTCGCCGAGCGGATCCGGCAGCTGGCCGACGAGAAGGGCGTGCCGGTACTGGCGTTCTGCGAGGACGTCGCCGCATCGGGCGGGTACTGGCTGGCTTGCGCGGCCGACGAGATCTACGCGCACCGGACGTCGATGGTGGGCTCGATCGGCGTGATCAGCGGCGGCTTCGGCTTCACCGGGCTCCTCGAGCGGTTCGGCATCGAGCGCCGGCTGCACACGGCGGGCGCGAACAAGTCGCGCCTCGATCCGTTCTCGCCGGAGAAGCCCGAAGACGTCGAGTGGCTGAAGAAGATGCACACCCAGCTCCACGAGCTGTTCGTGAGCTGGGTGAAGGAGCGCCGCGGCGACCGCCTGAACGACGCCGAGGACCTCTTCACCGGCGACGTCTGGCTGGGCGCGAAGGCGCAGGAGCTGGGCCTGATCGACGGCCTGGGCAGCCTCCGCCAGATCGTCACCGAGCGGTACCCGGCCGCGGAGATCTCGGTGGCCGAGCCGAAGAAGGCCCTGCTCGCCCGCCTGGGCATCGGAGCACCGGCCGCGGCGTCGGCGGTACTGGAGGCGGTGACGCAGAAGGCGGCGTGGTCCCGCTTCGGTCTCTGAGTTCGCTGTCCGGTTTGGGTACTTCCGGGCAGACTTTGTGACCTGGATCACTCTAGCTGCGTAACGTCTCTGGAGTTCCCCATGGGGCGTCGGGTTTCCTCGTGAACGGGCTTTGTTGCGATCGGCAACAAATCCGGCCGACGAGGAGGTCGTACCCGATGCCCCACTCCCGAAGACTCGCCATCGGTGCCGTGCTCGGCGCCGCGCTCATCGCCATCCCGCTGACCCTGCCCGCCGCCGCGTCGATCCCGCCGCCGGAGTCGGGCTGGACCACCGTCTTCGCCGACGACTTCACCGGTAGCTCCGGCGCCCTGCCCTCCGGCGCCAACTGGATCGTCGACACCGGTCACTCCTACCCCGGCGGCCCCGCCAACTGGGGCACCGGCGAGATCCAGAACTACACGGCGAGCCCGTCGAACCTCTCCCTGGACGGCGCCGGCAACCTCCGCATCACGCCGTTGCGCGACGGCTCCGGCAACTGGACGTCGGCGCGGATCGAAACCCAGCGCACCGACTTCAAGCCCCCGGCCGGCGGCGTCCTGCGGATCGAGAGCCGGATCCAGATGCCGAACGTCACCGGCGCCGCCGCGCTCGGCTACTGGCCTGCCTTCTGGGCGCTCGGCGGCCCCTACCGCGGCAACTGGTGGAACTGGCCCGCCATCGGCGAGTTCGACATCATGGAGAACGTCAACGGGATCAACTCCGTCTGGGGCGTCATGCACTGCGGCGTCAACCCGGGCGGGCCGTGCAACGAGACCACCGGCATCGTCAACAACCGGGCGTGCCCGGGCAGCAGCTGCCAGTCGGCCTTCCACACCTACCGCTTCGAGTGGGACGCGAGCGTCAGCCCGCAGGTGTTCCGCTGGTTCGTCGACGGCCAGCAGTTCCACTCGGTCAGCCAGAACCAGGTCGACGCGACGACGTGGGCGAACATGACGAGCCACCAGGGCTACTTCGTCCTGCTGAACGTCGCGATCGGCGGCGCGTTCCCGAACAACAACTCCGGCACGACCACGCCGGGGCCGGGGATCGTGCCGGGGCACCCGATGGTCGTCGACTACGTGACGGTCACCACCCGCGGCGGTGGCGGTGGCACCACGACCCCGCCGACCACGACGACTCCGCCCGGCAGCGGCGGCAGCGCGTACAGCACCATCCAGGCCGAGTCGTACAGCCAGCAGAACGGCCTGGCCAAGCAGACCACCACCGACACCGGCGGCGGGCAGAACATCGGGCCGGCCGGCAACGGCGACTGGGCGCTCTACCCCGGTATCGACTTCGGGAGCAGCGCGGCGACGAACTTCCAGGCGCGCGTGGCGTCCGGAGCGGGCAGCGGGGTCAGCGGCCTGATCGAGGTCCGGCTGGACAGCCTGTCCAACGCCCCGATCGGCAGCTTCGCCGTCGGCAACACGGGCGGCTGGCAGAGCTGGCGGACCGTCCCGGCCAACATCAGCGCGGTGACCGGCGTGCACAACGTGTACCTGACGTTCACGAGCGGCCAGCCCGCCGACTTCGTGAACCTCAATTGGTTCACGTTCGTGCACTGAGACGAGGGACCCGCGGCCCGGGCCGCGGGGTCCTCTCACTTCAGGCGGACGGGGGCTGGACATTGCACTCGGCAATGGGCAGGATGCGTTTCACTGTGAGTGCTCACGATGACACCCGGAAGCTCGTGGTCCTGGCTGTGGACGACGAGCCTCGAGGTCTGGACGAACTCGTCCACTGCCTGCGCAACAGCCCGCACGTCGCGAAGGTGTTCCCGGCGATCGACGCGTCGGAGGCGCTGCGGCTGCTGTCCACCGACGACCCGAGGCTACGCGACCGCAAGGAGCGCGGCCTCCCGATCGTCGACGCCGTCTTCGCCGACATCGACATGCCCGGCCTGTCCGGCATGGAGATGTCCCGCGTGTTCGCCGCGCTCCGGCCGTCGCCCGCGCTCGTGTTCGTCACCGGGCACGCCGAAGAGGCGGTCAACGCCTTCGACCTCGGCGCCCTCGACTACGTGCTGAAGCCGTACCAGCAGGATCGCCTCGACCGCGCGATCTCCCGCGTGCTCGAGAAGCTGGCCTCGGCCGCGGCGCCGCAGCCCGGTGCCCTCGGCGGCGAGCCGGGCGTGAAGAACGACGACGAGGTCATCCCGGTCGAGCTGGCCGGCACCACCAAGCTCATCCCGCGTTCGTCGGTCCGCTGGGTCGAGGCGCAGGGCGACTACGCGCGGCTGTTCACCACCGACGGCAGCCACCTGGTCCGCATCCCGCTGGCCCAGCTCGAAGAACGCTGGGAGAAGGCCGGGTTCGTCCGGATCCACCGGTCGTTCCTGGTCGCGCTGCCGCTCATCACCGAGCTGCGCATGGGCCAGGGCGGCTACCAGGTCGTGATCGGCAACGAGGAGAAGGTGCTGCCGGTCAGCAGGCGGCACACCCGCGCGCTGAAGGACCGGCTGGTCGGTTCGGGCCGGAACGGCTGAGCCGGGACCGGTCATGACCGACGACTTCTACGAGCGCCGCGCGAACGGCGTGCGAGAGCCCGATCCGACGCTCGGCAGGCGTCGCGCCAAGACACCGTTGCCGCAGCCGTCGGACCGCGCCGTCGTCGAGTCGCTGCCGCCCGCGCCGGACGACGAGCCCGCGCCGAAGCCGGAGCACCACGCGAAACCCAAGCGGGAGCGAGTGATCCTCGCCGACCCGCGCCGCGGCGCCGGCAGCCTGCGGGCCCGTGTCGAGCTGGAAGAGCAGACCAGCTGGGGAAAGCTGCTCGTGAAGGACCACCTGGTCAAGGTCCAGCTGCGCACGGCGCTGCTGCTGGCCGGGCTGGTGGTCGTCGTGTTCGGCTCGCTGCCGGCGCTGTTCTACCTGCTTCCCGGGTTCTCCCGGTTGAGCCTGGTCGGCATCCCGGTGGCCTGGTTGATCCTGGGCGTCCTGCCGTTCCCGTTCCTGTTCGGCGTGGGCATCTGGTACAACCGCCTGGCCGAACGCAACGAACGCGCGTTCGTGGACATGATCGAAAACTAGTTTCCGCACGACTCGTGCGAGGATTCCCCCGTGCAGCTGAACCCGTGGGCCTTGGCCGGCATCGTGCTGGTCGCCGTGGTGACGTTCTTCCTCGGTCACCGCTCTTCGCGTTCGGCCACGAGCACGCACGACTTCCTGGTCGCCCGGCGGACCGTGCGGTCCCGCCGCAACGCCGCCGCGATCTCCGGTGAGTACCTGTCCGCGGCGTCGTTCCTCGGCATCGCGGGGATCGTGCTCAAGGACGGCGCCGACGCGCTGTGGTTCCCGATCGGCTTCACCGCGGGCTACCTCGCGCTGATGCTCTTCGTCGCGGCGCCCCTGCGGCGCTCCGGCGCGTACACGCTGCCGGACTTCGTCGAGATGCGGCTCGGCTCGATCGGGCTCCGCCGGTTCTCGACGGCGTTCGTGGTGTTCATCGGGATCCTCTACATGGTCCCGCAGCTGCAGGCCGCGGGACTGGCGCTGGCGACGATCCTGCCGGTGCCGGTCTGGGCGGGTGCGATCGCGGTGATGGTCGTGGTGGCGTTCAACGTGATCGCCGGCGGCATGCGCGCGATCACCGTCGTCCAGGCCTTCCAGTACTGGCTCAAGCTGTTCGCGATCTCGGTGCCCGCGTTCGTGCTGTGCATGGTCTTCTTCGCCGGCGGCGGCCCGGACGGCTTCCGCCCGCTCGGCGCCGCGGCGCCGCCGGTGTTCACCAGTGACACCACAGTGGACGTCCAGACCGACGTCACCCTCCACGTGCAGAGCGACACCTACCTCTGGGCCTACGGCCGCACGGACAACGGTCCGGCCGCCGGACCGACGCACTGGACCCCGCTGGCGCCGCACACGGTTTCCGAAGGCACGAAGCTGAAGTTCCTGGCCGGCACGCCGGTGCCGGTGGTCAGCGACGCGAGCGCGGTCAACGCGAACTGGCTGCACCCGGGCTCGGGCAGCCTCACCGACCTGCTCCAGACGTATTCGCTGATGTTCGCGACGTTCCTGGGCACGATGGGCCTGCCGCACGTGCTGGTCCGCTTCTACACCAACCCCGACGGCAAGGCCGCGCGCCGCACCACCGTGCACGTCCTGCTGTTGCTGGGCCTCTTCTACCTCTTCCCGACGCTGCTGGGCGCGCTGTCCCGGATGTACGTCCCGGAGCTGCTGGTCACCGGCAAGACGGACGCGGCGATCCTGCGGCTGCCTTCGGCGATGCTGCCGGGCGTCGGCGGCCAGATCCTCGGCGCGGTCACCGCGGCCGGCGCGTTCGCCGCGTTCCTGTCCAGCACGTCCGGGCTGCTGGTCAGCGTCGCCGGCGTGGTCTCGACTGACCTGCTGCCCGGCCGGGTCCGCGACTTCCGCGTCGCGACCGGGCTGGTCGCGCTGTTCCCGATCGCGCTGGCGGTCGCGCTGCGGCCGGAGGACATCTCGCTGTCGATCGGGCTGACGTTCGCGCTCGCCGCGTCGACGTTCAGCCCGCTGCTGGTGCTGGGGATCTGGTGGCGCAAGCTGTCCTGGCCGGGCGCGCTGGCCGGGATGTTCGTCGGCGGCGGTCTCGTGCTGGCCGCGCTGATCGTCAACGTCGTGAGCGGCTACACCGGCGGCTGGGCGCCGTGGTTCGTGACGCAGCCGGCGCTGATCACCGTGCCAGTGGCGTTCGTGACGACGTACTTCGTCAGCCGCGTGACCGGCTACGGGCGTCCGGACCACGTGCACGACATCATGCTGCGGCTGCACGCGCCCGATCCGCTCGGCTTCATGCGGGACCGGGCGGTCGCGCGGTTCGGCCAGGCCGAGGAGAAGACCCGGATCGCCGGGCGCGGTCGGCATCGCAAGTGACGCACTGACGTTCAGTAAGGGATTAATACCCGATCGAGGGATTTCGAACTACCCGGTCGACCCATACGTTCCGTTGGTTTCTACCAGTACGACCAGTACGAAAAACGGGAAGGTGGAGATCGGCTGTGAGCAGCACCGAACACGACGTCGGTGGCGCGGAGCCGCAGACCGACTGGGAGAGCATCCAGGGGAGTCCCGAATTCACGGACCTGCGCCGCCGATTGCGGGTGTTCGTGTTCCCGATGACCGCGCTGTTCCTGCTCTGGTACCTGCTGTACGTGTTCCTCGCCGACTACGCGCACGGCTTCATGAGCACCAAGCTGGTCGGCAACATCAACGTCGGCCTGGTCTTCGGCCTCCTGCAGTTCGTCTCGACGTTCGTCATCACCGGGCTGTACGTCCGGTACGCCAACCGCAGGCTCGACCCGGTCGCCGACGAGATCCGCGCCCGGATCGAAGGAGGGCCGGTCGCATGAGCCTCGCCGCGGGCGTGGAGGGCTCCAACTCCACCCTCAACATCATCATCTTCCTGGTCTTCGTCGCGATCACGCTGGTGATCGTGTTCCGGGCCAGTCGCAACACGAAGACGGCGTCGGACTACTACGCCGCCGGCCGCGCGTTCACCGGCCCGCAGAACGGCATCGCGATTTCCGGTGACTACCTTTCCGCGGCGTCGTTCCTCGGCATCGCGGGCGCGATCGCCGTCAACGGGTACGACGGATTCCTCTATTCGGTCGGCTTTCTCGTCGCGTGGCTCGTCGCGCTGCTGCTGGTCGCGGAACTGCTCCGCAACACCGGCAAGTTCACCATGGGCGACGTCCTCGCGTTCCGCATGAAGCAGACGCCGGTGCGCGCGGCCGCGGCGGTTTCGACGCTGGCCGTGTCGTTCTTCTACCTGCTCGCGCAGATGGCGGGCGCCGGTGGTCTGGTCAACCTGCTGCTCGGCATCTCGGGCGAGGCGGGACAGGACGTCGTGATCGCCGTCGTCGGCGTGATCATGATCGTGTACGTGCTGATCGGCGGCATGAAGGGCACCACCTGGGTGCAGATCATCAAGGCGGCGCTGCTGATCATCGGCGCCTTCGCGATGACGCTGTGGGTGCTCGGCAAGTACGGCTTCAACCTGTCCAGCCTGTTCCAGGCGGCCGTCGACAAGGGCGGCGCGGCGCTGCTCGACCCGGGCAAGCAGTACGGCAAGACGGGCACGACGAAGCTCGACTTCCTGTCGCTCGGCATCGCGCTGGTGCTGGGCACCGCGGGCCTGCCGCACGTACTGATGCGCTTCTACACGGTGCCGACCGCGCGCGACGCGCGTCGTTCGGTGGTCTGGGCGATCGTGCTGATCGGCGTGTTCTACCTGTTCACACTGGTGCTCGGCTACGGCGCCGGAGCGATCGTCGGACCGGACAAGATCTCGAAGGCACCGGGGACGACGAACGCCGCGGCCCCGCTGCTGGCGCTGGAGCTCGGCGGCCCGGTGCTGCTCGGGTTCATTTCGGCGGTCGCGTTCGCGACGATCCTCGCGGTGGTCGCCGGCCTGACGATCACGGCGTCGGCGTCCTTCGCCCACGACGTCTACGCGAGCGTGATCAAGAAGGGCAAGGTCTCGACCGGCGGCGAGGTCCGCGTCGCCCGGATCACGGCGCTGGTGATCGGCGCGCTGGCCATCGCGGGCGGCATCCTGGCGAAGAGCCAGAACGTCGCGTTCCTGGTGGCGCTGGCGTTCGCGGTGGCGGCGTCGGCGAACCTGCCGACGATCCTGTATTCGCTGTTCTGGAAGCGGTTCAACACCCAGGGCGCGCTGTGGTCGATCTACGGCGGCCTGCTGGTCACCATCGTGCTGATCGTCTTCTCGCCGGCGGTCTCGGGCAAGCCCGTGGACGCCAAGACGGGCAAGAGCGCGTCGATGATCCAGGGCGTCGACTTCCACTGGTTCCCGCTCGACAACCCGGGCCTGGTCTCGATCCCGGCCGCGTTCCTGCTCGGCTGGCTCGGCACGGTCCTGTCGAAGGAGCGCAACCCCGAGAAGTACGCGGAGATGGAGGTGCGCGCGCTGACCGGCGCGGGCGCCGAGAAGGCCGTCACGCACTGAGCCGACGGGCCTCCCGGACTCCCGGGAGGCCCGTTCGCCGTGTCGACCCCTCAATCACGCGTGATGCCCCTCCAATCACGCGTGATGCCTCCCGGATCACGCGAGATGCCCGGTTCCGCCCGGCGTACGTCCACCTCACGCGCGGGCAACGCCCTCACATGGCAGCATGGAGATCGTGGTGAGCCCTGCTGAACTGCCGACCGCCGAGGTCCGCGACCTGCCCAAGGACGGCCTCGTGCTGCTCGACGTCCGCGAAGACGACGAGTGGGCCGCCGGGCACGCGCCCGGCGCGGTGCACATCCCGATGGGAGAGCTGCCCGCCCGCGTCGGCGAGCTGGCCGACCTGCCCGACGACCAGCCGATCCACGTGATCTGCCGCAGCGGCGGCCGGTCCGCGCGGGCGGCCGCGTGGCTCAACCAGAGCGGCTGGGACGCGGTGAACGTCGCCGGCGGCATGGGCGCGTGGCAGCGCGAAGGCCGGCCGATGGTCGGCGAGCACCCCGGCATCGAACCCGAAGTGATCTAGCCTTGCAGCCGGGTCCGCCTCCGCCTCCTGGGTACTGGCCGCGCCAGGCCCCGCCGCCGAGCGCCCAGCAGCTGCAAGGCCGGACGCTGGCCACCCAGTCGGAGCCGTACCCGTACCACCGCCGTCCTCCGCACCGGCCGAAGCTGCGCTGGGTGGCGACCCCGCCGCCGGGCGCGTGGCCGCGTCGCCGGGTCACGCCGCCCGAGCGGTACTTCGGACCGCCGTCGTACCCGGTGCCGCCGCGCTGGGGCTTCCCCAACCTGGTCTGGCGCCGCCCGACTTCGGTGCCCGGCACGGCGTCGGACGAGGTCCGCCCGATGGACCGGATGCCGGTGCTGAGCCGCAGCCTGATCGGCGTCCTCTTCGCGTTCGCCGTCCTCGCCGTGGTCGCCGCCGGCGCGGAGGTCTGGCGCTACGTCCTGCTCCTCCAGGGTCGCGAGTCCGCGCTGAACCGTTCGGTGGTGGCGTTCTCCGACGGGTTCGTGCTCACCGCGGGACTGCTGGCCTCGATCCTCGCGCTGCTGCCCGCCGGGCTGTCGCTCTGGTGGCTGCTGGTCGCTCGCCGGGCGGCGGCGGACGTCTCGGGCGACGACCCGCCGCGGCCGGTGTGGCAGGTGCTGGTCGGCGTCCTCGTGCCGGTCGCGAACCTGCCGATGGCGCTGTCGATCGCCGGCGAGCTGGAGCACGCCGTGCTGGGCCGCCCGCGCGACGTCCGGCCGAAGCCGTCGCGGCAGGTCCTCGTGTGGTGGGGCGCCTGGCTGCTGAACTGGGTACTGCTCGGCGTCACGATCGCCTGGCGCTTCCGAAGCGACGTGCAGTCGATGGCCGACAGCGTCGTGCTGGTCGCGCTGACCGACCTGGCCGCGGCTCTGCTGGCGGTGGTGACCGCCCTGGTCGTGCGGCGGTTCTCGGCGTTGCTGGCGCCGTCGGACGCGAAGGCGGTGCGCTCGATGCGCGTGCTGAAGGTGGCGGGCGCCCCGGAGCCCGAGCTGCGCACGGCGCGCCCCTCCGGCGCGGCGCGTTAACTGCTCTCGCCGCCACCGTGAGCAGCGAAGGTTACCTTCCGTAACGCTCGCGTATTCTCGAGCATCGATGCCGAGAGGAGTCATGCGTGGTCGCGGTCACGGATTCGGTTTTCGAACCGTTCACCTATGAGAGGGCCAGTCTCGGTACAAAGGCCTATCCAGGCCGGACCGTGGTTACCGGAAACGGCGGATCGTCTGCCAGAGTGAACCGGTAAGGACAGGGAGGGGCGGCATGGCGATGACACTGGATTCCCGGCCGAGCGCGACCACACTGGACGTGGAGTCGCTGGTCAGCATGGCTTGGAACGGCAGGATCCGGGTGCCGACGTTCCAGCGGGACTTTCGCTGGGCTTGGGAAGACGTCCGACGGCTGTTCGACAGCATCGTCCGGGGGTATCCGATCGGCAGCTTGCTGCTCTGGGTCCGCCCGGCTTCCGCACAGAAGCTCCGGCTCGGAGCCCTGAGCATCGACGCGCCGGAGTCGACCGATGCCTCGTTCGTCGTCGACGGACAGCAGCGGATCACCAGCCTTGCCAACGCACTGAGCCCTGACGCGGAGGGAGATCCGCGGTTCGCGCTGTCGTACGACCTTCGTGAGCGGCAGTTCGTCCGGCCGCCGAAGAACGACGACCCGCTGGTGATCCCGCTGTCGGTGTTGTTCGACCTGCAGAAGATCCTCCTGTGGTTCAACAGGTATCCCGGCATCGCCGACCATCTCGAGTCGGCGAGTGCGATCACCCGCACCATCCGTCAGTTCCAGGTTCCCGCGTACCAGGTGAGCCAGGACGACCCCAAAGTGTTGCAGGACATCTTCGACCGGATGAACAACTACGGAAAACGGCTTACCCGGGCGGAGATCTTTTCGGCGCTCAACGCGCGCGAAGACAACAGCCAGTTCACCCTCGACCTGGTCGCCGATCACATCGCGACCGACCTCTCATTCGGGACCATCGATGGCAACACCGTGCTCCAGTCGGTCCTGGCCCGTCGAGGCACTGACGTCAAACGCGACGTGCGTGACGAGTTTTCGAAGCCGGGTGACGAGGGCCGGGACAAGGCGTACGAGGCAGGAGAGGCAGCGCTGCGGCGGGCCGTCACCTTTTTGCAGCAGGACGCGTCGGTTCCGCATTTCTCGGTGCTGGCCTACAGCTACCTTTTAGTCCCGTTGGTGCGTCTCTTCGCGCATCACCCCGATCCGGATCCGCGCAACCGGAGCCTCCTGCGTCGCTGGTTCTGGCGTGCGGCGGTCGCCGGTCCCCAGCAGTTCAAGGCGGGTACCGGTGACGCGGCCCGGCTCTTGTGCACCAAGGTCAGCTCCGACGACCTCACCGGTTCCGTGCAGGCGTTGCTGGAAGCGGTCGACCAGCCGAACCCTAAGTTTCCTGATCTGAGTGGATTCGCTACCAATCAGGCATCGACCAAAATCGTGCTCTGTTCGTGGTGGGCGGCCGGGCCGCGTAATCCGGAAACCGGAGAACCGTACAGCTTGCAAGATTTCGCGGCTGGTGTCGGCGAGAACAAGACGGCTCGCGACGCCGTTCAGTATGTCGTGCCGTCGGCGCCGAAGCCGTACCGCTCGTGGGCAGCCAACCGGGTCCTCATGCCGATCTTGGACGTCGACCCGGTGGAAGCGTCAGCTCTGCTTGTCGCCGGCCCAGATCGGACGGAGGTCCTGCAGTCCCACGGCCTCACCGAGGAGATCGTGAGGCTGCTTCGCGCCGGTGCGATTCCGGACGCGCTCAAGGCCCGGCAGGAACTGCTCGGAGTCAACTTGGCGATTTTCCTCGAGCGGAACTGTGAGTGGGGCTTGGAAAACACCCCACCGCTGGCCGACCTGGTTCTAGCCGACGAGAACGACGATGACGATGCATGAGTACCGGCACGGCGTGTGGCTTGGCTCCCGCCGAGTCGGCACGCTGAACCAGCGCGGTGACTACACCTGGTTTACGTTCACCGAGGAATACCTCGACGATCCTGGCCGGCCGGTGCTGGGGCTGGTGTTCGAGCAGGACGTCCGAGCCCGGCACGCCAACGCGCTCCGGGTTCCTGCCTGGTTCTCGAACCTTTTGCCGGAAGGGCGCCTTCGCGACTGGATCGCCGCCGATCGGCATGTCTCGGCCGACCGTGAGATGGAGCTGCTCGCGCAGGTCGGGCACGACCTCCCGGGTGCGGTGCGGGTGCTACCCGAGGAGACGGCGCCGGAGGGCTGGGATCCTGCCGCCCTGACGGTCAACCCCCATGGGACGATCGACTCCGGGCACGCCGGATGGCGGTTCTCCCTCGCAGGCGTCGGGCTGAAGTTCTCGATGATCGGGAAAGACGATCGGCTTACCCTGCCCGCACACGGGGAAGGCGGCGATTGGATCGTCAAGCTTCCCGACCGGGTGTTCGCGGACGTGCCGCTTAACGAGTACGCGATGATGTCAATGGCCGCGGCCGTGGGAATCGATGTTCCCGAAGTTCGGCTGGTCCGTCGGGACCAGCTCGACAACCTGCCACCAGGTGTATGGCCCGAGAATGAAAGTCTGGCTTACGCAATCCGCCGATTCGACCGGGACGATAGCCGTGGATCGGTCCACATCGAAGATCTCGCCCAAGTCCGCAACGTCTACCCGGATCGCAAGTATGAGGGGAACTTCGAGACCGTGGCGGCGTTGATCTATCGCCGCCACGACCTTTCAGCGCTGCGCGAGTTCGCCCGGCGACTTGCTTTTAACATCTTGATTTCCAATGGCGACGCACATTTCAAGAACTGGTCCCTGATCTACCCGGACCGACGCATCCCCACTCTCGCGCCCGCCTACGACATGGTATGCACGGCTGCCTATCGAACCGATGATGAGCCCGAGGACCTGGGGCTGAAGTTCGGAGGCACCCGACAGTTCACCCGGATTGCGGCCGGTACCTTCCAGCGACTGGAACGTCGGCTGGGTGCGGTCGGTGCGGGTCTGATCGACGTTGTCGGTGAGACGATCGACCGAGTCGAGGCGGAATGGCCGCGCTTCGCTTCGATTCTGGACAGCAACGAGCCGCTCCAGGCAGCGGTGGCCGCGAGCATCGAAGAACACGGCCGCTCGCTTTCGAGGCGCGTGTCCTGAAGCGGCTGCCACAACCCTGTCCCGCCGAGGTCATCCGACGACCAATTGCCGTCAAGTTTGCACCTGCCGGCGCGGCGCGCTAGTACTGGCCCAGCACGGGTTCCAGCTGGTCGAAGGCCAGTTCGGCGGTGGGCCACACCGCGTCGGCGATCCCTTTTTCGTCCTCGAGAGTCCGGTCGAAGACCTCCTGGAAGAGCACGCGCAGCACGGTGGCGAGGTGGGCGGCCGCGAGCACCGGCTCGAGGCCCTGCTCGGGGTGGCGCCGGATCAGCAGGTGCGTGAGGGCGGCCTCGCGCTCGCGGTGCATCTCGTGCAGGGCGTTCGTCAGGATCGGGCTCTCCTTGATCATCCGCACGAAGCCCGGGCCCGAGAAGCCGACCAGCGCGTGCTCGGCGCCCAGCGCCTCGAAGTAGAGCTCGCGGGTGTCGTGGAAGACGCTGTCGCGGACCAGGGTGGCCGGCCAGGCCGCGAAGTCCGCGCGGATGTCGAAGACCAGATCTTCCTTGCGCGGGAAGTGGTTCGTCACGGTCATCTTCGCGACCCGCGCCTCGGTGGCGATCTCCGCGATCGTCACGTCTTCGAAGCCGTTACGGATGAACAGCTTCGTCGCGACGTCGGAGATGGTCTTCCTGGTCTCGTGCTTCTTCTGGGCCCGGAGTCCCTTGCTCATGCGGGTCACCCTACTGGGTCGAACCCAAGTTTGTGCTTGACCCAGTGAGTGGGTCGAACCTAATCTGAGGTCTGACCTAATGTTCTTGGGGGTGGATGTGACTCTGGCAGCGGCTCGGCCCGACGCGGCGCTGTGGAGGCTCGGCGGCGTCCTGATCATGGGCGCGGTGCTGTCGATCCTCGACGCGACGATCGTGACGGTCGGGATCGACTCGATCGCCCGCGACCTGGGCAGCCCGGTGACGGCCCGCGCCGCATGATGCTGGCCGGTATCGGGATGTCGTTGCCAGGCACGGTGGCGTTCACTCAGCTCGGTTCGGCACCCAGCGGAGTCCTGCTGACGCTGTCGCTCCTGATCCGCGGAGTGGGCCTAGGCGTGGCGACAGCCCCAGGAATGACCACGCTGTACGGCTCCTTGGAGCGATCCCGGATCCCGCGAGCGGCAAGCGCGTTCAACGTGATCAACCGCGTCGGCGGCTCGCTGGGCACTGCGCTGCTGGCCGCGATCCTCCACCGCTCACTCACGCTTTCAGCGCCTCCCGCGGCATTCGGTACGACGTTCACTTGGGCCCTGGCGCTGTCGGCCCTCACCCTGGTTCCCGCGGCTTTCTTCCCTCGAAGGAGCACTCGATGACTTTCCGCCTCCTGAGCGTCCACGCCCACCCTGACGACGAGTCCAGCAAGGGCGCGGCGACGCTGGCCCGTTACGCGGCCGAAGGCGTCGACGTCCTGGTCGGCCACGTGCACCGGCGGCGAACGCGGCGACATCCTCAACCCGGCCGTGGACACCCCGGAAACCCGCGCCGACCTCCCGGCGGTCCGCCGCCGCGAGATGGCCGCGGCAGCCTCGATCCTGGGCATCCGCCAGCAGTTCCTCGGCCTGGTCGACTCCGGCCTGCCCGCCGAAGACGAACCACTACCCGAAGGCTGCTTCGCGGCTCTTCCACTCGATCAGGCTGCCGCCCCTTTGGTGGCGCTGATCCGCGAGTTCCGCCCCCACGTGGTGATCACCTACGACGAAACGGGCGGCTACCCCCACCCGGACCACATCCGCACCCACGAGGTGACGCTCGAAGCCTTCACCGCGGCTGCCGACCCCACCCGCTACCCCGGGACCGGCGAGCCCTGGCGTCCGCAAAAGCTGTACTACCAAGCAACTCTGAGCCGAGCGTGGTTCCAAGCGATCCACGACGCGACCCTGGCCGCCGGCCTGGAGTCCGGAATGGCCGACGTCCTGGCCGAACTCCCGACGGCGCCCCGTTTGCCCGTCACCACCCGAATCCGCTGCGAGTCCCACTTCGCCACGCGCGACCGCGCCCTCCTGGCCCACCAGACCCAGGTCGACCCCGCCCACCCGTTCTTCACCCACTCACGCGAAATCGAACGAAAAGCCTGGCCCCACGAGGACTACCACCTGGCCCACCCAACCCCACCAGCCGAACCCGAGACCGACCTCTTCGCCGGAGTAACCCCATGAACCCCGTGTCGCCCCTCCAATCACGCGTGATGCCTCCCCAATCACGCGCGATACCCCTTCAATCACGCGAGTTCCGGGTCCAGTCACGCGAGTTCCGGGTCCAGTCACGTGAGTTCCGCTCCGGATCACGCGAGACCCGGGCTCACGAGGTGACTCGAAGCTCCCGCAACCCCCGGATCACGAACTCCGGCCGCCGCCGCGGAGCCTCGGCGAGTCGCAGCCCCGGCAGCTTCGCCGCCAATGCGCTCAAAGCCGCGGCGATCTCCACCCGAGCGAGAGGAGCACCCACGCAGTAGTGGATCCCCAGGCCGAACCCGAGGTGCACATTCGGCGTCCGGCCGATGTCGAGGGTGTCCGGCGCGTCGAACACCTTCGGATCGCGAGCCGCGGCACCCAGCAGCGCGCCGATCTTCTGCCCCTCCGTAACGACATATCCGCAAATCGACACGTCTTCGGTCGCCGTCCGCTCGAACAGCTGCAGTGGTGCGTCGAACCGGATCAGCTCCTCGACGCACGAGTCCAGCAAGGAAGGAGACGCCAGTAGCCGTTCCCACTGGTCCCGGTGGGTGAGCAGCGCCGTGATGCCGTTGCCGAGCACGTTGACCGTCGCCTCGTGGCCGGCCATCAGCAGCAGCACCGCGGTCGCGACCAGCTCGTCCGGCGTCAGCTCGCTGCGCAGGAGGTCGCTGATGATGTCGTCCCCCGGCGACGAACCGCGATCCGAAGCGACCGAACGGACGTACGCCACGAACTCGGCGGCCGCCCGCTCGGCGGCGTCGCGACCCTCCTCGGCCAAGCCGTACTCGTACATCTTCACGATCGCGTTGGACAGCTCGACCATCCGCGGCCCGTCAGTGCGGGGCACACCCAGCAGCTCGGCGATCACCGCGACCGGCAGCGGCTGGGCGAGGTGCTCCAGGAGGTCGGCGCTGCCGTCCGCGGCGATCGCGGCCGCCAGGTCGTCGACCATCCGGTCGGCGAGCGTCGCGACCATCGGACGCAGCCGCTGCACGTGGCCGCGACCGAACGCGCCCGCGATCAGCCGGCGCAGTCGGGTGTGTGCCGGCGGCTCGTTCTCCAGCAGCGAGTTGCGGTGCAGCAGGTTGAACGACGCGAAGCGTTCGAGCGGCTGCGCGTCCTGCCAGATCCGGCCCAGCCCGCGGTGGCGCAACACGGCGGACGACGCCGCGTGCGACACCGCCACGGCCAAGCCGAGGCCGTCGTGAAAATGGACGTCGCCCTGCTCGCGCAGGGCGGCGAACGCCGGGTACGGGTCTTCCAGGAACGCGGGATCGCGGGGGTCGAACACGTCGCGAGACTAACCCTTCGATAGCGTTCCAAGCCGAGCCAGAGGAGGCAGCAGTGGGCAAGGGCGCGCGCAAGAAGGGTCCCAAGCAGGCGTCGGACCGCAAGCCGAAGGTGCGCGACGTCTTCGTCGGCCAGCCGTTCGAGGGACTGGCGGCGGAGCCCGAGCTGATCGCGCTGCGGGAGTTCGTGCCGTCCGCGACGGCCAAGCTGGCCCTCGCCGACGGCGGCGACGTCACCCTCGGCACGGTGCTGCCGATGGCCGCGGCCGCGTTCGTCCGCTCGGACGGCGAGCGCTACCTCGGCCTGCAGGTGCAGACCCGCTCGTCCGACATCAGCCGCGACCTCGGCCGCTCGCTGAAGTGGCTGCTGGACGCCAAGGAAGGCGACGTGCTCGGCGTGCCGGACACGACGACCCCGCCGTCCGCCGACGAGCACGCCCGCCTCCAGGACCTGCTGACGCCGGGCGCCGAGCTCGACGTCACGCTGCACAAGGACTTCGCCTGGTGGCTGCCGGAGGACGCGGACGCGACCGGCGACGTCGCGGTGTCCCTCGAGCGCGCGAACGCCGCGATCATGCCGACCGAGCGCCTGGGCCACGGCGCCTACTGGGTCCTCGCCGGTGAGAAGGCGCACCTGCGCTGGGTCCGCCCGGAGCCCGAGAACCTGCTGCTCCAGGCGCTGGCCCGGCTGTCCGCGGCCGGCGAGCTCGGCCTCGGCGAGGGCTCCCGGTACGCGGGTTCGTTCCGCGCGCACGGCCTGCTGGTCCCGGTCTGGGACCTCGACCCCGAGGCCCACGCCCGCGAGTGGGCGGACGCGAAGGACGCCCTCGGCACCCGCCTCGAGACGGCCCTGAAGTCCCTCGACGCCGAACCCCTGAACGCGGCCGAGCGCCGCGCCCGCGACGGCCTCATCGGCCGCCAGCTCACCCTCCGCTGACCAACCGGGCCGCGTCGAAGCGGCCCACCCCGCCGCCGAGCATCCCGCTCGGCGGCGGCTCTGGTCCGGTCCGCGAGCAGCTCCGCCCCGCGCGGCTGGCCAGGCGTGGGCGCCGTCGTGACGACCGTCCGACGGGGCAGCTCACCCGGCCTTGAGCGAGCCTTTGTGACGGCAGCTTCGATCCGCGACGGCGCACTCGCGGCAGCTCGCCGGGCTTTGAACGAGCGGTTCGCTGCGGCAGCTTCGGCCGCCAAAGCGCCAACGCTGACCGCGCCGGGCGAACCCGCGACAGCCGTCGGCGAAGACCCGAAATCGGCCGCCCCGCGCAACCCTTTCAAGCGTCGTCGAAAAGCGCCGGTCCACCGGTCCGCCCCGGTCACCGGAAACCCGCTCGATGAGCGTTCAACCAGGCGTTATGTGGTGTACGAGACACCGCCGTCGGATCGTCGTGGTGGGACCATTCTCCGCGTGATACTTCACATCTGTGGGGCGGCCGACTGGGCCGAAGTGGGCGAAGGCGGCGAGTACCGGCCGCCGTCACTGGGGGATGCCGGGTTCGTCCACTGCTCCGACTTCGGCACGGCGCACCTGCCTGCCAACGCGCTCTACCGGGGCCGCACCGATCTGGTGCTGCTCGAAATCGACCCGGCCAAGCTCGACGTTCCCGTCCGATGGGAAGACGGCGCGCCGCCGCATCCGGCCGGGGTGTGGTTTCCGCACGTCTACGGCCCGATTTCGCACGCGGCGGTCGTCGGCGTGCACGAGTTCGGCGAGGTGGACGGCGGCGGTTTCCGGCTGCCGGACTCCCTCGCGCACCGCTGACGTGGGCATCTCGACCCGCCGGGAACCGGGCGGGAACGCGGGCAACCTGAGGGGGCTGTGATGCGTGTTCAGGAGGAAAGCGACTCGGCTTCTGGCCATCCGACCCCGATGGGAGGCGATACGGTGACCGCTGCGGCACCCGTCTTCACCGGGGGAGATACCTGGGTGACCAGTGCAGGCCGAGGGAGGGCCGCGACGTTGCCGGGTGAGCTGGTCGACTTCGGCGACTTCGTGCAGGCCACCCTGCCGGGGCTGCTGCGGTACGGCCACGCGCTCACCGGCAACCCGCACGACGCCGCGGACCTGGTGCAGACCGTGCTGGAGAAGATCGGTTCGCGCTGGACGTACGTGCACGAGAAGACGGGCGACCCGCTCGCCTACGTCCGCCGGTCGATGGCGAACGCGCACGTCAGCCGCTGGCGCCGCACGCGCCGCGAGAACCTGGTGGCCGACCTGCCGGACACCAGCCCGCACGTGCCGGACGACCCGTTCGAGCATGAGCCGCTGTGGCGCGCGTTACGAACGCTGCCGCCGAGACAACGGGCCGTCATGGTCCTGCGTTACTACGAGGGTCTCTCGGAAGCGGAGATCGCCGGAGTCCTCGGCATCACGCAGGGCACCGTGAAGAGCCAGGCCAGCAAGGCCATCGCGTCGCTGCGGATGAAACTGACCGCGGCCGACATCCAAGGCGAAGGGAGTGACGCGGGTTGAACATCTCCGAGGACGAGCTGGAGCAACGCCTGCGCGAACTGTTCGCCGACGAGCGGCTGGACCTGCCGCCGCCACCGGACGCCGGCCCGACCATCGTCGCCGGTGCGCGACGGCGTCGCCGCCGTCGCCAGGGCGCGTTGGCCGTGGCCGGTGTCGCGGCCGCCGTGGTCGCCGTCTCGGGTGGGCTCACCATGGTGCGCCTCCACGCCGAGGACGGCACCGCGGTGATGTCCGCCGACGGCTCTTCCCTCAGCGTCAGGCCGCCCGAGAACCTCACGGCCGGGCGGCAGCCCCAAGCCTCGGTGCCGGGACCGACCAGCACCCAGGACATCGAGGTCTCGGCGCCTCCGGCCTCGCCGACGTCGAAGGCCTCGCGGCCGCCGTCGGCCCAGTCGCCGTCGAAGCTGCCGCACGTCCTGAGCGGGCCGCTGCTCGACCCGGACGGCTTCGGCACCATCAAGCTCGGCATGTCCGAGACCCAGATCGCCGCCCAGGGCGTCACGCTCAGCGACGCGCAGGTCGGCGCGAGCTGCACCGTCTACACCGCGCACGGGAGCGGCGTGCCGTCGAACGCGACCGTCGTGGTCTCGAAGGCGGTCGGGCTCACGGTCGTCACCCCGGACCAGGCGGCGCACACCGCCGAGGGCATCGGCGCCGGGTCGACCAAGGCGCAGGTGCTCGCCGCCTATCCCGGGGCGAAGGACGAATCGGGTGGCGTCGTCGCCCCGGCCACCGCCGCCGCCGACTACCACTTCCGGCTCGACGACTCCGGGGTCGTGCAGACGAGCCTCATGAGCGTCAATCAGGACTGCGCCGGCTGAGCGCCGGCGACATGCGGAAACCCGGGCTGTCCACAGGGGGAGAGCCCGGGTTTTCCGGTTCGATCAGAGTGCTCCGCCGGCCACCGGCGGCATTCCGGAGTCGCGGCCACTGTCGCCGACGGACTCGCGGTACAGGTGGTTCTCGACCTCGAACAGGTTGCCGTTCGCGCGCTTGACGACGTTCAGCAGCGTGCTCATCTGGGAGATCTCTTCGACCTGCTCCTTGAGGAACCACTGCGTGAACTGCTCGCTGATGTAGTCCCCTTCGGCGCGCGCGGCCCCGGCCATCGCGGAGATGTCGGCCGCGACTTCCTTCTCCTGCTCGAGCGCGAGCTCGATGACCTCGGTGACGCCGGTGAATTCGTTGCGCACCTCGCCGGTGCCGGGGATTTCGACGTGGTGGTCGCGGTCGAGCATGTACTGCACGAGCGCCATCGCGTGATTGCGCTCCTCGACGGACTGCTTGTAGAAGTGCTTCGCCAGCTGCGGCAGGTCCTCGGCGTCGAACCACACCGCGAGCGCGATGTACTGCTGGGACGCGTTGAACTCGTTGTGGATCTGCGCCTGCAGCAGTTCGTAGAACTTCGAGCGCGGTTCTTTCTTCTTCGTGAGGGCCATGCAGACCAGAATAGATCAAGATTGGCGGAATGGCCACCGGGGACTGGTGATCTCCACCCTATTAGGGTTACCATTCCTAAAGAAGACTCGCCTAATTTAAGTAAGCCTTCCCTAAATGCGTACGGGCAATTTAGGGAAGGCTTGCTTCGTTTATCGGAGGGGTTCGCGGCGGATCGGGCAGGACATGCACCGCGGACCGCCGCGGCCGGAGCCCAGCTCGGACCCGGTGATCGGCAGCACCTCGATGCCGGCCGCTTCGAGACGCTCGTTCGTCTCGACGTTCCGTTCGTAACCCACGACGACGCCCGGCGCCAGCGCCAGCGTGTTGTTCCCGTCGTCCCACTGCTCGCGCTCGGCCGTCACAGGGTCGAGGCCGGTATCGATGACGCGCAGCCGGTCGATCTCCATCGCCTCGGCCGCGGCCACCAGGAACGGCGCCGGGCCGGCCACCTTGACGCCGCCGTCGCCGGTCGGGCGCAGCGTGAACGCCGTCAGCGAGTCGCGTGCCAGCGGGTACATCACGACGGCGTCGGCGTCGACCATCGTGCACACCGTGTCCAGGTGCATCGTCGCGCGGGACTGCTCGATCGGCACCGCCAGCACGGTGTGCGCGATGCCGTCGGCGAACACCGACCGCGCGAGCGACTCCGCGCCGGCCGCGGTCGTCCGCTCGCCGACGCCGATGGCGAGCACGCCCGGCGCCAGCAGCATCACGTCGCCGCCTTCGATGGGCGCCGAATGCGCGCCGTACGCGCGGGCCGCGTGCCGGAAATACGGGTGGTAGGCGTAGATCAGGTCCAGCACCGCGGTCTCGCGGCGACGCGCGGGCATGGTCAGCGACGAGATCGCGACGCGGTCGGCGATCCACGCCGACGAGTCGCGCGTGAACAGCAGGTTCGGCAGCGGGTCGACGGCGAAGTCGTGCGGGTGGTTCATCATCCGCACCAGCGACGCGCCCTCCGCGGACGGCAGCTCCTCGAACGTCATCCCGGCCATCAGCACCTCGGCGAGGCCGGCCGCGTCGACGCCGGAAAGGTGCGAACGCAGCGAGTCGGCCAGGTCGCCGCCGAGGCGCCGGTCGTCGACCGCGGCGTGGACGCCTGCCGCGTGGGCGCGGTCGTCTTCCAAAGCCGTTCGGAGGGCGTCGGCCAGCAGCAGGACGTCGACGCCGCGGTTGCGCAGCACCTCGGCGAACGCGTCGTGCTCGGCCTGGGCCCGGTCGACCCACGGGATCGAGTCGAACAGGAGCTGGTCGTTGTTGCGGGGCGTCAGCCTTTTGAGCTCGTTGCCGGGCCGGTGCAGCAGCACCGCGCGCAGGGGTCCGACTTCGCTGTCCACCCGGGGAGGTGTCGTTTCGTCGATCACCCCCCGAGCCTAGTCAGGGCAGCCAGGAAACGTGCCCCTTCAACAGCGCGTATCCGACGAAAGAAACGAAGTCGAACAGCGTGTGCGCGGCGACCAGCGGCCACAGCCGGTTCGTCTTCTGCCACAGTCGCCCGAACACCAGTCCCATGACGAAGTTGCCGACGAACCCGCCGAAGCCCTGGTAGAGGTGGTACGACCCGCGCAGCACGGCGGCGCCGACCAGCGCGGTGTTCTCCCGGACGCCGAGCTGACGCAGCCGCGTCAGCAGGTAGCCGATGACCAGCACTTCTTCGGCGAACGCGTTGCCGAACGCCGACAGCGTCAGCGTGATCGGCCGCCACCACGTGTCGTTCAAAGTGGACGGTTGCACCGCCAGGCTGAAGCCCAGGTGGTAGGAGATGAAGTACAGCGCCAGGCCGGGGACCCCGATCAGCGCGGCCAGGCCGAGCGTCAGCAGCGCGTCGCGGCCGGGGAACCGGCGGTCCAGCCCGACCTGCGCGATCTTGATCCCGGCGCGCCACAGGAAGTACAGCCCGAGCGCGCCCCAGCCGACCAGCTGGGCGGCCGAGAGCAGCTGCTTGAGCAGGTCGATCAGGCTCGCCGCGGCCTGCGGGACGTTGAGCTGGACCTGCTGCTGGGCCAAGGGCGTCGGCTGCAGCAGCGAGTCCACAAGGGACAGCAGGCTGCGCACGCCGGAGAGCCCGAGCGTGATGCCGAAGACGATCAGCAGCTCGATCTTGACCGCCCGGCGCTCCCGCGGGTCCTCGATCGCGCCGGGGAACTCGGGACGGGCCGGGGCCAGCCACGATCGCGCGGTGAACGTCATGTGCGCACGCTACCTTCGGGGTATGCCGAGGAGCATCGCCACCAACGAAACCGTCGAGCGCGCCGCGCTCGTCGAGTTCCTGTCCACCCGCCACCGCGCGATCCTGATGGCCACGAAGGCCGACGGGAGCCCCCAGCTCTCGCCGGTCACCTGCGGTGTCGACGCCGAGGGCAGGCTGGTCGTCTCGACCTACCCGAAGCGCGCCAAGGTCGTGAACATCAAGCGCAACCCGAAGGTCTCGGCCTGCATCCTGTCCGACGAGTGGAACGACCAGTGGGTCCAGCTGAACGGGACGGCCGAAGTGCTGGACATCCCGGACTCGGTCGAGCCGCTCGTGGAGTACTTCCGCGCCATTTCCGGCGAGCACCCGGACTGGGACGAATACCGCGAGGCCATGATCAAGCAGGGCAAGAGCATCATCCGCGTGACCATCGAGAGCTGGGGTCCGCTGGCCAAGGGCGGCTTCCCCGCCGAGCTAGCCTGACGCACCCCGCAGGAACGGGCAGCCGACCAGCCGCCGCAGCTCCATCGCGAGCTGCGGCGGGCTCTCGACGGACCTCGAGAACGCCAGCCGGACGTCGTGGTCGCCCGCGTCGGACTCGACGCGCAGCCGCAGCCCGAACCGGTCGAGCCCGAGCGGGCGGATCCGGCCGCCGCGCAGCTCCGCCGGCAGGTGCTTGGCCAGCTGCTCGACGACGTCGGAGTGGTCGCTTTCCAGGTGCCGCAGCCACTGGGCCTCGTAGTCGTGGAACGGGTCGGGCGGCGCGGCGCTGAACATGTGGGGGCGCAGCGAGTGCGTGCCCTCGGCGTCGGCGAGCACGAGCGACGCCGGGGTGAGCCGCAGCAGCGTCACGCCGTGGCCGACGTCGAGCAGCCGTTCGTCCGGCCGCGCCTCGGCGATCGCCACCGCCCGCGCGCGGGCCGACACCGGCGAGAGCGGCCGCAGCCAGCCGGTGATCCACAGCAGCCCGCGGATCGGTTCCCGCAGCTCGACGGGCGCCTCGTCGGCGAGTTCGACCATCACGGCCAGCTCGCCGCGCTGCGTCTGCTTGGCCGCGTCGACCATCGGGTGGTCGTCGGGCAGCAGCACGCTGACGCTGCCGCTGGGGTGCACGTGGTGCAGGACCGGGACGACGCGCTCACCGTCGAGACCGGCGCGTTCGCAGGTCGGCAGCACCGACGCGGGACCGCCCCGGGTCGCGATCGTCTTGGCGCGCTCGGCGGGGTTCGGCGCCGGCGGGCGGCGGATGGATGTCGGTGCCTCGGTCACGGCTAACCTCCTACTTAGGCGAGCCTAACCTGAATTCGGCGGTCTGGGTAGTCGCTCGATTGCGGTCCGGGTCACGCGGCCGCTCCGCTGAACGGAGCATCCGGTAACGCCGATGTGCAAATTCCCGAAAAGGCCGGTGACCAGTGTCGACACGGTGGGGGCTCCGCGTGCAGATCATCCCGGTTCCCGAGCGCGTGCCCGCGTTCGAGCTCGACCCCGCGATGCCGTCCGGTGCGCTGCCGATCTTCGGCGAGTACCTCGACCGGATCGGCCGCAGCATCGCCAACCAGCGCCTGCGCGCCTGGCCGTTCGTGCTGCTCGGCGTCACGCAGTTCTTCACCGGCACGGGCATCGCGCTGCCGGTCTCCTTCGTCGCGCTCTTCGGGTTCTTCGGGGTGTACGCGCTCTACCAGGGCTACGAGCGCGTGCCGGAGAAGCGGCTGAGGCGCGAGCCGTTCCGGCGGGTCGACATCGCCGCGGACGGCCTGGTCGCCGCCGGACGCACGGTCGGCGTCCGGCTGCCGGACGGCCGGTGGCTGCGGATCCGCCTCGGCGAGCCGTACCGGCTGCTGCTGGCCGGGCACCGCCGCGTGTGGCTGCTGGGCCAGGGCCCGAAGGTGTTCGTCGGCTTCCCCGGCGTCGTGACCGTCCGCCGCGCGCGGGTCCACGACGGGCCGCCCGCGGGAGCCGTCCCCGTCCAGCCGGTGGCGTGGTCGGTCTCGCCGCGGCTCGACCCCGTCCTGGCCGCGCACCGGCGGCGGATCGCCCGCGAGCCGCTCACCGGCGCCGCGTTCCTGCTGGTCCTGGCCGGGTTTTCGACGTGGGTCCGGTTCGACTTCCCGGCAGGTGACGGCGCCGCCGCGTTCGTCGTCCCGGTGTTCACCGGGCTCGCCGTCGCGGGACTGCTGGGCGCCGTCGTCGCCGTGGCGCTCTCGGTCACGAGCCGGCGGCCGCTGCCGGACCACTGGACCGAACTGCGCGCGGTGCTGGACGGCCCGGTCCGGATGAGCGGTCACGGCGCGGCCAGGTTGAGCGGCCTCACGATGCTGGCCGACGGAACGGTGATCGCGTTCCGCCTGCCCAAGGCGGAGCCCTCGATGGCGGCCAACATCGCGGCGACCGGACGGCTGTGGATCGCCGGAGTCCCAAGGCCGGGCGCGGCGATGACGGGCGTACCGGGCTACCCGGTGTTGGGCACGGTCTGGCTGGGCTGAGCCCAGCACGGCCGCCACGCGTCCGCCCTTCTCGAGGTGCCTCCGCAACGCGGTCGGCGCCGGGTGCGTTGTCCCGCCGCCAGACCGGGTAATGCCGGTACACCAGCGCCGTCGCCGCAACGACTTGTCCCGGATGACTCTTGGCTGGGACAGCACGCCCGAACGCTTGACAGCTACTCGGCACCAGCGGTGTTGCAACCCATGCCAATCGCCAGGGGGCCAAGACATCCCCCGCCGCTCCCAGGGGGGCGTCCCCGGCTCCAGTCTATCGGCGGGGTGCGACAAGAAGCCGGGAAACCGCCCCCGCGCCCGAAGTTGTCCACATTCGGCGGTGGTTGTGGACAACCCTTGCGGCGCAAGCGGTTCCGCGTGGCTGGTTGCTCCGGCCGTCGATCCTCGCTTTGATCTCACGGTGATGCGTGGGCGGTCGCTGGGGCCGCGGTTCAGATGGCTCTGGTCGGCCTACGCGGTGAGCGCGTTCGGGACCTGGCTCGGGTTCGGGGCCTTCCCGATGCTGGCCATCCTGGTCCTGCACACCGGGCCCGCGGCCGTCTCCGCGCTCGCCGCCGTCGGGCCGGCCGTCGGTGCGCTCGTGGCCGTTCCGCTGGGACCGTGGGTCGACCGGCGGCGCAAACGGCCGGTGCTGGTGGCCATGGACCTCGTCCGGTTCGCCGCGCTGGTCAGCGTGCCGGTCCTCTACGCCCTCGGGTCGCTGAGCTTCGCGCAGCTCCTCGTCGTCTCGGTGGTCGTCGCCGCGGCGGACATCACCTTCACCTCCGCGAGCGGCGCCTTCCTCAAGGGGCTCGTGCCGCCGGAAGACCTGCTCGTCGCGAACGGCCGGTTCGAGGCGACGAACTGGACCGCCACCGCACTCGGGCCGCCGCTCGGCGGGGCGGCGTTCGCGCTGCTGGGCCCGGTGACGTCGGTGGCCGCCAACGCGGTCAGCTTCCTGCTCTCCGCACTCGGGATCCGGGCGATCGGCGGGGACGAACCCCGCCCGCGGCAGGGCACTCGCCTGCGCGCGCGTGATCTGCCCGACGGATGGCGCACGATCCTGGCGCATCCCGGGCTACGGCCGCTGTACTTCAACGTCCTGCTGTTCAACGGCCTGATCATGGGTACCGAGCCGCTGCTCGCCGTGCTCATGCTGAACCAGCTCGGGTTCACGCCGTGGCAGTACGGGCTCGCGTTCGCGGTGCCGTGCCTGGGCGGGCTCGCCGGTTCGCGGCTGACCCCGCGGCTCGTCGCGCGGTTCGGGCGGCACGCCGTGCTGCTGACGTCGGCTGCGCTGCGCGCGTGCTGGCTGCTCGCGCTCGCGTTCCTGCCGAGCGGCGCCGGCGGGCTCGCGTTCGTGATGGTCGTCGAATTCGGCCTGATCGCCTCCTGCAGCGTGTTCAACCCGGTGCTCGCCACCTACCGGCTCGAGCAGCTCCCGGCGGACC
Organism: Amycolatopsis sp. NBC_01488; assembly: GCF_036227105.1. NCBI lineage: Bacteria > Bacillati > Actinomycetota > Actinomycetes > Pseudonocardiales > Pseudonocardiaceae > Amycolatopsis > Amycolatopsis sp. NBC_01488. Next base: position 2,230,457 of record NZ_CP109434.1, on the reverse strand, counting down.
GGATCGCGAGCACGCTCTCGGCGTGGTCGGTCAGCACCAAGGCGTCGATCGCCGCGCTGACCGCGCTCTGGGGCGTGCTCGCGAGCTTCACCGGCCCGCGGGTCGCGATCGGCGTCGCCGGCGTCCTCGTGCTGGTGACGCCGGTGCTCCTGCCGCGCCGAGACCGGACGCCGGTGGCCGTCTAACCCAGCGACTTCCGCGTCGCCTGCTCGGTTTCCAGCACGCCCTGCCGGATGCCTTCCAGCTGGTCGCTCAGCTCGCGCACGGCGCCGGTCTCCACCGTGACGTCCGTCGTCGCCGCGGTCAGCTCGGCGACGCGCGCGACCAGGCTGTCCAGGCCGAGTGCGCCCGACTGCAGCTGCGCCAGCAGCTTGTCGCGCGCCCCGGACAGCCGCGCGTGGACATCGGCTTGGGCCTGGACTGCCGTCAACGCCTGCTCCAGGTCGCTGCGGACCTCCTCGCGCGCCGATGCCATCGACTGCTCCAGCCGCCGCCGCTCCCGCGTCACGGCGTCGAGGTCGACGCGGGTCAGGGCCTTCCCGGTCGCCGACGCGCGGCCGGCCAGGCGGCGCAGCGTCGCCAGCGTCTCCTGGACGACCGGCTCCATGTCCGCGACACGGTCGGCCAGCGGACCGGCGTCGAGCGACGCGCTCAGCGAGGCGAACCCGTCGGCCGCAGCCTCGGCCCGGCGCAGCCAGTTGTCCTCGGCGGACCCCGCGGAGACGTCGAGCATCCGCGCTGCACGCCGTTCGGGCTGAGGCTCACGGCCGAGCGACGCCACTCCGGCGCGGGCGGCCAGCACCGCAATGCCGATCAGGACGGCGACGAGCACCGGCAGCTGGACGGCCCACGCCACGCCGGCCGACGTGGCGGCCAGCAGCAGTCCCCACGGTTCGGCGAGCTCACGGGCGAACTTCATGTCAGAAGTTGGAGATCACGGAGGTGAACACCTGGTTGATCGAGTCCGGTTTGGACGAATCGTACTCCGATCCCTCGGTCGACTCGGCGATCTGCTTGAGCACGTCCTGGTCGGCGTCGCCGCCGTAGGCGATCGTGAACAGCCGGACCGTCTCGGCGTTGCCTTCGGGCCGCAGCTGCGGCAGCAGGTGGTCGAGGTCAACGCCGCCCGAGTCCTCGTTGCGGCCGTCGGTGAGCACCACGACCGCGTTGATCGCCGTCGGGTCCAGGTGCGTCTTCATGTACTGGTACGCGGCCAGGGACGAGTCGTACAGCCCGGTGCCCGCCTGCGGCGTCAGCCCGCTCAGCCGGCTAGCGAGCGTCTCCTTGCCATTGGCGCCGAGTGCCTGCGCCGGCACCAGCTCCTGGTAGTCCTTGTCGCCGTCGAGCTGGGTCGAGAACTGCCACAGCCCGACCTGGTCGCGGGGCACGAACTGGCCGAGCGAGTCGATCGCGGCCTGCTTCGCCAGGTCGATCTTGCTCTTGCCGGTGCCCTTGACCTCGTCGCCCATCGAGCCGGAGACGTCCACCACGAGCAGCACGTTCGCCTTCTTGCGCAGCTCGGTCCACGTCGTCAGCAGCTTCGCCAGCACCGACGGCGACGGCGGTTGCAGGAAGCTGATCTTCGCGTCCGGCTGGACGCCGTTCGCGGTGGTCGCCTGCGGGCCGGGCTTGCCGTCGAACGACCGGAAGCCCAGTGCGGCGAACTTCTGCTGGGTCTCCGGCCCGCGCAGGTAGCCGAGGAAGTCCGCGGCGATCTGCTTGCGCGTCGCGTCGGCCCAGTTCAGCGTCACGAACGGGTGGTCGGAGTTGAGCGTGCCGTCCGCCGGGTAGATCGCGACGATCGGCACCTTCGGCGGCGCGTGCTGGCCGACCTTCGCCGGGTCGTTCGTCGGGTTGCCCTGGTTGTAGCCGATCAGCGAGCTCTCCTCGACGGTCACCGCCGAGATGTAGGACAGCGCCGCGCCGCGGTCGTCGGCCTTCTGCAGGTTCGTCAGGAACGTCAGCGTGTTGTCGCCGTAGTGCACGATCGCCTGCTCGAGGTTCGAGACGAACTGCTTGGCCGCGGGCTTCTCGAGCGCGGCCGCGGTGAGGTCGGACGACGTGCCGGTGGCCGCGTAGTACGCGCCGATGGTCGCGTTCAGCCCCGCGGTGGAGATGTTCGGGTTCGTCTTGCCCAGCCGGAACTTGCCCCACTCCGGGTGGCCGTACTTCGCCCAGCCCGCCGGGTCGGTGGCCAGCGCCGTGATGTCCTTCCAGCCGAGCGGCTTCGCCGGCCAGCCCAGCGCTTCGGCCATCGGCTTCGGCATGGCGATGGTCAGCGGCGAGTTCGCGATCGACTGCGGGTCGCCGTCCGGCACGATCGACGCCGAATCGCCCTTCGCGTTGACGCGCAGCAGGTTGACCCAGCCGCTCGCGGCCGGCGTCCAGACGTCCGGGCGCGGCCCGTCGGTGGCATCGTTCCAGCCGTTCGCCAGCGCCTGCATCGCCACGCCGGACGACTTCGACTTCACGATGACGTCGACGCAGTGCCCGGCGACGGTCCGTCCGGAGTAGGCCTTCGCGGCTTCCTGGACGATTCCCACCTTTTCCGGGGAAGAGGCGACGTTGAGCGCGACGGCGTCCGAGCCCGTGCATTTCGGCGCGTCCGCTTCGTCACCCGAACTGCTCGTCCAGTACCGGATTCCGACGATCAACCCGGCGGCGACCAGGATCGCGGCCAGGAACGGGAGAATCTTTCTCTTTCGCCGTGCTGGTTGGGAATTGATCATCGAACCCTCCCCGTTCCGCCACCCGGAATTCCATTATCCGGGCAGCGGTTCGGGGACGGGGCCGTGTTGCCGAAACTTGACTACCCGTTAGGGCCGCGGCGCGACCACGTCCACGCGTAACCGGGGTCTTCGGACGCGTCGGCGGCCTCGCCGAGCTCCAGCGGCGCGAACGTGTCGACCATGACCGCGGTCTCGTCGAAGAACTCCGCGCCGATCGACGCCTCGGCCGCGCCCGGCTGCGGGCCGTGCGTGAAGCCGGACGGGTGCAGCGACAGCGAGCCGACGCCGATGCCTGAGCCCTTGCGGGCCTCGTAGTTGCCGCGCACGTAGAACATCAGCTCGTCGGAGTCGACATTCGCGTGGTTGTACGGCACCGGGATCGAGTCCTCGTGGTAGTCGACCTTCCGCGGGCAGAAGGAGCAGACGACGAAGTTCGGGCCCTCGAACGTCTGGTGCACGGGCGGCGGCTGGTGCACGCGGCCGGTGATCGGCTCGAAGTCGTCGATGGTGAACACCAGGGGTAGAGGCAGCCGTCCCAGCCGACGACGTCGAAGGGGTGCGTCGCGTAGGTGTAGCGCGTGAGGCCCGCGCGGTGGCGCACGAGGACCTCGACGTCCTCGCCGTCTTCCAGCAGCGGCTCCGTGGGCCCGCGGACGTCACGCTCGCAGTACGGCGAGTGCTCGAGGAACTGGCCCTTCGCCGACAGGTACCGCTTCGGCGGCCCGATGTGCCCGCGCGCCTCGAGGATGAAGAGACCGACCTCGCCGTGGGGGACGACGCGGTAGGTGCACGACGTCGGGAGCACGAGGTAGTCGCCGTCGCCGATCTCGAGGCTGCCGTAGATCGTCTCGACGGTCGCGGAGCCGCCCTGGACGTAGAACAGCTCGTCGCCGGCCGCGTTGCGGTAGAGCGGGCTGGGCGCGGTGGCGGTGACGAACCCGATGGTGACGTCGTTGTTGCCGAAGAGCCGGCGCCGGTCGGTCACCGCGTCGGCTTCGCCGCCGAACTTGAGGTCCTGGGTCTTGAACGCCCGCGGCTTGAGCGGGTGGTTCGGCGTCAGCGCCCCGCGGTCCTCCTCGACCGCGACGGCGTCGACGATCGCCGTCGGCAGGCCGCGGTGGTAGAGCAGCGCGGAGTCGGCGGAGAAGCCCTCGACGCCCATCAGCTCCTCCGCGTAGAGGCCGCCGTCCGGCTTGCGGAACGCGGTGTGGCGCTTGTGCGGGATCTCGCCTACTCGCCGGTAGTAAGGCATCGACATCCCCTTCTGATGTGTCCGTTGTGCGAACGATTTTGTCCTGATGTCGTACGCTACTAGCGTGTCAGTCGTGTCAAGCGCTGTGGAACTCACGCCCCCCGGCCCCCGTGGAATTCCTCCTCTGTTCGCGAGGCTCGTCGACGACTCGGCGCTGTTCCCTCCGGGCGATGCGGCCATGCCCGAAGCGCTCCGCGCGCACTTCGCGAGCCGGGAGTCCGAACACGCCGGTGTACTGGGGGTTTTCCTTTGTCAGGCCTCCCGGCTGCCGGAGCTGATCACCGAGCTGATCAAGATCAAGCCGAAGCAGCCGCTGCCGTTCTCGCTGATCATCGACACCGGCCTGGGCGGCGTTCCCAAGGCCATCTCGATCGTCGAGTCGCGCAGCGAGCTGCTGGCGCTGCGGATGGTCGAGATGCCGGCTCCGTCGGACGTCGACGAGGTGTGGCTCGAGCGCGTCTCGGAGTTCGTCCCGGAGGACGTCATCCGCGTGGTCGAGCCGCGGCGCGGCGTCGGCTGGCTGGACGGCGTGCGGAAGGTGATCGAGCACGGCAGCTGGCCGAAGATCCGCTGCGGCGGCCAGGCCGGCGAGAACTTCCCCAGCGTCGACGAGGTGGCGGACTTCCTCGCCGTCGTCAGCGGGTCCACCGGGGCGTCGTTCAAGGCGACGAACAGCCTGCACCGCGCGGTCCGGCACGCCGACCCGGACACCGGGTTCGTGCACCACGGCTTCCTCAACCTGCTGGTGGCCTCCGCGCGCAGCCTGTCGGGCGGCGACGTCCGGGGTGCGCTGGAGTCGACCGACGCCGAGGCGCTGGCCGACGAGGCCCGCGCGTTGTCCGAGCAAGCCGCGAAGGCCGTTCGGGCGCTCTTCGCGTCGTACGCGGCCGCGTCGTTCGAGCAGCCCGTCGCGGACATGGGCGAACTCGGCTTGCTGTGACCAGCCGGGAGGGGTCGCTGACGCTCGACCGGGGCTTGGCGCTGCTGCAGGCAGTGGCCGACGCCGGCGGCGACGCGGCGACCATCTCCGAGCTGGCGGTGGCCATCGGGGCCAGCCGCGCGGCCGTCTACCGGCTGCTGGTGCCGCTGTCGGAGCGCGGGCTCGTCTGGCGCGACGGCACGAAGGTCCGGCTCGGCGTCGGCCTGCTGCGGCTGGCCGGGCAGGTGCTGCCGCAGTTGCGGGACGCGGCCGGGCCGGTGCTGCGCGAGCTGGCCGAGAAGGTCGGCGCGACCGCGCACCTGTCGGTCGCGCAGGGGACGCAAGCGCTTGCGGTGGCCGTCGTCGAGCCGTCGTGGACGAGCTTCCACGTCGCCTACCGCGTCGGCAGCCGGCATGCGCTGGCCTCGGGTGCGGCGGGCAAGGCGATGTCCCTGCGCCCGGGCGGCGACGGCTGGGTGACGTCGACGGGCGAACTGCAGGCGGGCGCGTCCGGCGTCGCGGCGCCGGTCCGCGGAGTACCGGGGCTGAAGGCGAGCGTCGGCGTCGTCTCGCTCGAGCCCCTCAAGGCAGCTGAGGTGGGTCCTCAGGTCGTCGCGGCCGCCGTCCGGCTGGCGGACATCCTGCGCGCTTAACGCCGCGAGACCGCCAGCAGCGGCCGGACCATGGTCAGCAGCAGGGCGACGTCGATCGAGAACAGCAGCCGTTCGAACAGGCCCAGCGTGACGTCCTGCTGCGCGGGGCCGACGACGAGCGTGACGACGAACCCGCCGAGCACCACGCCGATGCTGGCGAAGCTCGCCGTGGCCAGGCGCCGGATCGTCGTCCGCCGCGGCTCCCACGGGCAGCGCTCGCGGCCGCGCTTGGTCAGCACGAACGCGGCGGCGGGCAGCGCGACGAACGCCGTGAGCGCGGCGAGGTTGTGGACCTGCCCGGACAGCGTCCGCGCCTGCCCGTCCGGGTCCACGGGCACGAGCCCGCACACGAGCAGCCCCGCCGACCAGACGCCGACCAGCACGCAGACGGCGGTGGTGCCCGGCCGGTGGGCCTTCGCGATGCCGACGAGCAGGGCGACCGAGCCGAGCGACAGCGCCAGGCACATCACGCTGAACAGCGGCGCGGCCGAGGACGAGCCGAGCTTGCCGTAGACGTACTCCGAGAGCGTCTGCCAGACCGGGCTGACCTGGCGGGACAGCCGCAGGTGCAGGTCGATCGAGATGGCAACGGCCAGCCCGATGCCGCCGAGCGCGATCCGGCCGTGCACCGGCGAGACGGCAGGCAATGGCTTGTTCACCTGGCTTCCACCCTTTCGTTTCCGAAAGGTTACCCGGTGAACCTGTGAACCAGCGGTCAGAAAGCCAGCTGGAGCAGCGCGAACGCCGCGAACCCGGCGAACACGAACCCGGCGCAGCGCTGGATCAGCTTCGGCCGGATCCGGCTGCGGAGCTTCGCGCCGATGAACACCGCGAGCCCGGCGACGACGATCAGTGCGGCGAAGGCGCCGACACCGACAGCCACGGGGTTGCCGATACGAGCGGCGAGGCTCGCTGTCGCCAGCTGAGAGGCGTCGCCCCACTCGGCGGCGAAGAGCACGCCGAAGGACGTCATCGCGGAGCGCATGAAGGAGAGCGGCGCGGGGCCGACGCGCGAAGCGTCTTCACCTGCTTCGTCCGCTTCGCTGAATCCCTCACGAAGGAGCATGAAAGCGCCGAGGCCGAACATCCCGGCGACGACCAGCGAAAGGACGACGTCCGGCAGGAGAGTCAGCACGCTCCCGAACGCGACCGCGATGACGCATTGCACGGCGAACGCCGCGCAGACACCGGCGAAAACCGGGCCACCGCGGAAACGGGTGGTCAGCACCAGCGTCGCGACCAGCGTCTTGTCCGGCAGCTCCACGGCGAGGACCAGGCCGAACGCGCTGATCAACGCCACCATCGCGGAAGTCATGAGTATTTGTCGCCCCTTTCACTGCAACGATAAAGGGGCGTTTCGGAACTGCGCAAGCTGATGGCTTCCGCGAAATTGCCGGATCGGCGGTCATGAATTCGTCGTCAAGCCGAGTCGCACAATTATCTTCGGCACACCGAAAATACGATTGTGGCCTGCGGTAGGTTGACGACCATGGGGTCTGAAGCGCGTGCTGCGCAGGTCGACGAGGTCATCCGCCGGTTGGAAGCTCACTACGTGTTCCCGGACGTCGCGAGGAAGCTGGCGGAAGTGCTTCGCCAGCGTCTCGGCGAAGGCGCGTACGACGGGCTCGGTGACGCGGAATTCGCGACGCTCGTCACAACGGACCTGCAGTCGGTGAACGGGGACCAGCACCTGCGCCTGCGCCACCACGTCGACCCGGTGGCCGACGACGGCGACGCGGCCGTGAACTCCGACGCCTACCGCCTCGAGGCCGAGCTGGAAGGCTTCGGCATCGCCGAGGTCAAGCGGCTGGCCGGCAACGTCGGCTACCTCGACACGACCATGCTCTACCCGCCCGAGCTGGCCGGCCCGGCGATCGCGGCGGCGATGACGCTGCTCGCACCGGCCGACGCGCTGCTGCTGGACGTCCGCCGCAACCGCGGCGGCAGTCCCGGGACGAGCGCGCTGCTGCAGACCTACCTCGTCGATGAGCAGGTCCACTACCTCGACATCTACGAGCGCGAAGGCCACCAGACGATCCAGATGTGGACGCTGCCGTACGTCCCCGGCCTGCGGTTCGGCGGCACCAAGCCGATCTGGGTCCTGACCGGGCCGAAGACGTTCTCCGGCGGCGAAGACCTCGCTTTCTCGCTGCAGCAGCAGGGCCGGGCGAAGACGGTCGGCGAGGCCACCCGCGGCGGCGCCCACCCGCGTGAGCAGTACAAAGTGGACACCTACCTCGACGTGACCGTGTCGATCGCGCGCTCGTTCCACCCGGAGACGGGGGAGAACTGGGAAGGCACCGGCGTCCGGCCGGATCTCCCGGTGGCCGCGGAGCAGGCGTTCGACACGGCGTACGCGCTCGCGCTGGAGCACGTCCTCGAGCTGGGTTCCGCCGGGCCGAGGCGCGGCGTCGCCGAGGAGGCTCAGCGGGCACTCGACCGAGTGAAGGACGTTGGTCCCGGGAGGGACGGGACTGTTTGATCTAGCTGCTCCACCAGCGCCGGAGCACGCTGGACCACGTGGAGGTCCTTGAGCTAGCGCGGTGGCAGTTCGGCATCACCACCGTCTACCACTTCCTGATGGTCCCGCTGACCATCGGGCTGTCGATCCTGGTCGCGGCGATGCAGACCCAGTGGGTTCGCACCGGCGAGCTGCGGCACCTGAAGATGACGAAGTTCTGGGGCAAGCTGCTGCTGGTCAACTTCGCGATGGGCGTCGTGACCGGCATCGTGCAGGAGTTCCAGTTCGGGATGAACTGGAGCGCGTACTCGCGCTTCGTCGGCGACGTCTTCGGCGCGCCGCTCGCGATGGAAGGGCTCGTCGCGTTCTTCGTCGAGTCGACCTTCCTCGGCCTGTGGATCTTCGGCTGGGACCGGCTGCCGAAGAAGGTGCACCTGGCGTGCGCGTGGGCGTTTTCGCTGGCAACGATGGCTTCGGCGTACTTCATCCTGGCCGCGAACTCCTGGATGCAGCACCCGGTTGGCGTGACTTTCGAGAACGGCAAGCCGACGATGAACTCGATCTGGGCGGTGCTGACGAACAACACGGCGCTGGCCGCGATCCCGCACACCCTGGCCGGCGCGTTCTCGGTGGCTGCGGCGTTCCTGGTCGGCGTCGCGGGCTGGCACCTCTGGCGGCGCGGCGACCACCAGGACGTCTGGCGGACTTCGCTGCGTCTCGGCGGCTGGGTCGGCGTGGCGGCGTTCGCGGTCCTCGCGATCACGGGTGACACCCAGGGCAAGCTGATGTTCGAGCAGCAGCCGATGAAGATGGCGTCGGCGGAAGCGCTGTGCCACACGGAAAAGCCGGCGAGCTTCTCGATCATCGCGATCGGCGACGTCGCGGGCTCGAACTGCGAGGACGTCAAGACGTTCAACGTCCCGGCGCTGCTCTCGTTCTTGGCGCACAACGACTTCAAGACCGAGGTCAAGGGCGTCGAAGACCTGATCACCGAGTACCAGGCGAAGTACGGCACGAACTACCCGAACGACCCGGAGCTGGGTTCGCTGGCGGGCAAGCCGATCGACTACGTGCCGAACCTCCCGGTGACGTACTGGGGCTTCCGCATGATGATCGGCTTCGGCGCGATCTCGGCGGGCATCGGACTACTGGCGCTCTGGCTGACCCGCCGCGGGCGCATCCCGAGCGGCCGCGGGTTCCCCTTGCTGGTCCTGGGCGGCATCGCGACGCCGTTCCTGGGCAACAGCGCGGGCTGGATCTTCACCGAGATGGGGCGTCAGCCGTTCGTGGTGGCCCCGAACCCGAGCGGCGTCGACGGGGTGTGGATGTTCACGGCGCAGGCGGTCTCGCGGGTGACGACGGGCGAGGTGTGGACGTCGTTGATCGCCCTGACCACGGTGTACGCGGCGCTGGGCGTGGTGGAGCTATACCTGATGCGCAAGTACATCCGCGGCGGCGTCGACGCGGTGATGCCCCCACCGAAGAAGGACTCCGACAAACCGGGCGAGGACACACTCGCCTTCGCGTACTGAGGGGGCCAAGATGACAAACCCGCAGCTCAGCGGCTGTGCAGCAGCCCCAAACTCCCCCAGCGCAGCCCCCGCCCTTCCCGGGGGGCGTCCCCGAACCCAGCGTATCGGCTTGGTCACTCTCGCGGGTTACCCACAGCAAATCTGTGGACAACTCGCCCGGATGTGGATAACTCACGGCCACCGCGCCGCGCACAGCCGAAAGCGTCCGACGAGTGTGGTAGGTGCCCGGTGACCCTCGAAACGGTCTGGTTCGTCGTCATCGCCTTCTTCTGGCTCGGCTACCTCTTCCTCGAAGGCTTCGACTTCGGCGTCGGCATGCTGCTGCCGGTTCTCGCGAAGGACAACACCGAACGCCGCGTCATGGTCAACACCATCGGGCCGGTCTGGGACGGCAACGAGGTCTGGCTCATCGTCGCCGGCGGCGCGATGTTCGCCGCCTTCCCCGGGTGGTACGCCGGCCTCTTCTCCGCCGCCTACCTGCCGCTCCTCATCGTCCTGATCGCGCTCATCGGCCGCGGCGTCGCCTTCGAGTACCGCGGCAAGGTCGACTCCGACCGCTGGCGCCGCACCTGGGACCGCGTCATCATCGCCGGCTCATGGGTGGCGCCGCTGGGCGTCGGCCTCATTCTCGCCACCACCGTCCTCGGCCTGCCCCTCGACGCCGACGGCAACCGCGTCGGCTCCGCGTTCGCCGCCTTCCGCTGGGACACCCTGCTCGGCGCGGTCGCGATCGTCGCCTTCGCGATCACCCACGGCGCCGCGTTCCTCGCCCTCAAAACCAGCGGCGACCTGCGAGAACGCGCACGCACCCTGGCGCTCAAGCTCCTGCCGATCGCCGTGGTGCCGATCGTCGCCTTCTTGTCGGTCGTCCAGTGGCGCGAAGGCACGCTGTGGACGCTGCTCTCGTTTGGGATCAGTGCTCTCGCCGCGGTCGTCGCCTGGCTGCGGCTGCGCGACGACCGCGACGGGCAGGCCTTCGCCGCGCTCGGCGTCGTCGTCGCCGGGGCCGCCGTCACGATGTTCGGGGCGCTCTTCCCGAACGTCCTGCCGTCGACCCTCGACGCCGCCAACACCCTGACCATCGCCGGCACCGCGTCGAGCCCGTACACGCTGACCGTCATGACCTGGGTCGCCGTCTTCGGTGCCCCGGCCGTGCTGATCTACCAGGGCTGGACGTACTGGGTCTTCCGCAAGCGCATCGGCACCCAGCACATCCCGGCGGTCCACGCGCCATGACCACGCTTCCCGGAGGCGCACCCCTCTCCGCCTCGGAGTCCACAGTGGACTCGGCGCGGCCGGGAAAGGGCCCGCTCGGCGCGCTGCCGGCCCTCGTGCCGGCCGTGCGCCGAGCGCTGGCCCTGGTGGGGTTCCTGTCCTTCCTCCACGCCGCCGCCCTGGTGGCCCAGGCGTTCCTGCTCGCCGACGTCCTCGCGGCGATCGTCGGAGCAGGGTCCGGGGGACGCACCGCCCAGCTGGCCGCGCTGCTCGCGCTCGTCGCGACGCGCGCCATGACCGGCTGGGCGGTGCGCACGGTCTCCGCCCGCGCGGCCGCAACCGCACAACGCGAGCTGCGCGCCCAAGCCGTCGGCCACGCGCTGCGCCTCGGCCCCGAATGGATCGCCCGCCGCGGCCACGGCGAACTGACCGCGCTCACCACCCGCGGCCTCGACGCGCTCGACGCCTACTTCCGCGAATACCTGCCCGCGCTCGTGACGACCGCGGTCGTGCCGCTCGGCGCCGGTGCGGCGATCCTGTTCGCCGACTGGCCGTCCGGCGTGATCGTCGCGCTGACCGTGCCGCTGCTGCCGGTGTTCGCGATCCTCGTCGGGAAGTTCACGGCCGGCCGCGTCGCCGGCGCGACCGACGCGACGCACCGGATGTCCGGACGCCTGCTCGAGCTCGTGCGCGTGCTGCCGGTGCTGACCGCGTTCCGCCGCGCCGCCGCGCAGGGCGAGACGGTCCGGCAGCTGTCCGAACGCCACCGCCGCGCCACGCTCAAGACGTTGAAGGTCGCATTCTCCTCGGCGTTCGTGCTCGAGCTGATCGCGACCCTGTCGGTCGCGCTCGTCGCGGTGGTGATCGGCGTCCGGCTCGTCGGCGGGCACCTGCCGCTGGCCATCGGCCTCGGCGTGCTGATCCTCGCGCCGGAGTGCTACCAGCCGCTGCGCGCGGTCGGCGCCGCGTTCCACGCCAGCGAGGACGGCGTCGAAGCGGTCCGGCGCGTCGCGGACCTGCTGGCCGTGCCGGTGCCTCCTGCCGGCACCGAGGTCGTTTCGCCGGGCGAGCTGCGCGTGTCGTCCCTGCGCGTCGCGCGACGCGGCGGGTTCGCGCCCGACGGTGAGACGTTCACGGTCCGCCCGGGCGAGACGGTCTGGCTGCGCGCCCCGAGCGGCGGCGGCAAGTCGACGACGCTTTCGGCGCTGCTCGGGTTCGTCCCGGTTCACGACGGCGTCATCACGGTCGGTTCCACGAACCTGGCCGACGCCGATCTCGCGCGCTGGCGCGAGCAGGTGGCGTGGGTGCCGCAGTCGCCGGTGTTCACCGGCGGCACGGTCCGCGAGGAGCTGGGTTCGGACGCCGGGCTCGCCGAACTCGGCCTCGACGGGCTCGCGGGTCGCCCGGTGACGCAGCTTTCGCTGGGGCAACGCCAGCGCGTCGCCGTCGCCCGGGCGCTGCTGCGGGTGCGGGAGGGCGCGTGGCTGCTCCTGCTCGACGAGCCGACGGCCCACCTCGACGAAGCCAGCGCGCGACTGGTGCTCGCCGCGGTCCAGCGAGCGGTCGACGACGGCGCCGCGGCGATCATCGCGGCGCACGAGCACACGGTGGCGGTCGACCTGCCGCCGGACGTACCGGCGCTTCCCTCAGAGTCCACTGTGGACGATCCGGGCGCGCCGCTGCCGTGGCGGGCGTTGCTCGACGGACGGCTCTTCGGCGGCGCGGTGCTGGGCGCGGTCGCGTTGCTGGCCGGCGTGGCGCTGACGGCGACGTCGGGCTGGCTGATCGCCAAAGCGTCGCAGCAGCCGCCGATCTTGACGTTGACGGTCGCGGTCGTCGGCGTCCGCGCGTTCGGACTGGGCCGCGCCGCGCTGCGGTACGTCGAACGCCTGGTCACGCACGACGCAGCGTTCCGCATCGCCGGCCGCCTCCGGGTGCGGCTGTGGAATTCGCTGGTCCGCCTCGGCCCTGCACGGAGCCTGCGTGCCGGGGAGGGCCAGCGTCGCCTGGTCGCCGACGTCGACACGGTCCGCGACCTGCTGCCGCGGGTGGTGTCGCCGCCGCTGGTGGTGGCGCTGGTCGCGGCGGGAGCGATCGCCGTGCAGACGTGGGTGCTCCCGGCGGCCGGCCTGGCGTTGTCGGCGGCGGTGGTGGTCGGCCTGTGCGCGCCGTGGGTCGCGTTGCGCGCCGAACGCCGGGCGACGTCGGCGCTGGCGGACGGCCGCCGCGAGGTGGCGTCCCGAGTCTTGGTGCTGTTCGAAGCGGCGGCCGAACTGCTCGCGTTCGGTGCGGATCGCGCCCACCGCGACGTTCTCGCCGAGGCCGACACGCGGTTGGCGAGGCAGGCGCGCCGCCAGGCGTTCGGCGCGGGGGCGGCGGAAGCCCTGATCGCGCTGGCCTGCGGCACGGCGGCGGTGGTGAGCACGGCGCTCGCGGCTCAAGCGGTCACGGCGGGGCAGCTTGATCCGGTGCTGGCGCCGCTGCTGGCGTTGGTGCCGCTGGCGCTGGCCGAGGTGCTGGCGCTGCTGCCACCGGTGGCCCAGCACTGGGACACGTTGCAGTGTGCCCGCCGACGCCTGGCTGACACACCCGCGCCGGCCGAGGTGCTAGCGCCGCCGCCACCGGCGGCCCGGCACTGGGGGATGTTGCAGGGTGCCCGCGGGCGTCTGGCTGACACACCCGGGCCGGCCGAGGATGAGGTCCAGCAGGGCGTTGCGGGTGGGCATCGCCGTGCGCCGGGTGGGGCTGATGCCGAGGCCGGGCATCGCCGTGCGCCGGGTGCGGCTGATGTCGAGGCCGGGCATCGCGTTGTGCTGCGGGGAGCCGATCTCGGGTGGCCCGGCGGACCGGTGATCCTTCACGATGTCGACTTCGATCTCGAGCCGGGCACGTATGCCGCGGTGGTGGGGCCGAGCGGGGCGGGCAAGTCGACTCTCGTTGCCGCGTTGCTGGGCTTTCTCGCTCCTCGGCGCGGCGTCGTCGCCGTGCCGGGCGAGGTTGCGTGGGCACCTCAGCAGCCGATGCTCGCGGCCACCACGGTCGCCGAGAACCTCCGTCTCGCACAGCCCACGGCGACGGCCGACGACCTGCGCGAAGCGTTGCGGCAGGCCGCGCTCGCCGACGTCGACCCGTCGACGGTGCTGGGCAGCGGTGGCAGCGGACTGTCGGGTGGGCAGGCACAGCGCGTCGCGCTGGCGCGGGCGCTGCTCGGGGCGCCGTCGGCTGGGCTGGTGCTGCTCGACGAGCCGACCGCCCACCTCGACGAGCCGACAGCGCAAGTCGTGCGCGCGCACCTGCGTGAGGCGCTGGCGGGCCGGACGGTCGTGCACGTGACCCACCGAGCCGAGGAGGCCGACGGCGCGGACGTGGTGTTCGAGGTCCGCGACGGCCGGGTCGTCGCACGGGTGCCGGTGTCGTGATCGATTCCCGATGCGTGCTTGCCGCGCCGCCGCAGCGTCGCGCGATAATGACGGAACTCATGGATCCGACGCTTGCCGCGCGGGCGCTGTCCGCCGCCACCGAGATCACGAGCACCGCCCTGTCCGGCGACGACCCCGGAGCGGTGCTGGACACGGTCGTCGCCAGGGCAGCCGAACTCGCGGACGCGGACCTGGGCCTGGCCATGGTCAGCGCCGACGACGGCCGAGTGGTCGTCGAGGCAGCGCACTACGCCACCGCCCACCCGACGGCTGCGGAATCCGCGCGGCCCGAAGGCGAGACGGTCGCAGGCGTAGCGCCGAGCGATCGGAGTGCGGCCGTTGCAGGGACCGCGGCGGGCCGCCGGGCACCAGGAACTCAGGCCGGTGAGCCACCCGCCCCGCTCGATGCGGGGCCGGCTGGTGAGGGGCGTGTGGGCGGATCGCGTTCCTCGATGGGTGAGGCGAGCGCGGCCGGCGCTGCTGGACTCGTAGCCGGAGAGCGATCGACCAGCGCAGGACCCGCGGCCGGAGAGCGATCGACGCCGCTTGGCGAGCCCGCCACGAGTGCGGGGGAGTTCCTGCGAGGACTGGCCCTTCCCGCCGACTCGGCCGCTGGGCGGGTTGCGCGCGGTGGTGAGCCCGTGGCCAGCGCCGACTTCACCGTCGATCCTCGGACCGCGCCCTTCGTGCCCGCCGAACTTCACGGGTATGGGCCCTTTGCCGCTGCGCCGTTCGGGTCTGGGGGGCGGGTGCTGGGGGCGCTCACCGTTTACCGGAAGCGGGGACGCGAGCCGTTCTCTCCTGGGACCGTTGAGATGCTCGTTGCCTTCGCCGCTCAAGCCGGTGTCGTGCTCGCGCTCGCCGAAGGGGCCAATGCTCGTCACCGCGTCGCTCTCTACGAAGAGCGGGAACGCATCGCTCGCGAACTCCACGACGTCATCGTCCAGCGGCTCTACGGCGCCGGGATGCAGCTCGACCGCGTGCGGCGCAACATGCGCAAGCGGTTCGCCCAGGCCGATGGCGTGCGGCTTTCGGATGCGATCGACCAGCTCGACCAGACCATCGAAGAGATCCGGGGTACCGTGCGCGCGCTGAGGTCACCGGAGCCTCGCCACGACACCGGCACGCCCACCGACCTCGCCGAGTCGGCGCGCGGCGAGGTCCGCATCGCCGGCGAGCTGCTCGGATACCCGCCGACCCTGGAGCTGTCCGGCGAATTCGCCGACATCCCCGCCGAACGCGCTGACCACATCCGGGCCGCCCTGCGCGAAGCACTGTCCAATGTGGTCAGACACTCCGGTGCGAGCGAGACCCGCGTGACCCTGACCAGGGACTCCGGCGGCGTGAAACTCCGTGTCCGGGACAACGGTTCCGGTGTCCCCCAAGGCGTCGCCACCCGTGGCCTGCGTCATCTCGCCGAACGCGCGGACGCCGCCGGCGGCAAGTTCTTCCTGAACTCCTCGCCCAGCCTCGGCACGCTCGTCGCGTTCGACCTCCCACTTGACTGAACCACTTGACTGACCGCGATCTAACCTTCTCGGGTCATCCAGCCTCCCTTCCTCGCCCTCACTGAAGATCGTACCGGCCCATCGAACACATATTCGACTCACGTTCGAGTGAAACTGGCACGACAAAACCGCCGATCGGCGTGGCGGACCGTGACGACGGCTGAAAAGGACGCAGCGAACGGCGGCTTGCGGACACGACCGCCACCGGGAGTTACTTTTCCCGGCGCGCGATCCAGGCGGCGGCCTGCGTCCGGCGTTGCATGCCGAGCTTCGCCAGCACCGACGTGACGTAGTTCTTGACCGTCTTCTCGGCGAGGAACAGCCGCTCGGCGATCTCGCGGTTCGACAGGCCCTGGCCGATCAGCTCCAGCACGTCCCGCTCGCGCTCGGTCAGCGTCGCCAGCTCGTCCGTCGGCGGGTGGCGCATCTTGTCCAGCACCCGCGCGGTGCTCACCGGGTCCAGCAGCGACCGCCCGGCCGCGACCTCGCGCACCGCGTTCACGACGTCCTGCCCGCGCACCTGCTTCAGCAGGTAGCCCGCGGCGCCGGCCATGATCGCGCCGACCATCGCCTCCTCGTCGTCGAACGCGGTGAGCATCAGGCAGGCCGGCGGATTCGGCTTGGACCGCAGTTCGCGGCAGAGCGTGATGCCGTCGCCATCGCCGAGGCGGACGTCGACCACCGCCACCTCCGGCTCGACGTGCAGTGCCACCGCCAGCGCCTCTTCGACGCTGCTCGCCTCGGCGACGACCTCGATGTCGGGTTCGTCGCCGAGGAGGTCGCGAAGCCCGCGGCGGACCACCTCGTGGTCGTCGACGAGCAGTACCTGGATCGGCATCTGCCCAGGTTACGGGGTACGTCGGCGCCGCGGTGACGGCTGGTTCGCACGTCACACCGATCAATTACCCCCAAAGTGTGACCGCGGATCTCGTAACATTCCCGCCGGTATGCATTCTCGCCGCTGATTCCGCAGGTCGACGGCGAATGGTGAAGAATCACGAGCCCGCCGGATACTGGTGAGGCTTTGGCGTTCCCGAAATTCCGGAATGGTTCGTAACAGGCCGGACGTGGTCGCGATAGTAACCACGCAATCGCCCGATTCTTCCTGAAAGACATCCCAGGAGCGTAGATGTCAAGCAGCAACGTTCTCGGCGTGATGCGACCAGGCAGTCCGCTCGTCATAAAGGGTGCCGTTTGTGAGACAGCCATGGAGAAGACCGACGAGTCGGTTGGCGAGCTGACGCAGAGCGGCGTTGTGGCCAGCGCCGCGGGCTTTCTGCCGGTCGTAGTATGCACGGGCGCCGGGCGAGTGCAGCAACGCGCTCTGTGCCTGGCTCATCAGGGCGTCGATGAGCCGGTCATTGTGCACGAACCGGGCCAGGGCAACCTTCTTCTTGCCCGAGGCACGGGTGATCGGGGAAGTCCCGGCGTAGTTCTTGCGGGCCTTGGCCGAGGTGTAGCGGTGGGAGTCGTCGCCGAACTCTGCGAGCACCCGGGCGCCAAGAACCGATCCCAGACCAGGCTGGGACAGGATGATCTCAGCGGCCGGGTGCTGCCCAAAATAGGCCTCGACCTGCCCTTGCAGAGTCTTGACCTGAGCGTCCAGGACAGTCAGCACCGCCAGCAGCGCCTGGACCGAGGCGGCGTAGGCGGCAACCACGACATCGGGCTGGGCCAGGTGCTCAGCGCGCAAGGCCGCCTGAATTCCCGCCGCTTTCCCGGCGATGTCCTTGCGGCGCGCGCGTGTCAACGCGGCGCTGATCTGCGCGATCGTCAGCCGGGCGGCCCGGGCCGGGGTGGGGGCCTTGCCGAGCAGTTCCAGGGTGTCGGCGGCGTCGAGGTCGGTGAACGCGATCAGCGCGGCGGGGAAGTAGTCCCGCAAGGCGTGCCGCAGCCGCTGGGTGTGGCGGGTCCGTTCCCAGATCAGGGTTTTGTGAGTACGGGCCACGACCTTGACCGCCTCGGCCTCGGGGCTGTCCCCGGCGACCGGCCGCAGCTCGTGGCCGTGGGTGCGGACCATGTCGGCCAGCACATGGGCATCACCGGCGTCGCTCTTGGCCCCGGAGACCCCGAGCCGGTCGCGGAACCTGGCCGCTTGCAACGGGTTGACCGCCAGCACCGTGTATCCGGCAGCGACCAGTGCCCGGATCCACGGGCCTCGGTCGGTCTCGATCCCGACGAGCACCTCGAGGGTGTCGGTGTCGTCCCCGGTCAGCTCACCGATCATCGCGTGCAGCCGGGCCATCCCCGTGACGCCTTCGGGCAGCCGGGCCTTGGCCAGCCTGCGCCCGGAACCGTCCATCACCTCCACATCGTGATGGTCCTCAGCCCAGTCATCCCCTACGAACAGCCGCAACGATCCTCCCGATCTCGATCACCCTGAGCAGCCGGCGGGGAGAACCATCAGCGACCTAATCACACAGTGCTCACGCCACCACCACGCGCGGCACGACATCCCAGCAGCGATCAACTCTCCCAGCCACCGACAGGGGCACGGTCTTTCATCAGGACTCAAGCGTCCAGGACCCACGAGTGCTCACCTGCCGGCCGGCTACCACCAGGAGTGTGCCGGATAGCCCACTCCCAGAACTGATTAGGACCTTCCGGTGTCCTTGTTTCGTCGTGCCCTGACGACGGCCGCGGCCGTTGCCGGGCTCGCTCTCGTCGGCTTTGTTTCTCCCGCGTCCGCGCAGCTCGCGACCCCGCTCGTCGCCGACAAAGACTGCTCGGACTTCCAATACCAAGAAGACGCGCAAGCGGTTCTCGATCAGGATCCGGCCGATCCGAACCGCCTGGACGCCGACCACGACGGAATCGCCTGCGAGTCGTTGCCCCACCGGCCGCAGGAGAGCACTCGAACGCCGACCTCCGAACAACCGGCGACCACGGCGAAGACCCACTCGGCGCCGAAATCCACCAAGAAGCCCACGACGGGCAACCAGGTGAAGGTGAAGCCGGTCGGCGGCGTGGCCACCGGCGGCGGCGAGCCGGACGAAGGCGTCCCGGGTTTCCTCGTGCTGAGCGGCGCGCTGCTCGCCGCGGCGGCGTCCGGCGGCATGGTGCTCTACCTGCGCCGGCGCACGAGTTGAGGCACCCGCGCCTGTGGCCGGCGGTCACGGCGGTCGCCGCCGCGCTCGGGTCGGTCCTGGTGGTGGCCCTCGTCCTCGCCTTCTCGGCGCGCACGCCGGAAGAGGTCGCCCCACCGTCCGCCTCGCCGGTCGGGATCGCGCCGTCGACCACCACCACGCCGCCCGGCGGCGGGCTCCCGGCGGCGAAGCCGGCCTTCCTGATCATCCCGGCGATCGGGGTGCGGGCCGACGGGATCAAGGATCTCGGACTGACCTCGGACGGCGGCCTCGAGGTCCCCGGTGACGCCACGACGGTCGGCTGGTTCACCGGCGCGCCGTCGCCCGGCGAGCTCGGCCCGGCGGTGCTGGCCGCGCACGTCGACTACAAGCACGTGCCGGGCGCCTTCTCCCGGCTCAAGGAACTGCGCCCTGGCGAGCAGGCGAGGGTCGGCCGCAGCGACGGCCGGACGGCGGTCTTCACGGTCTACCGCGTCGACCGCTACGCCAAGGCGCAGTTCCCGACCGACGAGGTCTACGGCGACACGGCCGACCCCGAGCTGCGGCTCATCACCTGCGGCGGGGCGTTCGACCGGTCGAGCGGCAACTACCTCGACAACGTCGTGGTCTACGCGCGGCTCACCGGCGTCGAAGCCTGACCGAGGTCGATCCGCGCCAGCTCGAGCCGCCGGTACGCGTGGTCGCCGAGCGACCAGACGTCCAGGACGTCGCCGTCGAGCTCCGGGTAGGCGATCACGAGCTCGGTGGGACCGTCGTCGGTCTGGTAGACGACGTCGGCCGGGATCCCGGCTTCGAGCTGCCAGCAGAGTTGCTGCTGCTTCGGGGTGAGACGGCCGGCGTAGCGGTCGCTCATCGCCCGCGCGAGCTGCCCGCGCAGCAGGCTCGGGCCGCTCGCGGGCGCCGCGAGCAGCCGTTCGGCGTGGTCGAGGGGATCGGGTGCCAGCTCGCCGGGTTCGGGGTCGCGGAAGGTGACCTTCGGCTCGGCGAGTTCGCGGGCCGGCAGCACGATGCTGCCGTCGGCGGTGTGCTCGGTCGGTGCGTAACCGGCCTCGCGCAACGCGTCGAGCGTGCCGGAAGCGTCCACAGTGGACGTCAGCACGGTCGGTGCGACCGCGCGCAGGCCGAGTTTCGCGAGCTTGCGGTGCGCGGCGAGCTCGGCGAGCATCGCGGGTTCGCCGACGACGACGCTCGCGACGTCGAGCACCTGCGCCTCACCATGGCGCCGCGCGACGTCGTTGACCAGATACACCAGCGGTTGCGGCAGTTCGCCCGCGGCGATCGCGCCCAGCTCGTCGAGCAGTTCGGCGGCGGTCGCGCCCTGGTCGAACGCCCGCCGGACGGTCGCGGGGGAGAACCGCCAGCTGGTCGCGGTGCCCTGGGCTTCGCGGTCGGCGACGCGGTCGAGGGATGCGGCGAGCCGCGCGTCCGGCGACCCGGGCACGATCGCGGTGAGGTCGGTGCCGAACAACGCGGTCGTCCGCGCGCGGGCGACCAGCTCGTCGGTGACTTCGACGAGCCTGTCGTTGTCGAGCAGGGCACGGCCGGCCGCGGTGACCGCGCCGTGCGCGACGACGCCGAGCAGCTCCGCCGAGTCCAGCGCATCCCGGACGTGCCCGGCGAAGTCGTCGGTCGGCAGCGTCGGCGCGTGCCACGCGGCGAGGCGGGTCAACGCGTCGGCGTCGGCGATCGCCGTGCCCGGTTCGAGCCGGGCCAGCAGCCGCACGACCAGGCGTCGCACCAGCGCGCCGACGTCGGCGTCGTGCTCCAGCGGCGCCGGGTCCCACCAGGTCGTCAGCACCAGGCGGTAGAGCAGCGCCGCCCCGGGGCGAGCCAGGTCGGGGTCCGGCGCGAGCGTGGGCGGCAGCGCCTTCTGGCCGCGGCGCGGCACCGGCGGTTCGTCGGCCAGCAGCAGCCCGGTCTGGGCCGCGAAGTCGATGGCCAGCTCGATTTCCGCGGGTGTCGCGCCGGTGTCCTTGGCGACCTTCTTGACGAGCCGGGCGCCGATCGTTCCGTCCTTGAGCAGCGGAAACGGCTCGGCGGCAGCGAGGTCGAGCACGGACGAGAGGCGGTCGAGCAGCCGCAGCGCGGCAGCCGACGACGTCGCCTCGGCCGGCTCGACGCCCACCCGCACGACGGCGTACTCGGGCTCGGCGGGCGTGAACGGCAGCTGGTGGCCCGGGCCGCGCAGGGCGAGGGACACCTCGATCGGCATGGCCGCGCTGCCGTAGTAGGTGCCGAACAGGAAGCCGTGGTCGAACGCCCAGCCGTCCGCGGTGTGGAACGGCAGCATCCCCTCGGCCTCGGGGACGCCGTCGGCCATGTCCCGCAACAGCTTCCGCGTCGGCTCCGGCGCGGTGCGGAACAGCTCGCGCACGCGGTCGCCGTCGCGAAAGAAGCGCAGAAGCTCCTGGCGGCCCTCGGGGAGCCCGAGATTCCGGGACAGGTGGGCCAAGCGGGTCCGGCCCACCTCGTCGAGCAGGTCCGCGAGCGGCCGGCCGAGACCTTCGGCGTCGAAGGTCCGCCGGTCCAGGAGGTCGGGGAGCGCGATGTCGTCGACGTCACGCCACAGCAGGGCCCGCTCGGCCAGATCATCCACAACGGACGCGACGGTCCCGGGCGTCGTGCCGAGCAGCCGCACGACTTCGCCGACCGGCGCCGGCCGCTGCCCGAGCGCGTGACACAGCTGGACGGCGGCCAAGACCTGCACCTGCGGCAGCGACAACCCGAGCACAGCGTCGTTGAGCGACTCGGCGGACGCGAGCCGCGCCGCGACGACGTCGAGCCGCCGCGGCCACGGTTCCCGCAGCACGTCCGGCCGGTGGGCCAGCACTTTCGCCAGGCCTTCCCGGTCGAGGGCGGCGAGCCTGCCGAGCAGTTCGTCGGCCGTAATCATGCCGGTGAGGCTACTGGCGGCCGGCGCGGAGCCGACCCGGGTGTCCGGGTGGTCGGCCCCGCCCGGTTCACTGGGACCATGGCAGGAATTCCGGAACTCGCGCTCCGCCAGATCGAGCGGTGGTGCGCGCACCGCGTCCCCGAGGACCTCCACGACCGGATTCGCGTCGAATGCCGGACGCGGGGCCGCGCGGTGACGATCGTCGAGCGGCGCGCTCCCTGGTCACCGCAGGCCGGGCCCGAGTGGACCGAACAGAAGATCGCGCAGCTGACCTTCGACGAGTTCGGGGTCTGGTCGGTGCGCTGGGCGGACCGCAACGGCCGCTGGCTGTCCTACGAGGACGCGCCCGTCGCGAGCACGCCGACGCCGTTGCTCGCGGAGATCGACCGCAACCCGAACGGGATCTTCTGGGGCTGACCGCGATTTCGGTACGGTCGGACGGGTGTCACGACTGATCCACCTGAACGGCCCGACCGGGATCGGGAAGTCGACGATCGCGCAGGCTTACGCCGACGTCGTCGCGTTGCTCTGATCCGGCGGCGGGAAGCGGACCTCGTTGCGGTCGATCTTCGCGTGGGCCGCGGCGGCCAGGTCGACGCCGAGGCGGTCCGCCAACTGGAGCAAATACAGCGTGACGTCGGCCATCTCGTCCAGGACGTTCGCCGCCAGCTCCGGGTCTTCGCGCCACGCGTCGGACTCCTCCGGGGTCAGCCACTGGAACAGCGACGTCAGCTCGCCGACTTCGCCGGACAACGCCATGACGAGGTTCTTCGGGGTGTGGTACGGCTCCCAGGCTCGGGCCGCCGCGAAACCGCGGAGGCGCTGGGTCACGTCGTCGAAAGTCACCCGGCGATTGTCCTCGACCGTCACGGTGCGCTAACGGCCGTATGGCGGACCGCCGTTGACCGGTGAATCTCTCACTCAATAGGTTGACCACCGTCGGGATGCTTGCGGGGCTTGAAGCAAGGAAAGGCACGCCTTGAAGTACCTGCGATCCGTCCGCGGCCGCATGCTGTGCATCGCGTTCGTGCCCGGTGGTGCCCTCGTCGTCGTGGCCGTCGTGATCGCGTTCTTCCTGGTCCACCAAGCGGATCGGACGCGCGACAGCGCGATGGACACGGCGGAGGCCGCCGAGCGGACCGCGCGGGCCGTCGTTTCCCTGCAGGGCCAGCGCAGTGCGGCCATGTCCGCACCCGACGAACGAACTGCCGCGTACGCGAATTTCACCCAGCGGATCGACGTCGCCATCGCCGGCCTGCGCGACTACGCCCGCCGCGCGCCCGACGCCGAATCCGCCTGCCAGCAGACCACCGCCGTCGAGCTGCTTTCCGTCGCCGAAGGCATGGATCGCTCCGATTCCCTCGCACTGGCGGGGATCGACGGCGTGACGCGGCGGCCGTTCGCCGAAGCCGTGGCCGCCTACCGGGCCGAACTGGACCGGCTCGCGCCGCAGCTCACCGAAAGTGGCCGTATCGCGTACGAATCGCTCACGCGTAGCGCCGATTGGAGCAGGCTCGCCGCCGCCGAAGACGCGCTCGCGGCCGCCGAGCCGTTGCCCGTCCCCGAGTCCACGTGGCGCAGCGCCGCCTACACCGTCTCGCAGCAGCTCGGGCTCCTTTACTCGCAGCAGAGCCAGTACGCCGTCCAGCTCACCCTCGACGACGGCCGCCGGACGCTCGCCGGGGCGATCGCCGCGAGCGCGGCCTTGCTGCTGTGTGCCGGGCTGCTGCTCGTCGTGGTGCGCCGGCTCGTCGCGCGGGTGCCTGTGCCGGTCGTCCCGATCATGGTCCCGACGATCCAGGCGGCGATCCCGCGTCCCCGGCACGCACGGTCACGACGGCCGCGCGCGCCGGAACCCGGGCCGAGGAAAGCCGTGCTCGACGACTTGCGGCGCTCATGAAGGCCTCACGCACCGTCACGGACTACGCCGAAAAGAGCACGCGGTTGGCCCACACGCGCGCTTGCCGGGCTCGGGCAGACTGGTCCGCGTGAGTCCCCCCTCGGATCTTCGCCCCTACCTGCGCACTTTGGACGCGGAGACGCTGGCGGACCTGCTGCATGCCCAAGCCGAGCGTGACCCTGAGTTGCGGCATTCGCTCGAACTGCGCGCCGCCACCCAATCCGGTGACGTCAGCGAGGCGCACCGGCTGCTCGACACCGCGGTCACCGACGGGAACGGCGAATACACCGCGAAAGTCGGCGCGGTCCTTGACACGCTGCAGCGGATGCTCGACGCCGGCAGCCGCGCCGACCTGGCGCCGCTCGCCCGCCGCACGGTCGACGACATCAGCGAGGTGCTCGAGCAGTCCGGCGACCACATCGGCGACCTCGGCGACCGGCTGGACCGCGCCGTCGAGCTGTACGCCCGCGCGTGCGCCGCCCGGCCGCCGGACCCGGAAAAGCTGGCCGACTGGATCCTCGAGGTCGAGTTCGACGGCCCGGGCCGTCCGTCGATCGACCTCGCCGACTTCGCGACGGCGCTGGGCGAGCCCGGCCTGCGCCGGATCAAGTCCACTGTGGACGATGTGCTGACGGCGAGCGGGCCGGGCCACCGCCGGGACGTCGCCGAACTGCTGCGGGAACAGCTGGCCGAGGTGCTCGGCGACGTCGACGAGCTGGTCGCGATCCTGTCCGCCAAGCCGCCGCGGCGCGACGTCAGCCTCAAGATCGTCCGGGTCCTGCGGGCCGCCGGGCGGCACAGCGAGGCCATCGCGCACGCCGCCCGCGCGCTCACCCACGACAAGAACGGGCACGTGCCCGAGCCGGTGCCGGACGACGAAACGGCCCGCCGCCGCAGGGAGTTCGACGCCAAGCCGGACCGCGAGACGTTCGCCGTGCTGCGCGAAGCCGCGATCGCCGACGGGAAGTGGGCGACGCAGCGCCGGGCCGCGCTGGCCCGCCTGCGCGAGCTGGCCGCCGAGGACGTCGCGCAGGCCGACGAGCTGGCCCGCGTGCTGCTCGACGACGGCCGTCCCGACGAGGCCTGGCGCGCCTGCGTGCGGTTCGGGGCGTCGCCGGAGCTGAAGCTCGAGCTGGCCGAGCAGCGCGCCGCGGAGCACCCGGCCGAGACGATCCCGGTCTTCCGCGAGCACGTCGAGGAGCTCATCGAGCGCAAGGACCCGCAGGCCTACCGCGAGGCGGCGCGTCGGCTGAAGCTGTTGCGCACCTTGCACAAGCGCGCCGAAACGCCGGACGAATTCACCGCCTACGTCGCGACGCTGGTGGAAACCCACCGCCGGAAAACCCGCCTGATCACGGAAATCCGGACCGCGCGGATCGCCTTGCCCAAAGCCGTATCTTCCTCGCGCGCACCTCGTTGACCGAGGTGAACCGGTGATACACGTGCACCGGGGCATCGAAGGCCCGCCAAGGCGGTGACGCCCTCTGGCCAGCGATGTCGCGGTGGCCCTGTTCCGCCGTCCGGCTCGGCGCCTCCCCGTCGAGCACGCGGCGGGACCCGCGCCAGGGCCACCGCGACCAGCTCTGAAAGCATGAGGGCATGAGCCCGGTGAGTCGCGCCCGCAAGAAGGCACCGCAGCCCGTCACCCACAGCGTGACCGGCCTTTTCAAGGACGTCCTGAACGACTTTTCGGCGCTCGGCGCCGACCCCGCGCCGGTCGACGTCGAGCTGCTCGCCTCCGAGGTCCTCGGCCAGTTCCACGACGTGCCCCTCGAAGCGGGCGAAGAACCCCTCGGCCTCGAGCTGATCGCCTTCGCGCAGCGCAAGATCACGCCGGGTGCCGCGGCGCTGCTGGCCGCGCTGCGGGTCGTCGCGGAGACCGACGTCGAGCGCAAGGCCGCCGAAGACGGCCTGCAGGTCGTCCTCGGCCGCGGCATCCCCATGCCGCCCTGGGCCGCAGAGCTGGGCCAGGCCACCGCCGGCGAGTGCTGGCGCACCGGCGACGTCTACGGCGACGAGTCGTCGCTGCTCTGCGTCTTCACCCACGGCGACCAGGCGCACGGCCTCCTCGCGCTGCTCGACTTCACCGAGGGCGGCCGGGTGCGGGACCTCGTCGTGATCGAGCAGCCCGGCGAGGTCCTCGCCGAAATGCGGGCGCAGGCCGACGCCGACCCGGAGCTGGTCGTGGCCGAAGCCGTCGACCCCGCCGAGGCGCACCGCCTGCTCGCGGACGGCCTCGACGCCACCGACCACCTCGACGACGCCGACGTCAGCGAGGACTACGCGCGCTTCCACGCGGTCGCGCTGACGTGGTCCCGCGCGCTGCCCGAGCCCGCGCTCGTCCCCGAGGTCGCCGAGTGGTCCGAGACCGAGCGGGCCGCCGTCGTCGAGCAGTTCGTCGCGGCGAGCGGTGAAGACGCCGACGCCGCCCGTGCGATCGGGCGCCTGCTGCTGGAGCACGGCCTGGCCACCGATCCCGCGAACCCGCTGCGCGTCGGGCCGGAGAAGATCGCGCGGTTCCTCGAGGGCCTGCTCGGCGAGGAGTTCGAGCTCGACGCCGACCACGAGGACGCGGTCGAGCCCGTCGTGCTGGCCTGGGTGCAGTGGACGGCGGAGCGGGCCGGGCTGACCGAGACCGCGATCGCCGCGCTCGACGAGGCCGTCGCCGACTACCTGAGCGAGTACGCCGACGAGGACGACTCCCCGTTGGAGCGCTACTTCGGCGACGTCGGCGAGCTGTCGCCGACCGAGCTGGCGGACGCGCTGGAACGCCGGATGTTCGCGGTGCCGTCGCTCACCACGGAGATCGAGGACGAGGAGGTCGACCTCGACCCCACCGAACCCGAGCAGCGCCGGGCGCTGGTCATCGCCGAGGCCGACGAGGACGAGGAAGAGCAGCGGCTGGTGCTGCGCGCGACGATCGTCGACCAGCTGTGGGACGACGAGCCCGCCGAGGCCTGGCAGGCCGTGCAGCGCCTGCAGGAGGGCGAACTCGATCGCGACGAGATCTTCGAGCAGCTGATCGACGCGCTGGAAGGCAGCCTGGTGGACTCGGAAACGCTCGAATACGACGCCGACGCCTACGTCGAGGCGCTGGCGGAACTCTGACGGCTAGGGGAGCGGGCCCGCCGGTTCGGCGGCCTTTGCTTTGCGCCGCCGTTCCTGCAGCCGGTCGTCGAAGTCGACGACGAACGTGCCGGCGGCCATCGCGATCAGCAGGGCCAGACCCAGCACCGCACCGACCCACGTGAGGATCATCGTGAACATCGTGGGCCTCCTCCCCAGCTCAGAGCCGTTTTCCTGACTTCTTCAGGGTCGCTTTCGCAGGCGGCGCCCGGTATCGGCCAACCGGTTACGGCTGACCGGCCCGCCTCGGCCGATCGGCCGGTTTCCGGCGCGGAGAGTCGCCGGACCGCAACGAATCGTGGCCGCGCATTCGCTCAGCGTGCGAATGCGCGGCGTGTGGGTGACGGGGTGCGTGACGGGGTCAGAGCTTGCGCAGGCGCACCCGGTTGATGGCGTGGTCGCAGTCCTTGCGCAGCACCAGCGTCGCCCGCGGCCGGGTCGGCTTGATGTTCTCCATCAGGTTCGGCTCGTTGATCGAGCGCCACAGGTGCCGCGCCTCGGCGCGGGCCTCGTCGTCGGGCAGGCCGGCGAAGTGGTGGAAGTGCGACGCCGGGTCGGCGAACGCCGTGTGCCGCAGCTCGAGGAACCGCTCGATGTACCAGCGCTGGATGTCGTCGGTGTGCGCGTCGACGTAGATCGAGAAGTCGAAGAGGTCGGACACCATCAGCCGCGGGCCCGGCTGCAGCACGTTCAGGCCTTCGACGATGAGGATGTCCGGCTGCTGCACGACCTGCTCCTGGCCCGGCAGGATGTCGTAGGCCAGGTGCGAGTACACCGGCGCCGCGACGCGCTCGGCCCCCGACTTCACCTCGGTGACGAACCGCAGCAGCGCGCGGCGGTCGTAGCTCTCCGGGAAGCCCTTGCGGTGCATGATCCCGCGTCGCATCAGCTCGGCGCGCGGGTACAGGAAGCCGTCGGTGGTGACCAGGTCGACGCGGGGGTGGTCCGGCCAGCGGGCGAGCAGCGTGCGCAGGATGCGGGCGGTGGTCGACTTGCCGACCGCCACGCTCCCGGCGATGCCGATCACGAACGGGACCTTCGTGCCGCGGGAGTCGTCACCGAGGAACGTCGTGGTCGCTTCGTAGAGCCGCTGGCGCGCGGCGACCTGCAGGTTGATCAGGCGGGAGAGTGGCAGGTAGACGTCGGCGACCTCGGCCAGGTCGACCTGCTCGCCGAGCCCGCGCAGCCGCAGCAGCTCCGCCGCGGTCAGCGGCAACGGCGTCGAACTTCGCAGTTCTTTCCATTGTTCCCGGTGCAGCTCGACATACGGGCTGAGTTCGCGGACCCGGGTCATCGCACACTCCTCCGGCCGTCGCCTGCACTGGCGGACGTTTCACCTGCGTGTTCAACGGTAGGGCTTACGGCCGGTGAACGCGCTGTGATGTAGTCCACCCCGGGTTGGGGTTGATCACCGCGCGTGACGGAAAACCTCGTCCCACGCCGCCGCGACCTGACGCGCGCACGTCGCCGGGTCGACGCCGCCGACACCGGTGCCGAGCCCCGGCATCGCGATCGTGTCGACGGACTCCCGGACCGGCCCGTGGTCGAGCCGGCCGTCGCGCCACTGGAGGAACACCGCGCGCGCCGCGAGGTAGGGGTGCACGGTGTCGGCGGGCAGCCGCTCGCCGGGCTCGCGCATGGTCGGCGCGCTGATCAGCCACGCCGGCTCGGCCTCGCCGGTGGGGACGATCACGGCGTCGCCGATGGGCAGCTCACCGCCGTGACAGGCCAAAACGGCGCTGCGGACGCTTTGTTCGACCCCGGGGAACGCCCGCGCGTAGACGGCGTCGATGCCGCCGCGCATCCAGCCGTAGGAGTTGGCC
Organism: Amycolatopsis sp. NBC_01488; assembly: GCF_036227105.1. Classification (NCBI taxonomy): domain Bacteria; kingdom Bacillati; phylum Actinomycetota; class Actinomycetes; order Pseudonocardiales; family Pseudonocardiaceae; genus Amycolatopsis; species Amycolatopsis sp. NBC_01488. Next base: position 2,201,941 of record NZ_CP109434.1, on the reverse strand, counting down.
GGGCTGACGACGGCCTGGGCGACGACGTCGAGGACCGACCCGCGGTGCACCCGGACCCGGCCCGTCAGCTCCTTGGCGGCGGCGGCCCAAGCGGTGGCGAGTGGTTCATCGACGGCGCACAGCACCAGCTCCGGTGTGCGAGGGGAGACCGGCGGGTGCGTGCCCTCACGGCCGGTGTGCGTGCCCGAGTCGGCGGTCACGTCCCTAGCATCGCAAAAAATGCCACCGGGCGTAACCGGTTCTGGTACCGGCTGTCCGAGTGAAAGTCGCCACCCCCGTAGCCTGGGGATGTGTCACGGATCGCATACTTCGGCCCCCAGGGGACCTTCACCGAACAGGCCGCGCGGGTCCTCGCCGGCGGCGAAGAGCTGTTTCCGGTCGAGACCGTCCGGCTGGCGATGACGGCCGTCCGCGAGGGCGAGGCCGACGCCGCGTGCGTCCCCATCGAGAACTCGGTCGAGGGCGTGGTGCCCACGACACTCGACGCGTTCAGCGAGTCGACCCCGCTGGTCGCCGTCGCCGAAGCCATCCTGCCCATCCACTTCAGCGTGCTGACCCGCCGCGGCGGGGGCGACATCAAGACCGTCGCCAGCCACCCGCACGCGCTCGCGCAGGTCCGCGAGTGGCTGGAGGCGAACCTGCCGGACGCGAACCCGGTGGCGTCGTCGTCGACGTCGGCGGCCGCGGTCGGCGTGCTGGAGGGCCAGTTCGACGCCGCGGTGTGCGCGCCGGTCGCCGTCGAGCACTACGACCTCGAGGTGCTGGCCACCGAGGTCGCCGACGTCAGCGACGCGGCGACGCGGTTCCTGCTGGTCCGGCCGCCGGGTGAGCTGCCGGAGCCGACGGGTGCCGACCGGACGTCGGTGGTCGCGGCGGCCGTGAACCGCACCGGCACGCTCGCCGAGCTGCTCACCGCGCTGGCCGACCGCGGGATCAACCTCACCCGGCTCGACGCCCGCCCGACGCGCAGCAACTTCGGCGAATACCGCTTCTTCATCGACTTCGAGGGGCACGTGGCCGAGCCGCGGATCCTCGACGCGCTGACGGCGTTGCGCCGGCACTGCCGCAACCTGCGGTTCCTCGGCTCGCACCCGCGGGCCGACGGCACGCGCACCACGATCGAGCCCGGCTACGGCAATGAAGACTTCGTTGACGCCGCCGTGTGGGCCGACGCGGTCCGCAAGGGGGACCAGGCGTGAGGCTGCTGCTCATCCGCCACGGCCAGACCGAAGGGAACGTCCGCGGCGCGCTCGACACCGCGCTGCCCGGCCCGCCGCTCACGGAACTCGGCCGCACGCAGGCCGAGGACCTCGCGTTCCGGCTGGAAGGGGAGCCGATCGTCGGGGTCTACGCGTCGCGGGCGACCCGCGCCCAGCAGACGGCGGCGCCGCTCGCCGCGCGGTTCTCCCTCGACGTCCAGGTCGTCGACGGCGTCCACGAGGTCGTCGCGGGTGATCTGGAAGGGGCGACCGACCACGAGTCGATCCGGACGTACATGGCGGTGGTGCGGCGGTGGACGCTCGGTGAGCTGACGCCGTCGCTGCCCGGCGGCGAGAGCGGCACGAGCGTGCGCACCCGGATGCTCGACGCCGTCGGCCGGCTGCGCGCCAAGCACGAGCAGGCCGACCCGGACGGCGTGATCGCGCTGGTCAGCCACGGTGGCGCGATCCGGCTGTCCGCCGAGTGGCTGGCGCCGAACGTCCACGCCGACACCGCGAACGCGGCGTTGATCCCGAACACCGGCCTGGTCGAGCTGGACGCCCGTCCGGAAGGCCGGTGGCACTGCCTCACCTGGGTTGACACGCCGCTCTGATCGTCACGAAAGTGTGATCCCGTCACGTTTGAGACACGTTTAGTGGGGAATTAACGGGTCGAACCAACCTGCCGCAGATCCGTACGTCTACCCAGTAGCACCACACCAGGGAGGCGATTGACATGGTTCGGACGAAGCTTTCACGGCTGTTCCCGATCGTCGCGGCTTCGGCCGGCGTTCTCGCGCTTTCCGCCTGCGGGAGCGGCGGGACCACGAACGCGGCGAGCAGCTCGACGCCGTCGACCACGGCGTCGCCCACCTCGACGACCGCCACCACGGCCGCGTCGAGCCCGAGCAGCTCGACGCCGGCCACGTCGCCGACCGCCCAGCCCGCGGACAACGGCCTCTGCAAGGCCGGCGACGTCACGCTGTCGCTCGGCCAGGGCGACGCCGGCGCGGGCTCGGTGTACCGGCCGCTGCTCATCAAGAACTCCAGCTCCAAGCCGTGCGAGATCCAGGGCTTCCCCGGCGTCTCCTACGTGGCGGGCAACGACGGGCACCAGGTCGGCAAGGACGCGTTCCGCGAAGGCACCAAGGGCAACGCGGTCAAGCTGAACCCGGGCCAGACCGCGGTCGCCGACATCCAGTTCGTCAACGTGCAGAACTTCGACCCGGGCACCTGCCAGCCGACGGCGGTGAAGGGCCTGCGCATCTACCTGCCGCAGGAGACGGCGTCGAACTTCGTGCCGTCGACGGGCACGGGCTGCGCCAGCACCAAGATCCCGGGCAACCAGCTTTCGGTGAAGACGGTCCACACGTCCTGACTCATCAGATCCGGGCGCAGATTTCCTGAGCCTGCACCAGGTGCCGCTGGCCGGAGATGTCGTTGAAGTGCAGGCTGAGCACCATGCGGCTGACTCCGTCGATGTGGTCGGCCAGCGGCTGGTAGTTCGCGTTGACCTGGGCGGCGGCCGCGGACAGCTCGCGCGCCGCCGTCATCCGGTGCAGCCGTTCGGGCGTGAGGCCGGGCGTCAGCGACGGCTGCGCGTCCCGGCTCGTGTCCGGCAGCTCGCCGACGCGGTCGAGGGCCTGGCACGCGGCCAGCGCGTCGTCGAGCGCGCCCGCGTGCACGCCGGACAGGCCCCACAACAGGCCGAGCACGCCCCCGCCCAGCACGAACCCGGCGACCGCGCACAGCACCAGCAGCCGGCGTGATGGCGGCGGAGCCGGCTTGACTTCCTCCGCCTCGCCCGGAGGCTCGTCGAAGTCGGGCCCGGCGTCGGTGCCGGTGCCGTGGTCCACGGTGTGCATAGCCGCCTCCCACCACCTGGGTGCTGAGACATTTCAGCTCACAAACCCGGATCCTGGTGCTGTAGTGCCACGGCTGAGTCCGATTCGTCATCGAGCGGGGTGCGCCGCAGCGCGACCGACGCGAACGCGGCGATCACCAGCATCACCAGTCCGGACGCGGCGAACGTCCGCGCCGCCGTGCCGAGCGCCTCGGTCAGGACCCCGCCGAGCAGTGCGCCGAGCGGGATCGCGCCCCAGACGACCGTGCGCCACACCCCGAGCACCCGGCCGAGCAGCTCGCCGGGCACCAGCGTGTGCCGCGCGGTCGCGAGCACGACGTTCACCGCGACCACCGCGGCCGCGAACAGGCCGAACAGGGCGGCGCCCGCGACCGGCGAGCGGACCAGGCCCATCCCGCCGAACCCGGCACCGCAGCCGAGGATCCCGCCGACGACGACCGCGCGCCGCCCGGCCGCGCGCACGAGCCGCGGCGCGACGCCCGCGCCCAGCAGGCCGCCGATCCCGCCGACGAACGCGAAGAACCCGAACGCCGCGTCAGACAGGTGGAGGTCGTCGAGCGCGTACAGCACGAGCTGTGCCTGCGCGAGCTCGCTGACCAGGCTGAGCAGCCCGGCGATGACGACCAGCCGCAGGAGCAGCGCGTTCCCGCGCAGCCAGCGCAGGCCGTCGGCCAGCTCGGTGCGCAGCCGGGTGGGCTCGCGGACTTCGCCCCGCGCGCGGTAGGTGCCGGCGAGCCCGAGCAGCACCGCGGCCGCGATCGCGAAGCCCGCGGAGTTGAGGATGAACGGGAAGGCGGCGAAGAGCGCGAAGGCCATGCTGCCGATCGGGCCGCCGAGGAACGTCTGGCCGACGATCTCGCACGCCTGCAGCTTGCTGTTGGCCGCGTCGAGCGAGCCGTCGCCGACGACCGCCGGGATCAGGGCGTTGGCCGCGCTGTCCGCGATCGTCTCGGCGGTCCCGATGACCAGGGCGGTGAGGTAGACCAGCCAGATCGTCATCCCGCCGGTGGCGACGAGCACGGCGAGGGTGCCGACCGCGACGGCGCGGGCGGTGTTCGCGACGATCATCGCGCGCCGCCGGTCGATCCGGTCGACTAGCGCGCCGGCGACGGCGGCGAACAGCAGCCACGGCAGGAACTGGGTGGCGGACAGCCCGGCGATCAGCACGGGATCGTGGGTCAGCGTCGTCGCCAGCAGGGGCAGGGCCACCTTGCCGATGCCGTCGCCGAGGTGCGAGGCGGCGCTCGACGTCAGCAGCCACGTGAGTCTTCGGGTCTTGTCCATCCGGCCCCCCAAGGCACGTATCGCAGTCGCCCCATGACTTCGGGTAACAGGATAAGCGCGTGGTCAGCCGGTGGCGGTCACGTTGTCACTACTAGTGAGAGGTCAGCCCCAGCCGAGCTCGTGCAGCCGGGCGTCGTCGATGCCGAAGTGGTGGCCCAGCTCGTGCACGACGGTGATCAGGACCTCCTCGACGACCTCGTCCTCGTCTTCGCACATGGCGAGGATCGGCTGCCGGTAGATCGAGATCCGGTCGGGCAGCACCCCGCCGTAGGACGACGTCCGCTCGGTCAGCGCGATCCCGTGGTAGAGCCCGAGGATGTTCGGCGCCTCGTCGTTGAACTCCTCGACGAGCACGACGACGTTGTCCATCGCCCGCGCGAACTCGGCGGGCACCTCGTCGAGGGCGTCCGAGACCAGCTCCTCGAACCGCTCCCGGCTCATCTCGACGGGCATCAGCCGGCGGCCTTCGTCGACGGCGGGGCGGAGCTCGACGTGGCCGGACCGCCGCCCCCGTCCTGGGGCTGGCCGCCGTCGGGCTGACCGCCGTCGGGGCCGCCGGGCGCGGCCTTGAGGCTGCCGGTCACCGCCTGCAGGCCGCTCTTGTCCGGCAGGATCGCCGCGACCTTGCAGTTGACCTTGGTCGATCCGGCGTCCCAGCTCTCCTGCTCCCGCAGGTCCCAGGTCAGGATCAGCTTCTTCGCGTTCAGGTCGGCGCCGTCCGTGTAGTTCGCCGCCTGCTTGGTGCACTCGGTGTCGAGCCAGGCCTTCTGGTCGTCCTGCGACGGGTAGGCGTCCTTGAACTTCGACTTGAGATCGAGGGTCGCGATGATCTCGTAGGAGTGCGGCTTCGCGCAGTCGACCGGGTCGCCGACGCCCTTGCCCTGCAACGCGAGGCAGGTACCCGGCTCGAAGACGAGCGACTGGTCCTGCGTCTTGGCCGGTCCGGTGGTCGGCAGCAGCCGGCCGCCGGGCCCGGCCCACTGCAGGCCGCACCGCAGCTGGCGGTCGCCGTCGTCCCACTGCGACGGCGTCGGGCGCAGCAGGTTCGTGGAGAGCTTGCCGTACGGGTCGAGGTTGTGGCCGAGGTACGGCTTCACGTCGGCGGTGCACTTCTGCTGCGCGATCTGCTGCCACTGCTCCAGCGACGGCACCGGCGCGCCCGCCGGGAACTGGGCGCCGATGTCGACGAGCGTGGTCACCTCGAACAGGTGTGGCTGGGTGCAGGCCACCTTGCGCGCGTCGCTGGCGTCCGGGTTGTCCCAGGTCAGGCAGGAGCCCGGCGGGGAGTGGAAGGCCTCTTCGGCCTGCGCCGAGAGCTTACCCGCTCCGCCGCCGGCGCCGCCGGCGAAGCCGCCGCTGCCGGAGAACAGGACGCTGAGAGCGAGCGCGATGAGCGCGCCCGCGAAGATCCCGCCCATCACGACGCGGGTGCGCAGCGTCTGCGTGGCGGTGGGGAACCGATCGGCGCTGGGAGACATCGCAGTCCATGATGCCCGCGCCGCGCGCGACGTGCGCGATCCGGGTGGTTAGGGTGGGTGACGGTTTCGTGGTGGGCCGGGATTACGGAGCGCACATGACGCAGGACAGCAACACTGGGGACCAGCCGCCCCCGGAGCCGCCGAAGCGCGGTTCGATGAGGTTCCAGGACTCGAACACGCAGCCGAAGCAGCCCTCGCTCGCCGAGCAGCGCGCCCGCCAGCAGGCACTGGCGCAGGAAGAGCGTGACGAAGAGCTGGCGCGCCAAGCGGACGCCAAGGCCGCGACCCGGCGCAAGATCCTCATCGGCAGCGGCGTCACGGTCGGGCTCGTCGGCTTGGTCGCGACGTTCTACACGGTCGCCAAGCCGGCCGGCGAGGTGACCGCGGTCTGCACCGACTCGAACGGCGTCGTCCAGAACGACGACTACTGCGACGACTCCTACGTGAGCAGCCACGGCGGCTACCACAGCGGTGGCTTCCTGTTCCTGCCGATCCCGGGCGGCGGCTACAACAGCTACCGCTACAACTACGGCGGCACCGGCACGATCGGCCAGCGCGTCTCCGGTGGCTCGTACGACGCGCCTTCGTCGCGCACCAGCGTCAACACGAAGTCCGGCAAGTCCGTCCAGCGCGGCGGCTTCGGCATCAGCGGGAAGAGCGGCAGCACCGGGGGTACCGGCAGCAGCGGCAAGAGCGGGGGATCGTAGGTGTACCGGGACCGGCGTGAGCCGCGGCGCGACTGGCAGCGGATCGTCGAGGAGCAGGGACTCGTCTACGGCACGCCGGCCCGCGACAGCAGCGGCCGGGTGCGGCCGTACTGGGACGAGTCCGTGCACTACGTCTTCGACATGGACGAGGTCCTCAGCCTCGAGGCCGACGTCGAGCTGCTCCACTCGATGTGCCTCGAAGCCGTCGACAACGTCGTGACGACCGAGGGCTACCAGCGCTTCGGCATCCCCGAGTGGGTCTGGCCGCACATCGCCGAGTCGTGGAAGCGGCAGGACCCGCACGTCTACGGCCGGTTCGACCTGCGCTACGACGGCAAGTCGCCGGCGAAGCTGCTCGAGTACAACGCGGACACGCCGACCACGCTGCTGGAGGCGTCGCTGCTGCAGTGGCACTGGAAGACCGACGTCTTCCCGGACGACGATCAGTGGAACTCGATCCACGAGAAGCTCGTCGAGCGTTGGACACAGCTCCAGGACAAGCTGCCGTCGAACGAACTGCACTTCACCTGGTCGGCGGCCGACCCGTCCGGCGAGGACAACGTCACCACGGCGTACCTGCAGGAGACCGCCGCCGAAGCCGGACTGGACACGGTGGGGCTGGCGATCGAGGAGATCGGCTGGGACCCGGTGCTCAAGCGGTTCGTCGACCTCGAAGAGCAGCAGATGGCAACCGTGCTGAAGCTGTACCCGTGGGAGTGGGTGGTCGACGAGGAGTTCGGCCGCCACGCCGTCGAGTCGCTGCCGCGGACGCTGTGGATCGAGCCGCTCTGGAAGATGATCCTCTCCAACAAGACGCTGCTGGCGATCCTGTGGGAGAACTACCCCGGCCACCCGAACCTGCTGCCCGCGTTCGCCGACGACCCCGGCCTGCTCACCGAGTACGTCCGCAAGCCGAAGCTCGGCCGTGAGGGCGCGAACGTCCAGATCGTCGCGCCCGGCTACGAGACCCAGACCGACGGCGTCTACGGCGCCGAAGGCTTCGTCTACCAGGCGTTCGACCCGCTGCCCGAGTTCGACGGCTACCGGCCGGCGCTCGGCGCGTGGATCGTCGGGGACAGCTCGGCCGGCCTGGGCATCCGGGAGACCGGCGGCCTGGTCACCGACGACGGTGCCGCATTCGTCCCCCACCGCATCCCCGAAGCGTGATACAACACCGTCGCTGATCAGCCCTTTCTCCTGGGAGACAATTCGTGAACACGACCCTTGCGCTGTCCGACACGTTCGGCTCCGACCTCGTGCGGGGGATCGGCGCGATCCTGCTGTACGGCGTCGTCGGCCTGCTGCTGATGTTCGCCGGCTTCTACGCGATCGACTGGACCACGCCGGGCAAGCTGTCGAAGCTGGTGCACGCGGGCCTGCCGAACGCCGTGATCATCACCGCGTCCGGGCTGCTCGCGATGTCGTTCATCATCGTGGTGGCGATCTTCAACTCGGCCAGCGACCTGACCGGGGGCCTGATCACCTCGCTGGTCTACGGCCTGCTCGGGATCGCCGTCCAGGTCATCGCGGTGCGGCTGCTCGAATGGGCGACCCGGATCGACGTCGGCACGATGATCGAGAGCGAGAAGTTCGAGCCCGCCAGCGTCGTGGTCGCGGCCGCGCACGTCGCGCTGGGCCTCGTGATCGCGGTCGGCATCTCCTGAGCGTGGCCACGCTGAGCCGTTCGCACTAGCGTGGGGTTCGTGCGCCTCCTGAGGACACCGGACGACCGGTTCACGGACCTGCCCGACTTCCCCTTCGAGCCGAAGTACGCCGAGCTCGACGACCCCCACGGCGGTGTGATCAGAGTCGGCTACGTCGAGGCCGGCCCCGCCGACGGCCGGCCCGTGCTGCTGCTGCACGGCGAGCCGAGCTGGTCGTTCCTCTACCGCAAGATGCTGCCGGTGCTGGCGTCGGCCGGGCTGCGTGCGATCGCGCCGGACCTGGTCGGGTTTGGGCGGTCGGACAAGCCGGGCGACCTGGCGGACCACACGTACGCGCGTCACGTCGAGTGGATGCGCGGGTTCGCGTTCGACGCGCTCGACCTGCGGGACGTCACGCTGGTCGGCCAGGACTGGGGCGGCCTGATCGGGCTGCGGCTGGTGGCGGAGAACCCCTCGCGCTTCTCCCGGGTGGTGGCGGCCAACACGGGCCTGCCCACCGGCGACATCGACATGCCGCCGGTGTGGCACTCGTTCCGCGAGGCCGTCCAGAAGGCGCCGATCCTGGACGTGGCGCGGTTCGTGCAGTCGGGATGCCGCTCGACGTTGTCCGAGGACGTGCGCGCGGCCTACGACGCGCCGTTCCCGAACGAGATGTACAAGGCGGCCCCGCGCGCGATGCCGGGACTGGTGCCCTACCGCCCGGACGACCCGGCGTCCGAGGCGAACCGGGCGGCCTGGAAGACGTTGACGGACCTGGAGATCCCGTTCCTGGTGGCGTTCTCCGACGGCGACCCGATCACCGGCGGGATGGCCCCGATCCTGCGGCGCTCGATGAAGGGTGCGCAGGGGGTGGAGCACCCGGTGATCGCGGGAGCCGGGCACTTCCTGCAGGAGGACGCGGGCGAGGAGCTGGCCGAGCACGTGGCGCGCTTCGTCCGCGGCTAGACCTCCAGCGACTGGGTGCCGAGGACGGCGGCGAGGTCCAGGCGATCGGCGTCCTCGGTGCCGGGTTCGGCGGTGTAGACGGTGATGCGCAGGTCGTCCAGTGCGACGAGCAGGGTGTCGCAGTCCAGGGTGATCCGGCCGACCGCCGGGTGGTCGACGGTCTTGCGCCGGGACGGGTCGCTCAGGGGCGGCGGGTCCTCGGCGTCCCAGAGCTCGGCGAAGCGCGGGCTGCCGGCGGCCATCTCGGCGATCAGGCGCCGCAAGGCGTGGTCGGCCGGGTAGCGCGACGCCGTCAACCGCAGGTCGGCCACGAGCCGCGCCTCGTGCTCGGCCTGTTCCCGCGGGGTGTGGACGACCCGCGAGGGCAGCCGGGTGACGTTGCGCCAGACGGCGTTGCGGTCCAGGCCACGCCAGGTCGTCGTGTCGCCCATCAGCGCGTGGTACGGCGCGTTCGCCAGCACGAGCGTCCAGGTGGCGTCGTAGACGACGACCGGGGTGTGGGACAGCCGGTCGAGCAGCCGCTGCACGCTCGGGGCGACGCGCGACGGCACCACGTCCGGGCCGGGGGCGGCGTGCCCGGCCAGCCGGTAGAGCAGGTCGCGTTCGGGGTCGGCCAGGCGCAGTGCCCGGGCGAGCGACTCCACGACCTGCGCTGACGGCGCGGTCGCGCGCCCCTGTTCGAGGCGGGTCAGGTAGTCGGCCGAGATGCCGGCGAGCGCGGCCAGCTCTTCGCGGCGCAGCCCGCTGGCCCGGCGCCGGCGGCCCGCCGGGACGCCGACGGCCTCGGGCGCCACCCGGTCGCGCCAGCGGCGCACCGTACGGCCGAACTCCCACTCCGCCACGCCGTCCATTCTGGCCGAGCCGGCTCCGGTTGTCCTGGTCCTGGCAGTCCTACGAAAACCGGACGACTGGTTGCGGCGCCGGCGTTCTCGCAGGCTGAAGCCATGACCGAACCAGGAACCGTGCTCATCACCGGCCCGACCCGCAACCTCGGCCGGCACACCGTGCTGGCCCTCGCCGGCCGACCCGAAGCGCAGCGCCCCGACCTGCTGCTGGTCGGCCGCGCCGGGCCCGACCTGACCGCCGTCGCCGACGAGGCTCGCGCCCTCGGCGCCCGCGTCCGCGAGATCGGCGGCGACCTGTCGAGCCTGGCCGACGTCCGGGGTGCCGCGGCCACCGCCCGCGACCTGCTCGCCGCCGGCGCCGTCCGTCCGCTGCGCGCGCTGGTCGCCAACGCCGGCTTGATGTCGGCCGACACCCGGCGGGCCTCGGTCGACGGCTACGAGCTGACCTTCGCGGTCGACTACCTCGCCCACGCCCAGCTCATCGGCGACCTGCTCGGCTCGTTCGCCGCTCCGGCGCGGGTCGTGCTGGTCGGCTCGAACACCTACCACGCGAACTTCTGGCGCAAGCTGCTGCACGTGCCCGAGGCCGACTGGGCCGACCCGCTCGAGATCGCCCGCCCGGCGACCGGCGACCAGGCCCCGGGCATGGAGGCCGCCGGCGTCGCTTACTCCAACGCCAAGCTGGCGATCCTTTATTACGCCCACGAACTGCAGCGTCACGCCGGAGCGGACGTCGGCGTTTCGGTGTTCGAACCCGGCTGGATGCCCGGTACCGCACTGGGCCGCGGCGCACCCGCGGCGTTCCAGGCGATGAGCCGCGCCCTGGCCCGGATCCCCGGCGTGTCGACGCCGCGCCGCTCGGGACCACTGCTGGCCGCGATGGTCGTCGACGGCAAGTGGGCCCACCTGCGTGACGGCGCCTTCGTGCTGAAGGACCGGCTGACCGAGGTCGAGCCGGTCGCTCACGACCGCGATCGTGAGCGCCGGCTGTGGGAGGCGACCGCCGAGCTGCTGGAGCGCGCGACCTCGCCGCGTTAGGCGAGCGCGGCGTGCGTCGCCGCCAGTGCGTCGACCAGGATGTCCAGCCCCTCCCGGGCTTCCTCGGCGGTGAGGGTCATCGGCGGGCCCAGCCTCAGCACGTTGCCGTGCAGGCCGCCCTTGCCGATCAGCAGCCCGCGCTTCTTCGTCTCCTCCAGCATCCGCGCGGCGGCCGCGACGTTCGGCTCGGTCGTGCCCGGCTTGATCAGCTCCACCCCGATCATCAGGCCCTTGCCCCGGACCTCGGCCACGATCGGCGACGTCGCGGCCTGAAGACCGGAGATGAGCTGCGCACCCCGGGCCGCGCAGTTCGCCTGGAGGTCGTGGTCCTTGATGTAGTCCAGCACCGCCGTCGCGCCGGCCATCGACACCGGGTTGCCGCCGAACGTCGAGAACGACTGGGCCTGGAAGCAATCCAGCACGTCGCCGCGGGCCACCACGCCGCCGACCGCGAGGCCGTTGCCCAGGCCCTTCGCGAACGTCATCATGTCCGGCGTCACGCCGTGGGCGTCGATGCCCCAGAAGTGCTCGCCCGTGCGACCCCAGCCGGTCTGGACCTCGTCGGAGATGAACAGGACCCCGTACGAATCCAGGACCTCCTTCATGGCCCGGAACAGCCCGTCCGGCGGGAGGCTGAACCCGCCGACGCCCTGGATCGGCTCGGCGATCAGGCACGCGACGTCGCCCGCGGTCGCCGTGTCCAGGACGTCGACGAGGTCCGCGACGCAGGCCTTGATGTAGTCGGCGTCCGACAGGTCCCGGAACGGGCTCCGATAGCGGTAGCCGCCGTGGACGTAGTTGACCTTGACCGGGCTCAGCGCCGACGCCGACCAGCCGCGGTTGCCGGTGATCGCGACCGTCCCGAAGGACCGGCCGTGGTAGGAGTTGCGCATCGCCAGCACCTGGTTGCTGCGCCGGAACTGCGTCGCCAGCATCAACGCCGTGTCGTTCGCCTCGCTGCCGGAGTTGGTGAAGAACACCTTCGCGTCCGGGATGTTCGACAGCTTCGCGATCCGCTCGGCCAGCTCGACCTGCGAGCGGATCAGATACAGGGTCGAGGTGTGCAGGATGCCGGTGTCGAGCTGCTTGCGGACCGCGTCGCCGATCTCGGCGACGTCGTAGCCCATCGAGTTGGTCAGCACCCCGGCGAAGAAGTCGAGGTAGGTGCGGCCCTGCGCGTCCGTCATCCGCCGGTCGTGCGCGTGCACGATCTCGATCGGCTCTTCGTAGAGCAGGGACATCCAGGACGGCATGACTGCGCGGTGCCGGGCGAGCAGCTCGTCGGTCATCGGGGCGCCTCCTCCGTGTTTCCTGGAGTATGAGGACGCCGTGAACAGCGCTTCAACGATCAGACTGTCGGGATAACCCAGTAGGGACGCACAGTCTGTACGGACTACCCTTTGTCTTCGTGATTGACCCCAGGACTCTGCGCGATGACCCGGAAGCCGTGCGCGCGTCGCAGCGCGCCCGTGGCGAAGACGAGGGAGTGGTCGACAAGCTGCTCTCCCTCGACACCCGGCGCCGCTCTGCCATCGCGGCCGCGGACAAGCTGCGCAACGAGCAGAAGCTCCTGGGCAAGCAGATCCCCAAGGCGCCGCCGGAGGAGAAGCAGCAGCTGCTGGCCACGGCCAAGGAGCTCGCCGCCCAGGTCAAGGCCGCCGAGGTCGAGCAGAACACCGCGTCGGAGGAGTTCGACCAGCTCTTCCGCACCGTCGCGAACCTCGTGCACCCGGACGCCCCGGTCGGCGGCGAGGACGACTTCACCGTGCTCAAGCACGTCGGCGAGCCGAAGAAGTTCGACTTCACCCCGAAGGACCACCTCGAGCTGCTCGAAGCGCTCGGCGGCGTCGACATGGAACGCGGCGCGAAGGTCTCGGGCTCGCGGTTCTACTTCCTCACCGGCGTCGGTGCGCAGCTGCAGCTCGGCCTGCTCAACATGGCCATCGCGCAGGCGCTCGAAAACGGCTTCACGCCGATGATCACGCCGTCGCTGGTCCGTCCCGAGATCATGGCCGGCACCGGCTTCCTCGGCCAGCACTCGAGCGAGATCTACCACCTCGAGGACGACGACCTGTACCTCGTCGGGACGTCGGAGGTGCCGCTGGCCGGCTTCCACGCCGACGAGATCCTCGACCTGACCGACGCGAAGCGCTACGCGGGCTGGTCGTCCTGCTACCGCCGCGAGGCCGGGTCGTACGGCAAGGACACCCGCGGCATCATCCGCGTCCACCAGTTCGACAAGGTGGAGATGTTCGTCTACACCAAGCCGGAGGACGCCGAGGCCGAGCACGAGCGGCTGCTGGCCTGGGAAGAGCAGATGCTCGCCAAGATCGAGGTGCCCTACCGGGTCATCGACACCGCGACCGGCGACCTCGGCACGTCCGCGCACCGCAAGTTCGACTGCGAGGCGTGGATCCCCACCCAGGACACCTACCGCGAGCTGACTTCGACGTCCAACTGCACGACGTTCCAGGCTCGCCGGCTGTCGGTGCGCTACCGCGGCGAGAACGGCAAGCCGCTGATCGCCGCGACGCTCAACGGCACACTGGCCACCACCCGGTGGATCGTCGCGATCGTCGAGAACCACCAGCAGGAGGACGGCTCGGTCCGCGTGCCCGAGGCGCTGCGCCCGTTCGTCGGCGGCAAGGAAGTCCTCACGCCCCGCTGAATCCGCGGATCCCCGGTGCCCTCCCGTTCGTCCCAGTACAGTCCGGGCCGAACGGGAGGATGCATGCGCATGAAGCGGCAGGTCGTGGCGGTTGTGGCCGCCTTGACCGTGGTGTCCGGCTGCACCGTGGCCGTCGGCGGCTCGGCGTCGCCGGTGCCGGGACAGGGCCCGATCGTCAAGGCCGTCGACGCCTGCACGCTGCTCGACGCGACCCAGCTCGACGCCCTCGGTTACCAGGCCGAGGGCCGCTCGGTGCCGGAGAACAAGAAGCAGGTCCAGACCCCGATGTGCCTGTGGAACACGAAGGACGACGTCGAGCCGTCGGCCATCCTGAACGTCGGGTACACCACGGACCTCGACTTCACCGAGTACATCGCCGGCGCCGTCCCGAAGTCCGAGCCGCAGCAGATCGGCGGCTTCAGCTGGACGCAGTACCCGTCGCTCCTCGCCGACGACTGCGTGTTCTACGCGATCCTCGGCGACAAGTCCTTCGCGTACGTGAGCGTGTCCGAACCGCCCCTCGACAAGTCGTGCGAGCTGGCCAAGACGGTGATCCCGCAGGTCGCGGCCCACCTGCCCGGCGGGCGGCAGGCGCCGTCGATCACCCCGACGGGGTCGGCGAAGGCGGCGCCGGGCGGGCCGCTGCTGTCGGCCGACCCGTGCGCGATGCTCAAGCCCGACCAGGTCGCGCAGCTGAAGAACATCTCGCCGACCGGGGAGAAGGACACCTCGTCCTCGGTGCCGAACGCGTCCTACTGCCTCTGGGACGACACCGACGGCGACCAGGGCCAGAAGGCGTTCGAGGTCTGGTTCGGCCCGAGCACGCCGGCCGGGGACTGGCCGGGCACGCAGGGCGTGACCCCGACGGAGACGGTCGACGTCGGCGGCAAGAAGTGGGGCGTCTTCCCGAACCTGGGCGGCCTGCGCGTGACCTGCGGCGCGACCCTGCCGATCACCGGCACGTCGTCGGTGCAGGTGGTCAGCGGGTTCATCGGCGACGACACCAAGACGTGCGACCTGGTCAAGCAGGGCCTGCCGCTGGTGACGGCGAACCTGCCGAGCTAGCTCTCCGACACCTGGTCGGCGATGTGGCGCGCGATCTCGAGCGCGCTCGTCGCGGCCGGCGACGGCGCGTTCAGGACGTGCACCTGGTCGCGCGCGGTCTCGATGAGGAAGTCGTCGACGAGCGAGCCGTCGCGGCGCATCGCCTGCGCGCGGACGCCGGAGCCGTGGCGGACGATGTCGGCTTCGGTGACGGCCGGGACGAGCCGGGCGAGGCTCGCGGCGAAGCGCTTCTTCGAGAACGAGCGGCGGACCTCGTCGAGGCCGGTCGGGAACGCGTACTTCTGCGCGAGCCGCCAGACGCCGGGGAAGGCCGCCACCTCGGCGACGTCCTTGGCGGAGAAGTCGGCCCAGCGGTAGCCCTCGCGGCGCAGCGCGAGCACGGCGTTCGGGCCGGCGTGCACGCTGCCGTCGAGCATCCGCGTGAGGTGCACGCCGAGGAACGGCAGCGTCGGGTCGGGCACCGGGTAGATCAGGCCCTTGACCAGGCCGCGGCGCTCGGGCTTGAGCTCGTAGTACTCGCCGCGGAACGGCACGATCTTCGCCGACGGCGTCAGGCCGGCCAGCCGCGCGACGCGGTCGGAGTGCAGGCCGGCGCAGTTCACGAGCCCGTCCGCGACGATGACGTCTTCGCCGGTCGCGACCTCGACCCCGCCGTTGCTCCCGGCACGGATGGCCAGCGCGGGGCTGTTCAGCCGGAGGTCGACGCCGGCTTCGTCGAGCAGCCGGACGAGCGCCTGGCACACGCCGGGGAAGTCGATGGTCCCGGTGGACTCGACCCGCAGCGCGGCGACGCAGGCGACCTCGGGCTCGTACTCGCGCGCCTCGGCGGCCGAGATCTTCTTCGCCGGGACGCCGTTGGCTTCGGCCCGCTCGGCGAGCGTGTTCAGCGCCGGGATCTCCTTCTCGTCGGTCGCGACGACGAGCTTCCCGCAGACCTCGACGGGCACGCCGTACTGGCGCGCGAAGTCCACGATGGACCGGTTCCCGGCGACGGACATCCGCGCCTTGAAGGACCCGGGCTTGTAGTAGAGCCCGGCGTGCACGACGTTCGAGTTGTGCCCGGTCTGGTGCGCCGCCCAGCGCGGCTCCTTCTCCAGCACGGTGACGTCCAGCCCGCGCCTGGTCAGCTCCCAGGCCACGGCCAGACCGACGATCCCGCCCCCGACGACCACCACGTTGCGCACGATCGACCAGGCTACGCGAGCGCGGAAGGGGCGCGGCGCTCAGTCCGCCAGCCCGGCCGTGGTCAGCGCCTTCTGGGCGCTCATCCCCAGGCCCGTTCCGTACGCCCGCTCGAACGCCTCGGCGCCCAGCGACTCGACGACCCGGGCCCGCACCGACGAGACGTCCGGGTCGCCGCTGATCGCCGTCCCGCGGACGCCGGCCGCCGCGCCGAGCAGGATCGCCGCGGGTTCCGGCTGGGCCACTCCGGCCAGGCCCTCCAGCGCGAACGCCACCACGTCCCCCGCGTGCCAGCGGTGCCCGGCCAGCAGCGCCTCCCGGTGCAGGGAGGCGGCGTCGGCCGGGCGGCCTTCGGCCAGGGCCAGCCACCCCAGTGCGATCAGCACCGAAGCTCGTGCCGTCTCGGCCGCGAACGAGCCGCCCGGGCACTCGGCCAGGGCGCGCTCGCAGAGTTCCCGGGCCGCCGGCAGGTCACGCGAATGACGGGCCAGCGTGGCCAGGCCGACGAACGCCGTCGCGCGCGACTCGGGCATGCCCGACCGCCGGGCCGTGGCGGCCGCCAGCTCGTAGTCGGCGCGGGCACCCGCCCGGTCGCCGGCCAGCAACCGGGTCCAGGCGCGGCGGCAGATCAGGTCCGCGACGTCGTCCATCGCGCCGATCGCCCGCATCAGGCCCAGTGCCTCGTCCATCAGCGGCAGCGCGGCATCGTGCTCGCCCCGCCAGGTCAGCAGCTGCGACAGGTGGTCGAGCGCCATCGACAGGCCCCACCGCTCGCCCAGCGCGCGGAACTGGACCGCGCCCTCGCGCAGTCCCTCCTCGGCCGTGGCTAGGTCGCCGGTCATCATCGCGCTCAGGCCCATCCCCATCGGCAGCAGTGCCCAGCCCCAGGCGTCGCCGGCCGCCAGCAGACCTTCGCCACGGCTCGTCAGCCCGGCTTCGCCCGGGGGCCCGCCCACCACGCCCAGCAGCATGACCGTCATGGGGTGGCGGGGCCGCCAGGAGTCGTCCCGCACGTAGCGCCGGACCAGCGGGAGGTACTGCTCCAGCGACTCGTGCGGGTGCCCGGACAACGCGCCGAGCACGCACACCAGGAACTCCTCGGCGTACTGTTCCTGCAGTTCGGGAGGGCAGTGCGAGACCACGCCGAGCGACAGCACCGCGCCTTCGAACCGCCGTCCGCGCATCCACCAGTACATCGCCAGCAGCGGCACCAGCCGCAGCGCCAGCACGACGTCGTGCTCGGTCGCCCAGCGCAGGGCGGCCAGGAGGTTGTCGTACTCGGCGTCGATCCGGTCCAGCCACTCCAGCTGGGCCGCGGTCCGCAGCATCGGGTCGGCTTCCTCGGCGAACCGCAGGAAGTACTCGGCGTGCGCGCGGTGGAACTTCTCGGTCTCGCCCGCTTCGGCGAGCTTCTCCGCGCCGAACGCGCGGATCGTCTCCAGCATCCGGAACCGCCCGCCGACGGCTTCCACCAGCGACTTGTCGGCCAGCTCGAGCAGGAGGTCGGCGTCGGCACCGCAGACCTCGGCCGCCGCGGCGAGCGTCGCGCCGCCGGGGAACACCGTCAGGCGCCGGGCCGGCTCGCGTTCGTCGTCGCCGAGCAGGTCCCAGCTCCACTCGACGACCCCGCGCAGCGAGCGGTGCCGCTCCTCGGCCGTCCGGCTGCCGCGGGCGAGCAGCCGGAACCGGTCGTCGAGCCGGGCCGCGATCTCGCCGAGGTCCAGGCTCCGGACGCGCGCGGCGGCCAGCTCCAACGCCAGCGGAAGGCCGTCGAGGGCCGCGCAGACGTGCTGGACGTCGCCGATCGTCGTCTCGCTGACGGCGAACGCGGGGTCGCTCGCGGCCGCGCGGTCGGCGAACAGCCGGATCGCCGGGTACGCCAGCGCCTCCGCGGCGGGCGTGCCCGGCGGCGGGACGGCCAGCCGCGGCACCGGCGCCAGGTGCTCGCCGGTGATCCCGAGCGGCTCGCGGCTGGTGGCCAGCACCCGCAGGCCGGGGCACGCGCCGAGCAGCCGCGCGGCCAGCCGGGCCGCGACGTCGACGACGTGTTCGCAGTTGTCGAGCGCCAGCAGCACCGAGCGGTCGCGCAACGCCGAGATCAACCGCTCGGCCGGGTCCTGCGGGCCGCCGCGCGAGCTCTCGCGCAACCCGAGCGCGGCCAGCACCGCAGCGGCGACGCCGGCGTCGCTGTGCGGGGCCAACTCGACGAACGCGACCGGACCCGCTTCGGCGGCCGCCACCTCGACGGCCAGCCGCGTCTTGCCGGTGCCGCCCGGCCCGGTCAGGGTCACGAGCCTGCTGCGTCCCAGCAGCTCGGCCACTTGCCGCAGCTCGCCGTCCCGGCCGACGAAGCTGGTCAGCTGCGCGGGCAACGCGAACACCGTCGGCTTCTCGGTTTCGCCGCGCAGCACGGCGAGGTGGGCTTCGGCGAGGTCTGGACCAGGGTCGGCGCCCAGCTCGTCGGCCAGCGTGCGGCGGGCGTCTTCGAACGCGGCCAGCGCGTCGGCCGGCCGTCCCGCGGCGGCGAGCGCGCGGACGAGCTGCGCGCGCGGACGTTCCCGCAGCGGCTGCGCGGCGACGGTCTCCCGCAGCTCGGCGAGGACGTCTTCGGCCCGCCCGAGCGCCAGCCGGGCCTCGACGTGATCGTCCGCCGCGTCGGCCCGCAGCTCCTCGAGCCGGGCGGCCTGGGCGGCGGCGAACGGCGCGTCGGCCAGGTCGGTGAACGCCGCCCCGCGCCACAACGCCATCGCATCGCCCAAAATGGACGCCGCCCGCGCGTGCTCGCCGTTCTTCAGCAGCGCACGGCCTTCGCGCGCAAGGGCTTCGAAGGCGGATGCGTCCACTTCGTCCGGTTCGACGACCAACCGGTACCCGGCGGCGGTGAACTCGACCGGTGCCAGGTCCTTCAACGCCGTCCGCAGCCGGGAGACCTGCGACTGCAGGGCGTTCGCGGCGCCGTCCGGCGGGTGTTCGCCGTACATGCCGTCGATCAGCCGCTCGGCCGGGACGAATCGACCGGCCTCCAGGGCGAGCAGCGCCAGCAGCGTCCGCGACCGCGGGCCGCCCACCGCCACCTGCGTGCCGTCCGGGCGCCACGCGGCGACGGCCCCCAGCACCCCGAATCGCATGGGCCCAGCCTAGAACCTGCGCCGACCAGCGAAAGTTTTCACTCGAAAGTGGTCTTCGGCGTGGGGCTGTGAATCACCTGAGCGCGCGTCTATACACTTCGCCCGGTCCCCACGCAATGGGAGAGGTATGTCGTCCGACAGCATTGCCCTCGGTCAGCCGACCGTGGGCGAAGAGGAACTCGCCGCCGTCGCCGAGGTCTTCCGGTCCGGCTGGCTGGCCGGGGCCGGACCGGCGTGCCGCCGCTTCGAAGAGCGGTTCGCCCAGGTCACCGGCACGGCGCACGCGCTGACGACCGCGAACTGCGGGTCCGCGCTCTTCCTGGGCCTCAAGGTGCTGGGCGTCCGGCCCGGTGACGAGGTCATCGTCGGCGACTACACGTTCCCCGCCACCGGTCACGCCGTCGTGCAGGCCGGCGCGACCCCGGTGTTCGCCGACATCCGCCCGGACGTCTTCAGCGCCGACCCGGCCCACGTCGAAGCCCTGATCACCCCGAAGACCGTCGGCATCCTCGCCGTCGACGTCGCCGGGCAGCCCGGTGACTTCGACGAGTACCGCGCGATCGCCGACAAGCACGGCCTCTGGCTGTTCGAAGACGCCGCGTGCGCCGCGGGCGCGACGTACAAGACGCGTCCGGCCGGCAGCCTCGCCGACCTGGCCGCGTTCTCCTTCCACGGCCGCAAGGGCATCACCGCGGGCGAAGGCGGCGCGCTGGTCTCGGACCGCGAGGACCTCATCGCGCACGCCCGCAAGCTCCACACCTACGGCATCGAGCCGGCGATCAGCCGCGAAGGCTCGAACACGCTGCCGATCCCGGAGTTCCACGAGCTGGGCTACAACTTCCGCATGTCGGACGTCCAGGCCGCGATCATGAACGTCCAGCTCGACCGGCTCCCGGACCTCCTCGCGGCTCGCCGTTCCGTCGCGAAGCGCTACCACGAGGCCTTCGACGACGTCGCCGCGTTGACCGTCCCGGTGGAACTGTCCGATCGCGAGCACCCGTGGCAGGCCTACCTGCTCACGGTCGCCCCGGAGGTCAGCCGCGACACGCTCGCCCTGCGTGTCCGCGAGCAGGGCGTCCAGTGCAACTTCGGCACCTACGCCTCGCACCTGCAGCCGATCTACGGTCCCCAGGCGCTGCTGCCCGTCTCGGCGGACGCGTTCGCGCGTCAGCTGGCGATCCCCATGCACGCCAACCTCACCGACGCCGAGGTCACGCGCGTCGGCGAGGTCGTGCGCGAAGCCGTGCAGTCCCTGTCCTGAAAGTGCCTACCGAGGAGAAATTGGTGTCCGACAAGAAGGTGCTCTTCACCGGGGGCGGTGGGTTCATCGCCGCGCACGTCATCCCGCTGCTGATCGAGGGTGGCTACACGGTCCGGATCCTGGACAACATGACGCGCGGCGACCGGGCCCGCGTCAACGAGTTCGTCGCCACCGGCCAGGTCGAGCTGGTGGAGAAGGACGTCCGCTACGGCGGCGCGGTGCGCGAGGCCATGCGCGGCTGCACGCACGTCATCCACTTCGCGACGGTCTCGATCAACAAGTCGATCGCCGACCCGCACGAGTCGATCGACATCAACATGATCGGCAACCACAACGTCTTCGCGGCGGCCGCCGACGAGGGTGTCGAGCGCCTGGTGTTCGCGTCGACCGCGTCGGTCTACGGCGAGCCGAAGCGGCTGCCGATGCACGAGGACGACGAGCTGCGCCCGCTCACGCCGTACTGCATCTCGAAGCGCGCCGGCGAGGACATGCTCGGCTTCTACGAGCGCACCAAGGGCCTGTCCTGGAACGCGCTGCGCTTCTTCAACGTGTACGGCCCGGGCCAGAAGATCGAGGCCTACTACACGTCGGTGATCAACCACTTCATCCAGCGCCTGCGCGCCGGCCAGCCGCCGATCATCGACGGCCGCGGCGACCAGTCGATGGACTTCGTGCACGTCACCGACCTCGCGCGGGCCGTCGTCGCCGCGCTGGAGTCGGAGCGGTCGAACCTGCCGATCAACATCGGCACCGGCATCGACACGTCGATCGCGGCGCTGGCGAAGATCCTCATCGAGGCCGTCGGCGTCGACGTCGAGCCGCTGTTCAACGAGCGTGACGTGCTGGTGTCGCGGCGCGCCGCGGACATCACCCGCGCCCGTGAGGTGCTCGGCTGGGAGCCGCGGATCACCGTCGAGGACGGGATGCGGGAACTGGTCAGGGAAACCGAGTGAACACCACCGCGGGCCCGGCCCGAGGACGTGCGATGCGCATCGCGGTGGTCAACAACTTCTTCCCGCCCCGGGTGGGCGGGAGCGCGCACATGTCGGCGTCGCTGGCGGCGCAGTTCGTGACGGCGGGGCACGAAGTCCTGGCCGTCACGGCGGCCTACGCCGACGCCCCGGCCGAGGAGGAGCGCGACGGCTACCGCGTCGTGCGCCTCCCCGCGGTGAAGATGCCGCAGGTCGGCCTGTCGATCGACTTCGACATGAGCTTCGCGTCGCTGCGGCCCGGCAACTGGCGGCGGCTGTGGAAGCTGCTGGACGAGTTCCAGCCGGACGCGATCCACCTGCACGGCCAGTTCTTCGACCTCTCGTGGCTGGCCGGGATCTACGCGCGGCGGCGGCAGATCCCGGTGCTGCTCACCATCCACACCCTGCTGATCAGCGACAACAAGCTGTACGGCGGCGTGTTCCGGATGCTCGACGCGGTGCTGGTGAAGCCGATCCTGCGCTACATCAGGCCGAAGTACGTCATCCTCGACAAGCTGGGCGTCGACTACTGCGTCGAGCGCTACGGCACCAGCGACGCGAACTCGGAGTACTTCCCGATCGCGGTCGACACCGGGCACTTCGCGAAGCCGGTGACGAAGGACGTCCGCGCGGAGCACGAGATCGGGGACGCGCCGCTGATCGTCTCGCTCGGGCACGTCATCCCGCTGCGCAACCGGCTGCCGCTGATCGAGGCTCTGCCGTCCATTTTGGACAAGCACCCCGGGGTGCGCGTGGTCGTCGTCGGCCGCGTCTACCACGACGCGTTCCTGAAGCGGGCCGCGGAACTGGGTGTTTCGGACGCGCTGGTGGTCACGGGCGCGGTGCCGAAGGCGGACGTCCCGGCGTACTTCGCGGCGGCGGACATCGTCACGCACGACCTCAACGGCGGCTGTGGGACGGCGTCGCTGGAGGCGATGCTCTCCGGCACGGCGACGATCGCGTCGGTCACCGAGGACAACTACCCCGGCATCGAGCTGCGCAACGGCGAGAACGTCCTGCTGGTGCGGCCCGACGATGCGGAAGCCGTGGCGCGCACGGTGATCGACCTGCTCGACGACCCGGAGAAGCGGGCCGTGATCGCCCAGCGCGAAAGCGAGCTGGTGCGGGCGAACTTCGGCCTCGACGTCGTCGCGGAAGAGCACTTGCGCACGTTCGAAAAGCTGGTGTCGGAAGCCGATGTTCTTCGATGACGAGCGCAGCCACCGGCTGCGCCCGCAGATCCTGACCGAGCTCGTCTCGCAGTACATGAACGACGCCGAGCGGGCGGCGTTCTACGGGCTGCCTGCGACGTGCCGGGTGCGCGAGCGCGTGAAGATCATCAGCCCCGAGAACCTCAAGATGGGCGACCACTGCTGGATCGGCGAGGGCGCGGCGCTCGACGCGAGCGGCGGGCTGGAGATCGGCGAGCACACCAGCATCGGCCTGAACACGCTGATCTTCACGCACTCGAGCTGGCTAGCGAACATGACGCTGCAGAACCATTCGGGCAGCGACCTGATCGAGCGCAAGCCGGTGAAGATCGGCAAGGGCTGCTTCATCGGCGGCCTGGTGGTGATCATGGCGGGCGTGACGATCGGCGACTTCGCGACGGTGCAGCCGAACTCGGTGGTGGCGAAGGACGTTCCGCCGCGGACGCTGGTGGCGGGCAACCCGGCGCGGGTGTTCCAGCGCTACGACGAGGAGTACATCCAGTCCGAAGTGGACCGGGTGCGCGCGGAGAACGCGCGCCGTCGGGAGATCGCGGAGTCACACGGGCAGAACACTTCGGGCTGGGGAGCCCCATCAGGCGACTACTCAGAGCAGTAGCGACCCGGCAGACTGGCGTGCGAAGATGACGTCCAGTAACCGATGCTGAGGAGAAGGCGGATGAGTGTCATGGATTGGCCTCACGATCTTCTGTCTCTCGACGACTGGATCAACCTGCCGGAGACACCGGAGTACCAGGTGGAAGTGGTCGAAGGGGTTCTCGTCGTGGCGCCGCGTCCGATGCCGTTCCACCAGCGCGTTGTCGCACGGTTGGCCTTCTTGATGGATGAACTGCTGCCGGACGACTACTCCGCGCTGAACGAAGTCGAGATGGTCGTTTCCGCCGCGCCGCTGACGGTCCGCGTGCCCGATGTGCTCGTTGCGCCCAGCTCTCTGGTGGAAACCAATCCCGCACGGTTCGACGCCGGTGACGTTCGGCTCGTCGTCG
The DNA here is from genome assembly GCF_036227105.1 of Amycolatopsis sp. NBC_01488. NCBI lineage: Bacteria > Bacillati > Actinomycetota > Actinomycetes > Pseudonocardiales > Pseudonocardiaceae > Amycolatopsis > Amycolatopsis sp. NBC_01488. The sequence continues at coordinate 2,178,427 of NZ_CP109434.1, read as the reverse complement.
AGGTGCTTTCCGACGGCACCAGGCGCACCGACCAAGTCACCAAGTTCTCCGAGTACGCCGAAGCCGGGATCGAGCACTACTGGATCGTCGATCTCGACTCTCCGATCAGCATGATCTCCTACCGGCTGATCGAAGGGGACTACGAGAACTTCGGCGAGTTCTCCGGCGTCGCCGAACTGGAGTTCGCCGGTTCCGCGCTCACCATCGATCTGACCGCCCTCACAACCCGGCGCGCCCAGCGGCCCTGAAGTGGATGACGGCAGCGCCGGCGCGGAGCGCCGACGCCGCCGTCGGGGAACCGCCCGATCGGCACGGAGACCGTCCGGCGGTGAAGCCTGCCGCACGGAGGCGCACGCAGGACAATCTAGTCGTCGGTGACCCAGTGCGAGATATCGGTTACACAACGTTTCAGTCGAGCTCGGCGTACCCTCGCAAGGTCGAGAAGCAACCTTTCCGCGGCCCGGCCGTCGCTGGGAGAGGACGGAACGAGGTGACGGATGGCGCGCGGCGACGACGAGTTCGCGGAGTTCGTGCGCGCGTCGTCGGCCCGTCTCACCCACGCCGCCTACCTGCTCACCGGCGACCGCCACCAGGCCGAAGACGCCGCCCAGACCGCCTTCACCCGCACCTACGCGGCCTGGTCGCGGGTCCGGCACAAGGACGCCTACGGCTACGCCAGGACCGTCCTGATGAACCACGTCATCGACGGCTGGCGGCGCCCGATCCGCGAGTACGCCACCGAGGCCATGCCCGACCGGCCGGACCGCGCGGACGTCGACCGGGCCGTCACCCAGCGTGCGTGGCTCACCGCGGTGCTCAAGACGCTCACCGACCGCGAACGCGCCGTCGTCGTGCTGCGGCACTTCTTCGACCTGCCCGAAGCCGAGGTGGCCCGTGAGCTGGGCGTTTCGCTGGGTACCGTGAAGAGCACGAACTCGCGGGCGCTGGCCAAGCTGCGGATCGAAGCGGCCACCGAAGACACGCTGATCGGAGGGAGCGGGCGATGAACGACCTCGACGACTTCCGCGCCGCCCTCCGGCAGCCGCCCGACGAGCCCTTCGCCGAGCCCGACCTCGCCGTGATCATGGCCGGTGGCACGCGCATCCGGCGTCGCCGCCGCTTGCTGACGACCACGGCCGGGATCGCCGCGGCGGCCGCCGTCGTGCTGGTGTTCGTGTTCGCCGTCCAGCTGCGGCAGCCCGCGCCCGCGCCGGTTGCGCAGCCGCCGTCACCCGTGTCCGTCACGCCGACGACGACCAGCGGGCCGCCCGCGCCGAAGCCGCTCGGCGAGGTCGTCGGCACCGGGATCAAGACCACGGCCGGCGAAATCGTCCTGTTCGCGCAGGCGATCGACGACCCGCAGGCCCTGCCCGGCATCCACTTCGGGCTGACCGCCGGATTCCGCAAGGCCGACTCGCTGCAGGCCACGCTGGTCACGAACGAATTCCGCGGATCCGACCGGTCGTTCGGCTTCCACGCCACCGACGGCGGCGAGGTCCTCGACGGCCAGGTGATCCCGGTCTTCGGCTACTTCGCCGGCCCGGTCGCGAAGATCACCACGACCGTCCACGGCAAGGTCGTCCCGGCGAACCTGGCGAAGTGGACCGAGGATCCGAACGTGTTCTTCTTCTGGTTCGACCCGGTCCTCGTGCCGGACTCCGCCTCGCTGACGCCGCTGATCGCGTACGACTCCGCCGGAAAGCGGCTCACCAGGTAGGCGGTACCCGCCGCCGCGGTGCGGGCGTAAGAACCCAACCGTGACCTCTCGACGAGCGTTTCTCACCGCGTCGGCTGCTCTTGGAGTGGCCTCCGCGGCCGGCATCCCGGCGGGTGCCGCCGAACTCGGCGACCGCGGCCCCGGCGTCCCGGTTCGCCCGCAGCGGCCCGATCCGGAACTGCGGACCCTGCTCCGGCAGGTGGACGAGCGGCGGATCGAGGCGACCGTCCGGCGGCTGGCCGCGTTCGGCACCCGGCACACGCTGTCCGCCCAAGACGACCCTGCGCGTGGCATCGGCGCCGCGCGCGACTGGCTGTTCGCGCAGTTCCAGCAGGTCGCGGCCGCGTCCGGCGGCCGGATGACCGTCGAGCTGCAGTCGTACGTCCAGCCGCCCGCCGACCGGATCCCGGTGCCGACGACGATCACGAACGTCGTCGCGACGCTGCACGGGTCGGCCGATCCGGGCCGCGTGTACGTCGTTTCGGGGCACTACGACTCGCGCTGCACCGACGTCATGAACTCCGCCGGCGAGGCGCCGGGCGCGGACGACGACGCGTCGGGCGTCGCTGTCTCCCTGGAGCTGGCGCGGGTCCTCTCGACCCGGCAACCGCCCGCGACGATCGTCTTCGCCGCCGTCGCGGGCGAGGAGCAGGGCCTCTACGGCGCGCGGTTCATGGCGCAGCGGTTCAAGGCGGCCGGCACCGACGTCCAGGCGATGTTCACCGACGACATCGTCGGCTCCAGCCGCGCCGACGACGGCACGCGCGACCCGTTCGCGATCCGCTTGTTCGCCGAGGGCGTCCCGACCGCGGAGACGCCGGCCGAAGCGAGCCTGCGCCGCAGCGTCGGCGGCGAAAACGACTCCCCGCCGCGGCAGCTGGCCCGGTTCGTGAAGTCCGTGGCGGAGAATGACGCGACCGGCATGACGGTCCGGGTGATCTACCGCCGCGACCGCTATCTGCGCGGCGGTGACCACATCGGGTTCCTGGAGCAGGGCTATCCGGCGGCGCGGTTCACCGAGCCCGCCGAGGACTTCGCGCACCAGCACCAGGACGTCCGCGTGGAGAACGGCGTCCAGTACGGCGACCTGCCTGAGTTCTGCGACTTCCCGTTCATCGCCAGGGTCGCGCGGGTGAACGGCGCCGCGCTGTGGTCGCTCGCGACGGCGCCGGGCACGCCGAAGGGCGTGAAGATCCGCACGGCAGCGCTGACCAACGACTCGGACCTGCTGTGGGACGCGACGCCGGGCGCGGTCGGCTACGAGGTCCTGTGGCGCGAAACGACGGCGCCGGACTGGACGCACGCGATCGACGTCGGCCCGGCGCTGACGGCGAAGATCGACCTGTCGAAGGACAACGTCTTCTTCGCCGTCCGCGCGGTGGGCCCGGACGGCCGCCGAAGCCCGGCGGCCTTCCCGGTGCCGGTGAGCTAGGCGGCGGCCTGCGTCAGGACCTGCTCGACGACGTGGTGCGACGGCAGGATCAGCTCGCGCTCGGCGTCCGCGTCGACCTTGCCTTCGAGCAGGTCGCAGAACCGGTCCAGCTGGGTGGCCAGCGGCTCGCGCGCGGTGATCAGCTCCGGGATCTCGATGACCGTCTGCTGCCGGTAGCCGAGGCCGTCCGGGGTGACGGAGTCGTGCGAGACGTGCCGGTAGATCGTGACGTCGCGGCGGAGCAGGTCGATCTCGATCAGCCGGTCCAGCTCCGACACGACCAGCGACCGGACCTTCTTCTGGCCCAGCCGCGACGCCGACACCGTGGCCAGGCCGGTCGGGAACGACAGCACCGTCTCGATGGTGTCCTCGGCGCCCTCGACCGACGACGGGTGGAAGTAGCCCGCGCCGGAGGTGACTCGCGACGGCGTCGCGCCGCCGAAGAACTGGATCGCCAGGTCGACGTCGTGCACCAGCAGGTCCCACGCGACGCCGGTCTTGATGCGCGGCGCGTACGGGCCGTGGCGGCGGGCCATCAGGTGCACCGGCTCCTGGACCAGCGCCCGCGCGGTCATCACCGCCGGGTTGTAACGCTCCAGCAGGCCACACATCAGCGGGATGTCGTTCTTCGCCGCCAGCGAGACGATCTCCTGCGACTTCTCGAAGCTGTTGCACACCGGCTTTTCGACCAGCATCGGCTTGCCCTGGCCGAGGATTTCCTGCGCCAGGTCGTAGTGCACCTCGGTGGCCGACGCGAGCACGACGGCGTCCACATCGGACAGTTCGCCGATCTCCGGCGTCCACTGGGTTTCGTACCGCTCGGCGACGGCCTTGCCCGCTTCCTCACGCGGATCGATCACGCGGACGAGCTCCACGCGTTCGTTGCCGGCGAGCACGCGGGCGTGCAGCGATCCCATGTTCCCGGTCCCGACAAGAGCGATCCGATGCGTCATGCGCCCAGTACCTCGCGAACGGTTTCGATGATGGTGTCCAGGTCGGACTCGGTCAGGTGCGGGTGCACCGGCAGCGAAAGCGCCTGCGCGGCAACCGCCTGCGCCACCGGGAAGTCCTCGACGCGCGCGCCCGGGATCAGGTCGTGACCCGCGTAGCAGTCGTAGTCGAAGACGATCTTGGGGTAGTAGATGCCGTTGCCGATGCCGCGCTCGGTGAGCGCCGCGGCCAGCTCGTCGCGCGAGAGGAACGCGTGCGGCCCGACCAGCACGGTGTACTGGTGCCACACGTGCTCGCGGCCCGGCAGCACCTTCGGCACCTCGAGGCCCGGCGTGCCCGCGAGGCCCTCCGAGAGCCGCTTCGCGTTCGCCTGGCGGGCCGCGGTCAGCTGGTCGAGCTTCGCCAGCTGCGGGATGCCGACCGCCGCGTGCAGGTCGGTCATCCGGTAGTTGTGCCCGGCGACCTCGTACTGGTAGCGGGCGCGCATGCCCTGGTTGCGCAGCACGCGGAGCTTGTCGGCCAGCGCGTCGTCGTCCGTCGTGATGACGCCGCCCTCGGCGGTGGTGATGTTCTTCGTCGCGTACAGCGAGAAGCAGCCGATGCCGAACGAGCCGGCCTGCTTGCCCTCGAACGACGCGCCGACGGCCTGCGCGGAGTCCTCGATGACCTGGAGGCCGTGCTCGGCGGCCAGCGGGGCGAGCTTGCCCATGTCCGCGGTCTGGCCGTAGAGGTGCACCGGCATGAGCACCTTCGTGCGGTCCGTCACCGCCTTGGCCACGGCGTCGGGGTCGATCGCGAAGTCGTCGCGCCGGATGTCGGCGAAGCGGACGGTCGCGCCGGCCTCGAGGATCGCGTTCAGCGTCGCGACGAAGGTGAACGGCGACGTCACGACCTCGTCGCCCGGCTTCAGGTCGAGCACCTGGAGCGCGGCGACCAGCGCGGTGGTCCCGTTGTTGACCGCGATCGCGTGCTTGGTCCCGGAGACGGCCGCGAAGGCGTCTTCGAAGCGCTTGACCATCGGTCCCTGTGCGATGGCGCCGGAGCGCAGCACCTCGACGACGAGGTCCTCCGCGTCGCGGACGTCGACCACAGTGATGGGGATCATGGGCAGTCTCTCTCGGCAGGCGATTTCGGCGCGTCCGGTACAGTGAGCCGCCGGTTCTGCGCCCGGCCGCCCTGCATGAACGCGGGCCACACGTTACCGGGCGCGGTAGCACGCCCAGTACCCAGCCGCCGACGAACGGATACCCGCCCGTGGCCAACCGCATCCACCCGACCGCCGTCCTCGGCGAAGGCGTCGAACTCGGCGACGACAACGTGATCGGGCCGTTCGCCGTGATCGTCGGGCCGGCCCGGATCGGCGACGGCAACTGGATCGGCCCGCACGTGACGATCGGCACGCCCGGCGAGGACCGCGGCCGCCCCCACCCGGACGCCTGGGCCGCCGCGCCGTCGGGTGACCCGGATCACGACGGCCACGGCGTCGTCATCGGCAGCCGCAACCGGATCCGCGAGTACGTGAGCGTCCACCAAGGGACCTGGCGGACAACGACGATCGGCAGCGACGGCTACTTCCTGCGCAACTCCCACGTCGCGCACGACTGCCTGGTCGGCGACAGTGTGACGATCGCCTCGAACGCCGTCACCGGCGGCCACTGCCACATCTGGGACGGCGCCAACCTCGGCATGGGCGCGATCCTGCACCAGAAGGTCGTGATCGGGCCCGGCGCGATGATCGGGATGGGCTCGGCGGTGCGGCGCGAGATCGGCGCGTTCACCATCGCCGTCGGCAACCCGGCGCGCGTCACCGGCGTCAACGTCGTCGGCCTGTCCCGCCGCGGCGTCGACGAGGAGACGATCGAAGCGCTCGGGCCGTGGCTGAAGGGCAAGGAAGGTCTCCCGGACGTCACCCTGCCCGGCGACCTCTCTACCTTGGTCAAGGCGTGGGACGCCCGCCCGCGCGAGGAACACTAGGAGTCATGAGCATGTCGGTTGCCCCCAAGCTGCGCGAGGTCTTCGTCGAGGCGCTGGACCTCGACGGCGACGTGGACGTCGAGAACCTGAAGTACCGCGACATCGAGGCGTGGGACTCGGTCGGCCACATGGCGCTGGTCGCGGCCATCGAGGACGAGTTCGACGTCGAGTTCGACACCGACCAGGTGATCGACATGTCCAGCTTCAAGGTCGCCGTGGACATGGTGACCGAGCTGCAGGCGAAGAATGACTGATCTGTCCGGTCGCGTCGCGCTCGTCACCGGCGGGACGCGGGGGATCGGCCTGGCCACCGTCCGCGCGCTCGTCGAAGCGGGCGCGACGGTGGTGCTCACCGGCCGTGACGAAGCCCGCGCCAAGGAGGCCGCTTCGGCCGCCGGCGCCGCGGCCGGTCTCGCTTTGGACGTCACCGACGCCAAGGCGGTGTCTTCGCTGGTCAGGGGCGTCGCGAAGGAGCACGGCAAGCTCGACGTCGTCGTGGCCAACGCCGGGATCATGGAAGACGCGCTGCTCGGGATGATCCGCGAGGAGCTCGTCGACACGACCCTGAGCACGAACGTCGCCGGCACGCTGCACACCGTCCAGGCCGCGGCCCGGGCGATGATGCGCAAGAAGACCGGCTCGATCGTCGTGCTCGCCTCGATCGTCGGCGAGTACGGAAGTGCTGGTCAGACGGTATACGCGGCCTCGAAGGCAGCGGTGGCGAACATCGCGCGGTCGGCGGCGAAGGAACTCGGCCGGTCCGGCATCCGGGTCAACGCGGTCGCGCCGGGCGTGATCGAGACCGACCTGACCGCGGGCCTGAGCGAGGTCGCGAAGGCGGAGAACACCGGCAAGACACCGCTCGGGCGGCTCGGCCGGGCGGAAGACGTGGCGAACGCGATCCGGTTCCTGGTGAGTGATGAGGCGTCCTTCATCACCGGGCAGGTGCTGGGCGTCGACGGAGGCTTGGTGCTGTGACGCTGTTGGGTGCGGGAGCCCGGCTGGTCGATGTGGCCGGGGGCCGCACGCTGGCGGGCGCGGAACTGTCGGCCGAGGTCGGCAAGCGGATGGACGAGCTGGCCGCGCTGCCCGTCGGCGTCGTGTTCGCGCGGATGTCGGTCGACCTGCCGAGCGTGCTGACCTACCTGGGCGCGTTCGAGTCCGGGCGGGCGATCGCGCTGATCGACCCGGCGCTCGACGCCGACGTGCTGGCCGAGCTGGTCGCGCGCTTCCGGCCCGCGGCGGTGCTGTCGGCTTCGGGCGACGCGCCCGACGGGTACACCGGGCAGGGCTCCGACTGGGTCCGCTCGTCGGCCGACGGCGTGACGCCGCATCCCGACCTCGCCGTACTGCTCCCGACCAGCGGGTCCACCGGCAACCCGAAGCTCGTCCGGCTGTCGCGCCAGGCAGTCCTGGCCAACGCCGACGCCATCGCGCAGGTGCTGCACATCGACGCCGACGAAGTCGCGCCGACGTGCCTGCCGCTGCACTACAGCTACGGCCTGTCGGTGCTGAACTCGCACCTGGTGCGGGACGCGACCGTCGTGATCGAGCCGTCGGGCGTGCTCGGCCGCGGCTTCTGGGACGCGGTGACCACCTACGGCGTCACATCGCTTTCGGGCGTCCCGTACCACTACGAAATGCTGCGGCGGCTCAAGTTCGACCCCGCGAAGTACCCGACGCTGCGCACGCTGACGCAGGCCGGCGGGAAGCTGCGCGACGAGCTGATCGCCGAGTTCAACGACAAGATGACCGCGGTCGGCGGCCGGATGTACGTCATGTACGGCCAGACCGAGGCCGCGCCGCGGATGACGACCGTGCCCGCCGAACGGCTGGCCGAAAAGCTAGGTTCCGCCGGGCCGGCGCTGCCGGGCGGGAAGTTCGCGGTCCGCCGGGACGACGGTTCGGAGACCACGCACCCCAAAATCGTCGGTGAGGTCGTCTACCGTGGGCCCAATGTGATGCTGGGTTACGCGGACGACGAGTCCGGCCTGGCCAAGGGCGACGAATACGGCGGCGTGCTCGCCACCGGTGACCTCGGGTACCTCGACGAGGAGGGGTACCTGTTCATCACCGGGCGGCTCAAGCGCATCGGCAAGGTGTTCGGCAACCGCGTCAGCCTCGACGACCTCGAGCAAGCCGTGCGCGTGGCGGCCGTCGGGATCGACGTGGTGGCGGCGGTGCCCGCCGGCGACAAGGTGGTGCTGTTCGCCGAGGGCGTCGACAAGGACATCTGCAAGGACGCGTCGCGGGCGCTGTCCGAGCGGCTGCACCTGCACGCCAGCGGGTTCGACGTCCGCCCGATCGACACCGTGCCGCTGCTGGCCAGCGGCAAGATCGACTACCGGTCACTGGAGGCGAAGGTATGAGCGAGCTTGCGAGTGAATCATTCAACACAGCGCTCGCCGCTCAGGCCGAACTGAGCGTCAGCGAGGTCGGCGCATGAGCGTGTTCACTCGGTCGCAGGCCGACCGGGAGGCGTTGCTGCTGCCCGAGCTTGCTTCGCTGACCGCGCACCACCGGGCGAATTCCGAAGGCTACGAACGGATCCTGGCGTCGCTGGGAATCGCGCCAGACGCCGCGTTCGCGTCGATCGCGGACCTGCCGTGGCTGCCGGTGCGGATGTTCAAGACGCACGACCTGAAGTCCATTCCGGACACCGAGGTGTTCAAGACGCTGACGTCGTCGGGCACCACCGGCGCCGGCGCGTCGCGGATCTACCTCGACAAGGAGGCGGCGGGAGCGCAGACCAAGCAGCTGGGCGCGACGCTGCAGGAGGTCCTCGGCGGCGAGCGGCTGCCGATGCTGATGGTCGACACGATCGGCATCATCAAGAACCGGCGGTCCTTCTCCGCGCGCGGTGCGGGCGTGCTGGGCATGGCGAACTTCGGCCGCAAGCACACGTACGTGCTGGACGAGAACGACCAGCCGGACATCGAGGCCGTCAAGAAGTTCCTGGCCGAGTACGGCGACAAGCCGTTCCTGATCTTCGGCTTCACGTTCATGGTGTGGCTGTACCTGTACGAGGTCGCGCGGGACAACAACCTGGACCTCTCGAACGGGATCCTGATCCACAGTGGTGGCTGGAAGAAGCTGATCGATCGCGCGGTGGACAACACCGAGTTCCGGCGGCGGTTCAAAGAGGACACCGGGCTCACCCGGATCCACAACTACTACGGGATGATCGAGCAGATCGGCACGGTGTTCCTCGAGGGCCCGTCCGGGAATTCGCTGTACTGCCCGGACTTCGCCGACGTCGTGATCCGAAACCCGGAGACGTGGGAAGAGCAGCCGGTCGGCGAGCCGGGCGTGATCGAGGTCGTCTCGACGCTGCCGACGTCGTACCCGGGGCACGTGCTGCTGACCGAGGACCTCGGCGTCTACAACGGGATCGACGACGGCGACTGGCCGGGCAAGCACTTCTCCGTGCTCGGGCGGCTGCCCAAGGCCGAAGCTCGCGGTTGTTCGGACACGTTCTCGGGAGCGGCGGCATGACGTCCTTGACCCAGCGTTTTCCTATGTCGGATGCGGTTTCGGTGGGCGACCTGGTCGACGAGCTGCGTGCGGCGCCGCCGGGTGGCCGGCTGCGCGTCGGCGACCCGCGGATCGTCGAGTTCATCACGAAGTTCGCGCGCAAGCTGCTGGCCCCGGCCACCGCGCGCCGGTTCCCGGAGCTGGCGTCGCTCGGGTTCTTCCTGCGCAAGGGGGAGATCGCCAAGGCATTGTCCACTCTGGACACTTCCGGTGGCGGCGCGTTGCGGTTCCCGCGCGGGCTGGTGTTCCACGTGCCGCCGGCGAACGTCGACACGATCTTCGTCTACTCCTGGGCGCTGTCCGCGCTGGCGGGCAACCACAACGTCGTGCGGGTGTCGTCGCGCTCGGCCGGGGCCGCCGAGGCGGTGCTGGACGCGCTGAACGCGGCACTGTCCGAAGTGGACTCGTCGGTGTCGGACGTCGTCCGGGCGACCCAGCGCATGGTGACGTACGACCGCAGCGACGAGGTGAGCGGCGCCCTGTCCCTGGCTGCCGACCTGCGCGTCATCTGGGGCGGTGACGGTTCCGTCACGGCCCTGCGGAAGTACCCGCTCGCGCCGCACGCGCGTGACCTGACGTTCCCGGACCGTTCGTCGTTCGCCGTCGCGTCGGTGGCGGGCTGGCAGCGGGCGTCCGCGGAGGAGCGTCGGGCGGCCGCCGAGGGCTTCTACAACGACTCGTACTGGTTCGACCAGGCCGCCTGCTCGTCCCCGCGCGCGGTGTTCTGGGTGGGCGACGAGTCCGGCGCGCGTTCTGCGGGCCAGGAGTTCCGGACGCTGCTGGCGGCGGTGCTTTCGGCAAAACAGCACGTCACCGAGCCCGCGATGGCGGTCCAGAAGCGCGTCTCGGCGTACGGCGCCGCGGTCGACGGGCTGGTCAAGGAGATCGCGTTCGACGGCAACGGGCTCGCGACGCTGGAGTTGGCCGATCCGGCGGTGCTGCCGCGTGAGTGGCTCGGCGCCGGCACGTTCGCGAACGCGCGAGTGTCCACTTTGTCCGACCTGGTGCCGATCGTCCTGCGCAAGGACCAGACGGTCAGCCAGTTCGGCTTCATGGCCGAGGAGCTGACGGAGTTCGCGCACGAGCTGGCGGGCCGCGGCGTCGACCGGATCGTGCCGTTCGGCTCGGCCCTGACGTTCTCCGCGGTGTGGGACGGCTACGATCTGCTCCACGAATTCAGCCGCCTGGTCACGGTCCAGGCCTGAGGAGACGGTCGATGACGACAGTTGAGGATCTGCCGGCTGCCGGAAAGCAGCCGAAGTCCACCAAGGCGAAGATCCTCGACGTCGTCCGATGGGTCGCGATCCTGCTGGTCATCGGCTTCGCGGCGAAGCAGCTGGCCTCCAACTGGGGCGAGTTCTGGCACACCCTGCACGACGTGGCGTGGCAGTCGTCGCTGCTGAGCCTGGTCGCGCTGGTCGCGGCGATCATGGTGTCCACCTGGGGCTGGCAGGTGATGGTCGACGACCTGGGCGAGCCGATCGGCTACGCCCGGGGCGCGCAGATCTGCCTGGTCGGCTCGCTCGGCAAGTACGTGCCGGGCTCGGTCTGGGCGTACCTGCTGCAGATGGAGCTGGGCCGCAAGGCGGGCCTCGCCCGCGCGAGGATTTTCACGGGCTCGCTGATCCAGCTGGGCGTCGGCGTGGTGTCGGCCCTGGTGGTGTCGCTGCTGGCGGCGCCGGCGGTGTTCAGCAACAGCCCGCGCGCGCTGTGGCTGTTCGTGCTGATCCCGGTCGGCCTGGCGATGCTGCACCCGAAGATCCTGACGTGGGGCACATCCCTGGTGCTGAAGGTCCTGCGCCGCCCGCCGCTGGCCCACCCCCTGGGCTGGCGAGTGGTGGCCAAGGTCTTCGGCGCCTCGACGGCGGCGTGGTGCCTGCAGGGAATCCACCTCTGGCTCCTGGCGAACTCGGTGGGCACCCCGGGCTTCAGCGGCTTCGTGCTGTGCGTGGGCGCGATGGCGGTGGCGATGACGGTGGGCACGTTCGCGTTCATCCTCCCGAGCGGAGTGGGCGTCCGCGAGGTGGCCCAGGTAGCGGTCCTGACGGCCAGCGGCCTGACGGTCGGCCAGGCAACAGCGTTCGCGGTGGCCTCCCGAGTGATGTTCACGGTGGCCGACCTCCTGACGGCGGGCCTGGCGGCCGTCGCGGCCCGCTCAACCCGCCCGGCGGTCACACCCGCCTGACCCCGAGCCTGCTAGACCGCGCGTCTCGGCCGGGGCAGGCTCGACCTGCCGACGGTCGGCCGCAACCTGCCCGACAGAGCCCGCTCGGCCTGTGAAGCCTGCTTGGGCGGGCCTTCGCACCCTGCCCGGTGGCGTTTCGCGCATGACTTCAGCCTCGCTCGCCCAGCACTCCACCGGGACCGGAAGCCTTCCCGACCTGCCCGCCGTGGAGCCCCGAGCAGGTTGTCCACCGGCTGTACCCAAGTTGTCCACAGACGTTGCGCACATGTGGGCAACTCCGGCCCACACGCGCCCAACCAAGCGTTTTGTCGGCCCTCGCCGATAGACTGGTCAAGGGGACGCCCCCCAAGGGAAGGGCGGGGGGCGCGCAGGCCGTGAATCACCAACTCACGGCGTCAACCGATAAATAACCGCATCCGAATTGCGCCAAGCTTCCTTCAAGAACGGCGCCCCGGCCAATCCCACCAACCCCGGCTGATAAGGCTGCTCCGGTGCCGGCAACGGCGTGCCCAGGATCACCCAATGAATGTTCAGCCGGTGAACCGCCGCCCGCACCGCCGGATCCGTCGCGTAATCGCGAAACCGCTGAGCCAGCAAGACAGCGTCCGAAGGCGGCGAAGTCTGGTCGTAATGCGCGGCCACCGTCCGAACCCCGGACAGCGCGTACGTCCACGCGGTCCCGTCGAAGCGGTCGTTCATCGCCCACTCGCCCGGGGCGGCCAGCTTGCCCAGCTCCACCATCGCCGCTTCTTCGCCCGGTGTCACGTGCAGCTTCGACGGGTCCGCCGCCTGATAGCCCGTGTACACGCGGGCGCCGTTCGAGCGGAAGTACAGTCCGTTCGAAAGCACCACGAAACCCAGCAGCACCACCACCGCGACCGCCACCGCCGGTACCCGCGCCGGCAGCCTGTCGCGCAGCCACTCCTGCGTCGACGCCAAGCCGTGGGCCGCCAGGACGCAGAGCGGGATCGCCGCCATCGCGAAGAACCGGTACGGGTCGTCCCACCACGGGCGGGACAACGCCATCACCAGCGGGGCGTTCGACGACGCCACCACCATGTACGCCAGGCCCGTGACCCCCGCCGTCAGGCCGATCCAGCGCAACGCCCCCGCCCGCGCGAAGAACACGATCCCCAGGAACAGCGCCACCGACAGCCACACCTGCGGATGCGCCTCGAAGTGCTGGAACCCCAGCAGCGCCCCCAGCGCCGTCGTCGCGCGCCACTCGCTCGGCCAGCCGTAGTACGGGAGGTTGCCGGTGGCCAGGCCCAGCGCCCCGAACAACTGCAGCCACGCCACCAAGAACGACACCACGGCGATCGGCAGCAGCGCCAGCAGGTCCCGCCCGATCCGCCGCCAGTCCTCGAGCCAGCGCTGCACCAGCAGCGGCCCGGCGAACAGGATCCCGCCGAACAACGTCGACGAATGGATGCACAGCAAGCCCACTGCCGCCAGCAGCAGCACGAAACCCGTGTCCGGCGCGACGCGGTCCAGATAACGCCGCAGGGCCACCGCGGCCAACGGCGTCAGCGTCACACCCAGCGCGAACGGCAGCAGTGGCCCGCGGTCCATCGACTCGTAGACGCCGACCACCGGCGCCACCGCCGTCAGCGCGACCGCGCCCGCCAGCACCGCGCGCCCGCGGAACTCGCGGACCAGCGTCACCAGGGACAACGCCAGCAAACCCGGCAGCAGCAGCGTGTTCGCGTCCAGCGTCGCCGGGATCGATGCTCCGGTCAGCCGGTACGTCAGCGCCGCCAGCAGGTGGTAGGCGTTGGGGTAGAACACCGGTGCCGCGTCGCCGTACCAGTTGACGTGGCCGGTGCCGAACAGGCTGCCGTCGCCGGTGTCGGCGATGTAGCGGACGGCGTTGCCGTGGTACACCGCGTCGAAACCCTGCGGCAGCGCGCCGATGTGGCCGAGGCCGCGCAGGGTCGCGTAAAAGCCCACCGCCGCCCCGAACAGCAGGCACGCGCCCACGGCGAGGTGCCCGCGCCGGTCCCACAGCCCGGGTTCCGGCTCGGGTGCCCAGCGGCGGACCGTCAGTTTCCGGACGCCGTAAGCGATCGCGGCGAACACGACGGTCGAGAGGGCGTACGTCAGCGGCGTGAACGACCATCCCACCGCCGCCGTCCACGGTCCGGTCAGGCCGCCGATCGCGTAGCTCAGCAACGGGGCCAGTCCGGCCAGGGCCCAGCCGCGCACTCCCGCGGCGAGTCCCGTCAGGAGGCCCGGGACGGCGATGACGACAATGGCAACGCAGACGGAGAGCACGGTGGAGACTAAGCCGACAACGATCAGCGGGACGCTCCGGGGTGAGCTGTCCGAACGGGACGATTGCGAATTTCCCTTCGCGATACCCGAACGGGTTATATTGACCGGTGCGTTTCCCTGCTTGACTGACGCCGGGCGGAGCGATCTTCACGAGGGGGCCGGGTGGTCTACGCGGTCGTGGTGGCGTGGCTGGTCCTCGCCGCGATCGTGGTGTTGACCTGGGGACGCCTCGGTACCGACCGCGGCTGGCGCGGATTCGTCCTCGCGCTCACCCTCGGCCTTTCGCTGCTGCACCAGCTGCTGTTCGCGACCGTCACCGAGGACGCGCTCGTGTCGTTTCGCTACGCGCAGAACATCGCCGACGGAAACGGCCCGGTCTTCAACCCCGGTGAACGCGTCGAGGGTTACACGAACTTTCTCTGGCTGGTGCTGATCGCCCTCCCGCGGGCCGCGTTCGGCGCCGACGTGCAGGCCACCGCCGTCGTGTTCGGCGTCCTCGCCGCGCTCGGCTGCGTGCTCGTGGCCTACCTACTGGTGAACCGGATCGTCGCGGGAGCCGACACCGAGCCGCGGCCGGCGATCGGCGTCGCCGCAGCGGTGCTCACCGCCGCCGCCGGCGGTCTCGCCGTCTACGGGCCGTCCGGCTCCGAGGTCCCGCTGTTCGTGCTGCTCACCCTCGCCGTCGGCTACTCGCTCGCGGCGCGCCGGCCGGTGGTCGCCGGCGTGCTCGTCGCGTTCGCCGTGATGACCAGCCCGGAGGGCCTGGTGGTCGCCGTGCTGGGCGGCCTCTGGCTGGTCGGCGCCGCGCTGAAGCGCAAGCACAGCTGGTGGGCGCCGGTGGGGTACGTGCTCGGCGCGCTCGTGTTCCTGATCCCGCGGCTGGCCTGGCGCGCGACGTTCTACCAGCACTTCGTCCCCGCGCCGCTGGCCGCGAAGCTCGGCGGCCCGTTCGGTTCGCAGGTCGCCAACGGCTGGCCGTACCTGTCCGGGTTCGCGCTGGCGCACCAGGGTTTCCTGCTGCTCGGGCTGGTCGCCGCGGTCGCGCTCCTGCTGCGCCGAACCGACGCCGTCGAGGCTCGCGCGCTGATCTGGCTGCTGTTCGCGAACGTCGTCGGGCTCGCCGCCGCCGCGGTGCTGATCGGCGGCGACCCCGGGCCGTCGTGGCGGCTGCTGGCTCCCGTTCCGCCGCTGATCGCCGTCGCGTCCGTCGCTGCGTACGGCGTGCTCACCGTGGACGTCGAGGCCAAGCCGTCGCCGCGGCCGAGGGCCTGGCCGGCCGCGACGCGGCTCGTGCCGGTGACCGCCTGCGGGCTGGCCGGCATCGCGGTCCTCGTCTCGGTGTTCAGCCCCGACATGCTCGACCGCGTGCGCGACTGGCGCGCGCACGGCACCGAGCTCACCGAGATCGGCGGCTGGCTCGGCCAGTACCTGCCGCCCGGGTCGGTGGTCAGCGCCGCCACGCCCGGCGCGCTCGCGGCCCACGGCGGCCAACTGCTGATCGTCGACGTCCTCGGCCGCACCGACGACTACATCGCCCGCGAGGGGCACCACGACGGCGGTGTGGCGACCGACTACGACTACGTCGTCAACGGCCGCCGCCCGACCGTCGCGGTGCCCGCCGACAGCGGCTACGCCGACCGCCAGCACTGCGCGATCGACCCGGTCTACGCGGGCAAGTACGAGGTCGCCACCTTCCGCCGCGTCGGCACGCCCTACTGGGTCTCGGTGTACCCGCGCGCCGAGCAGGCGAAGTCCGTGGTCACGAACCTCGACAAGGGTCCGGACTTCCGCTACGTACCCTGTCCTTCGTGAAGCTCGAGGTCCCGAAACGCCGGCTGGGCGCCGAAGCGAAGCTCGGGATCGGGGTCTTCGGGACGTCGTTCGCGGTGTTCGTGCTGCGGTTCCTGGTGCCGCGCCCGATCGCGATGTCCAACAACGGCGACGGCGGCCGCGTGCTGTGCGGGGCCGGCATCACCTGGAAGGGCCTGCCCGAGGCGTTCGTCCACCTCGCCTACACACCTGCGCCCGGCGCGCCGCCGTGCCACCCGACCTACCTGCTCACGCAGAGCTGGCTCGCGGACCTGGCCGTCGGGATCGGCCGCCTGATCGGCCTGCCCGGGACGCTCAGCCTGGTCGTGCTGGGCCTGCTGAGCAGCGTCATCGCCGCGGCGGCGATCGCCGCGATCGTGCTGGGCCTGCCGTACTCCTCCCGCACGCGGCTGGCCGTGGCGGCCGGGCTGCTGCTGGTCGTCGCCGACTCGGCGTTCTTCGGGTACTTCGCCGCGATCCTCGGCGAAGGCGCCGCCTTCCTCGGGCTGCTGCTGATCGTCGGCGGCCTGCTGCTGACCGCGCGCGAAGGCCGCTGGAGCTACGCGGGCATGGCGGTGACGCTCGTCGGCGGGGTCCTGGCGGTCAACGCCAAGGTCCAGACGCTGACGATCCTGCCGATCCTCGCGCTCGCGGTGCTCCTCGTGCGGCCCGGCACGCTGCGCGGGGCGAAGCGGTGGGCGGCGTCGGCGCTGGTCGTCGGCGCCCTCGGGGCCGTGACGCTGTACGCGCAGCAGAGCGTCGAGCCAGCGCTGGCTCCCGACGGCACGTACACCGAGTTCCCCGGTGACGACTCGCGCGAGATCAACGTCTTCAACTCGGTCTTCCTGAACATCGTCGACGGCAAGCACGACACCCAGGCCGACCTGGCCGCGCTCAAGCTGCCGCCGTCGTTCGCGCAGTACGCGGGCAACGGCTGGTGGCACCCCCACCCGGCGACCATGGACCCGCTTTACCCGCGGTACCGCGGGCTGATGACCCGCGGGACCGTCGTCGCGTACTTCGCGAGCCATCCCGGCCGGACGCTGGAGGTGCTGAACCGGGCCGCGACCGACCAGCTCAC
The DNA here is from genome assembly GCF_036227105.1 of Amycolatopsis sp. NBC_01488. Classification (NCBI taxonomy): domain Bacteria; kingdom Bacillati; phylum Actinomycetota; class Actinomycetes; order Pseudonocardiales; family Pseudonocardiaceae; genus Amycolatopsis; species Amycolatopsis sp. NBC_01488. The sequence goes on along the minus strand of NZ_CP109434.1, from coordinate 2,161,470 downwards.
CGCCCGCCCGGACTACCTCGGCAGCTTCGACCAGGACGCGGGCTTCGCGCCGCACGCGCAGGAGTACCGGGTGCCGGTGGTCTCGTCGCTGACCGGTCTGCTCAGTCCGCTCGGTCTGGTCGCGCTGGTGCCGATCTGGCTGTTCGTGCTGGTCAGGGCGTGGCTGCGGCGGCGCGGCCCCCTGGGGGTGGTGCTGGCGTTCCTGTTCACCGTCTCGGTGACGCAGTTCGGCGCCGCGGCCCTCGGCGACGGCATCGAGGGCGTCAAGCACCAGTCCGTCGCGCTGTTCGCGATCCTGCTCGCGGTCGTGCTGGCGGCGCTGCCTCAGTCGCGCTCGAGCGAGCCGCGGTGGGGCAGGAACTCCTCGGTCGGCGGCCCCTCGTCGGCCGCCGCGGGCCGGCCGGGTGTCACCTTCGACCAGAACGGCGGCACCTCGAGCAGCACGAAGACGAGCAGCCCGGCCAAGCCGACCAGGAACAACGTCGTGGACGACGCCAGGTTGTAGTTCACCGCGAGGTACAGGAAGAACACGACGCCGACCCAGATGCGCCGGGCTTCGCCGCGGTGCTCGTCGAGCACGACGGCGACCAGCCCGAGGACCAGCGGCGCGAGCATCACGAAGACACGCTGGGTGTCCGTGGCGACCAGCCGCCCGGCCAGGCAGCACAGCCCCAGCCAGACACTGGACACCAGCAGCAGGCTCCGCGTGCCGCGCTGCCGGTACTCGCGGTAGAGGCCGTAGGCGAAGATGAGCCAGAAGAAGCCGAACGTGCTGTACAAAGCCGCGTGGTCGACGCCCTTGTTCGACGACAGGGCGAAGCGGATGTTGCCCAGCAGGCCGCTGTTGGCCTGGCCGGCTCCGAGCCCGTAGTCGCCGCCGATCAGCGACTGGGCCCAGATCCGGAACGCGACGTACAGCCCGCCCGCGACGACCACGGCGACCAGCCCGCCGACGACCTGCCGGTCACGCAGCGACCGCGACCGCGTCCACGCCGCCAGCGGGTACAGCGGCGCGAGCAGCAGCGTCGTCTCCTTGTTGATCGCGCCGAGGACGATCACCAGCGCGAACCAGATCAGCCGCCGGTCGAACAGCAGCCACAGCGCGATCAGGTAGAGCAGGTTGTTCAGCGGATCGACCAGGTACGGGTTGCTGAACGCGTACGGCGCGTACCAGAACGTGCAGGCCAGTGCGACCGCGGCGAGCGACGAGGTGTACAGCCGCAGGTTCAGGCGGACCCAGAGGAACTCGAAGAAGACGATCGCCGCGGCGAGGGTCAGCGCGAAGGTGAACGCCAGCCACACGGAGTCCAGGGAGATCCCGGTGAACCGGTTGACGGTGTGGACGAGCCACGGGCTGAGCATCCGCAGGGCGAACGGGTTGTCGACGCGCGCGCCGGTCTGCACCGACATCGCGTAGTACTCGACGGCGTCGCCCCACGCCTTCTCGTGCGCGTTCGGCTGCAGGGGTGCGTAGGAGATCAGGTTGAGCAGCGTCACCGTGGCCAGGCCCAGGTACACCGCGACCCGGTGACGGGCTCGTCCAACGCGCGATTCGATCACTGTCCCCACGGGGAAAGCCTAGTGGTCGTCGGATGGGCGTGAGCTTCGCCCGGTTTGTGGTCTTCACCGCTTGAACGACGGCCAAGAACCTACGGTCCCGTAACCTGGCCCAATGGCTGACCTGGTGTACCCGCCCGTGATCGCGGCGGCCCGGACGATGTTCCGGGTACTGGACAACCGCATCCAGGTCGAGGGTGCGGAGCACATCCCGCGCCACGGCGGTGCGGTCATCGCGTGCAACCACGTGAGCTACCTCGACTTCATCTTCTGCGGCCTCGGCGCGCGCCCGGCCAAGCGGCTGACGCGGTTCATGGCGAAGAAGGAGATCTTCGACAACAAGATCGCCGGACCGCTGATGCGCGGGATGCACCACATCTCCGTCGACCGCTCCGCCGGCGTGGCCTCCTACCGCGAGGCGCTCAAGAAGCTGCAGGCCGGCGAGGTCGTCGGCGTCTTCCCGGAAGCGACGATCAGCCGGTCGTTCACCGTCAAGGAGATCAAGTCGGGCGCCGTCCGGATGGCCGCGGCGGCCGACGTCCCGGTCGTGCCGATGGCGCTGTGGGGCACGCAGCGGCTGTGGACCAAGGGCCGGCCGAAGGACCTGACCCGGCGGCACGTGCCGGTCTCGATCCTCATCGGCGAGCCGATGCACCCGGCGAAGGGCGACGACTGGGACGTCGTGACGAAGGAGCTGCGCACCCGGATGAGCGCGCTGCTCGACCGGGCCCAGGCCGACTACCCGGACCGGCCCGCGTCCGACGAAGAGCGCTGGTGGCTGCCCGCCCACCTGGGCGGGACCGCGCCGACGCCCTCCGAAGCGGCCGAGCTGGACCGGCTGTGACATCCGGGGCGTCGCCCCGGGCCGGGGGCTCCGCCACCCGGACCCCGCAAGACGGCTAGAACCAACGCTCGAGGACCTGCGCGACGCCGTCTTCGCCGGCCGGACCGGTGACCTCGTCGGCCACCGCGAGCACCGCCCGGTGCCCGTTCTCCATCGCGACGCCGTGGCCGGCCCAGCGCAACATCTCGACGTCGTTGGGCATGTCGCCGAAGGCGATCACCTGCTCGCGCTCGACGTCCAGGCGCTCGGCGACGTCGGCCAGGCCGGTCGCCTTCGTGATCCCGTGCGCGGACAGCTCGACCAGCCCGCCCGACGACGAGTACGTGACGTCGACCTCGCGGTCGAACAGGGCGTTGATCGCGTCGGACATCTCCTCGGACGACATCCCGCGGTGGCTGACCAGCAGCTTGATCGCCGCGTGCCCGAGCACCTCGGCGCGCGGCGCGGTGCGGCCTTCGCCGTCGCCCCACGGGTTGTGGTAGTTCGGCTCGATCACGAAGCTGCGCATCTCGTGGTCGGCGTCGGTGCTGACGCGCTCGGCGGCCAGCCGGCAGCCGGGCACGGCCTTGTCGAGCGCGTGCGCGATGTCGTGGAGCAGCTCCGGCTTCAGCAGGCCGTGCACCGCGACCACCTCCTCGCGGCCGCAGTCGTACAGGACGGCGCCGTTCGCGCACACCGCGTACCCGGTCAGTTCGAGGGGCTCGGCCACGGGCGCGATCCAGCGCGGCGGCCGGCCGCTGGCCAGCACGAACGGCACGCCGGCCTCGATCGCCCGGCGGACGGTCGCGATGGTGCGGGCGCTGAGCGATTCGGAGGGGCCGAGCAGGGTGCCGTCGACGTCGGACGCGATCAACTGAGGTCTCTCCACCCCGCCATTGTCCCTGACACGTTCGGGTGGCCTCGTCCCCGTCCGAGCGATTGTCGGTGGCTACCAGTACGGTCCGGCAGTGTGCGAGTAGGCATCGTGATTCTCCCGGAAGATCGTTGGTGGGCCGCCGAGCCGAAGTGGCGCGCCGCCGAGGAATACGGCTTCGACCACGCCTGGACGTACGACCACCTGGGCTGGAGAAACCTGGTCGACGGCCCGTGGTTCTCCGCGGTCCCGACCCTGACGGCGGCGGCGATGGTGACGTCCCGGATCCGGCTGGGCACGTTCGTGGCGTCCCCGGTCGCCCGGCACCCGGTGCCGTTCATGCGCGAGCTGACCACCCTGGACGACATCTCCGACGGCCGGTTCGTCCTGGGCGTCGGCGCGGGCGTCGACCACCAGCACTACGACGGTGCGGTCCTCGGCGCCCCCGAGCTGACGGTCAAGCAGCGCGCGGACCGGTTCACCGAGTTCGTCGAGGCGCTCGACGGCCTGCTGATGACGGACAAGTTCGACTTCGACGGCGAGTACTACCGGGCCCGTGAGGCCCGCAACCTGCCGGGCACGGTCCAGCGTCCGCGGCTGCCGTTCGTGGTCGCGGCGAACGGCCCGCGCACGATGACCCTGGCGGCCCGCTTCGGCGCGGGCTGGGTCACGACCGGCCGCGGCGGCAAGACCGAGGACGAGTGGTGGGGCGGCATCAAGCAGCTCACCGAGGTCTTCGACCAGCGGCTGGACGACGTGGGCCGCGACCGCGCGAGCATCCAGCGCCACCTTTCGCTGGACGCGTCACCGGTGTTCTCACTGAGCAGCGTGGAGGCGTTCCGGGACGCGGCGGGCCGCGCGGGAGAGCTGGGCTTCACCGACGTCATCGCGCACTGGCCACGCTCGTCGTCGCCGTACGAAGGCCGCGAAGCCGTCCTGGAGCAGGTGGCGAGCGACGTTCTCCCGGAGCTGCACGCTGGTCCGAACGGGTGACATCCGGGTAGCCGGGAAACCGATCGCCGTTCCTCAGGCGTCCTTCACAGCAGACGTCAGAGATCACCCCGGGGGTGGTTGGGGGACGGAGGGCCCTCGCGGCCGCGGCACGGGGCGCCGCGGCCGCGAGGGCTTCACTTCACGATCCGGTAGATCACCGCACCCGGGTTCCGGTAGATCTCGCGCACGAAATCGTGCCCGTCGAGGTGCCGCAGGCCCGGCGCGATCGGGGTGTCGCGGCGGATCGTGCCGCTGCCGACCAGCACGTAGTGGATGTTCAGCCGTTGCGTGGCCGCGCGGACCTGCGGGTCGCTGTCGTAGTCGCCGAAGTGCATCGCCAGGTAGAGCGCGTCCGGGGGCGCGACGCCCGCGTCGTAGTGGCCGGCCACCGGGCGGACGCCGGTGAGCGCGTACATCCACGCCGTGCCGTCCATGCGGTCGTTGAGCACCTTCTGGTCGGCCGGGATCCCCAGCGTGCCGAGGTGCTCCATCGCGTCGATCTCGTCCTGGCTGACCGGCGGGACGGTCTCCCCGGGCAGGCCGTTGTAGTACAGCAGCGACACCGTCTTGGCGTTGGCCGCGCGGTAGAAACCGCCGGTCAGCACGCCCATCGCGACGACCAGCAGCACCGCCGTCGCCGGCCCGACCCGGCCGGTCAGCCACGGCCGGGCGCGCACCCACGCGCGGCCGCTCGCGGCCTTCGCCACCCAGCGCTGGGCTTCGCTCATGCCGTGCGCGGCGAGCAGGCACATCGGGATCGCCGCCAGGGCCATCAGCCGGAACCGGTCGTTCCACCAGGGCCGCGACAGGCTGATCACCCAGTCTTCGCCGCCGAAGCACGCGACGACCACGAACAGCGCGGACAGCCCGATCGCCGAGAGCACGACCCAGCGCATCCGGCGCAGCGCCACCAGCGTCAGCACGCCGAGCGCGAGGAACACCGTCAGCCAGACCTGCGGCACCGGCAGCACCTGCTTGAACGTCGCCAGCATCGCCAGTGCCTTCCACACCGGCATGTGGGAGCCCCAGGGGTGGTACGGGTACGACCCGGACGTGAAGGTGATCGCGCCGAGGATCATCGGGGCAGCCAGCAGCCCGGCCGCCACCATGACCGGCACCATCCGCAGGACGTCGTCGCCGATCACCCGCCAGGCCGCGCGGCCCTCGGGGACGCCGTCGACGCGCTTGCCACGCAGGGCCCGGTACCAGCGCTGCACGACCAGCGGGAACGCGAACAGCAGCGCCCCGAACAGCGCGCTCGAGTGCGCGGCGAGCAGGCCGGTCGCGCACAGCGCCAGCACCGCGCCGGTGTCGACGCCCGGCCGCACGACGAACCGCTGCAGCGCGACCACCGCCAGCGGCGTCAGCACGATCCCGAGTGCGAACGGCAGCAGCCCGCTCGACACCGACTCGTACGCCCCGGTCGTCGCGCCGCCCGCGACCAGCGCCGCGCTGCCGGCGAACACCGCTCGGCCGCCGAGCTGGCGCACGAGCGCGACCATGGCCAGCGCGAACAGGCCGGCGATCGGCATCGTGACGGCGTTGAGCGTGACCGGGATCGACGTGCCCGACAGCTGGTAGACCAGGGCGCCGACCAGGTGGTAGGCGTTCGGGTAGAAGGAGCCGTCGGGATACCAGTTGATGGTGCCCATGCCGGTCAGGGAGCCGTCGCCGGTGTCGGCGATGTAGCGGATGCCGTTCGCGTGGAAGACGGTGTCCCAGCGCTGGAACACCGCGGTCGTCCCGCCGCGGCCGGTGATCACGACGGCGATCGACACGGCGGTGGCGACCGCCACGCAGGCGGCGACGGCCAGGTGCGCCCGGCGGGTCCACGGCTGCGGCGGCTCCTCCGCGCCCGGCGTCATCCAGCCGCGCGCGATGGAGAGCCGGCGCAGGCCGTAGAGCACGGCGGCGAGCAGCAGGGTGCAGGCGGCGACGCTCGGCGGCCCGTACGGCACGTGCATGATCGCCAGCCACGGGCCGGCCAGGCCGGCGAGGGCGTAGCTGAGCAGCGGCGCGAGCCCGGCCAGCGCCCAGCCGCGGACCCCGGCGGCCCAGCCCACGACGCCGCCAGGCACCGCCAGGACGGCCACATAGGTGACCACGGCGGCGAAGTAGCTCCAGAAGTCCTCGGGTGCAGGCACTGCTTTCCAGGTGTGTCGTAGGCCGAAATGTGATAGTCGGGTGCGGGCCCGGTAATCGACCCCCGTACCCTCGACGCCCGTGAGCGCGCACACGAACCCCGCCAAGATTACTGAAGACGATTTCGCAGGTTACGACCTCGTCGTCGTCGGGTCCGGTTTCTTCGGCCTGACCGTCGCCGAACGGGCCGCGGCCGAGCTGGGCAAGAAGGTCCTCGTCCTCGAGCGGCGCAGCCACCTCGGCGGCAACGCGTACTCGGAGCCGGACCCGGAGACCGGGATCGAGGTGCACAAGTACGGCGCGCACCTGTTCCACACCTCGAACAAGCGCGTCTGGGAGTACGTGAACCGCTTCACCGAGTTCACGAACTACCAGCACCGCGTGTTCGCGCGGGTCAAGGACCAGGTCTACTCGTTCCCGATGAACCTGGGCCTGATCAACCAGTTCTTCGGCAAGTCGCACACCCCGGACGAGGCCCGCGAGCTGATCGCCAAGCAGTCGTCCGAGTTCGAGACGGCCAACGCGCAGAACCTCGAGGAGAAGGCGATCTCGCTGGTCGGCCGTCCCCTCTACGAGGCGTTCATCCGGGGTTACACCGCGAAGCAGTGGGAGAACGACCCCAAGAACCTGGGCGAGAACATCATCACCCGCCTGCCGGTCCGGTACAACTTCGACAACCGCTACTTCAACGACACCTACGAGGGCCTGCCCGTCAACGGGTACACCGCGTGGCTCGAGAAGATGGCCGAGCACGAGAACATCGAGATCCGGCTGAACGTCGACTACTTCGACGTGCGCGAGCACATCCCGGCCGGCACCCCGACCGTCTACACCGGGCCGCTGGACCGCTACTTCGGCTACTCCGAAGGCCGGTTCACCTGGCGCACCGTCGACTTCGAGTCCGAGGTCGCCGAGACCGGTGACTTCCAGGGCACCTCGGTCGTGAACTACAACGACCAGGAAGTCCCGTACACCCGGATCATCGAGTTCCGCCACTTCCACCCGGAGCGGGACTACCCCAAGGACAAGACGGTCATCTTCCGCGAGTACTCCCGCTTCGCGGGCGAGGAAGACGAGCCGTACTACCCGATCAACACGCCGGAGAACCGCGAGAAGCTCGAGGCCTACCGCGAGCTGGCCAAGGTCGAGGCGCGCGAGCGGAACGTGCTGTTCGGCGGCCGGCTCGGCACCTACAAGTACCTCGACATGCACATGGCCATCGGCTCGGCGCTGTCGGCGTTCGACAACAAGATCGCCCCGCACCTGACCGACGGCGCGCCGCTCGACGGGTCCCTCGATGCTTGAGAAGGGGCAGCCCACCGGAGAGGTGGCGGTCCTGGCCAAGGCGCAGGGCTTTCTGAAGAGTGAAGCTTCGGTGAAAGCCGCGCGCGGCATGTCGCACTTCGGCGAGCACGCGCTGGGCTGGTTCGGCCTCGGTCTCATCGGGGCGGTCGTCGACAAGAAGCGACGCAAGGACTGGCTGGTCGCGTCGGCCGGCGTCGTGGGCGCGCACGCGGCGTCGATCGCGGTGAAACGCGTGGTCAGGCGGCCGCGACCGGACCACCCGAGCGTCGAGGTCCTGGTCGGCACGCCGAGCAGGCTGAGCTTCCCGTCGTCGCACGCGACGTCCACGACGGCGGCGGCGGTGCTCTACTCCGGATTGACCGGGCGTAACCTGGTGCCCGCCCTGGTACCGCCGATGCTCGCCTCGCGGCTCGTGCTCGGCGTTCACTATCCGACAGACGTCCTGGCCGGTGCAGCTCTCGGGGGGCTCGTCGGCGGTCTGATACGACGGAAGCTGAAGAAGAACCCATGAGCGAAACGACCGAGCAGCGCAGTGGCGACGAAGCGGCCGTGACTCCCGAGGCTCCGGCAACCCCGGAAACCTCGGCGCGCGGGCCGTTGGGCCTGGTCGGCGGCGTCATCAAGACGGCGCGGCCCCGGCAGTGGGTGAAGAACGTCCTGGTCTTCGCGGCCCCGTTCTTCGCGTTCTCGAAGTCGACCGACCGCACCGGCCTGCTGGTCGACGCGGTCATCGCCTTCGTGGCCTTTTCGCTGACGGCGAGCTCGGTCTACCTCATCAACGACGCGATCGACGTCGAGGCCGACCGGGCCCACCCGACCAAGCGGAACCGGCCGATCGCGGCCGGCATCGTGCCGGTCCCCGTCGCGTACGGGGCCGCGGTCGTGTTCTTCCTGGCCGGCCTCGGCGTGTCGTTCGCGGCGAGCTGGCAGCTGGCGGTCGTCTTGGGCGTCTACGAGGCCGTCCAGCTCGGCTACTGCTTCGGCCTGAAGCACCAGCCGGTGGTCGACCTGGCCATCGTCGGCTCGGGCTTCCTGATGCGTTCGATCGCCGGTGGCGTCGCGGGCGGCATCGCGCTTTCGCAGTGGTTCCTGCTGGTAACGGCGTTCGGTTCGCTGTTCATGGTGGCCGGCAAGCGCTACGCGGAGATCATGCTGTTCGAGCGCACCGGCGCGAAGATCCGCTCGTCGCTGAAGAAGTATTCGGCCAGCTACCTGCGGTTCGTCTGGGCGACGTCGGCGGCGATCCTGATCATGTCGTACTGCCTGTGGGCGTTCGAGATCCGCCAGACCGAGCACAACTCGGTGTGGGCGCTCATCTCGATGGTGCCGTTCGTGGTGGCGGTCCTGCGCTACGCGGTGGACGTTGACGGCGGCATCGCGGGCGAGCCCGAGGAGATCGCGCTCAAGGACCGCATCCTGCAGGTCCTCGGCGCGACCTGGGTGGTCACGCTGTTCCTGTCGTTCTACCTGTGACTCATTGCCGATCGACAGGTTGGTTTCAGCTTCAGCACAGCTGAGCGGCGCACCCTGAAGTGGTGGGGGCGGGCACTGCGCCCGTCCCCGTGACCACAGGAGCGACGATGAACGACCAGCCGCGCGAGGAGCGGGTCCCGGAGGGGACCGACCGCCCGACCGTCGAGCAGCCCACGGCCCAGGCCGCGGCTGACCAGCCGACCACGCAGCAGCCGGTGACGCCCGAGACCGAGGCGGTGCCTACCGCGCCGCAGACGCCGGCGACCTCCGCCACGCAGGCCGAGCCCGCGACGCAGACGACTCCCACCGCAGCGCCGGGGACGTCGGCCGCGCCGGGCGAGACCACTGCCTTCCCGAACGCCGCGCCGGGCGAGCCCGCGACTCAGGGCACTCCCGCCGCCACGCAGGCTCCAGGCGGGACGACTGCCTTGCCGAACGCGGCGCAGGGCCAGGCCACCACCGCCGGAACCACTGCCTTGCCGAACGCCGCGCAAGCGGCCGACCAGACCGCCGCCCACGGCCAGCAGGCGCCACCGGCACCGCCCACCCCGCAGCTCTCCCAGCCCGGCCCCGGCCAGGCGTACGGCGCCTGGGGCCCGCCGCAAGCCGCGGCCCCGCGCCGGCCCGGCGGCTTCCGGCGGTTCGTCGGGCACCGCGCCACGCAGCTCGTCGGCGTCGGCGTGCTCGGGCTGCTGATCGGCGGGGGCATCGTCGGCGGGATCGCCGCCGCGACCTCCCACAGCGGCGGCCCCCGCGACGGCCGTCCCGGCATCCACCGCCAGTACACCGGTCCGAACGGCAACCAGGGCCATGGCTTCCCCAACCGCGGCGGCGGAAATTCCGGCAACTCGGGAAATACCGGTTCCGGAAACGGCATCTGATCGCTGTGGCCTGAGCCACCCGCACGCCGCTCAGATCACAGAAGCATCACGGGCGGGGTACGGTGTCCGGGATGCGAAGCGCCTCCGCAGTACTCCCGAAGGCCGCCGGTGCGCTGCCGGCGGCCGTGCCCTTTGCCCGCTCGCGGGCCTTGCCGGCGGGCGCCGCGGCGGCCTCCGCGCTCGTGTTCGCCCTGGTCAGCGGCCATCTCATCGATGACACGTACATCACGCTGTCCTACGCGAAGAACCTCGCCTTCCACGCTCACTGGGGCCTCATCGAGCAGGGAACGGCGAACACCGCGACGTCCCCGCTGAACGTCCTGGTCCTGGCCGCGGTCACGTTCGTCGTCCGCGACGCCGTGCTGGCCGCCGGGATCGTCTTCGTCGCCGCGCAGGTGCTGCTCGTCCTCGGCCTGCGCCGGCTGGGCGAGCGCACCGGGCTGCCGTCCGCGTTCGCGCCGGTGACGTTCGCGCTGCTGCTGGTCAACCCGCTGCTGCTGTCGTCGGTCGGGCTGGAGGTCGCGCTCGGCGCCACCGGCGTCGTCTGGACGCTGGTCTACGCGGGCGAGCGCGAAGCGGGCCGTCTCGGCGTCGTGATCGGGCTGCTCGCGCTCGTCCGGATCGACCTGCTGCTCATCGCGGCGGTGCTGTTCGCGGCCCGCCGCGAGTTCTGGAGCGGCATCTGGCGCACGGCGTTCGCCGCCCTCGCCGTGATGCTGCCGTGGTTCGGGTTCAGCTGGGCGGTGCTCGGTTCGGCCGTGCCGGACACGCTGGTCATCAAGATCAACCAGCAGCCGTGGGGTCCGTTCAGCTTCACGAACGGCCCGCTCCTGTACTGGCGCAACTTCCCGGCCGAGGCCGCGCTGTCGTTCCTGCCGCTGCCGCTCGCCGGCCTGGTGGGCGTGCTCTGGATCGTCCAGTACCGCCGCGGTTCCGAGATCGCCCGCCGCCTGACGCCGTTCGCGGCGCTGGCCGTCGCGGGCGCGCTGCACTACCTCGCGTACAGCCGCCTCGGCGTGCCGCCGTACCACTGGTACTACGCGCCGAGCATCATCGGCGCGACGATCTTCCTCGCGGCCTGCGCGTGCGCGGTGCCCGAACGCGTGCGCCGCGGAACGTGGATCGTCGCCGGCGGAGTCCTCGCGGCGAGCGTCGCGGTCTACGCGCTGCCGGGCCTGCCCCGCCAGTTCGCGCCGATCACCAGCAACCACGCCTCGACGGCGGAGTACCGCGAGATCGGCCAGGAGCTGGCCTCGATCGCCCACGGCCGCACGGTGGAGACGGCGGGCGAAATCGGCGCGCTGGCGTACGCGTGCGACTGCGAGCTGGTCGACGAGTTCTCCGACCGTGGCGCGGTCGACCCGGCGATCACCGAGACGAAACGCCGCAGCGGCGACCTCGGCCGCGCGCTGCTGGAGGCGAACTTCCACAACTTCGACCACAGCGTCGCCCCGATCACCCCGGACCTGGTCCTGGCGACGACCCGGCGGACCCCGCCCCCGGCGGCGCTGGCGAGCTGGCGCATCGACTCACCGTGGATGGGCACGCAGAACCTCTACCTGGTGCCCGCCCACGCGGCGGGCAGCTGATCACCGCCGGGCGAACATCCGGTTCATCGTCCCCTCGCGCGCCAGCAGCACCTGCGTGATCACCTGCAGCACCACGAAGCTCCCGATCGACAGCGCCGTGTCGAGGCCCGGTACGACGTCCACCGGCAGCGTGTACGCCAGCGCGATGCTGCCGACGCTGTGCACGAGCCCGCCGACGCCCCACACGACCGTCAGCACCCACCAGACCCGCCGGAACGACGGCGTGTCCGCCCACCGGGCCTCCAGCGTGGAAGCCCGGCCGGGCAGCAGCGCCAGTGTCGCCTGGTACGTCGTCGGACGGCGGCCGATGCGCAGGCTCGCCAGCATCCAGACGCCGATCAGCACGCTGAACCACGCACCCCGGACCAGCTGCAGCCGCGCGTCGCCGGTCAGCACGGTCGTCAGGAACCCGAGCGCCACGATGAGCAGCGCGAACACGCCCATGCCGTCGACCCGCCGGTGCCGCGCGGCCAGGTACAGCACGCGCAGGGCGGGCGGCAGGCCGCTGAGCGTCAGCGCCCAGACCGGCGCGACGTCGAACGCGCGCAGCAGGTAGTAGCCGCCGACCGGGGCGGCGATGTCGCAGAGCAGCGTGCCGAGCATGCCTTCGAGCATTCGCGACCGGCGCCGCCCGGACCATCGTCGAACCGGCTATCCCCGACCCACCGATCGGTTGATGCGACCGGGCGCGGGGTTCCGCGTCAGATCGGGAGCTTGCGGAAGATCGGCCGCGGGACGTGCCGCAGCGCCGACATCACGAGCCGGAACGGCGCGGGCGCCCAGATCAGGTCCTTGCCCGCGCGGGCCGCCGCGACGGCCTGCTCGGCGACCTGGTCGGCGTTCTGCGTCAGCGGAGCGTCCTTGAGGCCGTCGGTCATCTTCGTCCGGACCTGGCCCGAGCGGACGACCGTCACCTTCACGCCGTGCGGCGCGAGAGCCTCGCCGAGGCCCAGGTAGAAGCCGTCGAAACCGGCCTTGGACGAGCCGTAGACGAAGTTCGACCGCCGGACGCGCTCGCCGGCCACCGACGACAGCGCGATTACCGTGCCGTGGCCCTGGACCTTGAGCTTCTCCGACAGCGCGACACCGACGGAGACCGCGGCGGTGTAGTTCACCGTCGCCGCTTCGACCGCCTTCGCGTGGTCCTGCCACAGCTCTTCGGGGTCGCCGAGCAGGCCGAACGCCACGACCGCGACATCGACGTCGCCGCCCTCGAACGCCTTGTCCAGCACGCCAGGGTGCGAGGCCAGGTCCTTCGCGTCGAAGTCTACAGTGGACACCTCGGCGCCGCGATCCTTCAAGCGCTGCACGGCCGCGTCGAGCCGCGGCGACGGGCGCGCCGCGAGCACGACCCGCAACGGCTTCTCGGCCAGGTACTTCTCGGCGATCGCCAGCGCGATGTCGGACGTGCCGCCGAGCAGGAGCAGGGACTGGGGGTTGCCCACCGCGTCGATCACAGTTCGAGCCTCCGGCTCATGTCAGAGGCGAAAACGCCTTCGGGGTCGATGGAAGCGCGGACCTTGCGCCACTCTTCGAGGCGGGGGTACATCTTCGCGAACGTCTCGGGCGAGGTGCGCGAGTCCTTCGCGGTGTACAGCCGGCCGCCCAGCTCCAGGACGTCGTCGTCGAGCTCCTGGCAGAACCGGCTCAGGCCGGCCTTGATCGGGAAGTCGACGCAGACCATCCAGCCCGGGTGCGGGAACGACAGCGGCGCCGCGTTGCCCTCGCCCATGCGCTTGAAGACGTTGAGGAAGGACACGTGCCCCGACTCGGCGATCTTCCGGACGATCTTCCGCAGCGGCTCGTGCGCGTTGAGCGGCGTCGAGAACTGGTACTGCAGGAAGCCCTTCGAGCCGTAGGCCCGGTTCCACTCGCCGAACATGTCGAGCGGGTGGTAGAAGGCCGTCAGGTTCTGGATCACGCCGCGGGCTTCCTTCGGCGTCTTCCGGTAGTACAGCTCGCCGATGGCGCCGAAGGTCAGCTTGTTGGCCAGGCCGTTCGGGAAGATGTCCGGCAGCGTCGCCAGCTGCGGCGCGTCGAACTTCAGCGGGTCGGACCGCAGCTTCGGCGGCAGCTCGTCGAGCTTGGCGAGCGAACCGCGGCCGAAGGCGGCGCGGCCCAGCTTCGCGCCGGTGGAGATCGTGTCGAACCACGCCGACGAGTACGTGTAGTGGTCGTCGGAGCCGTTGCTGACCAGCTCGAGCGTCTCGTCCAGGTTGTCCGTGCGCTCGTTGTCCGCGATGAAGTACGCGGTCTCGGTCTTGGTCATCCGGATCTTCGCGCGGACGATGATGCCGGTCAGGCCGATGCCGGCGACGGTCGCCCAGAACAGCTCGGCGTCCGGGCCCGCCGGCGTCAGCGTGCGGATCTGCCCGTCGGCGGTGATCAGGTCCATCGACACGACGTGGTTGCCGAAGCTGCCCGCGCTGTGGTGGTTCTTGCCGTGGATGTCGTTGGCGATCGCGCCGCCGATGGTCACCTGGCGCGTGCCGGGCAGGACCGGGACCCACAGGCCGTACGGCAGGGCCTCGCGCATCAGCTGGTCGAGGCTCACGCCGGCGTCGAGGTCGACGACCGCGCTGTCCGGGTCGATCGAGTGGATCCGGTTCAGCGGGGTCATGTCGACGACGAGGCCGCCCGCGTTCTGGGCGGGGTCGCCGTAGGAGCGGCCGAGGCCGCGCGCGATCACGCCGCGTTCGCCCGCCCGCGTCACGGCCCGCGCGATGGCTTCGACGTCTGCGGTGCTCAGCACGTCGGCGGTGGTCGGTGCCGTCCGCGCCCAGCCCGTGAGCGTGCGACGCTGTGTATCGGGTCGTTGGGTCACCCGACCAGGGTAGCCACGCCGAACGACGCCCGGAACGTGACCCTGAAGTGCTCGCTTCTACACTTTGCGCATCAAGGCACAAGCGCCCGCGCGGGTGACCATGACTCAGGCAACGAGGTAATGCAGTGGTGGCGACCGATCCGCAAGCCGACATGCAGGCTGCGCAGCCGTCCGACATCGGACTGCTCGCGCAGCTGATTCGCTTCGCCCTGATCGGCGGCTTCTGCGCCCTGGTCGACCTGGGCACGTACACGCTGCTGACCCAGGTGGCCGGGATGGCCACTTCACCGTGGGTCGACGTCGCCCGCGCTATCAGTTTCATCGTGGGCACCACCACGGCGTTCTTCCTGAACCGCAAGTTCACCTTCGCCGGCGGGCGCCGTGACGGGAAGGCGCAGGTCGGCTCGTTCGTCCTGCTCTACACCGTGACGTTCTTCGTCGCGGTCGGGGTGAACCAGCTCATGCTGGAGGTGCTGCCGCCGTCCGCGTGGCAGCACACACTGTGCTGGGCCGTGTCGCAGGCCACAGCCACCGTGATCAATTTCGTGATGCTCAAGTGGGTCGTCTTCCGCGAACCGTCGACTGAGGAGAACTGAGGAACCTGATGCCCGGTAAAACAGCCACCCCGGCGCCGACCACCACTGCCGGCGCGGCCGCCGAGACGCGGTTCACCGAGCACACTCCGCAGGGTCGCCTGACGGCGCAGCGCGGTCTCTACGCCGGTCCGGCGCCGATCGTCAGCAAGGACCTCTACGCCGAGCTCGAGTGGGGCTCGGCCGTGCGGGAGCGTGCGGCGATCTCCGTCGAGCCCGCGTCCAAGGTGTCGGGCAACACGTACTTCGGCCGGTTCCCGGCCAGCTACTGGCAGCGCTGGACGACGGTGTCCGAGGTGTCGGTCGAGGCCGTGGTCACCGGCACCGGTCTGCTGTCGATGGGCGCCTCCGACGTCGAGGGTGAGCCGCGGGTGGTGGCCGCCGAGCAGGTCGCCGACGCCAAACAGCTCAAGGTGACGCTGACGGCGAAGCTGGACAAGTTCTACGACGGCGGCGCGCTCTGGCTGGACCTGGAGACCGAGGGCGGTCAGACGCTGCGGGTGGAGCAGGTCCGCTGGACCGTCGAAGCACCGGAGAAGATCCGCCCGACCGCGGTGACGATCTGCACGATGAACCGCGCCGACGACTGCCTGAAGAACCTGCAAGCCCTCGCCGCGGACGTCTCGTCGCTGGAGACCCTGGATGCGATCTACGTCGCCGACCAGGGCACCGACCTGGTCGAGTCCCGTGACGGGTTCGAGCAGGTCGCCAAGGACCTCGCGGACAAGCTGCACTACATCAAGCAGCCCAACCTCGGCGGCGCCGGCGGGTTCACCCGGGGCCTGTTCGAGGTGGCCGGGCACACCGCGACCGAGCACGCGAACGTGCTGTTCATGGACGACGACGTGCTGCTGGAGCCGGACCTGGTGATCCGGATGACGGCGTTCTCCAACCGCGCCGCCAACCCGATCATCGTCGGCGGGCAGATGCTGAACCTGTTCCACCCCAACCAGCTGCACGTCGGCGCCGAGTACGCCCGGCTCAACACCCTCGAGCCCGGCCAGCCGGTCGAACACTCCCTCTCCACCGCGGACCTGCTCGGCGTGGACGAGGAGACCCTGAAACCGAACCGGCAGGAACGGCGGCTGGACGCCGGGTACAACGGCTGGTGGTCCTGCCTGATCCCGTATGAGGTGGTGCAGGCCACCGGCTACCCGATGCCGTTCTTCTTCCAGTGGGACGACGCGGAGTACTCCTACCGGGCCCGCGCGCACGGCTTCCCGACCGTGACGCTGCCGGGGGCGGGGGTGTGGCACGCGGACTTCCACATGAAGGACTGGGACGAGTGGCACCGCTACTTCAACCTGCGCAACTCGATCATCACCGCCGCGCTGCACTCGCCGTTCAACCTCAACCTGCTCTCCCGGGTCCTGCTCGCCCAGCTGGTGCGCTACCTGCTCGGTATGCAGTACGGGCTGTCGGCGACGCTGATCAAGGCCGTCGAGGACTTCCTGCAGGGCCCGCAGATCCTGCGTGACGGCGGTGTCGAGGCGATGCAGGAAATCCGCCGCATCCGCGACCAGTACCCCGAGACCAAGCGCCACAAGGCCACCGACGTCCCCGGCATCGCGTCCAACGACATCGGCATCATCAACAGCGCGCCGCGGCCCAGCATGCAGCGCCTGGTGCTGATCAAGCGCGTGCTCGACCGGGTCCTCGGCCGCAGCCGCTTCGGCCTCGGCGCGGTCCCGATCGACGAGGCGAACTGGTGGCACATCGCCCTGTTCGACACGGCGGTCGTGACGGACGCGAACCAGGAAGGCGTCCGCGTCCGCTCGTACGACAAGGTCAAGATGTTCGACCTGGCCAAGCGCGGCGCGAAGGTGGTCCAGCGCCTGCGCAAGGAAGGCGCGGCGGTGCAGGAGCAGTACAAGCGCGCCATGCCGGAGCTGACCTCGCGCGAGAACTGGAAGCGCCTGTACAAGCTCTGATCGTGTCCGCCGGAGGCCGTCTCACGCACGTCGTGAGGCGGCCTTCACCGTGTCAGCCGTGCATGCCGAACACCGTGCTCTTCCGGGTGAGGTCGTCGACGTACGCGGCTGCCACGTGGGCGAAGTTGATCGCGACCTCCGAGTGGTCCTTGGTGGTCACCGTCTCGACCGCGCCGGCCTTCACGAGCTGGGCGAGCCTGCCCGTCAGCTTGGCGGATTCGTCGGTCGTCAGTGCGAACAGCAGCGGCTCCCCGCCGGTGGCGAGGTGCAGCACGAGTGCGGGTTTCGGGTCGGCCATGCGTCCATCGGACCAGCGGCGATCTTGCCGCGGCAAGTGGGTTCGCTGAGGGCGGATGGACTACCGTTTCCCCAGTCCGGAAGAAACCCGCGGGGGGATGGAAGCGATGCCGCACTCGTTCTCGCTGTCGCTGGCAGCGGTGGACATCCTGCTGGAGCAGCTGGGGCTCGGCCGCGCGCCGACGCCGTTCGAGGTCCCGCACGTCGGCACGACCGTCGAGCAGCGCGCGATGATCCGCGACGCCGTCGTCCGCGACCTGACCGGCCGCAACCTGTGGAGCCGCGGCCGCCTCGACGCGGACGCCGAGCTGGCGCTGGCCACCTTCGTCCGCGGCAGCGTGGTGATCAGCGCGGCCGCCGAGCTGGGCGATCGCCACCTCTTCGCCCGCGTCGCGTCCGACGGCCAGTTCGCGGTCCTCGCCCGCCAGGACGAGAACCTGATCGTCTTCGAGGAGGTCCGCCCGACGGGCATCGTCCCGGCGATCGTCGACCTCCTCCCCCTGACCCCGGCGGCGCCCGGCCAGTCGGTCACCATCGCCCGCCCGGTGGAGCAGCCCCGCCACCAACGCCGCGACGACGCGTACGACCCCTTCGCGGGCGTGAGCGGCCCGCGCTCGGCCGCCGGCGGCAGCGGTCCCCAGGTCCGCATGATCGAGCGGGTGTTCCAGGAGCCGAAGAAGCGCGTGGGCCAGTTCACGGCCCAGACCCGCGGCGGCACGTTCCCGCCCCTGGCCTGGTTCGACACGGAGTCGGGCCGCTGGCTGATGTCCTCCCGCGCGGCCGCGGACGGCCAGCGCTGGATCACCTACGCCCCGGCCGACAACGCGCGGCTGGCCCAGCAGCTGTACGCCCAGCTCGAAGGCCAGTTCTGAGCACCGGGAACCACGCGCGCCGACGCTGCGTCCGAGGTGAAGATCGATGAACGGCGGTTGCGCAGGGTGCCCGGCTAGTAGACTTCCGGGTGCACACGCACGGGCGAGGCTAGTCAGGTGGGGCGGCGATGAGTTTCCAGGCTGATCCGGGGCAGGTCACTACGGGGGCCTTCAAGAACGTCGGCAGCATCATCGGCACCGCCGGGATCAACGCCGCGGCATTGGCGCAGGCCAGCGCCGAGACGGCGAAGCTGGTGGACGCCGCCAAGAGCGGCGGCTTCAAGATCAGCCCCGAGGGTGTTGCTCCGCTGCGCAAGGCGCTCGCCGACATGGCGGAAAAGCTCGAAGGCCTGACTTTCGAAACCACCCAGCTCGACCAGGCTCCTCAGCTCGGCAGCCACCCCTACGGCCACACGGTTTCCCAGCACGACCAGAAGAGCGCCGCCACCGGGACCGGGTCGGCCAAAGTCGTGCTCGAGCAGTTCAAGCAGGTGCTGAAGTCGGCTGACGAGGCCTTGGCTCGCGCGGCCGGCCTGTACAAGGAAGCCGAAAACCAGGCGATTTCCGCGACGTCCACGATCCAGGTGTGAGGAATGACAAAACTCTTCGCACGTGCTGTTCTCCCGCTTGTCGCCGGCAGTCTGCTGCTCGCGGGCTGCACCGGCACTCAAGCGGGTACCGCGTCGCCGGCCAGCAGCTCGTCGCCCTCGTCAGGCTCTTCGGAAGCGCCGAGCACGTCTGCTGGTACCGCGTCCACCGCGTCGATGGATCCTTGTGAACTGCTGACCTCCGCGGACGTGACGAGTTTCGGCCAGTTCAAGCCTGCGGAAAAGACCGAGCTGGCCGGTGCGCGAAGCTGCCGCTATTTGAAGAACCTCCAGAGTGCCAGCGATGAGAGTCTTTCTCTCGGCGTCGGCATCCGCGACAGTCAGAGCATCGACACCGTGAACGACGCCGGAGGCGGCACGACCGCCGGCAACGTGAACGGCCGCAAGGCCGTCGAGGCGCCGTCACCGCCCGCCGGGTGCACGCTGGCCCTCGCGGTGGGCTCTGCGGCACGTGTCGACGTCGTCGTCACCTCCACCGACGCGACGAAAGCCTGTGACATCGCTACCCAGGTGGCCGACAAGGTCGAGCCGAAGCTGCCGAAGGGATAAGGGGAATCCTGATGACCACGCGACAGACACCGCCAGGACAGAAGACCCCGGATCTCACGAACGAGCAGATCCAGAACCTGGCGCCGGCCGCTCGTGACGCCTACTTCGACCAGAAGGCGCGGGAAGGCGTCGATCCGAACGCGCCGTGGTTCGGGATGTTCAAGCAGTGGTTCGAGCAGGCGAAGGGCCGCCAGCAGTCCAACCAGATCGGCGACCAGAACGAGAAGGCGAGCACGCAGGGGCGTGACGTCCAGTACGTCTCGGGGTTGACACCCTCCAACGCGGACTACATGGGCAACCAGCACGCGCAGCTCAAGGAGTTCCTGGACAACAACCTCAACGTCCAGCAGGTCTCCGACGTCTCCACCGCCTACTTCAACGTGCACAAGGCCTTCGAGGGCTTCGGCACGGCGATGAGCGAGGCGGTCAACAAGTCCAAGGGCACGTGGGAAGGCTCCGCGGCGGAGGGCGCCCAGTCGTACTTCACCAGTCTCGGCAAGTGGTCGGACGCGAACTCGCAGAACGCGCGGCTGGCATCGGAGACGGTGTACGACCAGGGCACCGCCGCGCAGAACGCGAAGAACGCGATGCCGGAGCCGATCCCGTTCAGCTGGGGTGACGAGTTCAAGTCCTGGGCGACGTCGAACCCGTTCAACCTGGCCGACAACGTCGACAAGTCGCTGCAGAAGCAGAAAGACAGCCAGGAAGCGCACACCCAGGCCGCCGGTGTGATGTCGACGTACGACAAGAGCCTGTACGAGGCCGCGTCGAAGCAGCCGGAGTTCGCGCCGCCGCCGAGCTTCACCAACCCCGGCGGCACCGGGGACCCCACCGGCGGCGGCGACAAGAACGGCAGCAGCAACCCCTCCGGCGTGAACATGCCGGGCGCCGGCTCGGTGAACACTCCGGGCGGGAGCCACAACTTCGCGACGGGCAACGTCCCGGGCGGCAACGTCACCGGCGCCAACATCACGCCGCACTTCTCCGGACCCGGCTCGACGACCGGCGCGGGCCTGCTCCCGGCCGGCACGACCGCGCCGTCCAGCTTCACGACGGGGTCGGTCCCCGGCGGGTCGACGTCGAACCCCAACCAGTCGTTCGGTGGCATGCCGCCGATGAGCCCGATGCCGATGGGCGGCGCGAACTTCGGCGGCGACGAGGCCTACAACTCCAAGGTCGGCGGCGGCGCGGGCCGCGGCGGCTTCGGCCCCGGCGGCTCGGGCGGCGCCGGCAACGCGACGGGCGCGGGCGCCGCATCGGGCGCGGCCCGGCCAGGCGGCATCGGCGCGGCCGAAGCCGCCGCGGGACGCGGCATGGGCGGGCTCGGCTCGGGCAGCGCGTCCGGCCGCGGCGGCATGGGCGGCGGCGGCATGGGCCGCGGCCAGAAGGGCGAAGGCGACGAGGACACGGAGCACTCGCGCCCGACGTACCTGGTCGAGGGCGACCCCGACGAGGTCTTCGGCACCGACCTGCGCACCGCCCCGCCGGTCATCGGCGAATAACGGACGAACGCGAACGGCCCCGGTTTCCCGGGGCCGGTTTCGTCGTCGGTGCCGTTCGAAGGTCGGCTTCAGTAGCGGTAGAACTTCTCCGCCCGGCCCTGCCGCACCAGCTTCAGCCACTGCAGGAACGCCTTCGGGTCGCGCTTCACGCCCACGAAGTACAGGCCGAACCGGACGACCTCCAGCGCGCCGATTTTGCGCATGCCCGGCTGGGACAACAGGTATCCGCGGTTGCGGTACGTGTAGTACCGCTTGACCTCGTTCTCCGGGTCCTGCGCGTGGAACTTGCCGCCCAGCATGGGCTTGAACTCGTCCGAGCCGTCCGGGTGCAGGTACTTCGTCTTCAGGGACGTGCCGAACGGCAGGCCCGAGCGCACCAGCCTGCGGTGCAGCTCGACCTCGTCGCCGCGGAAGAACAGGCGCAGGTCCGGCACGCCGACGACGTCCAAAGTGGACGCGCGGAACAGCGCGCCGTTCATCAGGGACGCGATGCCGGGCAGGAAGTCGACGCCCAGCTCGGACTGCGACCGCTTCCACGTCAGGCCGCGGCGCAGCGGGAACGCCAGCTTCTCCGGGGCGTCGATGTTGGACACCACCGGCGAGATCTCCGCCAGGTTCCGCTTTTCCGCCTCTTCCAGCAGGATCGCCAGGACGTTCTCGTCGGCCGGGCGGCCGTCGTCGTCGGCCAGCCAGACCCAGTCCGCGCCCAGGGACAGCGCGTGCAGCATGCCCAGTGCGAACCCGCCCGCGCCGCCGAGGTTCCGGTGCGACGGCAGGTACGTGTGCGGCAGCGGGTAGTTCTCGACGACTTCGCGGGCCGAGTCGTCCGGTCCGTTGTCCACCACGACCAGGTGGTCGACCGGCCGGGTCTGGGCCGCGATGATCTTCAGCGAGTCCGCGAGCAGCTCCCGCCGGTGCCGCGTGACGACTACGCCGACGACCGCGCCGTCGGGCAGCTGCCGGGTCTCGCTGGCCATCATTCGCCGCCGTTCGTCGTCGCCACCGGCTCGATGCCGAAGCGCTCGAGGGTTTCCTTGCTCATGTTCTCGAAGGGGTCGCGTCCCTTGTACGACGTGAGGACGTCCCGCAGCGAACCCTGTTGCTTGAGGTGACCTTCGTCCATCCAGATGGCCGTGTCGCACAGCTCGAACAGGAACTCGTCCGAGTGGCTGGCGAACACCAGGATGCCGGAGCGCTTGACGAGGTCCTTGAGCCGGTCGCGCGCCTTGTTGAGGAACGCCGCGTCGACCGCGCCGATGCCCTCGTCGAGGATCAGGATCTCCGGGTCGATCGACGTGACGACGCCCAGCGCGAGACGCACGCGCATACCGGTCGAGTACGTCCGCAGCGGCATCTGGAGGTAGTCGCCGAGCTCGGTGAACTCCGCGATGTCGTCGACGCGCTTCTCCATCTCCTTGGCGGTCATGCCGAGGAAGAGGCCGCGGATGATGATGTTCTCGACGCCCGAAATCTCCGGGTCCATGCCGATCCCGAGATCGAACACCGGCGCGATCTTGCCGTTGATCCGCGACGAGCCGCGGGTCGGCTCGTAGATCCCGGCGAGCAGGCGCAGCAGCGTGGACTTGCCGGCACCGTTGTGCCCGACCAGGCCGACCCTGTCGCCTTCACGCAGGTTGAGCGTCACGTCGTGCAGCGCTTCGATGATCGGGACCTTGGTTTCGGTGCCGATCTTGCCGCCGACCTTGCCGAGGACCTTCTTCTTCATCGACCGCGTCTTCGCGTCGAAGATCGGGAAGTCGACGAACGCGTTGTGGACGTCAATGGAAACCATGTGTCACACCCAATAGGAGACGCGGGCACGGTAGTTGCGCATCGCGACCAGCGCGAGAGCCCAACCGACGACGGTGATGGAGCCGACCACGATCCAGTTCTCCACCGAGAACTCCTGCCCCAGCAGCGGCGCGCGGACCACCTGCATGAAGTGGTAGAGCGGATTCGCCTTGACGATCGGCAGGATCCAGGAGACGCCCTCCCGGGACCCGCCGGACATCAGCTGGTCCACCGGCCAGACGATCGGCGTGCCGTAGAACAGCAGCTGGATCAGCGAGTTGACGACCTGCGGGATGTCGCGGAAGCGGGTCGAGATGATGCCGAACAGCAGCGTCACCCAGCCGGCGTTCAGCGCGAGCAGCAGGAAACCGGGGATGGCCAGCAGGATGGTCCAGCTGAGGCCCGGGTGGCAGATGTGGTCGGGGACGCACGTCCCGTTGCCCAGCAGCGAGTACTGCTTGCTGAGCGCCCCGAAGAAGATCGCCAGCACGGCCACGTAGACGATCATGTTGTGGGCCAGCATCAGCGTCTGCCGCCACACCGTGCGCAGCATGTAGACGCTCAGCGGCGCCGGGAGCTGCTTGATCAGCCCCTCGTTGGCGATGAACGTCTCCATGCCTTCGGACAGGCAGCCGCTGATGAAGCCCCAGATGATGAAGCCGGTCGAGATGTAGGGCAGGAACACCTCGACGGGGAGCTTGAACAGCTGCGAGTACAGCAGCCCGAGCCCGAGGGCGAGGACCGCCTGGCTGATGGTGATCCAGAAGGGACCGATCACCGACCGGCGGTAGCGCTGCTTGATGTCCTGCCAGCCGAGGTGACCCCACAGCTCGCGGGCGGAGAAACCGGCCTTGATGTCGGCGAAGGCGCGCGCGAACGTCTTGCTGTCCGACGTCGGGGGCACCGACGTCGCTACGGGTGAGTTCGCGGCCTGAACCGTGCTGGTGGCATGCACGTGGACGAGGGTACCGATGGGACGAGCGGCGTCCGGCCCACCCCGCCGGTGTGGTAGAGCCCAGGGGCCGCTAGGCGGCGGGACCGGCGCTGCGTGCTGGTACTTTCTCCGCTTATGACTGCTGCTCTCGGCGCGGCGAGCTTGATGGTCAACCTGCTCGCGGCGTACGCCGACCGGCCGGACCCGCGTTCGGTGGCCGTCGTCGGAAACCAGCCGCTCCCGCCCGACCCCCAGCGGGCGAAGGCGATCGACGCGTGCGACCTCGTGATCCGCGTCAACGGCTTCGTCGTCGACAAGCCGGGCGAGGAGGTCGTCGGCTCCCGGACGCACGTCGTGGTGTTCAACCGGGCGATCCGGGCGACGCCGTACGTCTTCCAGGACTACCGCAGGCGGCTCTACCTGCTGGTCGAGCCCGGCCGGATGCACTGGGAGCCGGAGGACGTGCCGGGCTGGTGGGCCGCCGACCTCGGCGCGGTCCCGGTGTCGAACCGCGAGGTGGTGCTGCCGCTGTCGGACGCGCTGGGCCTGCCGACGCGCGACGAGCCGACGTGGTCGACCACCGGCACGCTGGCCGCCTGGATCGCGCGGACGTCGTTCCCGACCGCCCAGCTCGTGCTCACCGGGTTCTCGTTCATCGACAACCCCGACCAGACGTCGTGGGAGCACGCCGCGGGCGACTCCTGCATCGTCGGCCCGGAGCACCAGATCGCCGCCGAGGGGCGGCTGCTGGACTCCTGGACCAAGACCGGTGACACCACCCTCCTGCGCTAGACGCGCGTCCCCACCCACCTAAGGACCACCCATGGCAGTGCAGAAACTCGGCAGAGGACTCGTCGACCGGATCGCCAAGCTGATCGACTTCCGGGTCGACGACCGCACCCGCGGCCTCGCCGACCGCGTCAACAACCTCGAGCACGCCACCGCCGACCACCGGCGCCGGCTGGACAACGCCGAGCACAGCCTCGAGCAGGCCCGCGGCGACCTCCGCTGGACCCGCGCCGAGCTCGACCGCCTGATCCCGCACGTCGCCGCGCAGGAAGCCCGCCTGGAGACGCTGTGCGAGTCGATGTCGCTGGTGCCCAACAGTGACAGCCGGCAAATCGCCGAGGCCCGCACGCTGATCGAGGAGATCCAGCGCCAGCACGCCCAGATCCGCGTCCGGCTCGCCGGCATCTCGCGCTACGAGGACCGGCTGCGCCGGCTCGAGGACCAGATCAGCGTGCCGGCAGGCGAATGACGGCCGTTCTGCGCGAGGCGGACGAAGACGACCTCGACCGGATTCGGCGGTGGCGCAACCACCCGTCGGTCCGGCAGGTGAGCTTCACCACCCATGAAATCGGCGCCGACGAGCACCGCGCGTGGTTCGCGGCGGTGCGGGCCGACCCGACGCGGCGGGTGCTGGTCTACCACCACGAGGGCACCCCCGCCGGAGTCGTGCTGTTCAGTGACATCGACCGGGCTGCCGGCAGCGCCGAATGGGGCTTCTACCTCGACAACGAGGGTCTGGGCCGCAGTCTGCTCGCCGCCTGGCTGCGGCTTGAGCAGGCGGCGGTCGACTACTCCTTCGACGAACTCGGCCTCCGGGTCGTCGGCGGCGCGACGCTGGCCGACAACCGCCAGGTGCTCCTGCTGCACAAGCGGTTCGGTTTCGCCGAGACGCGCAGGTATGTTCGGGAGATCGACGGCGTGCCCCGCGAAGTGGTCTGGACGGAGCTGCGGGCCGCCGACCGCCGCACCGGAAGGAAGCGATAGCCCGATGACGACCAGCGAGGTGCGCATCGGCGCCCACGTCGTCTCGCCCGACCAGCCGCCGTTCGTCATCGCTGAGATGTCGGGCAACCACAACGGCGATCTCGGCCGGGCGCTGGAGATCGTCGACGCGATCGCGGAGACCGGGGCGCAGGCGGTCAAGCTGCAGACCTACCGGCCGGACACGATCACCATCGACGTCGACACCCCGGCGTTCCGGATCGGTGCGTCGCACGAGCTGTGGGGTGGTGAGAACCTCTACAAGCTGTACGAAAAGGCGCACACGCCGTGGGAATGGCACGAACCGCTCTTCGAACGCGCCCGTTCGCACGGCCTCGAAATCTTCTCCAGCCCGTTCGACCCGACGGCGGTCGAGCTGCTGGAGTCCCTGGGCGCGCCGGCGTACAAGATCGCGTCGTCGGAGATCGTCGACCTGCCGCTGGTCGAGCTGTGCGCGAAGACCGGTAAGCCGCTGGTCATCTCCACCGGTATGGCGAACGTCGCGGAGATCGACGCCGCGGTGCGCACCGCACGCGCCGCGGGCAACGACCAGCTGATCGTGCTCGGCTGCACGGCGAGCTACCCGGCGTCACCGAGTGAGAGCAACCTGCGCGGGTTGCCGCTGCTGGCCGGGCTGACGGGCACGCTCGTCGGCCTGTCCGACCACACGCCGGGCATCGGCGCGCCGGTCGCGGCCGTCGCGCTCGGCGCGGTGGCCATCGAGAAGCACGTGACGCTCGCCCGCGGTGACGGCGGCGTCGACTCCGACTTCTCCCTGGAGCCGGCCGAGCTGGCCGCCCTGGTCACCGAGACGCGCCGGGCCTGGGAAGCGCTCGGCGTGCCCGTGCTCGGCCCGCGGCCCAGCGAGGCCGAGGGACTGCGCTTCCGGCGCTCGCTCTACGTCGTCGAGGACGTCCGGGCCGGGGACGAGGTGACGCCGGCGAACGTTCGGTCGATCCGGCCCGCCGGCGGGCTGGCCCCGGCCGAGATCACGGCCGTGGTGGGGCGCACCTTCCGCGTCGACGCCGCGAAGGGCACGCCCCTGACCTGGGATCTGATCTAGAAGAACGCGCGCACGGCGTCGACGACGCGGTCGACGTCGGCGTCCGTCAGCGACGGGAACAGCGGTAGCGAGAGCTCCTGCTCGTAGTACGCCTCGGCGTTCGGGCAGAGGCCGCGCCGGTAGCCGAGGTCCTCGAACACCGGGTGCCAGTAGGCCGGGATGTAGTTGACCTGGACACCAATGCCGGCGCCGCGCAGGTGGTCGAACAGCGCCCGGCGACGGCCTTCCAGCACCCGCAGCGGGTACAGGTGCCAGGCCGGGTCGGCGCCGGGGCGGCTCGGCGGCGTCGCCACGCCGTCGACGTCCGCCAGCGCCGCGTTGTACCGCGCGTGGATCTCGGCGCGGCGCTTCTTGAACTCCGCGAGCCGCGTCAGCTGGCTGCTGCCGAGCGCGCAGAGGACGTCCGGCAGGCGGTAGTTCAGGCCGAACTCGTGGACCTCCTGGTGCCAGCCGCCTTCGTCCGGGTAGCGCTGCTCGGCGCGGTCGCGGACCAGGCCGTGGTTGCGGAACTTCCGCGCCCGGTCGAGCAGGCCCGCGTCCGGCGTGACGACGGCGCCGCCTTCGGCCGTCGTGAGGTTCTTCGTCGGGAAGAACGAAAACGTCGTCAGGTCGGCGATCGAGCCCACCGGGCGGCCCTGCCAGGACCCGCCGACGGAGTGCGCCGCGTCCTCCAGCAGCAGCGCGCCCGCGTCGTGGGCGGTTCTGGCGAGTGCGTCCAGTTCGGCCGGGTGGCCGGCGTAGTCGACGGCCGCGACGACCTTTGTGCGCTCGGTCACCGCGGCTTGGGCCGCCTCGACCGAAAGGTTCCCGGTGTCCGGTTCGACGTCGGCGAAGACCACCTTCGCGCCGTGAAGCGCGGCGGTCGCGGCGGTCGCGACGAACGTCATCGGCGACGCGACCACCTCGTCACCCGGCTTGAGCCCGGCCGCCGCGTACGCGACGTGCAGCGCCGCGGTGCCCGACGTGACGGCCACCGCGGGCGTCCCGCCGGTGTGCGCCGCGAGGTCGTTCTCGAACTGCTGGACCGCGGGCCCGGTGGTCAGCCAGTCGCCGCGCAGGACGTCGACGACGGCCTGGATGTCCTCTTCGCTGATGGACTGGCGGCCGTAGGGGAGGAACGGCTCAGGCATGCTGCTCGACCAGTTCGCGCAGCTCCTCGCCGTTCAGCCACAGGTCGTTGGTGTCCGAACGGTAGGCGAAGCCCTCCGGCATCGGCGTGCCGTCCGCCGGCGGCTCGAAGCCCCAGCCTGCGAGGTGCGGCTGGACGACGTAGCGGTCCTTGAGCTGGACCGTCCGGCGCGCGTCGTCCGGCGCGATCATCTCCTCGTGCAGCTTCTCGCCCGGGCGGATGCCGACCTCGTGCATCTCGCTGCCCGGCGCGATCGCCTGGGCCAGGTCGACCAGCCGCATGCTCGGGATCCGCGGCACGTACAGCTCGCCGCCGTGCATCTGGTCGAACGAGTCGACGACGAATCGCACGGCCTGGGGGAGCGTGATCCAGAACCGGGTCATGTCCTTGTGCGTGATCGGCAGCGACTCGCCCTGCTCGGCCAGCTTGCGGAAGAACGGGATGACGCTGCCGCGCGAGCCCATCACGTTGCCGTAGCGGACCACGGAGAAGCGCGTCACGTGCGCGGCGGCGTAGTGGTTGCCGCTGATGAACATCCGGTCGGCGCACAGCTTGGTGGCGCCGTAGAGGTTGATCGGGCTGGACGCCTTGTCGGTCGACAGCGCGACGACCTTCTTGACGCCGGTGTCGATCGACGCCTCGATCACGTTCTGCGAGCCCATGACGTTGGTCTGGACGAACTCGAACGGGTTGTACTCACCGGTGTCGACCTGCTTGAGCGCGGCGGCGTGCACGACGTAGTCGACGCCGTGCATGGCGCGCTCGAGCCGGCGCCGGTCGCGGATGTCGCCGATGAACCAGCGCAGGCGCGGGTCGTCGCCGAACAGCTGGCGCGTTTCGTACTGCTTCAGCTCGTCGCGGGAGAGCACGACCAGCCGGCTCGGGTTCAGTTCGGCGAGCGCGTGCGCGATGAACGCCTTGCCGAAGGAACCGGTCCCGCCGGTGAGCAGGATGCTGGAGCCATCCAGCTCGGACATCGTTGACCTCCGCGTTTCGGTGACTGTGGCCGTCGGCCATCATGTCACCCATGCGTGCAGCGCCCGTGGTCAACGCCGTCATCCAAGCCCGGTCGTCGTCGACCCGGCTCCCCGGCAAGGTGCTGCGGCCGCTCGGCGGCCGCAGCGTGCTGGGCTGGGTCGTCCGGGCCGCGGCGGCCGCACCCGGCGTCGACCAGGTCGTGGTCGCGACGTCTTCGGACGCTTCGGACGACGACGTCGCGGCGGAGGCGGCTCGCTGCGGCGCCGCGGTGGTCCGGGGTCCGCTCGACGACGTCCTCGAGCGGTTCGCGGTGGCGCTGCGCGAGCACCCCGCCGACGCCGTGATCAGGCTCACCGCCGACTGCCCCCTGCTGGACCCGTCGCTGATCGGCCAGCTCGCGACACTCTGGCGGGCCCAGCCGTCGCTGGACTACGTGAGCACGACGCTCGTCCGGACGCTGCCCCGCGGCTTCGACGCCGAGCTGGTTCGGGCCGCCGTGCTGGCTGAGCAGGTATCCACGGCTGTCGGCGCGCACCGCGAGCACGTCACTTCGGGTATCTACTCGCAGCCTTTGCGCTATTCGTGCAGCGGCGTCGTGGTGAGCCCGGCGGCCGACGACCTGCGCGTGACGCTCGACACCGCCGAGGACTGGTCTTTGCTGCAAGCGCTCGTGGCCGAGCTGGGCGACCACGTCGGCGACTGGCGGGCGGTGGTCGCGCTGCTGCGGTCGCGGCCGGAACTGGTGGCGCTCAACGCGCACGTCGAGCAGAAGAAAGTCGGCCGGTGAGGCTGCTGCTGCGCGCGGACGCGTCGGCGTCGATCGGCGCCGGCCACGTCGCGCGGATGGTCGCCTACGCCGAGCGGGCGGTGGCGCGGGGCTTTTCGGTCGCCTTCTCGGGTCGCGTCGACAACGCGGAATGGCTCGCTTCGCGTTTCGACGAGCTGGGCGTCGGGCGCGCTCCTTTCGACGCGACGGGGTTCGACGCGGTGATCGTCGACCACTACGGCCTCGGTGACCTGCGCGAAGAGGTCAACGCGGCGGGCGCTTTGCTGGTGTCGATCGAGGACGACGTGTACGGGCGGCGTCCCGCGGACATCGTCGTCGACTCGGGCTTCGCGCCTTCTGCCCGGCCTGACGACGGCTCGGACGTCTTGCTGCGGGGGATCGCGTACGCGCCGCTTCGCGACGTCGTGCGGTCTACGCGCCGAGCGCCTTCAGGGCCGCCGCCGCACGTCACGGTCGCTATGGGCGGCGGTGACCAGTGGGCGCCCACAGTGGGGTTGCTGCTTCGCGCGCTTCGCGACACGGAGCTGCCGTTCGCTGCGGACGTCCTGGTGCGCGGCGAACCCGCGTTGCCCGCGTTGCGGCCGGGCCAGTCGATCCGGGTAGCGGCGCCGAGTCCCGCGCTGCTGGAGCTGTTCGCGACGACGGACATCGCGGTGAGCGCGGCCGGGATGACGTTCGTCGAGCTGTGCTGCCTCGGCGTCCCGACGGCGGCGGTGCGGCTGGTGGACAACCAGGGGCCGGGTTACCGGGCGGCGCTGGACCTCGGCTTGGCGGCCGGGCTCGGCCCCGCGGAGTCCCTGGCGGATCGGCTGCCTTCGGTGACGGCGGTCTTGCGTTCGCTGCTCTCCGACGCTGCGCTCCGGGAGTCGTTGTCGGCCGCAGCTTCGTCCACAGTGGACGGCCGCGGGGTCGACCGGGTACTGGATCGCCTCGAGGACCGGATCTGTCCGCGATAGCTCCTACCGTCGGGGTATGACGATCACGCCGTTCCACATCGACGTACCGCAAGCAGACCTCGACGACCTCCGCGCGCGCCTGGCGAACACGCGCTGGCCCGACCAGCCCGCCGACGCCGGCTGGCGGCTCGGCGCGCCCGTCGACTACGTGCGTGAGCTGGCCGAATACTGGCGGACGGGCTTCGACTGGCGGGCCCAGGAGGAGCGCATCAACGGCTTCCCGCAGTTCACGACGACGATCGACGGGACGAACGTGCACTTCCTGCACGTGGTCTCCCCGGAGCCGTCCGCGACGCCGGTGCTGCTGACGCACGGCTGGCCGGGCTCGATCGTCGAGTTCCTGGACGTCATCGGGCCGCTGACGGACCCGCGCGCGTACGGCGGCGACCCCGCTTCGGCGTTGACGGTGGTGGTCCCGTCGATCCCGGGCTACGGCTTCTCGGGCCCGACGCCGACGACGGACTGGGGCCCGGACCGGATCGCGCGGGCGTTCGCTTCGCTGATGACTCGCCTGGGGTACGAGCGGTTCGGCGCCCACGGCGGCGACTGGGGCGCGATCATCTCGCGTGAGCTGGCGGTCCAGTTCCCGTCGCGGGTGCTCGGGATCCACGTGACGATGCTGGCGTCGGCGGTGGTGCGGACGCCAGCGGACTTGGACGGCCTGCCGGACCAGGAACTCGGCCGCCGATCGCTCGAGAAGGGGCAGGCGTTCTCGGCGTCCGGAACGGGCTACGCGATGATCCAGGCGACGAAGCCGCAAACGCTTGCGTACGGCCTGCACGATTCCCCGGCGGGGCAGCTGGCGTGGATCGCGGAGAAGTTCCGGTCGTTCTCGAACACATCAACGGACCTGATCGACCGCGACGACCTCCTGGCGGACGTGTCGATCTACTGGTTCACGGAAACGGCCAACTCATCGGCCCGGCTGTACGCGGCGCTGACGGGAGGCTGGGGAGCGCCACCGGCGTCCAACCCGGTCCCGACGGGCGTGGCGGTGTTCCCGGACGACATCGGCCTGCCGATCCGGGCGCTGGCGGAGCGAACGGACAAGATCGTCCACTGGACGGAGTTCCCCCGCGGAGGCCACTTCCCGGCCCTGGAGGAACCGGACGCGCTGATCGGCGACATCCGGACGTTCTTCAGCGCCTTGCGTTGAGGGCCGGGGCGGGAACCGGAAACTCCCCCGCCCATCCCTGGGGGGGGGGGGGCGGCCCCTTGGCCAGTCTGTCGGCGACCAGGGACAAAACCCGCCGCGAAGCGAGTTATCCACAGCGGTTGTCCACATCCCATGCGGTCTGTGGACAACCCTGGGAAAACCGTCAGAGGTACTGGCCCGTCCCGGAGATCCCCGGCCCGTGCGGCTCATGCCCACCACCGGCCGAAGGCCCCGCAGGCAACCCGCGCCGCATCTGCTCGAGCTGTACCCGCGCCGCCATCTGCTGGGCGAACAGCGCCGTCTGGATTCCGCTGAACAGCCCCTCCAGCCAGCCGACCAGCTGAGCCTGCGCGATCCGCAGCTCGGCGTCCGACGGCGTCGAGTCGTCCGTGAACGGACGGACCAGGCGCTCCAGCTCCTCCTGCAGCTCCGGTGCCAGCGATGCCGCCAGCTCCTTCACCGAGGTCTGGTGGATCTCGCGGACCCGGGTGCGGGACGCGTCGTCCAGCGGGGCCGCGCGGACCTCCTCCAGGAGCTGCTTGATCATCGTGCCGATGCGCATCACCTTGGCCGGCTCTTCGATGAGCTCGCCCACCGCCTCGGCTTGCTCCGCGCCCTCGAGAGGGGAGCCGTCCTGTCCGACTACCACCACGTGGGGTGAAGATTCCTGGTCGGGGTCACCCGCTGTGAAGTTCGGCTCGGTCATGTGCTCCATCCTGGCTTGCGTTCGCCACGCTCCGCGACACACGCGGGGTGTCCGTCTCCGAGCGTAGCCGCTATCCGGGTTCCCGGTGGCTCTCCACCCAACCCCGGGCGCACGGCGAAACCGCACGTCCGTACGGTGTCCCCATGGCGTTCGACGTCGCTCGTATCCGTGGGCTCTTTCCCGCGCTGGGTGACGGCTGGATTCACTTCGACGGCGCCGCCGGAATGCTGGTCCCGGAACAGGTCGCTTCGGCCGTTTCGACGGCGATGCGCGCCCCGGTGTCCGGGCCGGGTGGAGCGTTTCCGGCCTCACAGCGCGCGGAAAGCATCGTGACCGCGGCCCGCCGGGCCGTGGCCGACCTGGTCGGGGCCGATCCGGCCGCCGTCGTGCTCGGGCCGAGCGCGCCGGTGCTGCTGCGCCGCCTCTGCGACGCGCTCGCCGAGCGCTGGACGATCGGCGACGAAGTCGTCGTCTCGAGGCTCGACGAACAGGCCAACCTCGCGCCGTGGCAGCGCGCCGCGAAGCGCGTCGGTGCCGTCGTGCGGTGGGGCGAGATCGACATCGAGACGTGCGAACTGCCCGCGTGGCAGTACGAGCAGCTCGTGTCGGCGCGCACCAAGGCCGTCGCCGTCACCCTCGCGTCCGGGTCCGTCGGCACCCGGCCGGACGTCCCGACGATCATCGAGTTCGCCAAGCGGGTCGGCGCGCTCGTCGTCGTCGACGCCACCTACGCCGCGCCGTTCCTGCCGCTCGACATCAACGCACTGGGCGCCGACGTCATGGTCGTGTCCGCACAGGCGTGGGGCGGTCCTTCGGTGGGGGCGCTCGTCTTCCGCGACCCCGAGCTGATCGAGCGGATCCCGTCGGTCTCGCTCGACCCGATGGCGCGCGGTGCCGCCCGCCTCGAACTCGGCCCGCACGCCTACCCGCTGCTGGCCGGGCTGATCGCGTCGATCGACTACCTCGCCGGCCTCGACGACGCAGCCACCGGTTCGCGCCGCGAGCGGCTGGTCACCTCGCTCGGCTCGGCCAAGTCGTACCACGCCGGGCTGCTCGCGCAGCTGTCGACGGATCTGCTGTCGCTGCGGCACATCATGGTCATCGGCAACGCGATGCGCCGCATCCCGGCGCTGGCTTTCGCGGTCGCCGGCAAGAAATCGCCCGAGGTCGCCGAGTACTTGGCTTCGCAGGGGTTGTGCGCCTTCGCCGATGACGGCGCGGCCGGTGTCTTCGCGTCACTGGGCGTCGGCGAAGTGGGCGGCGCCGTGCGGATCGGGCTCGCCCACTACTCCAACGTATTCGAGATCAACCAGCTCGTGCGGGTCCTCGAAGAACTCCGCTAAGACTTCGCGGCCAGCAGCACCTTGCCGAAGACGCTGCCCTCTTCCAGGATCCGGTGCGCGGTCGCGGCTTCGGCCATCGGCACGACCTGGCCGATGATCGGCTTGACGAGGCCGTCGGAAACCAGCGGCCACAGCCGTTCGCGGACGTCGGCGACGATCGCCGCCTTCTGGTCCAGCGGCCGGAAGCGCAGGCCCGCCGCGAACACCGAAGCCCGTTTGCCGAGCAACGTGCCGACGTTCAGCTCGCCCTTCACCCCGCCCTGCATGCCGATGATCACCAGCCGGCCGTCGGGCGCCAGCGCGTCGACGTTGCGGCCGAGGTAGGACGCGCCCATGTTGTCGAGGATGACGTTCGCGCCGCCCGTCTCCTTCTTGAGGACCTCGACGAAGTCCTCTTCCTTGTAGTTGATCGCGAGGTCGGCGCCGAGCTGGCGGCAGCGGTCGAGCCGCTCGGCCGAACCGGCGGTGACGGCGACGGTCGCGCCCAATGCCTTGCCGACCTGGATGGCGTGCGTGCCGATGCCGCCGGCGCCGCCGTGGACCAGCAGCACCTCGCCCTCGGCGAGCTTCGCGTGCATCACGACGTTCGCCCACACCGTGCACGCCACCTCGGGCAGCCCGGCCGCGGTGATCAGGTCGATCTCGGCAGGCACCGGCAGCAGCTGCCCGGCCGGGACGACCGCCTTCTCCGCGTAGCCGCCGCCCGCGAGCAGCGCGCAGACCTCGTCGCCGACGTTCCAGCCTTCGACACCTTCCCCGAGTTCGGCGATCGTGCCGGAGCACTCCAGGCCGATCGTTTCGCTGGCGCCGGGCGGCGGTGGGTAGTGGCCCTGGCGTTGCAGGAGGTCCGCCCGGTTCACCGCGCTCGCCGCGACGTCCAGCAGTACCTCACCGGGGCCGGGACGCGGATCCGCGACCTCCGTCCACTCGAGAACGTCCGGGTCACCTGGTTCACGGATGGTGATCGCGTACATGTGTCGACTGTATACCGGCGGTCCGAGTTCCTGCCGAATGACGCATTGACGATCTTCTCATTCGGAACGAAGGTGAGCTCAGCCCAGGTTGCTGGTACCGAAGGTGTCGCAGCGGGCCGGGTCGCCGGTCTGGAAGCCGGTGGTGAACCACTTCTCGCGCTGCGCGGACGTGCCGTGCGTGAACTTCGAGCGGTCGACCTGGCCGCCGCCGAGCTTCTGCTGGATGTAGTCGTCGCCGATGCGGGACGCGGTGTCCAGCGCGGAGTTGATGTCGTCCTGGGTGACGTCGGTGATCAGCGGCTTGCCGCTCTCGGTCGGCGTCGTCGAGGCGTGGTTGCCCCAGACGCCGGCGTAGCAGTCGGCCTGCAGCTCGAGGCGCACCGAACCGGACGTCGGGCCGGTGCCGGTGCCCTTCTTCGACGTGCCGAGCAGGTTCTGCACGTGGTGCCCGTACTCGTGCGCGAGGACGTACGCCTCGGTGAAGAGGCCGCCCTGCGCGCCGAAGCGGGTCTTCAGCTCGTCGAAGAAGGAAAGGTCGATGTAGACCTTGGAGTCGGCCGGGCAGTAGAACGGGCCCGTGTCGGAGGTGGCGCTGCCGCAGCCGGTGCGCACGCCGCCGTTGAAGAAGTTCGTCGGCGCCTTCCGGTAGGTCGAGCCGGAGCGCGCGAACTGCTGCGTCCAGTAGTCCTGGACGGAGTTGACGATCGCGACGATCGCGCAGTCGTGGTTCTTGTTGGCGTCCGCGCCGGTCTTGCACTCGCTGGCGAGCTTCGTGTTGTCGACCTGCTGGCCGGAGCCGACGCTGCCGAGGCCGCCGCTCAGGCCGCTCCCGCTGCCGCCGCCGACGCTCACCCCGCCGAGCTGGGAGAGCACGAAGTAGATGATCAGGCCGACGACGCCGAGTCCGCCGCCGCCGAGCGCCATGCGGCCGCCGATCCCGCCGCCGCCTCCACCGCTTCCGCGCAGGTCCTGGACTTCGGAGGCGTCCAGGCCGGCATCGTCGTCGAATCTCACGACGCAGATCGTACTGCGCCGATTGTTACCAAGCCGACCGCAGCCACGGCCATGGCCTCGGAGCGACGGTCGAGTGTCGCTCGGGGGTCGGCCTGCTTTGGCCGACTTGGTAACGAGCCTGGGCGCGGCCGTCGCGCTGGCGGCCACACCCAGGCTCTGTACCGAGGTTGTGTCTTTGGTCGAGCGGTTGGCCGCGACCGGGGCCGGCGTTCAGGCGCTGTCGTCACGACTGCCGAGGTCGTGACCCGATACAGGCCCGATCGACGCCGTATGCGTGAACGCATGGAAGCCCGCGTGTGAGTGCTGTTCGCAATCGCGCCCGGCCCGTTCTTGTGCCGTTCCGGTCGCGGGGACACAGCTGGCGGTCAACCGCGAGAATCACCCGCCACGCAACCACCTGACCTCTCCCGGCGGGGAGCCGGGCCGGCACGTCACCGTCGCCGCGCCATACCCTGGCCGACCATCCGCCGACAAGCAGAATGCGCCTTTTCCGGCCGAGTCTCAACCTTTTCGTAACCCCACCTTCGGGCGATGTTGCGACGGCATTTTTACCGGCACGCAGTTCAGACTCGGACCGTGCGGTCCCTTGATCAGCGTTCTACGCTGCCTTATGACCGAGGAGCGGCCTGTGCGTTGGTTGAACGAAGCCGAGATGGCGGCGTGGCGCTCCTACATCGTGGCGACCCTCCGACTGCGGCAGCGGCTGCACCGCGAGCTGACCGACCGGCACGACGTGTCGCTGACCGACTACGAAGTGCTCGTCTGCCTGGAGATGCAGGACGGCCACCGGATGCGCATGTCGGAGCTGGCGGTGCTGATGGGGTCCACGAAGAGCCGGCTGTCCCACCAGGTCGGCCGGCTCGAGGACACGGGCATGGTCCGGCGCGTGCGCGACCCGGAGGACAAGCGCGGCGTCATCACGGAGCTGACGGAGAACGGCGAGGCGCTGCTGGAAAAGGCGGCGCCGACGCACGTGGAAGGGGTGCGCGAGCACCTCATCGACCTGCTGAGCCCCGAGGAGCAGGCGACGATCGCCGGTGCCTTCGACCGGGTGCTGGGCCACTTGTCCGAGGTGGAGGGCTGAGCCCGGGCACGGCTACTCCGCGCCCGGGGCCAAGAGCGGTAGCGGTGGGATTCGAACCCACGGAGAGGTTGCCCCCTCGCATGTTTTCAAGACATGTTCCTTCGGCCGCTCGGACACGCTACCTCGCCCCACGAGGGTAGCCGACGGGCTTCGGCGCGACCTGAGCCGTGGCTAGGTCCAGCTGAGGGTGAGCGCGTCGCCCTGGGCGCGGCCGGCCTTCGCGGCCGGGGTCCGGGTCGACGGGTCCAGCGGGTTCTCGCCGATCGCCGCCACCGACGCCTCGTCCGGGGTGATCAGCGTGACCTCCGCGCCCGCTGCGCGCAGGCCGTCCAGCACCGCCAGGAGCGGCTTCTCCATCGGCAACGGCGTGTCCACGCCCATCGGCGAAACGACCGCGACGCGGGTGTGGCCCGTCGCGTAGTCGGCGTTCTCGCCGGAGCGGACGCCGCCGTCGACGTAGCGGCGGCCGTCGATCGTCACCGCCGGCCAGATGCCCGGGACCGCGCAGCTCGCCGCCACCGCGTCGACCAAGGAAACCCCGGACGTGCGGTCGAAGCGGCGCGGTTCGCCCGTCTCCGCGTCGACCGCCACGATCACCAGGCGCTGCTCCGGCCAGTCGTGCACCGGCAGCCGCGCCTCGATCACCGCGCGGCGGTCCGCTTCGGACACCGTCTCGGCCGCCAGCGCGAGCCGGCCCACCGCGCGCCGGACCTCGGCCGGTGACGCCGAGCCGGTGACCGCGCCGCCGAAGTCGGCCGCGAACTTCTCGAAGTCGATCACGGCGGGGATCTCCGGAGCCTGCCGCGCCGGGTCCGCCTGGCGCGCGAACAGCTCCGCCAACGGCAGCCCGCTGCTCACCTGGGCCGCGACGGCCGCTCCCGCCGACGTCCCGACCAGCAGGTCCGCGCCCGTCAGGTCCTGGCCGTGCTCGGCCAGCCCCACCAGCAACCCCGTCGTCCACGCGATCCCGGCGACCCCGCCACCGCCCAGCACCAAAGCCTGTCCACCCATGGACGCACCCTATCGAGACGGCAGAATCGGCGGACACGGATTTCCGGGAGGGATCGCCGATGAGCGCGCAGATCGAAGGCTTCCACCACGTCAAGCTCCCCGTGCGCGACCTCGCGCGCAGCCGCGAGTGGTACGAACGAGTGCTGGGGCTGGAGGTCGAGCGGGAGTTCACGGACGACGACGGCGTCGTGCGCGGTGTCGCCGGCAGCGTCGGCGGCGCGCCGATCGCCCTGCGCGTGCAGGAGAAAGCCGCCGCCGGCCTCGCCGGGTTCGACCCCGTCTGCTTCGCGCTCGCCGACCGGGGCCGCCGCCGACGCGTGGATCGCGCGCCTGGACGAGCTCGGCGTCGAGCACCCGCCGCTCGTCGAGGCGAGCACCGGCTGGATGGTCGGGTCGCCGACCCCGACGGCACCGAGATCCGGCTCTACAGCCGCGTGAAGTAGCTCAGGGACGCTTCAGCGCCTGGGCCGCGATCCGCGCCTTGACCTCGGGACGGCGCAACGGCGGGATCGTCGCCGGCGGCTGACGGCGCTCGGGCAGCTGCTCCAGCAGCCGCGCGGTGATCTCCGTGATCTCGGCGACGGCGGCTTCGAACGGCTCGCGCGTGGCGTCCGACAGCGACTGCACGCCGGTCACCTTGCGGACGTACTGGCGGGCCGCGGCCTCGATCTCCTCGCCCGTCGCGGCCGGCTGGAGCCCCCGGAGGGTGGTGATGTTTCGGCACATGCCGCCCAGGGTACGACTCTTCGGCGGTCCCGATCACACGGTCGGTTAGGACCGGGCCAACCTCGTTGACGCCCGAACCCGCACTTGGGCAGTGTCGGGGAAGTGCCTCTCAGACCGCGTCCCTTCCGCTCCGCCCGCCCCGAACCCGGCATCCTCGAAGAAAAAGCTCCCGAAAACCCGATCCCGGAACAGGCCTGGCCGCGCGTGCGGGCCGACGAGCTCGTCACCCTCGTGGCACACGTCTTCGCCGCGCACGGCTTTCCCGAAGCCCGCGCCCGGATGGCCGCGGAAGCGCTCTGCCACGGCGATCTGACCGGTTCGCCGGACACCGGGGTCGCCGACCTGACGCGGATCCACCTGCCGCTGCTGGAATCCGGGCTCGTCGTGCCGCGCGCCGAGCCGCTGATGATCGCCGACCGCGGGGCCGCCGCGCTGATCGACTACCGCCGCGCGCCCGGGCTCTGGGCGGTCGGCGACGCGATGGACCGGGCGGTGACGCGAGCCGGCCGCTTCGGCGTCGGGCTCGTTTCGCTGCGCGGGGTCGGGCCGTTCGGCCGGGCCGGGCACCACGCCGCCCGCGCGCTGCCGCACGCGATGATCGGGCTGGTGCTCGCCGCGGGCGGCGAGCCGGGCCAGCCGGTGAACCCGCTGGGCATGGCCGCGCCCGGAGGCGCGTACCCCGAGTTCGTCTTCGACATGGACAAGCCGGGCAAGGAAGCCGCCGGGCTGACGCTGCTGGTCGAGGTGCTCGCCGGGGTGCTCTCCGGCGTCGCCGACCACGAGCACGACACGGGCCTGCTGGTGCTGGCCATCGCGCCGACGACGCTGCGCAGCGCCGACGGCTTCTACCGCGCCGCGAGCGCGCTGTTCGGCAGCATGCTCGGCTGGGACGGCGGCGCGCCGATCCGCTACCCCGGCTGGCGCGAGGCCCAGCACCTGGAGCAGTGCCGGGCCCTGGGCGTGCCGCTGCCCGGCCCGGTGCGCCGCGAGCTGGACGCGCTGGCCGCGTCGATCGGGCTGCCGCCCCTGACCAGCGTCGGTTAGTGCACCAGGACGACCTTGCCGCGGTCCGCGCCGACCGCCACGACGTCGCCGTCGGTCAGCTGGCGGCCGCGGCGGGTCTCGACCTCGCCGTTGACGGTGACCTCCTCCGCGTCGATCAGGTCCTTCGCGTGGGAGCCGTCCTCGGCGAGGCCGGCCAGCTTGAGGAACTGGCCGAGCCGGATCGGCTCGCCGGTGATCGGTACGTCGACGGGATCGCTCATACGCGCATCATGCCCGGGCGGTCGTCTGGCGGTAGAGGGCCTGGACGTCCTTGTCGAAGTAGCTCGAGTACGACGTGTCCGGGTCGTCGCCGCCGGACTCGAAGCCGCCGATCACGCCGATGACCGTGCCGAGGCGGGTCTTCGGGTCCGGCGCGGCGACCCACGGGCCGCCGCTGGTGCCCGTCGGGAAGCCCACGCAGTCCACCTTCAGCTGGTAGGTGTCCTGCCGGCTGGTCGTGTTCTGGCAGACCGCCGGGACCTCGGAGTCGTCCGGGTAGCCGGTGAGCGTGATGGCCTGCTCGAACGCGGTCCCGGTCGCGAGGGTGTTCGCGCCGACCAGGCTCTCCAGGGACTTCGTGGCCCCTACCTGGTGGGCGGTGGCGAAGCCGACGTCGAGGTCCGGGTCCGACGACGCGCTCCAGCCGGGCGCGACGAGCTCGTCCGACACCGTCCAGAACCCGAACGGCGCGACGCCGTCGTGGTAGGCGGGCGCGAAGGTGACGCCGGTGAGGTAGTCGCCGCCCTCGCCGTCGTGGATGCAGTGGGCCGCGGTCAGCAGCACGTCGCCCTGGTCGCTGTGGACGACGCTGGCCGTGCAGTAGTGCGCCCCGTCGAGGAACAGCGCCCCGACCGCGGGACTGGACACCGCGGGCAGGTCCGGCGTCGACACCGGTGCCGCTTCGATGACCTCGGCGTCCGGGGCGGACGCGTTCGCGGACCGCGGTTCCCGGGTCGCGAAGACGACGAAGCCCGC
Source organism: Amycolatopsis sp. NBC_01488 (assembly GCF_036227105.1). Classification (NCBI taxonomy): domain Bacteria; kingdom Bacillati; phylum Actinomycetota; class Actinomycetes; order Pseudonocardiales; family Pseudonocardiaceae; genus Amycolatopsis; species Amycolatopsis sp. NBC_01488. Next base: position 2,121,216 of record NZ_CP109434.1, on the reverse strand, counting down.
GCCGAGCAGCAGGATCGCGGCGAGGGTGAGCAGCAGGACGGCGGGCCGCCGCACGCGCATCGCCTCCTCGTCCGTTCGCCCCGGTTCCCGACCCCATCACCTTAAGGTGCCGCAGCGACACGATCAGCACACCCACAGCAAGCTCACAGCCGCTAGTATCCGTAACTCGTGAGTAACACCCAGGGAGGGCCGATGAAGCAGTTCGCGGACAAGGTCGTGGTGGTCACCGGGGCGGGGTCGGGGATCGGGCGGGCGCTGTCGCTCGAGTTCGCCCGGCGCGGGGCGCGGGTCGCGCTCTCCGACGTCAACGCCGCGAACGCGGAGGAGACGGCGAAGCTGGCCGGCGACAACGCCCGCGCGTACGTCCTCGACGTCGCGGACCGCGCCGCGGTGCTCGCCCACGCCGAGGAGGTGGCCGGCGAGTTCGGCCGCGTGAACGTCGTCGTGAACAACGCCGGGGTGGCGCTCGGCGCGACCGTCGAAGAGATGAAGTTCGAGGACTTCGACTGGCTGATGGGCATCAACCTCGGCGGCGTCGTGAACGGGACGAAGGCCTTCCTGCCGCACCTGATCGCGTCCGGCGAGGGGCACGTCGTGAACATTTCCAGCGTCTTCGGCTTCGTCGGCGTGCCGACGCAGAGCGCGTACAACGCGGCGAAGTTCGCGGTCCGCGGATTCACCGAAGCCTTGCGTGAGGAAATGCTGATCGCGCGCCACCCGGTCGCCGTGAGCTGCGTGCACCCCGGCGGGATCAAGACGAACATCGTCCGCAACGCGCGCAGCATCGCCGACGACCAGGAGCAAGCCGCGCAGGGCTTCGAGCGGATCGCGAAGACGACGCCGGAGAAGGCGGCGCAGACGATCCTGCGCGGGATCCAGCGGAAGTCGGCGCGGATCCTCATCGGACCGGACGCCTACGTCATCGACGCCATCCCGCGGGTGCTCGGCTCGGCCTACCAGCGGCCGCTCGCGATCCTGGCGCGCATGGGGCTCAAGCAGATGGAAAGCTGAGCTTCACTCATTGGTGTTGCGTTTCTTACAGCACCGTCCGAAATGGTCCAGAATGCGTGGGGTCCGCGAGCTGCCCGTACCGGAGGTCCCCGATGCTTCGCACCGCACCGCGCAGTGCGACCCGTTCGTCCCGCGACCGCGCCGCGGTCGAACTGCTGGACCGCACCGGCATCATCGCGGCGAGCCTGCCCCAGCGCCGCCGCACCGAGGACGACGTCGTCTCGGCGGCCGAGCCGATCTACACCCGGCCGCCGGTGTGCGACCAGGACCTGCGCCCGAAGTCGGTGGTGATCCGGCGCCGCGCCCGCACGTGGCTGGGCGGCGGCGCCGCGGTGCTGCTCGTCGCGGCCGGCTGGCTGGCCGGCGGCCTGGCCACCGGCAGCCTGTTCGGCCCGGACCCGGCCGACGTCGCCCAGCCGGACGCGCGCCCGGCCGTCGCCGAGGCGCCCGCGCCCCAGCCGCAGGCCCCGCAGGCGCCGGTGGCCACGCCAGCCCCGGCGACCGTGTTTGTCCCCGTTCCCGCGAAGCCGACGCCGAAGAACGTCCAGGCGCAGGCGAAGTCGCAGCCGAAGAAGAAGCAGGCGGAAACCGACGAGGCCCGCGTCGACCTGCCGTCGCCCACGCCGACGGCCAACCTCGTCCAGTCCTGGGTCGGCGTGGCCGAAAGCATGATGCAGCAGTACCAGTACCGCGCGGACACGACGACGACCACGCGCCGCTGACGTCAGGCGTCGGACCAGCGGTACTCGTGCTCCGGGCGCCCGGTGGCGCCGTAACGCAGGCGCATCTGGACGGTCCCCGACTCGGCGAGCGCGGTCAGGTACCGCTGCGCCGTCGCGCGCGCCATGCCCAGCTCACCGGCCACTTCCGCGGCCGACAACGGGCGGCCCGCCCGGCGCAGCTGCTCCGAGACGAGCCGGGACGTCGCCGTCGACTGGCCCTTCGGCGCGGACGTGCGGTCCTGGTCGTGCAGCACGCGGTACGCGCGGTCGACGTCGTCCTGGCCCAGGGCGCGGTCTTCGGCGAGCAGGCCGCGAAAGCGCGCGTACGACGTCAGCCGTTCCGCGAGCTGGCGCGTGGTGAACGGCTTGATCAGGTAGTTCAGCGCGCCGGCCCGGATCGCGGCCGCCACCGACGCGCTGTCGGTCGCCGCGGACAGCACGATCGTGTCGGTCTGCAGCTCCGGGAGCACCGCGAGGCCGGACTCGTCGGGCAGGTAGACGTCGAGCAGGATCAGGTCCGGCGCGAGCTCGCGGACGCGGGCGCGGGCCTCGGCCGCGGTGTGCGCGGTGCCGACGACCGCGAAGCCGTCGACCTCCTCCACGAACCCGGCGTGCACCCCGGCGACGCGGAAGTCGTCGTCGACGATGAGCGTGCGGATCATCCGTCCTCCGTCAGCATTCCGGGCAGTTTCGCGACGAACAGGGCACCCGTCTCGCCGTCGCCGGGGCCGGCCAGCCAGACGTCGCCGCCGTGGGCGCGGGCGGCCTGCCGGGCGAGCGCCAGCCCGAGCCCGTGGCCGGGCGCGATCTTCGTCGAGACGCCTTCGTCGAACAACTTCCGCCGCAGGTCCTCGGGCACGCCGGATCCACTGTCCACAACGGACAGATGCAGCGTGTCGCCCTCGGCGAGCAGGCTGATCTCGACGGTCGCCGGCCGCCGCGGGCCCATCCGGGCGGCGTGCAGCGCGTTGTCGACAAGGTTGCCGATCACGGTGTTCGCGGCGATCGGGTCGGTCACGGTCGTCGGCACCCAGGTGTCGTCGGCCAGCTTGAGCGTGAGGCCTTTTTCCTGCGCCTGCTCGGTTTTCGCCACGAGCAACGCCTGCAGGTACGGGTCGGCGACGGCGTCGCCCAGCTCGCTCGGCCGCGCCGACGGCGAGTCCGTCAGCGTCTGCAGGTACTCGGCGGCTTCGGTGTGGTGGCCGAGCTGGAGCAGCCCGTAGAGCGTGTGGAGCCGGTTGGCGAACTCGTGCCGCTGCGCGCGCAGCCCGTCGGACAGCGCACGGATGCCGTCGAGTTCGCGGGTGAGCGTGTCGAGGTCGGTGCGGTCGCGGAAGGTCAGCACGGTGCCGATGTCCCGGTCGTCCAGCCGCACCGCGCGGGAATTGATCACGAGCACGCGGTTTCCCGCTACCGCCAGGAGGTTGTCGACCGGCCGGCCCTCGGCGACGGCCTTGTGCAGCCGCGGGCTCAATTCGAGTTCGGACATCGACGCGCCGAGCGGGAGTTCGGTGCCCAGCAGGCGTTCGGCTTCGTCGTTGCGCACCGAGACACGGTTTGCCTCGTCGACGGCGAGCACGCCCTCGCCGATCCCGTGCAACACGGCTTCGCGTTCGTAGAGCAGTTCGGTCAGCTCGTGCGGTTCGAGGCCGTGCGTGACGCGCCGCAGCCGCCGGTTCAGCAGCGCGGACGCCCCCGCGCCGAGCAGCAACGCGCCGCCGGCGAACAGCAGCGTGATCACGAGCTTCTGGTTGAACTCGCTGATCGGCTGGGCCACCTCGAACCCGACGCTCACCTCACCGACCACCCGGCGGTGGTCCGGTGTCCAGATCGGCGTCTTGCTGCGGACAGACAGGCCGAGGGTGCCGCTTGCCACGGTGTTGACGTCGTCGAACCCGGCGAGCGCTCGTTCCGCCGACGTACTCACCTTCTGCCCGATGAGGCTCGCGGTCGGGTGAGCGAGGCGGATGCCCTCGTCATCGGTGATCACGACGAACAGCGCGTCGGTTCGCGCTCCTACGCTCAGGGCTCGCTCTTGGAGCGCGCCGCCGGGGAGCTTCGCGGCCGCATCGGCCATGACGACGGGGTCCACCGCCACCGACTTCGCGATGGCCAGTGCGCGCTCGCTGAACTGGTCGGTGAGGGTGTGGCTCAGCAGCGCGCTGACCAGTGCGACGCCGATCCCGACGACGAGGACGACCACGCCGATCTGCAGCAGCAGCACCTGCCTGCTGAACCGCATCCGCGGGAAGAGCGCCCACTTTGGCATGCCAGGGAACATACCCCCTGGTCAGCGCCGTGCGCTAAATGAGCAAAACATTCAGAACGCGCGCTTGCCACGCAGAACGTCGACAAGCTTCACGCCCGCGCCACACGTACTTAACGTCCCTACCCAACGTGAGCCCCACCACGTGACGAAGGAGTCACCTCCCCATGGTTCCCCCACTGATCGAACTCACCGGAGCCACCAAACGGTTCCCGAGCGGGTCCGGTTCCGTGCACACGGCCGTCCGCGATCTGACCATGACCGTGCAGCCCGGCGAGTTCGTCGCCGTCGTCGGCCCGACCGGCTGCGGCAAGTCGACGACGCTCTCGCTGGTGTCCGGGCTGCAGCCGCCGTCCGCCGGCCGGGTGCGGGTCAACGGCGAGGACGTGCAGTCCATTCCGGACGGGGTCGGCTACATGTTCCAGACCGACGCCGTGATGCCGTGGCGGTCGGTGCTCGACAACGTCGCGTCCGGCCCGCGCTTCCGCGGCGTGCCGAAGGCCGAGGCGCGGGCACAGGCCGTCGACTGGATCGCCCGCGTCGGGCTGGCCGGGTTCGAGAAGTACTACCCGCACCAGCTTTCCGGCGGCATGCGCAAGCGCGTCGCACTTGCCCAGACGCTGGTCACCAAGCCGAAGATCATGCTGATGGACGAGCCGTTCTCCGCGCTCGACGTCCAGACGCGGGCACTGATGCAGGACGAGCTGCTGCGGCTGTGGTCCGGTTCGGGTGCGGCGGTCATCTTCGTGACGCACGACCTCGACGAGGCGATCGCGCTGGCGGACAAGGTCGTGGTGCTGACGTCGTCGCCCGCCACCGTGAAGGACGTCTTCGAAATCCCGCTGGAGCGGCCGCGGAAGGTCGAGGACCTGCGGCTCACCGACGACTTCCGCAAGCTCTACGCGGACATCTGGGAATCGCTGCGCAGCGAGGTCGACAAGGCCCGTGAGAAGGGAGCGAGCAATGTCGCTTGAGACTCCGGCGGCTCCGGCCGCCTCCCTGCCGGTGCTCGAAACCGAGCAGGACATCCTCACGCGGGCGAAGCGGGCGTCGTCCCGGCGCAGGCGCAACACCTGGCTGCTGCGGCTGGCGCTCGTGGTCGCCTGGCTCGGCAGCTGGGAACTGACCGCGACCTACTGGATCGACCCGTTCTTCTACTCGAAGCCGTCCCGCATCTGGCAGCGGCTGGTCGAATGGGTCACGAGCGGCACCGACTTCGGTTCCCTCTGGTACCAGTTGTGGGTCACCGTCGAAGAGGCGTTGATCGGCTTCGCCATCGGTGCGGTGGCCGGCGTGATCCTCGGGGTCGTCCTGGGCCGCAGCCAGTACCTGGCCGACGTGCTCGCGCCGTTCATCAAGGCCGCCAACGCGGTGCCGCGCATCGTGCTCGCCTCGCTGTTCGTGATCTGGTTCGGGCTGGGGCTGGCCTCGAAGGTCGCCACCGTCGTCGTGCTGGTGTTCTTCGTGGTGTTCTTCAACGCCTTCACCGGCGCCCGCGAAGTGGACCGCAACCTGATCGACAACGCGCGCATCCTCGGCGCCGGCCGGATGCAGGTGATCAAGGCGATCGTGCTGCCGAGCGCGACGTCCTGGATCCTGTCTTCGCTGCACACCGCCTTCGGCTTCGCGCTGATCGGCGCGGTCGTGGGCGAGTACGCCGGGTCCAAGGCGGGCATCGGCTTCCTGATTTCGAACGCGCAGGGCACGTTCGACTCGGCGGGCATCTACGCCGCCATGATCATCATCACCGTCGTGGCCCTCGTGGCCGAGTGGGGCATCGGGAACCTCGAAAACCGGCTGCTGCGCTGGCGGCCCTCGATGTCCGCCTCCAGCGGCCAGACCGTCATCTGAAAGGATCGAATCGATGAGGATTCGCCGAACCGCCGGCGCGCTCGCCGCGCTGACCGTGGTAGCGGCACTGACCACCGCCTGCCAGGACTCCCGCGTCGCCGCGACGGGCGAGGGTGGCAAGCCGAAGGTCACGATCATGGTCGGTGGCCTGGAAAAGGTCATCTACCTGCCCGCCATGCTCACCCAGCAGCTCGGGAACTTCGCCGCCCAGGGCATCGACGTCGAGCTGCAGAGCGAGCAGTCGGGCGCCAACGCCGAGACCGCGCTCGTCGCCGGCCAGGTGCAGGGCGTGGTCGGGTTCTACGACCACACGATCGACCTGCAGGCCAAGGACCAGTGCATCAAGAGCGTGGTGCAGCTGGCCAACATCCCCGGTGAGGCCGAGGTCGTCGGCACCAAGCAGGCTGACCAGATCAAGAGCTCGGCCGACTTCAAGGGCAAGAAGCTGGGCGTGACGTCGCTCGGGTCGTCCACCGACTTCCTCACGAAGGCGCTGGCGGCCAAGGCGGGCGTCGGGGCCGACCAGTACACGCCGGTCAAGGTCGGCGCCGGGCAGACGTTCATCGCGAGCCTGGACAATGGCGGCATCGACGGCGGCATGACGACCGACCCGACGATCGCGCAGCTGACCAACACAGGCAAGGCGAAGGTGCTGTACGACCTGCGGACGGTCGACGGCACGAAGGCCGCGCTGGGCGGGCTGTACCCCGCGTCGTCGCTGTACATGGGCTGCGACTTCGTCGACAAGAACCACGACGTGGTGCAGAAGCTGGCCAACGCCTTCGTGGCCACGCTGAAGTGGATCGGCCGGCACAGCCCGGAGGAGATCGCGGCGAAGATGCCGGCGTCCTACAGCGGCGGCGACAAGGCGCTGTACATCAAGTCCATCAAGGACAGCATCGGGATGTTCAACGGCGACGGCAAGATGGACGCCGCGGGCGCGAAGAACGTGCTCGAGGTGCTGTCGAGCTTCTCGAAGAACGTGCAGCCGAAGAAGGATTCGATCGACCTGTCGAAGACGTACACGACGGAGTTCGTCGACGCGGCCGCGAAGCAGGGCTAGCAGCCCCGCTCACCTGACCGGGCGGTAGGTGAGCGTCATGGACCCGTGAAGGCCTCTTCCCCCGTGGAGGCCTTCACGGGTCTTTCGTTCGTTACCGTGCAAATCCGGCAAATTGGTGATTCGTTCCCGGAATGTGAAGACCCTTCGAAAGTAGCTACCTTCTCGCGGGCGCGAATCCAACACTTGGACACACGGTTTTCCCGGTCCCCATCGGTGAACGGAGTCCCCGCATGTCCAGAATCCTTGCGTCGCGCGCTGTCCGCGTCCTCACGGCGGTTGCCGCGGCGGCCGCCGGCCTGGCGGTCTCAGGTACCGCGCACGCCGCGGTCGAGTACGGCTCGCACTCTTTCAAGCCATACAGCCACGGCCACCAGTTCTCCGGCGGCAACTGGGGTGGTTACGTCAGCTTCGGCAGCTTCACGACGGCGACGGCGAGCTGGACCGAACCGTCGGTGACCTGCAACTCCACCAACGACCTGTTCGCGCCGTGGGTCGGCATCGACGGCGACGGATCGTCCACAGTGGAGCAGACCGGCGTCGAGACGGACTGCTCGAGCGGACGTGCGGTGTATTCGGCCTGGTACGAGATGTACCCGGCCGCGCCGGTGTACTACAACGTGTCGGTCGGCGCGGGCGACCACATCACCGCGACGGTGACGCGCACCGCCACCAACACCTACCGGCTCGACCTGTCCGACACCACCAAGGGCTGGACCAAGACGACCACCAAGTCGCTGACGTCGAGGCACTCGTCGGCCGAGGCGATCATCGAGTCGCCGACGGACTCCTACCCGTCGATCTCCGGCGGCGTCAAGTTCACCGGCGTCAAGTTCAACGGGACGAACCTGGCCTCGACCAGCCCGTCCGCGCTGAACGCCGACGACCGCGGCAGCTACACGTGGATCCCGGGCGCGATCGGTTCGGACGGCCAGAGCTTCACGATCGCGCGGCACTGAGCCCTATTTGAGGTTGTTGATCGCCCACGCGACCACCATCACCGCGAGGATGAGCGAGATGACGGCCTGCAGCATCATCGTCATCTTCGCCCAGATCCGCAGGGGCATGACGTCGGTGGGGCTGAAGGCGGCCGCGTTGGTGAACGAGAAGTAGAGGTAGTCCAGGTAGGACGGTTCCCAGTCCTGGTGCGCCAGGTCCGGGTCGGCCATCTGCGGGAACTGCAGGTCGGGGAACTCGGCCCGGCCTGCGGCCCGCCGGCCCGGGCCGCCCCGGTCGAACTCCCAGTACCAGAGGGAGAAGGCGACGATGTTCGTCCAGTAGACGATCCCGCCGGTGACCAGCACCGCACTGGCGCGGTCGCCGATGGAGCCGGTCGCGATGCTGTAGACGAGCGTCACCGCGGAACCGGCGTTCACCGCCGTCACGGCGGCGACGAGCAGTAGCGAGATGGCCCGTTCGACGGCGCTGAACTGCGTCATCCGGCCCGGATTGGCCAGCAGCAGCGCGACGACGAGCAGCGCGGAGACGGCGGGCAGCAGCCACTGGGGGTGCAGTGCCATGTCCTCGGGCAGGGCGACCTGCAGCACCAGGGTGGCGACGACGACGCCCATCGCGGGCCACCGGGTCTCCCCGGAGGTTCGCCGTCGCCACGCGGGAAGGGCCTCTTCTGTCACGCGCCCAACCTAGGACGCCCTCGCCCGGCTAGCCAGCCGGTGCGGTCGTCACCTCGCCGGGGAGCTTCCTCGCCACGTCCGTCCGCGAGCGTGCCCCGAGCTTCCGCAGCACCTTCGCCACGTGCTGCTCCACCGTGCGCGGCGAGAGGAACAGGCCGTCCGCGATCTCCCGGTTCGTCCGGCCCTCCGCCAGCATCCGGGCGACTTCCCGCTCTCGAGGGGAAAGTTCGCTGCCGTACCCGCGACGCCCGCGTTGTGAGGGCGCCCAAGCGCCGTGCTCGCGCAGCTGGTGACGGCACCGACCGGCGTCCCGCGTCGCGCCCAGCTGCTCGTACGCCTCGGCCGCCGCCGTCAGCTCTTCGACCGCCTCGCGGTTGCCCGCGGCGAGGCGGCACATCGCCGCCCGCTCCCGCATCGCTGTCGCGGGGTACGGCATCGGCAACGCGGCATAGCCCGACGCGGCTTCGTCGAAGAGGCCCGCCGCGGCCAGGTGCTTGCCGCGTGCCTCCAGCAACACCGCCCGCCCGGCCACCAGCGCGGCCGTCGCGACCGGCGCGTCGCGGCCTTCGATCCGGCGGGCGAACGCCTCGACGACGTTGTCGGCCTCCGGCCAGCGCCCCGCCCGCGCGTACGCCTGGGCTGCTGCCGGAACCAGCGCCGCCGCCCAGATCCAGACGCCCTTGCGCCCGGCCGCGGCCACCGCTGTGTCGGCCGCCGCGCACGCGCCTTCGACGTCGTCCGTCGCGAGCAGCACGCCGATCAGCACGCCGGCCGCCGAAAGCACCACCGGGATCGGGCCGCGGTCCGGCGCGTGGACGCTCGCCGCGGCCAGGTGCCGTCGCGCCGCGGCGAACTCCCCGCGCACGGCCGCGAGACCGCCGAGCACCAGCGACGACTCCATGACGATCGGGCCGAGTTCCGGATAGCTGTCGCGCAGCTCCTCGGCGGCCTCGGCGAGCCCGTTCCAGCGCCCGCGCACCCAGTCGAGCCGGACGCGGGTGCCCTGGATCAGCCCGATCGCGTACAGCGCGCCCGCGTCGGTGGCGCGCCGGACGCCTTCGGTCACCAGCCGTTCCGCGCGGTCGAGGTGACCGGCCCACGACTGGCCGTCGGCGAGGTTGCACCACAGCCGGGCCAGCTGGACGCGCTCGGCGACCGTGCCGACCGTGTCCGACAGCGCCTCGAACTCCGTCCACGCCGAGCTGTCGCCCACGTGCGACGCGGCCGCGATGCGATCGGCCGTCAACGCCAGCCGCAGCTCGGGGTCGTCGAGCCGGTCGTGCACCTCGTTCGCCCGTGCCCGCCAGGATTCGTGCCAGGAGACCGGGGTCAGGCCGTCGATCGGCTGGGCGAGCAGCGTGATCCCGCGTGCGGCGAGGTCGGGCCGGTCGGTCAGCTCGCCGATCGCGCGCTCGACCTCCAGCCGGCCGCGGCCCAGCCCGCCGATGGTCCGGACCTGCAGCATGCCGAGGCTCAACCGGATCGAGCCGCGCACCGACGGCGGCAGCGTCACCTCTTCGAGGACGCGTTGCAGCGTGCCGATCACGTCGGGCCGGAAGCCCCGCAGCGCGACCTGGCTCAGCTTGCCGGCGACGCGCCCGATGTCGGCCTGCGCCGGGCCGGGCTCGGCCAACACCGACTGCAGGAGGTCGATCGCGCGGGACGTCTCGCCGCGCGTGATCGCCTCGTCCGCGGCCGCTTCGGCGTAGTGGCGCCACTGGTCGACGCGGCCGGCCGCGCGCGAGTGCCGGGCCAGCAGCGTCAGCGGTGGCGACGGCTGCGCGGCGAGCACGCGGATCGCCTGCGCGTGCAGCAACGCGCGTTCGGGCCCGCTCACCGTGTCGTAGACCGCCTTGCGCGCCAACGGATGCCGGAAGCCGTACTTGCTGTCGCCGACCTCGCCCAGTACGGCGCCGGACAGCGTCGCGAGCAGCGCGGTGCGGAGGGCGTCGTCCGAGAGCCCGGCCAGCTCGCCGAGCACGGCGGCCTCGGCGCCGACGCCGAGCACCGCGGCCGCGCCGGCCAGCCGCACAGCCGGCTCCGGCAGCGCGGAAAGCCGTTCGGTGACGGCCTCCCGCAGCAGCACCGGCACTTCGAGGTTCTCCAGCATCCGGTCGGAGAGGACTTCGCCGACCGGCAGCCGTTCGGCCGCTTCGCGCAGGGCCCGCAGGGTTTCCTCGACCACGAACGGGATCCCGGCGGTGCACTCGTGCAGCTTCGCCGCGAACTCGTCGGTGACGCGGGGCAGCTCGAGGATTTCGACCGCGAGCCTGCGCACGGCCGTGACGTCGAGCGCGCCCAGCGCGACGCGCGCGGAGTGCACGGCCGGGTCGGTCCGGAACGGGGCGCCGAGCGGGCCGGGGCGGACGTCCGTCGCGGACCGGAAGGTGGCGACCACCGCCAGCTCCGGCGGCATCGAGCCGGCGAGGAACCGCATGAGGTCGCGGGTGTCCTCGTCGGCCCACTGGAGGTCGTCGATCAGCACGAGCGTGGGCCCGCACGCGTGCAGCAGCTCCCGCACCGCGCGGAAGACGCGATGGCGTTCGGCGACGGGGTCGGCGAGGGGCTCCGGCCGTGGAGGAAGCGCTTCCGCGAGCTCCGGCAGCAACGGCCGCAGCACGCCGGCGACCGGGCTGAGCGGCCCGAGCGGTGCGTCGCCCACCGAGCGAAGCGCTTCCAGGACGGGCCCGTAGGGAAACGGTTCCCGCAACGGCTGGCAGGCGCCGGTGAGCACCCGACCGCCGCCGAACTCCTTGCGGCGCCCGATCTCGGCGAGCAGCCGAGTCCGGCCCATGCCGGGCTCGCCCTCGATCAGGACGGCGGCCGGGCGCCGCTTCAGCACGTCGACGACGGCGTCGAGCTCGGTGTCGCGGCCGGTCAGCCGGGCGGGTCCCGACCGGACGGACACCGTGGTGGGGCGGGGAGCCGTGAGCCACATACGACCTCCTCGACGCGCACCGGCCGACCCCGGGGGGTCCAGGGGGCTTGTCCCCCTTCTGGGGCCTGGGGCTCGGCCCCAGAAGGCACTGTGCGCGGGAGCCTAAGCAGCGGGGATGCGTCCGTAAACCATTAACCGAATACGTGGCCGGTACCGTGCTCACACGTCCGCCTACCGGCTGTCACCGGTTTGCCGCGGGATTCGCCGGTCCTGGGTCACCGCGCGTGCGAAACGTCGGCCATTCCCGCGTTCCGGTAGTGCTTCACACGTTCAGGGAGCCGGTCTGGCTACCGAAAGTAGTGTCCGGAAACCCTACTTAAGGACCTGTCCGACCGGGTGACAGTCGACCTTGGGGACCGCTTGGAGCAGGGGATACGTCCGGAGTGAATGCGTATACCCATTCGCCGGGTGCCCGGATTGCACCGTAACGCCCACTGCGGGGACCCTCACCCGGGGGAGTACCACTGCGTGGCCGACGCAGAGCCGCGCGTAACCACCTAGGGAGAAGCATGAAGATCGCCAGACTCTTCGGTGCCGCTGCCGCCGCGGTGATGACGGCGGGCGCGCTCGTCGCGGTCGCCGTCCCCGCGTCGGGCCAGGACTTGCTGAACCCGGACATCGTGCCCGCCATGCAGCGCGACCTGGGCCTGACCCACGACCAGGTGCTGACGCGGCTGAAGAGCGAAGACGTCGCGAACAAGGTCACCGAGGCCGTCAGCGCGACGCTCGGTGACACGTTCGGCGGCGCCACCTACGACGCCGCCACGGGGAAGGCGCACATCCAGACGACGGACGCCGCGTCGGTCGGCAAGATCCAGGCGGCCGGGGCCGAGGCTGAGGTCGTCAAGTTCAGCGCCCGCCAGCTCGATTCCACTGTGGACAGGTTCAAGGCCCTCGACAGCTCGGCGCCGTACGCGATCACGGGCTGGGGCGTGGACTCCACCACCAACCGCGTCACGCTGTCCGTCCTGCAGGGCCAGCGTGCCGACGCCGACGCGTTCCTCACCCGGGCCGGGGTGGACAAGTCGTCGGTGACGATCCTCGACGCGGCCGCGAAGCCGACGCTGCACGCCAACATCCGCGGTGGTGACGCCTACTACATCGGCGGGTCCGCCCGCTGCTCGGTCGGCTTCTCGACGACCACCGGGTTCCTCACCGCCGGCCACTGCGGCGCGCTCACCGGCGGCGGCGCGCTGACCGGGTCGAACGGCGCGGCGCTCGGCAGCTGGATCACCTACCGCTTCCCGGGCAGCGACTACGCGGCGGTCCGGACCAACAGCAACTGGACCCCGGTCGCGCAGATGAACAACGGGACCGCGGTGCGCGGCTCGTCGAACGCCGCGACCGGCACGTCGGTCTGCAAGGCCGGCTCGACCACCGGCTGGACCTGCGGCACCATCGGCGCGAAGAACCAGAGCGTCCGCTACTCCGAGGGCACGGTCAACGGCATGACCGCGACCAACGTCCACTCGGCGGCGGGTGACTCCGGCGGCGGCTTCATCAGCGGCAACTCGGCGCAGGGCATCCTGTCCGGCGGCAACACCGCGACGACGTACTTCTTCCCGATCGCCGGCGCGCTCTCGGGCACCGGCACCACGCTGAAGACCAGCTGACCTCCCCCCGCGAACAGCGAAAGGGCGGGTTTCGAGTGCCTCCAGCGCACTCGAAACCCGCCCTTCGTCCTCGCCGCGGGAATGGGAGGTTCGGGGGTCAGACGTTGCTGATCTCCTCGATCAGCCCGTCGACGTCGAAGTGCGCGCTCTCTTCGCCGAGCGGCACCAGCTCGTAGGACGCCTCGAGGAACGTCCGGATGTCTTCGGTCTCCAGGTCGAACGACGCATAGCCGTCCGGTGACTCGATTTCCAGGGTCAGGAAGTCCTCGTCCTCGGACAGGTCCGGGCGGATCCGGACGTCCCCGAGCCCGGCCGGCTCGTCGAGGCCGGACACGAGGAGGTCACGCGCGAAGGTCCATTCGATCCACCGGCCGCGCTCGGTCCGGAACGCCACGGTGACCGCGAACGGCTCCTCGGCGTGGTAGGAGAGGCGGGACAGGACGGGCGTGGTGCTCTCGTTCAGCACCACGAACTGGCTCTGGTGAACGGCGTCGGTCTGCATGGCCCCTCCTGGAGTCCGGTGGTGGTTCGCGCGGCGCGAACTGTTCGGGGAGGAGATGGCGGGAGCCTCGCGCCATGACGGAGAAACTCTCACGTTCACTTGATCGGTTGCATCCGTCCATTGTGGTGTAACGTCCGGCACACACCCCTTGCGTTCACCCGGCGACTGCTGGTGACGGCTCTCGCGGGGCGATGAGCGCCGCGGTCCGCTGCGCCCGGCGACCCTGGTGATCCACTGTGGACCGTGCGGCGGGTCGCGCACGACGACCGGCAGCACGGCGAACTCGTTCGTAGGCGCCGAAGGCGCGCCCGGCTAGGGCCCGAGCGGCAGGCCGAGCCCGACCTTCACCCGGTCCATCGCCACGCTCGTCGTGAAGTGCCGGACGTTCGGGTTGTCGAAGAACATCCGCCGGGTGAACGCCTCGAAGCCCGCCATGTCCGGGCAGGTCACGACGAGCACGAAGTCCGCGTTGCCGGTGACGTAGTAGCACTGCTGGACGCAGTCGTCGGCGAGGATCTGGCGGCGGAACGCGTCGAGGACCGCCAGGTTCTCCCGCTCCATCTCGACCATGACCACGAACGTCATGCTCAGCCCGAGCGCCGCCGGCGACAGCACCGCGACCTCGCGCTCGATGACGCCCGCCTCCCGCAACCGCTTGATCCGCCGTTGCACCGCCGCGGCGGAGAGCCCGACCTTCGCCCCGATCGTCTCGGCGATGGTGCGGGCGTCCTCCTGGAGGCAGGAGAGGATGGCGATGTCCAGCTGGTCGAGGTCGGGAGTCTGCACTCCAGCAGGCTAGCCGGGACCACCGACGATTTGCCCGGCGTTTCCGCCGCGCTCACTCTTGCGTGATCCCGCTCACTACTCCGTCCACCGGGAAAGTGAAACAACTTTTTCCGTGACCTGGAACACAACTCACCGGTCTACCAGGGGGTAGCCCATACAAGTGGAAGACCAGCCGGTTCCCTCGCCGACCCGCCGGCGTGGGGAGGCTCTCCCGTGCCCGCACCTGCCGCCGTGCTGACCGGCCTCGGCTCGTGGTTGCCGACGAAAGTCCTGGACAACCACGAGATCGCCGCCCGGCTCGACACCACGGACGAGTGGATCCGGACCCGTACCGGCATCCGCGAACGCCGCGTCGCGGGGCCCGACGAGTCCACTGTGGACCTCGCAGTCGGAGCGGGCCGCGAAGCCCTCGCGGGTGCCTCCGCCGACGTCGTCGTCCTCGCCACGTCGACGCCCGACCAGCCCTGCCCGGCTAGCGCACCGCAGGTCGCGGCCCGCCTGGGGCTCGGCACGGCCGCGGCCTTCGACGTCAACGCCGTCTGCAGCGGGTTCGTCTACGCGCTGGCCACCGCGGCCGGCTTCCTCGCGGGCGGCCTCGCCGAGCGTGTGCTCGTGATCGGTGCCGACACCTTCACCACGCTCATCGACCCCGAAGACCGCACGACCGTCCCGATCTTCGGCGACGGCGCGGGCGCCGTCCTCCTGCGGGCGGGCGAACCCGACGAGCCGGGTGCGTTCGGGCCGTTCGACCTGCACAGCGAGGGCGACCTGGCCGACCTGCTGTGGGTCGAGGCCGGTGGCGCGCGGCGGCGGCTGTCCGACCAGCCGAGCGACCGGTTCCTCGCGATGCAGGGCACCGCCGTCTTCCGGCACGCCTGCGCGCGGATGGCCGAGTCGTCGCGGACCGTGCTGGAGCGCGCGGGCTGGATGGTCGGTGACGTCGACCGCTTCGTCGGCCACCAGGCGAACATCCGGATCCTCCAGGCGACGGCGAAGCAGCTCGGCATGCCGGCCGACGCCGTCGTCGCGAACATCGACCGCGTCGGCAACACCAGCGCGGCGTCCATCCCGCTCGCCCTGGCCGACGCCCGGGCCGACGGCACCCTCGCGCCCGGCCACCGCGTGCTGCTCAGCGCGTTCGGCGCGGGCCTGACCTGGGGTTCGACGGTGCTGCGCTGGCCGGATCTGGGTCAGCTGTCCTGAGGTTCCGGGCCGGCCGTCCAGGTCGGCGTCGCCTCCTGGCGCCCGCGCAGCTCCAGCTCGCCGTGCTTCTCCCAGTACGCCGCTTCGCTCGGCAGCGCCACCGAGACGACGGCGTCGCTGGCGAGGATCCGTGAGGGCACCGCCTTGGCCAGCTCGGTCAGCCGCGCGGCCTCGTTGACCGCGTCGCCGATCACGGTGTACTCGAGCCGGCTGCTGGCGCCGAGCTGGCCGGCGAACACCGGTCCGCTCGAGACGCCGATGCCGAGGTCGAGCTCGCCGTCCGCGCACACCTCGTCCCGGATCGCGCGGGCCGCGGCGAGCGCGGCCGTCGGCGCGTCCGAGAGCCGGGTCGGGGCGCCGAAGATGCACAGCGCGGCGTCGCCCTGGAACTTGTTGACCAGGCCCCCGCGCGCGTTCACCGCGGAGACGACGGCGGCGAACAGCCGGTTCAGCTTCCCGACCAGCTCCTCCGGCGGGGTGCGGTAGGCCAGCGCGGTCGAGTCGACGACATCGACGAACAACGCCGTGACCTCGCGGACGTCGCCGGACAGGGACGCGCCGTACTCCAGCGCGTGCCGGGCGACGTCGGCGCCGACGTGCCTGCCGAAGAGGTCCCGCATCCGCGCCTGCTCGCGCAGGCCGGCCGCGAGCTGGTTGACCGACGTCTGGAGCAGGCCGATCTTGCTGGAGTCGTCGACGTCGACCGTGACGTCGTTGTCGCCGCGCGCGATCCGGTCGAGGGCCACGCGCAGCCGGTGCAGCGGCGCCGCGACGGCCCTGGCCAGCAGGGCGGTGCCGATCGCGCCGACGCCGAGGCCGATCACCGAGAGCATGATCAGGCTCGCCGTGTGGTTGCCCGACCCGAGGTCCGGCGGGGTGGCGATGAGCAGGACGCCGACGAACGGCACGCCGCTGGCCAGCGCCCAGGTGACGACGAGCCGGGTCAGCACGGTGACCGGCAGCGACCCGCGCGGCGGCAGGACGTCCAGCGCGATCGTCATCACCGGCCGCGCCACCCACTCGGCGGCGAGGTAGGTGAGCCCGACGGTGGTGAGGCCGCCGAGCCCGATCACGGTGGCCATGCCGACGGCGTCCTCGCCGGACCCGAGCACGCCGGCCAGCACGCTGAGGACGACGGTGCCGATGAGCCAGAGCGTCCCGCTGACCACGGCCATGTCGACCGGCAGCCGCAGCGCGCGCCGGGCTTCGCTCTCCGACGGCGGACGGCCGAGCACGAACCAGATGGCCGTGCGGCGCTGCAGCCACGCCGTCCACAGCGTCCCGGCGAGCAGCGAGACGGCGACGATCCCGGCGGCGGTCAGGCCGAGCACCCACCCGCGGTCGCCGACGTCGCCGGGCAGGCCCTGGAACAGCAGGAGCAGCGCGACGACCCCGGACCCGGCGACGCTGGAGCCGATGCCCAGCCCGGCGAAACCCAGGCTGGTGCGCAACACCACCCGGAAGTTGCCGATCTTGCGCACGGCGTCGATCGTACGGCCGGAAACGCCCGCGTCAGACCGCCGTGCCCCGGATCGTGGTGCCCGAACCGGTCACTGGCGCGCGGCGAAGTCGTGCGCGTAGGTCTTGGCGTCCACGAGGTGCTTGAGGGTCAGCTCGCGGGCGGCGGCCGGGTCGGACCGGCGGATGGCGTCGAGGATGGCGCGGTGGTCGTCGACGGCCTTGCGGATCTGGCCGGGCAGCCGCAGCGCCGCCCGCCGCTCCTCGCCGACCAGGGCGAGCACGGACCGCAGCAGCCCGGCGACGTCGTCGTTGCCCGCGTTCTGCGCGATGACCCGGTGGAACTCGGCGTCGGCGGCGATGACGTGCAGCATGTCCCCGTCCTCGGCGGCCTTGGCCATCTCGGCGACGTTGTCCTCGAGCCGGCTCACGGTCTTCGCGCTCGCCTGCCGCGCGAGCCGCTCGGCGAGGGTCGGCTCGACGGTCGCGCGCAGGTCGAAGAGCTTCTCGACGAGCTGGTCGTGTTCGGTGAACCAGGTGCGCAGGGGCTGTTCCTGCTGCTCGCGGACGTAGGTCCCGGAGCCGGCCCGGATCCGGACGTAGCCGATCGAGTCGAGCACGCGCAGCGCCTGCCGCAGCGACCCGCGGCTGATGCCGAGGTCTTCGCACAGCACGCGTTCGGCGGGCAGCCGCGAACCCGGCGGCAGCTTCCCGGAGTCGATCAGGGCCCGCAGCCGATCGACGGTCGCGCTCCAGACCTGCTCGGTGTCCACGCTTCCATCCTCTCAGCTCCGGAAACCGTCGCCGGTGACTGTCTCGCCTGCCACATCTGCGGCCCTCCGCATCGCGGCCCCACGCCCGGATGCTTAGGCTCCGCACGTGAGTGCTTCATGACGTGGTGGCACGCGGTGATCGTCGTCGTCGCCGGGATCTGGGCGGGGACCATCAACGCCGTCGTCGGGTCGGGGACGCTCGTCACCTTCCCCGTGCTCGTCGCGCTCGGCTTTCCGCCCGTGACCGCGACGACCTCCAACGCCATCGGTCTCGCGCCCGGGACCCTCAGCGGTGCCTGGGGTTATCGGCACGAGCTCACCGGATACTGGCCGCAGCTCGCGAAGTTCGCCGTCGCGTCGTTCCTCGGCGCCATCGGGGGCACCATCCTGCTGCTGTCGTTGCCGAAGGACGCCTTCGAAGCCGTCGTCCCGGTGCTCGTGGGCATGGCCGTGATCCTCGTGATCGTGCAGCCGAGGGTGTCGAAGTGGGTCGCGAAGCGCCGCGAAGAGAACGGCGAAGAGCACAAAGCCGGCCCGCTGCTGATGTTCTTCATCTTCCTCATCGGCATCTACGGCGGCTACTTCACCGCCGCGCAGGGCGTGATGCTGATGGCGGTCATGGGCATGCTGCTGTCCGAACCGCTGCAGAAGCTCAACGGCGTCAAGAACGTCCTCGCCGCCGTCGTCAACGTCGTCGCCGGGGTGATCTACGCGTTCGTCGCGCCGATCAGCTGGCCCGTCGTGCTCTGGCTGGCCGTCGGGTCGACCGCCGGCGGCTTCCTCGGCGCGAAGATCGGCCGGAAGCTGCCGCCGGCGGTGCTGCGCGGCGTGATCGTGGTGATCGGTGTTGCTGCCGTCGTCCAGCTGGTCGTCAAGCAGTTCGCGAAGTGAACTCCCGCGCCGCGGCCAGGAAGAGGTCGTTCTCGTCGCGGGTCCCGATCGTCACGCGGACGCCGTCGCCGGCGAACGGGCGCACCACCAGCTTGCGGTCCAGCGCGTGCTCGGCGAACGGCACGGCCTGATCCCCCAAGGGCAGCCAGACGAAGTTCGCCTGCGTCTCGGGCACCCGGTAGCCGGCCTCGAGCAGCGCGTCGCGCACCCGCCCGCGTTCGGCGACGATCTCCTTGCACCGCTCGAGCAGCTCGTCGGCCGCGTCGAGCGACGCCAGCGCGGCGACCTGGGCCAGCATGTTCACCGAGAAGGCGACGTACACCTGGCGAAGCGCGTCCGCGATCGGCTCCGGCGCGACGGCGTAACCGACCCGCAGCCCCGCGAGCCCGTACGCCTTCGAGAACGTGCGCAGCACCATGACGTTCGAGCGGGTCCGCGTGTACTCGACGCCGTCCGGCACCTCGGCGTCGGTGACGAACTCCTTGTACGCCTCGTCCAGCACCACCAGCACGTGCTCCGGGACCGCGTCGAGGAACCGCTCCAGCTCCGCGCGCCGCACCGCCGTGCCGGTCGGGTTGTTGGGGTTGCAGACGAAGACGACGCGCGTGCGGTCGGTGATCGCCGCGAGCATCGCGTCGAGGTCGAGTTCCTGGCCCTCGGTGATCGGGACCAGGACCGGCTTCGCGTGCGCCACCTGCGTCACGATCGGGTAGGCCTCGAACGACCGCCAGCCGAAGAGCACCTCGTCGCCCGGGGCGCACGCCGCCTGGATCGTCTGCTGGCACAGCGACACCGAGCCGCAGCCGATCGCGACGCGCTCCACCGGGACGTCCAGCTCGCGCGCCAGCCGCTCGCGCAGCGCCTGCGAGCCGGTGTCCGGGTAACGGTTGATGCCCGCCGCGGCCTCGGCGATCGCCCGCGCGACGCTCGGCAGGGCGCCACCCGGCACCTCGTTGCTCGCCAGCTTGATGGCGCCTTCGATCGTCCGGCCGGGGATGTATTTCGGCAACGATTCGAGATCGGCGCGGGGGGACACGGACGGCATCTTCGGCGCTCCTGGCACTTGAACGGGACGACCCGGTCACCGTATCTTTTCCGGCCGCCGCCCCGCGACTCCCTTCAGGCGGTAGGTGACCGGGAGACCTGCGAGACTGGGTTCCTTCCGTTCACCTCGAAGTGATTGAGTGACGTATGACGTCGACCAGCACCGTGGACTACCAGCGCACCGACGGCCGTGCCCTGCGCCTGACCTTTTCGGAGCCCGAAGGGTCGCTACGCGGCGGTTTGGTGGTCCTGCACGAGGCGGACGGGGTCACCGACGGCGTCAAGCTCCTGCTCGCCAGCCTCGCGCTCGAGGGCTGGCTGACCGTCACCCCGCACCTCGAAAACGCCGAGCTGACGCAGCAGGACCTGCTCGACGCGACGGACATCACACTCGCCTGGCTGGTCGACCGCGGCGTCCAGGCCGACCTGCTCGGCGTCATGGGCTTCGACCTTGGCGGCACCGCGGCCCTCGTCGTCGCGTCGCACCGCCGGCTCGGCGCCGCCGTCAGCGTCGGCGGGCAGCAGACCGCCGAACTGCCCGCGCTGGTCGAGATCGCCGGGAAGCTCACCAGCCCGTGGCTCGGCATGTACGGCGACGCCGGCGACGAGGCGGGCGGCGCCGAGGTCGAGCGGCTGCGCGACGCCGCCGCGTCGGCGAAGGTCGCCACCAACGTCGTCCACTACCCGGGCGCGAACCACCGCTTCGACGCCGACCCCGGCGCGGCCGCCGAGGCGTGGCAGCGCACCCTGAACTGGTTCGACGCCCACCTGCGCTGAGCGGGATTACGCTCGTGCCGTGACGCACACCGCCGACGCCCCCGAAGTGCTCTGGCGCCCTGAGCCGAGCCACGTTGCCGACACCAAGATCGAAGCCTTCCGCCAGTGGCTGCGTGCCGAGCGCGGCGTCGAGGTGGACGACTACCGCTCGCTCTGGGAGTTCTCCGTGGAGCGCGTCCCGGAGTTCTGGACGGCGGTCGCGGACTTCCTCGGCGTCCGCTGGCACGACCAGCCCGGCGAGGTGCTCTCCGGCGAGATGCCGGACGCTGTCTGGTTCGAAGGCGCCACGCTGAACTACGCGGAGCACGCGCTCACTCCCGGCGTCGCGGGCGCCACGAAAGGCGACGACGAGACCGCGGTGATCTTCCACCGCGAAGACGGCTTCGCCGACCACCTCACGTACGGCGAGCTTCGCGCGCAGGTCGCCGCGGCCCGGGCGGCCTTCCTGGAACTCGGCGTCGGCAAGGGCGACCGCGTCGTCGCGCTGGCCCCGAACTGCCCCCAGACGCTGGTCGCGTTCCTCGCCGCGGCGAGCATCGGGGCGATCTGGTCGTCGTGCTCGCCGGACTTCGGCGTCCGCGCGGTCGCGGACCGCTTCGTGCAGGTCGAGCCGAAGGTGCTGTTCGCCGTCAACGCGTACGCGTACAACGGCCGCCAGTTCGACGTCCGGACGACGATCGCCGACCTGCAGGCGAAGCTGCCGTCGCTCGCCGCGACCGTGCTCGTCCAGTACGTCGGCGAAGGGCGCATGGACGGCGCGCTCGACTGGGCCGAGCTGCTCGCGAAGCACGAGGGCGCGACCCTGCTGTTCGAGCCGGTCGAGTTCGCGCACCCGCTGTGGGTGCTCTATTCCTCCGGCACCACCGGCCTGCCGAAGGGCATCGTGCACGGCCACGGCGGCATCACGCTGGAGCACCTCAAGGCCCTCGCGCTGCAGACCGACCTCGGGCCGGGCGACCGGTTCTTCTGGTTCAGCACCACCGGCTGGATGATGTGGAACTTCCTCATCTCCGGCCTGCTCGTCGGCACCACGATCGTGCTCTACGACGGCAGCCCCGGGTACCCGGACCTCAACGCGCTCTGGCATCTGGCCGAGCAGCACCGCGTCACGTACTTCGGGACGTCGGCGCCGTTCATCCAGAACTGCCTCAAGAAGGGCATCAAGCCGGCCGAGCGGTACGACCTGACCGCGTTGCGCGCGCTGGGTTCGACCGGGGCGCCGCTGAGCGTCGAGGGCTTCCGGTGGATCGTGAACGAGGTCGGGTCGCGGGTCCAGATCTGCTCGGTCTCCGGCGGCACCGACCTGTGCGCGGCGTTCGTCGCGTCCGCACCCGACGTGCCGGTGTGGCTGGGGGAGCTGTCCTGCCCGGCGCTCGGCGCCGCCGTCAACGCGTTCGACGAGGCGGGCAACGCCGTCGTCGAGGAGGTCGGCGAACTGGTGATCACGAAGCCGATGCCGTCGATGCCGGTGTTCTTCTGGAACGACGCGGACGGCTCGCGCCTGCGTGAGGCCTACTTCGAGATGTACCCGGGTCTGTGGCGGCACGGCGACTGGATCCGCATCACGAACCGCGGCTCGGCGGTGATCTACGGCCGCAGCGATTCGACGCTCAACCGCGGCGGCGTCCGGATGGGCACGGCGGAGTTCTACCGGATCGTCGAGGGCTACGACGAGATCGCGGACTCCCTGGTCGTGGACACCTCGGCGGCCGGGAACGAGGACGGGCAGCTGATCTGTTTCGTCGTGCTCGCGGCGGGCACCCGGTTGGCGGAGATCGAGCCGACGCTGCGGAAGGAACTCCGTAGCGCGCTGTCACCGAGGCATGTACCCGATCGGTTCGTGGTGGTTCAGGAGATTCCTCGTACCTTGAACGGTAAGAAGTGTGAGGTACCGGTGAAGAAGATCCTGGCCGGTGTGGCTCCTGACCGGGCCGTCAGCCGCGACGCGCTGGCGAACCCGGCGGCACTGACGCCGTTCGTGGAGCTCGCCGGGGGGTAGATGGGGGAAGCATGATCGTCCACAACGGGTTGCACAGGTGGTGACGGGGACACGCGCGCAGACCACCTGGCGGGTGGCGGGGGCCACCACGGTGGGGTTGATCACGTGGGTGACCCGGCTGGCGGGACTGATGACGCTCGTGGCGGTCCTGGTGCCGGCCGGGCGGCGGAACCTGCGTGGGCACATGTCGGAGTGGCTGGAGCTGCCGCAGGAGGCGACCGTCGCGGCCGCGACCGTCGCGCTGGTCACGGGCGTGCTGCTCCTGCTGCTGGCCGCGGGCCTGCGGCGCCGCAAGCGCCGGGCCTGGCAGCTGGCGATCGGCGCGACGGTGCTGCTCACGGTGTCGCACATCGGGCTCCGGCACGTGTTCGGCGCCGGGATGGTGTCCGTCGTGCTGCTGGTCGGCCTGATCGCGAGCCGGCGCTACTTCGTCGCGAAGCCGGACCCGGTGGTCGGCCGCTGGCGCGCGGTGCGCGTCTTCCTGCAGCTGGCGCTGGCCGGGCTGGTGATCAACGTCATCCTGCTGTCCGTGGCGTCCCGCGCGGTGCTGGAGCCGATGAGCTTCCCGGACCGGCTGGCCGAGTCCGCGCTCGCGCTGGTCGGCGTCAGCGGGGCCGCGGTGTTCCACCAGATGTGGCTGGAGGACATGACCGCGGCCGTCGGCCTGCTGTTCGGCCTCGCCGCGGTGCTCGTGTCGGCGTACTTCCTGCTGCGCTCGGCCGAGCCGGCGCCCCGGCTGTCCGACGACGAGGTCACCCGCCTGCGCAAGCTCCTCGACGAGCACGGCGAGCGTGACTCGCTGGGCTACTTCGCGCTGCGGCGGGACAAGTTCGCGGTGTTCTCCCGGACGGGCAAGGCCGCGGTGACCTATCGCGTGATCGCCGGGGTCGCGCTGTGCTCGGCCGACCCGCTCGGCGACCACGAGGCGTGGCCGGGCGCGATCGAGGAGTACCTGGAGGTCTGCCGCCGCAACGGCTGGGTCCCGGCGGCGATGGGCGTCTCGGAGCTCGGCGCGACGGTCTGGGCCCGGTTCGGCCTGGAGGTACTGGAGATCGGCGACGAAGCGGTGGTCGACGTCGACGGGTTCACCTTGGACGGACGCGTGATGCGCGGCGTTCGCCAGGCCGTGGCGCGCACGAAGCGCGCGGGCTACAAGGTGCTGGTGCGGCGGGCGGAGGACCTGCGTCCCGGTGAGCTGGCCGAGCTGGAGGTCCTGGCGGCGAACTGGCGCGGCACGGAAACCGAGCGCGGGTTCTCGATGGCGCTGGGTCGCATGGGCGACGCGGGTTCGGTACTGGTGACGGCCGAGCAGGGCGGCCGGGTGCGCGGCGTGCTCCAGTTCGTGCCGTGGGGCTCGACGGGCCTTTCCCTGGACGTCATGCGCCGCGACCGGACCGCCGACAACGGCGTCAACGAGCTGATGATTTCGGAGCTCCTGCTGGCCGCGCGCCGCCACGGCGTTTCGCAGGTGTCCCTGAACTTCGCGGCGTTCCGCGCGTTGATGGAACAGGGCCAGCGCATCGGCGCGGGCCCGGTCGCCAAGACGGCGGCGAAGGTCCTGCACTTCTTCTCGCGCTGGATCCAGATCGAGACGCTGTACAAGTTCAACGCGAAGTTCCAGCCGCGCTGGGTGCCCCGGTACTTGGTGTACCCGGGAGTGCGCGAGCTACCCCGCGTCGGCATCGCGACGTTCGAGGCGGAAGGCCTCGGCGGACGCTCCCCGCGCCTGCTCAGGCTGCTGCGCAGGGCGTGAGGGGGGTGCCGTTCGGGGGTGCTCGGGAGGTGTGTAACCTATCTGAGCAGTGGTCGTTGGGCCCAGGAGGCTTCGCCTAGTCTGGTCTATGGCGCCGCACTGCTAATGCGGTTGGGGGTAACCCCCCCTCCCGGGTTCAAATCCCGGAGCCTCCGCTGGCGCCCGGTTCGCCGGGTGCTAGGTTACAACTGAACACGCGCCCGTAGCTCAGCTGGATAGAGCATCTGACTACGGATCAGAAGGTCAGGGGTTCGAATCCCTTCGGGCGCACGTCTGGTTGAGACAGCAAAGAAGCCCCCTCTCGCGAGGGGGCTTCTTTCTTTTTCCCGTCACCGCCCGAAACCGGCAGCGTCCGCTCGTCCGCGGCTTCGGCTGCAGTGCGTAACTGGACTGGACCACTGAACACGCCAACGTCTCAGCTGGTCACCCACCGTCGCGCACTCTCCGTACTCGTGCTTCCCTAATTGGTCTGGACCACGTACTGTCTTCGCAAACGGCGCAAACCGCCCTGGTCCCCGCCTGGTGGTGCCGCCGTCCCCGTACCTGGCTCAAGGGAGAGCGATGTCCAGAAAGAGATGGCACCTGCTCGGTCTGTTCACCGCGGTCGGCGCGCTCGCGGTCGGTCTCGTGACCGTGCCCGCCAGCGCCGCCGGCGGCGTCGGCGCCAGTTTCACCAAGGGTTCCGACTGGGGCACCGGCTACGAAGGCAAGTACACGATCAGCAACGGCTCCGGCTCGACGCTGGCCGCCTGGACGGTCGAGTTCGACCTCCCGTCCGGCGCGAAGATCGCGTCCCTGTGGGACGGCAGCTACACCGCGGCCGGCCAGCACGTCACCGTCAAGAACAGCTGGAACGGCAACGTCGGCAACGGCTCGACCGCCAGCTTCGGCTTCAACGTCAGCTACTCCGGCACCTACGCCGCGCCGTCGAACTGCAAGCTGAACGGCGGCTCCTGCGACGCCGGCGGCGGGACGCCGACCACCACGCCGACGACCCCGACGCAGCCGACCACCACCCCCACCACCCCGACCACGCCCCCGACGACCACCCCGCCTCCGCCGGGTGGCCTGAAGAACGTCGGCTACTTCGTGCAGTGGGGCGTCTACGGGCGCAACTACCACGTCAAGAACATCGAGACGTCGGGCTCGGCGAGCAAGCTGACGCACATCAACTACGCGTTCGGCAACGTGACGAACGGCCAGTGCACGGCGAACGACGACCCGTACGCCGACTACCAGAAGACCTACGACGCCGCGGGCAGCGTCGACGGCGTCGCCGACACCTGGGACCAGCCGGTGGCCGGCAACTTCAACCAGCTGCGCAAGCTGAAGAAGCTGCACCCGGGCCTCAAGGTGATCTGGTCGTTCGGCGGCTGGACCTACTCCGGCGGCTTCGGCCAGGCGTCGCAGAACGCCGCCGCGTTCGCGCAGTCCTGCTACAACCTGCTGAAGGACCCGCGCTGGGCCGACATCTGGGACGGCATCGACATCGACTGGGAGTACCCCAACGCGTGCGGGCTCTCCTGTGACACCAGCGGTGCCGCGGCCTACAAGAACCTGATGGGCGCGCTGCGCTCGAAGTTCGGCTCGTCGTTCCTGATCACCTCGGCGATCACGGCCGACGGCAGCAACGGCGGCAAGCTCGACGTCGCCGACTACGGCGGCGCCGCGCAGTACGTCGACTGGTACAACGTGATGTCCTACGACTACTTCGGCGCCTGGGCGGCGCAGGGCCCGACGGCTCCGCACTCTCCGCTGACGTCGTACTCCGGCATTCCGACCGCCGGCTTCTACTCCGACGCCGCGATCCAGAAGCTGAAGAGCAAGGGCGTTCCGTCAAGCAAGCTGTTGCTGGGCATCGGGTTCTACGGCCGCGGCTGGACCGGCGTCACGCAGTCCACCCCGGGTGGCACCGCGACCGGTCCGGCGCCCGGCACCTACGAGCAGGGCATCGAGGACTACAAGGTCCTGAAGAACACCTGCCCGTCGACCGGCACGGTCGCCGGCACCGCGTACGCGAAGTGCGGCAGCAACTGGTGGAGCTACGACACCCCGGCGACCATCGGCGGGAAGATGTCCTACGCCAAGCAGCAGGGTCTCGGCGGCGCCTTCTTCTGGGAGCTGACCGGCGACACCACGGGCGGCGAGCTCATCACCGCGATGAAGAACGGCCTGTCGTGACGCGCCGGTGGTTGCCCGCACTCGGCCTGGCGGCCGCGGCCGCCACGATCGGCGCGATGTTCGTGATCGCCCCGGCGAGCGCGGCGGGAGGCGTGTCCGCGACCTTCACCAAGGGCTCCGACTGGGGCACCGGGTACGAGGGCAAGTACACGATCGCCAACGGCTCCGGTTCGACGCTCCCTTCGTGGACCGTCGAATTCGACCTCCCGAGCGGCGCGAAGATCTCTTCCCTGTGGGACGGCAGCTACACGGCGTCCGGCCAGCACGTCACGGTGAAGAACACGTGGAACGGCAACCTCGGCAACGGCTCGACCGCCAGCTTCGGCTTCAACGTGGCGTACTCGGGTTCGTACGTCGCGCCGTCGAACTGCAAGCTGAACGGGGGTTCGTGCACCGCCGGGGGCACACCCCCCACGACGACACCGCCGACCACGACGCCCCCACCCACGACCACCCCGCCGCCCCCGGCGGGCGGCACCGGCGCGCCGTACCTGTACCTGGGCTGGGGCAGCCCGCCGAACCCGCAGACGGTGATGAACGCGACCGGCGTCAAGTGGTTCACCATGGCGTTCATCAACGCCTCCGGTGGCTGCAACCCGGCGTGGGACAGCAGCCGTCCGCTTTCCGGCAGCGCGGACGCCACCGCGATCGCGCAGATCAAGGCGGCGGGCGGCCAGGTCGTCCCGTCGTTCGGCGGCTGGAGCGGGAACAAGCTGGGCCCGAACTGCTCGACGCCGACCGCGTTGGCCGGTGCCTACCAGCAGGTGATCAATGCGTACGGGCTGAAGGCGATCGACATCGACATCGAGAACTCCGACGAGTTCGAGAACGAGGCCGTGCAGGACCGGATCCTGGGCGCGCTGAAGATCGTCAAGCAGAACAACCCGGGCGTGCGGACGATCCTGACGTTCGGCACGTCGACGACCGGCCCGAACTACTACGGCAACCGGCTCATCGACCAGTCGAAGGCACTGGGCGCCGGCGTGGACGTGTACACGATCATGCCGTTCGACTTCGGCGGCGGTTCGAACATGTACCAGAGCACGGTGAACGCGGCGAACGGCTTGCGCGACAAGCTGAAGTCGACGTTCGGCTGGAGCGACGCCACGGCGTACAGCCACCTGGGCATCTCGGGCATGAACGGGCTGTCCGACCAGCAGGAGCTGACGGATCTTTCGACGTGGACCCAGATCACGAACTGGGCCAAGTCGAACAAGCTCGGCCGCCTGGCGTTCTGGTCGGTCAACCGCGACCGCGGCTGCCCCGGCGGCGGCGTGCAGTCGGCGTGCAGCGGGATCGCGCAGAACGACTGGGACTTCACGAAGGTGACGGCGGGCTTCTGACGTCGTCGTGAACGAGGCCTCCTTGCCGGCTCCCCGGGCCGGCAAGGAGGCCTTTTCAGTGCCCCACGAAGAAGTGCCAGCCGACCCACCACCAGGCCAGCACGAACGCGATCCGCGCGCTCCGCCGGCGCATCACCACCGCCAGGACGCTCGTCAGCTTCGGGATCCGCTTCGGCCACACGTGGCTCGCCACCCCGAAGCCGATCGCCGTCAGGACGATCAGGACGAAGCCCAGTTCCGTGATGACGCGGGTGCTCATGACCGCCTCGCCGTGGCCGCCGCGCGCAGCATGGCCAGGCCGGCCGCCAGCCAGCCCGTGATCGCCAGTGCCTGGACGATGCGGCTCGTCAGCAGTGGGTCGACCAGGTCGCTCATCGTCGGGTGGGTCAGGGACAGGCCGCCCGCCGCCTGCTCGTAGACGAACGACAGCAGCTCCCAGCCGCACCACGAGAGCGCCACCGCCGACCACAGCCACGCGCGGGGCGGCACCGGGCGGTCCGCCGGCAGCGACGGGTCGCGCCACTCCGCGAACAGCGCGACCAGGCCGATCGCCGAGATCGCAACCGCCACCGGGACGCTGTCGCGACCGAACGCCAGCACCAGCAGCCCGGCCGCGACCACTGCGAAGCCGGGCACCCGGAACGGCTCCCCGAGGTCCGCGATCTCCTCGCGCGGCCGTTCGGTGATCAGGAGGACCAGCGTGACGGCGAGGAAGATCAGCGCGTCCGCGGGCGCGCCGCGGATCCAGTGCGCGATCGCCGCGAGGGTGAGCGCGATGACCGGCAGGTCGACGGTGAGCGAGCGACTGGGAAGGCCGAGAGCCATGGCAAGCTCCTTCGCGACAGGTCCTTGTCATTGCTAACAAAGAACGTCGCATCCGGCCAGCGGATTCCGCCGTCAGAGCGTCTTGACGGCGTCCCCGATCGCCTCGTCCAGGATCGACAGGCCCAGCGACAGCTCCTCTTCGGTCGCGGTCAGCGGCGGCGCGATCCGGAACACACCGCCCATTCCGGGCAGCTGCACGATGTTCATGTGCAGCCCGAGCTCGAGGCAGCGCCGCGTCACGCGCGCGCTCAGCTCGTCGGAGCTGCGCTTGGTCTCGCGGTCGACGACCAGTTCCAGCCCGGCCAGCAGCCCGCGGCCGCGGATGTCGCCGACGACGTCGTGGCGGTGGGCGATCCGCTCGAGCCCGTGGCGCAGCAACGAACCGAGCTGGAGCGCGCGTTCGTCGAGGCGGTCACGCTGCAGCACGTCCAGGACGGTGTTCCCGACGGCCGCGGGCAGCGGGTCCGCGACGTGCGTGGTGAAGAACAGGAACCCGCGCTCGTGCGCTTCCTGCTCGATCTCGGCGCTGGTCAGCACCGCCGCGAGGGGCAGGCCGGCGCCGAGCGTCTTCGACAGCGTCAGGATGTCCGGGACGACGCCGTCGCGCTCGAACGCGTACCAGCTCCCGGTGCGGCAGAGCCCGGTCTGGGCTTCGTCGAGGATCAGCAGCATGCCGCGTTCACGGCATTTCTCCCGCAGCGCGGCGAAGTAGCCGGGTGGCGGCTCGATGATGCCACCGGAGCTGAGGATCGGCTCGACGATGCACGCGGCCAGGCTGCCGACCGACTGCGCGTCGATCAGGTCGAAGCCGAAGTCGAGCTGGCGCCGCCAGTCGAGCTCGCCGTCGGCGTCGGTGAAGTCCGGCCGGTACGCGTTGGGCGCCGGGATGGCGAAGTTGCCGGGCGCGGCGGGCCCGTACCCCTTGCGGCCGGCGCTGTAGGTCGCGCTCGCCGCGGCGTGCGTCATGCCGTGCCACGACCGGGCGAACGAGACGATCTCGTGCTTGCCCGTGACGAGCTTGGCCATCCGGATGGCGGCTTCGTTGGACTCCGCGCCGGTGGTCAGGAGGAGCGCCTTCTCGAGCGGCGCCGGGAGCGTATCGGCGAGGCGGCGCGCCAGGTCGACGACCGGGCGGCTCAGCATGCCGCTGAACAGGTGGTCGAGCTTCGCGACCTGCCGCTGGACGGTGTCGACGATCTCGGGGTGCGAGTGCCCGAGGATCGCGCTCATCTGGCCGGAGGTGAAGTCGAGGATGCGGCGGCCGTCTTCGGTGAAGACGAAGCTGCCTTCGGCGTGGTCGATGATTTCGCGGGTGAACGCGCCGCCGTAGCGCACGAGGTGCTTGTCGGCGTCAGTCCAGAACGCTTCCGCGGTGGTTTCGGAGGTCGGAGCAGCCATGCTTCGACGGTAAGGTGCCGCCGAGCAACACGTCCATCTCACAATTCCGACTTTCTTGTTCGGATCATCCGCACAAGAATGGGGTGATGCTGAACCCGTGGCGCCTGCGGCTGTTGAGCCGGCTCGACACGCTGGGGACGGTCCGCGCGGTGGCGCAGGACGCGAACCTGAGCGCGTCGAGCGTGTCGCAGCAGCTGGCCGTGCTCGAGGCGGAAACCCGCACCCAGCTGCTGGAACGCACCGGCCGCCGGGTGCGGTTGACGCCGGCGGGACTGATGCTGGCCCGGCGCGCGCGGGCGATCCTCGACCACATGGACACGGTCGAGGCGGAGCTGCGCAGCCTCGGCGAGGAACCGGTCGGCCAGGTCCGGCTGGGCGCGTTCCAGAGCGCGATCCACACGATGGCGGTCCCGGCGGTGACCGCGCTCGCGGGCGCGTACCCGCACCTGGAGGTCGAGCTCCTGGAGCTGGAGCCGCACGAGAGCATCCCGGCCCTGCGCGGCGGCGACGCAGACGTGATCATCACGACGACCGACTTCGTCGCACTACCCCTGGGCGCGGACCTCGACATCGTCCCGCTGGCGGCGGACCCGATCGTGCTGGTCTCGTCTTCGGAGGGCCCGCGCGGCCCGGCGGACTTGTCGGCGTACGCGGACGAACCGTGGGCACTGGACATGCCGCAGTCGTACATGGCGAACCTGACGCTGCGCCTGTGCCGCGAGTCGGGCTTCGAGCCGCGGGTGGTGTGCCGGTTCAGCAATTATTTGATGACGTTGCAGCACGTCGAGGCGGGATTGTCGATCGCGCTGCTCCCGGGGCTCGCGGTGGACCGCCGGTATCGGGTGACGACGCGCGAGCTGGCGACGCCGGTGACCCGCACGATCGCGGCGGTGGTGCGCCGGGGAACGCCGCTCCGGGCGGGGGTGAACGTGGTCCTCGAAGCCCTGCGGCAGCAGCCGGACCTGCCTGCGCTGGCCGGATGGGCGGAAGGCAGCGCAGACTGAGCGCGTGCGGGTGGCGATCACGGTCGACGGGATCGTGCAGGGCGTCGGGTTCCGGCCCTTCGTCCACCAGCTCGCGCTTCGACTCGGCTTGGCCGGGTTCGTCGGTAACGACGTCCATGGCGTCTTCGTCGAGGCCGAAGGCCCTATGGCCCAGATCGAAGCCTTCGCCAAGGCGATCGAAGCCCACGCGCCGCCGCTGGCGGTGGTTGAGCGGGTTGAGATGCGGGAAATTCGGTCGGTCGGGGATCGGGGGTTCCGGATCGTTGCCAGCTCGAACACCGGGGCCGCCGACACGCTGATCTCCGCCGACTCCGCCACCTGTGACGACTGCCTGCGGGAGCTGCGCGACCCCGCCGACCGGCGGTTCCGGTACCCCTTCGTCAACTGCACCAATTGCGGTCCGCGGTTCACCATCGTTGTCGGGGTTCCCTACGACCGGCCGCTCACCACCATGGCCGGGTTCGCGATGTGCGGCGAATGCAAGCAGGAGTACGAAGATCCGGCCGACCGGCGGTTTCACGCCCAGCCCGTCTGCTGTCCCGCCTGTGGGCCCACCCTCGAGTTCCGGCCCGGCGGCGGGGACGCGATCGGGGCGACCGTCGAAGCCCTGCGCGAGGGGAAAGTCGTCGCGATCAAAGGGCTTGGGGGATACCACCTCGCCGTCGGTGCGCGGCATGAAGACGCCGCCCGGAGGCTGCGGGCGCGGAAGCACCGCGAGGACAAGCCCTTCGCCGTCATGGTCGCCGATCTGGGGCAGGCCCGGGAGCTGGCCGACGTCGATGCGGAGGCCGCGCGTGTCCTGGCAGGACGGCAGCGGCCCATCGTGCTGCTCCCGAAACGGGCCGAACTCGCCGAAGCCGTCGCGCCCGGGAATCGGCGGATCGGGCTCATGCTGCCCTACACCCCGCTGCACCACCTGCTCCTGGCGCAGACCGGGCCCATCGTCCTGACCAGCGCCAACGTCTCCGACGAACCCATCGTCTACCGCGACGAAGACCTCGGCCGGCTCCAGGACATCGCCGACGCCTTCCTCACCCACGACCGGCCGATCCACACGCGGACCGATGACTCCGTCGTGCGGATCGTCCGCGGGACGGCACAGCTGCAACGGCGTTCACGTGGCTACGCGCCCGAGCCCGTGCGGCTCGAAACGAAGAAACACCTCCTCGGCTGCGGCGCCGAACTCAAGAACACCTTCTGCCTTGCGAAGGGGCGCCACGCCTTCGTCTCGCACCACATCGGCGACCTCGAGAACTACGAAACGCTCAAGTCCTTCACCGAGGGCATCGAGCACTTCAAACGCCTCTTCGCCGTCGACCCCGTGCTGATCGCGCACGACCTGCACCCCGAGTACCTGTCCACGAAATACGCCCTGGAGCAGGACGTCGAGCTGCTGGGCGTCCAGCACCACCACGCCCACATCGCCGCCTGTCTCGCCGACAACGGTGAAGATGGGCCCGTCCTCGGCGTCGCCTTCGACGGCACCGGCTACGGGCCCGACGGGACCATCTGGGGCGGCGAGTTCCTCCTCGCCGACCTGACGGGCTACCGGCGGCTGAGTCACCTGCGCGCCGTCGCCATGCCCGGTGGCGTGATGGCCATCCGGCAGCCGTGGCGGATGGCGGAGTCCTATGTGGACGAACTGGGGCGGCCCGCGCGGGCGGACGTCGTCCAGCTCAAGCGCAGCGGGCTCAACTCGCCGTTGACGTCGAGTGCCGGACGGCTCTTCGACGCCGCCGCCGCGCTGCTCGGTGTGCGGGACACCATCACCTACGAGGGGCAGGCCGCCATCGAGCTGGAGCAGCTGGCCGATCCCGCGGAGAAATCGGCCTACTCGGCACGCATCGACGAGGAAGTCCACGGTGAAGACCTCATCGCCGCCCTCCTGGACGACCGCAGCACCAAGCCGAAGAGAGCCGCGCGGTTCCACAACGGCGTCGCCGACGCCATTGCCAGGACTTGCGACCGGTTCCGCGACCACAGCGACACGGTCGCGCTGTCCGGGGGCGTGTTCCAGAACGTCCTGCTGCTCGACCGGACCGTCGAACAGCTGGAACACCAGGGTTTTCGCGTGCTGACCCACCGGCGGGTGCCCACCAACGACGGCGGGATCAGCTTCGGCCAGGTCGCCGTAGCCAGTCGTACCACTCGGCCAGCCCGTCCCCGCGGGTCGCGCTGATCGGCAGGATCGTCGCCGACGGGTTCACCCGCCGCGTGTCCCGCTCGAACTCGGCGACGTCGAAGTCGACGTACGGCAGCAGGTCGATCTTGTTCAGCAGCACCAGGTCCGTCGCGGCGAACATGTGCGGGTACTTCAGCGGCTTCCCCGGCCCTTCGGTCACCGAGAGGATCACGACCTTCGCCGCCTCGCCGAGGTCGAACAGCGCCGGGCAGACCAGGTTGCCGACGTTCTCGACGAAGAGCGTCGAACCCGGAGCCGGGGAAAGCGAGTGCAGCGCCCGGTGCAGCATCGACGCGTCGAGGTGGCAGCCGGCGCCGGTGTTGATCTGGACGACCGGCGCGCCGGTGGCCTTGATGCGCTCCGCGTCGAGGAGCGTCTCCTGGTCGCCCTCGATCACCGCGCACGGCATGCCCAGTACCCGGATCGTCCGCTCCAGCAACGTCGTCTTCCCGGCGCCGGGCGAGCTCATCAGGTTGATCGCGAAGACGTCCGACGCACGCAGGTGCTCCCGGTTGTGCGACGCGAGTTCGTCGTTCTTCGCCAGGATGTCCTGCTCCATGACCACCGTGTGGGTGTGGTCGGTGATCCGGACGTCCGAATCCGAGCAGCCGCAGGTGTCACACATGGCTCACGACCTCCACCGACGCGATCCGCAGTTCCCGCCCTGCCAGCACCGACGCGTTGGCGCTGCCACAGGGACACAACACGATGAAGTCGTCGAGGCCGAACTCCTCGCCGCAGTCGTTGCAGCGCGCCCGGCCCGGCGGCTCGGCGATCTCGAGCCGCGCGCCTTCCAGGGACGTGCCCGCG
This sequence comes from Amycolatopsis sp. NBC_01488, assembly GCF_036227105.1. Taxonomy (NCBI): domain Bacteria; kingdom Bacillati; phylum Actinomycetota; class Actinomycetes; order Pseudonocardiales; family Pseudonocardiaceae; genus Amycolatopsis; species Amycolatopsis sp. NBC_01488. Next base: position 2,087,192 of record NZ_CP109434.1, on the reverse strand, counting down.
CACAGCACGTCGAAGCAGAACCGGACGCTGTCCGGCACCACGCCGGACAGTCGGCCGATCTCCAGCCGGACGCGCGAAACCGCCGCCTCGCCGAGGCGGGCGACGATCGCGTCGACGACCGACTGCGTGACCGCCATTTCGTGCATTCAGCAGATCCTCGGCAGCGGGTCCCCGACCAGCAGGTCCACGATCCGGGTGCCGCCGAACGCCGTGTTCAGCAGCACGATCCCCGGCGGGTCGTCGGCGACGCGCCCGATCATCGCGGCGTCCGCGCCGAGCGGGTGGGCGCGCAACGCGGCCAGCGCGTCGGAAGCCTGCGCGCCGTCGACGACGACCACGATCCGGCCTTCGCACGCGACGTACAGCGGGTCGATGCCCAGCAGTTCCGACGCGCCGCGCACCTCCTCGCGCACCGGGACGGCCTTCTCGTCGACGATCACGGCGACCTCCGCGGCCTTCGCGATCTCGTTGAGGATCGTCGCGACGCCGCCGCGGGTCGCGTCGCGCATCGCGCGCACGCCGGGGACCGCGGCCAGCAGCCCGGCCACCAGGTCGTGCACCGGCGCGGTGTCGGACGCCAGGTCGGCGTCGATGTCCAGCTCGCCGCGGGCCAGCATGATCGTGACGCCGTGGTCCCCGATCGGCCCGGAGACGAGGACGGCGTCTCCGGGCTTCACGGTGGCGACGCCGAGCCCGGTACGCGTGAGCACCCCGACCCCGGCGGTGTTGATGTAGACCCCGTCGGCCTTGCCGCGCTGCACGACCTTCGTGTCGCCGGTGACGATCTGGACGCCCGCTTGGAGAGCCGCCGTCTTCATCGAGTCGACGATCTTCAGCAGGTCCTCGACCGGGAAGCCCTCTTCGAGGATGAACCCCGCGGTCAGGTAGAGCGGCCGCGCGCCGGACACCGCGAGGTCGTTCACCGTGCCGTTGACCGCCAGGTCGCCGATGTTGCCGCCGGGGAAGAACAGCGGCGAGACGACGTAGGAGTCCGTGGTCAGGGCGAGCCGGGCGTCGCCGATGGTCAACGACGCCGAGTCCTCCAGCGGCTCCAGCAGCGGGTTGCGGAACGCGTCGAGGAACACGGCCTCGATGAGTGTGTGCGTCGACTTGCCGCCCGCGCCGTGGGACAGCGTGATGCGCTCTTCACGCACCTTCGCGCGCCGGCGCCGGGCCCGCTCGATGCGGTCGAGGACCTGCTGCTCCCGTTCGGTGGTGGTCATGCGCGGCTCGCCTCCCGGACGCGCTGCCGGCTGAACCGGCCGAAGTTGTAGTACGCCGCGCAGGCGCCTTCGGGCGAGACCATGCACGTCCCGATCGGCGTCTCCGGCGTGCACGCGGTGCCGAACACCTTGCACTCCCACGGCTTCAGCACGCCCTTGAGCACCTCGCCACACTGGCACGCCTTCGGGTCGGCGACACGCAGGCCGGGGATCTCGAAGATGCGCTCGGCGTCGAACTTCGCGTACTTCGCACGGATCGCCATCGCCGAGTGCGTGATGAACCCGAGGCCGCGCCACTCGAAGTACGGCCGCAGCTCCATCACCTCGTTGATGGCCTTCAACGCGACGACGTTGCCGTTCCACGGCACGACCCGGGAGTACTGGTTCTCGACCTCCGATCGCCCGGAGGACAGCTGGACCATCAACATGTAGATCGACTGCAGGATGTCCAGCGGCTCGAACCCGGCGACGACGACGGGCTTGCCGTAGTCGCGCGCGATGAACTCGTAGGGCCGGCAGCCGATCACCGTGGACACGTGCCCGGGACCGATGAAGCCGTCGAGCCGCAGGTCGGGGGAGTCGAGGATGGCCTTGATCGCCGGGATGATCGTGACGTGGTTGCCGAACACCGAGAAGTTCTCGATGCCCTCGGCAGCCGCGCGCAGCAGCGTCATCGCGGTGGACGGCGTCGTCGTCTCGAACCCGATGGCCATGAACACGACCCGCAGGTCCGGGTGCTGCCGCGCGATCTTCAGCGAGTCGAGCGGCGAGTAGACCATCCGGATGTTCGTGCCCTCGGCGTTGGAGTCGAAGAAGTTCCCGCCGGAGCCGGGCACGCGCATCATGTCGCCGAACGACGTCATGAGCACGCCGGGTTGCCGGGCGATGTGGATGGCGTCGTCGATGCGGCCCATCGGGATCACGCACACCGGGCAGCCCGGCCCGTGCACCAGCGTGATGCTCTCGGGCAGGTAGTCCTCGAGGCCGTGCTTGTAGATGGTGTGCGTGTGCCCGCCGCAGACCTCCATGAACTTGTAGTGGCGGCCCGGCTCGCACAGCGACGTGATCTTCGCGGACAGCGCCCGCGCCTTCTCCGCGTCGCGGAACTCGTCGACGAAGCGCATGACGACTCCTATTCGATCCGGGATTCGAGCAACGCGGCCATTTCGTCCTCGTACGCCTTGCCGATGCTCTCGAGGAAGTCGAGGGCGGCCGCGGCCTCGTCTTCGTCTATTTTGGACAGTGCGAAGCCGACGTGGATGAGGATCCACTCACCCGGCACCGGCGGGTCGTCGGACAGCAGGCCGATGTTGATGGTGCGCTTGACACCGCTCACGGACACCTTCGCGAGGTCCGGTCGCTCCTCGCTGATTTCGATGATCTCGCCCGGGATCCCGAGGCACACGGCCGTTACATCCGGCTCATCTCGAGGTACCGCCGGACGTCGGGCTCGACGCGCTTGGCGAGCCAGGTCACCCCGCCGAGCAGCAGGGCCAGGAACAGCAGACGCTTCATCTCAGACCTCCGTCTTCTCTTTGACCGGCAGCCGCGGGCTGGTGCCCCAGGCCAGTTCGGTGACGGCGCGGACCGCGGCCGGCACCGCGGCTTCGACCGCCGGCGACAGCCCGATCCCGCCGTCGAGGCACGCCGGCTCGCAGCCGACGACGAGCACACGCCCGGCGTCGCCGCCGAGCAGGCGCAGCAGCCGGAACACCGCGTCCGGTTGCATGCCGTGCGCGTCGATCGAGGACGCTGTCGCGAGATCGTCGGTATCGGCCTCGATGAGCGAGAGCGTGCCGGGCGTGCGGCCGTGTGGCGTCGCGTCGAGCAGGATGGTCGTGTCGTAGCCGCCCATCAGGTCGTAGGCGAGGTGCATGCCGGCGATGCCGTAGTCGGCGATCTGCACCCAGGGCGGCAGGTCGGCGGCTTCCAGCTCCTTGATCACCTCGACGCCGAAGCCGTCGTCGCTCAGGAAGATGTTGCCGATGCCGGCGACCAGGACTCGTGGTCTCATTCCGCGACCTCCAGGGGTTCGATCTCGTCGGGGGAGAAGTACCGGTACCGGCCGTGGGCGTGCTGCAGATCGGCGGCCGGGTCGTCGTCGACGGTCACCGCGACGTACGTGACACCGTCCACATCGGACAGGATGACGCGCACGGTCGCGGTCTTGCCGGTGAGGAACATGTCCTGGGCATCGGCGCCGCGGAGGTTCGGCCGCAGGCGGACGCGAGACCCTTCGGCGACGCGCACCCCGGCGACGGTCACCGAGGGCTCGACCGGGCGCACAGACCGGATCGCGCCGTGCAGGCGGTCGAGCAGTTCGGGCGGCATCGCGTCGACGCGGTCCACGATGGCCGCCGCGCGCGGGTCGGTGGCCCGGGCCTCGCGCTTCTCCTCGTCGGTCAGCGCCATCGTGCGCAGGGTGAGGATCTCGTCGATTTCGGTGCCGTCGAAGAGGTCACCCGGGCTTTCCGGCGCGATCGCCGGGTCGTCGTAGAGGATGATCGGCGACGCGAGCATCACCGTGCTGCGTGAGGTGTCGCCGATCAGCGCCGGCCACAGCCGCTCCTGCCGGCAGGCTTCGACCGCCGGTTTCGCCCATTCCGGCGGGTCCAGCATCGACAGGAAGTGCCCGGTGTCGACGCTGAGCACGAGGTGGGCGGCGAGCAGCGCGTGCCGCAGGGCGTGCCGGCGGATGCCGTCGGAGTGCCACGACGTCGTGTTGTGCACCTCGACGCGCAGCCGGGTACCGCCGAACGGCCCGTCGAGCGGGTCGACCCGGGCGGTGAGGACGCCGGACAGTTCCTGCGTCCGCTGCCCGTCGCCCGGCACGGAGAACGGCGTCTCGGCCGGCAGTTCCGCAAGCGGCAGCTCGAAGTCGATCTCGTGCTCGACGGCTTCGTCCCACGTGGAGTCGAGCCGCCTGCGCGCCTGCAGGAACCGCAGCTTGACGTGCAGGATCGTGTGCGCGAGGGGTTCGAGGAGACACTCGACGCGGGCCGACGCGTACTCGCCGATCTCGGCCGACGCGTACGACGGCGGCACGAGCACGCCCCACTGCCAGCGCACGCGGTTCTTCCCCGCCGACGCCCGGTACGGGTAGAGGAGGTAGCCCTCGTAGAGCACGGCGTCGCCGACCGCCCGGGCCTGCTCGAGGACGTTCACGGCCCACCGGCCAGCAACTGGTCCATCGTGGCTTCCCAGGTCGGGATCGCGTGCCGCGCCTTGTACTTGAGCAGCGCGTCCACCGTCTCCCGCGGCAGCCTGATCCACGCGACGTTCGGGAAGTACCGCGCCATCAGCTCGTCCCAGACGGCCACCGGCATCCGGCACTCGGCCTGCGTGTGCCACGGCACCTGCTCGACCCAGAACCCCGGGCCACCCTTGCCGAACACGGTGCCGCTGAACAGCAGCACCATCGGTACGACGCCTTCGGACAACGCGTGGAAGTACTTGCCGGCCGCGACCTCCAGGTCGTAGGTGCACGGCACCTCGGCGTCGACCTCGGTCGCGCCGGAGAACCCCGGTACGGTCACCGAAATCGTCGTGAACTGGAACGGCTTCAGCGTCTCACCCCACCGGGAACGCTCGCCGAAGAGGTCGGTGAGCAGCTCCGACTCGTCGTCGGCGTACCGGCGCCGCTGCGGCTCGATGCGGATCTGGACGCGCAGCACCATCGCGTGGATGGGCTGCCCGGTCAGCTCCGAGATCCGCAGCTTGAACGCCAGCGTCGGGGACGCCGCGTACTTCAGCGGCCGGACGTCGACGCAGTCGAAGGTCAGCTCAGCCATCGGTCACGACCTCGCTGCGCTCCCGAAGGTTCGCGAAGAACCCGTCGATGGCTTCGTGCGCTTCGGTGCCGCCGTCGAAGCCGCGCCACGTCGAGCGGACGAGCCCGACCAGCTCGTAGCAGACGTCGATCGGCACCAGGAAGCACTCGAAGCCCAGGTCGAGCTGGTTCAGCAGCAGGGCTTCGACGTCGTCGGCGACGTCGGCGAACGCGGGCGTGTCCGCCAGCAGCTCGTCCCACGCGCCGAGCGGCAGCAGCGACTCGGTCGCGCCCGCCGGGCTCGGGTAGAACGCGACCGGGCGGTCCTGCACCGAATTGCGGAACAGGAATGCCGTCTTCACCGGGATCCCGGCGGACTCCCACAGCGCCGTCCCCGGCCCGAACCGCGGAGCGTGCCGGAACCGCTGCGGCACCGCCCGGTGCCGCTTCCCGCCCGCCCCGCGGTGGGTGAACAGCAGGTAGCAGCCCCGGCAGGTGCAGAGGATCGTCCGGGACTCGAGGTCGATGACGTGCCCGTGTCCCGCCCCGATCGGTTCCGCGCACATCTCGCACTTCTCGCCCGGCGCGGCGCGCGGGACGGGAGTGCGGAACCTGCGCAGGCCGCCCGTCACGGGACCTCCACGGGACACGGCACGAGCGGCAGCAGCGCCCGCCCGCCCGGACCGGTTTCCTCCGGCACGACCCCTTCGACGACGACGTCGGAGATCTCCGGCGCTGCCTCCCGGACCACGCGCTCGATGGCGTACTTCGCGGTGACCGTCGAGGACGGGCAGCCGTCGCAGGTGCCCTGCAGCCGCAGTCGCAGCACGCCGTCGTCGATCCCGACGAATTCGACGTCGCCGGCGTGCGAACCCAGGTACGGCCGGACCTTGTCGAGTGCCTCGGTGACGCGCTCGTGCGTCGACCGGGGGTGCAGGTCGTGCAGCACGAGCAGGCCGCGGACGTGGTCGTCCTCGGCGAGGCGGTCGAGCAGGGGCCGGTCGACGAGCTCCACGATCCGGGCCAGGCCGGCGCCGTAGAACTCGAGCAGCGTGTGGACGAGGTCCTCGGCGAGTTCGGCGTCCGCGCCGGAGAACTCGCCCAGCAGCTGCTCGATGCGCTCGCCGACCCGGTCGACTTCCGTCATCAGCCGAGCTCCCCGCCGAACGCGTGCGGGGTGTGCAGGCGCTCCAGGACTTTCCCGGACCCGGTGTACATGTGGACGCCGCAGGGCAGGCACGGGTCGAAGCTGCGGACCGCGCGCATGATGTCGATGCCCTTGAAGTTCTCCTGGCTGTTCTCCTCGAAGATCGGCGTGTTCTGCACGGCGTCCTCGTACGGCCCCGGCGTGCCGAAGCTGTCGCGGACGCTGCCGTTCCACGGCGTCGGCGGGTACGGGTGGTAGTTCGCGATCTTGCCGCCCTTGATCACCATGTGGTGCGAGAGCACGCCGCGGACCGCTTCGGTGAAGCCGCAGCTCACGCCCTCGTCCGGGACCTTGAACGGCTCCCACGTCTTGGTGTTGCCCTGGCGGACCTCACCGAGGGCCTGGTCGGCGAAGTGCAGCGCCAGCGCGGCCGCGTACGCCTGGAAGTACGTCCGGGCACGGTTGCGCTCGAGCGCGTTGCTCCACTTCGGGATCTTCCACTCGAAGGTGACCTCGGGCTTGGTCGCCGTGCGGGGCAGGTTGATCACGACGCTGTGGCCGGTCGACTTCAGGTACGGCGTGTCGACGAGCCCGGCCAGCGCGGTCACCCACAGCCGGGCGATCGGGCCGCCGCCGGTGTCGAGGGCCAGGTGGTCCGTGCCGTCGAACCAGCGCGGCGACATCGTCCACGAGTACTTGCTGTCGAAGTCGCGCTTGGCCGGGCGCGGGATGGTGTGCTGGTTCCACGGGTGGCGCTGGTCGACCGGGTTGCCGAGCGGATCCTGCGTGACGAACATCGGCTGGTCGACCCAGTCCTCGTAGAACGAGCTGCCGAGCAGGATCCGGATCCCGAGGTTGATGTCGAGCAGGCTGGTCGTGACGAGCTTGCCGTCGACGACCACGCCGGGCGTCACGAACATCTTGCGGCCCCAGGACTCCATGTTCTGGTAGGTGAAGTCGCAGTACTCGGGGTCGTTGAGGCTGCCCCAGCAGCCGAGCAGGATCCGGCGCCGCCCGACTTCTTCGTAGCCGGGGATGGCTTCGTAGAAGAAGTCGAAGAGGTCGTCGTGCATCGGCAGGCAGCGCTTCATGAACTCGACGTAGCGCATCAGCCGGGTCAGGTAGTCGGTGAACAGCTGCACGGTCGCCACCGTGCCGACGCCGCCGGGGTACAAAGTGGACGGATGGACGTGCCGGCCCTCCATCAGGCAGAACATCTCCCGGGTGCTGCGCGACACCTGCAGGGCCTCGCGGTAGAACTCGCCTTCGAGCGGGTTCAGCGAGCGCATGATGTCGCCGATGGTCCGGTAGCCGTGGTCGCCCGCGTGCGGTGCCTCGGTGCGGTTGGCCAGCTCCAGCACGCCGGGGTTGGTCTCGGCGACCATCTTCTCGCAGTAGTCGACCCCGACCAGGTTCTCCTGGAAGATGTTGTGGTCGAACATGTACTCGGCGGCCTCGCCGAGGTTGATGATCCACTCGCCGAGGTGCGGCGGGCGAACGCCGTAGGCCATGTTCTGGTTGTAGACCGAGCACGTCGCGTGGTTGTCACCGCAGATCCCGCAGATCCGGCTGGTGATGAAGTGCGCGTCGCGCGGGTCCTTGCCCTTCATGAAGATGCTGTAGCCGCGGAAGACCGACGACGTGCTGTGGCACTCGACGACCTTCTTCTGCGCCCAGTCGATCTTCGTGTAGATCCCCAGGCTGCCGACGATCCGGGTGATCGGGTCCCACGCCATCTCGACGAGATCGGTCTTTTCCTTCATTTCGGTCATGACCGCGCCCCTGCCTGGTAGCCGGTGTCGAGCTTGGTGCCCTTGTGCCGCCACTTCGGTTCGGTGTCGGCCTTGCGCTCGGTGATCTTCCGCAGCCGGCGGATCACCGACCCGTACGCGCCGCTGGCCAGCGACGACACGTTCGCGCCCGGCGGCTCGTCCATGAACGGCATGAACTTGTCCGGGAAGCCCGGCATGGTGCAGCCGATGCAGATGCCGCCGACGTTCGGGCAGCCGCCGACGCCGTTGATCCAGCCGCGCTTCGGCACGTTGCACTTCACGACCGGGCCCCAGCAGCCCAGCTTGACCAGGCACTTCGGGGAGCCGTACTCGGTCGCGAACTCGCCCTGCTCGTAGTAGCCGCCGCGGTCGCAGCCCTCGTGCACGGTCGCGCCGAAGAGCCACTGCGGCCGCAGGTGGTCGTCGAGCGGGATCATCGGCGCCTGCCCGGCGGCCTGGTAGAGCAGGTAGGTGATGGTCTCGGACAGGTTGTCCGGGTGGGTCGGGCAGCCGGGCACGCAGACGATCGGGATGCCGGCGCCGGACTTCCAGTCCCAGCCCAGGTAGTCGGGCACGCCCATGGCCCCGGTCGGGTTGCCCTCCATCGCGTGGATGCCGCCGTAGGTGGCGCAGGTGCCGGCGGCCAGGATCGCCAGGGCCTTGGGCGCCAGGCGGTCCAGCCACTCGCTGGTCGTCATCGGCTGGCCGGTCTCGGGGTTGTTCCCGAACCCGCACCAGTAGCCCTCCTCCTTGATCGCCTCGTTCGGGATCGAGCCCTCGACGACCAGCACGAACGGCTCCAGCTCGCCGCGGTCGGCCTTGTAGAACCACTCGATGAACGTGTCGGCCCCCTTGTCGGGGCCGCATTCGAAGTCGATCAGCGGCCAGTGGACCGCGATCTTGGGCAGGCCGGGCAACGCACCGAGGACGATTTCCTCGATGCTCGGTTGCGTCGCGGCGGTCAGTGCGACGGAGTCGCCGTCGCAGGACAGGCCCGCGTTGATCCAGAGGATGTGGATGGGCTGCTCTTCGGTTTGCTCTGCGGCATGAGTCACGGCTGGTCAACCCCGGAGTCGTCGAGCGCGCCGAGGGTTAGCTCCCACAGCGCGTGGTAGAGGGTCGTTTGGGCTTCCTGGATGCGGTGCACGGACGGTGACGGGACGACGAAGAGGTGGTCGATGCTGTCCAGCTCGGCCATCTTCCCCCCGTCGTAGCCGGCGATGCCGACGGTCACCATGCCGCGCCGGGCGGCTTCGTCGAAGGCGCGCATCAAGTTCGCGGAGTTCCCGCTGGTGGACAGGCCCACCGCAATGTCGCCGGGACGCCCGAAAGCACCGATCTGGCGGGCGAACACGACGTCGAACCCGATGTCGTTGGACAGGGCGGTCACCACCGCGATGTCGTTCGTGAGCCCGAAGGCGGGCAACGGTTTCGCGTCGCCCGCCGGGCTGAGGAACAGGCTGGCGAGGTCCTGGGCGTCGGTCGAGCTGCCGCCGTTGCCGAAGGCGAGCAGCCTGCCGCCGCCGCGGAACGCGTGCGCCAGGTCCTGCGCGCACGCGAACAGGCGGTCGCGGTCGGCCGCGAGCACGTCGCCGCGCAGGGTGACGATCTCGCGCACTTTGTCCACAGTGGACTGTTCGACCTGGTGGAGGACGGCGTCGAGGTCGCTTTCACCCGAGTACAGGAACGGGTACAGCGCCTCGAGACCGTCGGTGACGGGGTGGTCCCGCGTCATTCCGGTTCTCCCGCGGCTAGGACTGTGCTCTTTGTTCCTGATCCGGCCACAGCCACGGCCGATGGCTTTCGTGGCAACGGTTACTGCCGCTCAGCGGCCGGCCTGCTTTTGGCCGGATCAGGACTCTCCAAGCGTGCGATGGCTTCCCCGGCGTGCACCAGGATGCGGTCGCCGACGCCGGCGTCGACCAGCGCCACACTGACCTCTTCCCGGGTGGATCCGGTGTCCACGACAGCGAGCTCGTGCTCGAGGAGCTCGACCACGGTCACCTCGACCGCGGTGTCGGAGCAGGTGATGCACACCCCGTCGTGACAGACGGGGCCGGTTGGTCTGCCGGCGTCACGGGCGGTCACGACGCCACCTCCGGGGTCAGCACGCCGGGATGCTCGAAGAAGACGTGCACCAGCTCCCACAGCACGTGGTAGGTGGTCACGTGGACCTCCTTGACGACCCGCGGGTCGGTCGAACGGGCGACGAGGACGTGGTCGAGACCGGGAGTCGCGGCGATCGCGCCGCCGTCGCCGCCGGTCAGCGCGACGGTGAGCATGCCGAGGTCCCGGGCGGTTTCGAGGGCGCGGCGGACGTTCGCGCAGTCGCCGTCGGTCGAGATGCCCAGCGCGATGTCGGCCGGTTCGCCGATGATCCGCAGCTGGTGGGCGAAGACGTCCTCGAGGCCGACGCGGTTGGCGACACCGGTGACCGTCGCGACGTCGGCGGTGAGCGAGAGCGCGGGCAGCGCGCGCTTGCCGACGATCACCGGGTGGACGAACTCGACCGCGACGTGCTGGGCGTCGGTGCTGGGGCCGCCGTTGCCGAACACCACGAGCTTGCCGCCGCGGTGGAAGCGGCGCGCCATGCTGTGGCACGCCTCGGCCACCGTCCTGGCGTCGTCGGCCAAGGCGAGCACTGGAGCCTTCCGGCGCTCGAAGAGGGCGTCGACGGCGTCCGGGTGATTCGGTGACCACGACATCGCGGCACTTCCTCGGGGCTGCTGCTCGGTGGTGGGAGCCCACCCCAGGCTAGAGCCGTGAGTTGGATCACACAATAGATCGATGGGGGTCAGTGCGCCCCGGGTGAGACTGAACAGCCGCTCAGAAGTGGTGCTCGCGGTCGTCCTGCAGGTGCTCCGCCCGGGCCAGCCACTGTTCGGCTTCGTGGGCGGACCCGCGCGACCGCAGCATCCGGGCCAGGCTGAGCATGCCCTGGACGTCGCCCGTCTCGGCGGCCCGCCGGAACCACTGCTCGGCTTCCGCGAGGTCATCGCGGTGCTCGGCGAGGTGCCCGAGGTTGGTGAGCGCGGGGACGCTGCCGTGCTCGGCGGCCTTGCGGTACCAGGCGGCGGCCTCGCCCTCGTCGCCGCGGTTGCGGGCGAGCACGCCGAGGTTGGTCATCGCCGCCGGGTCGCCGCGCTCGGCCGCGTCGAGGTACCAGTTCTCGGCCTCCTCGAGGTCGCCGCGGCGGTGCAGCAGCAGCCCGAGCCGGACGATCGCCTCGACGTGCCCGCCGGACGCGCCCTGGCGGTACCACGACTCGGCGTCGCCGGGCCGGCCGAGCCGTTCGGCCTGCCTGCCGAGCTGGCAGGTGGCGGCGAGGTCGCCGGCCAGCACGGCCGAGCGCCACCAGCGGGCGGCTTCGGCGGCCTGGCCGCGGTCACGCAGCACGATGCCGAGGTCGACCATCGCGCCGGTGATCCCGGCGTCGGCGGCCTGCCGCAGCCACGACTCGGCCTCTTCGGTCCGGCCCTGCTCGCGCAGCAGGTGCCCGAGCGCGGCGATCGACGGCAGGTCGCCGGTGCGGGCGGCCTCGGCGTACCAGTGCTGGGCGTCCTCGCGCTTGCCGCGCCGGTCGTAGGACCGGGCCAGGTTCAGCATGCCGTGCGGCTCGCCGGCCAGGGCGGCCTCGTGGTACCAGCGTTCGGCCTCCTCGCCCGCGCCGCGCTCGGCGAGCAGGTGGGCCAGCGAGGTCATCGAGACGCGGTCGCCACCCATGGCGGCCTTGCGGAACCACACCTCGGCCTCGGCGAGGTCGCCGCGCTCACGCATCGCCGCGCCCATCCGGGCCATGGCGACGACGTTGCCGCCCTCGGCGGCTTTGCGCTGGAAGAACTCGTCGAACTTCTTGAGCCGGCCGGGCATCGGCTGCTCCCTCCGGATGGGTCCTGCTCCGGTAGTCGCAGATGATCGGCTCGGTGTGACAGCTCCGCCGTGGGTGGGCGAGGTCACATTCGCGCCAGGTGGTCGTGTCGGCGCGGTTTTCGCAGGCCGGCAGGGGTGAGACTACGCCGCGCACACCCGCAGGTGAGAGGAGAAAATCTTGGCGGCCCGCGGCTTTCGGCTCAGCGTGACGCAGCGATCTCTGCTGGTAGTCGCGATCCTGGCGGTCGCCCTCTTCGGCTACTGGGCGACGAGCCGCAGCTCCGGCGCGACCCCGCCGCCTGCGTCGTCCTCGGCACCGGTTCCGGTCACCGCGGCCAACGCGCAGAAGCAGCTCGATGAGCTGACCATCGCCGCGCGGACGTCCATGGACGGCTATTCGCGCGAGAAGTTCCCGCACTGGGACAGCCAGGGGGCGGGCTGTGACACCCGCGAGGTCGTCCTCGAGCGCGCCGGCCAGAACGTCAAGACGGACAAGGACTGCAGGGCGACGTCCGGGACGTGGAAGAGCGTCTACGACGACGAGACCTGGACGAAGGCGACCGACCTCGACATCGACCACCTGGTCCCGCTCGGGCAGGCGTGGGCCAGCGGCGCCAAGGCGTGGCCGACCGAGAAGCGCGAGCAGTTCGCCAACGACCTGACCCGGCCGCAGCTGTTCGCCGTCACCGACAACCTCAACCAGCAGAAGAGCGACAAGGCACCCGACCAGTGGAAACCGCCGCTCGTGGCGTTCTGGTGCACCTACGCGACCGACTGGATCGTGGTGAAGCACTACTACGGGCTGACGATCACGCAGGGCGAGAAGACCGCCTTGACGGACATGCTGCGGCGCTGCTGAGCTGGCCGGCATGACGACGTTCGCGCTGATCCACGGAGGCGGCGGCAGCAGCTGGGACTTCCACCTGCTCGGCCCGGAGCTGGTCGCGCGTGGCCACGACTTCGTCGCGCCGGACCTGCCGATCACCGACTCCTCGGCCGGGCTCTCCGACTTCACCGACACCGTGCTGGCGGCGTTGGGTGACGCTTCGGACGTCGCCGTCCTCGGGCACTCGTACGGCGGGTTCACCGCGCCGCTGGTCGCCTCGAAGGTGCGGGCGCGGCTGCTGGTGTACCTGTCCGGGATGATCCCGGCGCCGGGGGAGCCGCCGGGGCAGTGGTGGGGGAACACGGGCTTCTCCGGGCCCGAGGGGCTGAGCGACGTCGAGACGTACTTCAACGGCGTCGCGCCGGAGCTGGCCGAGGAAGCGCTCACCCGCGTTCGGGACCAGGTGAGCACGGAGTGGGACGAGCCGTGGCCGCTGCCGGCCCACCCGGACGTCCCGACCCACGTGCTGCTGTGCCGCGACGACCGGTTCTTCACGCCGGACTTCCAGCGTCGCGTGGCTCGTGAACGGCTCGGCATCGAGCCGGACGAGGTCGACGGGCCGCACTGCGCGCCGCTCAGCCACCCGTCGGCGATCGCCGACCGCCTGGTGCGCTGGCTCTGAGCCGTTCGGGGGAGCGGGAAACTTAAAGGTCTAGACCTATTGACGGGGTGGTCCAGGCCACTTAACGTCAGGTGCGCGGCGAACCCGCACCTCCCACCCGCGTCACCTCCACCCCGGTCCCCACCATGGAGGTTTCTCCGTCATGCGCTTCGCCAGGGTCCTCGCGCTCGCGGCCTTCGCCGCCGGCAGCGTTCTGGTCGCCCCCGCCGCGTCCGCGGCCACTTTGCCCGCCTGCCAGCACTTCTACACCGGCCCGATCCCGGACCGCCCGGTCACCGGCGGCCACGGTCCCGGCACGCTCGTCGGCGCCGTCGACGTCGGCAACCGGCTGCCCGCGCCCGGCTCCGTGACCGGCGGCCTGGGCGCCGACGGCAAGGTCACCTTCACCTTCGCCCGCGTCGCCGGCGCGAAGGCCTACCGCGCGTTCCGCAACGGCCAGGCCCTGCAGTGGATCAGCGACTGGGGCCAGCCGACGCTCACGGTCACCGACGCGAGCCCCTGCCAGAACGCGAACTACCAGCTCTACGCGATGACGGCCGAGGACAACTCGCCCGGCTCGCTCGGCCAGATCTCCACCGCGTACCGCCTCGACGGCGCCAACCGGCTGGCGACCTACCGCATCCCCGCCGGCACCACGCTGACCTACCGCGTCACGTCCTACAACGACGTCGCGCAGACCGCCCTCGGCTACAACGCCGGGCCGGGCTTCTGCGCGGTCGACGCCCGGAACATCCCGTGGGGCACCAGGTTCTCGGTGCCCGGCTACGGCGAGTGCTACGCGGCGGACATCGGCAGCTGGATCAAGGACGACATCGTCGACGTCTGGCTGCCCGGCTCGCAGGCCGACGCCTGGGGCATCCAGCGGCTCACCTTGACCGTGCGCTGACCCGACACGAGAACCAGGAGCATGAGCCACCCGACCGCCGAAAGGCCGTGACGGCCTCCTTGCCGACGTCCCCCCTCTGCCCCGGCAAGGAGGCCCTCATGGCGGCTACCAGCGGTCGAGGTGCAGGACCTCTTCCAGCGGCTGCCGCGCTGCCGGCCTGAAGGTGTCGCCCGTGTAGAACGCCGTCGGGATCAACGCCGCCTGGTGGACGTTCTTCGGCAGCTCCAGCACCTCCGCCGCCTCCTGCTCGTACTTCAGGTGCAGCGTCGTCCACGCCGTTCCCAGCGTCACCGACCGCGCCGCCAGCATGTAGCTCCACACCGCCGGCAGCAGCGACGCCCACATGTCCGCCTGGTTGCCCGCCGGCAGCTCCGCGGACGCCGTCTCCAGGCACGGCACCACCAGCACCGGGACGTCACCCATCCGGTCGGCCAGGTACGCGACGCTGTCGCCGACGCGCTTCTGGACCGGCGCCCGCGAAGGGTCGTCCGCGAACTGCTTGCCTGCCGCGTCCGGCGACTCGAGGTACTCGTGGCACGCCCGGCGGTAGATCTGCCCAAGGGCCGCCCGCTGGTCCGCGTCCGTGACCACCAGCCACTGCCAGCGCTGGGTGTTCGAGCCGCTCGGGGCCTGCAGCGCCACCTGGACGCAGTGCTTCACCAGGTCGAGCGGCACCGGCCGGTTCAGGTCGAGGCGCTTGCGCACGGTCCTGGTGGTCGTCAGGAGCTCTTCGGGCGTCATCATCGGCCCATCATGCCGGGCCTACCAGCGATCGTGCACCAGCGGCCGGATGAGCTCGTCGTACGTTTCGCGGACCCCCGCCAGCGCTTCGGCGGACAACGGCGGGAGCGCGGCCGCCGCGGTGTTGGCTGTGGCCTGCGATGCGTTGCGCGCGCCCGGGATGACTGTGCTCACGCCCGGCTGGTCGATGATCCAGCGCAGTGCGAACTGCGCCAGCGTCTGTCCTTCCGGGACGAGCCCGCGCAGCCGCTCCACCGCCTGCAGCCCGACCTCGTACGGCACGCCCGAGAACGTCTCGCCGACGTCGAACGCCTCGCCGTGGCGGTTGAAGTTCCGGTGGTCGTCGGCCGCGAAGGTCGTCGAAGCCGTGTAGCGGCCGGTCAGCAGGCCGGACGCCAGCGGCACCCGCGCGATGATCCCCGCGCCCGCCTCCGCCGCCACCGGCAGCACGCGCTCCAGCGGCTTGAGCCGCAGGCAGTTCAGGATGATCTGCACCGAGGCCACGTGCGGTCGCGCCAACGCGGTCAGGGCCTCCGAGACCGTCTCGACGCTCACGCCGTACGCCTTGATGCGGCCCTCGGACACCAGCTCGTCGAGGGCGTCGTACACCGCGTCCGACGAGTAGACGGGCGTCGGCGGGCAGTGCAGCTGCACCAGGTCGAGCGTCTCGACGCCGAGGTTGCGGCGCGACCGGTCGTTCCACTCGCGGAAGTTCGCGCGGACGTAGTTCTCCGGCACCTGCTCGACCCGGCGGCCCATCTTCGTCGCCACGAAGACGTCCGGGCGCCCGGCGCGGAACCGGCCGACCAGCCGCTCGCTGCGCCCGTCGCCGTAGACGTCGGCGGTGTCGAAGAAGGTGACGCCGGCGTCGGCCGCCGCGTGCAGCACCGCCAGCGCGTCGTTCTCGTCGACCTCGCCCCAGTCCGCGCCGAGCTGCCAGCAGCCGAGCCCGACGACCGACACCTCGCGGCCCAGCCGGGTGATCTTCCGGTTCTCCATGCCGCGATCCAAGCACACGGTCGCGCCTATGATCGGCCGTCATGGCCATGACGTCGGGTCCGGACGGACTCGGGACCCGGATGCGGCACGTCCTCGAGATCCTCGAGGGCGACGTCGCGAAGTTCCTCGCCGACATCGGCCTCGGCGACTACCGCCCGCGGTACTCCCCGGTCGTGCGGGCGCTGCTCGCGCGCGGCCCGCTGGCCATCCGCGACCTCGCCGCCGAGATGTGCGTGACGCACTCGGCGGCCAGCCAGACCGTCGCGCAGATGAACCGCGCCGGGCTCGTCGGCCTCGAACCGGGTGCCGACGCCCGGCAGCGCATCGTGTCGCTCACCGACAAGACGCGCGAGCTGCTCCCGCTGATCGAGGCGGAGTGGACGGCGACGACCGAGGCGTCGGAGGCGCTGGAAGCGGAGCTGCCTTACCCGTTGCGCGGGGTGCTGGAAGCGATCCTCGAAGCGCTCGAGCGCAAGCCGTTCCGGCAGCGGATCGGGGAGACCGGCGCGGCGCGGGAACTGCTGGAGCCCTGATCAGGCGCCGGGGATGCGGAAGACGGCCCAGACGAACTTGCCGCCGGGGCAGCGTTCGAAGCCCCAGTCCTCCGACAGCGCCTGGACCAGGACGAGCCCGCGGCTGCGCGCCTCGGCCGGCGACGGCGCCCGCAGCTCGGGCAGCCCGCTCCCGGTGTCGTGCACCTGCAGCGTCAACTGGCCTTCGAAATAGGACAGCTCGAGCCGCTGCGGGGACTCGCCGTGCTCGAAGGCGTTCGTGACCAGCTCGGACGTGGCCAGCAGGACGTCGTCGAGCTGCGTCTCGTCCAGGCCGAAGCCGAGCAGCATCGAGCGGACCTCGCGACGCGCCCGGGCCGGAGCGGTGACGTTGTCCGGGAGGAGCACCGTCAGCGGCGCGACCGGCGCTGCGGTGCGCTGCGAGGTGTTCGTCGTCATCGGTCCCCCTCCCAGTGAGTTCCGGTACCGTCCGCGAGGTACCCAAGCCGGTCAGCGGCTAATCAGGTGCCGTCGGCCAGCTCGGATTCGTCCAGGCCCGAACGCAGCTTCTTCAAGGTCGCGGCGAGCAACCGCGACACCTGCATCTGGGAGACCCCGACGCGGCGCGCGATGTCCGATTGGCTCATCCCGGACCCGAAGCGCAGCGCGACGATCTTGCGCTCCCGCTCCGGCAGGCTGTCCAGCATCGGCCGCAGCGCTTCGCGCAGCTCGGCCTGGCCCAGCTCGGCGTCCGGCGCCCCGAACCGCGTGTGCGCAGCGTTCTCCAGCAGGTGGTCCAGCGACGCGCCGTAGCGGCCCTGACCGGCGCGAAGGCCCTCGTAGACGTCCTCGATCGGGACGCCGAGCCGCGCGGCGATCTCACTGGGCTTGGGCGCGCGCGAAAGCTGCACGGTGAGCTCCTCGCGCGCGGCGGAGATGTTCGCGTTCAGCTCCTTGAGCCGCCGCGGCACCCGCACCGACCAGCTGTTGTCCCGGAAGTGGTGCCGCAGCTCCCCGGAGATGGTGGGCACGGCGAAGGCCAGGAAGTCCGTCCCCTGCTCGGGGTCGAACCGGTCGACGGCGTGGATCAGCCCGACCGTGGCGATCTGGACCAGGTCCTCCATCGCCTCGTCGCGGTTGCGGAACTTCCGGGCCAGGTTGCGCGCGAGCTCCAGGTGGTTGCGCACCAGGGTGTCCCGGATGCGCTCCCGTTCCGGGGAGCCCGCCGGCAGCGCGGCGAGCCGGGTGAACAGCGCGCCGACGTCGAGGTCGCTCCCGCTGCTCCCGGCGGGATCGCTCACGAGTCCGCCGCCTGGCTCTCCCGGACGAGGTCGACCCGGGACAGGAAGCGGCCGTTCTCGGGGGTCACGGTGCGCTCGGCCGACGTCGCGAGCGCGGTCAGCAGCTGCCACGAGAGGCCGGAGTCGTCCTCGTGGTCGGGGGTGTCCGAAAGCACCGACACGGAGACCTCGATGCGCGCCCCGCTCCACGAGAAGACGCAGGTGAGACGGCCGTCCGAGCTGGCGGGCAGCAGCAGCGAGCACGCTTCGTCCACCGCCATCCGGAGGTCCTCGACGGCGTCGAGGTCGAAGTCCTGGCGCATGGCGATGTCCGCCACGATGGTGCGCAGCGTCGGCACGACGTGCGGGATCGCGGCCGTCCGCACCTCGATGACCTGCGCGCCTTCCGGGACGAGCGGGGCGTTGTCCTCCACGTTTTGTTCCTTTCTCCGCACTCGCGCTCCAGGGGTCGGCGGTGTCCTCTTCACGCCCGGTCGCGAGATGCCCGTGGGGTGAGCAAACCAAACCCGCGTTTGATCCGCTCCACCGGCGGGCATGTAGCGGTCGACATGCTGATCCTGGGAAAGGCAGGGACGACATGGCTGACGTCAGCCGGCTGCCCAACGTGGTTGCGGAAGAGTGGGAATGGCAGCTGCGCGGTTCGTGCCGGGGCGCGGACAGCAGCCTTTTCTTCCACACGGACAACGAGCGGGGTTCGGCGCGGGAGCGGCGCGAGTCGCGCGCCAAGGCCATCTGCCAGACCTGCCCGGTCCTGGCCCAGTGCCGCACGCACGCGATGACCGTACAGGAGCCCTACGGCATCTGGGGTGGGCTCGGGGAGATCGAGCGGCGGCAGCTGTTCCTGCGCCAGCGCAGGGCGGCGCGCAAGGCGCTGAGCGCGCACTGACCAGGCAGGATTCGAGCACACGTGAGCAGTCAGCGCGAAAGGACGGCGGCCGTGGCGGGCTCGGTCGCTTCCTGGGTTAGGGTTGGCCCCGGAGTTGCCTTGACCGTGCCGCCGCGAGCTTCTGGAAAGGCACGGTGACACGGTTGCCGCTTGAGACACCAGGCGCGTACCCGGCGCAGGAGCAGCGCCTGACGAGGAGAAACTGCATGCCCGCAGCCGACCAGAACGCCACCCCGCCCGGGTTCGGCATCACGCTGGACACCGACGCGACGGAGCCCCGGGTGGTGGTCACCGGCGAGCTCGATCTGCTCACCAGCCCGCAGCTGCAGGAGGCCCTGGCGGGGCTGATCGCGGACAAGCGCGCGCAGCGGGTCGTGGCCGATCTGACCGGGGTGACCTTCTTCGATTCCTCCGCGCTGAACGTGGTGCTCCGCGCACAACGCCAGGCGGGCGAGCAGGACGTCGAGCTCGAGGTCGTCCCGAGTCCCGCCGTGAGCCGCGTGATCGAGCTCACCGGCGTGGCCGAACACCTGAGCGTGTCGGAGGACCCCCAAGCCTGACCGCCCGCTAGGTTCCTGCGGACTGGTTTTCCGGTTCGCGGATCCTGGGGGCGGCACGATGATGGGGCGGACGCATGCCCTGAGCGGCTGGTGCGCGGGCCTGGCCCTGGCGCCCGCGGTCGGGGCGGGGTCGGTGCACCAGGCGGTGGTCTTCGCCGCCACGACGGCGGGGTTCGCCCTGTTGCCCGACCTGGACCACCCCGGCGCGAGCGCGTCCCGGCTGCTCGGCTGGCTGACGGGTGCGCTGTCGTGGCTGCTGCGCCGCGTGTCGGCGGCGTTCTACGCGCTGACCAAGGGACCTCGCGACGAGAAGGTGACGGGCCAGCACCGTCACCTGTCCCACACGGTGCTGTTCGCGGCCGGCCTCGGCGCGTTGACGTCGTGGGGGACGGAAGCCGGCGGCCCGTGGGCGGTCGTCGGCGTGGTGATCTTCGGGTTGATGCTGGCCCAAGGCGCACTGGGCGACTGGCTGCTGCCGGTGAGCGGCGCCGCGGTGGCCTGGTGGTTCTTCACGGCGCCGCCCGACCGGGCGGGCGAGCTGGCATCGATCACGGGCTGGCTGGGCGTCGCGGTGGCGGCGGGCTGCCTGACCCACTGCCTCGGCGACGCCCTGACCGAAGCCGGATGTCCTTTCCTGTTCCCGGTTCCCATCGCCGGCGAGACCTGGTACGAGATCCGGCCGCCCCGGGCGCTGCGCTTCCGCACGGGCAAGAAGGTCGAGAAGCGGCTGATCTTCCCGGTGTTCGCGGTGCTCGCGGTCCTGCTGGTGCCGGGGGTGTGGACCTACTCGGTGAGCACGTTCGAGCGCTTGTTCATCCCGCCGGCGACTCAGCAGGCGACCACGCCTTGACCCGCTCCGCCACCGCGGCGGTGTCGGTGTAGTCGCGGGTGTGCGTGATCAGGCCGTCCTTGATCGTCAGCACCATCACGTACGAAGCCACGAAGCTCTCGCCGGCCATGTCCTGGTGGAGGTCGAACTCGGCGACGAGCACCGCCGGATCGGCCGTTTCGTGGACCACGACGTTGTCGGCCTTCGTCACGCGGCGGGCCGCACCCGCGCGGCGGAACCGGCGGCGCAGCTCTTCACGGCCGTGGGTCAGCCGCGGCACGCCGGGCAGCGTGAACGGCATTTCGAGGGTGACGTCCTCGGCGTAGCAGTCGGCGAGGTCGTCCCAGCGGTTCTCGACCGAGGCGGCGAGGAAGCGGTCGAAGACGGCGCGAGGCGACTCGGCCGTACCGGCGCGATGGTTGTGTGGCATGGACGGACCCTCCGGCATCGGAATTCTCCTGGAAGACTGGACGTTGAATCGGAACGGTGCACCCGCTTACGACGATACGGAGCGTGTGCTCCGTTTGTCAACGAGGAGAACACATGGAGAAGATGCGCGCGGACGCGCGGCGCAACCGGGCGAAGGTCCTGGCTGCCGCCGAAGAGGCGTTCGCCGCCGATGGGCTCGCCGTGCCGCTCGACGACATCGCGCGGCTGGCCGGGGTCGGCGCCGGCACCGTCTACCGGCATTTCCCCAGCAAGGAGGCGCTCTTCCAGGCCGTCGTCCTCGAGCGCATCGAGCAGTTCGCTGAGGAGGCCCGCGGGCTCGCGGCCGCCGACGACCCCGGCGAAGTCTTCCTCGACTACTTCGTCCGCGTGATCAAGCAGGCGTCGCTCAACCGCGCCATCTGCGACGCCCTCGCCGAGTCAAGCGGGCACGCGTTCAAGGCCGGCGCGGGTGACGACTTCCGTGCCGCGCTCGGCGTCCTTCTCCAGCGGGCCCAGGCAGCCGGCGCCGTGCGGACCGACATCGACGGCGACGACCTGCGCGCGCTCATCGTCGGGTGCCTCGCCGTCGAGCGGTACTCGCCGGGCAGCCGCCACCTGGTCCGCATCGTCGTCGACGGGCTACGCGCCGACCGGGGTCAGGTCGCGTAGCTTCCGCAGCGGCGACCACGCCAGGACCGCCGCCGACGCCAGGACCCCGGCCGCCGCGATCTGCAGCGTCGGCCGCATCCCGAACGCACCGGCCAGGACGCCGCCGAGGAGGCTGCCGAGCGGGACGACGCCGAGGACCAGCGTGTGCGTGATCGAGTTGACCCGGCCCAGCAGCTCCGGCGGCGCGACGGCCTGCTGGAAGCTCATGCCGAAGACGTTCAGCACGATGACGCCGTAGGTCGCGAAGAACCCGGCGACGACGTAGCAGGCGAGCGCCCAGCCGCGGCCGGTGAAGGGGTACAGCTGGTACGCGAGGTCGAAGAGCACGCCCGCGCCCCACAGCGCCCGCGCCTCGCCGATCCATCGGCCGAGGCGCCGCGCGGTCAGCCCGGCGGTGAGGGCGCCGGTCAGCGACGCGGTCCCGAGCAGCCCGATCGCCCACGGCGAAAGCCCGACGTCGCGAGCCAGGAAGACGATGACGATTGCCAGGTGGACCGACTGGAAGAAGCTCGACACCGCGCCGTGGACACTGATCGCGAGCAGGATCCGGTTGTCGCGGACGACGCGGAGTCCGTCGCCGATCTCGCGCAGCAGCCGTCGTGGTCCGGGCGACGGACGCACGTCCGGAGTCTCGATCCGGCGCAGCCAGAGGGCCGAGAACAGGTAGCTGACGGCGTCGACGGCGAGCGCCACCGCGTTGCCGAGCGCCTGGATGACCAGGCCGGCCAAGCCCGGCCCCGCGACCGCGGCCATCGAGAGGTTCGTCTGCAGCCGCGCGTTCGCTTCCGGCAGCTGTTCCCGCGTGACCAGCCGGGGCAGGTACGTCTGGTGGGCGATGTCGAAGAACACGCCCAGGAGCCCGACGCCGAGGACGACGAGCAGCAGCTGCGCCAGCCCGAGCACGCCGAACAGCGCGGCGACCGGGATCGACCCGATGAGCGCCGCGCGCCCGAGGTCGGCGGCGATCAGCACCGGGCGGTGGCGCATCCGGTCGCACCACGCGCCGACCTGCAGGCCCAGCACCAGGTAGGGGAGGGTCTCCGCGGTGCGCAGCAGCGAGACCTCGAAGACGGACGCGCCGAGGGCGGTGGCCGCGAGCAGCGGCACCGCCAGCACGTCGATGCGGCTCCCGAGCTGGCTCGCGAGATCGGCCAGCCACAGGCGGCGGAAGTCGCGGTTCTCCAGTACCCCCATGAATCCCAACGTGGCACGCTCAACAAACTTGAGTCAAGTCGACTCAAGGTGCACCGTCTGTAACAAGAGTTAAGATCAACGCGAGTTAGTCCTCGTACCTGCGCTGCGCGTGGCGAGGGGGTGCCGGATGCACGGCCGACCTAGCTGGGGCTCCGCCGCGGTGACCGGGTTGGCGGGTTTCGCCACCGGGTTGCTGGTGGCCGCGCTGCTCGTCGCGGGCCGCCCCGCTGCCCCGAAGCCCGCCGACGTCGTCGCCCCGCCGACCAGCACCGTTCCCGCCCTGCCGGTCACCGTGACCGCGTCGGTGCCGCCGTCCACCGTCACGTCGGTCGAGACGTCGCCGCCGACCACGACCACGAGCCTCGTCGAGGTCACCGTGTCCCCCACGCCGTCACCGACCTCCGCCACGCCGACCTCGACGTCCCCCGCCCTGCCGTTGACCAGCAGCTGGCGCGACTGACCCGTGCAACCCGGACGCGAAAGGTTCCGTCTGGACGGCATGCGAAGGATCCCGTGGACCGCGGCTCTCCTGGTCCTCGCCGCCGGGTGCGGCCAGGCCGGCTCCGGGTCGGAGGTCGCGTGCCCGGCGATCGGCACCGCCGTCGGCATCGGCCTGACCGTCCCGGACCCCGCGGGCATCACCCGCGCGACGCTCGAGGCGTGCTGGGGCGACCAGTGCGTCACCCGCCCGGTCGGCCTCATGCCCGAGACGGCCGCGGGCGCCACGTCCTGCGCGGCCGGCACCTGCGGTGCCTCGATGGTCCCGACCGGTGGCCTGCGGGGCTTCGCCGACCTCCCGGGCCTGCAGGCCGTGCCGATCCGGGTCACCGTCCGCTTCGACGACGGCAAGCCGCACACCGCGGTCGTCACGCCCACCTTCAGCGAACCGGGCGGCCCCGCCTGTGGGAAGGCGGGGCCGCAGGCTCAGCTCGTGGCGGGAGCCGACCGGGAGATCAAGCCGCGCTAGCCGACGTCCCGGCGCCGCCAGCCCACCAGGCCGGCGACCAGGGCGACGACCGCGACCGCCGTGAGCCAGACGAGCGGGGTCGCGACGAGCGCTTGGCCGGGAATCTTCGGCGGGTGCTGGAAGGGCGAGACGTCCAGCACCGCCTGCGGCAGGTCGACGACCGGGCCGAACAGGCTGAGCAGCAGCGCCAGCGAGCCGACCGCCCAGGCCGCGGCCGAGAAGCCCGGCAGCAGCCCGAAGATCGTCACCGCCAGCGCGACCACGACCCAGGCCGCGGGCAGCTGGACCAGCATCCCGGCGAGGGAGTCGCCGACCGAGCCGCCGACGTCGCCGGTGCGCAACCCGTTGGCCAGGCCCATGAACACCCCGCCGGCCAGCAGCAGCACCGCCGTGCCGAAGAACGCGAACACGAGGTGCCCCGCCGCCCAGCGCAGCTTGCCGACACTGGTGGCCAGCACCGGCTCGAGCCGGATCGCGGTCTCCTCGCCGCGCATCCGCAGCACCGCCTGGATGCCGTAGAGCGACGCGACCATCGCGAACATGCCGGCCATCGCGGCGAGGAACGCCTGCGTCAGCCCGTGGCTGCCGCCGAGCCGTTCGAAGATCTGCTGCGCCTGCGGGCTCGACCCGACCAGGTCGCCGATGCCGCTGGCGATTGAGCCGAACACCGCGCCGACGACCGCGGTGCCGATGGTCCAGCCGAGCAGCGGGCCGCGGTGCAGCCGCCAGGCGAGCGCGAACGGCGTCCGCAGGCTCGCCGCCGCCCGCGCCGGGCCCGGCCGCGGCGGCAGGATGCCGACCCCGACGTCGCGCCGCGGCAGCAGCCAGTACCCGGCCGCGCCGACGACCAGTGCGAGGGCCACCGGCAGCAGGAGCACCCACCAGCGTTCCCCGGCGAACGCGCGGATCTGCTGCACCCAGCCGATCGGCGACAGCCAGGACAGCCAGCGAGCGTCCACAGTGGAGTCTCCGGCGCCCCGCAGCAGGAACGCGGCGCCGACCACGGCGGTGCCGATCCCGTTGGCCGTGCGCGAGTACTCGGCGAGCTGGACGGCGACCGCCGCCACGGCCGTGAACACCAGTCCGGCCAACGCTTCCGACGCGCCGAAGGCGAGCGAACCGGCCGTGGGCAGGCCGGCGCCGATCATGCTGACCGCCTGGATCAGCCCGATCAGCACGCTCGCCCCGCCGGCCACCGCGACGGCCGACGTCAGCGCCGCGTACCGGCCGACGACCGCGGACGCGAGCAGCTCCGCGCGGCCAGTGTCCTCCTCGGCGCGGGTGTGCCGGGTGACCGTGAAGACCACCATCAGCCCGGTCAGCAGCGCCAGGAACCCGCACATGCGCCAGGCGATGAACCCGCCGGCGGTGGTCAGGTCGAACGGCGGCCCGTAGAGCAGCGCGTAGGACGGATTGGTGTTCGCGCCGGCCTGCAGGGCCAGCCGGTCGGCGGCGGTCGGGTAGAACTGCGCGAACGTCTTGACCGTGCTGGCCGGGATGACGCTCAGCAGCACGATCCAGATCGGCAGGTTCACGCGGTCGCGGCGCAGCGCGAGCCGGGTGAGGTGCCAGGTGCCGGCCAGCTCGTGAGCGGGCGCGACCTCGGCTTCGGCGCGGGAGAGCGTCGCGGTCATTTGGCGCTCGCCTCGGTCGTGTAGTGGCGCAGGAACAGCTCTTCGAGCGTCGGCGGCTGGCTGACGAGACTCCGGACGCCGACCTCGGTGAGTCGGCGCAGGGCTTCGTCGAGCGAGCGCGTCTCGACGTCGAAGCGGACGCGGTTGCCGTCGACCTTGAGGTCGTGGATGTTCTCCAGCTTCGTGAGCCCGTTCGGCGGGCCGGCCAGCTCGGCGGTGATCGACGTCCGGGTGAGGTGGCGCAGCTCGGCCAGCGTGCCGGACTCGACGGTCTTGCCGTTGCGAATGATGCTGACCTTGTCGCACAGCGCCTCGACCTCGGCGAGGATGTGGCTGGAGAGCAGCACGGTCCGGCCCTGCTCGCGCTCCTCCTGGATGGCGTACTGGAACGTCGCCTCCATCAGCGGGTCGAGGCCGGACGTCGGCTCGTCGAGGATCAGCAGGTCGACCCGCGACGCCAGCGCAGCGACGATGGCGACCTTCTGCCGGTTGCCCTTCGAGTACGTCCGTCCCTTCTTCTTCGGGTCCAGGTCGAACCGCTCGATGAGGTCGGCCCGGCGCTTCTCGTCGAGGCCGCCACGCAGGCGGCCGAGCAGGTCGATCACCTCGCCGCCGGAGAGGTTCGGCCAGAGGTTGACGTCGCCGGGCACGTAGGCCAGGCGGCGGTGCAGGCTCGCGGCGTCCTTCCAGGGGTCGCCGCCGAGCAGCCGGACGTCCCCCGAGTCCGCGTGGAGCAAGCCGAGCAGTACCCGGACGGTGGTCGACTTCCCGGCGCCGTTCGGGCCGAGGAAACCGTGTACTTCCCCAGTAGGTACCTGCAGATCGAGGCCGTCGAGGGCCTTTGTCCGGCCGAAAGACTTGTGCAGGCCGGAGATCGCGATGGCGTTTTCCATGGTTCGGAAGCTACACTCGTTTCACAAAGTTGTGAAGCTAAGAAAATGTCTGGATTGAGTGATCTTGCTGGGGGCGGTACGGGAGGATGGGCCGATGACGACGCCTGACACGAAGCGGGATGAAGACGCCGTCCGCCGGTACGTCGAGAGCCTCGGGCTCGTGCTCTCGCAGATCGGGATGCAGCGCATGCCCGCGCGGGTGTTCGCCGCGCTGATGACCACCGACGACGCCCGGCTGACCGCCGCCGACCTGGCCTCGCAGCTGTCGGTCAGCCCGGCGGCCGTCTCGGGCGCGGTCCGCTACCTCGAACAGATCGGCCTGGTCGCCAAGGAACGCGAGCCCGGCGAGCGCCGCGACCACTACCGCCTCTACGACGACCTCTGGTACGCCACGTTCCTCAAGCGCGACCGCATGATCACCATGTGGCGCGACGCGGCCGAGAACGGCATCGAAGCCCTCGGCGAGGACTCGCCGTCCGGGAAGCGGCTCGCCGAGATGCGGGACTTCCTGTCGTTCATGCTGGAAGAGCTGAACGGCATGTACGAGCGCTGGCACAAGCTCCGCGAGGAGAAGAACGCCTAGAGCCCGGCGAGCAGGGTGTCCACGAGCCGGTCGGCGAGGTCCGCCGGCTCGCGCTCTTCGAAGGTCGCCAGGAACGCCTGCTGGAAGCACACGCCGAGAAGCAGGGACGCGGCCGCCTCGACGTCGGTGTCCGCATTGAGCCGGCCCAGTTCCACCTCGGCCCGCAGGTAGTCTTCGACGCCCTTCAGCGGGATGCGCGGTCCGGCGCCACCCACGCGTTCCCGGTGCGAGCGCAGCAGCTCCCGTGACGAGAACATCGAGATGGCGATGGGGAAACTGTCGAGGTAGAACGCCAGGCCGAGCCGCGCGACGCGCACGAGGTTGTCCCGCAGTGACGCCCGCCCGGGGTCCGCGGTCAGCTCGGCCAGGGTGGCGCCCAGCGCCGGCAGCTCGTCGGACAGCACGCTGAGGAACAGGTCGGTCTTGTCGCGGAAGTGCTTGTAGAGCAGCGCCTCCGAGTAGCCCGCGGTCCGCGCGATGACCTTGGTGGTCGCGTGGGCGTAGCCCTGCTCGCGCATCACCTTCGCGGCCGCGGCGACGATCTCCTCACGGCTGCCCATGACGTCTCCTGAGTGCGTTCTCAGCGTGGTTAGTGAACACTCACCCTACCTGGTGAGTGTTCACTAACCGAGGAGGAGACATCATGAAGATCACGGTGCTGGGAGCGACCGGTGGCGTCGGCGGCGAGGTCGTCAAGCAGGCGCTGGAGCGCGGCTGGGACGTCACGGCCGTGGTCCGCGACCCGGCGCGGCTGAAGCTGCCGGCCGAAGTCGTCGTCGCGGGCCTGCACGAGCACGACAAGCTGACGGCCGCGATCGAAGGACGCGACGCGGTGATCTCGGCGGTGGGTTCGCGTGACCGCGGGCCGACGACAGTCTGCGCGGACGGTGCCCGCGCGGCGATCGAGGCCGGGGCGAAGCGCCTGCTGGTCGTCAGCGCCAGCGGCATGCACACCGAAGGAGACGGCTTCTTCACCCGCACGCTCGTCAAGCCGCTGCTCAACACCTTCCTCAAGCACGGCTGGGCGGACATGCTCGCGATGGAGGACGTGGTCACGGCGTCCGGCGTGGACTGGACCGTGGTCCGCCCGCCGATGCTGCTCGACGGCCCCCGCACGGGCAAGGTCGCCAGCCGGCTCGACGGGAACGTCCGCACGTTCACCATCCGGCGCGCCGACGTCGCCGCCTTCCTGCTCGACGCCGTGGCGGACCCCACGCTGGTCAGGGCGAAGGTTTCGATCGCCCACGGCTAACTTCGAGACCATGGTGATCCTCGCGCAAGCGCTCTACGTCAAGCGGACGACGCCGCGGCTCCCCGGCGCCGCGGGCCCGACCGAGGGACTCGTCCCTGGCGACGGCGAACCCTTCCGCTTGGCCGTCCTCGGCGAGTCCACAGTGGACGGAGTTGGCGCGAAAGACCACGAGGAAGCGCTCACCGGCTGCCTCGCCCGCGAGCTCGCGCGCGACGGCCGGGCGGTCCGCTGGCAGGCCGTCGGCCGGACCGGGGCCAACGCCCGGACCGTCCGCGCCGAGCTGGTCCCGCTGGTCCGCCCGGCCGACCTGGTGGTGATCGCGCTCGGCGTCAACGACACGATCGAGCTGCGGACAGCCGCGGGCTACCGCCGTGACCTGCTCGAACTGGTCGTCGCGCTGCGGCGGCGGCTCGGCCCGGTCGACGTCCTCCTGGCCGGCGTGCCGCCGATGTCCCGCTTCCCGGCGCTGCCGCGACCACTGCGGGACTTCCTTTCCGCCCGCTCGACCGCACTCGACGCCGCGGCCGCGACACTCGAGAAGATTCCCGGCGTCACGCACCTCCCGATGGACCGGCGGCTGCTCGACCCGGCCGCGTTCGCGTCCGATCGCTTCCACCCCGGACCCACGGGCTATGCCCGGTGGGCGCAAACGCTTGCCGAAGCACGTTCGGTGATCGGTTAGCCGCACTGCGTGGATCTTCAAGAAAAGTTCGCGGTTCGTGTATCTGGCCCCCTCGCCACTGCGTCCTGTGGAGCAGCCAAGCACGGAGATGGGAACGCGGCAGGGGGTGCCGGGTTCGGAAATGCGCGGTGACCGGGAGCCGAGGGGGCTTCCGGGCACCGTCGGCCGGGTGCCCTTCGGGGGAGGGGACATCCGGCGGGGTCCGTTGGGGAGCGGGCCCTTGAGGGAGGGGAGTATCGGTCGGCGCGGGTCCACCCGCCCGCGTCGGCCGGTACCTCCCTCAGTTGTCATTGACCGGAAGCGCGACCGACGAAGTAAGTGACTTGATGTATCCGAGATCCACCTGCACGCTCCTTCCCCCCGAAGGACCCGCGATACTGCCGAAGCCGACTCGAAGACTTTTCCGAAGAGGGGCAGATACCGTGACCGACGTGCAAACCACAGAGGTAGACCCGCCTTGGGAAGGCCTGACCGGCGCCGAGCTGCACGCCGCGTGCATGCAGGCCGCCCGGGACGGTGACCGCCGCGCGATGGACCGCCTCGTCGCCGAGCTGACCCCGCTCGTCTGGCACGTCGCCCGGGCCAACGGCCTCGACCGCTCGGTCGCCGAGGACGTCGTCCAGACCGTGTGGCTCGCGCTCTTCAGCCAGCTCGGGAAGCTCCGGGACCCCAAGGCCCTCGCCGCGTGGCTGATCACCACCACCCGTCGGGAGGCCACCCACCCGTTCGGCCGCCGCACGCAGCCCGTGCCGCTGAGCGACGAAGTCGCCGAGGCCATGCCGAGCACCCAGCCGGCACCCGAAGACGAAGCCGTCCGCGCCGACCGCGACCGCCGGGTCTGGCGCGCCTTCGTCCGGCTGCCCCACCGCTGTCAGGACCTGCTCCGGCTGACCGTGCTCGCGGGTCGTGCGGAGTACCAGCTCGTCGCCGAGACACTGCGCATGCCTCGCGGCAGCGTCGGACCGACCAGAGGGCGCTGCCTCGACCAGATGCGCGATCTCCTCGCCAGTGAAGGGGGAAGCCGATGAACGACCTCGGAACGCCGGGCGAGGCCTTTTCCGACGACCTGATCCTGGCCGGCATCGGCCGCTTCCTCGACGAGCTGGACCCGCCACCGGACGACCTGGTGCAGCGGGTCCAGTTCGCGCTCGCCCTCGAAGACCTCGACGTCGAGGTCGCGCGGTGGGAGCGGCTGGACAACCTGGCCGGCGTGCGCGGCGGCGGGACCGGGACGATCACGTTCACCGTCAGCGACCTGACCGTGATGATCAACCTGACCAAGATCGGCAAGCTGCACCGCATCGACGGGTGGCTCGTCCCGGCCGGCCAGTACGGCGTCGAGGTGCGGGTCGCCGAGCACGGCACGTCGTCCACGACCGCCGACGAAGGCGGGCGGTTCGTGCTCGACAACGTGCCGCGCGGGACCACGCAGATCCTCGTGCACCTCGGTGACGTGTCGTGCCGCCGGACCGTCGTGACGCCGACGGTCGTGCTTTAACCCAGGAAGTCGGCCAGGGGGACGGGCGTCAGCCCGTCCTTCTTGGCCTGCTCGACGAACGCCGTGTAGTCCTCTTTGAAGGTCTTGCGGAAGTGCATCAGCACGATGTCGCCCGGCTTGAGCTTGTCGCCGGCCTGGAACTGGACGTGCCCGTCGTTGACCGCGGCCGTCCACAGCACCGCGACGCGCATCCCGCACGCGGCCGCCGCGCGCAGCGTGTTCTGGTCGTAGTTGCCGAACGGCGGCCGGAACAGCGACGGCCGCACGCCGAGGCCGCTGGCGAAGTCGTCGGCGTCGTCGCAGATTTCCTTGCGCTGGAACTCGAACGGCTTGCCCTTGAGGTTCGGGTGGTCGACCGTGTGGTCGCCGAGGGTCGCGCCGGTCGCGTCGAGGATCTGCTTGAAGTAAGCCTCGTGGCCCTTCACGTACTTCTCGTTCAGGAACAGCACCGGGTGGGTGCCGTTCTGCTGCATCAGCTGCAGCGCGTCCGGGTCCTTGACCGCGCCGTCGTCCATGGTCAGGAAGACGTACGGCTTGTCGGTGGTGATCCGGCGGACCACCGGGACCTGGCCGTTCGCGACCGCCGGCGCCTTCTCCTGGACCGTGCCGAACGGGTACGGCGCCGACGTCGTGCTCCCGGGGCCGCCGCCCGGCGCGGGGTTCGGCTCGCTGGTGCCGAACTCCTTCCGGCCCGGCTCGTTCGCCGAGCAGGCGGTCAAAGCCAGTGCCGCGGCCATGACCACGGCGGCGATGCGCTTCATCCCGCGCCCCCTTTCGCGTAGTGAAGAACTACACGAAAGAGTGACGTTGGAGTACGGGGTGAAGTTGCGTCCGCGGGTCTGGTGTGGCCGAGGCCACCCAGGTCAGCCGCCTGTTTCGGCCGCCCTGACCAGCTTGCCCGAGAAGAGTCGGATCACCCGTTCGAGTCCGGCGGCCAGGATCGGCCCACTGCCCTTGACCGGCTCGGTGAACGACCCGGTCCAGCGCAGGTGCGTCCCGCCGCCCTCGGTCGGCGTGAACAGCACCTCGGCCCGGTAGTCCTTGATCGGATTGGCGCCGAAGAACGTGTAGACGTGCTTGCGGCCCGGCTCGTACTCGATCGTCTCCTCGCGGATCAGCACCGGCCAGAGGCCGACCTCGCGCACGGCGCCCACGCCGGCCGGGTCGTCGGTGCCCTGGCGCTTCCAGCGGGCCTGCACGATGAGTGGCTTTCCCCACTTCCCCCAGCTCGGTCCGTCGGCTTCGAGCGCGAACAGCGCCGCCGGCGACGCGGTGCTCGTGCGGTTGACCTCGAAGGAGAACTTGCGGCCCACCGGAACCTCCCACGTTGTTGACAGATTGATAATTAAGCGTTCCCGCGAGCGTAGGTCAAGATGGGGGCGTGAGCACGCCGCGCCCCGACCTCGCCGCGCCGCACTGGCTGACCCAGCTCCTGCGCAGCAAGCCGGTCCCGGTGCCCTGGAACATGGTCGCCCGCGCCGTCGTCGCGCTGGCCGTGCCGCTCGCGGTCGCGTACGCGGCGGGGGACATCGCCGTCGGCGCGCTGATCTCGACCGGCGCGTTGCCCGCCGTGCTGTCCGAGTCGGCCGGCCCGTACCGCTACCGCGCCCGGCGGCTCGGCGGCGCGACCCTGGCGGCGACCGCCGGGTACGTCGTCGGGCTGCTGACCGGCGGCACGCCCGCGCTGTCCGTACCGGCGGTGATCCTGGTCGCGGCGGTGTCCGCGCTGATCAGCGCGGCCGGCAGCAACGCCTCGGTCGCCGGCCTGCAGATGTTCGTGTTCGCCGTGCTCGGCACCGGCCAGCACGCGACCGGCGTGCGCGTCGAGATCCTGCTCGGCTTCTTCTGCCTCGGCGCCGCGTGGAGCCTCCTGGTGGCGCTCGTCAGCTGGACGTTCCGGGCGACCAGCCCCGAACGCACCGCCGTCGCGCACGTCTACGTCGAGCTGGCCGCGATGCTCTCGGCGACCGACGAAGCCGTCTCGCGCGTCGCCCGGCACCGGCTGACCACCGCGATGAACACGGCGTACGACCAGCTGCTGACCGCGCGCTCGTGGCTGTCCGGCCGTGATGCCGCCTACCGGCAGCTGCTCAACCTGCTCTCGGCGACGACCCCCGCGGTCGAGGCGTCGGTGGCGATGGTCAACGCCGGCCGCCGCGCGCCCGCCGACGTCATCGACCACTTCGTCGCGCTGTCCGCCACAGTGCTGGCCAGTCAGCCGCTGCCGGACCCGCCGCCGATGCCCGACGACGAAGGCGACCCGCTCCTCGCGGCGCTCTACGCGGGCCTGGTCCGGATCGGCAAGGGCGACGACCGCAAGCGCCGGGAGCCGACGCCCTGGTACCGGCGCCTGCGGACGTGGGCGGGCTCGCTCGCGTCCGGTCCGCTGACGTGGATCGCCGCGCTGCGGCTGACGTTGTGCGTCGCGATCGCCGAGGTCGTCGGGCTGCTCGTGCCGCTGGAGCGGTCGTACTGGCTGACCCTGACCGTCGGGATCGTGCTCAAGCCCGACTTCGGCTCGGTGTTCGGCCGCGCGGTGCTGCGCGGGATCGGCACGGTCGTCGGCGTCGGGATCGGCGCGGTCGTGCTCGCCGCCGGCGGCCACGGCTGGATCCTGGTCGCCCTGATCGCGATCTTCGCCGGCGGCGTCGCGGTGGGGAAGGTGCGCAACTACGGCGTCCTGAGCGCGTTCGTGACGCCGTTGATCATCCTGCAGATGGACCTGGCGAACACCGGCAGCTGGAACGTCGTGGTGGCCCGGCTGATCGACACGGTGCTGGGCTGCGTGATCGTGCTCGTCTTCGGTTACCTGCTGTGGCCGGGAAGCCGTCGCCCCCAGGTCGGCGGGCGGCTCGCCGACGGGCTGGACGCCGTCGCGAAGTACGTCTCGTGCGCGCTGGTCGAGGCGTCGGAAGGGGAGGCGCGGCTGGCGCGGTCACGGGCCCGCCGCGGCGCCTACCGGGCGCTGGCCGACCTGCGGACGGCGTTCCAGCAGGTCGTCGTCGAGCCGTCCGCGAACGGCCGTCAGGCGGTGGCGTGGTGGCCGGTCATCGCCGCGCAGGAACGGGTCGCCGACGCGGTCACCGAGGTCGGCGTGACGATCGGCCGGGGCGTGGCGCCGCCGGAGCGGGGGGACATCGAGCTGCTGACCGCCGCGTTGGACGAGCTGGCGTCGGCGATCCGCGAGCAGCGCGAGCCGCGATCGGTGCCGCTGCCGGACAGCCCGCAGCTGGCCGGGGTGGTCGACCAGCTGGAGTCGGCGTTCGACGCCGTCCGCGGCCCCGACCTGGTGGAACGCACGCCGCTGCGGCTCGTCCGGCGCTTCCTGCCCTACCACCGGCGCACGTGACGCCCGTGCTGTTCAATTGCAGCCATGGGAATCGACTTCGATGCGTTGAAGGGCAAGGCCGAGGAGGCCCTGCGCGAGCACGGCGACAAGATCGAGGAAGGCCTCGACAAGGCGGGTGACTTCGCGAAGTCGAAGTTCACCGGGCACGACGAGCAGATCGACAGCGGCATCGAGAAGGCGAAGAGCTTCCTCGACAAGTTCGACGACAAGCCGGACACGCCCCCGGCCCAGTGAGGCTTATTCAGCTGTCGCCCGCCGCATGGCTTCCGCGGTATTCAGCAGTCTGCGTGCGGGGCGCGGCGGGCTAACCAGAACAAGCCTCAGTGACTACTGGACCTCGCCGGTAGCGATGCCGTCCGCGAGGCCGGTGATCCGGCCGCCGCGTTCACCGAGCGCAATCAGGCCCTGCCGCGCGTCCGGGGCCGACAGGCTGATCCGGACGCCCGCGCGATCGACGTCCAGGCTGGCGGCCAGCGCTTGCGCGCCTTCGTACCCCGCGTTGATCGTGGCCGCCAGCCCGCCGGTCGACGCCAGCGAGCCGCGTGCGGCGCCGAGCCGGCCGAGGGCGTCGTCGACGATCGGCAGCAGGGCGTCCCGGTTGCCTTCGGTCATCGCGCGGACGAGCTGCGGGTTCGAGCCCGCGACGCGCGTGCCGTCGCGGTAGGACCCGGCGGCCAGCGACATGGCCAGCGGGCCACCCTCGGCGCCGATGGTGGCCAGGATCGCCGCCAGCAGGTGCGGCAGGTGCGAGATCCGGGCGACGGCTTCGTCGTGCGACTCGGCGGGCAGCGGGACGACGTGCGCCCCGATGTCCAGCACGAACCCCGCGACCTCGGCCCACGCGTCGAGGTCGGTGTCGTCTTCGACGGCGACGACCCAGGCCGCGCCCTGGAACAGCGCGGCGTCTCCGGCCAGCCAACCGGAGTTCGACGTCCCCGCCATCGGGTGCCCGCCGACGTACCGCGTGTACGGCACGCGACGGCGGACGGCGTCCAGGACCGGCGCTTTCACGCTGGTCACGTCGGTGAGCAGGCAGTGCGACGCGTGCTGGGCGACCAGGCGCAGCAGGTCCTCGACGGCCGGCAGCGGCACGGCCAGCACGACCATCGCGTCGTCGGCGGCGGCCCGGTGCAGGGCGGCTTCGACGTCGGTCGTGACGTCGTAACCCGCTCTGCTGGCCGCGTCGGCGTCCACTTCGGAAACTGCGGCGCCGAACGCCGTGCGGCCGCTGGCGGCCGCCGCGCGCAGCAGCGAACCGCCGATCAGCCCGAGCCCGATCACGCATACGTCTCGCACGGGCCCATCCTGCCAGTGCCGGACGCTTCACGGGCTACAGCGCGGCGGCGAGCCTCGTTCCCTGGTCGATCGCCCGTTTCGCGTCGAGTTCGGCGGCGACGTCGGCCCCGCCGATCAGGTGCACCGGGAGCCCGGCCGCGCGCAGTTCGTCCGCGAGGTCCCGCACGGGCTCCTGACCGGCGCAGACGACGACCGTGTCGACTTCCAGCAGCCGCGGTGCGCCGTCGACGGTGAGGTGCAGGCCGGCGTCGTCGATCCGGTCGTAGGTCACGCCGGTGAGCTGCTCGACGCGCTTGGCCTTGAGCGCGGCCCGGTGCACCCAGCCCGACGTCTTGCCGAGCCCGGAACCGATCCCGGACTTCTTGCGCTGCAGCAGGAACACCTGCCGCGGCGACGGCTCGGGTTTCGGCTTCGCGAGGCCGCCCACCGCCCGTTCCGGGTCGGTGACACCCCACTCGGCCATCCAGGCGTCGAGGTCGAGCGCCGGCGAACCGGTGTGGGTCAGGAACTCGCTGACGTCGACCCCGATGCCGCCGGCCCCGATGACGGCGACGCGTTCGCCGACCGGCTTCCCGTGCCGGACGACGTCGACGTACGACAGCACCTTGGGGTGGTCGATCCCGGGCAGCGACGGCACCCGCGGCACGACGCCGGTGGCCAGCACGACCTCGTCGAAGCCGGTCAGTTCGCCCGCGGACACGCGCTTTCCGAGGTGCAGCTTCACCCCGGTCACCTCGACGCGCCGCTGGTAGTAGCGGATCGTCTCGGCGAACTCCTCCTTGCCGGGGATCTTCCGCGCGATGCCGAACTGGCCGCCGATCTCGTCGTCGGCTTCGAACAGCTCGACGCGGTGGCCGCGTTCGGCCAGCGCGGTCGCGGCCGACAGCCCGGCGGGCCCGGCCCCGACGACGGCGACGTGCTTCGCCCGCCGCGTCGGCGCGAGGGTCAGCGTGGTTTCGTGGCCCGCGCGCGGATTCACCATGCAGGACACGAGCTTGCGCTTGAAGGCGTGGTCGAGGCAGGCCTGGTTGCAGGCGATGCACGTGTTGATCTCGTCTTCGCGGCCGCTTTCGGCCTTGCGGATCCACTCGGGGTCGGCGAGGAACGGCCGCGCCATCGACACGAGGTCGGCGTCGCCGCTGCGGAGAGCTTCCTCGGCGACCTGCGGCATGTTGATCCGGTTCGACGTGACCACCGGGATTCCCACGTGCGGCTTGAGCTTCCCGGTCACCCAAGTGAACGCGGCGCGCGGCACCGACGTCACGATCGTCGGCACGCGGGCCTCGTGCCAGCCGATGCCGGTGTTGATGATCGTCGCGCCGGCGGCTTCGACGTCCTTCGCGAGCGCGACGACGTCTTCCCAGCGCTGGCCGCCTTCGACCAGGTCGAGCATGGAGAGCCGGTAGACGATGATGAAGTCGTCGCCGGCCTTTTCCCTGGTGCGCTTGACGATCTCGACGGCGAACCGGCGGCGCTTCTCGGGCGTGCCGCCCCAGGCGTCGGTGCGCTTGTTGGTGCGCTCGGCCAGGAACTGGTTGATCAGGTAGCCCTCGGAGCCCATGATCTCGACGCCGTCGTAGCCTGCTTCGCGCGCGAGAGCGGCACAGTTCGCGAAGGCGTTGATCTGCTGACGCACGCCGCGATTCGTGAGGGCGCGCGGGCGGAACGGGTTGATCGGCGCCTTGATGCTCGACGCCGACACGCTCAGCGGGTGGTAGGCGTACCGGCCCGCGTGCAGGACCTGCAGCGCGATCTTGCCGCCCGCCTCGTGCACCGGTTCGGTGAGCTGCCGGTGCTGCTTCGCTTCGGCGGACGTCGTCAGCTTGGACGCGAGCGGCAGCAGCCAGCCGGTGCGGTTCGGCGCGAACCCGCCGGTGACGATCAGGCCGACCCCGCCGCGCGCGCGTTCGGCGTAGTACTCGGCCAGCTCGGGGAAGTGCGCGGCCTTGTCCTCGAGGCCGGTGTGCATCGACCCCATCAGGACGCGGTTGCGCAACGTCGTGAAGCCGAGGTCCAGCGGCGACAGCAAGTTCGGGTACGGGCTCATCAGGCGTCCTTCTCGTGGTGGAGGGCGGCATCCAAAGCGCTGAGGACTTCGTCGAACCACTCGACCTGGCCCTCTTCGACGCGGATGCCGCCGCGCAGGACCAGGTACTGGTGCAGGTGCCGGCCGGTCAGCGCCGCGGGCGCGGGAAAGTCGCGCTTCTCGATCTGGCGGTAGACGTCGAGGCGTTCGGCGTGCCGCGCGCGGTGGCGGCGGATCTCCGCCGCGACGGCACCGGGGTCGCCGAAGGTCGCCCCGCGGATCTTCACGGCCAGTTCGACCGGTCCTGCGCCCGGATCGGGTTCGGCCAGCCAGCGGATGAGTTCGGCGCGGCCGCCGTCGCTGACCGTGTAGACCTTCTTGTCCGGCCGTCCCGACTGCGCGATGACGTCGACGGCGACCCAGCCGGCTTCTTCCATCCGCTTCAGCACGCGGTAGATCTGCTGGTGGGTGGCGCTCCAGAAGAGCCCGATCGACTTCTCGAAGCGGCGCGTCAGCTCGTAGCCCGAACCGGCGCGCTCGGACAGCGAGACGAGGATCGCGTGCTCCAGTGCCATGGCCGGATCGTCCTATGCAACGAGTTGCAGTGCAACGAGGCGCGCATCACGTCACCCCTCGAGGGGATGCTGCGTCCTTCACAAAACGGGTCGACTGCGCGCGGGAAACGACCAGGATGGGAGGGGTGCACCCGGTACTCGAACTGATCTCCGAACGGATGGCGGCGGGCAGCGTCCCGGGACAACGCACCGACGGCCGGCGGCTCGCGCTCGCCGTCGAAGGCGGCAGCAGCCGCGGCACGTACTCGAGCGGCATGGTCCTGGCGCTGGACGAACTGGGCGTCACGCCCGCGTTCGACGCGGTCTACGGCTCGTCGGCGGGCGCGCTGAACGGCGCGTGGCTGCTCTGCGGCCGCTCGTCGACCGGCGTGCGGACCTGGTGGAACCCGATCGTCATGCGCCGGATCATCAACCCGCTGCACACCCTGCGCGGCCGCGCGGTGATCGACCTCGAATATCTCGTTCACCAGGTCTATTCGGTGCTGGAGCCGATGGACTTCCCGGCGATCCTGGCCAACCCGGTGACGTTCCACCCGCTGGCCACCGACGCCGACACGGGGGAGTCGACCGACCTGCACCCCTTTCTCGACGACGTCGACGCGATCAAGGTCGCGCTCGCGGCGTCGTCCTGCATGCCGGTGCTGGCCGGCCCGCCGATCCCGATGGCCGGGCGCCGGTTCGTCGACGCGGGCGTCGCCGAGCCGATCCCGTACCGCACGGCGCTGGCCCAGGACGCGACCGACGTCCTGGTGCTGCGCACCCGCCGCGCGGACGAGCTGCCGCTGCCGCCGCCGAGGGCGTACGACGTCGTGGTCCCGCGCTTCCTGCGCCGCCAGGCGCCCGGCGCGATTCCCGCGTGGCGCGACACCTTCCGGCGCGACGTCGAGGACGAGGAGGTCCTGGCGTCCGACCCGAGGATCCTGAGCGTCCGCCCGCCGGTCGGCTCGCCGGACGTGGCGGTGCTGGAACGCGACCCCGAGGTGCTGCGCAGAGCCGTGGAGCTGGGCAAGAGCGCGGTCCTCGACGTCCTCGAAGGCCTACGCGAAGCTTCCTAGCCGGTTCGCCCGCGACTGCACGACCAGCCGCTGCACGCCGAGCGAGATCGCCAGGTACAGCAGGATCGACCCGATGCCGAGGCCGTGAGCGCTGCCGTCGAAGAGCGCGTCCAGTCCGATGTGGACACCGAACGCGACCAGCCAGAGCGCGGCGGTGAGCCAGGTGCCCTGGCGCCACAGCTGCCCGTCCTGCCGCCAGAGCCGGACGCTCAGCGCGCGCACGACGCCGAAACCCGCCGCGAGCACCAGGCTCGCGATCAGCAGGAGCGCGATCGCCGTCGCGGACGCGGTCGAGGTCTTCAGGTACGTGCTCAACTGGAGGATCCCCAGCACCAGCAGGATGAGCAGCACGACCGGCCTGCGGTCCTCGCGCACCAGGCGCCGCTGCGTCTGCCGCCACACCAGCCAGGCGAGGACGACGAGCCCGACGAGGATGTTGACCGAGCTGTTCACGGGTTTCCCTTCCGCGGTGGTCTGGTGTCACCACGGTGCCCGAGCGAGCGCGCCGGGACGTCCACCCCGGGGTGGAAGCCAGGTGGATCAGGGCTTGCGCGCGATGCCGCCGATCACCCGGGACTCCGACGGCGAGGCGGCGAACACCGTCCGCTCGTCCGGATGCCACGCGGGCGCGTACACGAGGCCCGGCTCGAGCATCGGCCAGCCGCCGAAGAACCGCTCGAACTCGGCCATCGGCCGCAGGAACCCCGGGTTCGTCGTGGTTTCGTAGTACTCGAGCAGGTCGATCAGCGCCTGCCGCTCGTCCTCGTTGACCGGGTTCTCGTTGGTCATCTGCGACAGCACGAGCAGCGAGCCGGACGGCAGCCGGTCGCGGTAGAACTCCAGCAGCTCGTCCGGGTTCTCCTCGTCCTTGACGAAGTGCATGACCGCGTTGATCACCAGGGCGATCGGCTCGCGCACGTCGATCACGGCCGACGCGGTCACCCGGTCCCAGAGCTCCTCCGGCTGCAGGAAGTCCGCGGCGATCGCGTGGTGGCGCTCCGGGTCGGCGGTGTCGGCCAGCAGCAACGTCGAATGCGCGAGGGCGATCGGCTCGTTGTCGATGTACAGCACGCGCGTGTCGAGCTCGTCGCGCTCTTCGTCGGCGACCTCGTGGACGTTGCCCGCGGTCGGCAGGCCGGAGCCGATGTCGACGAACTGCCGGATGCCGGCCCGCACGCACTCGCGGACCGCGCGGCCGAGGAACTGGCGGCTCGTCAGGCAGTAGTCGCCCATCAGCGGCAGCCGCGCGCGGACCTTCTCGGCGAACTCGCGGTCGATCGCGTAGTTCGTGTTCCCGCCGATGAAGTAGTCGTAGATCCGCGCCGCCGACGGCCGGTCGAGACTGCTCTCGACGGCCTTGAGCGCGTCGTCGTGGTTGATCATGCCGGTGCCCGAGCCTCCCGATAGGCGTTCACCGACTCTGTCAGGCGGTCCAGCTCGGCGCGCAGCCGGGCCACCCCGGCGTCGTCGAGGTTCATCGCCGTGCCGATCACGTCGGGGATGCCTGCTGCCTTTTCGCGCAGGGCTTTGCCGGTGTCGCTCAGACTGACGCGGACCGAGCGCTCGTCGTCGGCCTGCCGGTTGCGGACCACCAGGCCCGCGGTCTGCAGCCGCTTGAGCAGCGGGGAAAGCGTGCCCGAGTCGAGGTTCAGCTCGGCGCCGAGTTCCTTCACCAGGCGGTGGTCCTGCTCCCAGAGCGCCAGCATGACGAGGTACTGGGGGTACGTCAGGTCGAGGTCGTCCAGGACGACCCGGTACAGCGACGTCACCGCGCGCGACGCCGAGTACAGCCCGAAGCAGAGCTGGTCGTCCAGCCGCAGCGATGCCATGACTTCCTCCTCTCTCGTCACTCTCCATGCTTCCGGAGATCGTGCTGCACGGCAACTTAAGTGCCCTGTATCTCATTGGACGTCATTCAGTTGTGCGCAACTCAATTGTGAACTATGTTTGTTGCATCAGCTCGAACGAGGAGGACGACATGACCGCCAACCCGCACAGCCTCGCCCTGGAACCGGCCGCGCAGGCGTTCGCCGAGGCCACCGACCAGCCGCCGTACCTGTTCCAGCTGCCGCCGGAGGAGGGGCGCAAGGCCGTCGACGGCGTTCAGGACGGCGACGTCGCCATGGCCGACGCTTCGATCGAGGTCGTGCAGGTGCCGGGTGGCCCGACCGGCGAGGTCGAGACCCGCATCGTGCGCCCGGCCGGCGTTTCCGGGCCGCTGCCGGTGATCGTCTACCTCCACGGCGCCGGCTGGGTGTTCGGCGACTTCCACACCCACCAGCGCCTGGTGCGCGAACTGGCCGCCGGCGTCGGTGCCGCCGTCGTGTTCCCCGAGTACGACCGCTC
Organism: Amycolatopsis sp. NBC_01488; assembly: GCF_036227105.1. NCBI lineage: Bacteria > Bacillati > Actinomycetota > Actinomycetes > Pseudonocardiales > Pseudonocardiaceae > Amycolatopsis > Amycolatopsis sp. NBC_01488. The sequence goes on along the minus strand of NZ_CP109434.1, from coordinate 2,046,762 downwards.
GCCGGAAGCGCGCTACCCGGTCGCCATCGAACAGAGCTACGCCGTGGCGAAGTGGGTCGTTTCGCAGGGTGCCGAGCACGACCTCGACCCCACGCGCATCGCGATCGCCGGCGACTCCGTCGGCGGGAACATGACCGCGGCGCTGACCCTGCTCGCGAAGCAGCGCGGCGACGTCACCTTCCGCCAGCAGGTGCTCTTCTACCCGGTGACCGACGCGAACTTCGACACCGAGTCGTACCGGAAGTTCGCCGAGGGCTACTTCCTCGGCCGCGAAGGCATGAAGTGGTTCTGGGACCAGTACACGACCGATCCCGCGCGGCGCGCCGAGATCACGGCGTCCCCGCTGCGCGCGTCGCTCGACGAACTGGCCGGGCTGCCGCCGGCCCTGGTGATCACCGGCGAGGCGGACGTGCTCCGCGACGAAGGTGAGGCGTACGCGGCGAAGCTGCGTCAGGCCGGTGTGCCCGTCACGGCCGTGCGCTACCAAGGGATCATCCACGACTTCGTGATGGTCAACGCGCTCCGCGAGACCCACGCCGCCGAGGCCGCGATCACCCAGGCCGTCACCGTACTGACCCGGGCTTTGGGAAAATAACTGAGAAAACGCTGAGTGCGCCGCACGTTGCGGCCCTATGACGCAACTCACAGGGCCGCAACGCGCATGCCTGCTCAAACGTGCTATCTACGCGACTCCCGAAGATCCGGGCGCGCATTCCTGCCCGCCCGGAAGGACCATTCCCATGCACCTGAGCAGCATCCGGCTGGACTCGCCGGTCAACATGATCGTGGTGGTCGTGCTGACGCTGCTCGCGATCATCGCGGTCCCGTGGTTCTGGGACCGCTGGCAGCGCAAGCGGTTGTGGCGCAGCGCCACGATCCTGCTCGCGGTCGTGCTCCTGGTCCTGACCACCGGCATGGCGGGCAACATGATCGGCGGGTTCTTCCCGACGGTCGGCTCGCTGCTCGGCACCGGCGAGTATTCCGGCCAGGGCACCGACGCGGAGGCTTCGCAGAACGGCGAGGACCTCGAGAAGCTGCGCGACACCGGCGTGGCGCACGCCCACGAGGGCAAGGGGACGGTCGTCCACATGAAGGTGACGGGCCGGCGCACCAAGCTGACCCGCGACGTCACGGTGTACCTGCCGCCGCAGTACTTCGACGCGGCGTTCAAGGAACTGCGGTTCCCGGCGGTCGAGTGGATCCCGAACTACCCGTCCGGGCCCGAGGTGTTCGCCGTCTACGGCATGCCGCAGCAGCTCGACACGGCGATCGCCAAGCGCGCCCTGCCGCCGACGGTGGTGATCGTCCCCGACCCGACGGGCATCCCGAAGGTCGGCCACGACACCGAATGCGTCGACGAGGTCAACGGCACGGCCAACGACACGTACCTGACGGCGGACCTGCGCGACTGGGCCCTGCAGAAGCTCGGCGTGTCGCCGAACCGCCGGGCGTGGACGATCGCGGGCTGGTCCTCGGGCGGCTACTGTGCGATGAACCTGGTGACGCGCCACCCGCAGTGGTACGGCCAGGCCGTCAGCGTGAGCGGCTACGACAAGGCCCAGGTCGACGCCGAGACCGAGGACCTGTTCCACGGCCGCCGGGACATCAACGACGCCAACAACGTCCGGGTGAACGTGCGCCTGCACCCGTCGCCGGTGGAGATCCTGGCGATCTCGGGGGACAAGGAGAGCTACGAGAGTTTCGCGATCGACCAGATCCGCGCGGCGGCCCGGCCCCCGGTGCAGTTCTCGTCGTGGCGCGTCCCGGACGCGGGGCACAACATGAACACGTTCAAGTCGCAGATCCCGGACGTCCTGGCGTGGATCGGCGCGCACACGCTGGCCGCGGCCCCGTCCGGACGGCAGGTCGAGACCACCGGCGGCGTGCTGCCGTGGCCCCTGCCGCGGTCCGGAGCGCACGGCGCGCTGGCCGACACGGACCAGTAGCCGCCCTTCGCCGCCTCGGTCCGGGCGTTTCGACATCGTTGTCACCGGTGGGGGATGCGCTGTCGTTTCGCTGCCCGTGTTCGCGGGGTACCTGTGTGCGGTGACGGTCGTCACCACACGCTGGGAAGGACTGGAGTCATGACTCACGCGAAAGGCGCACGCATCCGGGTTCGCGGCCTGCAGCCGGCGCAGGTGCTGGCCGGGTTGGCCGGGATCGCGTTCCTCGTCGTCGGCATCATCGGGTTCGCCAGGACCGGGATCGGGAACTTCGCCGGCCACCACGACGCCGGGTTCTGGCGGTTCTCCGGAAACCCGCTCATGAGCCTGGTCCGCGTCGTGACCGGCGTCGTCGGCCTGCTGCTGGCGTTCGGCTCGGGCCGCGCCCGGACGTTCGGCTGGCTGCTGTTCATCTTCTACGGCGCCCTCTTCGTGTGGGGCCTGATGATCGACGGCCTCATCTCGACCAACCCGTTCGCCAACGCCGGCAACCCGATGGACCTCGGCCGCGCCGACACCTGGCTGCACCTCGGGGTCGCCGCGCTCGGCCTGCTGATCGCCGTGCTGCCGGCCCGCCGCACCATCCTCGTCCCCGAGGACGAGGTGGTCGACGAGCCGACCGTCGTCGAGCAGCGCACCGACCGCGTCGCCGACGCCGACCGCACGGACACGATCCCGGCCGACGAGCCGCGCCGTCGTTCGTTCCTTCGTCGCAACCAGACGGAGCGAGGCCCGGAGGTCGCTCGCGAAGAGCGTCCGCCGGGCCTCGCCCACTAGGAAGTCCTGGGTGGCTCAGTAGGTGGCGCCACCCGAGCCGGAGGAGTCGTTGCTGCTCCCAGCACCACTGTTGGCCGCCGGAGCCTGGCTGGCAGTGGCGCTGGGGGTGGTGCCGATCTTGCAGCCGTTGGGCTCGATGACGAACCAGGTGCCGTTGACGCCCATGCCGTTCGCGTCGCCCGGCTTCAGGTCCTTCGAGAAGGTGTAGACCGGCCAGCCGCCGATGGTGACCTGCTCGGTGCCGTCCGCGCGCTTGATGCTGCCGAGCAGCTTCGACTGGATGCCCTGCAGCTCGACCTTGCCGTTGGAGAGGACCGGCGGCCAGGTCTTGGCGCAGTCGCCGTTGCAGGAAGAGGTCTTGGCCTTCTTGGTGTCCTTGGTGAAGAGGTAGAGCGTCATGCCGTTCTGGTCGACGATCGCCTCGCCGAGGCCGTCGATGTTGCTGGCGCTCAGCTTGACGACGCCGGCCTCGCTCGCGGCCTGTCCGGCCTTCCCGCCCTTGGCGTTGGCGGCGTACCAGGCGCCACCGACGCCCTGGCCGGTCGCGTCGCCGGCCTTGGTGTCCTTGGCGTAGCGGTAGAGCGCCCACCCGCCGACGGTGATCTGCTCGGTGCCGTCGGAGCGCGTCACCTTCCCGACGAGGCTCTTGTCGACCCCCTGCACCTGCACGTCCCCGGTGGCCAGCATCGGCGGCCAGGCCTTGGCGCAGTCACCGTCGCAATTGGACTTCGGCGGCTTGGCCGTGTCCTTGTCGAACCGGTAGAGGGTCATGCCGTTCTGGTCGGTGAGCACCTGCCCGACGTTCGCCACGTCCGCGACGACGAGTTTCGACTCGTTCGACGCGGGGGCGGCGTTGCCGACCTGCCCGTTGGCGATCTGGCCGCCACCGGCGCCACCGGCTGCTGCGGGGGCGATGACCGGCTGAGCAGTTTCGGCACCCGAGCAAGCGGTGAGCACTGCCAGCCCGGCTGCCGCCGCGGCGACGGAGACGGCGATGCGCGTGCGAAGCATGGAAGTTCTCCTTGTGTCCGTTGGGTTTTCCCGCCGCTCGGTGCGGCTGCCTGATACCCACTACACGGACCCCCGGCGGAGGCGGTTCAAAGAATTTTCGCCGGTCGCTCGTCCCAGGTCAGATAGGTGCGGTGCCGTCTTGCCCCAGCGCCCGGTCGACCAGCGTCGCCGCCGCCCCGGTGTACGCGGCCGGGTCGAGCAGGGCGTCCAGCGCCGCCGGGGTGAGGACCTCGGTGATCGCGGGCAGCTCGTCCAGCACGTCACGCAGCGGCCGGTCTTCGCGCACCGCTCGCTGGGACGCCTCGCCCAGCAGCTCCTTGGCCTTCGCCTTGCCGAGCAGCGGCGCGAGCACGGCGGAGAGCCGCTCGGAGACGATCAGCCCGTGCGTCGACGCCACGTTCGCCCGCATCCGCCCGGGCTGCGCGGTGAGCCCGCGCGCCAGCTCGACGGCCGTGTGCGCGGCCCCGCCGGTCAGCCGGAGGCATTCGCGCACCAGCTGCCACTCGGCGTGCCAGACCCCGGCCGACCGTTCGTCCTCGGTCAGCATCGACTGCGTGACCCCCGCGGCCAGCACCGGCACCTGCAGCGCGGCCGACCGGATCAGCGTCGCGAGCACGGGGTTCCGCTTGTGCGGCATCGCCGACGAGCCGCCGCGCCCCTCGGCGGCCGGTTCGACAACCTCGCCGAGCTCGGTCCGGCTGAGCGTCGCGACGTCGACGGCCAGCTTCCCGAGCGCCCCCGCGGTGAACGCGAGCGCACCGGCGAGGTCGACGACCGGCGTACGCAGCGAATGCCACGGCAGGGTTGGCACGGCCAGCCCGGTCTCCTCGGCGAACGCGGCGACGAGCCGTTCCGCATAACCGTCGTCGACGGCGCTGCCCCGGCTGGCGGGTCCGGTAGTGTCCGCGGGCTGCGTCGCGCGCCCAGCCTGCTCGGCGTCGGCCAGGCGGGCGTACTCCACGTACGCCGCCAGCGTTCCGGCCGCGCCGCCCAGGGAGACCGGCAGCCCGCCGTCCAGTACGCGCCGGATCCGGACTGCCGCGTCCAGCACCAGCTGCCGCCAGCCCGCGGCCTTGAGCCCGAACGTCGTGGGCACTGCGTGCGCCGTCAGCGTCCGGCCGGCCATCGTCGTGTCCCGGTGCTCACGCGCCAGCCCGGCCAGCGCCTCCGCCGTCGCGTCGAGGTCCGCGGCGAGCGGGCGCAGCGTCCGGTCCGCGACCAGCATCATCGCCGTGTCGAAGACGTCCTGGCTCGTCGAGCCGCGGTGCACGTACTCGGCGGCCTCGGGCGCGATCGCGCCGACGGCCGACGTCAGCGCCTTGACCAGCCCGACGACCGGGTTCGCCGTCGCCCGCGACCCCCGCGCCAGCTCGACGATGTCGATCCGCGCACCGCCCGCGGCCTCGGTGATCGCGGCCGCGGCCTCCGGCGGCACCGTCCCGAGCCGCGCCTGCGCTCTCGCGAGCGCCGCCTCGGCGTCGAGCATCGCGCGCAACCAGGCATCGTCGCCGGTCGACGCTTCGGCCGGCGTACCGGCCCGGACCGGGGACAGGAGTCCGGCATCGGGGTCGACGGTCATGGCGTCAGCATCGCACGCACCCGACCTCGGCTGCCTTCCCACAGCCGGGTCTGGCAGGCTCACCCGCCATGAGTAGCGCCACGTCCGACCAGGACATCGCAGCTTCCGAGGCCCGGGGTTTCGCCGCCGAGCGGCTTACCTTCTTCTCGGACGCCGTGGTCGCCATCGCGATCACCCTGCTCGCGCTCGAGCTGCCGCTGCCGGAGGGCGCCACCAGCGCCGAACTGCTGCGTTCACTCGGGCATCATCGGTCCGAATACATCTCCTTCCTGATCAGCTTCGCCGTGCTCGGCGGCCACTGGCGCGCCCACCACCGCCTGTTCCACTACGTCACCACCGTGCGCGCCGGGCTCTTGCGGCTCACCTTCGGCTGGCTGCTGATGATGGTGCTCATGCCCTTCGCCACGAAGGTGCTCGCCGAAGACGGTGGGTTCGAGTTCCGCTTCGTCCTGTACGCGCTCGTGCAGGTCGTCGCGCTCACGCTGTTCGTCGTGATGACCCGGCAAATCCAGCGTCACCGCCTCTACCGCGCGGACACCCCGCCGGAGCTCTTCGGCGAGTTCTACCGCGGGCTCGGCACGATGATCGCCGCCTTCGCCGCCTCGATCCCGGTGGCCTTCTTCACGCAGTGGGCCTACGCGTGCTGGATCGTCATTCCGCTCGTGGGTAACCTCCTCATCCGGCTTCGCCGCCCGGGGGCGCGAGCCTGAGCCGTCATTCGCCGGTGGCGCCGTCGATCCGCTCGCGGATCAGGTCGGCTTGACCGATGTGCCGCGCGTACTCGCCGACCATGCGCAGCATCAGCCAGCGCAGCGTGAACGGTTCGCCGGTGCTGATCCGCGTTCCCGTCTGCTCCAGCGAGCTCGCCGCGACGATCTCCCGGGAACGCTCGCATTCGCTGTGCCACAAGGAAAAAGCCTCGCCGACGTCACCGTCCAGCGCGGTGAAGTCCTGCTCCGGGTCGTCGTCGGAGTAGTACAGGTTCGGGAGGTCCTCGCCCGCGAACTGGATCCGGAACCACCAGCGTTCGACGCCGGTGAGGTGCCGCAGCAGGCCGTGCAACGTCAGCGTCGACGGTGGTACCGAACGTTCGGACAGCCGGCCGGGGTCCAGACCGGCGCATTTCAGCTCGAAGGTGCGCCGGTAGTAGTCGAGGCTTTCGGTCAGGGCCTGCCGCTCGTCCGCGACCGGCGTCGGGTCGATCCGGTCGCCGGTCAGGCGGCTCGGCGCGGCCACCGGCGTGGTGTGTTCGGTCATGTGCGGAGCGTGCCACAGGGGTCCGACAATTTCGGTTCGCCGACGTGACCGGTGACAGGGCAACGGCGAGAAACCCCCAGTTCAGACACGGTTTCGCGAAGCAGGTAACGAATATCGGGGTGTGGCGATCTGATCTTCGTCAGCTGCTGCGATCACCCGTCCCACCTGGTTGGAGCGGCACCCCTCGTCCGGAATCAGGAGATCACGACCATGGAGCGAACCGGTCGAAGAACCGCCGTGCTGGCCGCGCTGACCGCAGCGGCCCTCTTCGCAGCCCCCGCCGTCGCGTCCGCGGCCCCGGCCCCCAGCTCGATCGACGTCAGCGACACGTCGGTCCACGCCGGCGACACGTTCACCGTCACCGAGCACCTGTACAACCCGACGGACTTCACCGTCACCGGCGCGAAGGCGGCGGTCTACACCAAGGAAAAGCCGATCACCGAGCTGGTGGACCTGGTCTCCTGCGCCGGCACGATCGGCTGCGACCAGTACCTCAGCAGCTACCGCGGCGGCGTCGGCGACCTCGGCGCCGGCGAGAGCCGCACCGTGACCTTCACCTTCCGCGTGAAGGAAGACGTCGCCGCCGGCGAGTTCACGCTGCAGCACCAGTTCGCCGGCGACAACTACGCGTTCAGCGTCGAAGACGGCCCGGCCATCACGATCACGGCGGCCGCGAAGGCCGACGTCAAGATCGCGCTGACCGCCACCCCGCGCATCGGCCTGGTCGCCCGCGTCGACTACGTGATCACGGTGTCCAACAGCGGCCCGGCCACCGCGACCGGCGTCCGCGTGACGGCCAACGCCGGCTCGGGCCGCACGGTCACGTCGCTGACCGGCTGCACCCGCTCGGGCGCGACGCTGAGCTGCACGATCGGCACCCTGGCGGCGGGCGCGTCGGCGACGGCGAAGTTCTCGTCCGAGGGCGGCGTCTTCGCGTGGGGCGCGTTCACCGCGACGGTCCAGCGGGCCGCCAGCACCCCGGCCGACCCGGCCGCGGCCAACGACACGGCGTCGAAGAAGTGCACGGCCTACACCGGCCTGTTCGTGACCTGCTGACGGCTGTCCGTCCACATCAGAGCAAGTACGGCGCCGAGCGTGCTCGGCGCCGTACTGCGTCGGCGGTTTCCCCGATGGTCTGGTCCGTGGTGTCGATGACGTGCTCCTCGAGATCGCCCAGGCCGACGAAGGCGCCGTGCATCCCCGTGATGGGTCCGACCTCGGTGAGTTCCCGGCCCTCCCGTGCGGTCCCGCGGGCGAGGGTGACCTCGAGACTCGGCCGCAGCACGACGTAGAAGAGGTCCAGACCGTCCCGCTTCGCGGCGTCACGGAAGGGTTCGAGCGCCCACGGCCCGACGATGCCGTCGAGGACGACGTCGTAGCCCCCGCGCGCATACCCACAGGCGGCCTCGGCGATCACCCCGAGCACGACGTCGTTCTGCCGCGCGGCCTCGGGCAGGTACGGCACCACGAACCCGGTCCGGATCCAGACGTAGAAGCTGTCGGTGTGCAGGTGAACGGTCGCCCGCGGCGCGTCTTCGGTGACGAGCCGGGCGACGGTGGACTTCCCCGCCCCGGGCGGCCCGGTGAGGATCAGCAGCGAACCAGACATGCACGCATCATGCGGCGCGGGCCGGAGGAGAACCAGTCTTGACCTTCAGGACGACCTCAGCCGGACCCGGTGTGCGGGTGGGTGACGGGCCCCTGGCTAAACTTGGGGCGCGGGCCGTTAGCTCAATTGGTAGAGCTGCGGACTTTTAATCCGTAGGTTCTGGGTTCGAGCCCCAGGCGGCCCACTTGATCGACATCCCCGCTGACCTGCGGGGATGTTCGCGTTGCCGATCTTGCGAGCCTGTGTTGTGATCTTGGGTGGGCTCGCGGTGGGCTCTTGTAGTGCTCTGACCAGCGAATATGTCGCGGCGTGTGGGAGTGGATCGGTCGAGGGCGCACTTCACCGCCATTGGTTTTGCCCTTTCTGTCTCGGCTCGATAGGTGCTTCGGTTTCGTGGTTCTCAGGCGGCGATGGGGGCGTGGCTGGTTCGTCTGCCAGCGGTCACGGGTCGGCGAGTGGCCGTGCGGTGTCGTCGGCGTGGTGTGCGGAGGCGGGTGGCGGTGGTGCGGGCGGCGTCGAGGACGAGGCGGGCGGTGGCTTCGGCGGATTGGCGGGCCAGGCTGGGTAGGACGCTGGTGTAGGTGTCGGCGGTGAGGACGATGCTGGCGTGGCCGAGCATGTCTTGGACGGTTTTGAGGTCGTTGCCGGCGGCGAGGGAGAGGCTGGCGGCGCCGTGGCGGAGGTCGTGCAGCCGGATCGGCGGCAGCCCAGACCGAGTGTTCAACAGGCGGAAGAGGCTGGTCAGTGCGTCGGGACGGATCGGTCGACCGAGTGCGTTGAGGAACAGGTAGCCGACCGGGACGTCGAACAGTGGGTCGCGGCAGGTGTCGTGGTGGCGGCGCAGCAGGGTGATGGTGGTGTGGTCGAGGGCGATCACGCGGTTGCTGGCTTCGCTCTTGGGTTTGCCGACTTCGATGGTGGCGCCGATCTGGCGGATCTGGTGGGACACGGTCAGGTAGCCGGCCTTGAGATCGATGTCGCTCCATCGCAGTCCAATGACTTCGCCGCGGCGTAGCCCAAGAAGGGCGACGAGGTGGAAGAGCAGGTAGAGCCGGTGGTCGCGGATTTCGTGTAGGAAGGTGGCGGTCTGGGCGGCGGTCCAGACGGCGACGCGGGGGCGTTCGCCGGTGGCGCGCCATTGGGCGATGCGGGGTGGTGTCCAGACGACGGCGTGGGGTCGTCGCCCTCGGGGGAGTTCGACGTCGCGGGCGGGGTTGTGCTCGATCAGCCCGCGTCGGACGGCGGCGTTGAGCGCGGCGCGCAGGGTGGCGTGGATGCGCTGCAACGTCCCCGCGGAGACCGGTCGGCCTGCGGCGCCGTGGGTGCGGATGATCGCGGTGAACATCGCCTGGACGTGTGCGTTGGTCAGTTCCTTGAGCAGGTGTCCGCCGAGGTAGGGGATGAGGTAGCCGTGGATGTGTTGGCGGTAGCCGCGCATTGTCGACTTGCCCGGTCCGAGCCGGGTGTCCAGCCACAGTTGCAGCCACTGCGCTGTGGTGATCATTGTCGGCGCCGGTTCGGTTCCGCTGGGATTGCGGAGGTAGTCGCGGGCTTGCCGCGCAGCCTGCTGCGAGCAGAACCCTCCTCGGCGGAGCTGTCGTCTTCGGCCGTCTGGTCTGGGCGGCATCTCGATCCGGAAGTACCAGGTGCCGTGGCCTCGCGTCGGCAGCCGGGGACACCGCCCTTCCAGACGTCGTCCGGCACTGTCACGGCACCCGCATCGCTTGTACACACCTGCTGACGACCGCATCCGGATCACCCACTCGCATCGGCAACGTCAAGTGCAGTATGTGCCGCGCGAACTCCAGTCGTTGGCTGGCAGTCGGGGTCAAGCTTGTGCGGGACGGTGTCGGCTGTCGCGCATGGCCCGTTCCCACGGAAATCCGCGGTCTCCTACGAAGGCGGCCAATGGGGTGTGGAGTCGGGGGCGGGTTGTACAAGGCTGGTGTCCAGCATGCCGTCGGCGATCTGGCGGGCGAGTTGGTATACCCGAAGGTCATGGGAATCGGCGTAGGCGAGCAGGCTCGTGAGGGCTTCGTCGGTGCTGGTTTGCCAGCGTTCCGCAGCATTCCCTTGACCTATTCGAGGAGGATGCATTAGCTCAGGGCTTCCTGTACCGCTCGGCGGGCGTCTTCCATTGCCGGGTACAGGGGGAGGAGCGGTTCCATGCCGGTGAGGCGGAACATGGTGAGCAGGCGGGGTGGGACGGCGGCCAGGGCCAGGGCGCTGCCGGTGGTGCGGGTGAGCTGGTGGGCGGCGATCAGGGTACTGAGGCCGCTGGAGTCGCAGAAGGTCAGGGCGGATAGGTCGATGATCAAGCCGGTGCCGGTGCCCAGCGGCAGCGCGCCCAGGGTGGTGCGCAGGGCTGGTGCGCTGTCGTAGTCCAGGTCACCGGCCACGGCCAGGTGCAGGACGTCGGGATGGTCGGTGGCCAGGATGGTGGTGGTCAGGGAAGAGGTCACCGGACCTCCTGGGGAGCGGTGGGCGGGACGCTCAGGGCGAGCAGGGCGGTGTCGTCGGTGGGGCCGGGGCCTGCACCGGTCATCAGCCCGGTCAGCGCGGTGATCAGCTCACCGGCGGTCATGGCGGGCAGACCCGCCAGGAAGGTGACCAGACCGACTTCGCCGATCATGTGGCCGCTGCGGGTGCGAGCCTCGGTGAGGCCGTCGGTGTAGAGCAGCAGGCTCTGTCCCGGGTCCAGGCGGGTAGTGACGGCGGCGAAGTGCGCGTTGGGCAGGATGCCGATCAGTTGCCCGCCCTGGGGGTGGACTTCCTCGACGGTGCCCGGGGTGCGAATGGCCATGGCCGGGGGGTGGCCACCGCCGGCCAGGGTCACGGAGAAGCCGTCGCCGTCCGGGGCGAGCAGGCCGAACAGGGCGGTGCAGAAGCGGCTGCTGTTGTGGTCGTGCTGCAGGACGGTGTTGAGGTTGGTCAGGACCGCGATCGGAGCAGGATCGTAGATAGCGGCCGAACGCAGCGCGTAGCGGGCCAGGGACGTCAGTGCGGCGGCTTCCGGGCCTTTGCCGCATACGTCGCCCAGGAAGAACGCCCACCGGCCGTCGTCCAGGGGGAACAGGTCGTAGAAGTCGCCACCGACCTGGTCGCGGGAGGCGGCCTGGTAGTGGGCGGCGACCTGGAGGCCGGCCACGTGAGGCAGGGTGGGGGGCAGCAGGGAGCGTTGCAGGGTGCCGGCCAGGTGGGCCAGGTGTTCGCGCTCGCTCTCCACCACCGTGCGCAGTTCGCGTTCCAGCTGCACGGTGCGCATCGCCGACAGCCGCAGTTCCAGCTCGTCCATGACCATCGCGGCCAGGTCGCTCAACGTCGCCAGGTCCTCGTCGGTGGCCTCGCGGGGCACGGTGTCGAGGATGTTGACGGTGCCCAGGCGGTAGCCATCCGCGGTGGTGATCGGGGCGGCGGCGTAGAATCGAATCCCCAGCGGGCCGTGGACCAGCGGGTTTGCGGAGGTGCGGGGATCTTTCAGCGCGTCGGTGACTGTATACGCCTGGTCCTGGAGGATCGCGGACGCACACAGGCCCGGGTCCCGGTCGATCTCCCGGACGCCCTCGGGCAGGCCCTGCTGGGCCTTGAACCAGATCCGGTCCTCGTCCACGATCGTCACCGTCGCGATCGGGACGTGCAGCACTCGCGCTGCCAGAGCAGCGACCCGGTCGAACGCCCCGTCGGGCGGGGTGTCCAAGATCGCGTAGCGGCGCACCGCAGCCAGCCGCTCAGGCTCCTCCGCTGGGATCACCGCAGCCATGTCCACTTCACCGCCCATCGTGCTCCACCCCCATTTTTCTGGCTCTGTTGATCTATGTGTGGGCGGGTTTGCCCAGGTAGCGGAGGGGCACGTCGTTGCTGGGTCTAGGTTTCTGAGCTGTCGAGGAACAGAAACTGGATAGACGGAGAACGACGTGCCCGCTGTCAGGATATGGGGTCAGTTGCTGGGTGTGAACACGGCGGTCGTGGAGTCGGTCGAGTTCGACGAGACCGAGCAGGTGCTGGTGGCCGCGGTGCGAGTCCGCCAGCGGGATCGTGACCGGTGCGGGGTGTGCTCGCGGCGCTGTCCTCGTTATGACGCTGGGCGGGGCCGGCGTCGGTGGCGTGCGCTGGACCTGGGACCCGTGCAGGCGTTCGTCGAAGCTGCCGCATCCCGGGTGCGGTGTCGTGAGCACGGGGTCGTGGTCAGTGCGGTGCCCTGGGCGCGGCACGGCGCTGGGCATACCCGTGCCTTCGATGACACCGTGGCCTGGCTGGCAACCGCGACGTCGAGGTCCACGGTCCGGCAGTTGATGCGGATCGCCTGGCCGACGGTCGGGGCGATCATCGCCCGGGTCCGGGCCGATATCGACGCGAGAGTGGATCGACTGGCCGGGTTGCGCAGAATCGGGATCGATGAGATCAGCTATAAGAAGAACCACCGATATCTCACCATTGTTGTTGATCACGACACCGGCCGGCTGGTGTGGGCGGCGGCGGGCAACGATAAACTGACATTGGCGGCGTTCTTCGAGTTGCTCGGAGCCGGCCGATGCGCGCAGATCACGCACGTCTCGGCGGACGGGGCCGCCTGGATCGCCCGGACTGTCGAACAGTACTGCCCAGACGCGATCCGCTGTGCCGATCCGTTTCACGTGGTCAAGTGGGCCGCCGACGCCCTGGACCAGGTCCGGCGCCAGGTATGGAACACCGCACGCCGCCAACCTGGCGGCAGCCACAAAGACCGGCGCGGCCGCACCGCATCGGCCGGTGCCGCGCAAGGCATGAAACGCGCGCGATGGGCGTTGTGGAAGAACCCGGAGAACCTCACCGATCATCAACGTCACAAATTGGCCTGGATCGCCAAGACCGACCCCCGGCTCTATCGGGCCTACCTTCTCAAAGAAGGACTCCGGCACGTCTTCGCCGTCGCCGGCCAGGCCGGAAAAGACGTCCTGCAACGGTGGCTGTCCTGGGCGGCACGCTGCCGGATACCCGAGTTCGTGAAGCTCGCCCGCACTATCCGGTCCGAGCTACCGGCGATCCACGCGAGTCTCGATCACGGCCTGTCCAACGCGCTGATCGAATCGACCAACACCAAGATCCGGTTGCTGACCCGCCTGGCCTTCGGATTCAAACACCCGGACGCCCTGATCTCACTCGCCCTGCTCGCACTCGGCGGCTACCGTCCCAAACTACCCGGCCGGACCCACGCATAGATCAACAGAGCCACAATTAGCGCCCCTTCGAGATGAGGCTCACCCAGCCGACGGAACAGGCGCTTCGGCGACATCGCATTCACCCACCCGGTGGGCCGCTCGGCGGCGAACCGAGTCGTGGCCTGCTTCGCGACACCGTGCGCCGCAAGGACGGCCAGGTCCGCTGCGCAGAGCAGGCGGTTGCAACAGGCCAGCGCAGTCGTCGCCGGGACGTCGCCCCCTACGCTGCAGGCGTCAGCGATTCGAGTTCGGCGACGTGGGTGTATACCGTGGACCGGTTATGGGATCGTGGGTAGGCAGAGGTTCGAGCAGCGTGCCTTGCGACTTAGACGAGCCGCGTGGCGATAGTGCGGGGAGATTCCCACACTAGGAGCCGGCCTGGAAGCCATCGCGACGTTGCATCTCGTTGCATGCTGTTGCAGGTCCGAATACTCGCTGGTAGCGGTTGCGAGGAGCGCTGCGATTCCGGAGTATCGACGTCGTACGGACAACCAGTAGGGCGCCCCATAGCCTGCGGCAGATTCCTTGAGGAGGCTGAGAACCATGGCAATCACCAGGGTCTTCCTCAACTACCGCCACTGGAACGTCCGTCACCAGCGGAGAGTCGTGGTCTGCAGTTTGGGCGGCGTCGGGTCCGCCGTCCGCCTTCCAGACCTCCTCGACCTGCTGGACGATCGCTCCACCGTCCCTATGATCGCCGTGACCCGCGAATCCGCTCCGCGGCTAGCGACGTCTAGCGGTGTCATCCAGCACCTGGTGCCCGACCTTGACAACTGTCGGCGGGGCTACCGGACGGAGCAGGATCGGGCGCTCAGCACTGCATTGCCGAGCTCGAGGTTCGCGCCTGAGCCGCAAACCTGGCCGACAACGGTGGTTGCGGCAGCTCAGTGGCGGTTGGCGGCATTCAAAATCGCTATCGCTGTAGCCGCAGGTGATCTCCGGTATTCGGAGGTACTCAGGCTGACTCGACGGTTGGAGGCCAAACTAGATCGCCACAGCCAGTGGCCGGAGGGACAACCCGAACTTCGTTTCCCGGAGCTGACACACGGGCTTCCTTGGCCTGCCAGGCGCGCCCTGATTGCTTCCCCTGTCGGTGCAGGGAAAACGTCCTCATTGCTCCGTGCGGTTCACGGCTTTGCCAGATTGCGGATCGAGCTCGCCGTCACACGTCTGACATTGAATGCGGTCTCGAGCGTGAAAGATGGTTGGCCACTGCCGTCGACGGCAATAGTGAATGGCAAGGGTCGTTTGTCGGCGACGAGCATTGATCACCGCCTTGATGGTTTCACCGGCGCCGAGCCCATCGCCTCATGGCCGACCCCCAGCGCAGAAGATGGCGCATGCAATCACAGCGAGGACGCTCTCCACTCTCAGGTGTGGCTGGCGGGCGACGCCACGACTCGCCGAGGTGGACCAGCTTCGGCTGGCGTCCGGCATTCGCACCGATTCGGTCGCACCCCGAACAGCCAGATCCGACCCAATCCCAGCCGCACGGACTCAGCCGCAACCAGACCAACCGAGGGCATTCGAGGTCGAACCGGAGTAACGTCGTCTCGGCGCTGCCATCGAGTGGCGGAGCTCGAGGCCCGGCCCCGGCCCCGAAGCGCAAGGCCGCAGACGCCGGCGCGGTCAGCGCACTCTCATGGCCGGCTTGCCGCCTTTCGGGCACTGACTGTGCCCCTGTCGCCAATCAGTCGCTGATGCTACCGCGACGCGGTGAATGCCTTAACGGGCAATCAGCGTGAAGTCCACAGCGGACCCGAGGCCACAGACGTACGGTGAGCGAGAAAGCACCTCCCGAAGGTCGACGACTCGGCACGATCCCTGGACATAACTCCACAGGTCTCCCGTCCAAGTTCAAATCCGTGCTCCGGATGATGATTTGTGCGGGATTAGAAAGCCCCCTTCGTTTGCCAGCGATGGGGGCTTTCCCCTTGCCGCCCGCCGCCCCACCGCCGTGCGGCGGAATGATGCTCGGATACCTTGCGCTGCAGTCGTTCGAAAGCCAGTCCCTTGCCGCGCCGTTGGGGACAGTCGACGACTGCCCCATCGCCACGTCGCATCTCAATACGACAACGTACGGCGTGTCGATTTGACATCGAGCCAGTGGTCAAATTCCACCCGGGCGACAGGAAAGCCTAACTATTGTTCGATCGCCGCCGAACCAAAGGGTGGCTTTCATTTTTCTCCTTGTTGAATCAGAACGACAGGTTTAATCGATACTAGAACGCCCGCTCCATTTTACTGGCTGTCGGCAACCTGGCCCCGGGGGCGCTAGTCAGGGAATAACCTTCATGTTTTCCTTTCGTCCCACATCGTTGCATTTCCTTGCGACGATTCGCGTCTTGGAAAATACAGCCGGGTAGTTTGCACGCCGCGCGATTCCTCCTGTATTACGGAGAGAGGTGGGATGGTCGCCCGTGGCACGGCGGCCGTAGGCCCCACTGTGAAGAACATCCGGAGCACGGTGAACTTGGACGGGAGGTGATCTTGGTGAACAGTCGGTTCCTTGGCGTCGTTCTCGTACTCGGGACGATGCTGATCTTCCTCGCCGAAGCGATGGTCTTCCACTACGACCTGGCCGTCGCCGTCGGCTCAGCCGGCGCGGTGGCGCTCGTCGCAGCGGAAGTCGTCCGGCGCGGGCTCGGTCGCGGAGACGGCGGCGGGTTCGTCCCGCCGACCGGCTAGCCCGACCAGTCAGGAAGACAAGTCGCGGGGGTGCCGCCTTTCCAGGCGGCACCCACCGCGGCCCCGACCCCCGAACCAGCCCTTGACCAGGGAGATCACATGTCAGAACGTAAGTGGAAGCCGGACCCGGGCGAGGTCGCGCAGTTCCTCGACGACCTCGTGACGGTCAAACTGTACGACGGCGACCCGTCGCTGGGTGAGCTCGCGAGGCGCGCGAAGAACATCGAGCGCCACACCTCGGTCTCCACCTTCAGCCGGGTCCTCGCCGGAACGCTTCTGCCGACGTGGGCCAACGTGGAGACGTTCCTGCTCGTGTGCGGCATCGACGAGCAGGAGATCCGGGCCTTCTGGAAGCCCCGCTGGGTCCGTCTGAAGGGCGGTCCGGAGCTGCCCGTCCGTCCCGGCGCGGATGCGGCCGAGCACACCGCGCCGGTGTGCCCGGCGTGTAGCACGGCAATGCCGTCGACCACGACGCCCCACCGCAAGCTGAGCGTCGTGCCCGCGTAGGCAAGCCAACGCACCACGAGAGGGCTCCCGCCGACACCGTCGGCGGGAGCCCTTTGCGGAGCACGGCAACGAATCGGCCCCGCGACCCGGGCGCGGCCGTCAGCCCCCGTCTGATGGGAGCTCTCCCAGCGACGGCATGCTGCCGGCGATGACGGCCCTGCCACGCTTCGGCCCGCAGTCTGAACGCGGGGGCGGCGGTGTCGCAGCGTGCGAGCTGCGCCGATGTCATGGTCGCGACTTCGGGCACCGACTCCGCGACGAGGGCCTATCGGCCTTCGCGGGCGTCAGCCCGGGGGGTCGTTCGGCACGCCAGTGAAAACGGAGACGCAACGGAGCCCCCAGCTACCATTCACGGCAGCAAAGGCGCCCGCAGCATCGGCAAAAGCGCAGGTCAAGCGTATGATCGGTGGTGGGCCGCCTGGGGCTCGAACCCAGAACCTACGGATTAAAAGTGCCGGCGAGTGTCGCTGAGTGTCAGCTTCTGCCAATAAATGCAGGTCAGCCGACATATTCACCGCCTTTCAGTGTCGTCAAGTGTCGCACAGTGTCAGGCACTACTCAGGCAACGGAGCCCCACCGGAGACGCACTGGCCGCAATCCTGGTCCATTGTGGACCAACGTGAACCACGACAAAAGACGACTTGATCCCCGCCACCAATCGACTCAGTGAATACGAGTAAACCAACTCGACGAAAGACCGCCGGCGACCCTCGTTCCGGCGGCCCAGGCTCGATTGGCCCTGCAGCATCGACCGTCGCCGAGCCACCCTCCCACGACACGACGATCCGCCCTGAGGCAGACCTGCCGCTCCACCCCGACCAGCTGATCGACGCCGACGCCAGCTGACCCGGCTCCAAGATCACGAAAGGCGGAATACGCAACTCCAACGTGACCCACTGACCCACACCAAGCGGTTGCCCGTCCAACCCCAACGGCTGCAGTCCCGGCTTCCTGCCCAACCGGCAGACCCGCCCGCTGACGTTCTCCGCAACAACCTCGCCACACAGCCCACCACCCGCAGCCCGGAACCACCGGACCGACACCGCAAGATCACCCGAGCCGCACGGAGGAACCCGCGCCCCCTCCTGCCATCGCGGTGATCGGACAGCAAGCTCACTCACCGGCGGACCCGAACCCAGCTCAGCCGACGTGACGCGCCAGGGCACCCGACCACGATCGGCCGGGCTCTGATCACTGGGATCCACGGCCACCATCTCCAACCAGTCCCGGCAGTCGCTGGCTCGGCAATCGAGTGGATTTTCGGCGAGGCAGCGCGTCGTGTCGGCGGCCGGGCGGTGTCCGCGCTGTACTCGAGCAGTCGGCCGTATGCCGCGGCCGCGGAAGGAGTTCGCCGATGGGAACCCCCTACGACTGGTCCACGATCGGACTGCCTTGCTATCGCGTCGGACAGGCCCCGCCGTTCCTGCGCACCATCGCCCAGCTGACTGAGCTCGGGCTGCGCCCGACCGGCAACCGGGCCGCGTTCGTCGATTCCCAGCACGGCGACGCGGCGCTCTACCTGATCACCGAGACCAAGCTGCTCAACCCGGACGCATGGCCGCTGGTGAAGCCGGACGGCGCTCGTGGGGGCGAGCCAGGTCGGGGGTAGACGATCACGGTTGGTCATGCCGACCAGGATCTGCGCCCGTTGACGTCGAGCAGCGTCCCGGCCTTGGTGCCCCGACAAGCTACGCCGGCTCGACATCATCCCCACCACGGTCGACGCCAGCCGCATGATCGTCACCGAGACCACCGGCTGAGCAACAGAACACAGATCCCCGCCGTGAGAACCGCGAAACCACCCGGTTCTCCGTGACACCAGGCCGGAAACTGGACAACTTCGTGACAATTGCAGCAGCGCCGCCTCGATGGTCGCCCGGAGTTATCGGTCGCGCCCGTTACCGTACCGACGACGCGGGCACCATCACCGTCGACGTGTCCCTGACACCAACTTGATGAGCGACGCCGGGGCCGCGCGGGCTTCCGCTACCGCGTCGAGTACCTCGGTCCCGCGCTGCCCGCCACCGATTGATCAACCACAGGATGTGCCAGTGATGGAGTACTTCCACCTCGATCCGACGACGAAAGCAACACGCGAGCCGGCCGTCATCGACGCCGCACTACGCCGGGCGTGGAACGCGTGCGCCGGTGTGCCCTGCTCCAAGTGCGGTGTCTCGGCCTGGCAGTACTGCCGGGACAAGACGCGGGGAACCTGGCGGGTCACGCGGTTTCACCGGCCCCGCCAAGACGCCGCGGGCACGCCAGGAATCCTGGCCCGCGTCGGGATACACGGACTCAGCTGGGCAAAGGGGAACGGCGTGTTCGCCTGGGATGACCGCCGCGTGCCCACGATGTAGCTGGGCAAGTAGTTTCCAACCAGGTCGTGCAGCAGGAACCCCTCCCCGCGGTGACCGGTTCCCGGTCTGCTGAAGGCATGACCACGACACCAGCTCTCGACGTTCACCTCCTGCCCGACGAAGACTGCTGGGGCCCGGGCTACGGGCCCGGCCGGACCTACCCGACCGAGACGCTGGCCGAGTTCGCGCAGTACGTCAGCGAAACCGCCAGCCCAGCTACCCGGTCCCGGCTGCACGCCGACAGCCCGAGATACCGACCGGCCGACCAGGATCGGCCCGCGCGGGTGCCCTCCGGCCACGACGCCACCGCGCACCCTGGCCGGGATCGCCACTCGTAGAACCCGGAATGGCTGACCTGAAGCAGCCGGCAGGCCAACTTGACCGGTAGTCCCTGCTCGGCGAGGCGGGCGACTACCGGGAACGCCCTTTTGGGTCGCCCTTCAGCTCCTCGTAGATCGTCGAGGCCTCGCGCAGATCTCCAACTCGGTTTCCAGCTGCCGGATCCGTCGCTTGGCCGCTACGAGATCCGAGTGCTCACGACTGCTCAGCCCGGGACGTTCACCACGATCGATACGGTCCTGCTTGAGCCAGCTGTGCAGGCACGATTCGCTGATATCCAGCTGGTGAGCGGTCTCCCGGACGGACTTGCCAGCCCGGACCAGCGCGACCGCCCGAGCCCAGAACTCGGCGGGATAAGCCTTCGGCATGATCGACAGCCTTCCAGATGAAGCACCATCGACTCCACCAACCAGAGTCCGTCAGCTGGGGGCAACGCCACCGTGTCCGGCGAACCGGGGGGAAGCTCAGCGCGCGTGTGATACTGGGCGCGCACCGGAACGTTACGTGGGCGAAGGTTCATCGATGGCCGCTGAGACGACGTACCTGGGGTTTGTGCCTGAGCACGCCGACGCCGGGCACCGGGTGTTGGGCATTCGCGTCGGCGAGGACGGGGCCGTGGCCGAGCTGTTCGCCGAGCTGCCCCGAGGGCCCGACGGCCGCTGTGCTCGCGGACGCGCTCAACGGGAGCCTGCAGCACCGCGAGACCGCCGCCCGCCGGCTCGATGCCGTGCTCGATGCCGTGCTCGCCGACGTGCCCGATGACGTGCGTGCCGCGGTGTCCGCGGTCCTGCCGCTCCTGGCGGCCACCGGAACCGCCCAGGAGCATTTGCGGGTCACTGCGGCGCTGCCGGGCTTGTGCGAGCCCGGGCCGGCCTTGTTCACGACGACGAACTGCCCTGGCCGATGCGAGGTGTGCGGGATCTGCCGCGACGACTGCGCGGACTGCCCCCGCTGCCGCGACTTCGACTGCGAGGTGTGCCTGCCGGTGGCGATCACTCCGCGCACCGCCGCCGCGTTGGACGCCGCGCTGGGCAGGCTGGCCGACGAGGTCTACGACATCGCCGAGCAAACTCCGCTGGCCGGAGGCGGACCGGCGGCGGACGCGGGCGACATCGTCCCGCCGTGCGTGGCCGACCGTGACCCGTGGTTCTTGCGCCGCTACGCGCGGGCCTTCGACGACCTGGCCGCCGATCTGGCTGCCGGTTCGACTTCCACTGGCTCACCCTGCAGGACCTCTTGTTTCAGGACAAGGACTACGAGGGCCTGCTCTGGCACCCGGGGCCGCTGTCATACGACGACGCCGAGAACTGGTTCGGGAGTTCGGCAACGTCCCCACCCGCGACCCGGAGCGCGGATTCCGCCGCTGACCAGCGTGGCGCGACCCCAGAGCCACGTCGGTGACACCAGCTGGGACGGCGCCGGGTCCTCGAGACCCTCGATCCGACGGACAGCAGCCCACGGAGCGGAGTTCTGCGCGAGGTTCGTGGTCACCACCAGCGAGTCCATCGTGCGTTCTCTGGCACGGCTCCGGCCTGGATTTGGTGGCTGCACGCCCAGGCCGGGGCGGGGCCGGGCACACCGACGCGTGCCCAGAACGCGATGGCGAGGGGTCGGCGCCGATGTTTCAGCTCGACCTCGAGGTGGAGCAGGACCGCGCGGCGGTCGAGTTCGCAGAGGGTGATCTCGACCTGGCCGAAGATCGTGGAGCCGAGCGGCAGCCGGATGGTTCCGGCGCCATGACGGACCGGCGGCGGGATGACGACCAGCTGCAACCGGTTCTCCTCGACCTGGTCCTCGGGGACCTGGTGGGTGAGTGCCACGTCGAGCAGGGCCCGGCGGCCGCCCCGGCCGGGCAGGCCGGGCAGGCCTCGCACAGTACTCGGCGGTGCCGTAGTCCTGGTTCCAGCTGTGCCGGACCCCGCCGACGGCAAGCTCGTGCCCCCATGGGCACCGGCTCCCCGGTGTGGTTCCGGGCCGGATCGGGACGTCGAGATCGCGGGGCCGCCAGCCGCCGGCGCCCGGCGGGTCAGCGGAAGTCACGGCTGGGTGCGGCAAGGACCCACAGGGCGACGCTGACGATGACGTTGGCCATGCCGGTCTCGTCCTCGAGGTTGAGGAAGGTGATCCCGCCCGCGGTGGCGGGGCGCAGTTTGTGGGTGACGGCGCCGCCGACAAGGACGCGGGTGCCGCCGGGCACATCGAGCAGCCCAGCGGCGGGAATGGCGCCGATCTGGTCGAGGTGTGCGCGCAGGAACTGGATCGGGTGCACGCCGGGGGTGATGCCGGTGGCCCACAGGTCCGCGGTGGCCAGCTCGACCGCGGACATGCCGGGCAGTGCCGGCGCGTCGAGCCCGACCGCGATCCCGGGTAAGTGCCCGGCGGGTGCGGGCGGCGGCGCCGGCGGCCCAGAACGCTTCCCGCCGGTCGGTCCCCAACTCGGTGAAGATGCTCGACGTCGTCCGTCCTCTCTGTGGCGATGGCTTTGCCACACCGTGCTGACGGCAGAACTGCCAGCACCTCACTGAAGACTTTCATATTCCTCGCAGTATTTGCGCTTCCGACGACATCGCATCCGATGCCGGAAGAGCGTACGGCTACGCGAGCGCCCCACGGAGAACATGGGGTGTCCACCCTCGGTCGCCAGTGGAGCAGCCTCGAACCGGAGCCGCGACGGATGGAAGATCCACAGGCCTGCCTGAACCTCAACCATTGGACGTTTTGAGGTAAAGTAGGCGAGCTGGATCACAGTGTCAACAAGCAGCCCAAGGAGAACATCACGCATGGCAATCGGTGATACCCCCACAGTGACGCCTGGGCGGCGCATCGAACATGACGTTCGAGCACAAATTGAGAATGGCAACTTGCATATCGGCGAGCGGCTGCCGTCGGAGGCGGAGCTGTCCGCGCAATACGGAGTTGGCCGCAACACCGTTCGGGAAGCTCTGCGCGCCCTGGCCGGCCAGGGGCTGCTGGAGATCAAGGTAGGCAAGCGGGGCGGGACGTTCGTGACACGCCCGTCTGCCGAGAAGATCAGCGGTTCGCTGCGCCTTGCGCTGTCGCTCATGGCCGGCACCGAGGTGTCCGTGGCGAATCTGGTGCAGATACGGGAAATCCTGGAGATACCCGCGGCCGAGATCGCGGCGCTGCAGCGCACGGAGGAGGAACTGGCCGCCCTGCGCGCAACGCTGTTTGATCCGTACCACGTGGACCCGGACCGTGTCTTCGGCTGCACCGGTGGCTTTCATCTGGCCATCCTCCGGGCCACGCACAACCCGCTGCTGCCGATCGTCGCCAGCCCCGTGTTCCAGGTTCTAGAAGAACGTTTCCTGCGCGATCGAGCTCCGCAGCGAGTTTGGTTGGACGTCGACCGTGACCATCGCGAGATTGTGGACTGCCTTGAGCGACACGACCAAGCCGGTGCCCGGGAGGCCATGCGTGCACACCTGCGAGCCGCCCGTCAGCAGTACTACCAGGACATGGCCGAATCGTGATCGGTCCGATGTTGACACCAAACTATTGGACGTTTACTGTCTCGACAACGGCCGGTTACATCACTGGGCCGCAGCCGCGGCCACCGTGAACAACGAACCCGAGTCACGAACTGGCTGTCTGAGTCCGGAGCGTACGGCACATTCTTCGCGCTTTCCGAGTACAGGTGAGTCAATACTGCGTGAGTGCCGGTCGAGGTCTTTCGTATCCGCGGTTTCAGATCAGATAAGACTGCATTGCTGGAGGGAAGAGTGACTATTAAGCCGGGATGGCAGGGTCGGTTTTACGAGGATTTCGAAGTCGGCGACGTGTATCAGCATCCCTTGGGTCGTACGGTCACCGAGGTCGACAACACCTGGTTCACTCTGTTGACGATGAATACCGCCGAGCCCCACTTCAACACCGAGGTCGGCCGGGCGAGCGAGTTCGGGCGCTGTTTGGTGAATTCCACCCTCTCCCTGGCCATCGTCGCAGGGCAAAGCGTGATCGACACCAGCTTCAACGCCATCGCCAACTTGGGCTGGGAAAACATCAAGCTCACCCATCCCGTCTTCGCCGGGGACACACTGTGGTCGGAGACCCAGGTGCTGAGCAAACGTGAGTCCAAGAGTCGCTCGCACGCGGGACTGGTGCACGTGAAAACCCGTGGCCTGAACCAAAACGGAGACGAAGTGCTTTCCTACACCCGCACCTTCCTGGTCTACAAGGAGGGGCAAAAGACCACCACGATGTTCCCGGCCGCTAAGCAGCCGTTCGACGCGCGGGAGGCGAGCCCGGTATGAGACCGCTGGATGATGTCCGCATCCTCGCGGTCGAACAGTACGGTGCCGGCCCGTTCGGCTCCCTGCTGCTGGCCGACCTCGGGGCCGAAGTCATCAAGATCGAGGACCCCGCCACGGGCGGCGACGTGGCCCGGTACGTGCCGCCCTACGCGGAGGGCGAGGACTCGCTGTTCTACCAGTCGTTCAACCGCAACAAGCACAGCATCAGCTTGGACCTGCGGAACGAACATGGCCGACAGGTCTTCGAGGAACTGGTTCGCCACGCCGACGCGGTCTACTCGAACCTGCGTGGCGACGTCCCGGCTCGATTACGCATCCGCTATGACGACCTCAAGCACCTCAATCCGGCGATCGTGTGCTGCTCGCTGTCCGGGTTCGGGATGACCGGACCGCGGGCCAGCGAGCCCGGCTATGACTACGTGTTGCAGGGCCACGCCGGGTGGATGACCTTGACTGGGGAACCGGGCTCCCCGCCAGCGAAGACCGGGCTGTCGCTGGTGGACTTCTCCGGCGGCTACGCGGCCGGGCTGTCGCTGCTGGCTGGTGTACATGCCGCGCGCCGCACCGGTACCGGCATGGACTGCGACGTCAGCCTGTTCGACACCGCGATCAGCATGCTCACTTACCTGGCAACCTGGCATCTCAACGAGGGATTCGAACCGACCCGGACCCGCCGGTCCGCACACCCGTCCTTGGTGCCCTTCCAAGTCTTTCCCGCGTCCGATGGATGGCTGGTCGCGGGCTGCGCGAAGGAGAAGTTCTGGCAGCGGCTCACGCGGGTGCTCGAGCGTCCCGATCTGGCCACCGACCCGCGGTTCGTGACCTTCGCCGACCGGCTCGCGAATCGCGACGAACTGGAACCGATCCTGGACAAGGAATTCCGCACCCGGCCCGTGGCAGACTGGCTAGCGGACCTGCGCGCCGCAGCCGTGCCCTGCGGGCCGATCAACACCGTCGAGCAAGCCCTATCCGACGACCACACCCAGGCTCGCGACATGATCATCTCGACGTCCCATCCCAAGTTCGGGAAAGTCGCGCACGTCAACACCCCGGTCCGGGTGGGAACGCCACGACAGGATCACGATCGCGCTCCCGAACGGGGCGAACACACCGCGACGGTGCTGCACGAGCTGCTCGGCTACGGCGAGTCCACACTGGCCGGACTGCGTGCCGCCGGGGCATTCGGCTCCCCAGCCCCCGCCGGGGACGCTGCAGTCGCGCGACCGTCATAACCCATCCGCCGGAGCGAACCTCCACTCCTCGAACCACCGAGAGGCTCGCCGTGCCAGGAAGGACACCGCAGCAATGACTACCACCGACCCAAGACCGCCGACGGCGGTGGTCACTGCGCGCACGATCCTGTTCGTGCCCGGTCACCGGCCCGATCGGTTCGGCAAAGCCGCGGCCGCCGGCGCCGACGCGATCGTGCTCGACCTGGAAGACGCTGTCGCAGGCGAGGACAAGCTCGTCGCACGCCGGAATGTACGGCAGTGGCGTGATCAGGGCGGCCCCGGCTTCGTTCGAGTGAACAGTCGCACCACCCGGTGGTATGGCGATGACGTGGCGTCACTGGGCGGTCCCACGACCGTCCTGCTCCCCAAAGCGACAAGCCGCGACGACATCGACGACCTGTGGAGCCGGCTGGCCCCCGGGTCCTGGATCGTGCCCATTCTCGAGACGGCACAAGGCATTGTGAACGCCACCGCAATCGCAGCCGCTCCCGGTGTGGCCCGGCTGGCCTTTGGCAACGGTGATCTCGCCGCGGAGCTCGGCGTCGCCCACACCAGCCACGCCGCGCTCGCAGCGGCCCGCTGCGCCGTCGTGCTCGCTTCCGCAGCGGCCGGCATTGCCTCTCCATTGGATGGTGTCACGACGGCCCTCGACAATGACGCCGTACTCGTTGCTGACACTCGCCACGCGCGCGAGCTGGGCTACACCGGGCGGCTGTGCATTCACCCCCGCCAGATCGACGCGATCCACCGGGAACTCGCGCCCACATCTGAGGAAATCCAGTGGGCACGGGCAGTGCTCGACGGTGCAGGGGACTCGGCCACCGTGGTCGCCGGCGGCATGGTCGATCAGCCCATCCTCGAGCGTGCCCAGCGGCTGCTCGCCGACGCGGCGCCTGCGCCCGCGGACATTATGCACCCCGCGTAACCGACCATGCCCCGGCTCAGTCCCACCGCTCGCTCAACGAGGAGAAGGGCATGACGATCACCACTTCCGCACCGGGCCGCACACCCACCCTGTATGGGGTGTCCATCCATCGCGATGTGCGCATACCGACCGACGACCCTGCGGTGACCCTAGCCGCAGATCTGTGGCGGCCGGTCACTGACCAACCCACGCCTGCCCTGCTCATGCTGCTACCCTACCGCAAAGACTTCCTCGGCGGGCTCAAATACCAGGCATGGCAACAGTTTTTCGCACAACGCGGCTACGCCTGTCTACTGGTGGACACGCGCGGTGTCGGTTCCTCCGACGGAGCGGCGCGCTCGCTACTGGACACCGGCCAAGGTGAGGACGGTGTCGCCGCGGTCGCGTGGGCGGCCAGCCAACCGTGGTGCAGCGGAGACGTGGGCATGTGGGGGCACTGCGCGGGCGGTCTGACCACACTGGCCACCGCACACCGCCGCCCGCCCCAGCTGAAAGCGGCCATCGTGCAAGCAGCCCCGCACGACGTGAAGACCGACGCCATGTACCCCGGGGGCGCGCGCAGTATCGTCCACAACCTCGTCCGTCGCACCGGCACGAACCTGCTGTACCAACTGCTCCCGTCGCTGCTCGACCCGTCGTCACCCGAGGAACACCGACGCTGGCGAGACCGGCTGCGCGCGCTCGACCCCGCGCTATTGACCGGGAACCTGGCCCCCACCGACCCCGCCTGGCAGGATTGGCGGCTCGACCCGGCCCGAATCACAATCCCAACGTTGTGCACCACCGGGTGGCGCGACCTCTACACCGACCCCATGGTCCGCGCTTACGAACGGCTGGGCGGCCCGAAAAAGCTCCTGGTCGGACCGTGGATGCACACGTTGCCGAACGAAGCGCCGGTCGAGGCGCTGGAGTACCTGCCGATCCTCCTCCGCTGGTGGGATCACTGGCTGCGTGGCGAGCCCAACGACGTGATGACCGAACCTCCCGTCACCGTCTACGTGCAGGGCGCGCGGCCCGGATGGCGGCACTACCCGTCCTGGCCGCCGGGCTACGCCACGATCAAGCTCGCCACCGGTCGCGACACCACCCTCGAAGCCGGCCAGACGGGTGGTGTACCGGCGCCGAGCCCGATCGCCGAACACCAGCCGGATCCGACGGTCGGCACCGCGAGTGGGCTGTGCAACATCGGTGCCGGCCGCGGAGGCCCGCTGGACCAGTCCGACGATGATCACCGCGCCCTGGCCTGCACCAGCGACCCGCTCGCCATCGAGCAGATCATCGCCGGTGTCCCGGAGGTCGTGGTGTACGTGCCCGACGGGCATCCGCCCGTGCCACGTCTGGTGGCGCGCCTGTGTGATGTCGACCCCGAGGGCCGCTCGACCCTGATCACCGCGGGCATCAACTCCGGCGCGCCCGGACCGGTCTACCGCGTATCGTTGCGCCGCACGGCCTACCGGGTCGCAGCAGGGCATAGGGTGCGGGTCGCCCTGAGCGATGCGGACTTCCCGCTGCTGCAGCCACTCGCCAATCCCGCGCCGATTCCCGTCACTGGTGTCGAGCTGGCTCTTCCCATCGCGGCCCCGACCCTGGGCGAGGACACCACGCTGCCTGCGGTGGACCGCTCGGCGACGTTGGCGGCGATCCCGCCCGGGTTCGGCGGCCACTGGACCATCACCCGCGACCCGATCAACGACGGCGTCGAGGTGTCCTTCGGTTCCCGCCTCGACGCCACGTCTCCCGTCGGAGGGCATCGCATCGACTTCGCCGACGACACCCACGCTAGCGTGCTCGCCGCCCACCCCGAAAACGCAACGGTTACCGGCACCTACCGGTGCGCGGTCGACCTGCGCACTGGCGAGACGATCACCGCTGAGGTCAAAATCCGCTGTACGCGGGCGGTGCTGTGGGCCCACGCCGCCGTCACCATCGACCGCGACACCGTCTACTCACGATCGTGGGAATCACCGATATGGACCGACGAGCACGAACATCCCCGCAGAATCCCGGAAGCGGAACAGCTGGCCGAACTACGCGCGGGGCTGATCCTCCAATGAGGACCACACTTCGGCGTCCCCGCCCGCGACCGTACTGCGCGGCAAGCACCGCCCGCCCCGCGATCTAGCTTCTCCCTACCGCCTATCCGGCTAGAACACGACAATGAGGTCGACTAGCAATGAACCATCCCCACACCATCCGCGCGCGCCACCCCCGCCGACTCCGCACGGGTTTCTCGCTCCGGGCACGAACGCTCACCCTGACAGCTGCCGTACTCCTCATCGTCAGCGCCTGTGGCGACACTGGCGATCCCGGCAGTTCTGGAACACAGGCGCAGACACTCACGCTCGGCGTGGCCTCACCGCCCCCCAGCCTCGATCCCGCCAAGACCACAGGAAACGGACAGACCTACCTGTTTTTGGCCTACGACCCGCTGATCTACCGGGCACCGAACGGAACGCTGAAACCCAGCCTCGCGACGTCATGGAATTATGTGGGCTCGGGCAACAGAGTCTTTGAGCTACATCTGCGGCCGAACGTCACCTTCAGCGACGGATCGGCACTCACTGCGGATGTGGTCAAAGCCAACTTCGACCATCTGGCCAAGGTCGGTTCGGGCACCGCGGCCAACGTCGCCAAATCTTCGACGGTGTTGGTGGTCGATCCGCTCACCGTCCGACTCACCCTGCAGCAGCCCAACCCCATCCTGCCCACCATCTTCACCCAGGACACGCTGCCCGGGATGGTCAGCAGCAACGCCCTGCAGGAATCGACCGTGCTGGCCACGCAGTCAGCGGGAACTGGCCAGTACGTGCTCGATCCCACCCAGAGCGTCCCGAACGACCACTACACCTACCACGTCAACCCCAGCCACTGGGACAAAGCCGCAGCTCACTACCAGACGGTGGTCGTCAAGGTCATTCCCAACCCGAACACCGCCCTCGCCGCGCTCAAGACAGGGCAGGTCGACGTGATCTCGGGCAACTACACCACCGTCAACTCGGCCAAGTCTGCCGGCTTGACCATCGCCTACGCGCCGTCGAACTTCTTCGGCCTCGCCCTGGCCGACCGCAACGGGACCCTCGTCCCGGCCCTGCGCGACGTGCGGGTACGCCAAGCCCTCAACTACGCCGTCGACCGCCAACAGATCACCAAGGCACTATTCGGTGACTACGGCACCGCGACCGAACAGATCCAACTCCCGGGCGGCGACGGCGCCACCACCACGACCACCTACCCCTACGACCCCGGCAAGGCGAAACAGCTCCTCGCTGAAGCCGGCTACCCGAACGGTCTCACCCTGCCCGTGCTCACCACCTCGCAAGCCAGTTCCAACAACGTGGTGCAGGCGATGGCCGACAACCTCAAACAGGTCGGCGTGCAGCTGCAGATGACCAACGACGCCGAGAGCAGCAAGTTCCAGCAGGACGTCCGCAGCAAGACATACCCCGCCTACGGGATCGCGTTCGGTAGCCTGCCGGTCCACCTGATGGCGCAACTCCTGCTGCTGCCCAAGGGCTTCTGGAACCCGTTCGACAGCACCGATGCCGAACTCACGAGCCTGTATCAGCAAGCCGCCTCCGCTGACGATGTACACCGCGCCCAGCTGGACCAGCAGATCATCGAGCGCGTCGCCGAGCTGGGCTGGTTCGTGCCGGTCACCTTCTCCCCGCTGTTCTACTTCTCCCGGTCCACGGTATCCGGCGTGACGGTGACACCGGCCGAGCCGCTGGCCAACCCGCTCGAGTGGCACCCCACCTCATCCTGATTGCACGTGTCACACGGGAGTGGAAAGGAGTGTGAACCTATGTGGAGGCTGATCGCACGGCGGCTGCTCGTCTCTGTCCCGCTGGTGGTGTTCGTCTCGTTGCTCACCTTCGTGCTGCAGGCGCTGACGCCCGGTGACACGGCACGGGCCATCCTCGGGGAGAACTACACGCCCGAGGCATACACCCAGCTGCGTCACCAACTCGGCCTGGACCGGCCGATGCTGGTGCAGTACTGGCAATGGCTGATCTCGGCGCTGCACGGCAAGCTGGGCGTGTCGCAGATCAGTGGTCTGAGTGTCGGTGCCGAGATCGCCAACCGGCTCAGCGTCACCATGTCGCTGATCGTCGGTGCGACGCTCGTCGCTGCGCTCCTCGGCATCGCTCTCGGTGTCGTGAGCGCGATCCGTCCCGGGAAACTAGGGCGGGTCGTGGATGTGCTCGCGCTGGCCGGGTTCGCCCTGCCCAGCTTCTGGCTCGGTCTGGTGCTGGTGACGCTGTTCGCCGTCGCGCTGCGGGTCTTCCCTGCCACCGGCTACGTCCCGCTGGCGAAATCGCCCAGTGGCTGGATCGTGGCGCTGGTGTTGCCCGTCGTTGCGCTCGCCGTGCACGGGATGGCAACCGTGGCCAAACAGACCCGAGACGGCATGCTCACCGCGCTGTCCCGCGATTTCGTGCACGTCCTGCGCGCCAACGGAGTGTCCGAAACGTCGATCATTCTGCGGCACAGCCTGCGCAACGCAGCCCTGCCTGTGGTCACGGTGATCGGGGTGGTGTTCGTCAGCCTGCTCAACGGCACCGTGCTGATCGAGACGGTCTTCGCGATGCCCGGGTTGGGCGGCCTCGCCGTGCAGGCCACCACGCAGCACGACGTGCGGATGATTCAAGGAGTCGCAGTCGTGTTCACCTTGATCGTCGTCGTGATCAACCTGCTCGTCGACATCGCCTATGGCTGGCTCAACCCCAAGGTGCGTGTGCAATGACCGCCCTCACCACCGGCGCTGCCGGCCGTGACCTCCCCGCGGCACGGACCGGGGGCGCGCCCTGGCGCGCTGTGCTATGCCGCCCGGTCGCAGCCGGGGCGCTGATCTACCTGCTCGTCGTGGTGGCAGCCGCAGTGCTGGCCCCCATCCTGGCACCGTACGACCCGACCAGGACCGACCTGGCACACGTCCTGTCCGGGCCGAGCACGATCCACTGGGTCGGGACCGACAACTTGGGCCGCGACGTGCTCAGCCGCCTTATGTACGGCGGTCAAGTCAGTCTCACCGGTGTCGCGTTGGCGGTGGTCACGGCCCTGATCGTCGGCGTGCCGGTCGGCCTGACAGCCGGCTACCTAGGTGGCCGCGTAGACCGAGTGGTCGCCTGGCTGACCGACATGGCGCTGGCAATCCCTACCATCGTCACACTCTTGGTCGTGCTGGCCGTCGTGGGCAGCAACGAGACTGCCGCCATGATCGCGCTCGGTCTGCTCGCCGCACCCGGGATGGCCAGGCTGGTGCGCAGCGCGACCCTGGCGGTGCGCCACGAGCTGTATGTCGCCGCGGCCCGCGTCGCCGGCGCGCCCCGCCGCTACATCATCATGCACGAGGTGCTGCCGCGCGTGGCCGCACCGATCATCGTCCAGGCGTCCCTGTTCGCCGGTGCCGCACTGCTGACCGAGACCGGGCTGGGCTACCTAGGGCTCGGAGTGCAGCCACCGACACCGAGCTGGGGCGGCATCGTCGCGGACGCGTCCACGGTCATCGACCAACAGCCCTGGATGCTGGTTCCCTCCGGTCTCACGATCGGACTGGCCATCCTGGCGTTGGGCCTGCTCGGCGACGCGGTCCGCGACGCCACTGCCGAGCACGTGCGGCGTCCCGTTCCGACACCCGCCCGATGGGCGCCCGCCCCGCCCCGGCCCCGCACCACCACACCCACCGCCGAAACGGCCCCCGGGGCACCGCAGCCGCAGTTGGCGATCGCTGGTCTCACAGTCGCCCTGCCCAGTCCTGTCGGGATGTCGCGCGTCGTGGAGGATGTCGACCTGCACATCCTGCCCGGCGAAACTGTCGGATTGGCCGGTGAATCCGGCTGCGGGAAGACCATGGTCGGCCGAGCCATCCTCGGCCTGCTGCCGCCCGGCGGCCAGGTGACCGAAGGCAGCGTGCGCTACGGCGGCGCGGACCTCACCACCCGCAGCCCCCGCGAGCGGCGGCGGCTGCGAGGATCACAGATCGCCCTCATCGCGCAGGAGCCGATGACGAGCCTCGATCCTGCGTTCACCGTCGGCTCCCAGCTCGGTGAGCTCGTACGCCGGCACCACGGCGGCTCCCGGCGCCAGGTGCGTGCACATGTGCTCGAGCTGCTCGCGGACGTCAAACTGCCCGCCGCCACCGACGTCGCGACCCGCTATCCGCATCAGCTCTCGGGCGGCATGGCGCAGCGCGTCGCGATCGCCCTGGCCCTGACCGGCGACCCCAAGCTGCTGATCGCCGACGAACCGACCACCGCGCTCGACGTCACCGTTCAGGCCGACATCCTCGAGTTGCTGCGCAGCCTGCAACACAGCAGGCAGATGTCGATCCTGCTGATCAGCCACGACTGGGGCGTCGTCGCCGACCTGTGCCAGCGGGTGTACGTCATGTACGCCGGGCACGTCGTCGAATCAGGCGATGCCGGGGATCTCTTCGGCCACCCTCGTCACCCCTACACCATAGGGCTGCTCGACAGCAGCACCCATGGCTCCCGGCCCCGCACCCGGCTGCAGGCGATCCCCGGCGTCGTCCCGGCCCCGCACGAATGGCCCTCTGGCTGTCACTTCCGTCCGCGATGTCCCTTGGCGACTGCGGCATGCGCCGAGGGACCGATCCCTGTGCTCGAACCCGCACAATCCCATCACACGCGCTGCATTCACCAAGACGCTCTGGCGACAGGAGGGCCGAAATGACCCACACCCCGCCCCGCTTGCTCGAGGTCCAGGATCTCGTCGTCGAATTTCCCGTGCGGGGCCGTCGACGTGACACCACACGGGCGGTGGACCTGGCCAGCCTCACCGTGCACCGCGGAGAAGCGGTCGGCCTCGTCGGCGAATCAGGATCGGGAAAATCCACTCTGGCCAACGCCATTCTCGGCCTGGCTACACCCGCCGCCGGCCGGATCCTGTTCAACGGTAACGACATCACCCATGCCGGCCAGCAGGAACGGCGCCGGCTCGCCCGACACATCCAAGTCGTGTTTCAAGACCCCTACGGCTCACTAAACCCCTCACGCACCATCGGCGCCACCCTCGCCCAGCCGCTGCGCCTTCAGCAGCGGCTGGGCCACATCAACGCCGCCGCGCGGGTCGCCGAGGCACTCGACACGGTCGGACTCCCCAGCGACGCCGCCACCCGCTACCCTGGCCAGTTCTCCGGCGGCCAACGCCAACGCATCGCCATCGCCCGCGCACTGATCGTCAAACCCGACCTGGTCATCTGCGACGAACCCACCAGCGCACTCGACTTGTCCGTACAGGCCCAGATCCTCAACCTGTTGCTCGACCTGCAGAACCAGCTGGGACTGACCTATCTGTTCATTTCCCACGACATCGACGTCGTGCGCCACTTCTCCCACCGGATCAACGTCATGCTCAACGGCCGGATCGTCGAGGAGGGGCCGGCCGCACGCATCACCGACAAACCCCGCCATCCCTACACACAAGAGCTACTCGGCGCCGCCCCAATACCAGATCCGCAACGGCAGGCACAGCGGCGCCGCCACCGCAGCGAAAGGCTCGATGTCCTGGGCTCGGTGCGCGAGGCGCCCACCGGTTCGGGCGACGGTTGTCCGTATGTCGGGCGGTGTGCACGTAGCACCGACATCTGCGGCAGCCTGCGACCCCCTCTGCTCACCACGGAATCCGACAGCCGCGTCGCGTGCCACCTGGTGCATGGTCTTCCCACTGATGCTGACGTGCAGCACAGCGTTCCACACAGCACGGCCGCCTCCGCGTGACGGGCCGGCCTCATCCAGCCTCGGGTCAGATTCGGGGTGACAGGTCGGGCTCGCGTGAAATGTCATCGGATTCGGAGTGCCGACGGCCGCGCAGAACATTCACACGGAACCAGCCAATGGGCGTCATGGACCGCCCAACTCCGGGCAAGAGCTGGCTGCTGAGGCAGTAGCGACAGATCCGCAGTGGTCGTGCCACTCGAATTAAAGTTCCAACGCTGCAAGGTGCGGTTGCGCGAGCTCAACGACGCGTGGTTCTGTCGGTCTGATGTTGGCCGCTCCGACTCCGACAGCATCTTCTGGATGACCGCTGCGCAGTGCCAGCGTCTCACCGACGGCGCCCTGGCCATAGTCGAGTCCCAGGGGCGCTCGACGGGAGGGCAGTGTGCTCGTGCACGCGGCGCGGCGGCGATCCGGTCACGACCTCGAGTCGCCCGGACGATCCGCGGGTGGTTGCGTTTCGGGCGTTTTCGGATGCCGGCCAAGCGGCAGCTCCCGCAGCGTCAGGCTCAGCAGGAACCCGACCAAGGCAAGCCCGGCGCCGACGGCGAACACCAGGGCGAGCGCGCCCGCGAACCCCTCGATCGCCTGGGACCGCAGCGCGTCAGGCAGTCCAGCGAGGGTCTGCCAGGTGGCTTCGAGTGCCCCAGGGTGCGGCGGGCTCGCCGCCGACGTGCTCGGGGACTCGGGGAACGACACTGCGAACACCGCACCGAGCGTGGCTGCCCCGAAGGCCGCGCCCATGGTCTGGCTGAACGCAGTCGCGGAGGTAGCGCGGCCGATTTCGTGCGCGCCGACGGCATTCTGCGCGGCGATCATCATGACCGAGTTGATCAGACCCAGACCGGCGCCAACCAGCAGGATCCCGACCAGCGCGGAGGAGTAGGAGGCGTGGGCGCGCCCGAGAACCGCGAGTCCCGCCAGGCCAGCCGCCAGCAACAGCGTCCCGGCTATCGGGAACGGCCGGTAGCGACCAATCCTCGCCATGATCTGTCCACACACGGTCGCGGTCATCCCGGACATCAGCCACAGGGGCGCGAGCATCAACCCCGCTCGAGCCGGCGAATAGCCCAGCACCACCTGCAGGTACAGCGGCAGGAACACAGTCGCGGCCGCGGTGGCGAACCCCACCGTGAATACTGTGCCGGTCACCACCCGGAACACCGCGTTTTTCATCAGGCCAAGGGGCAGCAGCGGGTCACGGGCACGGCGTTCGATCCACGCACACAGCACAACCATCACTACCGCTCCCGCGGCCAAGGCAAGCACGGGCGGTGACGTCCACCCTGTGGACCTCTCGGTCAACTCGATGAGCATGAAGACGCCGGACACGGCCCCGATGAAGGTCACCGCCCCCGGCCAATCCAGGCTCAACCGCGGTCGGCTGATCATCGGCAGGGACAGCCGCAGGCTGACGACCACAAGGGCCAACACGCAGATGGGCACGTTGACGTAGAAGATGTAGCGCCAACTCAGGGCCTGGGTGATGACTCCTCCAATGACGGGACCCGCGACGGTGGACACGACGAAGGCGGACTGGGTGAATCCGACATAGCGGCCACGTTCAGCTGGGGGTATGAGCTGGGCGAGAATAGCTTGTGAGTACACAACGATTCCCCCGGCGCCGATTCCTTGTAGCGCACGGCAAACGATGAGTTGTGCCATTGACTGGGATGCGCCACAAAGCGCCGATCCGGCAAGGAATACAACCAACCCGGCCTGGAAAAGGCGTTTCCGGTCGTAGGAATCCGCGAGCTTTCCGTGGATCGGGGTCGACACCCCAATCGCTATGCCGTAGGCGGTGACGACCCACGGCAGCTGGGTGAGCCCGCCCATGGCGGTCGCGATACTGGGCAGGGACGTGGCGACCGCGGTTTGGTCGAGACCGGCCATCAGTATCGCGAGCATGAACGCCGGCAACACGAACAGGAGGCCGCGGTCCAAGCGGCGTCCCGGGACTGCCCGACTCGCGACATGGTCCGCCATTGTTTCCAACACCTTCCTGTCACGGCGATGGCGACGTCGTCCCTAGCTGGACTGTGTTCCCACGGCATCCTGTGCCGCGAAGGAACCGAGTTCCTGCAGGGTATTCAGGATGTCTGTGATGAGCGTTTGTGTCAGGTCGACCGGATAGTTTTCGAGGGGGTAGCGAATCGGGATGTTGAGACGACCCTCAAAGGTGTAGACGCCGTATACCGGATAGGTGCCGACCTTGGGCGGCGACAGGGTTTGAAAGTCGGTGATCTTCATGCCGCGCGCTTCCGCGAAAGGTTGCACAATACCAAAATTGCTGATCAGGACCGTCGCCAGATGCGGCGGCAAGGGAGTGTCGGCGCGCTGGGGTTCCTCCGTGGGGATTCGGCCGGCACTGATGTCCTCATCGAGGTATTTCTTCACCTCCCGGCCGACGTCCACGGGGTCAGCGTTCGGGGGGATCGTGACCGTTGTTTCCTGAATCAGCGCCAGGTTCGTGGTCTCGGTCGCCTCGACCTGCGGAGTGACTCGCGCCCTGACATTGACCGGGCACCAGCAGGTCATCGGTGCCGGCGCCGGATGGGCGCAGTGATTGCGGTGCGCGACGAGTATCGCTCCACAGATCAGCGCATGGACCGTGGTGCCGAGACCGCGAGCCGCGCCGAGAAGGCGGCTCGTCTCGTCTGACCTCAGTTGTATGCGTTTCTCGAGCAAGGTGAACGAGGGCCGGGGCACCCGAGCGGGACCGGTCGGGGGCGCGCTGCTCCGGCCGCGGATCCGTTGCTGGAGGAGCGCGTAGGGGGAAGTTGGGAGCGACTCGCCGCGCTCCACGCGTGGGCTTGCGCCGTGACTGAGTTCGGCGTAGAGAGCGAGAAGTTCTCGCAGGAGCGCCATCTTGATGCCGGCGTCGGCGACAGCGTGATCGATGCGGAACGCCAAGTATCCGTGCTGCCCCTCGCGTACAAGGATCAACTGAGCCACACCATGTTGGCAGTCCCATGGTTCGCGGATCGCCTGCAGCAGGGTCGGTTCGCCCCCGGCGTGGACGGAGAGGTCCTGGATGGGCTGGTCGGGGACGTGCAGGAGATAGCCGCACCCGTCGAAGACAATACGCGCCCGCAGGACGGGGTGGCGCTCGCACAACATCCGATAGGCCTGAGCCAGTTGCACGGTGTCGATCTCGCCGTTGAAGGAGATGACATAGGACGGGGCGTTATTCACGCTGCGTATTTCGATGTGATCCAGATACCGTCGGAGCGGCATTTCATCCCCTCAGTGGACACGGTGGGACGGCCGACCAGCGACCGCCATGCTGGGCGGCCGTGGGATCGCCGGCACGCGGCGGACGCGGGTAGTGGCTGCTGAGCCGCGTGTCAAGGCCGGTCGGCGGGCATGATGGGCACCATGAAGGTGCGGGTGTAGGACAACACTTCGGCGTCCTTCTGGTTGAAGGCGCGGGTTTCGATCGTGACGATGCCGGCGTTCGGGCGACTGTGTGACTTGCGTTTTGCTGTCACGGTGCTCTCGGAACGGATGGTGTCGCCGGCGAAGACGGGGTGAGGGAGCTTGATATTGTCCCAGCCGAGGTTGGCGATGGCGTTGAAACTGGTGTCAATCACGCTCTGTCCTGCGGCGATGGCCAGCGTGAGGGCGGAGTTCACCAAGCTGTCTCCGAATTCGCTCGCCCGGCCGACCTCGGCGTTGAAGTGTTGTTCGGCAGTGTTCTGCGTCAGCAGGGTGAACCAGGTGTTGTCGGTTTCGGTGATTGTGCGGCCCAGCGGGTGCTTGTAGACGTCACCGATGTCGAAGTCGTCGTAGAGACGGCCGGTCCAGCCTGGTTTCACAACCATGGATGCCTTGTCCTCCGCGGTGATGTTGGTCGTGGTGGTTGCGAGTGTTTCTCCGCTGCGGGCTCCCGTAGCCATCTGCTGCGGGGCGCTGCGAGGCGTGGCGGGGTCAGCTCTGCGATGCCAGCAGGCGCTTAGCGCGTTCGAGCATCGGTTTGCCAACGACCTGGCCTTGTAGCTGGCCGACCGAACCGTCCGGAGACGACGCGAGGACTTCCTGCGCCCAGGCCAGGTCGCGGTCGGTGGGCGTAAACACCTCGTTAACCACCGGAACCTGCCGCGGATGTAGACATGCCTTGCCGGTGAACCCGAGCGCCTTGGCGTGCCGGGCATCCTCGTCGAGGGCCTGCGCGTCCTCCAGGCCCACAGTAACGCCGTCGATGGGCGGGGGCAGGTGGGCAGCCGCCGAGGCCAGCACAACGCGGGAGCGGGCATAGCCGAACGCGTGCCGGTTAGCGGGATCAACCCCGAGTTCGGCGCCGAGGTCTGCGTTGCCGAAGATCGCGCGAACCACCCCGGGCATGGCGCAAATTTCCTCGGCATGCAGGATGCCGGCAGCGGTCTCGAATACAGGGATCGCCTGCGAGCCCGCTGCCAGGCGGGATAGGACGTGCGCCACCTCGTGAGCGGCGACGACCTTCGGGATCATGACGATGCAGCGGTGATGGGCCAGCATCGCGAGATCCTCGATGTGCCAGGCGGTGTCGGCGGCGTTGATGCGCACGACGCCCATTCCGCCCGAGTCCAGCCACTGTGCGACGTTTTCGCGTGCGGCGGATTTGAGGTCCGGCCCCACCGAGTCCTCCAGGTCGAGCATGATGCTGTCGGCGCCACTGCGGGCGGCTTTGTCGAAACGGTCCGGGCGATGGCCGGGTACAGCGAGTAACGAGCGCACGCGGACCAGGGCCTCAGGTGTCGTTGCCATTACGGTTCCTTCGATGCAATATGGCGGTGTGTCGGGGTGAACTGTCGCTTCAACGGGCCGAGGCGACCTGGCGACCGCGATCGGCAGTCCGGATGCGTTCCTCGGCACGCTGCTGCGCTATAACTGCTGGCGAGATGCCCTGTTCTGCGGCGCGTTCCAGGATTTCTTTGGTGGTCTCGTAGATCGCGGCGACACGGAGCTCGGCCTCGCGGCCGCCGGCGCCACCGAGCTCTTGAGCAACGTGGATGACGCCACCCGCGTTGACCACGTAGTCCGGGGCATAGACGACCTGCCGATGGTGCAAGTCTGCGGCGAGGGACTCGCGCTGGAGTTGGTTGTTTTCTGCGCCGCACACAATGCGGGCCCGGATCTGGGAGACAGCGTGATCATCGAGCGATCCACCCATCGCGCAGGGCGCATAAATTTCGAGATCTGAGCGGATCAGGTTGTCGGTATCGACCGCGACGTCGACAGCGGGATGGGCGCGCCGCGCGACGTCGATGGCCTCGTCGTGGATGTCGCTGATCAGGACCGAGGCGCCATTCTCGACCAGCAGCTGTACCAGCCGGGTGCCGACCTTGCCAACGCCGGCAACGCCGACCCGGCGCCCGGCCAACGACGGCGTGCCCCACACGTGTTCGGCGCAGGCGGCCATGCCGCGGAAAACGCCGTAGGCAGTGAGCAGGGACGGGTCACCGGCGCCGCCGCGGCTTGTCGAAGTGCCCACGACATAGGTGCAGTCCCGTGCGATGAGGTCCATGTCCTCCGTCGACGTGCCGGCGTCACACGCGGTGACGTACCGGCCCTCCAGAGACTGCACCACCTGCGCATATGCGCGAAGCAGTTCCGGCGTTTTGTCCGTACTCGGATCGCCGATGATCACTGCTTTGCCGCCCCCGAGCGCGAGGCCAGCGAGAGCGTTCTTGTGTGCCATCGCACGCGCGAGACGAATGGCGTCGTCGACTGCGTCCTCGCCCCTTGCGTAGGGGTAGAACCGCAGACCTCCCAAGGCCGGCCCCAGTGCGGTCGAATAAATGGCGACAACCGCTTTCAGTCCGGTGTAGGCATCGTGGTGGAAAATGAGGTTCTCGTCATCCTTTGCCTCGAAGAATCCTCGAGTCACAGTTGGTTCCCTTCCCTGGCAACAAACAGGACGAATGTTCGTCGTAACTGCAGCTAGGATCCACTTGTCGTTTCCTTGTGGTTCACCGATGCGTCACCGGGAAACTGAGTGGCGCCGCCCCAGCTCGGACTGACCCGAGTCTGGCATCAACGCTGATGCAGGACCTCGTCGCTGCGAGAAGTCGCTCCTCCAGGGGCGAATCGCCGCGTGCGGCGTTGCTGTCCTGGGCGGCATTAACGCCAACACTAGGAGTGGCGTTGCGCAGTGGACAATCCAAACAGCGCGAGCTTTATAGCCGTCTAGCGTTCCTGTTGCAACGTCAACAAGCTGCTTCGGTGCGCCCAGCACGCGGAAGGTAGATCATGTAGAACGATCGCTGGCTTTCCCCGGCCGCCGTGCTGGCAGCCGACGGTGGCCGGCATGACCGAAATCCGGCTACGCGAACTCCGTATCCACGCGCACTGCGGCCGCGCCGTCGCGCTGCGGCAACTCGTTCTTCAGGCGCAGGCACCGGTCGTCGCGACCGTTCTCGGCGACAACCGCGCCCACGCCGCGTAACCGCCACGGCTGCAAGAATCGCCGGAGCCGCGATGCTCCAGTCGATCGCACGCGGCTACACGATCGGCGAACTGGCGACAGTTGAATCCGCGAGGTCACCACGTCCGGCCCCAACAAGACGCTACACGGAAAGACCTCAGTAGCCTCGGTCGCAGGCGTGTGCTCCTCAAGGTCCGGAGGCCCGGTCTGTTCAGCAGTACCGAGCCTGCTTACTTGTGGACCGCGCAGGCCAGCTTTGCGCGGACTGTGTTACCCACCGGCCCGACAAGGCCGCCCTCGGGGGTGGCGCGGCGGTAGATCCATGGTAGGGAAGCTCCTCCACATGCCCGGAGTGGTCCACCCATTTGGCGCATGACAGCGGAAGCTCGACACGAGGATGCTGGAGAATGAGAATACTGTGATCGGAGGTTGCATTACGCAAGATCTACTGTGGACAACGGCGTGTGCGGCTACAACACGCCTATCGCGCTGCTCGATGTGCTAGCGAGCGCGGGCGAGGCGAGCGCACGGGTGGCCAAGTCGGTGCTGTCGCCGCCCGCTGGGCTAGGCGGAACGATCGATGTCGCTCTGACCGTGATGCCCAGTACGTGCTTGCCGCCTATACCAGATGCTGGTCGCCAATGACGTCGATGTTGCTCACGCCCCGTCAGGGCGGTCTGAGCGCGGGTCAGTTCGGCCGCTCATAGGTCGCCGAACACTGCTCCACCAGCATCCGGCGCACGTATGCATGATCGTCGTCTGGAGCCTCGCCACCCCGTCGGCATGATCGGTGGCGGGGTAGAAGTTGGTGCGCCCGTAACGCCGGGTGCTACGACTGGGTCGACTGCCCTCGAGTCCGCCCGAATAGCTCTTCGACGCCGTCATCGCGGCGGCTTCGTGGATATCAGGATCGGCTCGAGCGTGATCGAACTGGCACCACGGGTCGAAGGGGACGCCGTGGCCAAATCTGTTCGCTCCGTCCGGAAGAGAGGACATCAGCAGCGACTGACGAGAACCTTGAGTCGCGCCTTGCCAGCCGGTATCGCGTAGATGAACAGGTTCTTCCATTTCTGAGGATTCACTTATGGGGAGGGCATAGCATGCTGCCGGAACCGCGTCTCGCTAAGTTCCCAGTATTCGACACCACCGACTTGGACTACGCGAGCCAAGAGCTCGGCAAGGTCTTCTGCGACATCGACCTGGCACCAACGGAGAGGGGGCGCAGGTCCTCGACCTTACTTAACGCTGTGAACATCCGGAGCGTCACTGCGTCGTGCTTCCGATTCGGCAGCGGGACCAGACTGTCCTCCGGACCGACGGGGTTTTTCGCGGTACAGATCCCTTACTACGGCAGATGTCGTGTCAACTCCGGCGGTGAAGAAGTCCTCGTTGATGAAACGATAGCGATGATCGCTTCACCGACGCGGCCGGTCACCGCGGATATGTGTCCCGGCTGCACGCCGATCACCCTGCGTATCGAGCGCGACGCCGTCGAACAGGCACTGTCAACAACTCTTGCCCATCAGCAGTTGGACAAACCACTTGAGTTCGCCAGTCGTATCGACCTCAATCTCGGATCTATGCGAACGTGGTCGGAGATCGTCAACGTGCTGATAAACGACCTAGAACGTGGGGGCGTGATCGCGCAGCATTCGTTGGCTGGGACGAACATGGAAAACCTGCTGGTCAATGGCCTGCTCCAGTCACAGCCCCACAACTACACTTCACTCCTGCAGATGCCAGCACGGACTATCGGTGCCCAGGCTGCCCGACGTGTCCTCGACTTCATCGAAGCATACCCGGAAAGGCCCCTGACGACACAGAGCCTCGCCCGTGAGGCCGGGGTGAGCGCGTACGGTCGCTCCAGGAGAGCTTCCGGGAGGAATTCCACACGTCGCCGATGCGCCATCTGCGTGAGGTACGTCTGGATCGAGTGCGTGACGATCTTGTCGCGGCACGCGATGTATCAGGCGCGCGCGTAACCCCCATCGCAGCCCGGTGGGGTTTCACTCACATGAGCCGATTCGCCACAGCCTACCGTCAGAAGTTTGGTGAAGCGCCTTCAATCACACTGCGGCGATCAACCCGGCACCGGCCCGACTGATGACGGCCAGCCGACGAGCCACCGGTACCGTCATAGGGCACCTGCCCAGCGTTATCCACATGGTCCTTGCCGGCGGGAGCAGTGTTTGCCGCTGGGGTTTCCGGACCGCGCCGGAGGTTCACCGCTCCCCGCCCTCAACCTCAACCGTGTCACCTCGCGCGAGAACGGACGGTCATTGGCAGGTGACCGGGGCGTACGATACCGTCGACGATGGTCTTGACTTTCGTCCCAGAGCAGGGATCGAGTTGCCAGCGGGCGGCTACGGTGGCCAGGATGAGGGACATTTCGCTCCAGGCGAATGTCTCGCCAACGCATTTTCGGTTACCAGCGCCGAAGGGGATGAACGAGCAGCGTGGCAGCGGCGGCGGATCGGGCAGCCATCGGTCGGGATCCAGACGCAAGGGGTCGGCGTACAGATTTGGGTCGCGGTGCAAGGTGGTGGGGCTGTAGAGGGCCTCGGCACCAGCAGGAATAAGCACGCCGCCCAGGTCCGCGTCTTCCTGGGCGCGGCGCATAAGGAGCCAGGTCGGGTGGTGCAAGCGCAGGATCTCGTACAGTAACGCGCGGTTGAACCGCAGCCTGGGAAGATCGGCGGCTGTGACCCGGCGGCCGGCCAGCACGGTGTCGACCTCGTGGTGGAGACGGTCGCGCAGTTGGGGGTGGTGGCCGAGTTCATGGTAAGCCCAAGCGAGGGTGGTGGCGGAGGTCTCGATACCGGCGATGAGCAGAGTGATCACCTCGTCGACAGCCTCGTCGTCGGTCATGCCCCGCCCCGTATGGTCGCGGGCGGCCAGCAGCCTCGACACGAGGTTCCCGCCATCGCGGCGATGTTGTGCGACAAAGCGGAGGGTTGTGCGGCGCAGGTCGGCTCCAGCGGCGTCGAAGCGCCGCGTGCCGGGAATGGGCAGGCGGGTCAAAGCGGAGGGCAGGAGGGTACGACGGCCAACACCGGCGATGAATTCGGGAAGCGAGCGCTCGACCAGCTCCGCGAGCTGCATCGAGTCGTCGGTGTCGAATAAGGTTTCCACGATGATGGAGGTGGCCAGCGCACGAGTCTCGCGCTCCACCGCAATTACCTGCCCATCGCGCCACTGATCGATGTGGCGGTTGACGGCGTTGGCCATGGCGGCAGTGTGCCCGTACACGGCGTCGCGGTGGAAAGCGGGCTGAACGAGGCGGCGTTGGCGCATATGGAAGGAGCCTGACGAGGTCAGCAGTCCGTCGCCGAAGTAGGGGCGAGCCCGGTCGAACAGCAGCCCTTTGGAGAACTTGCCGGCATGCTCGACGAGCATGCGGTGGATGAGTTCGGGTGAGTTGAGGACGTAGACGGGCAGGGGGCCGAGGTGGATAAGGACCGCATCGCCGCAGGCGCGAAGCGCCTGCAGGTAATCCACGCGGCGCAGGGCCAGCCACAAGGTATGGCCGAGCAGAGGTAGTCGGCGCCGCGCGGCACACACGACAGGAGCATCAGCAGGCCTGGTCGTCATAGCGACGGCTGATCTAGGAGGATGTCGAGATATCCGGGCTGGTCTCCCGGCGGCGAGCCTCCGACCCTGTAGCGGGCGGTGCTGCTCATCCAGTCGTTATGTCCGCGCAGCCAGTCGCCCAGCCCCTCTATGTAGCGGAGCACGTGCAGGCGGTGCGTCCCAACTATCCCGACTTCATCCAACATGTACGGCACTTCGCCACGCAGCTGCAGGAATCGGCGAATCTGCTCCGCGACCACGGCCTGGATCTCGTCGACCGCCTCCGAAACGGAGTATCGGCGCTGCCGGCAAAGCACGGTGACCAGGTTGTAGACGTCGCCGCGAGCCGTTTCCTTCTCATACGAGTAAACGTCGTTGCAGATGAACGGGACGTCTGCAGCAATCTG
The DNA here is from genome assembly GCF_036227105.1 of Amycolatopsis sp. NBC_01488. NCBI lineage: Bacteria > Bacillati > Actinomycetota > Actinomycetes > Pseudonocardiales > Pseudonocardiaceae > Amycolatopsis > Amycolatopsis sp. NBC_01488. Next base: position 2,002,950 of record NZ_CP109434.1, on the reverse strand, counting down.
CCGCATCAGCCGCAATTGCGGACTGTGGAACGCGACTGGGGGCACCTCGACCCGATTGAGACGCTCTACCATGTCCGTGACTGACTCGGTAGCAGCCGAACCTCGGCGGATGGCCAGGTAGTCGTCCATCGTCGGGACCACCTGGGAGCGCCGGTTGACGGCTTCGTGCGAGTACGAGGCGAAGTACCGCTCCCAGTCATGGGCAGTACGAGCGACCCATGACCGCGACATTCCCACCCTGCTACGAGCCCACAGGTCGGCGAAGGCCTTAGCAACCGGATAGCGCGATGCGGCGCCCGGAGCCTGGTGGACGATGTCGATCAGCTCTCGACAAACCGCCGCGACGTTGGAAGGCACCTCGCCCTGCGGCCCGTCGAACTGGTCATCGAACAGGAAATAGAAACTCTTCAAATCCACCGTCAGCCCGAGGTCGTCGACATCAGCATCGGGCCAGCACCGGGCGGCCAGGTTGGCCATCCCCCAAGATCTGTACAGGGTGACGGCGTCGGGGTCGGCCAGCATCCGGTGGTAGAGCAGCCATTGCAAGTTATGCTGCTCGGCCTCGGCTTCGTGCGGATTGCACCGCGCGGGGATGGGGATGTCGAAGCGAACGTCCTGCGGCATAGGAACTCTCCAGAACCAATGAAATCCTCACCGGCCGTACCAGTACGCGAGAACGGCAGGTGCAGTTCCCGCCCCAAATTCCGCCGGCCGGTTCGTCATGTTCGGCTCGTCCCGCAACCACCATCTTGCATCTTGCGGGAACTTCAACTCAATCCTTAACTGAGATCAACTGCATTGATCGCGCGAAACTCAAGGGCCCGCCTAGAAGACAAGCAGCGAGTGGACAGGTTGCAGCGACACGCTTGTTCTTGGCCCAGTCAAGCCGGACTGGAAACCAACGAATGTGAACAACATGTGCTCATCCGAGCCTGCGCGGACCACCTCCCTTGCAAATACAATGCGCGTCTTGCCGGGATACAGCTCAAGACCGACCCCGCCAGTGACGAAGCGAAACCACCCGCAGGCGACGGGCCCGCCGGTCGGTGCGACGCTGCACTATCGCCTCATGACCGCACTTTCCAAAATATTCACAGGAAATTTAGATCGAATCTGCAGACTTGCCCTTTCTGGTTTACCGATTCGCTTGCCGACAGTCGATTAGTGCACTGCCCGCTCGGGATCGACTGAACCGGGCACCCCCTCCGACGCAGGGACGGGACGCCGCGAGGACTGTCGCTCAAGTGTGCATCAGGAGTGTGCAGCGCTGTCGTCCTAAGTGACACTAAGGTCACACTAGGCCGCGGTTAAGGAGCGAACTATCCGAAAAACGCGAATTTTCTATCCAGTTACCGCAGCTGGCGCAGGGCGACGATGCAGACAGGCGGCGCCGTGCGCAAATCTGGCAGTCAGCAAATTCAGTCGACGTTTTCGATGACCAGATGAGCAGGTGTCCGGGTTTGGCATCGGTCTGCGGCTCATCCTGTCTGGCTGCGGGGAACCCGGAATATTTGCCGCGCTCGGACTGCACGTCGTAGACCGTAGCCATTCAGTCTTTCCGCGCAACCGTCGGTGACTCTGGGTAGTAGTGGCTGGTGATGGTGCACCGAGAGCAATGCTTGAAACCTGTGGATGGCTGGGAAGGGGGCGTACCTTCCCGGTGACCGGTTGAGGTTTCCAAGCATGGCCGACGCGCCAACGTCGGCCGGGAAGGTACGACCCGATGCTGAGCGTAGTCCCTGATCCTGCTGCTGGTGATGACGGTGCGGCGGGCGGCTCGTCCGCGTCGTCGGTGATCGATGAGCTGGTGCGTGAAGGCGCGCGGCGGATGCTGGCCGAGGCGTTGCAGGCCGAGGTCGAGGCCTATATCGCCCGGTTGGCCGGCGAGCGTGATGAGAACGGGCATCGCCTGGTGGTCCGCAACGGTCACCACGAACCGCGCGAGGTGCTGACCAGCGCGGGCGCGGTGCAGGTGACCGCGCCGCGGGTCAACGACAAGCGCATCGACCCCGACACCGGCGAACGCGAGCGGTCTCCTCGGCGATCCTGCCGCCGTGGGCACGCAAGACCCCGAAGATCACCGAGGTGCTGCCGCTGCTGTACCTGCACGGCCTGTCCTCGGGGGACTTCGTGCCGGCGCTGGGTCAGTTCCTCGGGTCGGCGAAGGGCCTGTCGGGTCCGGTGATCACGAAGCTGACCGAGCAGTGGAAGGCCGAACAACGCGCCTTCGCCGAACGTGATCTGTCCACTGTGGACTTTGTTTATCTGTGGGCGGACGGGATCCACGTCAACATCCGCCTGGAAGAGCAGAAACTGTGCCTGCTGGTGATGATCGGGGTGCGCGCCGACGGCCGCAAGGAGCTGGTGGCACTGGCTGACGGGTACCGCGAGTCGGCCGAGTCCTGGGCGGATCTGCTGCGCGATGCCCGCCGCCGCGGGATGCGTGCCCCGGTGCTGGCCGCGGGCGACGGGGCGCTCGGGTTCTGGGGCGCGCTGCGGGAGGTGTTTCCCGAGACCCGGGAGCAGCGCTGCTGGTTCCACAAGATCGCCAACGTGCTGGCGGCGCTGCCCAAGTCCGCGCATCCCGGGGCGAAGAAGGCCCTCGCGCAGATCTGGAACGCCGAAGACCGCCGGCACGCCCTGGACGCGGTGAAGGCGTTCGATGCCGCCTACGGCGCGAAGTTCCCCAAGGCCGCCGCCAAGATCACCGACGACATTGACGTGCTGCTGGCGTTCTACGACTATCCGGCCGAGCACTGGATCCACCTGCGGACCACGAACCCGATCGAGTCAACCTTCGCCACCGTGCGGCACCGCACCAAGGTCACCAAGGGTCCTGGCTCCCGCGCGGCGGGGTTGGCGATGGCATTCAAGCTCATCGAAGCGGCCCAGGCTCGCTGGCGCGCGGTCAACGCGCCCCACCTGGTCGCCCTCGTCCGTGCCGGCGCACGGTTCGAGGCAGGCAAACTCGTCGAACGCCCCACCGAACACACCCCACCCGCAGCCGCCTAAAAGATCTTCATCCACAGGTCTTGACTATTGCTCCATCGAGCACTGGGAACACGCCTACGACCCGGTCGCGCTCAGCCGGTTCCTCAACGAAGACCTACACGCCCAACAGGAGGACAGCCGTGACTGAAGCATCACTGCTTGACGACGCGATGAGCTACGTCTACCCGGCAGCGTTACGCACCGCCGTTCTCCTCGACATTGCTGACCACCTCGACACCGGGCCACTGCCCGTAGAGGAGTTGGCCCACAAGACCAACACCCACCCCGAACACCTTCACCGCGTCCTGCGCCTCCTCGCGACCCGCGACGTGTTCTGCGAGACCCAACCGGGCGTCTTCGCCATGACCCCTGGCGCCGAAGTGCTCCGCCGGACGCATCCCATGGCCGACGCAGTCCTGTTCGTGACCGGGCCACTGATGTGGAGCGCGATAGGCCAACTCCACCACTCCGCCACCGCCGGCATACCCGCCTTTGACCACGCCTTCGGGGAGCCGTTCTTCGACTACCTCGCCTCTCACCCCGACGACGGAGCCAACTTCGACCGTGGCATGGCCGCGTTCACCGACCTCGAGGTCGCCCCGATCATCGACACCTGCCCCCTGCCGCAGGAAGGCACCGTCGTCGACGTAGCCGGGGGACGCGGCGGGCTGCTCCTGGAAGCGCTACGCGCGAACCCGAAGCTGCATGGCGTGCTGTTCGACCAAGACCGCGTGCTGGCGGATCACCTGCTCGACACTCCCGATGTCGCCGGACGCTGGGAAACCCGCGGCGGGGACTTCTTCGAGAAGGTCCCAGCCGGAGACGCCTACCTCATCAAGCGCATCCTGCACGACTGGAGCGACGACGAGTGTGTGCACATCCTGCGGAATTGCGCCGCGTCGGCCAAGCCCGGAGCACACGTGTTCGCCATCGACGCAGCCATCCCAGAGGGAAACGAGCCACACCCCGGCAAGACGCTGGACCTGTTCATGCCAGCCCTACTGACCGGACGTGAACGCACCACCGCCGAACTCGTCGGCCTATGCTCCACCGCAGGGCTCCGCGTCGACCAAGTCGTCCCCGTACCAGGTACCACCGTTTCAATTGTCGCAGCAGCAGTCGCCCGTTAACTGTTACTTGACAGCGGGCGCCGGTGTCCCTGGACGGCGCGCAGATTCGCCACCTCGCTCACGGTCTCCTCATCCGCGCGGACCTGGTTAACCGCGCTGGGCGCGGAATTCCGAGACGTGGTGATCATCGAGAGATCGGTCGACGGCCATATTGATCGCAGTCAACGATCGTGGCAATGGTTGATAACTCTATTCGCGGGGGTCTCCTCCTTGATCTCGATCGGCAGTGGATCTATGCCCGGGGTGATGAGATACGCGAAGGGAGAGGCCGGTCCGAGAATTGCAACGCCAAACGTGAAATAATCCCCGGTTGGTCTCTATCGCGCGGACAGGCCACCGAGTGGGTCGTCTGCTGCGAGGTTGGATCCAGGAGGTTCGTTCTCGTGTGCGCTGCCACACCGCAGGCACTGGTCCGGTGCGCCGGAACCAGCCGTGGGTGCGAGTGCTGCTGGTGCGTCAGTCCTGTCCCGAACGGTTGGGCGACCGGGGCGGTTGTGGTAACGGCCAGTGAGGCTGTGCCATTCGAGACTTCCGCGGATCCAGCTGCGCAAGTCAGCTAGGTAACGCGCTACCTGAGCAGACCCGCCATAGGCGGCTTCAGGCTCCAGGGCAAGGTACTCGTCTACCTGGCGGTTGTGGAGGTGAACGGTGCGCGCCACGCCTTCTTGGAGGGATTCACCGTGCCGGTCGGCGAGCAAGGCGGGAAGGTTTCCCCGCGCAGCGTGGGTTACGGACTCCTTCGCCGCGGAGTAGATGTCGTTGGCGTGGAGAATCAGCCTGGATGCGCTGATCGTCAATGCGCGGATGGCGGGTGCGTCGTACTCCTCGGCGCTGAGCTCATACCCTCCGACGACGTCGACAGCGGACAGGCAGGCCATAGCGCCGTTGAAGGGGCGTTGGGCAGCGTACTCCCACGGGGCCGGAGAGTGTCTGGTCACCCGCCAAGCGCTCTCGCCGGCCATGGCGAGGCACATAGCCAGGCATTCGCGCCGGAGACGGCCGACTTGGGCCACAGTACCCAACTTGGCGCCGTGTGCCATGACGTCGCGCACTGCGCGAAAGACGGGGTCGGCTTGCAGCATCTGGCGTGATGGCTGACATAGAGGCAATGCGCTGGGTACTTCCACGGAAAGCAGCACACGAGCGAGCCTTGCGGGGGCTTGCTCCGGAACGGCGCGGACGGTGCCAGCGTGGCTGTTGTGATCTTCGATGCCGATCACGAGCAGGCCACCGTCGACCGCCAGCGACGCAAGGTCTTTGGCCAGGTCGGTGTTGATCGTCGCTTTCCCCGTGGGCAGTTCCTGTTTGAGGTCGACCCAGTGCGATTCGTCGAGGAGCCCACCCGCGGCGGCCTGGACGACGTCCGACCATGTGGCGAGGCCCCGTCTTTCCCTGTCGGGGCCTAGATAAGCGGTGCTTCGGACGGGTCACTGTCCACGGTGACCAACGCCGCGAACCTCACGGCAAGCGACTGACCAGCGCAGATGCCACACCGGAACGGACCCCTGCCTGTGGAGACTGACCTGGCGCGAACAGCGGGTCCAGACGGCAGCCAAGCCGCTGCGGCCAGCCCGCGCACTGGGAGCCGGGCAATCGTGAATCACTCGCCGTCAGCCGGCCGTACCGCAGCGCCGATGGCCGTGTCCGTGGCCGACGCTCGATCGATCTTGGGCCACGGATGCGGCGCGTCGCCACGAGCGGCGGGTCCCCCGACCAACTGGTGAAAGGGGTTCCACGGTCGTCGTCGGCGACGGCGACTGGCCGCTGACAGGCGACCCAGCTGTTGTCGCCTGAGTTCGGTCAATCCGACGAGCTCGACCGGCGGGAGCGGGCGGCCGATGACCCAGCTCAAGAGGAGATCCGCAAGCTCCGGATTGCGGGCGAGCACCGGGCCGTGCAGATAGGTGCCGATGACACGGCCCTGCACGACGCCGTCCACGCCGTTGCCGTTGCCGTTGCCGCGGATGACACGGCCGAGTGGGTGCGCCGCAGGCCCCAGTTCGGTGTACCCGCGGTGATTCTCAAACCCAGTCAGCGGTTCGCTGAGCAGACTCGGTTCGGGTTGGGTGATGACTTCGCCGATCGAACGGTGCGTGGCCGGTGTGGTGACGACATCGAGCAGCCCGGCGCCCGGCTGGAGCGCACCGTAGTCCAGGGTGAACTGTCGTCCGAGCAGCTGAAGGCCGGCGCACACCGCGAGAACCGGGGCACCGCGGTCGACGGCGCGAAGAAGACCGGGCTGTCGGGTGAGGACCTTGGCGGCCAGGGTTTGCGCGGAATCTTCACCGCCCCCGAGAAGATAGACATCGAGTGAGGCAGGAATGGCTGCGCCCAGCGGGAGGGGGACGACCGTGGCCGGGATGTCTCGCCACGCGAGACGGCGATGCAACACCTCGGCGTTGCCGCAGTCGCCGTAGGTACCGAGTAGGTCAGGCAGCAACAGGCCGATGCGAACGACGGATTCACTGGTCATGCGGAAGCCTCGCAGTCACGTCGCGGAAGGCCGTGTAGTTGGCCACGAGGTCGACCGGTCCCGGGGGCAGGCGAGTGATGGCCTCGAGCGGGTCCGGCTCGATCCAGTGGGCGACTTCGCCGTAGCTCAGGCGTACCGAGAGGTCCATCAGTCGCTCGCCGGAGACCACGACGCGGCGTCCACGCAGGCTTTCGAAGTTCACGTCCCACAGCCAGGACAAGTCGGCTCCGTCGGCCTGCCGCGCGTTGACCGCGAGCACGGCCGGCGCTGCATTCGACCCGAGGATGTGTAGGGTTTCGGCCCAGCCCGCCGGGTTCTTGGCCAACAGGATTCGCACCGTGTGGTTGCCGTAGGAGGCGAGGCGATAGCGGCCGTCGACCTCGCGGACTGATCCGGCGGCGGCAGCAGCCGCAGCGGCCGGGACCCCTAATGAGGCGGCGGCGGCCGTGGCGAACGCGAGATTGTGCCTGTTCACCTCCCCGGGCAACGACGTCGCCAGGGGCACCCGGAGCCCGCCCGCGTGCATCAGGTCTCCGCCGCGGTCGACGGTCCACCGGGGTTCGGGGCGTGCGAAGCCGCAGAAACAAGACCAGTGGCCGACGGTTTCGCGTATCGCGCTGCCGCATCGGGGGCAGCTGGCACCGTCGCGTCGCCACGTGGTGCCCGGTGATATCCACAGCGGTATCGCGGCACCCCATGCCGCTGATGTCACCAGGACGTCGTCGCAGTTGGCAAGCACGACCGTTGACGAGCACTGCGCGAGCGCGGCTCGCAGTACCCTCTCGGTCCGGCGTACCTCGCCGGTGCGATCCAGTTGGTCCCGGCTGAGGTTGAGCAGCACGACCATGGCCGGGGTGACGTCGGCCAGCACGGCAGGTAAATGGTTTTCGTCGACTTCGAGCACGGCGCACGGCGCGTTCGGGTCGGCCGCGAGGGCCGCGGCCAGTCCGTCGGGCATGTTGGCCCCGGTGTCGTTGCACGCGACGGCGGCCAGCACATTCATCGCACGAGCCAGCATGCAGGTGGTCGTCGTCTTCCCGTTCGTGCCGGTGACCAGCACGACGACCTTGTCGCGGCACAGATCGGCGAGTGCGGTCGGCTGCAGGGCGAGAATGACCCGGCCGCCGATGACTGCGCCACGGCCCAACCCGGCTGCGCGTGAGCCGCGGGTCGCGAGCCTGCCCAGGCCGGCGGCCAGCGCCGTCCTGAGGGGCAGGGCGGCCCGGGCGCGAAAGGCGAACGAACCAGTCATGGTTGTGAGAGTATGAACATGCGGGTAGGTGGCCGTCCAATATGGGGTTAGAGCTCTGCAAACTCCTCGATTCACTCAGTCGGTTGACCCTCGCTATTGCCGGAGATCGCTCGGCATATTCCGGGAGCTGCTGGCGCGTTTTCCCAAACGAGGTGTGGATGATCAGTGTGGCCACGGTCGCGATCCGTGCCCGCGCCGCCGCCACACCAAGAGTCGCCAAGGTGCTCGACCAACGGTTCAACGCATGGCAGCCGGACCGATCACCGTGCACCGCTTACGCAACGCGGCGCCCCACCAGGCCCGCAGATCGCAAAGGACGCGGCGCCGGACTCCGGCTCGAGCAGCTGGGCGGCTTCAGGCCTGGCCACGCGGACCGGGGCCACGCCTTCCCAGCCTAGAAGGCCCCGGCCGCCGCCGAACGACACGCGCATTCATCGTCCCGGGTGACTGAGCAACGCCCGACAACGCGAAACTGCCGCACCCCCGCCAGACAGGAAGTGCGGCAGCCGACCGACGCGAATCAGTCCTTGTGCGTCACGCCCTTGACCGCGTCTTTGACCTTCTCGCCCGCCTGCTTCAGCGCACCCTTGGCCTGGTCCGCCTTGCCCTCGGCCTGCCACTGCTCGTTGCCCGTGGCATCGCCAACGGCTTCCTTGGCCCGACCCTTGAGCTCTTCGCCCTTGTTCTCCAACTTGTCGCTCATAACGCGCACCTTTCCTCACTAGGACGCTCCCGGACAGCCCGTCGCCCAGCCAGCGCATTATGGGTACCCAGTTCGCCGCCGACTATGGGATCAACCTCGGCATGGTGTCGTTCGCGGGATCCGCGACGCTCCTGGTCAGCCCCACCACTCGCCGCGAGAGGTGTGGTCCAGGTGATCGACACGCTCCAGCTGGCTCAGTCCACCGCCACGGGGAGGGTTTGTTCGCCGCGCTGCAGGCCATCGAGGCACTCTCGGCCGTCGTGGGCGGTGTCGACGGCCCGCCCCGGCGCGGATCGTGCTGATGACCGACGGCAAGCAGACCGTGCCCCAGGATCTCCCCGCCCCCCGGGGTGCCTACACCGCGGCACTGGCCGCGGAACAGCAAGGTGTCCCGGTCTCAGGTATCTCGTTCGGGGACCAAGAACGGCGTCGTCGACATCGATGGCAGACCCGCCCCGGTCCCGGTTGACGACGAGGCCGTACAGGAAATCGCGCGGCTGTCGGGTGTGCAGTACTTCAAGGCCGCCAGCGCCGAGGAGATTAACAAGGTCTACGCCGATCTCGGCCAGCACATCGGCTACGAGATCCGGGACGCGGATGCCAGCAGGCCGTGGATGGCACTCGGTGTGATCGCGCTCATCGCAGCCGCTTTCAGTTCACTGCTGCTCGGCCAACCGCTTCCCTGATGCCGCGAACACCGATCGGCCTCCCGGTTCGCGAGGGACAGGGCCATCTCCGCTGGCGCCGAGAATCGCGACGCCCGGCGTAAGGCAGACCGATCGAGCCCCGAGCCGGTCGACGCCGCCGGCTTCCGATGGGCGGGCACCGGTTGGCGGGTGGGGCCGTCCACTGCCGAATACAGCTCCGACCAGCCGAACCAGACTCCGCCCAGTAGTGTCGCGACCGTCAAGCCAAAGGCTATCCGGTCAGGCATCGCCCGCCGCCGGGATACCCGGTCCGATGCGTATTCCGCCATTCTCCGACCCCCGCCTTCCCGGGAGCCGGTGCCCGATCCGGCCGGCCGCCTGGTCAGGTTTCTACCGTTTCATCCCTGTGAGTTCGGTAAGTGCAGGTAGCGGCCAGTCGCAAACCGAGCTGTCGCGTCCGGCACGACCCTCACGGGGCCGTCGAGACGGCACCTTCTGACGAAAACGGCGAGGTCTGCCGCGGCGACCGACCTGCCGGGCGTCCAAGGCTGCTGGCCGGTCCACGGACATCGGCCGGACCGACCCTCCGGTGTGCAGACCCCGAAGTCGCGGAAATTGTCGTCCGAAAGGCCGATTGTACGTTGCGTGGACGCTGAGCGGCGCCCGTCGGTATCGAGAAAACCGGCAACGGGCGCCAGCGCGTATCGGCGGGGAGCGGCTGCACCGTCCGGTACAGGCAAAAGTGTTGCCGCCGGGCGACCGTCAGGCCGTATGAAGGAGGCCGGCGTCCGGCGCGCTCACCGAGAGGCCTACAGCTGGATCGTGGTCCCCATCACGACGGTGCGGTCGACGGGCAGCCGGAACGCGGCCGCCTGGGAGGGGGCGTTGTGCGCCAGGCCGATGAACAGCCACTTCTGCCAGCGGGGCATGCCGCCCGGCGGACCGGGGTTGATGGTGACTCTGGAGAGGAAGTAGAACGCGTTGTCCAGGTCGGTCTCGAGTTCGGTGGTGAGCATGAACGCGTCGCGCAGCGCTGCGGGGATGTCGGCGTCGTCGTGGAAGCCGAACCGGACCGACAGGTGCACGATGCCGTCGTGGGCGTGGGACAGGGAGTCGACGGCGAGGCGCTCGTTGCGGGACACGTGCGGCACGTTCTCGAAGACCATGGAGACGATCACGACGTGTTCGTGCACGACGCCGTTGAACTCGGCGTTGGCGCGCAGCGCCAGCGGGACGGTCTCCTTGGTCGGGTGCGGGAACACGGCAGTGCCCGGGACTCGCGTGGGCGGGTGGTCGCGCAGCTGGTCGACGAAGTCCGAGAGCCGGCCTTCGGTTTCGGTGCGCCGGGCGGTGACGAGGCGGCGGCCGCGCTGCCATACCAGCATGGTCGTGACGGCCAGCCCGCCCAGCAGCAGCGGCAGCCAGCCGCCGTGCACGATCTTGGTCAGGTTGGCGGCGAAGAAAGTCAGCTCGAGGCCACCGAAGACCACGGCCACCAGCACCAGCCGCCACCACGGCCACTGCCATGCGGCGCCGGCCAGGATCAGGAACAGGGCGGTGGTCAGCAACAGCGTGCCGGTGACGGCTACCCCGTAGGCGGTGGCCAGCGAAGCCGACGAGCCGAATGTGACCATCAGGACGAGCACGGCGCCCATCAGCAGCCAGTTCACTCCGGGTACGTAGATCTGGCCGCTCTCCCGCGCCGAGGTGTGCCGGACGGTCAGGTGCGGCAGGAAGCCCAGCCGGATCGCCTGCCGGGTCACCGAGAAAGCGCCGGAGATGACTGCCTGGGACGCGATGACGGTGGCGAAGGTCGCCAGCGCGACCATCGGGATCTGCGCCCAGTCTGGGACGAGCAGGTAGAACGGGTTGCGCACGGCGTCAGGCTGTCCCAGGATCAGCGCCCCCTGGCCGAGGTAGTTCAACGTCAGCGCGGGAAAAACGACGGCAAACCAGGCCCGGCGGATCGGCGGACGGCCGAAGTGCCCCATGTCGGCGTAGAGGGCTTCGGCGCCGGTGATGGCCAGCACCACGGCGCCCATGGCGATGAAGGCGACGTATGGGTGTTCGAAAACGAAGTCGGCGGCATAGGTGGGGGAGAGGCTTCGCAGGATTCCGGGGCGCTGGAGGATGTGCGGTAGGCCGAGCAGCGCCAGTGCCAGGAACCACAGCAGCATAACGGGGCCGAACAGCCGGCCCACCCGGTGGGTGCCGAACCGCTGCGCGAGGAACAGGACGATCAGGATGATCGCGGCGATGGGCAGGATGGCGTCGCGGATGCTGGGGGTGACGACGTCGATGCCCTCGACCGCGGACAGCACGGAGATGGCGGGAGTGATGACGCTGTCGCCGAAGAACAGCGACGCACCCACTACCCCCAGGGTCGTCGCCAGCGCGGCCAGCCGGGCCCGGCCGGGGACCCGTCGGCGGATGAGCGTGGCCAGCGCCAGGATGCCGCCTTCGCCGTCGTTGTCGGCGCGCATCACGAACAGCACATACTTCACCGACACGACGAGCAGGATCGACCACAAGACCAGCGACAGCACGCCGTAGACGTCGTCGGGCACTGGCCGTACCCCGCCGTTGTCGATCGAGAAGACGGTTTGCAGCGCGTACAGCGGGCTGGTGCCGATGTCCCCGAACACCACACCGAGTGCTCCCAGGGCCAGAGTGACCGCCGCGGGCCGCCGGGGGTGTTCGGTGTCGCGCGCGGACGGCTTCGGTTCGTTGTGTTCAGAGCTCACCCGGTCAGTGTGCCCACCCCCGCCACAGGGAACCGCGCAGACACTGCCGAGGGACCGGCAGGGTTCACCTGAGCGCGGCCCAGGTGGTGGCCTCGGGGAAGTCTCGCCGCTGGACGGGTGGCCGCCGTCGGGCTGGCCGCCGACGTGGTGTTCGGCGAGTCCAATTCCGGAACGTGCTGGATGTCCGTAAAGGCGCGGGTCGTGCGCTGTGGCCGGGTGTCCTGTGGCGGGGTAGACGCCGTCAACCGACGTCTGTGCCGACCCGTTTGGGACGTTTGGTTCATCGATGCCGGGGTAAATCGACGGTTGCTGACAGCGGCGACGGAGGTGATGTCGTGCCGCACCTACCCGGTATCCTGGCCTCGTTGGCACCGGTGCTGGCGCACTATGGCTATCTCGCGGTGTTTGGCTTGGTGTTCGTCGAGGGCTTCGGTCCGCCCGTTCCTGGGCAGAGCATCCTGATCGTCGCCGGTGTCTATGCCGGCGCAGGTCAGCTCAACATCGTTGTCGTCGGCGTCATTGGTTTCCTGGCCGCGACTGGCGGGGACAATGTCGGTTTCGTCATCGGTCACTTCGGTGGCCGCAAACTTGTCTTGCGCCTGGGGCGTCGACTGTTTCTGACCGAAGAACGGCTGGCGAAGGCGGAGAAGTTCTTCGACAGGCGCGGCGGCCTTGTCGTCGTCATCGCCCGGTTCATCGACGGCCTGCGTCAGGCCAACGGCATCGTGGCGGGGCTGGCTGGCATGTCGTGGTGGCGGTTCCTTGCCTTCAACGCCCTCGGCGCGGCGCTGTGGGTGGGTGTGTGGACCTCGGCCGGCTACTTCGCCGGTGATCACATCGAGGTCATCTACGGCCAGTTTCAGCGGTACGAGTGGTGGGTGTTGGCCGCGCTTGCCGTGCTGGTTGCGTTGCTGGTCGCCCGCTGGATCGTTCGGCGCCGCCGCGTTCGCCCCGCCGAGCCGACCGAGCCCACCGAGGGACCCAAGCCCGTCAAGCCCACCACGGGCTCAGCGGATGGTGGCCACCCGGTCCAGCCTGGAGATCCGCAGCAGCATCTGGATGGCCTTGGTGTCGGGGACGAGGAACGTTCGCCGCATCGGAGCGGCGAGGTCGGCCAACGCCCGGATCGCTGAGCTGTCGCACTTCTGATCGGCACGTGGGTGATGCTGTGTACAGGCCAGGCATCCCGGTGCATCGTTGCGAAGGTGTTCGTGCAGCCGGAGGAGTCGCGGGCCAGCTTCCACGCCGTCCACCACGGCCTCTTGCGGCGACATCCGTACCTCCGCAGGCGGACTGCTGCCGGCAGAGCGGGCAGTGTCCGCAACCTCCCTCAGTCTTTGGGTGGGAGGGCGCAGATTTCCCTACGGGGCAATGACTGCCGCCCGGCGGATCCGACAAGTGAGATCACCGATGTCGGCCCCGAGGAGGGCAAGTGAGGATCAACCGTGGAGCAGCGCGCCTGCTCGTGCTGGCCGTGCTGAGCACAGGCGTGCCCAGCGCCGGTGTGCTGGGCGCCGCCCCTGGCGCGGCGGCGTCCGCCCAGGGCACAGTGATGCCCGTGCTGGACAGCGTTCTCGCCACGCAGTTCGCCCGATCACCGGCGGTGCCGGGCATCGCTGCGCGAGTGGACGCATCGGGTCTGCGCTGGGAACGGGCGGTCGGGAAGGCCGATCGAGCCGCCGGCACCCTGCTCAACGCCGGCAAGACCTTCACCGCGGCGGCCGTGCTCACGCTCCTCGACCAGCGCCGGGTGACCCTCGACGCCGCCGTTGCCCGGTACCTCCCATCGCCGTACCTCGACCTATGCGTCGCGGCGGCTACGACCCGGACCTGATCACCGTGCGCATGCTGCTCGACCACACCAGCGGTCAGTACTACTACGCCAACGACGACAGCTACCGCGAGGCAGCTTTGACGGCCTTGCACCGGCATTGGCTCCCGACGAGCAGATCGGCTGGGTGATGGATCACGGCCACCCCTACGGCGCCCTCGGCGCGCTGTTCCACTACTCCGACACCGGTTACGTTCTGCTGGCCCGGATCGTGGAATCGGTCACGGGCAGTTCCAGGCGGCCGCCTACTGCCGGCTGCTGCGCTACGACCGCCTGGGCCTGACCGCCACCTGGTTCGAGACCCTCGAGCTGGCCCGGGCACCGCAGGTGCCCGTGCTCCCCAATTCGTGGTGCGACGATAGGGGTCTGCAGATCCCGCTTCCTCAGCTGGCCCCCGTTGCGGGTCGAACGGCTCGTTCGACGAGGTTCCACCCATCAGCGGCGCGTGCATGTCGACGCGCAGCGCTGGCGAGGGCGAGCCCGCTCGCAAGACCTTGTCGTGCCCGCATCGCGAATTGGTGTGGTCGGCTTCCGGGGTGGATCAGGTGGCGTCCGGGTCGACGGGTGCTCGCTCGCCTGCTCGCAATGGTGTGACAGTGGGCGTTGCCGCGGTGGTGGTCACCGGCGGTGCGGTGTCCTCGAGGAGGTAGTGGGTGGTTTCGGCAAGTCGAATTGGCCCCAGTTCGGCATCTTGAGTTCCAGAGGTGATCGCAACACCAGCGTCGAAAGGTGTTGCAGTGACTGGATCCCGACGGTGCCGAACCGGGGCCAAATCACGATGCCACGGCCAAGTGGGTGAGTGCGGTCTTCGGGTTGAACGTCCGGAGCGATTGCAGGTCCTGCAGGGGTTTGCGTAGCTCCCGGAGCTCCGGCCCGAGCTCTGATCGGAGCTGCTCTTGCGCGCCGGAAGCGAAGCTGCGGATCTTGCGGACGTTCTGTGCCAGCCAGCGGGTGGATTCAGGCAGCCGTTCGGGGCCGAGGATGAACAGGGCGGCGATCAGCAGGATCAGCAGATGTTCCAGGCTGAGACCGAACATGCCGCCTCCTCGGTGTCCATTGTGGCCCGCCTCGTCATCGGCTGCCCCCGTGGCCTGGCTTCAGGGGGACGTCGTTGGGTGGCGGCAGGGTTTTGCCGTTGCGGAGGATGATCGGCCCGATCGGTTGTGAGCCGCCGGGTGGTGGCGGCGGGGCGGGGGTGGGTTTCGGCACCGGGTGGGGTGGCGGTGGCTGGGTGAGGGGGTTGCCGGGCCGGGGTGGCGCGGGGGCGATCGTCGCCGTGGCGCTCAGGTCGACGAGGTCCGCCAGGCCGGCGTCGTCATCCAGACGGGGAACACCCAGCGGCGGCAGGCCCAGCAGCTGCAGCGCGGTTTTCGGGATGCTGACGTGAGAGCACCAGCGGGAATCGATGCGCTGTTTGACCCGGCCGCCGAACATCAGCAGCGGCACCCTGGGTCCGTAGGCGAGCTGCACCTTGTCGGGTGTGTGCTCGACGTCGGGAGTGGCGACGTGGTCGTCGTAGCCGCCCCAATCGTCCCATGTCAGCAGGAACACTGTGCGTTCCCACAGCCCGGCTTGCACGACGGCGTCCACCGCCTGCCAGATCGCGTTCATCCCCTGGCTGACGTCGGCGGGTGGATGTTCGTCCAGGGGCGAGTCGTGCCACATCATCGACAACGGCGGCAATGTGCCCTTTTCGGCGTCGGTGACGAACTGTCCGGAACGGACGATGCGTGAAGAGCCGGAGAGCTGCTTGTAGAACTGCACGGGATATCCGCTGGACCCGGTGTAAGCGCGCCAGTCGGTGCCGTGGTCCTGGGCGTGGCCGGGCAGCGATGGCATGTCCCAGACCGGCTGCGGGGCTGACCGCGGCGGGTTGCGCAGGGTGGGGGACTGGCCGCCGACGATGAGCAGGTGGTTGGGGGTGGAGTTGGTGCCGAAGCCCGAGCAGTGGTTTTCCAGGAAGGCCCCGGTCGCGGCAAGCCAGGCGTAGAACGGCAGCGCGGCCGTCGTGTCGAACTGCACGTGGTCGCCGGTGCTCGCCTTGGTCAGCCAGCGGTAGTACGCATGCCGGTCGTGCGGCTGATCGGAAGCCGGGGGATTGGCCGACACGGGCCATCCAGTCGCCACGTTGGCCCCGTAGGCGGCCATCGACCGGAAGTAGTTGTCGGTGGTGTGGTTCTCCTGCGTCATGATCACGACATGGTCGACCGGGCTGGGCATCGGCACCCTTCCTGCGTCCGGTGGACAGGCCGCCGGCGCGCGACCTCGTCATCGCGAACTCTCCTACCTGCCCTCCAGTGTGGTGCCGCTCGTTGAGAGAATGCTGAGCGTCACGCTCACGACGGCTGACCCGCGGGGCTCGGCGTTCCCCTTCGCCGTCGTGATCGCGCGAGCCGTCGGCCTGTCCGAGCAGCCTTCAGTTGACGCAGGTCAGCCCGTTGGCGGTGATCGACGCGTCGCCGGCCGGCTGCGCGGTTTGGCTGGCGGGTGCCGTGCCCGAGGTGCCCGCAGTGGCGTGGTAGTCCGTGCCGAGCACCACTCGGAGGTGGCCGCGGGCAAGCCCCGGATCGGCCGCGATCCCGACACCGTTCCCGAGGTAATCGGCCACCTGCCGTGCGGCGGTCTGCTCGCCGGTGGCGTAGTCGACGACCGAGGTGTGCCGCGTGGCGACGTTGGCCACGCCGCCAGCATGGAAACCCAGCCCGGTGATGCTCTGGGACACGGATGCGGCCAGGCCGTTGGCGCCGCTCGCATTGCGGACGTCGACCGTGACGGCCGGATCGCCCGTTCGCCCGCCCGCGCCGGAATTCGCCGGTGACGGTGGCGACGCCGTTGTGCTTGGCGGCGCAGCCTCAACGGAGGCGTTGATCGCGGTCTTGATCGCCGCCTGGACCTCCTGCGGGTTGACCTCGACCGCCTCGCCGTCGCCGATGGTCTTCAGGGCGACGTTGCCCACCGGGATCGTCTTGAACACGGTTCTGTATTGCGAAGGACAGGGCTGGCGGGACCGCGCCATCGACCTCGCAGCGCAACTCGAAGCGAGCGAGGTCGACTACCTCACGGAACAGTGGGCCCGTGATCATGGCGCTGTCCCTGCAAGCCTCCGGATCGCCCTCGTGCATGCGGCCTCGGCCGACCGGGCTCCACGACCCAACGTGACCGAGTTGTCGAATTGGGAGCGACAGGAGCTGCTCAACCAGCTCGCGGCCGAAGAACGCAGGCGCGCGCGAGCAGTGTGGCGCATTGTCGAACCAGCGCCCGAGCTTTGGGAACCGCTCGCCCGTAACGGCGACGACGCGCCGCACGTCCGCCGGATCCTGCTGATTCGGCGGAGCAACTCACAGACGCGGTCCTCATGGCGTGCCTGGCCGCAGTGACCGGCGACAACCTCCGCGACGGCGACGATTTGATGGCGGGGGTGCGCCTCACACTCGCGGCAGACCTGGTGCGACGCTGGCCACGTCTGCGGCAGATCGCCCGAGAGGACCTCAGCCGAGTCGTTCGGGAAGCCAGGGAAGACGGCTGGAAGCCCGCCGGACGGTTCCACACCAGCTGGGACGAAATCACCGCGCTCGCGGAACTCAGTGACGATACAAACTTGCTGGTCGACGCAGTCGCCGCCGCGGTAGCAGCAGACAAGCCCGGATACTCCTCGCGATCCGGGGCAGCCGAGCCCACTTGGGAGGACAAACGCGCTCGCGCCATCGGCGCGCTCTCTGCCCACCCGGCCACACCTCGCAGCGATCTGGCACGCCTGGTCCCGCTTTGGATGAACAGGCGTTACTGGCGATGCTGCCGCACAGCGACGGTGACCTGGAGACCGCGGTGCGTGGCAGGCTAGTACTGCAACGGCAGTCAGGTGAGTGGGTAGCCGCGTCGTTTGTACTCGCAACGCGGTGGTCGGCATCGACCTGTCCTCCGGTACGCCGGCCGAGGTCACGCGGCTGCCGACCGTCCGGCAGCCGAACACGGTCGGCGTCGACTCGGCGACCGGAAGGCTGTTCGTCACCGGTACGGCCGACGGCGTTCTCGAGCTGATCGACCCTGGCTGAACACCGTCGTGACACTGGGGACAGCAGCGGCCGCTGACATCTCTGCAGCTCCCGGGTGGCTAGCGACGGGGAAGGATCGCGGCCAGGTCGATGGTGCCGTTGGTGACCGCGGCGGCGAGGTCGGTCAGGCGCAGGTGGTGGGCGCGGGCGTAGGACCGCAGTTGCGAGAACGCGTCGTCCATCGAGAGTCCGCTGCGCTGGGCGAGTACTCCTTTGGCCTGCTCGATCACCACGCGGCTGTGGAGCGCGGTTTGCAGTTGGCCGGCGACTTCGGTGTGCTGTTCGATGGTGCGGTGCTGCAGGATCCCGATGGTCGCGACGTCGGCCAGTGCCTGCCCCAGCTCGATGTCGTCGCGCTGCAGGTCTCCGGGGTCGACGCCGAGAAACGTCAAGACGCCGATGACCTGGTCGCGCAGGCGCATCGGGATAGCGTGCACCGCGCGGAATCCGCATTCGCGGGCGGCGGCGGTGAACCGGGGCCAGTGATCGGTCTCGGTGCGGAGGTCGGCGCAGGAGACCGGGACGCCTCCGCGGACGCAGTCGATGCACGGCCCGTCATCGGTCTCGACCGCGAACAGCTCCAGCAGTTCGGCGCGCTCGGACGAGGTCGCGGCCACGCGCAACCCGCCGTCGGGATCCAGCAGGATCACGCTCGCCGCGGACACGCCGAGCAGATCGACGCACTGCTCGGCGAGCATGGAGAGGAAGTCGGAGACGTCGAAGTCGGCGACGAGGGTGTCAGCGAGCCGGACGAACGTCCGTGAGACCAGCCTTTCCCGGTCGTGCCCGACGTGGCCGTGGGTTTCGGGTTCGGCTGCCATGCTCAGGCTCCCTGACCGTTCAGTAGTGGCTTGTGCCATCTGGTTTTCGCCTAAGGGATGTCTCGTAACTGTTGTTGTGGTTGGTGGGCTGGTGTTGCGGTCAGTCGGTGAGGAGGATGTTGTGCAGGTTCGCGATTCCGGAGACTGTGTCGGCGAGCGTGCTCGCCGCGCGACGGTAGTCGCGGAGGATCTTGAAGTTCTTCATCCGGGCCAACACGTGCTCGACGCGAGCCCGGACCTTGCGGTGGGTCGCGTTGAGGCCTTCCTTCCAGTCCGGCAATTCGCTGCCGTCACGGGGTTTGCGATACGGCATGACCACCTCGGGATTACCTTGATAACCACCATCGGCCATGACCGGCCGACCGGCGAGTTGCTCGGCCATGCCGGAGTCGCGGTAGACGGTGCAGTCGTTGCGGCTGCCCGGTCGCGGGTCGCCGGTGGCGATGACCAGCCGGGTCTCGGCGTCGATCGCGACCTGCACGTTGGTCGAGTACCGGTAGTTCTTCGACGGCGTCGCCAACCGGTGATCCCGGGTGGGCACCAGCGTGCCGTCCACGATCGCCACCGCATCGAACCGGCGTTTCCGGACCGGGGCCAGCGCCAGCAGCGGCCCGATCGAGTCGATCACCCGATGCGCCGCCGAATGCGACACCCCGAACAACGGCCCGATCTGGCGCATCGTCAGATTCGTCCGCCAATACGTGGCCACCAGCAACACCCGGTCGGCCAGCGGCAACGCCCACTGCCGGCCCGGGCGGCCGTCCGCGATCTCGTCGCCTCCTCGCTTCGCGACCAGCCGCACCAGCTTGCGGAACTGGTCAGGCTCCAGCCCGGTGAACGGGGCAATCCACTCCGGCTTCGACGCTGTGATCACCTGCACCACACCAACATGATCAACTATCGGTCCCGCCGGCCCGACGCCGGGTTACGAGACATCCCTTAGTCAAACACGGGTCCCCCGTTTTCGGTGCTCGTGTTCGGCCGGCGAGGAACGCGGTGATCGGCTGCCACCAGGAGTTGCCGGGGCGGTGGCCGAAGGCGTCCTGACGACGCCGTTCCCGGATGCGGCGGGGAGGTGTCGGGGCCAGCACGGCGGCCGCCCATCGATCCGCCCACCCGGATGGCCGGGCAAGATGGTTCTCGGAGGTTGAACGAGCGGTCATGGCTGACTCCAGCATTCCCACGGGGCCGCTGGGGTCTGGAGCGACTCAGACGTATTCGGTTGTTGGTGATTCGGTGATCGGTCGGCCGTGGCTTGGCCGGATCCGGTGACAACTTCACGAGATCACCCTGCCGGGCGAGCCTCGGGTCGGAACGAACACCGGCAAGCCTGGGGATCGTGGGCACGACACGCTCCAGGCCTTGATCTCCTGCCGCGTGCCGGCATTGAGACCGGCTGACGGCCGCAGGGCCCGTCCGAGCTGATACGTCGGCTCACGACGATCGAATTTCGCCGGAGCCGAATCGAGAACCATGAGAGATGGCGTAACGGGACCAAGGGGAAGCGACGGCGTGAACCAGACGAGATAGCTATGAGACAGGCGCAGGGCCGGGCAGGATGCCGTGTTCGAAGTAGCAGACGTGATGATGTCGAAAGTCTCCCGGGCCGGGTCTGCGGTAATGGGTGGCGGAGCACTTCGGCGGAACCCAGCTCCGGCTGTGTGCCGTTGCCGGTGACCTCGCCGACGGCCTGAACCTCACCGCCCGCCCTGGCCCGCCACTGTCCACGCGGCCAACGGCTCGGATGACGGCATGCGCGCGAGGCGTTATGCTGAGGTCACCGCGCCGGGAGAGCCGAGACCACGCGCTCGCGACGATCACCGATCGACAGTCGACCCGGGTTCCGCGCCGCGAGGTCGGCACGCAGGAGCTGATCGTGGACCACTCCAAACGTCGTGTTTTTCGGCGTGCCGCCGTTAGGCCGTCGTTCACCGTCGTCCATTCCCGTCTTCCGGCGGGTAAGCCGCCGCTCACCCTCGTGCGTCCCGGCCTGTCGGTGGGCAAGCCACCGCTGCAGCTCACCCTGGCCCATCGACCGGGTGTCGTGGTGCTCGACGCTGCCGGTGAAATCGACCTGGCCACCGCCCCCGCTCTCAGCGAGGTGCTCGCCGACGCGATCGCCCGGCGGCCGCCCCTGCTCGTCGTGGATCTGACCTCGACCACGTTTCTGGCCTGTGCCGGGCTGTCGGCGCTAGTGGCCGCTCGCCATCTACTCGGCGCTCGAAGCAGCTTGGCCGTGGTCGCCGGGTCGCGGGCGACGTGGCGACCGCTGCACATCACCGAGGTGGATCGGATTCTGGCGGTGTACCGCTGCCTCGACGACGCGTTGATCGACGCCACACCGATACCCCAGCAGTTGGTGCTGAGGACTGTCGTGGCCGATGCCGCGATCCTGGTGACCGCGACCGGGGGGACGCAGCCCGGCGATACCGCGGCGGTGACGAGCGAACTCCGGCACGCGTGCGAGCTGTGCCGTGGCGTCGTCCTGTTCGATGTGTCGGCCTGCACGCTGCCGGTTGCCGACATCGTGCGCACCGCCACCACCGGGGCCGGCCCGCATCGGCATCGTGTGCGTGTCCTGACCGCCGACCAGACCCTGACCGAAGCCTTGGACGCCGCCGGCATCGCGCACTGCCGCTCGGCAACAGCGAACGAATGAGTCGCCCCAGCGGACGCCCAGCCCGGCGGCGGATCCGGCCTGGGCGGTGAGCCGCCGGAGGCCGCGGATCTCACCGGCGCACTGCCCACGCACAGGGCGGCACGCGAGCGCCGGCACGGTCCAGCCCGCCGTGGCGCCGATAGTCGACGCCGCCAGCCGGATGGCACCGAACACGACAAACGCGGTCCAGCCCGTGCGAGTCGGCATCGGATGCCGCGGCCTTCGGTAGTGATTCCGATCCGGTGGCCGTGCACAGCCACCGGGGAGACAGCGGAAAGCAGCACCAGGGGTCTTGGGCGCCAACGTCGGCGGGTCGCGCCGACAGTGTCAACACTGTCGACCGGACGGTGCTGATGCGAGTGCATCCCCGTCCGGCAACGGGTGGGACGTTTCCTATTTCCTGGTGGCGTCGCAACGCAGGAGATTGGAACCACCCTCGATTGTCGCCGTTGCGTTCCGTTGCGCGGCCGATCGGCGTACGTTGTGGACGTGGCCGGTCCACCGGCCCCACAGTTGCTGGTGACGTCGGTCCGGACCCCGCTGACGCGACCGCGGTCGACCGGATGTGAGCCGGACATGAACGAGATTTCCAGCCATGCTCCGGCGAACAGCCGGCCTCGCCGGATTCGGCGCGATTTCCTTGACGCGGAACGGCGCCGCCTCAACCGCGTCACGGTGTTGGGTGTGTGCCCGTCGACCGTCACGGACGTGGCGGGGTAGTGCTCGTCGACTCGGGAGGTCGTCATGATTGTCTTGGTCGTTGTCCTTCTGGTGCTGTGGCTGATCGCCGCGGTCATCGGCTTTGCTTTCAAGGGATTGGTCTGGCTGGCCATCGTGGGGATCGTGCTGTTCGTCGGCACCGCAGTCATCGCCTTCGTCCGCCGCAAAGCACTTCGCCGTTGACGGCTCAAGGGAGCCGCGCAGTACCGCGAGTGATCCTGCGAGCGGCTCGGAGTTCGATGTCCTGGACGCGCGCGGGCGAGCAATGCTTGAAACCTGTGGATGGCTGGGAAGGGGGCGTACCTTCCCGGTGACCGGATGAGGTTTCCAAGCATGGCCGACGCGCCAACGTCGGCCGGGAAGGCACGACCCGATGCTGAGCGTAGTCCCTGATCCTGCTGCTGGTGATGACGGTGCGGCGGGCGGCTCGTCCGCGTCGTCGGTGATCGATGAGCTGGTGCGTGAAGGCGCGCGGCGGATGCTGGCCGAGGCGTTGCAGGCCGAGGTCGAGGCCTATATCGCCCGGTTGGCCGGCGAGCGTGATGAGAACGGGCATCGCCTGGTGGTCCGCAACGGTCACCACGAACCGCGCGAGGTGCTGACCAGCGCGGGCGCGGTGCAGGTGACCGCGCCGCGGGTCAACGACAAGCGCATCGACCCCGACACCGGCGAACGCGAGCGGTCTCCTCGGCGATCCTGCCGCCGTGGGCACGCAAGACCCCGAAGATCACCGAGGTGCTGCCGCTGCTGTACCTGCACGGCCTGTCCTCGGGGGACTTCGTGCCGGCGCTGGGTCAGTTCCTCGGGTCGGCGAAGGGCCTGTCGGGTCCGGTGATCACGAAGCTGACCGAGCAGTGGAAGGCCGAACAACGCGCCTTCGCCGAACGTGATCTGTCCACTGTGGACTTTGTTTATCTGTGGGCGGACGGGATCCACGTCAACATCCGCCTGGAAGAGCAGAAACTGTGCCTGCTGGTGATGATCGGGGTGCGCGCCGACGGCCGCAAGGAGCTGGTGGCACTGGCTGACGGGTACCGCGAGTCGGCCGAGTCCTGGGCGGATCTGCTGCGCGATGCCCGCCGCCGCGGGATGCGTGCCCCGGTGCTGGCCGCGGGCGACGGGGCACTGGGGTTCTGGGGCGCGCTGCGGGAGGTGTTTCCCGAGACCCGGGAGCAGCGCTGCTGGTTCCACAAGATCGCCAACGTGCTGGCGGCGCTGCCCAAGTCCGCGCATCCCGGGGCGAAGAAGGCCCTCGCGCAGATCTGGAACGCCGAAGACCGCCGGCACGCCCTGGACGCGGTGAAGGCGTTCGATGCCGCCTACGGCGCGAAGTTCCCCAAGGCCGCCGCCAAGATCACCGACGACATTGACGTGCTGCTGGCGTTCTACGACTATCCGGCCGAGCACTGGATCCACCTGCGGACCACGAACCCGATCGAGTCAACCTTCGCCACCGTGCGGCACCGCACCAAGGTCACCAAGGGTCCTGGCTCCCGCGCGGCGGGGTTGGCGATGGCATTCAAGCTCATCGAAGCGGCCCAGGCTCGCTGGCGCGCGGTCAACGCGCCCCACCTGGTCGCCCTCGTCCGTGCCGGCGCACGGTTCGAGGCAGGCAAACTCGTCGAACGCCCCACCGAACACACCCCACCCGCAGCCGCCTAAAAGATCTTCATCCACAGGTCTTGACTATTGCTCCGCGCGGGCGGTGATGATGCACGAGCCGGCTGCCCCGAGGCCGGCGGAGGAGAAGAACGTCACCGACGTCAGGCCGATGACCAGCACAGGCGGGCTGCCCTTTGGCGCCACGGTCACTGCGCCGGCCAGCTGACCTGCTGGACAGTGGCAGCGTGGTGACGGCTCGACCAAGACCCGCTGACCAGGGCTCAAGGAGCGTCAACGTCACATCATGCTTGAGCAGCGACTGTTGACCAGTGCCGCAGATCGGACCGACGCGCATCCGAGTGCGACGGTCACAACAACCCTGCCGAGTGCAGCTACTGACACCCCCGAGATCAACTGCCTCCTCGCCCAACACGAACTCGGCGGGGCGGCCCGGACCTACCCTCGCAAGATGGCGCGGTTCGGATCCGGTCGAGTAGGTACCGGCGAGCCGTGACCATTAACAGGCATGGCGCATCGGCACGGGCGGGATCGTACCGAGACGCTGTTCGCCAGGCTTGCACGTACACCTCGAGGGTGACGTCTTCGGCCTGTTCCGCGTCCGGCAGGACGCTGAGGATCAGCCCGTACACCGCGGGCGCGGTGCGGTCATAGAGTTCGGCGAACGCAGCGACGTCGCCGTGGCCCGCACGCTGCAGCAGCGTCCGGCAGATGTGTGACGTTTGCTGTCTATCATTATGGCCGCTCCAGGGTGGACGCACAGCACTCGCACCGCCGGGGGCGCGGGCAGCCTTTGGTGATCACCACGATACCCCCGCGTCATCGATCGGCGAACGCAGCGTTTAGCGGGCAGGTGCGCTCGCCGCGCGCAGTGGCGCGCTGACCTCGTGCAGGTGCTGCAGCACGTAGTAGTAGGTCTTGAACAGCCCACACTGGGCGTAGTCGATCCCGTGGTCGTCGCAGAACTTCCGGACCACGGGCTGCGCGCGGCGCAGGTTGACGCGCGGCATGCTGGGGAACAGGTGGTGCTCGATCTGGTAGTTGAGCCCACCGAGGGTGAAGTCGACCCAGGGGCCGCCGCGGACGTTGCGGCTGGTGAGGACCTGCTTGCGCAGGAAGTCGAGCTTCGTCTTGTCGGTGTAGGTGGGCATGCCCTTGTGGCCCGGCGCGAACGAACAGCCCATGTACACGCCCCACAGCCCCTGGTGCACAGCGACGAATGCCAGCGCCACCGGCGGGGACAGCACCACGCACACCGCGCCGAGGTAGACGCCGATGTGGGCGAACAGCAGCACCGCTTCGAGCCGGCGGTGTTTGACTTCGTCGTCGCGCACCGCCTGGATGCCGGCCCAGTGCAGACTCAGACCTTCCAACAGCAACAGCGGGAAGAACAGGAATGCCTGGTGCTTCGACGTCCAGCGCACGAGCCCGTGCTTTTCGCTGGTCTGCCCGCGGGTGAAGGCGAGCAGCGGGATGTCGAGGTCGGGGTCGTCGTCCTCGTGGTTGGGGTTGGCGTGGTGGCGGGTGTGCTTGCCCATCCACCAGCCGTAGCTCATGCCGACGAGGCCGCCCAGTGCGTAGCCCAGCCGGTCATTGGCGCGGCCGGTGCGGAAGATCTGGTTGTGGCCGGCGTCGTGGCCGAGGAACGCGACCTGCGCGAACGCCACCGCGAAGAACACGGCGGTGACCAGCTGCCACCACGAATCACCTACCACCGCGAACGCGACGAACCCGCCGATCAGCGCGAGCAAAGTGAGGCTGATTTTCACCGCGTAGTAGCCATAACGCCGGTCAAGCAGACCTTCACGTCGTACGAGGCGGCCGAGTTCTCCGAAGCTGTTGCGCGACGACGCGCGGGTGCCAGAGGCGCCGCTCAGCGGAGACATAGCCATGCGAGTCCCTTCCGCAAGTACTGCGGTGCCAGGGGCTGGGGCGACCACTCTTACCCGGGGTGAATTCCCGCCGGCGCCCTGCGTTAAACGAGAGCGCTGAACGCGGACACGGCAGGTCCTGACCAGGGCTTGGGCAATCTGACGACCCGCCGCGCGCGATGAACTACGCGTCGATTCGGCGGCAGCCGACTATATGGGCGCCTGCGAGGTGACGGCGTCCGCGGTTCCTGCGGACGTCCGCTCGAAGACTCGAGCTTCGATGTCGCCGAGGGCCGCCCCGAAGTTTGGGCCGGCCGCCGCCACGGCTCTGGAGTGAACCAGCGGTGGCGACGACCGGCGGAACGCCGCCGCTTCGGCGTTCCCCAGCGACGGATCTCCCGCCGCCAGGCTGAGCACCACAAGTGCATGTGGCCTGGGTACACATGACGCGGCCGCTGCAGCTCCGTGAACACGAAGCTGCAGCGGCCTGCTACGACCGGGCCGCCCGCAAGGGGAGGGCAAACGGCCCGGAAGCCGGTGTTACTTGTTGGTGCCGGGGGTGAGGACCTTGTCGATCACGAAGACGGTGGCGTTCTTGGTGGGGATGTTGCCGCACAGGATCTTCGCCCCGTTGACGGTCATGTTCTCGCCCGAGCCTTCGATCTTCAGCGGGCCGCCGGCGGTGTTCAGGCTGTCAAGGGAACCGGCGGTGGCGAGGCCCTTGGAGTCGTAGCGCTTGCCGACGACGTGGTACTGCAGGATCGGCGCCAGCTCGGCCGGCTTGCCCGCGAGTTCCTTGAACTTGGCGTCGCCCAGCGCGGCGAAGGCCGGGTCGGCCGGCGCGAACACGGTGATGGCGGGCTGGCTGTTGAGGGTGTCGACCAGGTTGGTGGCCTTGACGGCCGCGACCAGCTTGGTCAGCAGCGGGTTGGTCGAGGCGGCCGACGCGACCGGCTGCGGGCCCATCGAGTCGAGCGAGCCGGGCGCGGAGCCCTGGGGCAGCTGCGAACAGGCGGGGCCGAAGACGTCGGCGTTGGTGGTCACGCCGTCGGACGCGGCGGCGCTGGAGGACGGTGCGGCCATCGACGAGGTCGGGGCCATCGAGCTGCTGGAGCTGCCCGAGGACGCGGTGCCACTGCTGCCACAGGCGGTCAGGGTCAGCGCGGCGGCCGCAGTCAGACCAATACCGGCAATACGAAGGTTACGCACGAGAATTCACTCCAATTGATTACGCGGCTGAGGCTGCCGAGTCGGCGAGAACCTCTTGTTGCCAGTGATTCGGCCCCCGGCGGGAACCGGATTGGTGGATCGGGAAGAAAATTTCTCAGGCAGCGGTGAAGGTGACGTTGTGCCAGCCGGTCGCACCGTCGGGCACGGTGCCCGCGCGCATGTCGGTCTGCGTGTGGCCGGATTTGTCGGTGGCGCGGCAGAACACCTGGTGCACCCCGGCGGGCAGGTCGACCTCGGTCCACCACATCCGCCACGTGTTCAGGTTGACCTGCTGCGACAACGTGGTCGGCTGCCACGGACCCTGATCGACGCGGACCTCGACCTTGTCGATCCCGGTGTGCTGGGCCCACGCCACTCCCGCGACGCGCACCTTTCCCTTCGGGACGTTGGCGAACCCGCGGTGCGAGTCGAACCGCGACTCGGTCTTGATCGGCGCTTCCCGGCTCCAGCCTCGTTTGAGCCAGTAGGCCTGGCGTGCGGCCCACGTGGTGACCTCGATGTCCACCACCCACTTCGTCGCCGACACATACCCGAAGAGACCGGGAGTGACCAGCCGGGCCGGAAACCCGTGTTCCAGCGGCAGCGGTTCGCCGTTCATCCCGATCGCGAGCATCGCGCCGCGGTTGCGGTCCTGGGCCGCCGCTACCGGTGTGCCGGAGGTCCAGCCGTCGACGCTGGTGCAGAACAGCTGCTCGGCCCCGGGTTTCACACCGGCTTCGGCGAGCAGGTCGGCCAGGTCGACGCCGATGAAGTTCGACGTCGACACGTAGTCCCCGCCGACCTCGTTGGACACGCACGTCATCGTCACGGTCCGCTCGACCAACGGGCGGTTGCGGATGTCGTTGTAGCGGTAGCGGACTTCGCGATCGACCATGCCGTGCAGCCGCAGGCTCCAGTCCTCGGTGCGCAGCTGCGGCACCGACAACGCGGTGTCGACGCGGTAGAACTTGTCGTTCGGGGTGAGAAACGGCGGCGTGCCCAGTTTCGAGAAGTCCGCGTCGGCCGGAATCATCGGCGCGGTCCGGGCCGGAATCAGCTTGCCGACCGCCTCCCGGGACGCCGTGGCGTCGCGGGAGGAACTGACGAGCTGGCCACCGAGACCGGCCGCGCCGGCACCGACCACGACCCCCGCCCCGCCGAGCAGGAAAGAACGTCGTGAGGTGCCGGTCTTGGCGCCGGAATCCGCTTCCCGCCAGACGCGGGGCGCGATCCGATGCAAGAGAAGGAAAACGGCGACGCCGACGATCAGGCTGGCGATCGGCGCGAGCAGCGCCATCGCGGTCAGGTCAGGTCGCTCGAACACGGCGAACGCGCCGACCAGACCGAAGAGGACGATGGCCACGGTGCCGGGCACCGGCGACCGTCGCGAAAGGACACCCGCGAGCGCCGCGACCCCGACCATCACGACCGCCATGCTGCCCAGCAGCACCAGCTTGTCATACGTGCCGAAGGTACGGACGGCGAAGTCCTTCAACTCGATCGGCGTGAGGTCGATGGCACCGTTGCCCACCGCGAGATAGGGCGAGGCGTTGATGCTGATGAACCCCGCCACCAGGTGCCCGATCGCCAGTGCGGCGGCGAGGGCGAGGACGCCGGTGAACGCGGCCGCGAAGAACCGCAGCCTTGTCCGCTGAACCGGCTTCGGCGTATTCGGTTTCTTCTCGATGGTTGCGGCCATGACCAGAGTTCGAGGCGGTGCTCCCGCCGTATTGGTCTCGTCACCTTCCCGAGACCTGCATCACCCGTTCCGGTGGTCAGGCGACCACGCCGGAAACTCGCACCAATACAGCGGGCCTTGACCGACGAACAACCGGTAACAGCTCGCTTGCACCGCAGTCCGTTCACTGCGAGGCGCCGGGCTCGGCTCCGGCCGGGAAGGACTTCACCATGGCCGCCGCGCGCGCCACCGTAACCGCTCTTCGACCACCACCCGGCAGTACCCCCGTTTCACCACCGACAGCCGAAGAACTCCTCCGACGAGTCGCACTCGGCGACGAAGAAGCTTTCGCCGGGCTCTACGACCAGCTCGCCGGCCCGATTCTCGGGACCGTGGTGCACGTGCTGCGCTCCCGTGCGCAAGCGGAAGAGGTCACGCAGGAGGTCCTGCTCGAGATCTGGCGCAAGGCCGCGCACTTCGATCCGGCCCGGGCCAAGGTCACGACCTGGGCGCTGACCATCGCGCATCGGCGCGCCGTCGACCGGGTCCGGTCCGAGCAGTCGGCCCGCGACCGCGAGGACCGCGTCGAACTGCTGGACCCGCGCCGGCCCTACGACGACGTCGCCGAGGCCGCACTGTCCACAGAGGAACACCGCCTGGTCCGCCAGGCGCTGGGCACCCTCACCGATCTGCAGCGGGAATCGATCCTGCTCGCCTACTTCCACGGCCTCACCTGCCGAGAGGTCGCCGAAAACCTCGGCGTCGCCGTCGGCACCGTCAAAACCCGCATGCGCGACGGCATGATCCGCCTGCGGGATGCGTTGGGAGCAACCCGATGACCGCCGCCGAAGCCCACACCCTCACCGGTGCGTATGCGCTCGACGCCGTCACCGACCTCGAACGCGTGACGTTCACCCGCCACGTCGCCGAATGCCCGACCTGCGCCCGCGAAGTCGGCGAGTTCCGCGAGACGGCCGCCAAGCTCGGCCTGGCCGCCACAACCGTGGCCGGCACCCGACTCCGAAGCCGAATTCTGACCGAGGTCGCGATGACGAGGCAGACACCGCCCGCGGTCGGTACCGAGGCCCGCCCCCGCCGGCCCTGGTACTCCCGAGCTGTGGTTACCGCCGCGGCAGCAGCCGCCTTGCTCGTCGGCGGCATCGGCATCGGTGCGCTCCGCTCGGACCCAAGTCCGACGACGCCGATCGCCGGGGCTGCTCAGGTGCAGGAAGCGCCGGACGCGAGCCTGGTTCGCGCGACCAGCAGCGACGGCGGTTCGGTGGTGGTGAGCTTCTCCCGGCAACGAGGCGAGGCCGTCATCACGGCTCAGGGCCTGCCTCCGCTCGCCGTAGGACACGCTTACCAGGTGTGGCTCATCGGCGACCGCGGCGCCCAGTCGGCGGGGCTGTTGCGCGTCACGTCCGGGTCCGTGACCGCGCCACTTCCCGTCGACGTCGACCGGATCGGCATCACGGCCGAGCCGGAGGCCGGCTCACCGCAACCGACGACCTCAGCTGTCGTGCGGGTCGGACTCGTCTGAGCTGGCCCCGGGAGAAGGTTGTCGCAGGTGGAGAAGGTTCTGAATTCTCGGGATGCTCAGCAGCCCAGCGGTCGGTCGTTTGATGCGTCGGCAGGCGAGTCGACCACCGGCATCACGTCGTGGTCGAGTCCGGCCACAGCTGGCACCCGACGGATCTGACGCGCCCGTTCGGAGAACGAAGTTTGCGCCCCGGGTGGCCGCAGAGTCGCTCAACGGTCAGCAGCACCAGGATGCCGGCCGAGCTGAAAAGCTCACCGAGCCGAGGTCGAGGGCGAGCCGGCGTAGGGCACCGGCGCGCTCCGCCATCACCGCCTCTTCGAACAACCGACCGGCGGTGGTGTCGACCTCGCCCCGTGCCGAGACGCTCACCCCACCGGCGCCGTCGGCGCGACAGCTGAGCCTGAATAGTGCATCGGGAATGTCTATTCGCTCGAACTGGACATGACCTGCATCTCCGGCGACGAGCCCTGCGCCGAGCTGAACATACATCCAGGGCACCCCGGGCTTTCGTGAGGTCGGCGCCCCGCAGTGTGACGACGGTAACCGCAGGTCGAACGCTCGACACTGCTGCATAGAGGGCGCCAGCACGCAAGATTGCGGCGCCGCACGCGCCGAGCCCGGGTGGTCTACCTGCCGCGCCACGTTGCCCGGCGACGTGAGCACCGACGAGGTATCAGCCAACCCGGGGCCGGTGTGTTGAACGTGCGGATACACCGGTCGAGGGGCCCGGCGGCGCATCCGGATTCCGGAGAGCGCTGGTGCAGTATGGGGTCTAACGCCTCTGGCGTCAGGGTGATGATGGGTGAAGCGTGGGTTTCGACGCCGATGTTCCGGATTGTGCGGACCCGGCGTTGTTGGGTGTTGTGGTGGCGGCTGGTCATTGGCCCCCGAGTGGTTGGCCGCCACTACGGCATGCCCGCGCGGAAGGCGATCGCGGGAATTTTCGATGTGGACGCGGAAGTTCGCTGGCGCAGGTTCGGGATCCCGCTGGAGCAATTGTCAATACCTGTGGATGAAGATCTTTTAGGCGGCTGCGGGTGGGGTGCGTTCGGTGGGTCGTTCGACCAGGTGCCCGTTCTCGAAGCGTGCTCCGGCGCGGACGAGGGTGACCAGGTGCGGCGCGTTGACCGCGCGCCAGCGGGCTTGTGCTGACTCGATGAGCTTGAATGCCATGGCCAGCCCGGCCGCGCGTGAGCCGGGTCCCTTGGTGACCTTGGTGCGGTGCCGCACGGTGGCGAAGGTTGACTCGATCGGGTTCGTGGTCCGCAGGTGGATCCAGTGCTCGGCCGGATAGTCGTAGAACGCCAGCAGCACGTCAATGTCGTCGGTGATCTTGGCGGCGGCCTTGGGGAACTTCGCGCCGTAGGCGGCATCGAACGCCTTCACCGCGTCCAGGGCGTGCCGGCGGTCTTCGGCGTTCCAGATCTGCGCGAGGGCCTTCTTCGCCCCGGGATGCGCGGACTTGGGCAGCGCCGCCAGCACGTTGGCGATCTTGTGGAACCAGCAGCGCTGCTCCCGGGTCTCGGGAAACACCTCCCGCAGCGCGCCCCAGAACCCGAGCGCCCCGTCGCCCGCGGCCAGCACCGGGGCACGCATCCCGCGGCGGCGGGCATCGCGCAGCAGATCCGCCCAGGACTCGGCCGACTCGCGGTACCCGTCAGCCAGTGCCACCAGCTCCTTGCGGCCGTCGGCGCGCACCCCGATCATCACCAGCAGGCACAGTTTCTGCTCTTCCAGGCGGATGTTGACGTGGATCCCGTCCGCCCACAGATAAACAAAGTCCACAGTGGACAGATCACGTTCGGCGAAGGCGCGTTGTTCGGCCTTCCACTGCTCGGTCAGCTTCGTGATCACCGGACCCGACAGGCCCTTCGCCGACCCGAGGAACTGACCCAGCGCCGGCACGAAGTCCCCCGAGGACAGGCCGTGCAGGTACAGCAGCGGCAGCACCTCGGTGATCTTCGGGGTCTTGCGTGCCCACGGCGGCAGGATCGCCGAGGAGACCGCTCGCGTTCGCCGGTGTCGGGGTCGATGCGCTTGTCGTTGACCCGCGGCGCGGTCACCTGCACCGCGCCCGCGCTGGTCAGCACCTCGCGCGGTTCGTGGTGACCGTTGCGGACCACCAGGCGATGCCCGTTCTCATCACGCTCGCCGGCGAACCGGGCGATATAGGCCTCGACCTCGGCCTGCAACGCCTCGGCCAGCATCCGCCGCGCGCCTTCACGCACCAGCTCATCGATCACCGACGACGCGGACGAGCCGCCCGCCGCACCGTCATCACCAGCAGCAGGATCAGGGACTACGCTCAGCATCGGGTCGTGCCTTCCCGGCCGACGTTGGCGCGTCGGCCATGCTTGGAAACCTCAACCGGTCACCGGGAAGGTACGCCCCCTTCCCAGCCATCCACAGGTTTCAAGCATTGCTCTGCTCGATGATCTGAGGACCGTTGAACCGCCACAGGCCGCAGAACGGCATCGCCAGGTGTCTCCCCTGCAGGCGCGCGCGGAGCGGTCCATCCGCCACCGGGGCGTGGTCACCGAACAACTGCAGCTGGCGCTCACCAGCCGGGTGGCCATCGAACAAGCGAAAGGCGTGCTCTCCGTGCGCCTGGGCGTGGACATGGACGGCGCCTTCACCGCGTTGCGCGGCTACGCACGCAGCCACAACCTAAAACTCGATGACCTCGCGCGAACGATCCTCGACGACCGGGCCTGGACACACGAACTCTTCACCCAGCGGTGAATGCCGTCCCAAGGGGACTTCGGTCCCCCTGGGACCTAGCCGTCGTCCTCGGGCAAAGTGGCTTCCGGCGGGTACACCCGCGTGATGGCCAGCGATCCCAGGCCGCGCCGGTGCCGCGCATGGGCTCGGCGATCATCGTGAGCACGCCGTCACCGCACCGGTGGTGCTCGACCCGCTCGCCCGGGCCGGCGTACTCCGCCGCAATCATGTTTTCGTAGTCGCGGCGCCCGTTCTCGGACAGCGTCGCGTACAGCTCGTCGACGAGGGCCTTGACCTGCGGCGGGTGATCCCGGTGATGGGTGATCAGGGTGCTCCGCCGCCAGCTCCCGTCCTCAGGTGCTCGCCAAGCCACGTTCTCTCCCTCGGTCAACGGCGAAGTGCCCTGCGGCGGACGAACCCGATGACGGCGGTGCCGACGAACAGCACGATGCCGATGATGGCCAGCCAGACCAGGCCCTTGAACGCGAACCCGATGATGGCTGTGATCAGCCAGAGCACCAGCAGGACGACGACCAGGATCATCATGATGACAACCTCCTTGGGCGGCGGAGGACTTCCGCCACACGTGCGATGGTCAACGGGCTCGCGCCCGGAAACCCTCATGTCGGACCCGACTCCCGTGAGCCGAAGACGCGACAGAGTCCATGGTTCGACCTCCCGATCGCGGGTCAGGCCGGTGCTCGCAGGCGGCCGCCTTCCGCTTCCCACCGCTGCCGGGCGGACGCCATACCGTCGGCGCCCAGCAGTGCTTCGGGGCTTTCGACGTTGCCCTCCTCCGAGGCCATCCTCAGCACCTGCCCGGCGATCCCGGCTTCCGTTCCGGGCGGCACCGTCAGCAGCGTGAGCCGCCTCCGGCCGCCGGCCCCGACCACCGTCAGCGTGTCCGGGTGCTGCGAGCGGAACCCTTCCAGCCGCACCACCCGGCCCTCAATGGTCAGCCTGCGTCCCGGCGGATCCCAGGCCGTCAGGTTGTAGGTGACCCGCTCGGCGAGCCCCAGCCGGCCAGCCAGGGCGGCGAGCAGGTCTGGCAGTTCGACGGCCAGGTCGGGCGTCCGCGGCCACCAAGCGCCGTCGACGAAACCGGCGGGGGAACCGGCCGGTTTCACCGACAGCCGCGACGTCCGGCTCCCGGCGCTCGTCTGGGCGAATGTTTCGTTTCCCATGACGACCTCAGCGGACCTTCTCGGGAATTTCCTCGAGCTTCCGCAGCAACAGGATGGCCAGTCCGTGCGCTTCTCGGTCGGACAACGGCGAGTTGTTCTTGACGACGTCTTCGACGAGCTTCACACGCTGCTCGTAGCGGGACACGTAAACGGTTTCCATGTCCATCCTCTTCCTTCTCCTGATGACACGGGAGTGCGTCATGCCGAGGCCGTAACCGGTGCGCCGTTGGCCGGCGTTTCCTGCGCCGGGACGACAACAGCGTCCGGCCGGCCCGGAACCGCGGCGGTGGCCGACGCGGCCTCGCGCGCCAGGAACGTGCCCAGCTCGCCGATCGTGCTCATCAGCGGCGCCGGGAACACGACGGTGGTGTTCTTGTCCACGCCGATCTCCACCAGGCTCTGCAGGTTCCGCAGCTGCAACGCCAGCGGGTGCGCCATCATCGTGTCCGACGCATCACCCAGCGCCGCCGCGGCTTGGGACTCGCCCTCGGCGTTGATGATCTTGGCTCGCTTCTCCCGCTCGGCCTCGGCCTGCTTGGCCATCGCCCGCTTCATCGACTCCGGCAGCTGGATGTCCTTCAACTCCACCAACGTGACCTCCACGCCCCATTCGGTCGTGGTGACGTCGAGGATCTGGCGGATGTCGGAGTTGATGGCGTCCGTTTCGGACAGTGTCTCGTCGAGCGTGTGCTGCCCGACGACCTTCCGCAGCGTGGTCTGCGCGATCTGATCGATCGCCGCGTACACATTCTCGATCGCGACCACCGACTTGGTCGCGTCCACCACCCGGAAGTAGGCCACCGCGGAGACGTCGACACTGACGTTGTCGCGGGTGATGATGCCCTGCGACTGGATCGGCATCGTCACGATCCGCAGCGACACCCGCCGCAGGACGTCGACGACCGGGATGATCAGCCGCAACCCCGGCTCACGCACCCCGATGACCCGGCC
This sequence comes from Amycolatopsis sp. NBC_01488, assembly GCF_036227105.1. Lineage (NCBI taxonomy): Bacteria > Bacillati > Actinomycetota > Actinomycetes > Pseudonocardiales > Pseudonocardiaceae > Amycolatopsis > Amycolatopsis sp. NBC_01488. Next base: position 1,968,153 of record NZ_CP109434.1, on the reverse strand, counting down.
GAGCCGGAACAACACCCCCTTTTCGTACTGCTTCACGATCCTGATCGACAAGCCCAGCAGAAGCAGGACGACCACGGCGATCGCGGCGATGACCCAGCCATGCACGGCGAATCTCCTATCGTTGGTGAAACCTGGCCGCCGGATGTCCTCCGGCGGTGTGTGACGTGTCTGCGTTCGCGGGCCGCGCCACGGTCATCCGGCTCACCAGCCGAGAATTCGGCCGGTGGGCCGATGGCGCCGCCGTCGACCGGCACCGGTCGGCGCACCCGCGGTGCACCGCGGGTGCGGGGTCTTGGCTCGGCCAATCGGTTCCGGTAACGACGTGCCGGTGGGGCCGGCGTTCTCGTCCCGGAGTCCAGGCGGACGGCCGCCATCCGGCGGCCATGATCTAAGTCAAGCGTCCGAGCCGCGGCACGCATATGGCCGGAAGTCACCGTTGCCCAGGACCTCCGGCACTCCGACCGAGGTGAGAGGTGCCCGATCCGGGCATCGCGTCGTCGCGCTGTTCCGCGCCGCCGCCCGGCCGGTCGTCGGTGATCGAGACGGTGAATCGCCGGCCGGCGAACCTCGCCCGCTTGAGCTGTAGACCCGGCGACGCGACTGGGCTACCGTCGAAGAACCCTTTCACCACGGCTCATGACCTCCCGGTCGCCGGCTGGTCATCCCGAGCCACGTCGCCCCGGACCCCGGCGTAGCAGCGATCCCTGCACACGGGGGACGACCATGCCCGGGCACGGCGACAACTCTGCCGAGACGGCAATCAGCCCGCGCGGCGCCGCGCCGACGCCGGGCCCTCGCTGCGGATACTGTGGAAGCCCCTGCCGCGCCGCGAGCACCCATGGCGCGCTGGTCGCCGATTCTTCGGTCATCGACCCGGTGGACCTGGCTCGAGACGGGCGGCGCTTCGTCGTCGCGTGCAGCGCCGGGCACCTGAAATCGTTGGTCGACCGGGCCCGGGCGACGTGGGCCGCCGAAGAACTCTGGTTCGGGCAGCTGTGCCGGGCGAGCCGTCAGCACGGTATGAGAGATGCGGAGGTCCGTGAAATCGGTCTTCGCGCGCGGCTGTCCGCAGCGAACGTCCGGGCGGCGCTCGCCTGGAACGCCACCCGGGACCAGCCGACGCTGATCCTGCCCGGTGGTCAAATCGTGCCGCTGCCGGCCAAACAGCTCGTCGGTCGCCCGCGGAAACGGCGATCGCATCGCTAGTCGGCGGACGTAGGCACCGCCGTCGTCATTCCTGACCGCTTTGACTCACCGAAGTCCTTCTCCAAAAGGGTCCATCGGCCGCATCGGTGCCACCGCCGGCGCGGCACGCTCGTTGTAGACGTCAGCCTTTCCGGCATCGGAGGCGCAGGTCATGACCAACTCGGACCCTTACCCCGGCACCGACCCCCGGTGGTGCGCTCCGACGCCGCTCAGCGGCCCACCGGAAGCGGGTACGCCGGCAGGCAACCGGCGGTGGACCCGGATCTGGCAAGTCCGGTTGGCCTGCACGATCGTGCACCTCATCTGCGGCACGTTCGCGGTCGTGCTGCTCGCCCGGATCGTGCTGGTGCGCCAACTGGGTGACCGCGCGTCGGGAAGCCTGTGGGTGCGCGGGGAGGTGATTGGGAAGAAATGTCGACCGACTCGATACTCGGACCGCGTGAGGGACGTGATGGGCATGCTGCGCCGGTAGCCAGCCGGGTTTGGTGACGCTTAAGGCGGGGCCGGACGGCGCGCTGTGGGTTCTCGTTGACGGTGCAGATCTCCAGCAGGTAGCGGCCAGGACCAGCGCGGCATGCGCTGCGGGACGGCGGAGATAATGTTGTCGACGTCGGAGGCGATCGAGATCGCGACGGTCATGATGTACGCGACCTCAGGGCCCCTGCGACGACCAGCCCGGCGCGGCTGCCGAGCTTGCGTGGGGCGTCTTCGTAGGAGCCGCCGCGGGGGTAGGCGCGCACCACCTGGCGGGAGGAGATGACGACGACGATGAGCACCTGGTCCCCGGCACCGTCATCGGCCGGTGTACAGGTGGTCCGCGATGTCGGCGACGGCGGCTCGGGCGGTCATACCGATGCCGATGTGCGTCGCCGAGGCCGGGCCGGTCCAGTCGCCGTAGCCGAGCCGGTGCAGCCGCAGCTCGTCGACGGCACGGGTGCCGGTCGTCATTACTCGGGCCGTGGTGCTCACGTTTCTCGGCCGAGTGGCGGTCACGGAGCCCGGTGGCCCTGGTAGCCGATGATGGGTTCCGGCGAAGCGGTCGGCCTCGGAGCAGGGGTCGGTGTGGGCGCTGCCTGGGTACCCGCCGAAGACACGCGGCGCACGAGGGAGGGAACCGGCCGATGACGGCGCCGAACCGGGCGGGACAGGACGCGACGCGGCGTTCGCGACTCCAGGGGCCAGTTCCGGACCCGGTTGGGCACGGCCGCGTTTGCTGTCCTGTCACTGCGGTGTGGAGCAGCGGGTTCCTCGTCGGCAGCATCGGTACCCGCACCGTGGCGCCGGGACGCGGGGGTTCTGGCGGTTCCTCGTCGCCTCGGCCGTGCTCGGCGCCATCGCGGTGACCGGAAGGGGGCAATGGCCCCGACGCCCGGCCGCCTGGATTCACCTGGTCGTGTCCGTCATCCTGCTGCAAACGTGCCAGTTCGTCGGCGTCTTCGTGGCACTGCGGCTGGGGGGTGTCGGCGGGAATCACGTCCCTGATCACCGACGCGACCCCGCTGGTGGTCGCCGTCGCGGCCGTCCCGCTCTTCGGGGAACGGCTACGGTTCTGGCAGGTCGTCGGCCTGATCCTGGGGTTTGCGGGCGTCGCCGCGGCGGTCAGCTCGGACCTGGCCGGCGTCGGCACCGCCGCCGGCATCCTCGCCGCGGTGGCCGGTCTGGCCGGATCCGCCGGCGGCACGCTGTACCAGAGCGCTTCGGCGACGACATGGATCTGCGGACCGGCATGTTCATCCAGATGCTCGCCGCCACGGTGAGCATCATCCCCTTCACCCTGGGCTCCGGAGGTTTCGCGCTGCCGCTGACCGTCACCGCTGTCGGCTCCGTTGTCTGGCTCGCCCTCGTCGGATCCTTCGCCGCGTTCGTCCTGCTCTTCTACATTCTCAAACGACAACCCGGCGCCAGCGCGACCAGCTACCTGTTCCTCGTCCCCCCGGGCAACCGCCCTGGCCGTAGTCCCCGTCCTTGGCCAGCACCTCAGCTCAGCCCGGCCGCATTACTGGGTTTCGCCCTCGCGGCGACGGGCGTCGCACTCGTCACCCGAAACTCCCATGCCTCCGCGCGCCAGCCCCTCGAACCGCCGCCAAAGTGAAGCCTCGTGGTGGTTGGGGGTTCGTGCCGGATCGGGTGTCCAGGCCTCCGTCGGTGGCGGTGGCGCGGTTGGCTGGCGGAAGAACTGGGACCACAAGTTCCACAACCGCGACTCATCCCGATTGTGCGGGACATGAGGTAGAAGGAGGGATGGACACGTCATCGCCGTCACCCTGCGGTCCCGAAGCCGACGCGGACCCGCCATCACCCGGGGTGATCAGCATTGGTCTGATCGACAACGACCCGATGATCCTGGGCAGCGCCGGTTCCTGGCTGGCCGACCACGATCCGGGCATCGAGGTCCGTCACGTCGCCGCCGGAGTGGCCGGGTACCTGGCCCTCGACCCCTCCGACGACGTCGTCCTGCTGGACCTCGAACTCGGCGACGGCACGCGGTTCGTGGACAACGTCGACCGGCTCGTGCGGCGCGGGGACAAGGTGCTGCTGCTGTCCGTGCACGCCCAGCAGCGCTTCAAGGTGGACGCGGTCCGGGCGGGGGCGGTCGGATACCACGTCAAAGACGGGGACCGCCGGTCGCTGGTGCGCGCGATCCGGGACATCGTCGCCGACCGGTACGCGCTCGATCAGGAGCTGGCGTTCGCGATCAGCCGCGACCGCATGCCCGGCCGCCCCCGGCTGTCCGACCGGGAGGCGGAGGTGGTCAAGCTGCGCGGGCGCGCCGTGCCGATGAAGGTCATCGCCGAGCGGCTGGGCATCAGCGAGCGCACCGCGTACAGCTACCTGGAGCGGGCCAAAGCCAAGTACCGGGACGCGGGCACGCCGGTCAGCACCATGGCCGACCTCCAGGAGCGGCTGCGAGAGGACGGCGGCCTGTGAAATGACGGTGGAATCATCGTCAACGGACCGTGGCTGAGGCGGGCATGCTTGCCGCCATGCACACCAGAGGAGTCGAGGACCAGGTCAAAGCCTGGTTGCTGCGCGCGTTGACGCTGCTGTGGGCGGCGCAGGCACTGCCGTGGGGCGTGCTTCTGCTCTGGCCCGATTCGGAGTCCTCACGCGCTCCCGCGGCAGTCGTGCCGAGCTACCTGGTCTACCTCGTGTGGGCCGGCGTCCTGCTGTGGTGGCTGGGCACGCGCTCCGAGGTCGGCGCGGTGCCGACCGCCGCGGCCGTCGTCGTGATGACTGGAGCCGAGCTGCTGGTCGGCTTCGCGCTGCCGCCAGAGTCCGTCGCGACCTGGCAGAATTGGACGCCGCCGCCCTCCACCGGCGTGGCCGTACTGGCTCAGGTCTACGGCGGCTACCGATGGGGGACCGCCGCCGTGGCCGTTCTCGGCGGGAGCTACCTGGCGACCGGGCTACGCGGCCAGGGCCTGGAGCAGGCCGGCACGCTGCTCGGCGTCACCGGTCAGCTCGTGGTGTTCACCGTCGCGGCAGGACTGGTGGCCGCCAAGCTGATCGACACCGCGCGCCGTGCCGACACCGAAGCGGAGGGCGCCTTGCAGGCGCGCGAAGCCGAGGCCCGCACGCGGGAACGCGTCCGCCAGTACGACCTGCTGCACACCAACGTGCTGACCACGTTGACCGTCGTGTCCCGCCAAGAGTGTCTGTCACCGCAGATCCGGGCGAAGTGCGAGCGCGACGCCCGCTACCTGCGCGCGGTCGCCCACACCATCACCGCCGACGCGGCGCCTGAACTCGACGGCGCGCTGGCCGAAGCGGTGTTCCTGCAAGGCGCGCACGACCTGGACGTCCATTACAGCTCCGACAGGCTGCCCGATGCGCTGGGGTCGGAGGCGGTCGAGGCTGTCACCCACGCGGTGACCGAGGCGTTGAACAACGTCGCCAAGCACGCCGGCACGGCGGAGGCGTGGGTCGTGGCCACCGGCGAGGAGGGCGGCGAGCTGGCGGTGACCGTCACCGACCACGGCTGCGGCTTCGACCCGGCCACCACGCCGTCCGGCACGGGCCTGTCCCACTCCCTCCCGGCGCGGTTGGCCGAGGTGGGTGGGACCGTCACGGTCGAGAGCCACCCCGGCAGCGGCACGATCGTGGAAATCCGCCTGCCGCTCCGCCCGACCACCCCACCACCAGGAGGTACCACCGTGACCGCACCGGCCGGTGACCAGGGCAACGCGACGGAGATCGCGGCGCTGGGATCGCTGTATCAGGCGGAGCGATCCGAGAACGTGACCCTGCTCAACATCAACATCGCGCTGCTGGGCGCGGTGCTGGCCTACGCGGCAGCGTCGGTGGCGTTCCTGGACAAGGTGCCCCAGCTGCCGAGGCTTGGCGCGGCGCTGGTGCCCATCCCGCTCTGGCTCGGGATGCTCTACAGCACGCTGCTGGTGGCGTTGCAGGGCAGGCGCGGAGCATCCGCGATGGCCGTGGAGGATGCGCTGTTCCGGCAGACCGGCATGGCTCTGAGCCTTCGCGACCGGATCGGTTCCAAGGCCGGGGAGTACGTGGTCAACCCAGGCGTCGCGCCGTGGCCGTACCGGATCCTGCTCGGCGTCGTCTATCTGGTGCCGTGGGCATTGGTGGGTCTCTACACCGGCTACATGCTGGTCAACTACGTGAAGTCCGGTGCGATGCTGTACTGGTCGGCGGGCGGGTACGCGCTGCTGCTGGGTGCGGCCGGCGCGGCCTACCTCCGTGCCTTCCGCGACACGCCCAAGCTCACACCATCCCCCTGACCGCGCGGCGGAACCGCGACGAACCGCAGCGCCACACAGCAGGGCAGTCAACACTCAACAGCAGGTCAAGCCGTGATCATCGCTTAGCGCTGGTCTTCGTTCCCATGTTCCTTACGCGGCGAGTAGTCCGGAATCTGCTGCCGGGGCGAGCGGTCAAGTACTCGACCCGGCAGCAGGCGGATCAGTCGTCCAGGTCGTCGTGAGCGGTCACTGTCGATCCCCAGCCACCGAGGCGGCCACGAGGGCGCGGTGCAGTGCCGATCCGGGTCAGATCCCGTGCACTCATGCCGAACAACGGGTTCGGGCCCGGAACGAACCTGACGGGGTACCCGGCTACAAGAGCGGCAGCGATCAGCTCACCGTTGGTCATGTAGTCGCCGGTGGCGCCCTCCACCACGTGCTTCATGCTGTAGCTGCCGACCGTGGGCGTCTTGATCGGCGCGATGTTCTCCCGCAGCCAGGCAGCGATCTCCAGCACCGCGCCCTCCCGCCCGGCCAACTTCTGCGTCCGTCAGCGAGTTCGGCCGCACACTGTTCAGCCGTCTTGCCGCGTGTGTCGAAGAGACCGATGCCGAAGCTGTTGAGCCGCGGATGCTGCGCCATCACCTCGACCAGGCTCAAACCCGGCCTGAGAACGACCCCGGAAGCGCGCTGGTCCGACACGGCGCGCGCCTCAGGAGAGACCGTCCAGCCGGGTGACATGCCTGCGTTCTCGTCAGTGCGTGTCAGCTCGCGGGCTGGGGGCGGGCTGGACCATGCTGGGTTTCGACCCGGTGCCCAGCTCGAAGGGAACAGCGAGCGCTTGATGACCGACTACGAGTTTCCGGAGACACCCGAGATCGAGAAGGCGTACCGGGCTGCATACAAGGCGCTCTCCGCGCTCGCCCCGGGTACGGTCACCGTGGAGGAGGAAACGTTGTTTCTCGAGGTGCTCTCCCAGTTTCCGTTCCTTCTCGACCGGGCGGATCTCGCGACTACCGCGCGCCTCGGTCCGGCCGTCTCGTGGCAGGCCTCACGTCAGGACGACGACTGGGGCCTGGCCGTGTCCGGCCTCGATCTCGATCTCGATGGTGATGAGCACGATTTTGGTGGTGCTGTCCTCGGCGCGGAGGTGACCGAAGGTCCGGACGGACGCTGGCATGGCAGTGCGCTGGACCGGGCGGGATTGGCGTACAAGCGTGCGTGCGGTTGGGATTTTGCTCCGGGAGAGTCGGGTGTGTGGCTGCTGATGCTGGCTCCGGTCGCGGCCAGTGGTGGGGAGGAGGGGGTGTGGTTCTTCAGCGGCCGTCTCGGCGGGTTCGTGGTCGTTTACGACCGCGACGAGGATGGCACCTATGAGTCCGTCGGGCATATCTGGACCGCGACCGCGTGGCAACGCCGCGGGATCGCGCGACGGTTGCTGACCGAGGCACGGTCGCGGTTCCCGATCACCACCGTCGAAGAACCGTACACCGAAAAAGGAGCCGCGTTCTTGAACGCATGCCCGGGCAAGGAATAGTCACGCGCCTGGCGTTGTCGTTGAGCAGCTCGAGGCACTGGGGACTGCCGCCTGGCAGCTACTTCCTCACCGGCACGCTGCGCCGGGCGGATGGCTCGCTGGTCGAGCTGGCGGACCTCGCCGACGAAGAGCCAGGCCTGAGTTCGCGCCCGCGGCGACGGAGTTCGGGTCGCGGTCGATGCTGGCGTAGCGGCTCTTCGTCACCGACGACGTGCTCCGGTGTTCTCCAGGTTGGGTGATCACCGATTCGCTCGCGTGCGCCTACCGGGAAGAGCGGTGCAGGCCGGGGAGCCCGGTCAGTGCGGCGAAGCCGTCGTCGGTGCTGGGCCAGTGGACGCGGACCGCGTCGAGCCCGGCACGGCGGCCGAAGCTGCGCAGGACGGCGGTGACGACGATGGCGTCGTCGGTGTACCCGAGGACGTGGATGAAGTCCGGCACCAGGTTGATGGACAGCGCGAGGTAGGCCAGCAGCAGCCCAAGCCGGACGCGGACGCCGCGGGGGAGTGTCTTGTCAGCGGCCAGTCGCCGGATGAGGCGCAGGACGTCGGGCAGCAGCCGCAGCGCCTCGCGCGGCAGCCGACGCGCCGCGGATGATGACCATCGCGACGACGATGCCGAAGCGCAGGTCCCACCAGGGCGATTCGGTCATTGCTCCTTCACCGCCCGCAGGGGATGAGGTGGTCGGGGCCTCGGCGTGCGCCGTTTCATCGAGAGTGACCTGCCCACGGTACGAGAGCGATACCCTGGTGTCAGGTGGCGTGGTGCGTACTTCACTAGGGCTTAGTTGCAGCGTTTGTCGCACAAGCGCGCATCGTTGTGAGCCCACTAAGCGCGATAAACGCTGCGAGATGGCGTAAACTTTGCTGTATGGAGATGGGGCCGGCGTTCGAGCTGCTCGGCGCCTACACGGCGGACCAGTGGGGCATGGTCACGTCCCGCCAGGCCAAGAACCTCGGCGTGGACGCCTCCACGCTGCACCGTCTTGAGACCGCCGGCTACCTCGACCGAGTCCGTCACGGCGTGTACGCGGCCACGACCGCCACCGTCACTCCGGCGAGGGAGGCGCAGGCAGCGTGGCTGGCGCTGAACCCGGCGGTACAAGCGTGGGCCCGGCCACCGCTGGACCCGAACGGTGGCGTGCTGTCCCACCAGTCCGCGGCTGGGCTCCACGGGCTGGGAGAGCTGGTCGACGACCGGATCTGCTTCACCACGCCCCGGCGGCGCACAAGCCGCGACCCGGACCTGTGGTTCAAGCGCGCCGAACTCGCTGACGACGACGTCACGGTGATCGACGGACTGCCGGTCACCACACCGCTCCGCACGATCTGTGACCTGCTCGACCAGCATATCGACGGCAGTCACATTGCCACGATCATCCGCCAGGCTGTCCTGGTCAACCAGGTCGGTCTCGACGTTCTCGCCGAGCACATCGGCCCCTACGCTCTGCGCTACGGCGTCCGCCGGCCAGGAGACGGCGCGGCGCTGCTGGAGCACCTGCTCGCCGAGATCGGCACGAGCACCGCCGAACTCGCTCGCCGGCCCGCACCGGCCTCCGCCGACCCGGGCGCGGCGTTGAGCGCCCTGCTGGCCGCACACCCCGAGATCGCGATGTCCTCGACTGCGCGGCTCGCGAAGCTCATCGCGGATGCCGGGATCGTGCCGCCGAACACCATCGTCTCCGGCCTATCCCCGGACGTGCTGGCCATGCTTGCCCAGGTGACACCGATCATGTCAGCCGTCAACGACAAAATCGGGCCCATCGCGCGACTGCTGAACGACACGAGCACGCCGATCGCGACTCTGGTGAACGGATTGCCGCCGGACCTGCTGCCTGCCGTCGCCCAGATGCTGAAGGCCCGCGACGCCGGTGACCGCCGCGAGCAGATCGGCGCCGGTGCGAACGAGGCGAGCACGATAGGCGACGATGAGGGACATGCCAGCACCGCAGCGTCCGCGCACCCCGAGAAGCTACTTGGACTCCCAGAAGGGCAAGGCGCGGAACGCGGCGAAGAAGACGAACCGTAGTCACGGTGAACTGCTGCAGCTGCACTTCTACCGGCGGCTGATCGCCCGCGTCTTCCACGCCGATCACGGCACCTGGATGCTCAAGGGCGGCCAGGCGCTGCTCGTACGCTGGCCGAGCGCCCGCTACTCCACAGACATCGACCTGCTCGGCAACCAGGACACCACCGACGCTGCGGTCGACGAGCTGATCGCCGCGGCCGCGCTGCGGCTGGACGACGAAATCTGGTTCGCCCATCGCAGAACCTTCGACCAAACCCACGTCGAGCGCCCGACCCGCAAGGTCACCTTCATGACGATGTTCGAGGAGGCGCCACTGGGCTACGAGGTCAACGTCGACATTGTCGTGGCCGGTCACCACCCCCGCGGCACCGTCACCACCACAGCGCTCGAGCCGGCCTTTCCGACCGACTGCGGACCGTGGCCGCAAACCCGGGTCTTTCCGGTGGAAGACCACGTCGCGGAGAAGATCTGCGCGATGTACGAGCTACATCAAGTCCACCGAACCCCCTCCACTCGGGCAAAAGACCTCGTCGATCTGGTGCTCATTGCGCTGAAGACCGATATCGAGGGCGCGCGGATGCACCGCATCCTGGCTGACGAAGTCGAACGCCGCCGTGCTCGGCACATGGTCGTGGACCTGCCCGGCAGCTTCCGAGTGCCGAACCGAGCCTGGACAGGCCTCTACCGGGAAGCCGCGCAGAAAGCCCTGGACCTGCCTCAAGAAATGCGAACCCTTGGCGGGGTGGAGGCGTTCGCCGATGCCTTTCTCACCCCCCTGATGCAACGGACACCTCCGCCCGGCTCGTGGCACCCGGATGAGCGGATCTGGCGCTGACCGGGCGGCGGACCTTGAGAATGGTCAGTCGTGGATCGATTTGATGCCCTTGGCGATCGTGCCGCCTGCCATGCCTGCGAGTGCGCCGAGGAACAGTGTGGCCAGTGTCAGGGACACTCCTATTCCCAGCCAGGTCAGCGCAGTCGGCCACGTGTCGTTGATGAGGGTGTAGAGCACTGTCGCCACGTACACGACGGTGTGGCCGGTCAGCGCGGTTACGGCGCCGGTCGTCACGGCCGCGGCGATACCGGCACGCCGGGCGGCCAGGAATCCCGCCACGATGTAGTAGGGGATAAACAGCACGACGACGATCATCGGGACTGGCGCGTCCCAGTGCCGCATCGGAAACGCCGTCAACGTCATCAGGAACCCGCACAGCACTCCGTACGGGTGGATCGCGCGAGACCAATCTCCCGGCAGGGGTTCCACAACCGGTGTGTCGCGGCCACCCGACGCCCTGTTACCTTCGCGCTCCACCGACGGCATCGTCTTACTGCATCTGCGTTGCCCCTCGGGGCCTGGCACCTTGATTCCAGACGGTGGTCCGGCGAGGATGTCAACTACTCACAGTGAATGGCCTGAAGCGGGAGCGAGTCTAGTCTCGGGGTGTGGAGTTCCCTGTCGACGACATGGATCGCGCGCGGCAACTGGCGCATGAGCTGTGGCCCCACGTCGCCCACGAGATCGGGCTCGGGCCGAAGCTCGGCCTGCTGGTGCGCAACGTGCACGTCGATCGGCCCGGGACGGTGTTCACCGACATCCTCGTGCACATCAGGTACCACATCACCTACGAAGGCATTGAGGTTTACCCACTGCAAATCATCGTCGGCACGACACTCGATGGGCAGATCCGCCGCGTAATGAAGGACTTCGACACGCTTTATGTGGCCGATACCCGCCCGACCGTGTCGGGGGTGGATGCGGACATGATCGCCGTGAACCGGTCCGAACTGCCCTACGCGGAGATGCACTACCGCACGCTGATCGTGCACGCCACCGGCGAACCAGGCGAACCACCGCGCCTCGCCTGGATGATCAAGCTCGTCGGCCGAGGCCGCGTTACCGGGCACAAGATCGGGGACGACCGCGTGATCATCGACGCCCACAGCGGCGACGTCCTCTCCTATCAGGCTCGCAGCCCGCGCTTCCCTTTTTTCGAAGGCCACCTGCCGCCAGATCCGCATCCCACCCCGAGTTGATCTCGCAAGTTCCTTGCGAGATCAAGGCGTCGAATGCGCCGGCCATTCACGGATCCGATTCCGGCGCTGCTGCCGACGAGCTGCTGGTGACGTGGGCTCGTGATCCCGGGATCGCTGTCGTAACGGCCTCAGCGTCACACTGACGGCCGGGATGGGTTACCGGATGATCTGGGCGGGAAAGTCGGGGTCGTCGAGTGCGAGACTGATCGCCGAGATGGCCTGGGCAACGGCGACCGCGGCGTGCGCGGTGGATAGGTTGTCGAGTGTGCCGGACGGTGCGCTCTCGCTCGTGGCGGCGGACTTGAGCAGGGCCGCCCCGGGGTCTGGGCAAGGTGGCTGCTCGTGGAGAAGTTCGGGCAGCTGCCGGAGGGTCTGGAGGGTGCGGTTCCACCAGGTGGTGATTTCGTTGCGGAGGGCGGGTTCGTCGCGCGGGTCGGTGCTGCGCAGGGCGGGCAGGTCGGCGGCGAAGCTTCCGGCGACGGCGGGATCGAGGGCGGCTGCGGCGGTGAGGATGTAGGTGCGCAGGCGTCGCACAGTCCGGTTGTCATCGTCAGTGGAGAGCAGGACGCAGGCTGTGTCGGCGGGGTCGAGGAACAACTCGCGAGCGACCCGGGCCGGCGTGTCAGGAGTAGCGGTCGCGGCCGTCGTGATCAGCGACAGAAGCTCGCGGGCCAGCCGAACGCGGCGGTTGGTGCTGCCTGACCTGGGCAGTAGTTGTTCGAGCGCGTGGTGGAGATCGTTGTAGGGGTCGCCGTCAGGATCGTCGTCGTCCACGCGGAGGGCTTCGATGGCCCGCAGCGAGGGCACCAGAAGGTCCAGGGCCGTGTTCTGCTTCGTCGTGCCGGATGCGGCCACGATGGCGTCGGCACCCAAGATGATCAAGGCGTCGTGGACAACGTGATGCAACGGCCCGGCAGTGACCTCGACGTCGGACAACGACGACCCGACCTCGTCGGAGGCCCCGTCGTCGAGCAGATCGGGATGCAACAGCGCTGTCCGGACGAGCACGTGCGCCTCGGCTGCGGTGGCGAGTTCCTCGTCATCGTCTTCGGCAGCGACGGTGAGGCGTTCGTCATCGAGCTCGGCGAGGACGCCGGCAGCGGGGCTGAGGTCGGCGCATTCGAGGTCGGCGAGCCAGAGCCACGGCGAGGGGGCATCGTCGGTGAGGTCGTGGGTCAGGGTGGCCAGGACCCGTAGTCCCGCCCACAGCAGTGCCCGCAGCTGCTCGCGGCTGCGTCGTTCGTCGGCGTCGTCGAGGTCGCCGGTGTGGCGGTTCCATTGCAGGTCGTGGTGTTCCATGAAGTTTTCGACGAGGACGTGGCCGCGCATCCGGTCGTCGTCGTCGTAGTCGATGGCGGGCTGGTCGATCTCCGAGCGCACGGCGTTCAGTAGCTGCTGTGCCAGGGCGGTGTCTCCGCTGCCGTGGCCGGTCAGCGGCCGGCGGGTGCCGGATGTGGTCTCGTGGCGGCCGGCGGCGATCAGGAGCTTGCCGAGCTCGCCGGCGACTTCGCGGCCCCAGGGGTGTTGTGTGACGGCGCCGGCGACGAGGTCGGCGGCGTCGACGGCTTCGGGGGTGTGGCGGCTTTCGCCGGTGGGGTCGTGCAGGTCGCGGACGGCGCCGGCGATGAGGAACTGGGCGGCCATTTCGAGCAGGTCGTGGCGCAGGTGTTCCGCGACCGGGAACCGCGGCCCGTCCTCGCGCAGCGACGGCAGCCAGTCACCGTCGGCGTCCGGGGCGGTCAGTTTGGTGGCGCGGAGGGATTCGGTGGTCCAGCCCAGGAGTGCGGGTGCTGCGTCGGCGAGGTGCCGGCCGAGGCTGGCGCCGATCGTTGTGGCGACCTCGAGTACGTCGGTGTCGACTGCGAGTCCGATCATTGCGCCGTCGCGGTAGCCCACCACCCGCATATCGAGAAGGCCGGGACCACCGGTGTCATCCTCGTCGGCAACAGCAGGGTCGTCTTCGTCGTCCAGCCAGGGGACTGCGGGTACCTCCCAGCCCGCCTCCAGCAGGTCGGCGATCAGCCCCGGCAGTTGCGCTGCGGCGGCCGCGTCGGTGATCGGTTCCGGTGCGGTCATTTCCAGCCACACGGCGTACGGCACGCCCTCACTCCTCCACCCAGCGGTTACCTTGGCCGGTGCCAGCTTAGGGCGAGCTGTAGGTCGCTGGCTCCCGTTATCGGTGGTGCCGGATTCGTGTGGAGCGGCCGGTGCGGCTGCGCCGGCCGGGACGCCGCCGTCCGGACTGGGTGCCGGTGGCGTCCTGGAGGAGGTGTGCGGTGGCTTCGGCGGCGTGGTGGGCGAGGTCGGGCAGAACGGTGGCGTAGGTGTCGGCGGTCAGCGTGATGCTGGAGTGCCCGAGTAGCGCTTGGACGGTGCGCAGGTCGTTGCCTGCGGCCAGGGAGAGGCTGGCTGCGCCGTGGCGGAGGTCGTGCAGCCGTACCGGCGGAAGGCCAGATGCGCTGTTGAGGTGGCGGAAGATGACGGTGAGGAAGTCCGGCCGCAACGGAGCGCCAGAGCGGTCGGGGAAGAGGAACCCGACCGGTTCGCTGGTGCCGGGGTGGGTGGCGAGCCACTCGATTCGCAGGCCTTGCAGCAGGGCGGCTGTCGTGTGGTCCAGGGCGATGACCCGGTTGCTGGAGGCGCTTTTCGGTGCGGCCAGTTCCAGGTGCTTGCCGATCTGGCGGACCTGGCGGGCCACGGTGACCGTTCTCGCTCGCAGGTCGACGTCGGCCCATTGCAGCCCGGCTGCTTCGCCTCGTCGTAGCCCGAGCAGCGCGACGAGGTGGAACAACACGTACAGCGGATGCTCACTGCGGTGGAGCCAGGCGAGGAACTCGGCGGTCTGGGCGGCGGTCCACACCGCGACCGCCGGCCGGATCCCGCTCGCCTGCCAGAGAGCGATCCGGGTCGGGGTCCACACCACCGGATGCGGCTTCGCCCCGGACGGGAGTTCCACGAAGCGCGCTGGGTTCGAAGCCAGCAGACCCCGACGGACCGCGGCGTTGAGCGCGACGCGCAGGGTGGCCTGGATACGCTGCAGCGTCGCCACCGACAACGGCCGGCCGGTGGCCGCGTGCGTGCGGATCAGGGAGGTAAACATCGCCTGCACCCGGGCCGGGGTCAGCTCGGTGACCCGTTCCCGCCCCAGGTTCGGTATGAGGTGGCGCCGGGCGTGCATGGCGTAGCTGCGCATCGTGGACGGCGCCAGGTTCTCCCGGCTCTCCAGCCATAACCGCAACCACTGTGCCACCGTCACGGCCGACCCCGAAGTGCCGTCCAGGGTGGTGGGGTTGGACAGGAAGTCTCGCGCGGCACCTGCCGCTTTCCGTGAGGCGAACCCGCCACGGCGCAGCTGCCGTCGCCTGCCGTTCTTGCCCGGCGGCAGCTCCAGTCGGAAGTACCAGCTCCCGTGCCCGCGCACGCCCAGTTGCGGACACTGGCTCCCTAATCTGCGACCCGTCATGGGGTCGTGACATCCGCATCGTTTGAACAATCCGGCAGCTGATGTCATGGCCATGCACCTCATTCACAACGAAGACCTGTGACCACTGCTGCGTCATAGGGGGCGAGGTGGCGGTGTACTGCCGTGAACACGGCGAATCGTCACCGGACTTGATCGTGAACCCGTGTCCGGCGAGTGTCCACCGAAGACGGTCTATTCGTTACAGGGCAGCGCGACGATGAGCGGAATTTGGCAGTGTGGCATTGGCCTCGGTCGCTGCCGTGATGGTAGACCACAAAGGACAGATATGCGGTGGCGTCGAATGCCCGGCTGGGACCTGGCGCGGCCTGTGGCGGTAACGACGATGACCCCGGCGGCGTCCGAGGGTGGGTTCACTTCTGAGTGATCTTGCCGTGTTCGGCGGGCGCGGGCTTGGCTGCGTGTTCAAGACTTGAGGATGATCTTGAGTTGTCAGCCCGGCGAGACTCGGGAAGAGTTCATTGCTCGTGTGGTGCGGTCCGCGCCGCCGCTCTCCGAGGCTGTGATGTCCGAGATTCGACGTCTCTTGCCACCGGTCCGGGCTGATCGTGGCCAGGTTGGTCCGGTCCGCCGGGAGGGGTTGTGACGCCGGAGCAGCGATCCATGGCGGCACGCGTTGCCAGCTATACGCGATGGGCGTATTGCGATGACCGTACCGCCGCAACTGCGCCGGCTCGACGTGGGTTCGACGACCGGTGGACGAGGCAGGTCGATCCGGACGGCGTGTTACCGCACGACGAGCGAATGAGGCGGGCGGAGGCGCTGCGGAGGGCGCATTTTGTGCGGATGGCGCTCCTGTCTTCGCAAGCACGCGCTCGCAAGCGCGGCACTTCATGACCCTGCAGCCGAAGCGGCGGTCAATGAGGCTGGGAGTAAGGATGGGTCGCGACGGTAGTTGTCAAGTCAAGTGAGACAGGTTGTGTTTAGAACGCCGGTTTCGGCTGGTCAGCGGGCTGGTTGATCCAGGCCGCTTCGGGCAGCCTGGGTGGTCGGGGCCGGCGCGCGAGCGCTCGGGGTGTTCGGCGTAGGCCTGGTTGAGGGTGGCCTGGCGCTGGGTGCGGATCTGCTCGGCGGTGCCGAAGTGCACCGACGCGGGTGTGTGCATCCCGATCCCCGAATGCCGGTGCTCATGGTTGTAGGCCATGAAAAACTCGTCACAGAACACGCGGGCGTCTTCCAGCGACCCGAACCGCTCAGGGAAGTCGGGCATGTACTTCAACGTTTTGAACTGAGCCTCCGAATACGGGTTGTCATTCGACGTGCGCGGGCGGGAATGAGACCGGATGACGCGGAGATCGACAAGGAGTTCCGACACCGGTTTCGATACCATCGAGCCGCCGCGGTCGGCGTGGATGGTGTGCGGCTGACTGCCATTGCGGTTCATGGCGTCATCGAGAAAATCTTTCGCCACAACGGCATCCTCCGCGGCGGCGACCAGCCAGCCGGTGACATAGCGAGAGTAGATGTCAAGGATGACATAGCATTTGTACCAAATCCCTTTCGAGGGTCCTTTCAGCGCGGTGATATCCCACGACCACACCTCACTCGGCCCGCGGGCGACCAGTTCGGGCCGGACCCGGGCAGGGTGGGTGGCCAGCCGGCGGCGTTCCCTGACCTGGCCGGCGGCCCGGGCGATCCGGTACATCGTGGAGACCGAACACCAGTACCGGCCCTCGTCCAGTTCCCTGGCCCAGACCTGCGGGATCGCCAGGTCCCGGTAGGCCGGGCTGGTCAGCAACGCCAGCACCCGGTCCCGCTCAGCGGTGTCGAGGGCCTGCGGCGGTGGCGTACGGGGCAGCCACGGACCGTGCATCGGCCCTTTCGGGTTGACGTGCCGGTAGTGCGTCGCCCTCGATATCCCGGTCAGCGCACACGATCTGGTCACCGGAATCTCCGCCGTGCGTAGTTCGGTGAACGCGGCGGTTAGTACGGCAGCCGCAGTGTGGGATGTTTGGTGCGTTGTCGCTGGTAGTGGCTGTGGCGGGCGCGGGTTTGGTGGCGTCGTCGCCAGTGTGACCAGTGATCGGCGTGCCCGGGTGGGTGGGCGGGGTCGTTGAGGGTGGACCAGAGTCGTCTAATTTCGTTGCAGGATAACGGGATCAGGTCCGCTGTTTCTGCAGCGGTGCCCCTTTTTCGTCCCGGGCGCGTTCGGTGTGGGCGGTGACGGCGAGGAACGCGGCGGCGAGCATGGACAGGGTGATATGCCGGTACCAGGCGTCGTATTTGCGGACCTGGTAGTGATCCAGTCCGGTCTCGTTCTTGGCGAACTGGAACGTTTCCTCGACCGCCCACCGGGATCCGGCGACCCGGACGAGTTCGGCGACCGGCACCGGGTAGGTGGAGTAGCAGATGTAGTAGGCCAGCTCGGTGGGCTTGCTGATCGAGCGGCGAACCAGCAGCTGCCGGCCGCCGGCGGTGCCGGGGTCGAGCAGCAGCCAGTCGTAGAGCCGGTGCCCTTTGCTGCCGATCCCAGCCGAGAGGCGTTGCCAGCCCTTGCGTGGTGCCGCGGCGGCGAGTGCGTCGGCCCGCAACGTCCCGGCCGGGGTGTCGAAGCGATGGTCACACGAGATGGCCATGACGTAGTTCAGTCCGGCCTGTTCGCACCAGTCTCGCAGGCCGGGGTTGTCGCCGTAGGCCTCGTCAGCGGTGAACCACTCGATGTCGGAACCAGCGTCGAGCAGCCGTTCCAGCATCCGCTGAGCGAGCTGGGGTTTGGTCGCGAACTCGACCTCCGGACCGATTCCGGCTTCCGCGCAGCGTTCCCGATCATCGGTCCAGGACACCGGGAGGTAGAGCTCGCGGTCGATCAACGCCCGGCCCTTGGCCGAGACGTAGGTCAAGAACACTCCGAGCTGGCAGTTCTCGATCCGCCCGGCGGTCCCGGAGTACTGCCGCTGCACCCCGGCGGATTTGGTGCCCTTCTTCAGAAAACCAGTCTCATCAACCACCGCGATCCCGCCGCGGTCACCAAGATTGTCCAGCACATAGGAGCGGACGTCGTCACGAGCAGCGTCGGCGTCCCACCGGTAGAAGTTCAGCAGCCGCTGCATGCCGTCCGGGGTCAGGTCACCAGCCTGCTCGGCCAGCGTCCACGAGTTCTTCCGCTCCGCGCCCGACAGCAGCCCCAGCACATACATCCGGGCTCGACGGCGCGAGCCCGCTTGCGCGAAACGACCCGCCACCAGCGCGAACGCGTCGTCGAACCCGGCCTGCCACCGAGCGAGCCGATCATCTACTACAGTCCACGACGCGGCCACCGCGTCCTCTTCGAGATCCAACACACCTTGAAGTCGATCACGCGGTGGCCGTCTTCATACCCACGACACGCCGCTAGATCACACACTGCGGCTGCCGTACTAAGAGGGCGAGAGGTTGGCGGGTGTGGTCGGACGGCTGCCGGCTGTGAGCTTCAACGCCACCCTTGGGTTGCTGTCGCTCGTGATCAGCGGTGTACAACATGTCGCCTTTGGATGATTGACGGTGGGTCCGCAATGGCCCAGAATCTTGGGTAGTGCGTCTCCGATGGGGCTCCGTTGCCGAAGTAGAGCCTGACACTGGGCGACACTCCGCGACACTGAAAAGTGGCAAAGATGTCGGCTGACCTGCATTTGTTGGCACAGGGCGGCATTTGGCGACACTCGCCGACATTGGTTTCCCGTAGACTTTTAATCCGTAGGTTCTGGGTTCGAGCCCCAGGCGGCCCACTCAACTCCCTGGTCAGCGGCTTACTGGTCGCTACTGGTCAAGATCGGCTCCCCGGGTCATCCCCAGAATTGGGGTCTGACGGTTAATGCAAGAGCCCTTCGAGGGCCTGCGCCGTGATCGGGTCGACGGCGAGCAGGTGACCATCCCGCGGATCTCGGTGAGCCGGGAGCGCATCGAGCGCTGGCACGCCGCGGCCCGTACCGTCGACACGAACCTGAATACGTGGATCGTGTCGACGCCGCGACACCAGGCCGGGTGCGCAGCACCGGCCCTTGAAGAGCCGCGCGGGAGCGCCGGTCCCGCCGGCGGGACCGGCGTCCACCGAGCGTGAAAGACTGGTGGCATGGCGGGAAAGCGCTTGCTCGTCGTCCTGCGGCACGCCAAGTCGGCGTGGCCCGAGGGCGTCGACGATCACGAACGGCCGCTCGGGCCCCGGGGCCTGCGCGACGCGCCGAAGGCCGGACGCTGGCTTCGCGAGCACGGTCACGTCCCCGGCCTCGTTCTCTGCTCCACCGCCCGGCGGACGCGGGAGACGTGGGCGCTCGTCGCCGGGGAACTGCCGGAGCCGCCGCCTGTCCGGTACGACGACGAGCTCTACGGCGGCGATCTGCTGGCCGTCGCGCGGCGGACGTCGTCCGACGTGACGAGGCTCGCGCTCGTCGGGCACGAGCCCAGCGTCAGCGAGCTGACCGACCGCCTCGCCGGGGCGGGGGCCGTCGACCGGTTTCCCACCGGGGCGATCGCGGTGTTCGCCGTCGACGGGGAATGGGGCACGCTCGAAGCGGCTCCGCTCGTCGGCTTCTTCCGGCCTCGCGAGCACTGACGTCGTCCCGCGCTCAACCCACGGGTGGAAGCCCACTTCAATCCCGGGCTTGAGGACTCCGCCGCCGTGCCGCCCTAGCGTTTCCCAGGGGAAACCTGAGGGGGAGACATGGCGGCGAGGGCCGAGCGGATCGCGTTGGGGATGGTGCTGGGGGTCGCGGCGGCGTTGTGGGGGTGGGCGCCGGCCGGCCGGCCGCTGCAGCCCTACTACGCCGCCGCGGTGCACTCGATGGCGCACGACGTCTCGGCTTTCTTCTTCGCGGGCTTCGACCCGGCGGGGGTCGTCACGGTCGACAAGCCGCCGCTCGCGTTCTGGACCCAGACGCTCGGCGTGACCGTGTTCGGCTTCCACCCCTGGGCGATCGCGCTGGTCCAGGTCATCGAGGGCGTCGCGGCCGTGTTCGTGCTGCACCGGGTGGTGCGCCGCTGGGCCGGGCCCCGGACTGCTCTGCTCGCGGCGGCGCTGTTCGCGCTGACGCCGGTCACCGCGGCGATCAACCGCGACAACCTGCCGGACACCCTCCTGGTGCTCCTGCTGCTGCTCGCCGCCTACTGCGTGACCCGCGCGGTCGAGAACCCGCGGTGGCTCGTGTGGGCCGGCGTGTTCGTCGGCCTGGGTTTCCTGACGAAGATGCTCGCCGCGTGGATCGTGCTGCCCGGCTTGGCGCTGGCGTACTTCATCGCGGCGCCCGGTTCGCGGGGACGCCGGCTGGCCTGGATCGGCCTGGCCGGCGGCGTGACGCTGGTCGTGTCGCTGGCGTGGCCGGTCGTCGTCACGCTGTGGCCGGGCGCGAAACCGTTCGTCGGCAGCACCACCGACGGCTCGGTCTGGCAACTGGCCTTCGGCTACAACGGCTTGACGCGGCTGGTCGGCGGGTCGACCGGGATCGGCGGCGGCTACGGCGCCACGATCGGCGCGGCGCTCGGCGGTGACGCGGGTCCGCTGCGGCTGTTCGACACCGAGGTCGGCGGGCAGATCGCTTGGCTGCTGCCGCTCGCGCTGGGATCCCTGGTCGTCGCCGCGTGCCGGGCCCGCGGTGCCGAGCCGCGCGCGAAGGCGGGCTGGGCGCTCTGGGGCGGCTGGCTCGTCGTCGGCGCCGCGGTCTTCTCCTTCACCGGCGGCATCTTCCACGCCTACTACACCGCGGAGCTCGCGCCGGCGATCGCGGCGCTCGCCGCGGCCGGCCTGGCCACGGCCTGGCGGTGGCAACGCTCGTCCGGAGCGGCCCGGTTCGCGCTGCCGGGCGCGGTCGCGGGGACGGCGCTGCTCGCGTACGTCCTGCTCGGCCGGACGCCGGACTGGCTCCCGTGGCTGCGGTACACCGTGCTCGCGCTTGCTCTGCTGGCCGTCGTCGCGGCGTTCCTGCGGGCGCCGCGCGCCGCGGTCGTCATCGGGCTGGTCGCCGTCGTGGCCGGTCCCACGGCCTTCGTCGCCGACACCGCGGTGCGGCCGGTCAGCGTGCTGGAGACCGCCGACCCGGGCGCCGGCCCGTCGTCGACGGACGCGGTGCGCACGGTCGTCGGCGTCAACACGGGCCAAGCGGCCGAGGCCGGGTACGTCCGGTTCATCGACAGCGCGTACCGGCTCAGCCCAGGTCAGCGCGAAGTCCTCGCGTACGCGCAGACGTCGTCCACCGAGATCGCACTGGCCGTCGAAGGCGGCACGTACGGCGCGGACCCGTTCCTGCTGAACACCGACGCGCGCGTGGCGCCGCTGGGCGGTTACCTCGGCTTCGATCCGGCGCCTTCGGCCGCCGACCTGCCGCGGTGGGTGGCGGCCGGGAAACTGCGGTTCGTGCTGCTGCCGCTGGTGTTCGTCGACATCGGCCGCGGTGCCTCGAAGCAGCAGCGGACCACCGCCGCGGCGGGCGACGCGGGCGAGCTGACCCGGCGCGTCGGCTGGGAGGCCAAGCACTGCCGCCCGGTGCCGCCCGCGCGGATCGGCCCGGACGCGGCCACCGCCGGGGTGCTGTTCGACTGCGGGGTCAGGCAGTGACCTTGGCCGGCGCGGTGCGGCGGAGCCAGTACAGGCCGATGACCGGCAGCACCAGCGGGATGAACAGGTAGCCCTCGCCGTAGACCGACCAGACGGTCGGGTGCCGGAACGCGGCCGCGTCGACCAGGCTGAGCGTGCCGATGGTCAGCACGCCGAGCAGTTCGATCGAGCAGGCCGTCAGCGCCACGCGCCACCAGGCGTCGCCACGGCGGGCCAGCGCGATCGTGGCGACGATGTAGACCACCGCGGCGAACGCCGAGAGCAGGTAGGCCAGCGGCGCCTCATGGAACTTCGTGCCGATCTGGACGCCGGCCCGCGACGTCGCGGCCAGCGCGAAGATCGCGTACACGGCGACGAGCACCCGTCCGGGGCCGGAGGCCGTCCTACGCTGTTGCTCCACTCCACACCTCGTTCAGTCGCAGCACCATCACCGGGATGGCGATGCAGGCGATGCCGAGCACCGCCGTGCTCGACCGGCTCCGCTCGGCCAGTGCCCAGGCGGCGCCCACGGGCAGCACGACCAGGCAGCCGATCAGGTACGCCAGGTAGGTCGCCAGGCTGCCCGGCCGCTCGCCGCCGGCGAGCAGCACGATGCCGATCACCAGCTGGACGACCAGCAGGACCTCGACGACCGCGATCCCGGCGAGGAGCGGTTTGTCCGGCAGCCGGTTGCGGGCCGACTGGACGAAGCTCCACAGCGCGACGAGCGTGGCCGCCACGGCGACCGTCACGGCGAATCCGAAGATCACCCGTTCCTCCTTCCGGTCCGCCGGCCGCCAACTTACTCCGTAGTACCGGGTGGCCCGTTCGCCGAGGTCCCGCGGGCGTGGCGCGCACCACCGCGTCGTCCACAGTAGACAGCCCGCGGAGCAACGAGGTGTACGCACACCAGGAAAAATGATCACCAGAAAGCCTTGATGGCATTCTGCCAATTCGGTGGTTTATTCTGGGGATCCTTGTGTGGACCTGCGGGAATGACGTAAAAAGCTTCGTGTTACACCCCGACAGAGTGGTTGGCCATCGGCCAAGAATCACGCTGGGTTCGGCTACCGACTGGTAAGTGACCTTTTTGCCTACCTCGGATAGACCAGTTGAACCCCCGGGTTGGCGGATAGGCGCGGGGCCGTCCGGCATGGGGGAATATTCCTCGTCCCGGAGCCGCGACGGCCGGGGGAACGCACGGAGGGTAACTTCGATGGATCTGCGCTACGAAGCATTTTGCTTCGCCGACCCGTTGTTCTACGACGAACAACAGGAAATCGGTGCGCCGTCCGACGATTTCGCCCAGGTGCTGCCCATGCCGGCCGATGGCTGGGTCACCGCGGACCGCGGCGTGTGGCGGTCCCTGCGCCCCGAGGGACGCGAACTTCCCGGCCAGGGTTGGAAAATCCACGTTTCCGCTGGTCTGGACAACGCCCGCAGCGTGCTCGTGCAGGTGCACGAGTACTGTATCGAGCACCGGATCGCCTATAAGCACCTCCGCTCGCTGATGATCCTGCTCGCTCGGAATTCGAAATACGCTCCCCGTGACGGCAGCGCCAAGCTCATCACCATTTACCCGGCTGACGACGACGAGCTGGAACGTGTTCTCGAAGATCTGGCGGCCCGGCTCGAAGGCGAGCACGGCGCTTATATCCTGAGCGACCTGCGCTACGGAAGCGGGCCATTGTATGTCCGTTACGGCGGCTTCGCAGAGCGATGGGTGGAGCACGGCGGCACGCGCGTCCTGGCGATCAGCAAACCGGACGGAACGCTCGTACCCGATAATCGGGAGCCCCGGTTCTCGGTGCCCGACTGGGTGAAGATCCCGGCCTGCCTGACCGCCAGCATCGCCGCGCGAAAGGCCGGCGACCCGGCGCAGTTCCCCTACCGGGTCACGAGTTCCCTGCACTTCTCCAACGGCGGCGGCGTCTACCTGGCCACCCGCAAGAGCGACGGCGAGGAGGTCGTCCTCAAGGAGGCCAGGCCGCACGCCGGCCTCGACCGGACGCGCACCGACGCCGTCGAGCGCCTGCGCCGTGAACACGAGGTCCTGGAGCGGCTGAACGGCATCCCCGGCGTGCCGAGGACGTTCGAGCGGTTCACCGTCTGGGAGCACCACTACCTGGCCATGGAGCACATGCCGGGCACGCCGCTGGGCGGCTGGCTCGCGCTCAACTACCCGCTGACCCGGCGCAACCGCACCGACGGTGACCTGGCCGCCTACACCGAACGCGCCCTCGGCCTGCTCGGCAAGCTCGAGCGGATCCTCGCCGCGGTGCACGGCCGCGGGATCGTCTTCGGTGACCTGCACCCGCAGAACGTCCTGATCGACCCGGAGACCGACGAGCTCTCGCTGATCGACTTCGAGCTGGCGGCGGACGCCGACGGTGGCGACCGGCCGGCGCTGGGCGCACCCGGCTTCCGGGCGCCGGCCGACCGGTCGGGCACCGAGGTCGACGAGTACGCCCTCGCCGCGTTCCGGCTGTGGTTCTTCCTGCCGCTCACGACGCTGCTCGAGCTGTCCCCGGCGAAGCTGCGCGGCTACGCCGACTTCGTACAGCGCACGTTCGATGTCCCCGAGGGGTACGCCGACGCGATCGTCGCCGGGCTCGCTCCGCGCACGGAGCCGGCGAGTCCGGCGATCACCACCACCGAGCTCGACACCGCACGCCCGGACTGGGCACTCGTCCGCAAGCAGGTCACCGCCGCGATCCTGGCGTCGGCGACCCCGCAGCGGACCGACCGGCTGTTCCCCGGCGACATCGAGCAGTTCCGGCTCGGCGGCGCGTGCTTCGGCAACGGCGCGGCGGGCGTCCTGCACGCGCTGGACGTGTCCGGCGCGGGGCGGTTCCCCGAGTACGAGCGGTGGCTGCTCGACTCGGTCCGCCGCGAGCCGCCACCGCGACCCGGCTTCTTCGACGGCACGCACGGCATCGCGTACGTGCTGGAGAACTTCGGTCACCACGACGCCGCGACCCGGCTGCTGGCCTCGTCGGCGCAGCTGGTCGCGCAGACCACCGACCACGCGCTCGAAGGCGGCCTTTCGGGCATCGCGCTGACGCAGCTGCACTTCGCGACCCGAAGGGGCGACAACGAGTACGGCCGGCAGGCGCTCGCCACCGCGGTCCGCCTGGCGGAAGCGCTGGACACCGCGACGCCGCCCGGGAAGGCCGGCCGCGCCGGGCTGCTCAACGGCTGGTCCGGGCCCGCGCTGCTGTTCGTCCGCCTGTACGAGCAGACCCACGAGCAGCTGTGGCTCTCCCTGGCCGACCAGGCACTGCAGCGCGACCTCGAAGAGTGCGTCACCACGGACGACGGATCGCTGCAGGTCCGCGACGGCGAGAGCCGGACGCTGCCCTACGTCGGCGTCGGCAGCGCCGGGATCCTGATGGTCGCCGAACAGCTCGCACGGCACCGTCCGGAGGCCGAGTCGCTGAAGAGCCGTCCGGGGCTGCGCGAAGCCTGCCGAGGCGAGTTCGTCGTCTTCCCGGGCCTGCTCTTCGGCCGGACCGGCCTGCTGGCCGCGCTGGCCATGGACCCGGACCCGGACGAGGTCGTCCGCGCGGCGGTCGACATGCACCTGGCCCGGCTGGCCTGGCACGCCGTGCCGTACAAGGACGGCCTCGCGTTCCCCGGCAACCTGCTCCTGCGGTTGTCGATGGACGTCACCACCGGCGGCGCGGGCATCCTGCTCGGGCTCGCCGCGGTACTGGACGGCAGGGCGTTGCTGCCCTTCCTCGACGGAACGCCGTCCCCCCAGATCTCCGGTCGCTGACCGGGGCGGAAGAGAAACAGAGAAGGGAAGATCATGGAATTCGTTCTGGAGTTGCAGTCGCTCGAGGCTCTCGACGGTCACGAGGGTGGCGGCGGCGGTGGCGGCGGCCAGTCGAACCTGAGCCTGCTGGCCAACTGCCACAACAGCACCCTCAGCGTGGTCGCCTGCCCGTAATCGGGTGCTGAAGGTGCGGGAGCGGCACAGGCCAAGTGCGCCGCTCCCGCACCTTCATTCTGCGCCCCGCGCCTCGGTGCGGGAACTCGTTCGAAGGAGTGAGATGACGGCGTCCGCGGATCGGCTGCTCGTCGCGACGCTCCGGCTGGACCGAGGCCGTCTCTGTGCTCTGGGCGTCACCGCGCTCGTCGCCACCGCGGCGGCCCTGCTGCTGCCCGCTGCGCTCGCCGCCGCCGTCGACGCGGCCGTCGCCGGTCGCCCGGCCCTGCCCGCCGTCCTCTGGCTCCTCGCCGTCGGCGCGGCCGAGATCGCGGCCGACATCGCGGGCAGCCTGCTCACCGTCCGGTTGATCAGCTCCGCCACGGCGTGGCTGCGGCGTGCGCTCGCCGGTCGGCTCTTCGCGCTGGGCGCGCGTTCACCGCTTGCCGAAGGCGACGCGATCAGCCGGCTCAGCGGCGACTGCACCGGCGCCGGCGCCATCGGCACGCTCGTGGTCCAGCTCGTCGCGATCGTCCTGATCTCCACCGGCGCGATCGCCCTGCTCGGGCTCCTCGACTGGCGGCTCGCGGTCGTCTTCCTCGTCAGCGTCCCGTTCGCGCTGCTCATCGCCCGGGCCCACCTCCGCCGCACCGCCGACGACGTCCTCACCTACCAGCGCGTCTCGGGCGAGCTGGCGGCGCGCATGGTCGACGCGGTCGCCGGCCTCCGCACGATCGCGGCGTCCGGCATCGCGGACCGCGAAGCCACCCGGGTGCTGCGGCCGCTGCCCCGGCTCAACCGGGCGGGCCGCGGCATGTGGCGCACCCAGGCCCGGATGGTCTGGCGCGCCGCTCTGCTCTTCCCGGCCGTCGAACTCGCCGTGCTGGTGGCCGCGGGGTTCGGCGTGCAGGCAGGACGGCTCAGCATCGGCGACGTCCTCGCCGCCCTCGGCTACGTCGCCCTCGGGATGCGGCTCGTCTCCCAGATCCCGCTGCTCACCGCGGTTTCGAAGGCGCGGTCGTGCGCCGAGCGCCTGACCGAGGTCCTCGACCTGCCCGTGCCCGAGCCGGGCAAGCTCGGGCTGCTGCCGGGCGACGGCACCCTCGTGGTCCGGCACGCACGCGTGGCCGGCGCGCTGGAGAACATCGACCTGACGGTGGTGGGCGGGACGTTCGCCGCCGTCGTCGGCCGGTCCGGGTCGGGGAAGTCCGCGCTGGCCGGCGTCCTCGGCGGGCTGGTGACGCCGGACGAGGGCAGCGTCCTGCTCGACGGCCGTCCGCTCGACCGGCTGCGCCCGGAGGAGCTGCGCGCGGTCGTCGGGTACGCGTTCGAACGCCCGGCGCTGCTGGGCGCGACGGTCGCGGACGCCGTGGGCTACGGCTCCTGGGCGGGCGACTCCGCCGTGCGTGCCGCCTGCCGGACCGCGCAGGTCGACGACGTCGTCGTCCGCCTGCCGCACGGCTACCACACGCCGCTGGCCGAAACCCCGTTGTCCGGCGGCGAAGCGCAACGGCTCGGTCTCGCCCGCGCGATCGTGCACAACCCACGCGTGCTCATCTTCGACGACGCGACAGCCAGCCTCGACACGATCACCGAGGCGGCGGTCGAGCAGGCGATGGCGACCGCGCTGCCCGGCCGCACCCGGATCGTCGTGACCCACCGCGCGAGCACGGCCGCCCGGGCCGACCTCGTCGTCTGGCTCGAGGACGGCCGCATCCGCGCGACGGCGCCCCACGCGGCGCTGTGGCGGGAGCCGGGCTACCGGGCGGTCTTCACGGAGGACAGCATCACCAAGGACAGCGTCATCAAAGACAGCGTCGCGGCAGACAGTGTCGCGGCGGGCAGCGTCGCGGCTGACAGCGCCGTGAAGGACAGCGTCACGAAGGACAGCGCGTGAGCCTGCGACGGCTGTACTGGACGACACTCGCCGGCCAGTGGCGCGGCGGCCTCGTCCTGCTGCTGTGCTCGGCGCTCGAAGGCGTGCCCGCGTTCTTCTCGGGACGCCTCGTCGAGCTGGCCGTCGACCGCGGGTTCGCTGCCGGGAGCCCCGCGACCGGGCTGGTGTGGCTGGGCCTGTTCGGCCTCGCCGCCCTGCTCGGCGCGCTGGGTTCGCGCATGGTGTGGCACCAGCTCGGCCAGGTCGTCGAGCCCCTGCGCGACGAGCTGGTGACCGCCGTGGTCCGCGGCGTGCTCCACGACGAGTCGCCACCCCGCAACCAGCCGGACGCCAGCGGCGTCGCCCGCATCACCCAGCACGTCGAGGTCGTCCGCGACGCCACCGGCGGCCTGCTCGTCCAGGCCCGCGGCACGCTCGTGACGACGATCGGCGCGCTCGCCGGACTGGTGACCGTGGCCGGCGGACTGGTCGTGCCGGTCGCCATCCCGGTCGTCGTCGCGGTGACCGGGTTCGCGTGCCTCCTGCCCTCACTGGCCCGCCGCCAGCGCGCGGCAGCCATCGCCGAAGAGCACATGGCGGCGACCGCGGGAGCGTCGCTGGCCGGCCTGCGCGACGTCGTCGCCTGCGGTGGCGAACCGATCGCCACGCTGGCCGTGTACGAGGCCGTGGACGCCCAGGCCCGCGCCGCGGTCCGGGTGGCGCGCTCGGGCGCGCTCCGGTCGCTGGTGATCTCCGTCGGCGCGTTCGTGCCCTTGCTGCTGGCCCTGGTGCTGGCACCCGGCATGGTCGCGCGCGGCGAGCTCACCGCCGGCGCGGCGCTCGGGGCGCTGGTCTACCTCGCCACCACCATGCAACCGGCCTTGCGCGGCCTGGCCGCCACCGCCAGCACGGTCGTCCTCCGCCTCCTCGTGGCGCTGCGCCGCCTGTCCGAGACCGCCCGGGTACCGGCGGTCCAGGACGGTGACGCCCGGCCGCGCGGCTCGGACGTCCGGCTCCGCGGCCTGACGTTCGGCTGGGGTGCCGCGGCCGAGCCCGTCCTGCGCGACCTGGACCTCGACCTCCGGCCGGGTGACCACCTGGCCGTGGTCGGCCCCAGCGGGATCGGCAAGTCGACGTTGGCCGGGCTGGTGACCGGCATGCTCACCCCCCAGGAAGGCCGCGTGCTGCTCGGCGGGGTGCCGGTGCGGGACGTGCCCCCGGCGCTCCGGCACGAGCTGGTGGCACTGATCCCCCAGGAGGCCTACGTCTTCGCCGGTACCGTGCGGGACAACCTGGCCCTGTTCGCCCCCGGCGCTTCCGACGCCGTGTTGCTGGCCGCGGTGACGGCCATCGGCGCCGACGACCTGCTCCGCCGGCTCGGCGGGCTGGACGGCACGATCGGCCACGGTGGCGAAGGCGTGTCCGCGGGTGAAGCGCAGCAGCTGGCCCTCGCGCGGGTGTACGCGACTTCAGCGCGTGTGGTGATCCTCGATGAAGCCACCTCCCATCTGGACCCGCCGTCGGAGGCCCGTGCGGAGCGGGCCTTCGCCGCACGGGACGGTGTTCTCGTGGTGATCGCGCACCGGTTGTCGTCCGCCCTGCGCGCGCACCGGGTGCTGGTCATGGACGGCCGGGAGACCGTGCTGGGCAGCCACGCCGAGCTGCTCGCCCGGTCGGTTCGGTACGCCGAGCTGATGCAGGCCTGGGCACCGGTGACTGGGGAAGCAGCCACCGAAGTCCCGTTGCCCGCGGGCAACGCGGTGCCGGCCGGAGCCGACGTGGTGCGCCGGCACCGGGTTTCCCGGACCACGCGGGCGAGCTGATCGCTGGTCCACTGTGGACCCGCTCGACCGCTGTTCCAGATTATCGCCGCGGACGGCGAGCGGAAGCCCCGTCGGCGAATCTGTGGACAACTCGCCGATCTGCACGCCCCCTGTGGACAACTCGTGGCGATCGGCCGGTTCCGTCGGTGCGGTCGTGCATGATCGGAAGCGCAGGAAAACCGGGCCCGGAACCGGCACCGTCAGAGAGGAGGTGAACCGCCGGCGGTCGACGTCATCCGGGTCGCAGTGCTTCCAGTGCCTCACGCAGCTTGCCGGCGAGCGGCGTCGGCCGACGGGACTCGCGGTCCACGAAGACGTGCACGAAGTGGCCTTCCGCGACCAGGGACTCGTCGGCGGCGTACATCCCGATTTCGTAGCGCACGCTGGACTTCCCGAGGTGCGCCACGCGCAGACCCACCCGCAACGCCCCAGGAAAGGATACCGATGAGTGGTACCCGCAGTGCGACTCGACGCACAGCCCGATCACCGCCCCGGCTTCGATGTCGAGGCCGCCCTGCTCGATCAGCCACGTGTTGATCACGGTGTCCATCAGCGAGTAGTGCACCACGTTGTTGACGTGCCCGTAGACGTCGTTGTCCTTCCAGCGCAACGGAACCGTCTGCCAGTGCGGGTACCCGTTCACCACAGCGACACCGACTCGCGCAGGATGCCGGACAGGTCCTCCTCGGACGCCTCGCGGGGAGCGGTGGCCAGCAACCGCTGCTGCTTCAGCGTTCCCTCGACCAGCGAGTCCACATCGGACTCCGCGTAGCCGACGGCACCGATGCCGTCCGGGATGCCAATCTGCCGCATCAGGTCGATCAGCACCGCGGGCAGGTGGTCGGCGAAGTCGCCGGGCCACTCGAAGTCGGGCGCCAGCAGGCGTGCGACGCGCAGGTGGCGGTCCGGCGCCGCGCCGAAGGTGAAGCGGAACGCGGCGGGCGCGGTCAGCGACACGGCCATGCCGTGCGGCACCATGGGCTCTTCGCCCGGGTAGCCGTCCGGGTGGAAATCCCGGACCTGGCCGGCGATCGGGTACGCGTTGGCGTGGGGGATGTGCACGCCGGCGTTGCCGAACCCGAGTCCGGCGAAGGTCGCGGCGAGTGCCATGGCTTCGCGCGCCTTGAGGTCGTCGCCGTCGCGCACGGCGGCGGGGAGGGCCCACGACAGCAGCCGCAGCGACTGCTCGGCGAACATGTCGGCCAGCGGGTTCGCGCCGCAGTACGGCACGCGCTGCTCCGGGCGCTTGCGCTCGAACTGGGTGTACGGCTTGGCGGTGTAGCTCTCCGCGGCGTGGCAGAGGATGTCCATGCCGCTGGCGGCCGTCACGCCGGCCGGCTGGCTGACGGTGAGCCGTGGGTCGACGACGGCGAGCGAGGGGCGCAGCCGCAGGTGGCTGATCCCGCTCTTGACGCGCAGGGACAGCACGTCGAGCACGCAGACCGTGGTGCTCTCCGAGCCGGTGCCGGTGGTGGTCGGTACGGCGACGAGGGGCTTCAGCGGGCGGTCGGGCGCGCGGCCGCCGCCGACCGGCGCGTTGACGTAGTCCATCAGCTCGCCGTCGTTGCTGGTCAGCAGGTTCGCGGCCTTGGCGGTGTCGATGGCCGACCCGCCGCCGACGGCCACGAAGGCGTCGTACGGGCCGGTTCCGCGGGCGAAGTCAACCGCCTTCTGCATGCTGACATCGGTGGGTTCGACGTGTACGCCGTCGAAGACCTCGGTCTCGATGCCGTAGCCGGCGATGCCGTCGGCGATGCGCCGCGGCCAGCCGGTCGCAGCGACCCGGGGATCCGTCACGACGAGCACGCGGTGCGCGCCGTACTGGAGGAGGTCGTAGCCGATTTCGTCACTGGCGCCGGTGCCGTACTTCAACGCCGGTGCGCCATAAGTAAAAACGGTTTCACGTTCGGTCGCGGCCAAGACTGCGGTCCTCGCTCCCTTGATCGGCTGACAGTCGGCCAAAGCGGACATACAGCCCATCCTTACCGGGTTTCGGCGAAGATCACTTGACTGCACTGAACGGTGCCCGCCTAAGCTCTCCTCATTAGATACCAACTGGGAGCGACCGTCGCCCAGACGGCCGTGCGGATCCTGACCGAGGCGCGGGTCCGCCGCGTGTACGCGGTGGTCGGCGAATCCTTCCTGGAACTGCTCGACGCCCTGCAGCGCGAGCGGGAGATCACGCTGGTTTCGGCGCGCCACGACGCGGGCGCGGCGTTCATGGCGGAGGCGGAGGGCAAGCTCACCGAGCGGCCGGCCGTGCTGCTCGCCAGCCGGGGACCGAGCGCGGCGAGCCTGGCGATCGGCGTCCAGACGGCGTACCAGGACGAGACGCCGATGGTCGTGCTGCTGGAGACGCCGGCGGCCGAACCGGTGCCCTCGTCGTCCGGTGAGCTGCCGACGTCGGACCTGACGGCGATGTTCGAGTCGATCGCCAAGTCGACGTTGCGGGTGACCGACCCGGACGGCCTGCCCGGGCTGCTCGCGCACGCGCTGACGACGTCGCAGGAGGGCCGGCCGGGGCCGGTCGTGCTCGGCGTGCCCTGCGACATCTGGGGCATGCCCTACGACGCGGCGAAGCCGATGGCGCGGGTCCGGCCGCCGGCGTCCGGCACGCTGGGCCGTTCGGCGGACGCCGTGGCGCAGCTGGTGGACGAGGCGAAGTACCCCGTGGTCATCGTCGGCGGCCGGGCCCGGTCCGCGCGCGACGAGCTGATCGCGGTCGCCGACGAGCTCGCGCTGCCTGTCTACAACGCCTTCCGGCGGCAGGACGCCTTCCCGGAGAACCACGCGCGCTACGCCGGCCACCTCGGGCTTGGCATCCCGGCGCGGCAGCTGGACGCCTTGGAACGTGCCGACCTGGTGCTCGCGCTCGGCACCCAGCTCGACGAGGTGACCACCCAGGCCTACCGCTACCCGACCCCCCAGCAGACGCTGGTCATGGTCGGCACCGGGATCGACGTCAGCCCGAAGCGGCGGGGGCTCACGTTCCGGGTGGACTCCGAGGTCGAGCCGTTCCTGCGGGAGCTGCGCGAGGTGGCGTCGCCGCGGACGCGACGGGCGTCGGCGGCCAACGCCGCGGTCCACACCTTCATGACCCCGCCCGACACCAGCGGCAACACCCGGGTGCACCCGGTCGACGTCGTCCGGGCGCTGCGCAAGCTGGCGCCCGAGGACACCATCGTGACCAGCGACGCGGGCAACTTCGCGCAGTTCATGCACCGGTACTGGTGCTTCACCGCGCCGCGCAGCCAGCTCGGCCCGAGCAACGCCGCGATGGGCTACGCCGTGCCGGCCGCCGTGGCGGCGAAGCTGGCCGAACCGCGGCGGACCGTGGTAGCCATGGTGGGCGACGCCGGGACGCTGATGACCGGCCAGGAGATCGAAACGGCCGTCCGGTACCGGGCGCCGGTGATGGTCGTCGTCTTCCAGAACGGTGTGCACGGCGCACTCGCCATGCACCAGGCCCGCACGCACGGCAGGCTGTCCGGGGTGTCCATCCCGCTGACGGACTTCGCGTCGTGGGCGCGTGGACTGGGCGCGGCCGGGTACACGGTGGACGATCGCGAGGAGCTCGAGCCGATCATCGCCAGCGCGCTGGTGCGGCAGCGGCCGTGCGTCATCGACGTGCGCACGGACCCGGACGTCGTGAGCCCGGACGTGCGGCTTTCGGCCCTGCTCGGGCAGGCGCGTCCGCAACCGCCCGCCCAGTAACGGTTTTGCTCGGTTTCGCTTCGGAAAACGCCGGGAAAGTTGTGTGGTAGCACGGCGGTGGCTCGGGTAATCTGACGGTGTTCCGGTGGTGGTTCGCCGCTGAACCTTCCCGGCCGGCTCTCCGGCGGGAGACAACCGGTTTCTGTCGGTGCCGCATGGCACCATCGCGGTCATCACCCGCAGGGAAGCGGGCAGGGAACGAGGGGAGTTTCGACGTGACCGATCACCAGCACGCAGCCGAAGCAGCGCGGAAGTCCTCCGGTGTCGTACCGGTGCTGTTCAGCGCCAGTGCCGAGGCCCACGACGACGCCGTCATCGCCGCCGAGCACGACACCACCTGGCGGTCGCCGTTCGGTGGGGAAGGGTTGCGCCCGGCGAGTGGCGAATAGCTCACCCCTGTTGGGTGAGACGGCTTGTCCGCTCCGCTCGAGGTGTGCTTTACTGCACGTGGTCTCGATTTTTGTGTTCGTGTTGAGTCACGCTCGCAGAATTCAGCGGGCGTAGTGTCTCCTCGCCGAGGAAGCAAACCGTCCCCGTGTTGACCCGGGGCGCCGAAGTGGCTTCCTGTTTTGTGGTTGCATATGGAGATTTTGATGACTCAGGGCACTGTGAAGTGGTTCAACTCCGAGAAGGGGTTCGGCTTCATCACCCCCGACAACGGTGGCGGCGACGTCTTCGTTCACTACAGCGAGATCCAGGGTAACGGCTTCAAGAGCCTCGAGGAGAACGCTCGCGTCGAGTTCGAGATCGGCCAGGGCCAGAAGGGCCCGCAGGCCACGTCGGTCACCGTGATCTGACTTTGATCTTGGGAAAGGGCCGTCACCCGTTCGGGGTGGCGGCCCTTTTCGTATGCTGCGCACCATGATCGAGCACGGGTACACCGTCTCCGGGATGAGCTGCGGGCACTGCGCCCAGTCGGTCACGGAAGAACTCACCGGCCTGCCGGGAGTGACCGAAGTGGACGTCGACGTCGCCACCGGCCGGGTGGTCGTTCGCGCCGACGCCGCGTTGGCCGAAGACGACGTCCGCGCGGCCGTCGAGGAGGCGGGTTTCTCCTACGGGGGCACGGCGAGCCTGGTCTCGTAGCTCTTCGCCGCGGACTCGGTCCGGTGGGTTCTTCTCCGCCGGGGGAGTTTCCTGGTTGGACAGTCCACTGGAGATCCGGACGCCGGTGTGATCTTCGGCTCACTGACGCACGGGCCACGCTGCGAGCGTGCCGCGGGCTCGGCGGTCGCGCGGCGGACTGGGCTGCGCGATCGCCGTCGACGCGGCACGCGGCGGCCGCGAAATCCGGCCCGCGACCAGGCGAACGACCGCCGTCCCCGCACACTGCAACGCCCTGCAACCCTTCCCTTTCGGCCGCTCTCGGGGTCTCCTGTTCTCCGGTGCGGTGACAGGAGGATCAGGTTGGGCGAGACGGTGGCGGGGATCGTCGCGAATCCGGCTTCGGGGCGAGACATCCGCCGGCTGGTCGCGCAGGCTTCCGTGTTCCCCACCGCGGAAAAGGCGAACATGGTCCAGCGGTTGCTCGCCGCGTTCGCGGTGACCGGGCTCGATCGCGCCCTCGTGTCCACCGATCTCGGAGGCATCTCCGCCGCCGTCCTGAGGGCGCTCGGACGCGGCGGGACCTGGCCGACGGTCGACTTCTGCGCGGACGATCCGATCACCGGCACCGCCGCCGACACGACCAACGCCGTGCGCCGGATGGTCGAGGCCGGGGCCGGCGTCATCGTGGTCCTCGGCGGGGACGGCACGGCCCGCGTCGCCGCCGCTGCCTGCGAAGACGTGCCGATCCTCGCCCTGTCCACCGGGACGAACAACGCCTTTCCACAGATGCGCGAGGCAACCGTGGCCGGGCTGGCCGCCGGGCTCATCGCCTCCGGGCAGGTCGATCCCGATCTCGTCACGCACCGCGTCAGCGTGCTGGAAGTCGTCACCAAGGCACGCCGGGAGATCGCGCTCGTCGACGTCTGCGTGTCGTCGAGCCGGCACGTCGGCGCGCGGGCGCTGTGGGATCCCTCCTCGCTCACCGAGCTCTACTGCACCTTCGCCGAACCCGACGGCATCGGCATGTCCAGCGTCGCCGGCCAGCTCTGCCCGAGCCCGCGGTCGAGCCCGGACGGCGTCGCGCTGCAGCTCGGGCCGGTCGAGGAGACGCCGTACGCCGTGCAGGCGCCCATCGCGCCCGGGCTCGTGCGGCCCGTCGGCGTGCGCGGGTGGGGCGTGCTCAAGCCCGGTGTGCGGGTCGAGCTGGCCGCGTCGGGGGGCGTCATCGCGCTCGACGGCGAGCGCGAACTCGAGCTGAAGGTCGGCGAGAGCGCCTTCGTCGAGCTCAAGCCGGACGGGCCGTGGGTCGTGGACGTCCGGGCGGTGATGGCGGAAGCCGCGCGGAAAGGGCTGTTGCGCACGGAAACCGAGCTCGGGGAAGAACGTCGAAGATGACGGACACCTGCGCGCGGCGTATCGCGTGAGGCGCACCGAGATGCCCGCCACCTTCCGATCAGCGGACCGAAAAGGCAGACTGAGGAGGAAGAGCGCAAGGAGCGGCGGGTGGGTCAGCGAGACCTCGAGGCAGCGTTGCCGGCCGGGGCAGACCCCCGGCGGCACGCCCGCGTCCTGGCGCAGGTGCACGAAGCCGCCCTGACCGGCAAGGCGCTCCCCAGCAGGCCGCGGGCGGTGATCGACGCGTCCTGGCAGCGGATGCGCCGCCTCGGCATGGACCCCGACAGCCGGTCCGCCGCGCCTGTCCTCACCGCCGAAGAGCTGGAAGGACGCCGCCGCGCGAGCGGGCTGGACCCGGCGCTGCCGACGTTGCGCGGCGGCCTGATCAGCTTGGCCGAGCAGGCTGCGCACATCATGGTGATCGTCGACGCCGGCGGCCACGTGCTCTGGCGCGACGGCAGCGCCGCGGTCCGCCGCCGCGCCGACGGGCTCGGGTTCGTCGAAGGCGTCGACTGGCAGGAGGAAGCCGTCGGCACCAACGCGATCGGCACCGCGCTCGTCGCGAACCGCCCGGTCCAGATGTACGCCGCCGAGCACTACCTCCGCTCGCAGCACTCCTGGACGTGCGCCGCCGCGCCGCTGCGCGACCCGCGCGACGGCAGGCTGCTCGGCGTCGTCGACCTCTCCGGCCCGGCCTCGACCGTCCACGCGACGACGTTGGCGTTGGTCGACGCGGTGACGCGGCTCGCGGAGTCCCAGCTGCGCACCACCCACCTCACCGAGCTGGAGCGGCTGCGGGGCTTCGCCGTCCCGGTGCTCGCGAAGGTCGGGGGACGGGCCGTGGTCGCCGACGAGCACGGCTGGGTCGCCGCGTCCGCCGGGCTCGCGCCGGTCGACCGGATCGCGCTGCCCGCGAACCTCGCGCCCGGCGGGGTCTGGCTGCCGGCGTACGGCCACTGCGCGGTCGAGCCGGTGCCCGGCGGCTGGCTGATCCGGCCGGCCGGGAACGACGCCGCGCCGCCGACCCGCGTCGTCCTCGACGTCCGGTCGCCGCGCGAACCCGAGCTGACCGTGGCCGGCGCGGCCGGGACCTGGACGCACCGGCTCAGCCCGCGCCACGCCGAGATGCTGTACGTGCTGGCCAGCCACCGCGCAGGCCGTTCGGCGTCCGAGCTGTCGTCCGACCTGTTCGGCGACGCGAGCCGTGCGGTCACCGTCCGTGCCGAGATGTCCCGGCTGCGCAGGCACTTCGGCGGCATCCTCGGCGCCAAGCCCTACCGCTTCGCCGACGACGTCGAAGTGCTGGTCCGGCGGCCGCCGAGCCCCGAAGCGGTGCTGCCGCACTCGCTCGCCCCGGCCATCCGGGGCTGAGTCGCGCTCGGCGAACGGTCCGATGTGGACGGTTCGGTGCGATCGGCGCCGGTCGGCTCGACGATCGGCGAATTCACTCGGACCGGTGAAGGTCTCGGGTCGGCCGGAATCGGACTCGGCCGACGGCTACTGGCGCGTACTCGCCGAGATCCGAGGCCGACCAGATCACGTGCTGGTGACGGCGGGCGATGCCTGTGCCCGCGCGCTCGGCGCCTCGGCTACCGTCTGCGTACGGCTTTCGGGGAGGAATCGGGGATGACCAGCACTGCGACGGCCCCGGGTCCCACGGCGCCCGCGCCGGGACCCCCACCGCCGTCGCCGCCGGACGGCCGCGACCGTGCCGGGGGCCGCAGCGGCCTTCTGGGCCTGCTGGACCTGCCCGGTCAGGCGGTCCGCGCCATCGTCCGGTCCGCCGCCACGACGCCGGGCCGGCTCACCGTGATCGCCGTCGGGCTCGTGCTGCTCGCGCTGGTCTCCGGGCTGGTCTCGACGCTGTCGGTGCAGGACCGCGACAACACGATCAGCGGTGTCATCGACCACCGCGAGCCACTGGCCGCCGCCGCGCAGCAGGTCTACCGGTCGCTTTCGGACGCCGACGCGACGGCGGCGAGCGCGTTCCTCTCCATCGGCACCGAGCCGCCCGAGCTGCGTTCGCGCTACGAGCGTGACGTCGCCGAAGCCGGCGCCGCGCTCGCGAAGGCCGCTTCCGACGCCTCCGACGTCGCCGACGCGGCTGCCCCGGTCGACGTCCTCAACCAGTCGCTGCCGGTCTACACCGGGCTGGTCGAGACGGCGCGGGCGAACAACCGCCTCGGCTACCCGGTCGGCGCGTCCTACCTGCGCGAAGCCTCCGAGCTGATGCGCGCGAAGATCCTGCCCGCGGCGCAGGACCTCTACCGCGTCGACACGCAGCGGCTGGTCGAGGAGCAGGACAGCGCCACCGGCTTCCCGTGGCTCGCCACGATCCTCGTGGTCGCGCTGCTCGCCGCGCTGATCGCGGCCCAGGTCTACCTGACCCGGCGGACCAACCGGCTGCTCAACGTCGGGCTCGTCGTCGCGACGGCCGCCGTCGTGGTGTCGCTGCTGTGGGGCGCGGTCGCGCTGGTCGTGCAGGGCAGCCTGGTCGGCAGTGGCCAGGACGACGGTTCGCACCGCGTCGACGTGCTCGTCCGCGCGCGGATCGCCGCGCTGCAGGCCCGCGCCGACGAAACGCTGACGCTGGTCGCCCGCGGCGACGGCGGGGCGTACGACAAGGACTTCGGCACCAACGCGGCCCAGCTGGTCGGCCCCGACGGGCAGGGCGGCCTGCTCGGCGAAGCCCGCGGCCTCATCAAGGACGGCGAAGGCGCCGCGAAGGTCTCCGACGCGACGAAGGCCGCGCAAGACTGGATGAAGGCGCACAAGCAGGTGCGCGACCTGGACAACGCCGGGTCGTACCAGGAAGCCGTCGACGCCGCGGTCCTCGAGGACAAGACCGACGGCTCGGCCCCGGCGTTCCGGCGCCTCGACGACAGCCTCCAGGCGGCGATCGACGTCGGCAGGCAGGAGTTCCTCGACGACACCCACGACGGCGCCGCCGCGCTGACGCTGCTCGCGCCCGGCCTGGCCGTGCTCGCCGTGGTCGCCGCGGCGGGTGTCACCATGGGGATCCGGGAGCGACTGAGGGAGTACCGGTGAGCAGGCGGGGGAACACGGTCCGGGCGGGCGCGCTGGCGGTCGCCGCGCTGCTGCTGGCGGCCTGCGGCAGCCCCGGGAAGCCGGTCGATCCGGCCCCGGTGAGCAACGCCGCGTGGCCGCAGCCCGCGCACGTCGGCGGCCCCGACTCGACTGCCGGCGGCGCCACCGACACCAGCTGCGACCCGCTGGTCAGCCTCGCGCCCAACGGCACGGGCATCCCCGACGGCTCGACCATGGCGAAGATCAAGGAACGCGGCAAGCTGATCGCCGGCGTCGACCAGACCACGTACCTGTTCGGCTTCCGCAACCCCACCTCGGGCAACCTCGAGGGCTTCGACATCGACATGGTCAACGAGATCGCCCGGTCGATCTTCGGCTCGCCGGAGGGCCGCGTGCAGTTCCGCGCGATCCCGTCGTCGCAGCGGGAAGACGTCCTGACGCAGCACCAGGTCGACATCGTGGTCCGGACCTACAGCATCACCTGCAAGCGCCGCGAGTCCGTGCAGTTCTCTTCGGTGTACTACGTGGCCGGGCAACGGATCCTGGTCACGAAGGAGTCCAAGGTGGCCAAGCTGGCCGACCTGAGCGGCAAGCGCGTGTGCGCGGCGAAGAAGTCGACGTCGCTGGCGAAGATCGCGACGGACCCGGCGAAGCCGGTGCCGGTCTCGGTGGACAACTGGTCGGACTGCCTGGTGATGCTCCAGCAGGGCCAGGTCGAAGCCGTCTCGACCGACGACACGATCCTCGCCGGGATGGCCGCGCAGGACCCGACGCTGAAGGTGGTCGGCGACCAGTTCACCCAGGAGAACTACGGCATCGGCGTGCCGAAGGACAACGAGGACATGGTCAGGTACGTCAACGCCGTGCTGGACAAGATCCGCACCAGCGACGCGTGGCAGAACAGCTACCGCCGCTGGGTGGAGCCCTCGCTGGGCCCGGCGTCGCCGCCGTCGCCGCAGTACAAGTGAGCCGGTCGCGACTAGGATCGGTCTCCGCACGCCGGCGGGGATCTGGGAGGTAGCAGTGTCGGAGGAGCCGCGCCGTCCTCGGCACGCCGCGCCGGACGAGCAGCAGCAGCCGCCCAAGCCGAGCTGGCAGCCGCCGCCACCGGTCCGGTGGGAGACGCCGGAGCCGTCGATCTCGGGCCGCCTCGACGACGGTGCGCCGTCCGGTGGCGAGGAGACCGTCTTCCACGCGCCCGTGCGCCGTCCGCCGACGCCGCCGCGCGGCCAGCCGTCGGCCGTGCGCGGGCCGATCCCGGGCGCGGACGACCCGACCCGGCCGCCGGGCAGCATCACCCCGGTCCAGCCGACGCAGGCGGTTCAGCCGCCCACGCAGGCCGTCGACCCGAACGCGCCGCAGCCGACGAGCGTGCTCGCCGCGCCGACGCCGGAGACCCAGAGCATCATGCCGCCGGCGCCACGGCCGGAAACCGGCCCGGACACGCCGCTGCCCGACCCGGGCACCGAAAGCGTGCTGCCCGAACGCACCAGCGAAGGGCGGCACACCGGGACCGGCACGGGAACCGGCAGCGGTTCGGGCTCCGGAGCCGGGTCGTTCCCCGGCACTTCGCGGCGGACGTCGTCGCGGACGTCGCGGTCGCGACGCGGCCGGCTCGGTGCCGGGCTGGTCGAGGTCCCGCCGGTACCCGCGCGCGACCCCGCGTCGGCGGTGCTGGCGAACCCGGTCGTGTCGGAGGAAAAGCGGTTCTGCAGCAACTGCAGCGCGAAGGTCGGCCGGGCCAAGGACGGTCAACCCGGTGCGCCGGAAGGGAAGTGCGAGAACTGCGGTACGCCGTTCTCGTTCGTCCCGAAGCTGCAGCCGCACGAGCTCGTCGGCGGCCAGTACGAAGTCCTCGGCGCGATCGCCTACGGCGGTCTCGGCTGGATCTACCTGGCGCAGGACCACAACGTCAGCGACCGCTGGGTCGTCCTCAAAGGACTGATCGACACCGGGGACGCGACGGCGATGGCGGCCGCGGCCAACGAGCAGCGCTTCCTGGCCGAGGTCGAGCACCCGAACATCGTCAAGATCCACAACTTCGTGCAGCACCCGGACCGCCAGAGCGGGACGACCGTCGGCTACATCGTGATGGAGTACGTCGGCGGCCAGTCGCTGCGGCAGCTCGCGCTGGCGCACCACCGCGAGAGCCGCCGGCCGGAGCCGCTGCCGATCGGTCAGGTCATCGCGTACGGGCTGGAGATCCTGCCCGCGCTCGGGTACCTGCACAGCCAGAACCTGCTCTACTGCGACCTCAAGCCCGACAACGTGATCCAGACCAACGAGCAGCTGAAGCTGATCGACCTGGGGGCCGTCCGGCGGATGGACGACTACGAGAGCCCGCTGTTCTTCACCACCGGCTACAGCGCGCCGGAGCTGGCGAAGCAGGGCGCTTCGGTGGCGTCGGACCTGTTCACCGTCGGGCGCACGCTCGCGGTGCTGAGCTTCGAGTTCACCGGCTACACCAGCAAGTTCAAGACGACCCTGCCCGGCCCGGACGCCGTTCCGCTGTTCGCGCTCTTCGGGTCGTACTACCGCTTCCTGCGACGCGCGACGCACGCCGACCCGGACCGGCGGTTCCTCTCCGCCGAGGAGATGGGTGACCAGCTGACCGGCGTGCTGCGCGAGATCATGGCGCTCGGCACCGGCAAGCCGCGGCCCGGCGCGTCGACGGTGTTCGGCCCGGAGAGCCGCACGTTCGGCGTGCAGCTGGTGGTGCCGGAGGCCGGCCGGACCGTGCCGCTGCCCGGTGCCGACGAGGTCGTCGCCGGGCTGCCGATCCCGCAGGTCGACACGGACGACCCGGCGGCCGGCGTGCTGGCCACGACGACCGCGCTCGACCCGCGCGGCGCGATCGAGGCACTGGCCGGCGCGCCGCGCGAGTCGATCGAGGTGCGGCTGCGGATCGTGCGCGCGCGGATCGAGCTGGGCGAGCCGGCCGAGGCGCAGCGGCAGCTGCAGGCGGCGCAGTACCTGGCGATCAAGAACGGCTTCCCGCACGACTGGCGGATCGACTGGTACCGCGGCCTGATCGAGCTGGCCGGCGGCCGGTCGCGCGTCGCGCAGGTCGCGTTCGAATCCGTGTACGACGACCTGCCTGGCGAGATCGCGCCGAAGCTGGCGCTGGGGATCAGCGCCGAGGGCGTCGGCGACTACTTCGCCGCCGCGCGGTTCTACGAGCTGGTCTGGCGGACCGACCGCACGTACGTCAGCGCGGCGTTCGGCCTCGCCCGGGTGTACCTGGCTCAGGGCGCGCGCAACAGTGCGGTGGAGGTGCTCGAGACGGTCCCGCCGTCCTCGACGCACTACGTCGACGCGCAGGTCGCGGCGATCCGGATCAAGACGACGGCGACGAAGGCGAACGGCCGCGAGACGCCGGTGACCGAGCACGACCTGCTGGACGCGTCGTCCCGCCTGGAGCGGCTGCGGCTGGACCTCGAGCGTCAGACGCGGCTGTCCGCGGGAGTGCTCGAAGCCGCGCACGACTGGCTCAAGCAGGGCAAGCCGACGCCGGGCGTGCGGGTGCTGGGCTGCGCGCTGGACGAGCGGGAGCTGCGCTTCGGGCTGGAGCGCTGCTACCGCGCGCTGGCCCGGCTGGCGGGGACCGTCGACGAGCGCGTGCGGCTCGTGGACCGGGCGAACGCCATCCGCCCCCGCACGCTGACCTGACCTGCGTCGTGAGTGCGTAACAGCGTTAGAACACCGTTACGCACTCACGAGCGCGTCAGGGGTTGATCTCCCAGCCGCGCTCTTCGCGCTCCCGTTGCTGGTTCTTCTCGTGCTGCGCCGCCAGCTTCTCCAGCGCCTCGGGGTCGCCGTGGGTGCTGAAGTGCTCGAAGCCCACCACGATGAACAGGGCCCGGGCGCTCACCGCGATCGGGCCGTCCGCGGCGTCGAGGCGGCCGTCGGCGCTGACGTAGATCTTGCGGCCCGCGATGCCGTCCAGGCGGGCCTCGATGAACAGCGTCGAGCCGACCGGGACCGGGCGGCGGAAGTCCGTCTCGAGCTTGCCCGTCACCGCCGGGCGGCGCATCAGGTTGCCGACCGTCGAGCCGAGGGCCTCGTCGAACGCGCAGGCCAGCAGGCCGCCGTGGGCGAGACCGGGGGCGCCCTGGTGCGCCGCCGTCACGGTGAACCGCGAGTGGATCACCTGGCCCTCGCCGACGGTCGAGCGCAGGTGGAGCCCGGCGTCGGCCTCGTCGCCGCACCCGAAGCACTCGGCGAAGTGCACGCCGAGCTCGGTGCCCGCCGCCGGCGCCTTCGGGTGCGGGACCGCCGGCTCCACCGGCACCGGCGGCCAGGGTTGAGAAACACGACTCATGCGCTGACGTTAACTCGCCGGTAGCCGCCCGCCGCGCGCGACCCGCGGCGTAAGCGGGCAACGCCTACCTCTCGGTAGCCGGAAAGTTCCCCACCGTAGAAGATCCGTGGCTCAGGCTGCCGTCCCCGGCCTCCCGGGCAAGACTGGGCTGATGAGCTCGAACGGCCCAGTGGGCACTGCACGGAGGAGGTCGTCGCCGGCATGAGCGAACCAGCAGCAACGACGGGCAAACCGTCAGTGGACGAGAGAACCGTCAAACGCGCCGTGTGGGCGTCCGCGATGGGGAACGCCACGGAGTGGTACGACTACGGCGTGTTCACCTCGGGTGCGATCGCCGTCAGCATCGGCTCGGAGTTCTTCCCCGGTGAGGGCAACGCCGTGCTGAAGTCGCTGGCGCTGCTCGCGGTCGGGTTCATCGTGCGGCCGTTCGGCGGGGCGTTCTTCGGCCCGCTCGGGGACAAGATCGGCCGCCAGAAGGTCCTGGCCATCACGATCCTGCTGATGTCGGGCTGCACGTTCCTGGTCGGCGTCCTGCCGACGTACTCAGGCGGCTACAGCATGGGCATCGCGGCGCCGATCGCGATCCTGCTGCTGCGGATCATCCAGGGCTTCTCCACCGGTGGTGAGTACGGCGGCGCGGCGACGTTCATCGCCGAGTACTCGCCGACGAAACGCCGTGGCTTCTTCGGCAGCTTCCTCGAGCTGGGGACGCTCGCCGGGTACGTGCTCGGCAACCTCGTCGTGCTCGCCGTGACGCTCTCGCTGTCGGCCGACCAGGTCGACGCCTGGGGCTGGCGGATCCCGTTCTTCGTCGCACTGCCGCTCGGCCTGGTCGGGCTGTACCTGCGGAACAAGCTCGAAGACACCCCGGAGTTCCGCCGGCTGGAGGCCTCGGGCGAGAAGCCGCGGAAGGCGCCGCTCAAGGAGATCTTCACCCGCAACTGGCGGATGATCCTCAACCTGATCGGCATCGTGCTGCTGCTGAACATCGCGGACTACTTGCTGCTGACCACGATGCCGACGTACTTCACGGACACGCTGAAGATCAACGACAACACGTCGACGTTGATCATCATCGGCGTCGAGGTCATCCAGATGGCGATCATCATCCCGCTCGGCGCGCTGTCCGACCGGATCGGCCGGAAACCGCTGCTGCTCACCGCGGCCTTCGGGTTCCTGGTGCTGAGCTGGCCGTCGCTCAAGCTGATGCAGTCCGGCAGCATCGTGTGGCTCTTCGTCGGGTTCCTGATCGTCGCGCTGCTGCTGGTGCTCATGCTCGCGGTGATCGGCTCGACGTTCCCGGCGATGTTCCCGACCCGCGTCCGGTACGGCTCGTTCGCGATCGGCTACAACATCTCGACGTCGCTGTTCGGCGGTACCTGCGGTGTGATCGTGACGGCGCTGATCAAGAGCACCGGCAACGAGGACTGGCCGGCGTACTACCTGATGGCGGCGGCCCTGATCGCGATCATCCCGATCATCAAGATCCCGGAGACGTCGCAGGTGCCGATCGAGCAGATCGACACCGAGGACAAGCCCTTGGCGTCCGCTCGGCGTTGAGCGGTCCCGAAATGCGGGTGCCCCGTCCGGATCACCGGGCGGGGCACCCGTGCGCTGGGGTCAGGCGGCGTCGCTGCGAGGAGCGAAGCGCTTGCGGGACCAAGCGGCGAGCGCACCCGCGACCACGACAGCGATTCCGGTTTCGACGATCAGTGCGGCGAGCACCATGTGCTTCCTCCTCGGGTTCTCGGGCCGGCGGCGGAGCGTCCGGCTGAGCGGTTGTCCGGTGTCCGATCGGACCACCACAAGGCATATCGCCACGATGCGGGCCGGTATTTCGTCAGAAACCCACTGCCGAACGGTGATCTACGCCACGTCGCTGACCTGCGGAAACGGGGTCAGCGAGACGTGACGGTCGCCAGCGGAGTCGATGTGGGCCCGACCGCCGGAGAGGACGGACGCGCGGTGCTCGGCGTCGGCCTGCTCGTCGGGTGGATCGCGGACGGCGGCAGCAGGGTCGACCG
The DNA here is from genome assembly GCF_036227105.1 of Amycolatopsis sp. NBC_01488. Taxonomy (NCBI): domain Bacteria; kingdom Bacillati; phylum Actinomycetota; class Actinomycetes; order Pseudonocardiales; family Pseudonocardiaceae; genus Amycolatopsis; species Amycolatopsis sp. NBC_01488. The sequence goes on along the minus strand of NZ_CP109434.1, from coordinate 1,923,483 downwards.
CAGCGAACGCGGTGCCGTGCGGTCGGGCTCGGCCACCGGCGGCGCGACGGAGGTCGCCGGGACCTGCTCGGTGGGCTGCGCGGGGGAGGTGGTGCCGATCGTGGACAGTCCCGGGCCGGCGGGCTGGACGGGCTCGGGCGGGCCGACGCGGTGCCCGGCCAGGAAACCGGCCACCGCGAGGACCACCGCCGTCGCGGTCGACGTGCCGGCGACCGCCCAGCGCTTGCGTCGTCGCCGGACCCGGCCGCCTCGCTCGATCACGTCGGTCGCGTCGAGGCGCATCGGCGGCTGCGAGCCGCCGGCCGCGCCGGTCAGGAACGCGCGGACGTCGTCTTCGGGATCCATGTTCGTCACCTCCCCTCCGTGGTCGCGCTGAAGGTCAGCGCACCGTAGTGCGGGCCGAGCCGGTTGCGCAGCGTCGCCAGGCCCCGGGAGGCCTGGCTCTTCACCGTGCCGGTGCTGCAGCCGAGCGCCTGCGCCGTCTCTTCGACGCTCAGGTCCTCGAAGTACCGCAGCACCAGCACGGCGCGCTGCTTGGGTGCCAGGACGGCCAGCGCCTGCCGGACCAGCATGTCCTGGTCGCTCCCGGTGGCTTCCGCCGGAAGCTCCGGCGGCGTGTCGGTGAGCCGCTCCCGTTTCCACCTGCTGCGCCGGTGCTCGGCGAGGAACGTGCGCAGCACGACCTTGCGGGCGTAGGCGTCCAAGGCGTCGTGGCGCGACAGCCTCGGCCAGGCGAGGTAGAGCTTGAGCAGCGCGGCCTGCGTGAGGTCCTCGGCCTGGTGCCAGTCGCCGCAGAGCAGGAAGGCCGTGGACCGCAGGCTGTGCGCGCGCTCGCCGAAGTACCGGGCGAACTCGCCGTCCCACGGCGAGCCCGGCCCGGTCGACGGACGGGAGCGGGAGATCACCGGGCTACCCGTTACCGATCCGGCCAAAAGTAGGCCGGCCCGCGGACGGCAAGTAACTGGTGCTACCGGCCGATTCGGCCGTGGCTGTGGCCGGATTGGTAACCAGTGTCACAGTACCCCGATGGCCGGCAGGTGCAGGTCACCGGTCGGGCCGGCGGGCACGGCCCGCGGGACGCGCTGCGGCGCCTTCGTCGTCGCCCGCGGCGCGGGGACGGCGATCGGGGCGCGGGTGGGGGCCGGCGTCAGGGACGTGGCCGGGACGGGCGCGGTGGGCCGGGCGGTGGTCGGGGCGGACGGCGCCTGGTCGGCCAGGGCGATGCCACCGGTCAGGGCACCACCGGCGAGCACGAGCGCGCCGAGGGACAGGGCGATGCGGATGCGCAAGACAGCTCCTCTTCTCGCGGGCGCGCCCGGGATCGGCGCGCCTCTGCCGTTAGTCATGCGGCGGGCGATCACCGGGGTTGCATCGGATTCCGGCCGATCTTCAGGACGTTCGGAGCGGCCCGGGAGTTGCCGCCGGAACGACGAACGGCCGGGAAGCCCGCGTGGACTTCCCGGCCGCCCGGTCTTCATGGGTGGTCTCAGCCGGCGAGCGCCGACAGCTTCTGCCAGCTCGCCCAGTCGTACGTCCAGTCGCTGTAGTCGCCGTCCTTGGCGCTCAGCGTCTGCGTGCTGCCGGTGATCTCGACCGGGTCCCCGGTGAGCACGCCGTCGTAGTACTCCTCGGCCCGCGCCGGCGACAGGTTGAGGCAGCCGTGCGAGATGTTCTTCTTGCCCTGCGCCCAGACCGAGGCCGCAAGGCCGTGGATGAACTCGCCGTTGTTGGAGATCCGGACCGCCCACGGCACGATGACGTTCTCGTAGTGGTACTTCGGGTTGCTCATCGCGTACGTGGCCTGCTTGCCCATCACGACGTGCACGCCGCTGTGGGTGACGCGGCCCGGGTCGGAGTCGAGGCCGTAGCTCACCGGGTAGTCGGCGATCTGCTGGCCGTCGCGGATCACCTGCATCGTGTGCTGCTGGGTGTTGCCCTTGACGATCTGGGAGCGGCCGATGGTGAAGCTGGCCGAGACGTCCTGCTTGCCGTACACGCCTTCGCCGACCTTGACGCCGTAGATCTTGGCGTTGACCTTCACCGTGGTGCCCGGCTTGTAGTACTCCTTGGGCCGCCAGTGCACCGAAGTGTCGCCGTCGGTCCAGCCCCACGAGCCTTCGGTCTTCGGCGTGGTCTCGACCGACAGCGCCTTCTCGACGGACGCCTTGTCGGTGACGCGGCTCGGGAAGGACAGCGCGATCGGCATCGCGATGCCGTACGTCTGCCCGTCGCCGACGTTGAGGCTGGCCGACATCTGGCGCTTCGGCTTCACCGTGGTGAACGCGCCGCCGATGGCGACGTTCTTGCCGTCGGCGCCCTGCGCCTGGCCGGACCAGGTGTAGGTCTTGCCGTAGCCGAGCTGCTCGGTGGTGCTCCAGCTCTTCTTGTCCGCCGACGTCTGGCCCTGGACCTGCTTGCCGTCCGGGTTGGTCAGCGTGACCGAGACGATCGTGCCGCTGTCGACCTTGACCCCGACCGGTTCGCCGGGCGGCACGTCCTGCGCGCCGCCGGCCGGCGTCACCGTCAGCTTCGCGGGCTGCGCGGTGGGCGCGGGCGCGGAAGTCGGGCCCCCGCCCGAAGTTCCGCTCGCCGTCGCCGTCGGTTCGCTGCTGCACGCCCCCAGCGTGAGCACGGCGACCAAGCCCAGTGCCACAGCCGCGCCCCGGCGCCGCGTGGAAGTCCTCACCGTCAACACATTCCCCTTTGCCCCTGTGGTGCTTCCCCTCATCGAGACGTCCCGTGGACCTGCGGCGTTGAGCAAGATCGGCGTGACGAAGGTCACATCTGCTTGCTGTCGCCGGCTCACTGAGGGGGCACGGGCGACTCCGAGCCGTATCCGGTGATCACGGCGTCGCTGTGCTGCGCCAGACTAACCGGTGGGTCCGACAGAACCCGGCGGGAGCCCTACGACGTTCCGGTGACCTTGGCCCGGACCGGCATTTTTGGGCTCGATCACGGGGTTCAACTTTGGCCAGATCCCGGTAGTCTGCTCTCAGGCCGTCGTTTTGCGTGTTCGTGGCTTCACACTCGCGGAACTTCTGACGCGAGCCATGGAGCCGAACCGCTCTTGACTCGTCTCGTTGGAACCGCCCGGGACGGTCGGGGTGCCGCTTCGGTGGCATTCGAAGCGGATCTGTGTAACGAGGAGTACAGCGGTGGCGCAAGGCACTGTGAAGTGGTTCAACGCGGAGAAGGGCTTCGGCTTCATCGCGCAGGACGGCGGCGAAGGCGACGTGTTCGTGCACTACTCGGAGATCGAGGGCCGCGGCTTCCGCACCCTCGAGGAGAACCAGCGAGTGGAGTTCGAAGTCGGCCAGGGTCAGAAGGGCCCGCAGGCCCAGAAGGTCCGCGCGATCTGAGACAGGCCCTCTGCGCAACTCAAGGCCTGAGCGAAGGGCCCCCGGCGTTCATCCGCCGGGGGCCCTTTCTCGTGAGGACAAGAGGACGCGCGGATCAGCGTCGCCCGACGGCCGGCGCATCGAAGGCGTCGGCGGGAAAGTGGAACTCGTCGGTGAGGTCGGTCAGGTCGCCGAGGTCCCCGGCCTGCTGCCGCTGGTCCTGCAGCGACGAGGCCTGACCTTCCCAGTTGAGCCGCTCGAGGATCCACTCCTGAGCAAGCGCCTGGGGCGAGATGTCCCGATCGGCGGCGATGTCCTTCAGCTGCTGGTTGGCGATCAGGCTCATCCGCAGCTGGATGACCTGGGCTTCCCCGAACCGCTTGCCGGACCCGGTGCTCTCGTTGTCGGCATCGGGCGCCAGCGCGGCGAGGTAGGAGGTGAGTTCCTTGTCCTCGACGACACCATCATCCGCAGGCTTAGCGGCACCACGATGGCGTCCGGGGGACGCGGCTTTGAGGTTCGTCCGGCTGCTCAAGCGGCCAAGGGAGGGAAGAGGCACGAGGGCCACGATAACGGTTAGGTCTCACCCCGCAAACCACTGTGAGCCACAACACGCCAAGCGGTCGCCCCGATCAGCCCAACGGCACCCCGAACAGCCCAACCCAACCAAACGCAGAGCAACACCCCCCTAACCCACCGAGTCGATCACAAGCCAAGAGCGCCCGAAGCCAGCCACGCTAGAAGCCGCACCAAAGGCACCGTGGGGGAGTCGGGAGCAACACACCGAAACGAACTGGGGAACCCCCGCAGGCGGCCACACTGGAAGCCGCACCAGAGGCACCGTGGAGGAGTCGGGGGGCAACACACCGAAACGAACTGGGGAACCCCCGCAGGCAGCCACGCTGGAAGCCGCACGAGAGGCACCGTGGGGGGTCCGGGGGCTCGGCCCCCGGGCAATACAAGCGGAATGAACTGGGGGCAAGCGAAGCGCCCCCAGGAAATGGAGGACCCCCGCGCCAGGGGGAGGAACGCGGGGGTCGGAGGGGATCTCCACAGGCGCTGACCGGGGGTGTGTCAGCACTTCGATTGTTGCACGAGTTCCTCTCCTGGGCGAGTGGAGAGCGGGAAATTTCCCTGGTTGGTGTCACTTCCGTCCCAGGTGACCGTCGTTCGGGTGGTCCCCTTCTCCCTCTGTGCTGATTGCGCTGCGTTGAGCGGAGCGTGGCCTCAGGTTCACTCTCCGGGGGGCTGTGTGTGGCGGCCGGTGCTGGTTAGCCTCGCGGCCAAGCTGTTGTGAGCCGTATGGAGGGGCTATGAGCGGGTCTGTTGAAGTGCGGCAGTTCCTCCTTCGGTACGAAGGTGCCGATGGGGGGAGTGCTCCGTTCGCCGGGGGGTTGCCGGCGCAGCGGAGCGGGGCCGCGGACGCACAGCGGGTGTCGGACGATCAGGTGCGGCGGGCGCGGCTGGCGGTGGCGAACGGTGCGCTGGGGGTCGAGGACTGCGTGCAGTTGCTGGAGATGCTGGGCTTGAACCTGGACGAGGACGGGCAGGCGCCGGTTCAGCGCTGAGTGGGTGTTGGCCGGTGGGTCCGGTGTGCGGTGCGGGTGCCGCCGGGCCTGTTCCGGTGAGGTTCGTGCTGGTTGTCGCCGTTTCCGGCAAGTGATTCCCGAGGTTGTCACGGTTCCTTGACGCAAGTTTTGTAACAGTGTTACGGTTGCCGGGTCGAAAGGGGCGGACATGACGACGATCGAGGGCGCAGCGGGATCGGCCAACCGGATCCGGCCGGTGGTCCAGGTGCTGGGCGGTCGGTTCATGACGTCGCCGGAGCTGGCGGAGGTCGAAGCCGAGGTCGGGCTGCCGCCGCGTTCGCTGTATCTGCGCGGCCGGTCGGCGGTGCTCGGCGACGTCCCGCCGAAGGTGGCCGCGGAGCTGTTCGGGATCTTCCCGCACTGGTTGTTCGAGTTCGTCCTGCCGCCCGCGACGGCGGCGCTGGACGCACCCGCGTCCGTCCGTGCCTACGCGGAGTCATCGGCTCGGTGGTCCCGCGTCAGCCTTTCGGCCGTACCGGAGCCCGGCCGTCTGGCGGAGCTGCTGTTCCGCGTCGTCGACGCCGCGGACGCGAGCGGGCTGGCGTTGTTCGCGGGCTGGAAGAACGCGTCCCGGCCGTCCGGCGACGTCGAACGGCTCGGGTTTGCGCTGATGGTGTTCCGCGAGCTGCGCGGCGGCCTGCACTTCGCGGCACTGCGGGCACTGGGCCTGACGGTGCCGGAGGCGGTGATCGCGGACCCGGAGGGTGGCCGCGACCGGCTCCTGCGCACGGCGTGGCCCCCGGAAGCGGCCGACGAGCTGCTGGCGGCGGCTTCGCGCAAGCCGGATCTGCGCGACCGCTGGCAGCGCGCGGAGTCCTTGACGGACGACCGCGTCGACGAGGTTTTGGCGTCGGCACTGACTCCGCCGGAGCAGGACGAGCTCGAGCGTCGCCTGGCTGAGCTGTTTGCGCAGGTCGTGGCTTCGCCGAAGGCTTAAGGGAACCCCCGTGCAAAGCGGTGGTGGCGTGCCCTATGCTGGTAATCGCTCCCGGGGGGACCTGAGAGCGCGGTCGGTCGGTCACCCGAAACCGACCGGGCTCCCATCGTCCAGCGGCCTAGGACTCCGCCCTTTCAAGGCGGCAACGCGGGTTCGAATCCCGTTGGGAGTACGCAGTATCGTAGGAGAAGCAAGACTGTAGTAACGCAAGGCCCTGTGGCGCAGTTGGTTAGCGCGTCGCCCTGTCACGGCGAAGGTCGCGGGTTCGAGTCCCGTCAGGGTCGCAAGATCGTTCGGCTCCTTGCCGGCGTTCCCGGCCAGGTAGCTCAGTTGGTACGAGCGTCCGCCTGAAAAGCGGAAGGTCGCCGGTTCGACCCCGGCCCTGGCCACCGCAACGAGAACCGCCCCGAGAGCTCGGGGCGGTTTTTTCGTGTGCGGATTTTGACTGCCTGCCGCCGGTCGGTGCGGCAAGATCTCCCTCGTGACGCCGAACCCCTGGGACGCGGAAGCCGCGACCTTCGACGACGAACCCGATCACGGCCTCAAGGACCCCGCGGTCCGCGCCGCCTGGGCGGAACTCCTCCTCCCGCTCCTTCCCGAAGCCCCGGCGAAGGTCATCGACCTCGGGTGTGGGACCGGCAGCCTTTCCGTTCTGCTCGCCGAAGCCGGCCATGACGTCTGTGGGATCGACCTCTCGCACCGCATGCTCGACGTGGCGAGGGAGAAAGCCGCGCACCTGGACATCGACTTCCGGCAAGGCGACGCCGCCGATCCGCCCACCACGGAGACCTACGACGTCGTCCTGGTGCGGCACGTTCTCTGGGCCATGCCCGACCCGGGCGAAGCACTCGACAACTGGATCAAGCTCCTCAATCCTCGAGGACGGCTCATCCTCGTCGAGGGTCGCTGGTTCACCGGCGCCGGGCTCACCGCGGCCGACTGCCGGACGCTCGTCGAAGCGCGCCGGGGAGAAGCGCGAGTCCGCGTGCTTGACGATCCCGCCTTGTGGGGCAAGGCAATCGACGACGAGCGGTACCTCGTCCTCAGTCGACACTAGGCCGAACGAGTGAACCGGGATCTCGTGTGTCCGGTCCGGAACGGCGGCGCCGACCACCCGGCGAACGGCAGCCCACCCGGGGCCGCCACCCAGCGCGGGGAGCCGACGTGCGCTACCTCCTTACCCTCCACATGAACCCGACCCTCTGGGCGACCCTCACCGACGACCAGAAGAACGGCGTCTTCGAAGGCCACGGCACGTTCATCAAGCTCGTCACCGAGTCCGGCGAAATGGTCGAGACCAAGGCGCTCGCCGAGCCGTCCGACACGAAGACCGTCCGCGTCAAGGGTGGCGCGAAGCAGGTCCAGGACGGCGCCTTCATCGAGTCCGAAGCCTTCTTCTGCGGCTACTACGTCGTCGACGTCGAGACCGAGGAGCGTGCCGTCGAGCTCGCCGCGATGATTCCCGACGCGCAGTACACCGCCGTCGAGGTGCGGAAGATCGTCCACGAAGGTTGACCTCCAGCGAGGTCGAGGGTGCACGCTTGAACCCATGACCAGCGAGTGGGGCACCGACGCCGTCGACCTGGACGCCTACCTGACCAGGATCGGGCAGCCACGACGCCCGCCGTCCGAAGAGGCGCTCAAGGACCTCGTGCGCGCGCACGTCCAGGCCATCCCGTTCGAGAACGTCGACGTCGTTCTCCAGCAGCACCAGGGGATTTCGCTCGACGTCGTGAGCGCGAAGCTCGTCGGACGGCGGCGGGGCGGCTACTGCTACGAGCAGAGTGGCCTCTTCGCCGCCGTCCTCGAACGGCTCGGCTACACCGTCCACCGGCTCGCCGCGCGCGTCCAGCCGCGGCGGCCGGGGCCCTTCACGCACATGACGCTCGTCGTCGAGGTCGACGGCCGGATGTTCCACGCCGACGTCGGGTTCGGCGCCGGGATCCTGGCGCCGATGCCGCTGGTCGACGGCCAGGAGACCGACCAGGCCGGCTGGCCGCACCGGCTGACCGAGCACGACGGCTGGTGGACGCTCGAGAAGGGCGACGAAGACCTGCTCGACTTCCGGCTCGACGGCATGCACCCCATCGACTACGAGGTCTACCACCACTACACCTCGACGCACCCGAAGTCGCCGTTCACCGGGCGGCTGGTGATCATGACGCTCGAACCGGGCGTCAGCCGCAAGCTGCTCGGCCGCGAGCTGACCGTCGAAAAGCCCGACGGCACCAGCGAAACCAGCACCGTCGCGCCCGAAGAACTCGACGCGACCCTCAAGGACTTCGGCATCGAGCTGACCCCGGACGAGCTGGACCGCCTCAAAGCCGTCTACTGACCGAACAACTCGGCCGCCGGCACCGGACGGCCGAGGTGGTAACCCTGCGCCTGGTCGCACCCCAGCGACCGGAGCAGGTCCACCTGCTCCGCGGACTCGACGCCCTCGGCGATCACCGTCAGGTCGACGGCGTGGGCCATCGCGATGATGCTCGTGACGATCGCCGCGGCGTCGCGGGACTCGGCGATGCCGGTGATGAACGAACGGTCGATCTTGAGTGTGTCCAGCGTCAGCCGGCGCAGCTGGGCGAGCGACGAATACCCCGTGCCGAAGTCGTCGATCGCCAGCAGCACGCCCAGAGAACGCAGCGAGGCCAGCACTTCCGCGGCCGCTTCCTGGTCGCGCATCAACGCGCTTTCGGTGACCTCCAGGCACAGTGCGCCGGCCGGCAGCCCGGTGTTGGCCAGCGCGTCCTGTACCGCGGGCACCAGGTGCGGGTCGTCGAGCTGGCGGGTGGAGAGGTTGACCTTCAGCGTCAGGTCCAGGCCGTGGTCACGGCGTCGCGCGGCCAGCTCGCGGGTGGACGCGCGGAGCATCTCCTTGCCGATCACGTTGATCAGGTCGCTCTCCTCGGCCAGCGGGATGAACTCCGCGGGGGAGATCGCGCCGTGGCGGGGGTGCGTCCAGCGCAGCAGCGCCTCGACCGCGACCATTTCGCCGGTCCGCAGGTCGACGACCGGCTGGTAGGCCGGCCAGAGCTGGCCGTCGTGCACCGCGTCGCGCAGGTCCTGCTCCATCCGCAGCCGGTGCTGCATCCGCTCGCGCAGGCCGACGTCGAAGAAGTGGTGACGGCCGCGCCCGAGGGTCTTGGCCTGGTACATCGCGACGTCCGCGTCGCGCAGCAGGTCTTCGGCGCTGCGGCGGTCGGCGTTGCCGACGAGCACGACGCCGATGCTGGCGTCGAGGTGCAGCTGACGGCCGAGCACGCCGATCGGCTCGGCCAGCGCGGCCCGCAGGTGCTCGGCCAGCGCGCGGACCTCGCCGGGTTCGGTGACCTCGCCGGTGACGACGACGAACTCGTCGCCGCCGAGCCGCCCGACCAGGTCGTCGCGGCCGGAGCAGCGGCGCAGGCGCTCGCCGACGATCCGCAGCACCTGGTCGCCGACGGAGTGCCCGAGCGAGTCGTTGATGACCTTGAACTTGTCCAGGTCGAGGAACAGCACGGTGACCGCACCGCGTTCGCGGGCGTCGAGCCGGTCGAGCACCAGGGTCCGGTTGGCGAGCCGGGTCAGCGGGTCGTGGGTCGCGTCGTGCGCGAGCTGCGCGCTGATCGCACGGCTCTCGGTGATGTCGGTGAACGACGTGACGACGGCCAGCGCCGCCGGGTCGTCCGGGTTGAGCAGCCGCGAGGTCAGCGACACCCAGACGTCGCGGCCGTCGGGCCGGCGCAGGCGCACGACCAGGCCGTTGTGGGAGACGCCGGTCCGGCGCGTCTGCACCGACGGCGTCTCGTCGGGCGGGATCCAGTGCCCGGACTCGGTGAACAGCACCAACGTGTGGCACGGCACGCCGATCAGCTCGGCTTCGGCGACGCCCAGGATGCGGCAGGCCGCCGGGTTCGCCGCCTCGATGAGCCCGCCCGGGCCCGTCACCAGCACCCCTTCGTCGAGCGACGCGACGACCGTGCGGTAGTTCTGCTCGGCCCGCCGCCGCGCGGTTTCGTCCGCGCAGACGAGCACGTACCCGTCGTTCATCTCAGCTGCCGAAACGCGGATCGCCAGGGGAGCGCCGTCCCGCCGCCGGTGCACCGCTTCGGTGACGCCGCCGCCGCGCAGGTCGAGCGGCGCGCCGACCAGCTCGCTCGCCCGCCGTCCGACGGCTTCGGCCGCGGTCCAGCCGTACACCGCTTCGGCGGCGGGGTTCCAGCTGGTCACGACGCCTTCGCCGGTGGTCGCGATCAAGGCGTCGCTGACGTGCGACACCAGCGCGGCCTGGTACCGCAGGGCGTCGGCGGCCGCCTTCTTCGCCGTGATGTCCCGCATGACGACCTGGTAGGCGAGCCGGCCGGCGAGGCGCACCGACACCGTCTCGACGGCGAACTTGCTCCCGTCCAGCCGGGACATCAGCGCTTCGACGGGCTCGCTCGCCTGCCCCGGTTCGGTCAGCAGCGCGAGCTTCCCGACGACCGCGGCGCGCGAGTCCTCGGCGACGAAGTCGGTGAACCGGCGGCCGACGACCTCGGCCGCGGACCGCGCGGCGAACGTCTCCAGGGCCGCGCGGTTGGCATAGGTCAGGACGCCGTTCTCGTGGACGCAGATCGCGTCCGGACTCAGCTCGACCAGCTCGGCGAGGGAGTCAGCCTCCATGAGCGTCCGTCCCCCATGCTTCGCGGCTGTGGCCCGTCGATTACACCACCGACCCGGGCGCCTGCCTACCCGCAGGAATCGGGGCCCGGCCTGCGGATGGGCCGCGCAGCCACGGTCCCCAGAACAGCAGCCCGAAGTGCGCGGCGAACGCGTGGCCGAGCAGCGTGACGACCGAGTCGAGGCTCATCGGGTCGTCGCTGAGCCAGATCACCGTGATGAACGCCTCCATCACGGCCAGCGCGACGAGCCGCGCGCGGCCGCCGAGCAGGAAGACGAGCGCGCCGGCGGTGGTGAAGAAGCCGTAGCTGACGCCGATGTCGAGCCAGTGCCCGGCCGAGTTCGGCAGGACGTGGGCGCTGATCAGGGACATCACCGGCAGTTCGGTGACGAGCGTGGCCAGCACGTGGCCGGAGAAGAACACGGTCGCCGCGCGGCGGGCGCCGAAGCGGCGTTCCAGCGGCGCGACGGCGATCGCGAAGATCACGACGTAGGCCAGCCAGCCTTCGTCGGAGAGCCAGAGCGCGCTGGTCAGCAGCGAGGTCAGCGGCCGCCGCCACAGGTTGTGGGCGTCGGTGCTGGACAGCTGGAGCAGCCGCGCGGTCAGCTCCGCGTCGGCGAACTTGAGCAGCAGCGTCGTGCCGAGCAGGAGGACGAGGTAGCCGAAGGTGAACGGAGTCGTCTTCGGGTTCGGGACCGCCTTGGCGAACGTCGACAGGCTGCGACGCGAAACGGCGATCCGGGGGACCGGCCGATCGGCTTTCAGCAGCATGGTTCGAGCTTCGACGGTCATGCTGGGAGTCTCCCGAACCGCAGCTGTGAATCCGCTGTGGAATGTCACCGACGGTCAGATCGAACGTTACGTGACGAATTTTTGCCGATACCTCACCCGTTCGGGTGCTTTGTGCGGTAAGAATACGATCACGATGTCGGCCGAAAGGCCCTCTCGGGAAGGTCTGTCGGGGTGAACGACGAGGTATCGGTCGCCGAGCTGCTCGTGCGCGAGGGCTGGGGCGAACGTTCGGGTCCGGGCCAGTCGCGCTGGCGCGTGCTCGCCGTGATGCTGGCCGTCGTCATCGGCTGCGGAGCCGCGGCGGTGCTGGTCGGCCTCGGCGGCAAGGGCACCCAGGACGCGTCCCCGGTCGACCAGATCCAGCTCATCCCGTTCCCCCAGCGCACCACCGGGCTGGGCGGCGCCGACCAGGCCACGGACTCGCCGCCGGACGGCGGCACCGGCGGCGGCGACGTCGTCCCCGGCGTCGGCGTGCCCCGCGAGACCGTCACGGAGGTGCCGGGTCGGCCGCCGGTCTCCGAGAGCCGCACCGATACGGCGACGCCGACCACCACGCCGACCAGTGGCGACCCGGGCGGCTCGGTCACCCCGACCACGCCGACCCAGCCGACCCACGGTCGCACCCCGACACCCACGCCGACGCCGACGCCGACCAGGACGACGGTCTGCGTGCTCGTCATCTGCTGGTGATCAGGCGAGCTTCTCCGCGACGTCGCTGAAGTCCGGGCGCTCGCTCACGGCGCTTCCAGCAGATCCGGCTCCGAACGCCGGCCGAGGTGGTTGAACAGCAGGTTCAGTGCGAACGCCAGGACCGCCGCCACCGTGATCGAGCTGCCGCAGATCGTCTGCAGCCAGGCCGGGAAGTGCTTGAAGAAGTCCGGCGCGAATGCCGGCAGCAGGCCGACGCCGAGGGCGACCGCGACGACGAAGGTGTTGTGGTTGCCGGAAAACTCCACCGTGCGCAGGTTCTGCGCGCCGACCGCGGCGACCATCGCGAACATCACCACCGCGACGCCGCCGATCACCGGTTCCGGGATGGCCGCGATGAACGCGCCGATCTTCGGCACCAGGCCCATCAGCACCAGGATCCCGCCGGTCACCGCGACCACCCAGCGGCTGCGCACGCCGGTCATCCGCACCAGGCCGACGTTCTGCGCGAACGCCGTGTCGGGGAAGGAGTTCAGCACGCCGCCGAGGACCGCCGAGACGCCGTCGGTGGCCAGGCCGCGCGCGAGGTCGGCGTCGGTCGGCGGACGCCCGGTGATCTCGCCGACGGCGATCATGTCCGCGGTCGACTCGGTGAACGTCACGAGCATGACCACGCACATCGAGAGGATCGCGGCGACCGGGAAGGTCGGCGCGCCGAAGTGGAACGGCGACGCGAGCCCGAACCAGCTCGCCGCGCCGAGGCTGTCCCAGTGCACGAGGCCCATCGGGATCGCGATCACCAGGCCGATCGCGAGCGCGAGCAGCGGCCCGACCTGGTTGGCGAACCCGCGCAGCACGCGGGTGAACAGGATGAGCAGCGCGAGCACGGCGAACGCCAGCCCGATGTGCGACGGCGCCGCGTAGTCCGCGGCCGTGGGGTCGTGGCCGGCGATCAGCTGCGCGCCCGGGCCGAGCAGCGAGACGCCGATGACGAGCAGCAGCGTCCCGGTGACCAGCGGCGGGAAGAACCGGATCAGCTTCGCGAACGGCCTCGCGATGAGCAGCCCGAACACGCCGGAGACCAGCATCGCGCCGTAGACCGCGGGCAGGCCGTACTGCGACGCGATGAGGATCATCGGGTTGACGACGGTGAACGTCGCGCCCGCGACCACGGGCAGCCGGATGCCGAGGATCCGGCCGATGCCGACCGCCTGGATCAGCGTGGCGATGCCCGCCACGAGCAGGTCGGCGTTGACCAGCAGCCCGATCGACGCCGGGTCGAGCTTGAGCGCGCTGCCGACGATCAGCGGCACCGCGACCGAGCCGGCGTACATGATCGACATGTGCTGCAGGCCGAGCAGCGCGAGCCGCCCGGCGGGCAGGCCCTGGTCGACCGGGTGCACCGCGGGTTCCGTCATGGTCAAGCCCCTTCCGCCGCACCCAGCCAACGCATCGGGCGTGACGGTAGCAAGTCCCGCACGTCATGATCTTGTTTCCGGGGGCGGCGCGACGGCCGGGAATGTGTGACCATCGGTGCATGACTTCGGGCGGTATTTCCCAGGTGGGCCCGCCGTTTCGCGCCGATCACGTCGGGAGCCTCCTGCGGCCCCCGGTGCTGCGCGACGCGCGACGGCGGCGCGAAAGCGGCGAGATCGGCGTGGAGCAGCTCCGCGCGGTCGAGGACGACGCGATCCGCGACGTCATCAAGATGCAGAAGGTGGCCGGGCTGAGCTCGGCCACCGACGGCGAGTTCCGGCGCGCGTCGTGGCACATGGACTTCATCTACGCGCTCGGCGGCGTCTCCAAGAGCGACGAGCGGCTGCACGTCAAGTTCCACAACCTGGCGGGCGACCTCGAGTTCAGCCCGCCGGGCCTGCAGGTCGACGGCAAGGTGCGGCTCGACGAGCCGATCTTCGCCGACCACTTCCGGTTCCTGCAGTCCCATGTGGACCCCGGCGTGACGCCGAAGCTGACCATCCCGTCGCCGAGCATGGTCTACTACCGCGGCGGCCGGGCGGCGGTCAGCGAGAGCGTCTACCCGGACCTCGAGGAGTTCTACGCCGACCTGAGCGAGGCGTACCAAGCGCAGGTCGCGGCGATGGCCGGCCTCGGCTGCCGGTACCTGCAGCTCGACGACACCAGCCTCGCCTACCTCAACGACCCGGCGCAGCGGGAGCTCGTCGCACGGATGGGCGGCGACCCGGACACCCAGCACCTGCGCAACATCGCAACGCTGAACGCGGCGCTGGCGGGCCGTCCCGAGGGCCTGGCGGTGACGACCCACCTGTGCCGCGGCAACTTCCGGTCGTCGTGGGTCGCTTCGGGGAGCTACGAATTCGTCGCCGAAGCGCTGTTCGGTGAGCTGGCCGTCGACGGCTTCTTCCTCGAGTTCGACGACGAACGCTCCGGCGGCTTCGAGCCGCTGCGGTTCGTGCCGAAGGACAAGAAGGTCGTCCTCGGCCTGGTGACGACGAAGCGGCCGGAGCTGGAGGACCCCGACGTCCTGGTGCGGCGGATCGACGAGGCGTCGCGGTACGTCGACCTCGACCAGCTCTGCCTTTCGCCGCAGTGCGGGTTCTCCTCGACCGAGGAAGGCAACGACCTCACGCCGGACGACCAGCTGCGGAAGCTGGAGCTGATCGTGGCGACGGCCGACCGCGTCTGGGGCGGCCACTGATGATCACGTGCGTCGTCGACTACGTCATCGACCCGGCCAAGCTCACCGACTTCGAACGCTTCGCCGCCGCGTGGATGCGGTTGGTGCAGCGGGAAGGCGGCATCCACCACGGCTACTTCCTGCCGTCGGAGGGCGCGAGCGACGAAGCCCGGGCGCTGTTCAGCTTCGAGAGCTTCGCCGCGTACGAGCGCTATCGGACGCTGTTCGGCGTCGACCCGGACTTCATCGAGGCCGACAAGATCCGTGAGGAAAGCGGGTGCGTGGTCCGGTACCGGCGGTCGTTCATGCGCCCGCTCCTGCCGGACGACGACCTCTGACGCGCGACACAGCGCGAAGCGGTGGCCCGCTGGTCCTCCGGTGACTCGACGGCTCGAGCCTCTTGTGATCGGATGGCAGGCATGGGTGCACAGAACACGGTTCTCGTCGTCGGGGCGGGGCAGAGCGGGTTCCAGGCCGTGGCGTCGCTGCGGGACCGCGGCTTCGCCGGCCGGGTCGTGCTGGTCGGGGACGAGCCGGGCGTGCCGTACCAGCGGCCGCCGTTGTCGAAGGCCTACCTGGCCGGGACCGCCGGGCTCGAGCAGCTGCACCTGCGCGGCGAGGACTTCTTCGCCGAGAAGGACATCGAGCTGGTCGCCGGCCCGGTCGCCGCGATCGACCGGTCCGCGTCGGAAGTACGCCTCGAAGACGGCACCGACCTGGCCTACGACCACCTGATCCTCGCCACCGGCGCGCGCAACCGGACGCTGCCCGTCCCCGGCGCGGACCTGCCGGGCGTGCTGACCCTGCGCACCCGAGACGACGCCGACAAGCTGCGCGAGTCCCTCGTGCACGCCGAGCACGTCGTCGTGGTCGGCGGTGGGTTCATCGGCCTCGAGTTCGCCTCGCACGCCGGCCGCCCGGTGACGATCGTCGAGGCGCAGGACCGGCTGCTCAACCGCGTCGCGACGCCAGAGATCTCCGCCTACTTCGCCGCACTGCACCGCGAAGCCGGGCACACGGTCCTGCTCGGCCAGGGCGTCTCCGCGCTGCACGGCGACGAGCGGGTCCGCGACGTCGAGCTGTCCGACGGGACCCGGCTGCCCGCCGACCTGGTCGTCGTCGCCGTCGGCGTCGTGCCCGAGACGACGCTCGCCGCCGAAGCCGGCCTCCCCGTGGACAACGGCGTCGTCGTCGACGCCCACCTGCGGACGTCGGATCCGAAGGTCTTCGCGATCGGCGACTGCGCGAACTTCCCGTGCGTGCAGGCGGGCGCCGCGACCCGGCTGGAGTCCGTGCAGAACGCCGTCGACCAGGCCCGCTGCGTGGCCGCGGCGATCACCGGCGCGCCCGAGCCGTACGCGAGCCTGCCGTGGTTCTGGACCGACCAGTCCGGCGCGAAGCTGCAGATCGCCGGAATCCTCTCGGGCGCCGACCGGACAGTCGTCGCCGGTGACCAGGCCGGGGGCAAGTTCTCGGTGCTGTCCTTCCGCGACGACGTCCTCATCGCGGTCGAGTCGGTGAACCGGCCGGCCGACCACATCGCCGCGCGGCGCCTGTTCACCGCGGACCCGCACCCGGCGTACGCCGACCTCGAAGCGAGCGCGTTCGACCTCAAGGCGCACCTGAAGACGCGAGCGGCGTGATGCGCACCCAGGTCGCGGTGATCGGCGCCGGCCCGGCCGGGCTGCTGCTGTCGTTCCTCCTGCACGAAGCCGGGATCGACTGCGTGGTGCTGGAAGCCCGCGACCGGGAGTACGTCCGCAAGCGCGTCCGGGCCGGGGTGTGCGAGCAGCCGACCGTCGAGCTGCTGACGTCGCTGGGGCTCGGCGAGCGGCTGGCGGCCGAGGGAATGCCGCACGAGGGTCTGTCGCTGCGGTTCGACCGTGCGGACCACCGGATCGCGCTGACCGAGCTGACCGGTCGCGCGATCACCGTGTACGGGCAGCAGGAGATCGTCAAGGACCTGATCGACGCGCACGAGGCGCGCGGGTGGCCGATCTCCTTCGAGGTGTCGGACGTTGAACTGTCCGATGTGGACACCGAACGGCCGGTCGTCCGCTACCGCGACGGCGAAGGCGTCGCGCAGACCATCGCCTGCGACGCCGTAGCGGGCTGCGACGGCTTCCACGGCATCGCACGTCCGTCCATTTCGGACAGTCTGACGACCTACGAACGCGAGTACCCCTTCGCGTGGCTGGGCGTCCTGGCGCAGACGCCGCCGTCGCACCACGAGCTGATCTACGTCCACCACGAACGCGGGTTCGCGCTGCACAGCATGCGGACGCCGGAGATCACGCGGCTCTACCTCCAGGTCGACCCGGCCGAGTCCCTCGAGGCCTGGTCCGACGACCGGATCTGGGCCGAGCTGACGGCCCGCCTCGAGGTCGAGGGCGACTTCACCCTCCGCGAAGGCCCGATCCTCGACAAGGGCATCACGCCGATGCGCAGCTTCGTCGCGGAACCGCTGCGCCACGGCCGCCTGTTCCTGGCCGGCGACGCGGCGCACATCGTCCCGCCGACGGGCGCGAAGGGCATGAACCTGGCCATCGCGGACGTGCGGGTGTTGTCCCGGGCGCTGGAGGCGTTGCTGCGCGGCGACGAGTCGCTCGCCGCGGCCTACTCGGACACGTGCCTGCGGCGGGTGTGGCGGGCGGAGCACTTCTCGTGGTTCATGACGACGATGCTGCACGTCGACCCGCACGCGGACGGCTTCGCGCGGCAGCTGCAGCTGTCGCAATTGCGCTACACGACGTCGTCGAGGGCGGCGGCGACCAGTCTGGCCGAGAACTACGTCGGGCTGCCGTTCGCCTGAGGTCGTCAACCCGCGGTTGACGCAGAGACCGCGTCAACCTACAGTTGACGGCATGACCGAACCCACTCAGATCAAGCTCGACGACCTCATCAGCGCGATCAAGAGCAACAACGAGAAGGACGCCCTCGCCCAGCTGACCGACGCCGTTTACGTGGGTCAGCACCTCGGCGAGGTCGCCGACCACCTGATCGGCCACTTCGTCGACCAGGCCCGGCGGTCCGGGGCGTCCTGGACCGACATCGGCGCCAGCATGGGCGTGACCAAGCAGGCAGCGCAGAAGCGGTTCGTGCCGAAGGTCGACCCGGGCGGCGATCCCACCGGGACGATCGAGCGCGTCTACGGCCGCTACACCGACCGGGCGCGGCACGTCGTCGTCGAGGCCCAGAAGGCGGCCGTCGACCACGGCAGCCCGTACATCGACACCGTGCACATCGTGCTGGGCCTGCTCACCGAGCCGGCGGCCCTCGCGGCGGGGGCGATCATCGCCCAGGGCGTGCAACTCGACGCCGTCCGCGAAGCCGCCGAGGCGCGGCTGCCCGAGGCGGTCGTGCCCACGCCGAACCCGATGCCGTTCTCCGGGGCGGCCAAGAAGACCCTCGAGCTGACCCTGCGCGAGGGCTTGCGGCTGGGGCACAACTACATCGGCACCGAGCACATCCTGCTGGCCCTGCTGGAACAGCGCGAAGGCGCCGGCTTCGAGGTGCTCGACGGTCTCGGGATCACGAAGGAGGAGGCCGAGCGGAAGATCCTGGCGGTGCTGGAAGAGATCCTCGCCGCGCGGGGATGAGACCGCTCCTGCTGGCCGCGGTGCTCGCGATCGTCCTCGTGACGGTGCTCTGACCGGGCGGGACCAGGGGGTCTTCCCGGAAACGCGAACGGGCCCTCCCGGCGGAGGGCCCGTTCGTCGTCGTCAGGCAGAGGCTTCCGGACGGCCGTCCTCGGCCCAGGCCGTGTGGAACGAGCCGTCGCGGTCGACGCGGCGGTACGTGTGCGCGCCGAAGAAGTCACGCTGGCCCTGGACCAGCGCCGCCGGGAGGCGGTCGGCGCGGAGGCCGTCGTAGTACGCCAGCGCCGTCGAGAAGCCCGGCGTGGGAATCCCGAGCTGCACCGCCGTCGAGATCACCGACCGCCACGAGTCCTGCGCGTCCTCGACCGCCTTGCGGAAGCCGCCCGACGTCAGCAGCGTCGGCAGCTCCGGCTCGTCGGCGTAGGCCGCGGTGATGTCGTTGAGGAACTTCGCGCGGATGATGCAGCCACCGCGCCAGATCGAGGCGACCTTGCCGAGGTCGATGTCCCAGCCGTACTCCGTCGCGCCGGCCTGGATCTGGTTGAAGCCCTGCGCGTACGCGACGACCTTCGACGCGTACAGCGCCTGCTCGACGTCGTCCGCGAAGCGCTCCAGCGAAGAGCCCGACAGCGGCTTCGCCGACGGACCGCCGAGCCCGCGAGCCGCCGCGCGCAGCGAAGTCGAGCCGGACAGCGAACGCGCGAAGACGGCTTCGGCGATGCCCGAGATCGGGACACCCAGGTCGAGGCCGATCTGCACGGTCCAGCGCCCGGTGCCCTTCTGCTCGGCGGCGTCCGCGACGACGTCGACGAACGGCTTCCCGGACGAGGAGTCGACGTGCGCCAGCACCTCGGCGGTGATCTCGATCAGGTAGGAGTCGAGCCGCCCGGTGTTCCACGTGCGGAAGACGTCGGCGATCTCGGCGGGGGAGTAGCCGCCCGCGTGCCGCAGCAGGTCGAACGACTCCGCGATCAGCTGCATGTCGGCGTACTCGATGCCGTTGTGCACCATCTTGACGAAGTGGCCGGCGCCGTCCGCGCCGATGTGCGTGCAGCACGGCTCGCCGTCGACCTTCGCCGAGATGTCCTCGAACAGCGGGCCGAGCGACTCGTACGACTCCTTCGAGCCGCCGGGCATGATGCTCGGCCCGTGCAGCGCGCCCTCCTCACCGCCGGAGACGCCGCTGCCGACGAAGTGCAGCCCACGCTCGCGCAGCGCCTTCTCGCGGCGGCGCGTGTCGGCGAAGTGCGCGTTGCCGGCGTCGATGATCACGTCGCCCTCTTCGAGCAGCGGCGCGAACTCCTCGATGACGGCGTCCGTCGGGCCGCCCGCCTTGACCATGATCACGACCTGGCGGGGGCGCTCCAGCGCGTCGACGAACGCCTGCGCGGAGTACGCGGGGATGAAGTCGCCCTCGTCGCCGAACTGGTCCACCAGCGCGCGGGTCCGCTCCTCGGACCGGTTGTGCAGGGCCACCGTGTGCCCGTGCCGGGCCAGGTTGCGGGCCAGGTTGCGGCCCATGACCGCCAGGCCGGTGACCCCGATGCTCGCCTTCTTGCTCATCCGAATCCTTCCGAAGACTCTCTCGATTCAGACCCTAGTCCGATCGACGCCTCAAGGGAGGGCACGGAGGAGCAGCTCACTCAGTTCAGGAGAAGCAGCGGATCGGGCCGCGGTTGATCGCGACCATGTCCGTGACGGCCGCGACGAGGTCGATCTGCGCACCCCACTCGGCGCCGTCGAGTTCGGCATACGCCCGGTGCAGGTTGCCGGGCAGCCGTTCCTGCTCGCTCAGCGACGCGAACTCGCCCAGGTCCGTCTCCTTGGCCAGCTCCAGCGGCGACAACCCGGCGGCCTTCCCGCGTTCGGCCGTCTGCTGGACGAAAGCCAGGTACCGGTCGACGGTGTCCACGACGGAGAGGTCGCACGGGCCGCCGTGCCCGGAGAGGATCACGTCCGGCTCCAGCTCACGGATGACGTCGAGGCCCTTGCGCCAGCCGGCCACCGAGCCCATCAGCGCGAACGGGCTGCCGCCGTTGAACACCAGGTCACCGGCGTAGAGCACGCGCTGTTCCGGCAGCCAGACCAGGACGTCGTTGGTGGTGTGCGCCGCGTGGCCGGGGTGGATCAGCTCGAGGGTGACGTCGCCGGCGTGCACGGTCAGCCGGTCGTCGAACACGACCTCCGGCGGCCGGGACTCGAGCTCGCCCCAGTCGCTGCCGACGAAGATGCCCTCGAACGTCTGGATGCCCTCGGCGACCATCAGCTCCCGCGTCTTGCGGTGGCCGAGCACGGCCGCGCCGGTCACCAGGTAGTTGCCGTTGGTGTGGTCGCCGTGGTGGTGGGTGTTCACCAGTGTCGTCACCGGGCTGCCGGTGGTGGCTTCGACCGTCTCGAGCAGCGCGCGCGTGCGGCGCTCGGTCGAGCACGTGTCGATGAGCACGGTGTGGTCGCCGGCGTCGACGAACCCGCAGTTGTTGATGTACCAGGAGCCGTCCGGCTGGACGTAGCCGTGGACCCGGTCGGCCAGGCGGGTGACGGTGGCGGCGGCGGGAGAACGATCGGTCACCGGCCCAGTCTGCCCGAGACCGGGCTCCGCCGGTTGGCGGAATAATTCGGAATTTCACTGGTCCAGGCGAGTGATAGCGCAGGTGACTGGCATTCTGCGACGTTTCCTGGAACGCTGCGCGATGTCATCATCGAGATCCGCAAGGTGAAGCACTAACCTGGGTGGGTTCGATAGTTCGCGTGCGACGGCGGCCGGCGGCCGCCGTCGCTTGTAGTGGTCCGGGAGAGCAGGGCGATGGCCAGCACCGTCACCTCGCGCCGGAAGCAGCTCGGGAACGAGCTCCGGCATGCCCGCACCGCGGCGCGGATGACACAGCAGCAGGTCGCCGAGGTCCTCGGCTGCACCCAGGGCAAGGTCAACAAGATCGAGTCCGGTGCCGTCGGGGTCAAGCTCGGGGATGTGCGATCCATGCTGAACGCGTTCGGGATCAACGGCGAAGAAGCCGACACGCTGATGAACCTCGCGCGGGCCGCCGCCGGGCAGCGCGGCCACTGGTCGGGCTACCGCTCGGTGGTGCCGCACTGGTTCCGCACCTTCACCGACCTGGAGCCCGCGGCCGCGGAGATCCTCACCTGGCACGGCGAGCGCATCCCGGGCCCGCTGCAGTCCGAGCACTACATGCTCAAGCAGTTCACCGAGGCCGGCGCGACGGACGTGACGTCGCTGGTGCGCAACCGGCTCGACCGCAAGGCCGTGTTCGAGCAGCAGCAGCCGCCGTACTACCGGTTCATCATCAGCGAGGGCGCGCTGCGCCGAGCGCCCGGCGGGTACGCGCCCGCCGTGATGCTGGACCAGGTCGAGCACCTGCTCTCGCTCGAGAAGCACCCGCGCGTCTACGTGCACGTGCTGCCGTTCGGGGCGCGGCTGGCCGCGGTGCCCAACGACTTCACGATCATGCGCTTCCCGGACCGCACCCGGGACTTCGTCTACATCGAGCACTCCGCCGGCGGCCTGTACCTCGACGACGTCAAGGACTTCAACATCTTCGTCGACTCGTGGGACCGGCTGCGTGGAGCGGCGCTGGAGCGGCAGGAGACCCGCCAGTTCCTCAAGGAGCTTGCGGAGGGTTACCGCGGCCAGATGCAGCAGCTCCAATAGGGCGAACGGCGGCGTCAACTGTCGAGGGCGGTGAACAACTTTCGGTAGAGTGCTCCTGTTGCGCCCGATTCCACCGGAAGTGCCGCTCGAAGGGGACATCGTGGACCCCGACTTCCTCCCCGAAGCCGTCGATCTCGACCGGCCGAACGTGGCGAGGATCTACGACTGGGCGCTCGGCGGCACCGCGAACTGGGCGATCGACCGGCAGTACGGCGAGCTGGCCGTGAAAGCGTTTCCGCTGGCGAAGACCCTGGCGCGCAGCAACCGCGACTTCCTCGGCCGGGCCGTCCGCTACTGCGTCGCCGAGGGCATCACGCAGTTCCTCGACCTCGGCTCCGGCATCCCGACCGCCGGCAACGTCCACGAGGTGGCCGACGAGTACGCCGACGACAGCCGCTGCGTCTACGTCGACAACGAGCCGGTGGCCGTCGCGCACGGCCGGATCCTGCTCGACGAGGAGGGCGACCCCGAACGCCACGCCGTCCTGCACGCCGACCTGCGCGACGCCGGGGAGGTCTGGGAGGCCGCGCTGGCCACCGGCGTCCTCGACCCCGACCGGCCGATCTGCCTGCTCAGCGTGGCCGTGCTGCACTTCCTGCCGGACGTCACGGGCGTGCGCGAAGCCATCCGCGACTACCGGACGCTGCTGGCGCCGGGATCGGCGTACGTCCTCTCGCACGCGACCGAGTCCGGCGTCGAAGGCGACGAGCTGGTGCAGATCCGGCGGCTGGTGAAGCTGTCCGAGCAGTCGAGCTCGCCCGCGGTTTCCCGGTCGCTCGACGGGATCGCCGCGTTCTTCGGTAACTTCGAGGTGGTCGAGCCGGGAATCGTGCCTGTGGGAAAGTGGCGTCCTGAGCCCGGCGCCGCCACGGTCCCCCTCGCGAGCGTGGTCGGCGGTGTCGGCCGCAAGCCTGGAGGAAGCGCATGACCACGCAGGACCCCGAAGCCCCCGAAGGCGTCGACCTCGAACGGCCGAACGCGGCCCGCATCTACGACTGGTTCCTCGGCGGCGACGCCAACTGGGCCATCGACCGCCAGTTCGGCGAGCAGGCGGTCAGGACGTTCCCGATGATCAAGATGGTCGCCCGCGTCGGCCGCGACTTCCTCGGCCGCGGCGTCCGGTACCTCGGGCGCAACGGCATCGACCAGTTCCTCGACCTCGGGTCGGGCGTGCCGACGGTCGGGAACGTCCACGAGGTCGCGGCCGAGGTGAACCCGAACGCGCGGTGCGTGTACGTCGACAACGAGCCGGTCGCGGTGGCCCACTCGCAGATCCTGCTGGAGCGCGAAGGCGTCGCGGACCGGCACGCGGTGCTGCAGGGCGACCTGCGCGACCCGGCCGACATCTGGAAGCGCGCGCTCGACACGGGCGTCCTCGACCCGAACCGCCCGATCGGCCTGATCATGGTCGGCGTCCTGTACTTCCTCGGCGCGGACGAGCCGGTGGCCCAGACCATTCAGAAGTACCTGTCGCTGCTGCCGTCCGGCTCGTACTTCCTGTCCTCGCACCTGACGAGCGACGGCCTCGAGGGCATGGCCGACTCCGAGAGCCGCGAGTCGATCATGGCGCAGTACAACAAGTCCAGCACGCCGCTGCACCTGCGCAGCAGGGCGGAGTTCACGACGTTCTTCGAGGGCCTGGAGCTCGTCGAGCCGGGCATCGTCTACCTGCCGGAGTGGCACCCGGAGGAGATGGAGTCCAAGGCGACGAAGAAGCTCGCGAACGACCCCGCGTTCGTCGGGCACATCTGCGGCCTCGGCCGCAAACCGTGACGGCGGCGGCCTACGACGCCCTCGCCGTCCGGTACGCCGAGTTCTCCCTCGGGATCTGGGACTCCTCGGCGCTGGATCGCGCGGCCTGGGCGGCGTTCGCGGACTGCGTCCGCGGCGCCGGGCCGGTGGCCGACCTCGGCTGCGGGCCCGGCCACGTCACGGCGCACCTGCGCGACCTCGGCCTGGACGTGTTCGGCGTCGACCTCACCCCGGCGATGGTCGAGCTGGCCCGCGCGCACGCGCCGGACTTGCGCTTCGAAGTCGGGTCGATGGCCGCGCTGGACATCCCCGACGCTTCCCTGGCGGGGATCCTGTCGTGGTACTCGGTGATCCACACGCCGCCGGCGGAGATTCCGAGCTACTTCGCCGAATTCACCCGGACGTTGGCGCCCGGCGGTCACGTTCTGTTGGGGTGCTTCGAATCCGAGGGTGGTGCGGTGACGCCGTTCGACCACGCGGTCACGACGGCGTACCGCTGGCCGCTCGGCGAGCTGGCGGCCTTGGCACGTGCCGCGGGACTGACCGAGGTCGGCCGGATCCACCGCGAGCCGGGCGAGCAGGAGCGCTTCGGCCACGGCGCGCTCCTGCTGCGGAAACCGTAGCCACGAACGGCGAGAGCCCCGGTCCCATCAGGGAACCGGGGCTCTTGGTGGTGGTACGGCAGTTCAGGTGTTCAGACGCGCGAACCGATCCGCCCGCGCAGCAGCGGAGTCAGGTCGATCGACGCCTCCAGCGGCCGGGTCGTCCGGACGCCGTCGGAGTAGCGCCGCAGCGGGAGGTCCTGGTCCGTGGCCCACGTCGTGGTCTTGCGCAGCGGCGCCTGGATCAGGCTGAAACCGAAGCGGTTCCTCAGTTCGTTGCCGATTCCGCGGCGGCCACGGGGCTCTTCCTCCTCGCGGCGGAAGAGCGAGTTCAGCCGGACGGCCATCGTCTACACCCCCAGCTCTCGTCGCGGTGACCGGGTACGTTCGCCGCCGGTCAGTCCGAGACAGGGTTCACACGGCATGCCGGCCCCGGGGACCAGCCATTCCACGTCACGGCGGGAAAGCGTTTCCCCGCACTTGGTTCGGACCAGCCCCGAAAGCCCAGCGTTGTCCTGCGTGGCTCCGCCCCGGCCGGGGGCTTCGCCACCCGGAACCCCCGAAAGCCCAGCCGTGCTGCGGGCGGCGTCCAGTCCGAAGACGTGCACCACCCGGCGGGCCTCGCCTGCGGTTCCCCTGGCGAGCCTGCCCACGACGAGCACACTCGGTGGCGCGCTGTCCTCGACGATCACGCTGATCCTCCCCCATGAGGTCCTGCTGTGGTGGTTGGTCGTCAGCCTGTGGCCTGCGGCGTCCGCGGACCGCCCGTCGCATGAAGGCAGTCATTCACCGACACCAACGCCCCGGCCGATGCGATTAATCCTACTCCTGGAATAATCTTCATGTCGAGGCCGGACCTAGTTGATCACCCGCTTGGCCGTGCGGCGTACTCCATTGAGACACTGAGTAGCCGGACGCGGGTACTTTCGACCAGGTCGCGGCCGCGCCCCCCACCGATCCTCGGAGGTACGACCCATGGCGGATTATCCGTCGTTCGCGGATTACGATCCGAACACGGCCGTGTCCCTGTTCGAAGAGGCCGCTTGGGAGAAGTCGTTCGCCAGCGAGCCGAACGGCGGCAGCTGCGTCGAGGTCAACCTGGGCCGGGAAGGCCTGATCGGCGTCCGGGACACCAAGCTCGCGACCAGCCCCGTCTTCGTGTTCGACTCCGCCGAGTGGGAAGCGTTCCTGGTTGCCGTGAAGGCCGGGCAGTTCGACCTGCCCGCCTGAGCTCTCCCCCGCGGAGGCGACCGTGATCACCCGCCCGCGTCCCGCTGCGTCCCAGAAAATCGCGAAGGCCCCCTTCCCCGTCTCTGGAGAAGGAGGCCTTCGCGACGGCGCGGATACGCCCGGGCGCCGAATGTGAGCGGAATCTCACCCGATTGCCGGAAGCTCACCCCCGCGCAACCGGCTCCGGGTCCGGCGCCACGCCACCACGACCAGCACCACAAGCCCGATCAACGGCAGCGTGCTGATCGCCCAGCTCAGCCCCATCGGCGGCCCCGGCTGCTCGAGCACCGGCAGCGCGCGCAGGTCGCCCGTGCCGGACCCGGCCGGGCCGTTGACCGTGAAGCGGAACGTCCAGTCACCCGGTCGTGGCATCGACCGGACGTCGAGGCCCCAGACGTCACGCTTGCGCGGATGCCGGACCAGCGGCTGCTTCCGCGTCTGCCCGCCTTCGGGGCTGAGCATCGTGAGCGTGCCGGACTTGTCCTCGATCCCGCCGTCGGGGATGAACGTGAAGTCCAGCGACTGCATGGCTTTCAGCGGCCAGGTGCTGAACCCGACCGTGATCCCGTACGGCCCCGCCTGCACGTGCTCGGTGTGCACGATGTTCACCGGCTCGTAGGCGTTGGCCGGTGCCGCGGTGGTGAACAGCAGCCCGGCGACGGCGGCCAGCGCCAGAAGTGTCTTACGCATCAGCGGTTTCCCCCTTCTTGGCGGGTGCCAGCAGGCAGAGCATCCCGCCGAACCGCCACCCCGCGAACCCGCCGAGCAGCCCGAGCAGGCCGCTGAACGCGGCCGTGGTCGCCAGCCACCAGGACGGCGGCAGGTGCGCGCCGGTGTAGAGCAGGACGCGCTGCACCGGCAGGCTCAGCCCGATCAGCGCTCCGGCGATCCCGCCGGCCACCACGGACACCCGGCCCGCGCGCCACCCCCGGCGCCGGCCGGCGAAGTACGCCAGCTCCATCAGCGCGGCCACCGGCACCAGCGCCAGCGGCGTCAGCGAAGGCATCTCCGGCACGCCGGAGATCGCGTCCCGCAGCGGCAGGTCGACGAGGTCGGCGTACGCCTTCGCGGCCCACGGCGAGAACCACCAGAAGATTCCCTGCACGACCGCGACCATCGCGGCGGTGCCGACCGCGCCGCCGGGGCGGCGCAGGAACCCGGCGCCGACGGTGACCAGCAGCACCACCATCATCGAGCAGCCGACCGACACGGCGTCGGCGTAGTCGTCCGGCACCTGCTGCAGCCCGAGCGCGAGCACCGGGCCGAACGTGAGCAGCACGGTCAGCGACGCCAGCGTGCCGATCCGCCCCCAGCGGTACTCCCGCGCCGCGGCGAACACCGCGGTCGTGCCGATCAGCGACACCGTGATCGACAGCAGCAGCCCGATGTGCGGCGGCGAGTCGATGACGGCGTCGAAGCCGTAGAGGCCGTGCCACCACTGGTCCCACAGGCCGTACAGCAGGAACGTCGCCGCGCCGACGCCGGAAACCAGGTAGCCCAGCGGCGCCGCGAACGTCTTGCCGAACACGTTGACCACGCGCCCGCCGACCCGCTGGTCGACCGGGCGGCCCGCGCGCCGCGCCGCCGTCGTCAGCAGCACGACGGCGAGGCTCGCCAGGCCGACGACCGCGCTGCCCGCGTACAGGAACAGGTGCGGCAGCGTGAAGAACGTGTCCGGCCCGACGTCGCTGTGCCACTGGATGTCCCAGGTCAACCCGACCAGCGACAGCAGTGAGCCCCCGAGCACGACGTTCGCCGGCAGCAACCCCGTGCGCGCCTGTTTCGCCACCGACATGGTGCGCACGCCGGATGCGGTGAGATCCATCCCCCGAACCTTTCTACTTGACCAGCAACGGAAAAACGACTTGGGCGGGCCCGCCGGGGCCGCGCAGCGACACGGTGATCTCCCACTGCCCGGCCATCGGCAGCCCGACGTCGGCGGCGCGGAAGCGGCCGGGCCCGTCCGGCCCGGCGGGCACCGGGGCGAACGCGTGGCCCATCTGCGCCATGACCGGCTCGACCGTGACGGCGTCGGGTGCGGGCCCGGTGACCGCCAAGGCGAACGTGTTGCCGCCGATGCGCGGCTCGTCCGCCGAGAACTGGACCGTGTACGGGCCGGAAACCGCCTGCTGCGTACTGGGTTTCGCGGCGCCGCCACCCCAGAGCAGCCACGCAGCGCCGGCCGCGACGACCAGCGCGACCACGGCGATCAGCACGGTCGGGCGTCTCATCGGCCTGCTCCCGTCGTCGGGACGTCCACCACGGCGGGGATCGTGAGCACGCGGTAGCCGCGTTCGGCCTGCAGCCAGATCCGGTACCGGCCGGGCGCGGCGAAGGTGTAGGTGAAGCCGACGTCCGGCCCGTACGCGGCGACGGTCTCGTCGGGGCGGTCCAGCTGTCCCGCGACGGGCGGGATCATCGCGTGGACGTGCGCCCACGTCGGTGCTTTCGCGGCGGCCGCGCCGACGTCCGGGCCGGTGACCGGCCCGGCGATGATCAGGTGGCCGAGCATGCCCAGCCACGGCTGGAGGTCCTGGCTCCGGAAGTGCGCGGTGACGGTCGTCGGCGTGCCGGGGGTGACCGTGAGGTCGACCGGGGTGCCGTCGACCGTCCGCGGTCCGGCGCCGGGTGGTTCGGGCGCCGGGGTGGCGGTGCCCGTCAGGTCCACAGTGGACCGCGCGAGCTGGACCCCGCCGCCGCGCCGGACGAGTTCCGCGGCGACGGCGTACGTGCCCGCTTCCGGATCGGCCACGCGGACGCGGTAGTCGCCGGGTCCGACGCGCACCGGGTGCAGGTGGCTCATTCGCCCGGACGGCGAAACGAGCACCAGGTGCACGAACGCGTTGTCGTGGAGGAGCAGGTCGTCGACCGGGCGGCCGGTGGCGCCGTCGGTGAGGCCCAGCGTCAGCTCGTCGCGCTCGGCCCGGACGGCCAGGTTCACCGGTGGCCGTGAATAGTCCACTGTGGACAAGCGGGCGTTGGCGTACGGGTCGGTGACGTTGTCGAACGTCGGGTCGAGCTGGCTGCCGGGCGCGGGCGGCGGGGGAGTGCTTGCCGACAGCAGGGCGCCGGTGACCGCGACGGCGAGCGCGGCGACCACGCCACCGGCGGGGATCAGCGCGAACGCCGTCCGCTTCGTTCGCATCGCCACCACGAGCGCGAGCAGCAGGAACGCGCCCGCGGCGACGAACCCGCCGTAGGTCGCCTTCTCCCACGGCGGAACCACCCGTGCGGGCACGATGAACGGGATGGTCGCGGTGGTCCCGCTGCCGTCGTCCAGCGACAGCTGCCACGGTCCCGGCTTGTCGACTTGGAGACTTCCCGGGAACACGCCCGGTTCGGCGCCGAGGACGACATCGCCGCGCGATGTCACGACGCCGTCGGCCGCGACGGCCAGGTGCAGCGTGCCGGGCGCGGTGCCCTGGTGCGTCACGACGTCGACCCGCAGCGGCGACGGCGTGCCGTCGACCCGGCGGATGATCACGGTCAGCTCGCGCGCGCCGAGCGTCTGCGCGACCTGGATGTCGGTGCCGGACGGCACGCCGTCGGCGTGCGCGGTCCCGCTTCCGGCCACGATCCCCAGCACGGCCAGCAGCATCAGCAACGCGGCTCTTGGTTTGGTCCCCATCGTGCAGCCAACTTATCGACGGCGGACCGTGGCGGGCGTCACGGCGGCGAGGGAACTCCGGTCCCCAGTGCGGGGGACCGGAGCCCCCGGAGATCTCAGGGGTTCAGGAACTTCCGCAGGTGGGCGACGACTTCCACGGGCTGTTCCTCGGGCAGGAAGTGGCCGCACTCGGCGATGGCCTCGCCCGTGACGTCGTCCGCGTACTCCCGCCAGATCTCGAGGGTCGGCAGGGTGCCGAGCAGTCCGTTCGCGCCCCAGAGCGCGAGGAGTGGCTGGGTGACGCGCTTTCCGGCGGCGAAGTCGGCGTCGTCGAGTTCGGCGTCGTCCGGGAAGGAGGCGCGGTAGTCGTCGAACCCGGCCCGGAGCGCGCCGGGCTGGGAGAAGGCGCGGACGTACTCGGCGACGGCGGCCGGGTCGAGGCGGTGCCGCTGGTGGGTCCAGCGTTCGAAGAAGTAACCCAGGTAGGCGGCGATGTTCTGGCCCGCGAGCAGCTCCGGCAGGTCGGGCTGGAGGTGGAAGAGCCAGTGCCAGTAAGCCTTCGCGACACCCGTGTCGAGGCGTTGCCACATCGCGCGGGTCGGCGCGATGTCGAGGACGGCGACGCGCTCGACCTGGTCCGGGCGGTCGAGGGCCCAGCGGTGGGCGACGCGGCCGCCGCGGTCGTGTCCGGCGACGGCGGTTCGCTCGAAGCCGAGGTGTTCGGTGAGTGCGGCGACGTCGGCGGCCATCGTGCGCTTGTCGAAGCCGGTCCGTGGCTTGTCGGTGCGGCCGTAGCCGCGCAGGTCGGGGGCGATGACCGTGTGCGTCTCGGCGAGGGGTTCGAGGACCTGGTGCCAGCAGTGCGACGTCTGCGGCCAGCCGTGGAGGAGGACCAGCGGCGGGCCGTCGCCGGCGCGGAGGTAGTGCATCCGGAGCCCGTTGACGGTGGCGACGTTCTCTAACCGGTTCATACGGTTAGAAGATAGCGGCCCTTCTAACTGTTCGCAAGGGTTAGAATGCGGGCATGGAGTGGGCTTTCGACGGCGGACGGCCGTGCCTCGACCTGGTCAACACGCTGCGCTCCCGGTACGCCGAGGGCGTCGAGCTGCTGACCGGGCCCGACGCGCTGGCGGAGTGGCTTTCCCTGGCGGGGTTCACGACCGGCCCGGTGCCGGTGACGGCCGGGAACGTGCTGGCGGCGAAGGCGCTGCGCGAAGCGATCGACCGGGTGCTGCTGCCGCCCGAGGTGCCGGACAAGATGGACATCGAGCTGGTGAACAACGCGGCGGCCTCGGCGCCTTCACCGCCGCCGCGGCTGGTCCTGGTGGACGGGCACCTGCGCCGCGACGTGCCGGCCCCGAAGGACCCGGTGGCGTCGGCCTTCGCGGCACTGGCGGCGGACGCGATCGACCTGGCGACGAGCGACGCGGACGTGCGCGTCTGCGCGGCGGACGACTGCGGGGTCCGGTTCTGCGACGCCTCGCCGCGGCGGAACCGCCAGTGGTGCTCGATGGCCCGCTGCGGCAACCGCGCCAAGGCCCGCGCCCACTACGCCCGGGTCAGCGGTCGTGAGTGAGAAACAGCGTTCTAACGCTGTTCCTCACTCACGACATCCTGCTCGCCAGACGTCGGTAGACCTCGGGGTGGTGGCGGAGCCAGACGTTGAGCTTGCCGATCCACCGCATGTGCGCGGTCCTCAGCGCGGCCGGGATCGGCGTGGCGAGAACCCGCACGGCTGAAGCGAAGCGCCAGAACCGCCGCTGGTCGCGGAGAGTCCACTGTAGACCAAGACGCTCGCGGAGCCCGGGCGGCAAAGTTGCCCGGATCAAGAACAGCTGGGTTCGGCCGTGCCACCGCCACCACGAGTCGGGCAGCCACCGCACCGGTTTCGGGACCGTGCGGATCGTCTCGAAGAGCGTGTCGATCGTCGGGTTCCTCGCGAACCCGGCGACCATCGAGTCGTAGTAACGCTCGAACGCGGCCCAGTCCGGCGGCAGATCGCGCTCGCGCACGCCGAGCAGCCGCCCGACGTCGCACATCTGCGCGTAGTACTCCTCGAGCTCCACATCGGACAGTGGTCGACCGAAGAACCGTTGCGCGTCAACGGGAACCTTCACCAGTGTCGCGTGCACCCAGGCATACGCCAAAGGGTCCAGTGCGCTGTACCGGTGGCCGTCCGCGACGCCCGTGAACGACCGGTGCAACGAGCGCAACCGGGCCGCCTCCACCTGGGCGCCGGACGCGCCGCCGTAGACGTAGATCGACAGCGACGCACCCGTCCGCATCAGCCGCGTCCACGGATCGGACGTGTAGTCCGAGTGGTCCCGCACCCCGGCCGCGACGACCGGGTGCGCCACCTGCAGCACGAGCACCTGCCCGGCCAGCAACGCGTCGCGGAAGTCGCCGAAGTACTTCCACGCCGCCGTGCCGCGGACGATCGCCCGCGCCATCAAGCCCCGCGGATCAGCATCATCAACGGCTCGGCCACGGGCGTGTCGGTGTCGCCGGTCGCCAGCCGGCGCAGCTGCAGCCCGGCGATCAGCGCGACCACCGGCCCGGCCAGCCGCTGCGGCTCCGGCACGCCCAGCGCCTCGAGGATCGTCACGGCCAGCTCGTCGTACGCCGCGAAGCACCGCGAAGACGCTTCGCGCAGCCCGGGATCACGGGCCGACTGGAGGTACAGCTCGTGCGCGCCCAGCTCGTCGGCGCCGAAGGGCAGCTGCGCGATCACGTGCTCGACGACCGACGCGGCCTGCTCGACGCTGAGGCCGTCCGAACGGTAGCCGTCGACGATCGCGCCGAGCTTCGCCGTCTCCTCCTCGACGAACAGAAGCATCGCCTCGCGCAGCAACGCCGTCTGGCTGGGGAAGTGGTAGGTGAGGGTGCCGAGCGAAACGCCGGCGGCGGCCACGATCCGGCGGTTCGTCAGCCCGCCGACGCCGTGCTCGCCGACGACCGTCAGCGCGCCGCGCAGGATGGCGTCCCGGGTGCTTACCAGCTTGTCTCGGGATGCCGCTCCGGCCACCGTTCGACCTCTTCCAGTTGCGCGGCGAGCGAAACCAGCCGCTCCTCGGCGTGCGAGGGGCCGAGCAGCTGCGCGCCCAGCGGCAGCCCGCCGTCGGTCTGCCCGGCCGGGACGTTGACCCCCGGCCAGCCCAGCACGTTCCACGGCCAAGCGTACGGGCAGGCGGCGATCATGGCCTGGTCGGTCTCCCAGCCGGAGAGGCCGTCGAACGTGCCGATCGGCGGCGGCGGGGTCGCGGTGGTCGGGGTCAGCAGCACGTCGACGCGGCCGAACACCGAGCCGATCCGCCGGTGCAGTCCCGGCTCGAGCGCACGGGCGAGCCGCAGCGCGGGCCCGGCGAGCAGGCGGCCGTGGCCGGCGTTGCTGCGGGTCCGCGGGTCGAGCCCGGCGCGGTCGGGCACGCGCAGCGTCCAGTCGCGGACGCCGGTGAGCGAGCGGGGCAGGAACGTCAGGCCGATCAGCCCGTAGTCCGGCTCGACCTCGACGATCTCGTGGCCCAGCCCGGCGAGCGACTCGGCGAGCCGCCGCACGTTCGCCTCGACGACCGGGTCGAGCCGGGTCTTGGTGGCGGTGAACGGGATCCGCGTCGACAGCCCGATCCGCAGCCGGCCGGGTTCGCGCGCGGCGGCGGTCCGGAACGTGGTGCCGGTCGCGGCGACGACGTCCAGCAGCAGGGCGGCGTCCCCGACGGTCCGGGCGAGCGGGCCGAGCACGGTCAGGCCGTGGAACAGCTCGCCGTCGGTCGGGATCCGGCCACGCTGGGTCTTGATGCCGACGAGCCCGGTCCACGCGGCCGGGATGCGCACCGAGCCGGCGCCGTCGGAACCGAGCGCGGCCGCGATGGCCCCCGACGCCACCGCGGCCGCGCTCCCGCCTGAAGAACCCCCGGGGGTGTGGCCGGTGTGCCACGGGTTGCGCGTCACGCCGAAGGCCGGACCTTCGGTGAACGGCCATTGGCCCAGCTCGGGAGTGTTGGTCTTGCCGATGATGACGGCCCCGGCCTCGCGCAGCAGCGCGACGGCGGGCGCGTCGGCGGTGGCGCACGGGAACTCGCCGACGCAGCCGAACGACGTGGGCAGGCCGGTGATGTCGACGTCGTCCTTGATGGCGACGGGCACGCCGAGCAGCGGTTTCCGGTCGCCGGCCTTCAGCCGTGCGTCCGCCTCGGCCGCTTCGGCGAGCGCCGCGTCGTCACGCAGGTGCCGGAAGGCGTTGAGGACGGGCTGGCTCGCGTGCGCACGCCCGAGCGCCGTTGCGGTCAGCTCGGCGGAGGTGACTTCGCCCGCGGCGAGCCGCGCGGCTTGCACGGCGAGACCGGTGAAGTCGAGGCTCGTGGCGGTCATGGCACCTCCCGGGCGTCGTCGTTCGTTCGAACGAACGTTACCGGATACCGACGGTCTCCGGCTACTCTCGATGAGTTTCCGCCGCCCGTGCCGTCTACCTCACTGACGACCACGACCACTCGAGGAGCAGCTCATGAGCACGGTGCACGCGGGCATGACCATGTCGCTGGACGGCTTCGTCGCCGACCGCCACGGCGGCACGGCACGGCTGTCGGACCCGGCCACCGCGAACGGCAGCGAGTACATGGCCGAGCTGATCCGGGAAACCGGCGCGGTCGTCCTCGGCCGGCGGACTTTCGCGATGGCCGAGGACCCGGACCGGTTCGTCGGCAACTACGAGTTCCAGGTCCCGATCTTCGTCGTCACCCACACGCCGCCGGACGTGCTGCCGAAACAGGACGAGCGCCTGACCTTCACGTTCGTCACCGACGGGATCGCCTCGGCGGTCGCCCGGGCGAAGGCGGCCGCGGGCGACCGGGCGGTCAAGGTGATCGGCGCGAGCGTGGTGCGGCAGGCCTTGCGCGCCGGGCTCGCGGACGAGGTGCACGTCGACATCGCCCCGGTGCTGCTGGGCGCCGGACTGCCGCTGTTCGGCGACCCGGAACTGGACGGCGTCGTCCTCCGGAGGATCGGGGTGCGAGAGGTCGGGACCTTCACCTCGCTCCGCTTCGAGGTCGTCTCACCGCCTATCGTGGGCGGAAAGCCGAGCCTGGAGGGCCGATGACGTTCGACTTCGCCGGATTCCCCGACGCCGCACTGGCCGCGAACCCCCGGGTCGACCTTGGCGGCTGGCCGACGCCGCTGCACGCGGCGCCGCGGCTCGGCGAAGCCCTCGGCCTGCGAAACCTCTGGCTCAAGCGCGACGACGTCCACCCGCTCGGCGCCGGCGGCAACAAGCTCCGCAAGCTCGAATACCACCTCGGCGCGGCCCAGGAAGCCGGCGCGGACACCGTGATCACCTTCGGCGCGCTCCAGACCAACCACGGCCGCCAGACCGCCGCCGCGTGCGCGAAGCTCGGCCTGCGCTGCGAACTCGTCCTCACCGCGAAGGTCCCTCGCGACGGCGAAGCGTACGAACGCGGCGGGAACATCCCGCTCGACAAGCTCTTCGGTGCGACCGTCCACGTCTGCGCCGACGGTGAAGAGACCGGCCGCACCTACGACCGGCTCGTCGCCGAAGCGGCCGCCGAAGGCCGGAAGGTCGCCACGATCCCGGTCGGCGGATCCAACGACCTGGGCGCGCTCGGTTACGTCCGCGCCACCCTCGAACTCGCGAAGCAGCTCGAAGAACGCGGCATCGAACGCGCCCACCTCGTCATCCCGCACGCCAGCGGCGGCACGGCGGCCGGTGTCGTGCTGGCCGCCGGGCTGCTCGGCGGCCTCGGCGTCGGCATCGCCTGCGTCAGCCACCCGCTCGACGAGGCCACCGAGAACCTGCGTGACCTCGTCGCGGGCGCGGCCAAGCTCCTCGGCGTCGAATTGCCGCCGTTCACGCACGCGAAGATGAGCGACTCCACGCTCGGCCCCGGCTACGGCATCCCGACCGACGCGGTCTGGAACGCGCTACGCCTCTTCGGCCGCACCGAGGGCGTGGTGCTCGATCCGGTCTACACCGGCAAAGTGGCCGCCGCGCTGGTCGAATGGGCCGGGCACTTCGCCCCCGACGACCACGTGGTGTTCCTGCACACCGGCGGGATGCCCGGCCTGTACGGCTACGCGCCCGAATTCGCGGCGGCCGTCGAAGGCTGATTCGAGCCGGGTCGCGACCCGCAGCAGCGTGAACAGCAGCACGACGTCGGCGAGCAGCAGCAGCCGCTGCATGACGCCGATCGGGAACGCGTCGGAGATCTCCGGGAACGGCCCGATCCTGGCCTCGCTCAACCGCACCAGGACGAAACTGATCGCGAACAGCCCGAACGCGACCGCGCTCAGCCGGACCGCGCGCACGACGGCCACGCGCTCTTGCCGTCCCCGCAACGGTTCCAGCAGCGAGATGGCCGCGCCGGGCAGGCTGAGGAACGCCACCAGGCACGCGTAGAGGTGGATCTCGCCGCTCACCGGGTCGGGCGCCTCCGGGTAGCTCGCCGGGAAGACGGCGGCCGCGGCGAGCCCGAGCGACCAGAGCGCGAGCAGCAGCCGGGTCGTCCGGGACAGCGGCACGCCGGCGACGTGCAGCGCGCCGAGCACCGCCAGCGAGCCGATGGCCAGCGACAGCACGCTCGCGGCGAGCATGCCTTCGCCCCGGTCGGTCACGGTGTAGCTCGACAACGTGTCGTACACCGGGTTGTGCGAGCTGATGATGTGCAGCACCACGGCCGTGAACAGCCCCCAGCCGAGCGCGCCCAGCGCCACGAGCCGCCACGGTCTCGTGCGCTTCCCCTGTTCCGTCCCCATGTTCTCCAGGTTCTCGGAGAACCGGACGGTCGTGATCAGGGAAGACCCTGAATTCACCCCGGAGAGAAGTCGACGAGGACGAGCGCCTGGTCGTCGTGGCGTTTCGGCCGCGGCCAGCGTTCGCCGTCCGGGTCCTGCTTTTCCGCGGTCCGGACGGCGTCCAAGATCGCGTCCGGACCGTCGGCGCGGGTGATCGCGAGGACTTCGCGCCAGTCGAACAGCGCGTACTGGTCGACGCCGATGGAGACGCCGTCGCTGGCGAGCACGACGGCGTCGACGTCGGCCCGCGGCCAGCTGCGCCGGACGGCGTGCGCGGCGGCGCCCGGGTCGGCCTCGGCGACCCAGAAGCCGTCGTGGGCGTTGCGCCGGCGCCGGACGTCGGCGCCGGTCTGGAGCATCCCGCGCCGCCGCAGCCGGGCGAGCCGGTCGTCGGAGACGACGTCGACGCCGAAGCCGCCGAAGCCGACCACCGGGCTGTCGGCGAGCACGAGCGCGTCGACGCGGTCTTCGAGCCACCGCACGGCGGCGACCGTGCTGGACGGCGACTGCTGCGGACGCAGGGCGTTCTCGGTCGTGACGGCGGCGATCGCGCTGGTCAGGATGTCCGTCAGGGCGGCTTCCGGTGCTGCGCGCAGGTCGTCGGCGAGACGCCGCGCCAGCCGTTCGGCGTACCAGCCACCGGGCGGTTGCGAGGGGTCCGCCGAGGTCGCGCCGTCGAGCACCAGGACCGCGTTGTCCAGCACGACGACGTGGTCTTCGGTCGGGCGGGGGTGGCCGTCGGCGCCCACCCCGGCCCGCTCGGCGATCACGATCTCGGGCATCACTCGACTCTACGTCGGGCCCGGGGGACCTTCGCGCTGACGACTGTCAACTCAGGTTGACAACGCTCGAATGTCAACGTAGGTTGACAGGCATGACAGAAGCGACGGACCTGGCCGCCCGGGCCGGTGACCGCGATCCCCGGGTGGGACTGCGTGCGGTCGCCGCGCTCCGGCGGCTGGTGGAACAACTGGAGGCCGTGCAGGTCCGCAGTGCGCGGGTCGACGGCTGGTCGTGGCAGGAGATCGCCGCCGAGCTGGGGGTCAGCCGGCAGGCCGTGCACAAGAAGTACGGGAGGCACTGATGTTCGAACGGTTCACGGCGGACGCGCGGATGGCGGTCGTCGAGGCGCAGATCGTGGCGCGGGAGTCCGGTTCGGTGGAGATCCGGCCGGCGCACCTGCTGGCCGGGCTGGTCAAGACGGGTGTCCCCCTGCTGGCCGAGCTGGGCATTTCACCGGACGAAATCGGGGCCGAGCTCGCCCGCACCCGGCGCCGCGGCGGGGTCAGCGACGCCGACGCCGAGGCGCTCACCGAGTTCGGCATCGACGTCGAGCAGATCGTCGAACGGGTCGAGCAGACCCACGGCGAGGGTGCGCTCGCCGGCCGGCTCGGGCCGGCCAAGCGCGGGCACATCCCGTTCACGTCCCAGTCGAAGAAGACCCTGGAGCTGAGCCTCAAGGAGGCCGTCCGGCTGGGGGACAAGCACCTCGGGCAGGAGCACATCCTGCTGGCGCTGGCCCAGCAGCACGACACCGACGACGTCCTGGCCCGGCGCGGCGCGGACTACGTGACGCTGCGCCGGGCGGTCCAGCAGCGCAAGGCGGGCTAGGCCCGCTCGCGCCAGGCGGTCAGCGGCAGCAGTGCCTGGGTGAGCGGGCCGATGGCCAGTGCGTAGAGCACGGTGCCGATCCCGACGGTCCCGCCGAGCAGGAAGCCGACGGCCACCACGGTGACCTCGATGCCGGTGCGCACCAGCCGGACCGACCAGCCGGTGCGCCCGGCGAGCCCGGTCATCAGGCCGTCGCGAGGACCCGGGCCGAGCCGCGCGCCGACGTACGTGGCGGTCGCGACGCCATTGAGCACCACCCCGCCGACCAGCAGCGCGATCCGCCACCCCAGGTCGTGCTGGTCCGGGACCAGTGCCCGGACCACGTCGACCAGCACCGAGATGACCACGACGTTCGCGATGGTCCCGATCCCGGGCCGCTGGCGCAGCGGGATCCACAGGAGCAGCACGACCACGGAGATCAGGCCGGTGACCGTGCCGAACGTGAGCCCGGTGTGCTTCAGGACGCCTTCGGCCAGCACGCTCCACGGCTCGAGGCCCAGGCCGGCCCGGGTGACCAGGGCGACGCTGGTGCCGTAGAGGGCGAGGCCGGACAGGAGCTGGACGCTGCGCCGGACGGGGTTGCGGGAGATCCGGACGGGCCGGAGATCGATCTGAGCCACGTCTTCACTATCCGGCCAAGTGGCCTTGTAAACCATAGCCAATTCCAGGATATTGGTCTTATGGAACCCGTGATTCCGATGGGTGGACGCATCTCTGGTCCTCGATTGGCTGTCATGCTGGGCTCGTGGCGGCAAGGTGGATCCCGGCAGGGCGCGACCGACCTGGCCGCGGCCATCGAGCTGCAGGTGCTGGACGGCCAACTGCCGCTCGGCACCCGGCTGCCCGCCGAGCGCGAGCTGGCCGACGCGCTCGGCGCCAGCCGGACGCTGATCGGCGCGGCACTGGACCGGTTGCGGGACAACGGGTTCGTCGCGAGCCGCCGCGG
Organism: Amycolatopsis sp. NBC_01488; assembly: GCF_036227105.1. Taxonomy (NCBI): domain Bacteria; kingdom Bacillati; phylum Actinomycetota; class Actinomycetes; order Pseudonocardiales; family Pseudonocardiaceae; genus Amycolatopsis; species Amycolatopsis sp. NBC_01488. Next base: position 1,885,069 of record NZ_CP109434.1, on the reverse strand, counting down.
CGCGGGGTCGTGGATCGCCGCGCCCGGACGTCGTCGGCGCAGCCCGCTCGCCCCGGCGGGCGACGGCTCGATCGACTTCACCCACGCGTCGTCGCCGGCCATCGCGGGCACGGCCGCGGCGGTCGACGCGGCCCGCGTCCGGCTCGCCGACCACCTCGGCGACCACGGCTACCAGGAACGCGGCCTGCTCGGCCTGCGGGAGAAGATCGCCCAGCGGTACACCGAACGCGGGCTGCCGACCACGCCCGCGCAGGTCATGGTCACCAACGGCGCGCACCACGCGTTCGTCCTGGTCCTGCGGATGCTCGCCGGCCCCGGTGACCGCGTGCTCGTCGAGCAGCCGACGTACCCGAACGCGCTGGAGGCGATCCGCGCCGCGCACGCGATCCCGGTGCCGGTGGCGCTCGACCCGGCCGGGCCGCGCGGCTGGGACATCGCCGGCATCGACGCGGCGCTGCGCCAGGCGAACCCGCGGTTCGCCTACCTCGTCGTCGACTTCCAGAACCCGACCGGCCTGCGCCTGGACGCCGAAGGCCGCGAACGGCTCGGTTCCGTGCTGGCGCGTGCCCGGACGCCGGTCGTCGTCGACGAGACGCTCGCCGAGCTGGACCTCGAAGGCGATCCGCTCGACGGGCCGCCGCCGCTGGCCGCGTTCGCCGGCGACCTCGCGATCTGCGTCGGCTCGGCGTCCAAGACGCACTGGGGCGGGCTGCGGCTCGGCTGGATCCGTGCGTCGGAAGACCTGCTCGGGCGGCTGGTTTCCGCGCGCTACGCGGTCGACCTGGGCTCGCCGGTGTTCGAGCAGATCGTGCTCGCCGAACTGCTGGACGACCCGGGCGCGCTGGTCCGCCGTCGCGAGGAGCTGCGCGGCTACCGCGACGCGCTGGCCCGCTCGGTGCACCGGCACCTTCCGGAGTGGACGTTCACCCTGCCGAAGGGCGGCCTGTCGCTGTGGTGCCGGATGCCGGAGCCGGTCAGCTCGCGCCTCGCGGTGGCGGCCGCGAGTCACGGCGTCCAGGTCGCGCCCGGCTCGCGCTTCGGCGTCCACGGCGGACTGGAGCGCTGGATCCGGCTGCCGTTCTCCTTGCCACCGGACAAGATCGACGAAGCGGTCCGGCGGCTGAGCGCCGCGGCGGCGTCGGTCAGCGGCACTCCGGCCTCCTTGGACGCACCGATCGCCTGACAAGACGAACCGGTGCGCTGGATGCGAGCCTGCTCCCAGGGATGGGCGGCGTTCATGTGCATCCAGCGCACCGGTTCGTTGTTTCACACTCCCACTCGCGGGCGTGACCCCGTTCGTGGGTGCCGCGGCTTCCCGGCACAGCCCCTCGACGTGCCGGGAAGCCGGCGGCTCAGGCGTGCTCTCCGCTTGACGAGTCTCCGCTCGGCGCGGTGAGCGAAGACTCCCGGAGCACGCCCGGTGTGGGTCCCGGCGCCGCGGGGGCAGCGCGGCGCCGGGACCGGGATCCGACCCGGCCGGGCGCGGTCGGCCGGTCGGAAAGACGGTGGTTTCGCATGGGTTTACGCCCCTGGAGTACGTCGGACGCGGTTCAGCGTCACGAGACGTGAAAGAGTCACGAATTTCGTGCTGGAGCAGGGGAAACGTCACGCGGTTGCGGCGTGCGAGTACGTCCAGTTGATCTTGGTTTGGACGCAGTTCTCCCCGGCTGCCCGGTTCGGGGTCAGTCGGGGGAGGTGGTGGGCAGGGCGGCTTCCCTGCCCGCGCCGTCGACTTCGTGGTCGCGGCTGGCACCGATCAGCTTGAGCTGGGTGGTGGTCACGTCGTCGGTGTGGACGGCGAACGGGTGGCGGACGCCACCGGGGCCGTCGTGGCCGGGCGCCGCGGTCGGCGCCGGCGCGCTCGGGGCACTGGAGCCGCCGGGCAGGCCGGGAGTGCTGTCGCCGCCGCCGTTGCGGGCGTGGACGCCGGAGTCGCGCGGCTGCTCCTGCTGGGCCCGCAGCGTGTTCTGCACCTCGACGAGGTGCACGGTCGCGACCCGGGAGGCCGTCGTCGACGTCGTCGTGGCGGGCGTCTCAGCGGGCGCGGTCTCGGGGGCGACGGCGGTGGTCGTCACCGGGGTGAGGGTGTCGCCGACGACGCCGGGCACGGTGACCGTGACGCCGCCCGAGTTCGAGCTGCCGAGGACCGGGGCGAGGATGTCGTCGAGGGGGAGCAGGACGGGCGCGTCCGGGTTGCCCGCGGGCGGCTGCGTGAGCGGCGCGAGGACGGTGTGGGACAGCGTGTCCGTGACGGCGCCGACGGTGTTCAGCGTGCCGCTGACGGTGGTGGTGACCGTGTTCAGCGTGCCGCCGACCACGTTGAGGACGCCGCCGACGAGCCCGCCCAGCAGGCCGCTGTCGGACGAGGTGGCCTGGGTGGCCGGCGCCGTGATCGGCTTGGTCACCGAGGTGACGGTGCCGACGAGTCCGTTGAGCAGCCCGCCACCGGACGCGGTCGTCTTGGTGGCCGGCTCTGTCGGCGCGGCGAGACTGCCGGACGAGGGTGTCGCCGGCTCTTCGGTGGTCTGAGTGTCCTTCGTGGACTGCTTGGCGGTGGTGTCGGCCGCGGTGTCGTCGGTCTTGGTCGCGCCGGCCGCGGCGTCCGGCTGCGGCGCGCACGTGGGGGCGCCGGCTTCGCGGTGGCTCGTGCGGTGGTGGCCCAGCAGGCCGGTGTGCTCCACAGTGGACGCCGCGACGTGCGGGCACGCGGTGGGCTCGGCGGCGGCCGCGGTGCTGCCGGAGAGAGCGCCGGTGAGCAGCCACCCGGCGAGGGTCAGGCCCCCGGCGACGAGGATCTTGGCGGCGGGCCGCTGCAGCGCGGCCGCCCACGGTCGCGGCGCGCGCCCGCGCGCGTGCGCCGATTTCCCGGCGGTACGCCCCTGACCTGCGGAAACGCTCTGGCGTGCGACGTTCGGGCGAGCGAAGAAGGCTGTCGGCCGCGCCTCGCTCGAGGGCGGGGCGAAGGCTGTCGGGCGCGCCTCGCTCGAGGCCGGGGCGAAGGCGTGCGGATGCGCCTCGCTCGAGGGCAAGGCGTCGGCTTGCGGCTGTGCCTCGCCCGAGGGCAAGGCGTGGGCTTCCCGGCCTGCGGACGGGCCGAAACTCCGGTGCGTTTCACCCGCTGTGAGCGCAGATCGTGCGGGAGCGCTGCGGCGCGCGTTCGCCGTGCTGCTCACCGCCACCACCACCGTCCGCGCCTGAGGCTCTCGCGACGCACGCTCGAGTCCGTTCTTGCTGGGATCTTTCTCCGGCCAGGTCGCAGTTCCCCCGGGGCTGCACTCTTTCTAGCACCGCTCGGGAGTCTTTCATCTCTCCCGCGTTCGATCCAGCCCGTAAGGCGCACCGGCTCTCCCGGGCAAGGCATCTGCGGCCGACGAGTTGATCACTCTCAGTGCCGTTCGGGGGGTTCACTGCGGCCATTCGGACGAGTTCTGCAATTTGCACATTCGCGCGTTGACCTGATGTTTCCGGCTGCGCGGTCGCTTTCCGTGCCGACACGGTGGCTTTGGGTGTATTCGGCAAGATTTCCGCGAAGTGGTCGGACAGACGCCGGCGGGCGGGCGCGCACTGGGCCGAATGGGTCCACTGTGGTCCGCGAAGCCCGGGCGCGCGCCGCTCGAGCCGCTGCGTTCCGTGATCATCGACGGCCGGACGGTCGCTGGTGCGGGTCGGCCTCACCAGGCGGCGCCGCGGACCCGAAATCACCTTCATGATCGCGGAGCGTGATGGCTGGCTACGGCAACCGGTCGACCGCCGCGCGGTGCCACCCGAGTCGCCGACTGCCGCCGCGCCCTTTTCGCCGCCGAGTTCCGCCGCCGGAAAGTTTCCGTCCCGGCGAAACGGTCGTCAGACCAGTTTGCGCAATCGGGTGACGCCCTCGTCGATGACGTCGTTGCGTTTGCAGAACGCGAAACGCAGCAGGTGTTTCCACTCGTCCGGGTGATCGGTGAACACCTTCACGGGCACCGCGGCGACACCCACTCGCACGGGCAGCTCCCACGCGAGGTCGGCGGCGTCGGTGAAGCCCAGCGGCCGCACGTCGACGCAGACGAAGTACGTGCCCGCGGTCGGCCGCACGGCGAACCCCGCATCGGCCAGCCCGGCCGAGAGCCGGTCACGCTTCTCCTGCAGTGACGCGCGCAGGCCGTCGACCCAGGTCAGCTCGTGGTCGAGCGCGTATGCGACGGCCGGCTGCAGCGGCCCGCCGGACACGAAGGTGATGAACTGCTTCGCCGCCTTCACCGCCGCGACCAGCTCCGGCGTCGAGCAGACCCAGCCGATCTTCCAGCCGGTGCAGTTGAACGTCTTCCCGGCGCTGGAGATGCTCACCGTCCGCGGCCGCATGCCGGGCAGCGTGACCAGCGGGATGTGCTCGTTGTCGTCGAAGACGAGGTGCTCGTAGACCTCGTCGCAGATCGCGATCAGGTCGTGCTCGACGCACAGCGCGGCCAGCGCTTCCAGCTCGGCGCGGGTGAACACGGTGCCGGTCGGGTTGTGCGGCGAGTTGACGAGGATCGCCCGGGTCCGCGGCGTGACGGCGGCGCGCAGCCCGTCGACGTCGAGGCCGAACCGGCCGTCCGGGCCTTCGACGAGCCCGACGATCCGGCGCTCGGCACCCGCCATCGCGACCGCGGCGGCGTAGGAGTCGTAGTACGGCTCGATGACGATGACCTCGTCGCCGGGCTCGGTCAGCGCCAACAACGCCGCCGCAATGGCCTCGGTCGCGCCCGCGGTGACCAGGATCTCCGTGTCCGGGTCGTACTCGGTGCCGTAGCGCAGCCGGTGCCGCGCGATCGCGGCCCGCAGCTCCGGGCGCCCGGAGCCGGGCGGGTACTGGTTGGCCCCGCCGAACAGCGCGTTTTTGGCCGCTTCGAGCATGCCGGCCGGGCCGTCGGTGTCCGGGAAGCCCTGGCCGAGGTTGACGGCGTCGTGCTTGACGGCCAGCGCGGTCATCTCGGCGAAGATGGTCGAGGTGAACGGCCGGAGGCGGGGGACGAGAGCAGGTTCGCGCACGATCAGCCATCCTCACGGACAATGGTGATGTGGAGCAACTGACCCCCGCCAAGGTGACGCCCGCCGACCCGCCGGGCGGCGCCGCCGGCGAAGAGGAAAAGCGGCGCGCGCTGCGCAAGATGAAGCTGGTCGCGCTGTCGTTCCTGCTCGGCGCCACCGTCGTGTTCCTGCTGACCAGCTGGGCGCAGTCGGCCGGCTGGCCGGGCTGGGTCGGCTACGTCCGCGCCGCGGCCGAGGCCGGCATGGTCGGCGCGCTGGCCGACTGGTTCGCCGTCACGGCGCTGTTCCGGCACCCGCTCGGGCTGAAGATCCCGCACACGGCGATCATCCCGAACAAGAAGGACGCGCTCGGCAACAGCCTCGGCGACTTCGTCGGGTCGAACTTCCTGTCCGAGGAGGTCGTCCGCGACAAGCTGAAGCGCGTCGAGATCGCGCGGCGGCTCGGTGGCTGGCTGGCGCAGGAGGACAACGCCGAGCGCGTGACGTCCGAGCTGGCCACGGTCGTTCGCGCCGCGGTGAAGGTGCTTCGCGACGAAGACGTCCAGGCGATCATGGAGCAGGCCGTCGCCCGGCGGATCATCGACAAGCCGTGGGGCCCGCCGCTGGGCAAGATCCTGCAGGGCGTGTTCGCCGACGGCGCGCACCACAAGCTCGTGGACCTGATGTGCGACCGCGCGTACGAGTGGGTTCGCGACAACCACACGACGATGCTGCGCGTGGTGTCGGACCGGGCGCCGAGCTGGTCGCCGAAGTTCGTCGACGAGATGCTCGCGGACAAGGTCTACGGCGAGGTGCTGTCGTTCGCGTGGGCGGTCAAGACCGACGTCAACCACCCGATGCGGCTGGCGCTGGACAAGTTCCTCGGCGAGTTCGCCCAGGACCTGCAGACCGACCCGGACGTGATGGCCCGCGCCGAGCAGGTGAAGGGCCAGATCGTGCACCACGAGGAGGTCCAGCGCCTGATCGGCTCGGCGTGGAGCACGGCGAAGGAGATGCTGCTGACGGCGGCGGAGGACCCGTCGAGCGAGCTGCGCCGGCGCGTCCGCCTCGGCCTGATGTCCCTCGGGTCGCGGCTGGTGTCGGACGACCAGCTGCGCGAGAAGGCCGACGGCTGGGTCGAGGGCGCCGCGGCGTACCTGGTGAAGAACTACTCGCGCGAGATCACCACGATCATCACGGACACGGTCGAGCGCTGGGACGCCGAGGAGACGTCACGCAAGATCGAGCTCCAGGTGGGCCGCGACCTGCAGTTCATCCGCATCAACGGCACGGTCGTCGGTGCGCTGGCCGGGCTCGTCATCTACACGGTGGCGGAGCTGCTGTTCTGAGGGCTGAGTCATATACCACACCTGGGGCAGCTTCAAACGAGTTGTCCACAGGAAGCTGAGTTATCCCCGGGGTTATCCACAACTTTTCACGGTGATGGCCTAATCGCGGTCCACAACGTGTGGGGGTGAGGCGGGTCGGGGGCGTGGATATGTGGTGCCCGGCGCTCGAGTTGTCCACAGCCGTTCGAGGGTCCACCGCTCGGATGAGACCGGTGCTCAGCCGGTGGCGGCTTCGGCGGCGCGGGCGCGCCAGCCGCGGGCCTTCTCGCGGTTTCCGCACACCCGCATCGAGCACCACGTGCGTGAGCGGTTGCGGGACTCGTCGTAGAACGCCCACAGGCACGTGTCGGCCGGGCAGATCTTCAGGCGGATCCAGTCGCCGCGGACCACCAGCCTGGCGCACGCCGCGAACACCGCTCCCACCACGTCGTCCGCGATCAGGGCCGGGCCGTCGTCGGTGAGGGAGATCCGGGTGCCGACGTCCAGGCTGCCGCCGGGCAGCCGCGGGTCGCCGATCGCGGCGCGCAGGGCGTCGCGCGCCGCGCGGGCCTCGGTGGCCGGGTTGGCCGTCAGGGCGTGCCCGGCCGCCCACTCGCGCCACTGCCCGGGATCTTCGAGCAGGTCAGTGCCCTCTTCGACGTTGACCGTGTTGAGGAACTCCACGACGAGGGAGGCGTCGGTGTGCACCGCGCCAGTGTACGGCGGTCGACGGTTGCTCCCGCGTGCGCTAACCCACATAATGCCTTTGATGGTTACTCTTGATCGAAGGGAGCGACGATGAGTGCGGTACCGACGCTGGGTGTGGTGGCTCTCGACTGCCCCGACCCGGTGGCGCTGGCGGGGTTCTACCGGGCGGTGCTGGAGTGGGAGGCGCCCGAAGTCGCCGAAGACGGGCACTGGGTCACGCTGGCCAACCCCGCGGGCGGCGCGGGGATCGCGTTCCAGCGCGTGCCGGACTACCGGCCGCCGTCGTGGCCGTCCGCGGAGCACCCGCAGCAGCTGCACCTGGACCTGAACGTGACGGACCTGGAGGCGGCGCACGAGCGCGTGCTCGGCCTGGGCGCGAAACTGCTGGACGACGCACCGGAGACGTTCCGCGTCTACGCCGATCCGGTGGGCCACCCGTTCTGCCTCTGCGCCTGCTGACCGATTTGTGCGTAGTCTCGGCTGTGTGATTTGTCCTAAATGTCAGAACCAGTTGCGGACCGTGGACAAGAACGGCGTCCACATCGAGCAGTGCGAGGGCTGTCGCGGGATCTTCCTGGACCGCGGTGAGCTCGAAGCGATCGCCGGCGCGGAAAGCTCGTTCTACGGCCACCAGCCGCCGCCCTACCGGGGTCGTCCCGACTCGCCGCGCCCCTACCGCGGCGGCTACCCGGATTCGCCCAAGGCCTACCGCGGCGGGTACTCGGATTCGCCGCGGCCGTACGGGCACGGCCACCGCAAGCGCGGCTTCCTCGAGAACCTCTTCGACTGAAGTGGGTCTCGACCTGCGGATCTGCCCGGCGTGCGGCGACCGGGCAGACCGCCCGGTCGTCGCGGAGTCCGGCCTCACGTGCCGGGAGTGCGGGCACGAGTGGCCGTTCCGGAAGCTGCCGCTGTTCGCGCTGACGGGCCCGAGCGGCGCGGGCAAATCGACGCTCGGCCCCCTGCTGGCCGCGCGGTTCGACGGCGACGTCGTGGTGCTGGAGCAGGACATCCTCTGGACCGGCGCCCTGCGCGACGACGTCACGGCGTTCCGCGCGGTGTGGCTCCGGATGGCGGCGATGCTGCACCAGAACGGCCGTCCGGTCGTCCTGTGCGGAACGGTGGTGCCGCCGGAGTTCGAGCCGTTGCCGGAACGCGCGTTCTTCAGCGAGATCCACTACCTGGCGCTGGTGGGCACGCCGGAGTCGCTGACCCGGCGGCTCCGGGCGCGCCCGGCGTGGCGCGAGTGGGACGAGCCGCGGATCGCGGAGATGCTGGAGTTCACCGGCTGGCTCCGGAAGTCGGCGCCGGAGCTGGGAATGGAGCTCTTCGACACGACGGACGTCTCCGCGGAGGCGACCGCGGACCACGTCGAGCGGTGGATCCGCGCGCGGCTGCCTCAGCCGAGGGGCCAGGTGCGGCCGTCCGGGGTGTCGAGCCAGAACTCCTGACGCTCTCCGGTGACCGTGACGCCGAAGCGGTCACGGTCCGGCTTGCCCAGCTCGCACCAGTCGACGTACGCCGCCTCGGCCAGCTCCCACAGTGCACGGGGACCGCCCTGCGCGACCTCGTCCGCGCCGCCGCGCTTGCGGTGGCGGACCCACGAGCCGTCCGGGTGGACCAGTGCCACCCCGCTCCGGCCCGGGCCGCCGGCCGCGTGCGGGTCCGTGCCGTCGTGCTCGCGCACCGTTCGCACGCCCGGCAGCTCCAGCCCGGCGAAGAACTCGAACTGCCGGCGCGGGTGGATCACCGTGGCCAGCGGCAGCCGCGTCTGCTCCCAGTCGTCCCGCGACGGCATCGGCAGGGGATCGGTCGCCGGCAGCCGGTGCGCGCGAAGCGGCATGAAACGGCCGTCGCGGGCGAGGACGCGGCCTTGCCCGGTGCCGTCCTCGCCGGCGACGAGCCGGACCAGCCCGGCGCCGATCGGCCGGTTCAGCGTCGTCACGATCAGCCCGCCGGGCGCGGTCTGCGCCAGCCACGCGAGCGGGATCGAGGAGACCGAAGCGGTGCACAGGATCCGGTCGAACACCACGCCGGCCGGGAAGCCGAGCGCGCCGTCGCCGACCGCGCACGCCGGCCGGTAGCCCGCCACGGCCAGCCGTTCGCGCGCCGCGTCGACGATCACCGGGTCGATGTCCACTGTGGACACCTGACCGGCGCCGCAGCGGTGGCTCAGCAGGGCGGCGTTGTAGCCGGTGCCGGTGCCGATCTCGAGCACGCGCTGCCCGTCCCGCACCCGCAGCTCCTCGAGCATGATCGCCATGATCGACGGCATGCTCGACGAGCTCGTCGGCGTGCCGGCCACCGGTCCGTCGCGCCGCGCGAGGTCCCAGCGGTCCGGGTCGTCGTCGAGCTGCGTGACCAGCACGTCACGCGAGTAGACGGTCTCCAGTCAGCCCGGGTCGTCCCGGTCGACCGCCGCCCACAGCCCGCCCGCCGGCGCGAAGAACCGGGGCAGGAACACGTGGCGGGGAACCGTGCGGAAGGCGGCGATCCATTCCGGGGCGTGCAGGACGTCCTCGTCGAGCAGGTGCTCGACGAGCCGCCGCCGCAGCCGGGCCGAGCGCGTCATGCGACCACGTTAGCGGGTGAGCACGATCACGCCCGATAGTTGCAAGCAGAGTGCTTGCAATAGCTAGCACGTCGGCGTACCGTCGGAATGGTCGCGAGGAGGTGACCGGATGGCAGAAACCGGTGGGACGCAGCCAGGATCCGGCAGCCCCATGGAGAAGGTCGCGGACATCGCTTCCGACATCGGCGAGTACATCCGCCAGCAGCGCAACACCGCGAAGATCTCGTTGCGCCAGCTGTCGAAGCTCGCCGGCGTGTCCAATCCGTACCTGAGCCAGATCGAGCGCGGGGTGCGCAAGCCCAGCGCGGAGATCCTGCAGCAGATCGCCAAGGGCCTGCGCATATCGGCGGAAGCGCTGTACGTGCAGGCCGGGATCCTCGACCTGCCGACGGGCGGTCCGGTGGGCGACGCGATCCGCGCCGACGCCGAGCTGACCGAACGGCAGAAGCAGGTCCTGCTCGACGTCTACGAGTCCTTCCGCCGGGAGAACGCCGCGGCACGGCCGGCCGCCGAGTCCTCTCCCACCACAGACACCACACACACCCCAGACCGCACTCCAGCCGCAGACACGAAGGAGTCAGCATGACCACCCCGAAGACCACCGAAGACGTCAAGAAGGCCGTGACCAACGCCCTCGACCAGGTCCGCACCCCGCTGCTCGCCGCGCTCGGCGCCGGCAACCTGGCCGGCCAGGCCGTCACCGACGCCGTGGCGAAGGCCAAGGAGAACGTGACCAAGGGCAGCGAGGCGGCCCGCAAGAACCTGCAGGAGCTGCCGACCGACGTCGAGAGCCTCCGCGAGAAGCTGGACCCGGCCGAGCTGCGCAAGGTCATCGACGAGTACACCGAGGCCGCGCTCAAGCTGTACAACAAGCTGGCCGAGTCGGGCGAGCAGGCGTGGGACAAGTTCGCCACGCAGCCGCAGGTCAAGAAGGCCATCGAGCAGCTCGAGGAGGCCATGGCCACCGCGCAGGGCCAGGTCGAGGGCGTCGCAGGCGAGGTCCGCGAGCGCGTCGACGGCGTGCTGGGCACCTTCACCAAGCGCACCCGCTCGGCCGGCGAGAAGACCGCCCGCAAGGTGACCGAGGTCGCCGGCGAGGCCGCCGAGGCCATCGAGGAGCTGGGTGACGACGTCGCCCACGAGACCCGTTCCGCGAGCCGCAAGGTCGCGAACAAGACGGCCCCGAAGACGGCCACCCCGGCCCGCCGCACCACCACCGGCACGACCACCAGCGCCGCCGCGAAGAAGCCGGCCGCGCCGAAGACCGACAAGTAAAAACGCCGTGAACACCCCGGCCCCGCCACCGCACCCCGGTGGCGGGGCCGGGGTCGGTTGGGCGGTTTGCCGTAAGCTGTCGCTGTGCTGGTTGCCATCTGGATCCTCGAAGTAGTCCACTGGGGCAGCGCGCTGGTCGGGCTCTTCGCCTTCGTGCACGCGCTGCTTCAGCGTGCCGACGCCTATTCCGCGGCGGACCGCAAGACCAAGCCCGTCTGGATGCTGATCACCGGCGGCGCGACGCTCGCGATGGCGCTGTTCAGCGTGATGGGCCCGGGGATGATCTTCTGGGTGCCGGCCATGGCCGCGGCCCTGGTCTACATCGTGGACGTCCGCCCCAAGCTGATCGAGGTCCAGCGCGGCGGCTCGAACTGGTAGTTACGCTGGCAGGGTGACCTGGACGATTGCCGGGAGCCTCACCGCGGTTCCCGCCCCCACGCGTACCGACCTGCTCGCCGATCCCGTCGCCAAGGCCCTGGCCGCGCTCGCCGACCCGGATGCCGTCGGCGTCGCGGAGATCGACCCGTCGCTGGCCGACACCGCCGCCTTCTGCGAGACGTACGGTTCGCCGCTCGACGCGTCCGCGAACTGCGTCGTCGTCGCCGGCAAGCGCGCGGGCGAAGTCCGCTTCGCGGCCGCGCTCGTGCTCGTGACCACCCGCGCCGACGTCAACGGCGTGATCAAGCGCCGTCTCGACGTCCGCAAGGCGTCGTTCGCGCCGATGGACGAAGCCGTCTCCCTGACCGGGATGGAGTACGGCGGCATCACGCCCGTCGGCCTGCCCGCCGACTGGCCGATCCTGATCGACCGGCGCGTCGCCGACGCTCCCGAGCTGGTCATCGGCAGCGGGATCCGCGGCAGCAAGCTGCTGATCTCCGGCACCGCGCTGGCCTCGCTGCCCGGCGCCGAGGTCATCGAGGACCTCGCCAAGTGACGTCCGTCTGGCTCCGGTACCTCACCGGCGCCGACATCGACTCGCTCGGCGTCACGGACGCGGACATCGTCGGCGCGGTCGAGGACGTGCTCGCCGACCACGGCCGTGGTCAGGTCGTGTTCGAGCCGCGTACGCACCTCGTGCCGGACAACGGCGGCAAGGGCCACTTCAACATCCTCCGCGGCCACCTGTCCGCGAAGCAGGTCAGTGGCGTCAAGGTCGTCGGTGACTTCGTGGGGAACTTCGAACGGGGCCTCCCTTCGGAAATGGCGTTGATCCTGCTGCTCGACCCGGACACCGGCATGCCGCGAGCCATCGTCGACGGCACGATGATCACCGAGGCCCGCACCGGCGCGATGACCGCCGTCGGCGCGAAGTACCTGGCGCGTCCGGACTCCCGGGTGCTCGGGCACATCGGTGCTCGCGGCACCGCCTGGTGGAACGTCGTCCTCCTCGACTCGTTGTTCGACTTCGCCGAGATCCGCGTGACCAGCAAGCGCCCGGAGTCCCGCGAGGACTTCGGCCGCCGGCTGTCCGAGAAGCTCGGCAAGGACGTCCGCGTCTGCGCCACGGCCGAGGAGACCCTGGACGGCGCGGACATCCAGGTCGAGGCCTCCCGGCTGGTCGAACCCGAGCCGCTGGTGCGGCGCGAGTTCCTCCGGCCGGGCACCTTCCTGGTGCCCTACGGCACGATCAGCGCCCTCGAGCTCACGCTGCTCGACGACGTCGACAAGGTCGTCGTCGACGACTGGCGCGAATCGCAGTCCGGCAACCCGCGGTTCGGCGCCCTGCGCCCGCAGCTCAACGCCGGCCTCCTCACCGCGGACGGGGTCCACGCCGAGATCGGCGACGTCGTGGCCGGGAAGAAGCCGGGCCGCGAGCACGACGCCGAGCGGATCCTGTTCTGGCACCGCGGACTGTCCACAACGGACGTCGCGGTGGCGAACATGATCCTGGCCCGTGCCGAGGCTTCCGGCGTCGGCACCATGCTGCCGTACCGATGATCATCGACGGAAGCGAGTTCGCCGACGGTGAACGGTTGGTTCTGGACAAACCGCTGGTGGAGACGCTGCGGGAGCGCCGGAACGCGCTCTTGACGGCGCTCGGCGGGGACGCCCCGGTCTACGGCGTCAACACCGGCATGGGCCGCCTCGCGGGGATCGCCCTCGACGCGCGGCAGCAGGCGGAACACCAGCGCAACCTGCTGATCGGCCGTGCGGTCGGCGGCCCGCCGTGGCTCCCGCCGGAGGACGTCCGCGCGCTGCTCGTCGTGCGGCTGCGCGACTTCCTGCAGCCGTGGTCCGGCGTGAGTCCGGAACTGGTGCAGTTCCTCGTGGACCGCCTGAACGACGGCTTCACGCCCGCGGTGCCGCGTGGCGGCCTCGGCAGCTCGGGCGAGATCATCCCGCTGGCGCACGCGTTCCAGACGTTCCTCGGCATCGGCACCGTCCTCGAAGACGGCGTCGAAGTCGCGGCTTCGGAAGCGCTCGCTCGCCGAGGCGTCGCGCCTTACGTGCTGGGGCCGAAGGAAGGTGCGTCGCTGCTTCAGGGCTCGCCGATCGCCGTGATGCACGCGCAGCGTGGCCGGACCGAAGCGCAGCAGCTCGTCGACCTGCAGACGCTCACCGAGGCGATGGCGATCGACGTCCTCGGCGCGCCGCGTGAGGTCCTCTCGCCGGTCATGGCGGGCGGCGACGACCACCTGCGGAACCTGCTGCTTTCGCTGACCGGCCTGGTGGGTCCGGGGCCGGTGCGGCCGGGTGTCGTGCAGGCGCCGCTCTCGGTGCGGGTCGCGCCACGGGCGCTGGCGCACGCTTCCCGCGTCACCGCCGAACTCGGCGAGACCCGGCGCCGATGGGAGACGATGCCCGGCGACTCACCTTCGTTCGTCGACGGGGCGTTCATCCCGGGGACGGCGTACCACGCGGTGGACCTCGGCCTGCGGATGGACGCGGTGACGGCGGCACTGGTGCACCTCGGTGAGATTTCGGTGCAGCGAACGCACCGCCTGCTCGACGAGCGCTTCAGCGGGCTCCCGGCCCAGCTCACGGCCGATCCGGGGCCGCGGGCCGGGCTGGTTCCGCTGCACAAGAGAGCGGTCGGCGAGCTGCACGCGTTGCGCCGGCTCGCCACGCCCGCGACGCTCGGTTCTCTTGATACCTCGGCAGGTCAGGAAGATGTGCAAGCGTTTGCGTGGGCGGCGGGCGAGCAGTTGCGCGCGGCGGCTACGCATCTCTTCGCGATCACGGCCTGCGAGCTGATCACCGGGTCCCAGGCGCGGTACCTGGCCGTCGATGGCGCTCCGGGCCTTGATGCGGCTTACGAGTGGGTGCGGGCGGTGGTGCCACCGGTCGACGAGGATCGTCCGCTGGGCCCGGAGGTCTCGCGGTTGATCTCTGCTTGTCGTGCGGCTTGCTTCACCGACTTGGCCACGCTGACCTGAGTTTCCGCCGAATGGCCCGATTGCGGCCGTCCACGCCTCGGCTCGCGGGGGGTCCCCCCGTCTCCACTCTATCGCGCGGAACCGACGATTCCGGTGCTGTGCCAAGGAAATCCGCGGGGTTGTGCACAGGCCGGTCCCGATGTGGACAACCGGCGGCCGGACGCTGTCGAAACGGACAGCGGCGTCGCCGCCCCCGCTATGTTCGTGAGTGTGCGCCCTCCGGGGACGCAGGCCCCGGGGAAGGAGGGATACGACGGCGGGTCCGCGTGAAGGTGAGGGTGCGTGCATAGGGACGGAAGCCCATGGCTCGATACAGCGGGAGGGCACCAGCGGATTTCGGATGACCGATCACCGGGTACACGACGGCTTCGCGAGCGCCGGCGCGGTGTGCCGCGCGCAGCGCGGCGAGGCACACCGCCCGGGCCAGGCCCGTGCGACGGAACTCCGGCAAGGTTCCGACGGGCTCCAGCTCGGCGACGGCATTGTGCTCGTCGAGCCAGATCAGGCATTGGGCGCCGAAGCGGCCGTCCGGTGCTTCCGCGGCCCAGTCGAGGCGGGCGTGGTACGGCCAGGCCGCCATGACGTTCCGGTAGCTCGGTCCGGTCACCCGCGACGGGTGCCAGACCGCACGATGCACGGCCACACATCGTTCGAGATCGTCCGGGCCGACCGGCCGGACGGTGAAGCCGCCGGGCACCACGGGCTCGGGGAGATCCACGAGGAGGCGAGACATATACGACTGGAAAGCAGAACGCTCCTGGAGCGCGTAACCGCTTCGCTCCAATGCGGCGATGACATGCTTCTCGGCGTCGAGCACGGTGACAGTGAGCTCGGCAGCGGAGGCGGTGTCTTCGAACCAGCCGAGCACCTCGGACGCGAGCCCGGGGCGCGCCGGATCGACCAGCAGCCCGAGTTCACCGGGTAGCGAAACCCAGCCCCACGCGACGACTTCGCCACCCGCTTCCCACAGCACGGTTGGCCATTCGGCTTCCCGGCCGACGTGCTGGAACCGCTGCCAAGCGAGGTCACCGACGTGCACCGAACTCGACTTCGACCAGATCCGCTGGGCCAGGCCTTGCATCGCCCGGAGGTCGCCGGGTCCGGTGTAGCTGCGACGCGTGACGGGCATGGGCAGGATGATCCGCTGCCGCGCCGGGATCCGCCAAGCGCTTTACCGAGTGCGGGCGGGAACGTCGGACTGGTCGACCATCGCGGCCGCGATGGCCGCGGTGCCGAACGTCGACGACCTCGTGCTGCTCTTCGGCGCGGTGGCCGGACGCCGTGCGGAGCTGCAGGTCGTGGCCTGGGCCGGCGTCGCCCGCGGATCGTCGCGCGGTGAGGACCGTCGTGCTCCCGGTGGTGCTGGTCGCGCTCGGCGTGCTGATCCTGGTCGGCGCGTACTAGCGGGTGACTTCGCTGATGTGGCGCCAGGTTTCGCGTGACACGGTCAGCGTGCCGGACGCCGGGGCCTTCGAGTCCCGCACCGCGATCGAACCGGGAGTGAAGGCGACTTCGACGCAGGCGCCCTGCGAGCCCTCGCCGGAACTGTAGCTGCTCTTGCGCCAGCAGAGGTCGGACACGATCGTTCACCTCGAGTCAGGACTCGGCGATCACCTGCCGGATCAGCCGGATCGAGTCCGGTTCGTCGTACGCGAGATCGGCGAGGTGGCGGAAAGCCAGCCTAGCAGTGCTGACGTCCTTGGCTTTCTCGAGTTGGAGCGAGCCGAAGCCGTGCTCGATGTAGGCGATGTCCGGTTCGGCGAGGCGCGGATAGCTGAGGACAATGAAGCTGCCGTTCCGCCCGGAGTGGATGCCGTGGTTGATGGGCACGACCTGCACCGTGACGTTGGGCAGTCCCGCACGCTCGACGATGTGCTCGAGCTGCGCGCACTGGTCGTCCGGAAGGAGATCGGGGCGCCGGAGGACGGATTCGTCGATGATGGCGTGGTACTTCAGCGGCGGGTCCTCGGTCAGCCTGGCCTGGCGACGCAGGCGGACCGCGATCTCGGTCTCCAACCGGCGGCCAGACAACGGGTCCCGCGCACCGGCGAACGCGGCGCGCATCCCGGCTTCGGTCTGCAGCAGCCCGGGTACGAAGCCAAGCTGGTACTCGCGGACCTCGTCGGCGTCGGCCTCCAAAGGGACATAGCCCATGTCGTTGAGGCCGTAGGCGTGCCACCAACCCTTCTCCCAGGCGCGGTCGTACTGGCGGACCCAGTCGTCGTAGTCCGACACGATCACGCCGTAGCGGTCGAGCAGGGCCAGGAAGCCGTTGTAGTCCGGCAAGTGACCCAGCTCGATGCGGCTCATCTTGTTCTTGTTGAACCGCATGGGCTCGCCGGCTTCGACCTGGGTGAGTCCCGCGTCCTCACGCAGTCGTCTGAGCTTGTTCGCGAGCAGGCGCTTGCGGGCGTTGGGCTTCGGCCGGTCCATGCACGGATCGTAAGGTGTGACTGCGCACGGTGAGATTCCTACGACTCGCGGCGGGCGTTCTGCAGGGCCAGACCTCGAGGTGTGGCCAAACGGGTGATCAGGGCGAACAGTCCGTCGCACACCAACGCCAGTACCACCGCGGCCAGGCCGCCCGCGAAGATCTCACCGTAGCCCGACGCGCCGAGCGCGAAGCCGTCGACGATGTAGCGGCCGAGGCCGCCGCCGTCGTTGACGATCGCGCCGATCGCGACCGTGGCGATCAGCTGGAGGAACGACACCCGAGCGCCCGCGAGGATCACCGGGGACGCCAGCGGGAGTTCGAGCCGGAGCATGATCTGCCCCTCGCGATAGCCCGTTCCGCGGGCCGCGTCGACCGTCTCCTGCTCCAGTGACACCACGCCCGCGTACGTGTTGGTGAACAGCGGCGGCATCGCCAGCGCGACGAGGGCCAGCAGCAACGGCCAGAACGTCGTGTCCAGCTCCCAGCGGCTCGCCAGGAACCAGAACAGGATGATCAGGCCGAAGCTGGGGATCGCGCGGCCGATGTTCACCGCGCTGCTCGCGAGGAACGCGCCGCGCCGGTAGTGGGCGAGCCACAACGCGGCCGGGATCGTCAGCACGGCCGCGATCACCAGCGCCAGCAGGGAAAACCGCAGGTGCTCCAGCGTCCGGTACGGGATGCCGGCCTTGTCGGTCCAGCTCCAGCGGTTCGGGTCCGCGAGCCACGCGTTCAGCTGGTCGAAGAAGCTCATCGCGTCCGCACCTTCCGCGACCACGGCGCCAGCAGGCGCTCGCTGAGCCACAGCACCAGGTCCACGACCACCGCCAGGACCACCGACAGCACCACGCCGACGAGGATCTCGGTCGGGTTGGGCGTCGCCGTCTGGATGCCCGCGCGGATGAAGTAGCCGAGGCCGCCGAGGCCGAGCATCGACGTCACCGTGACCAGGCCGATCGTCGTCACCGCGGCGACGCGCAGCCCGGCGATCACCACCGGCAGCGCGAGCGGCAGCTCGATCTGCCAGAGCAGCTTGCCGCGCGTGTAGCCCATGCCGATCGCGGCTTCGCGGACCTCGTTCGGCACCTGGTCGACGCCCGTGACGATGTTGCGGACCAGGATCAGCAGCGTGTACGTCGCGAGCGGGATCATCGCGGTGAGGAACGTCAGCCCGAAGAACGGCACCAGCAGGGCGAACGCGCCGAGGCTCGGGATCACGTAGAGCGCGCCGGCCGCGCTGAGGATGAAACCGTACGACCAGCGGAACCGCAGCGAGAACACGGCGAGTGCGATCGAGACGACCAGCCCGACGCCGAGCGCGGCGGCGGTCAGCGAGATGTGTTCGCCGAGCCGCTGGACGATGTCGTCCGCGTTGCGGTCCACCCACTTCCACTGGAAGATCGGGGGCCCGCTGTCGGCGGCCAGCGGCGTCACCGCGGTCACGTGCACTCGGCGACCCTACCCCGTTCGGGGCGTTCCGATTCCGAAGGCTGGGAATTTGAGCGATTTTCTCCCAATATGTGGGCGCTTGTCGGCGGGCGGGGCTAGGGTCCTTTCGTCTGTTCGAGTGACGAAGGAGTGGGGATTCGTGCGCTGGTTCCGGAACGCGTCCGTGGTGGCGGTGGCCCTCGCGGCGACGCTCGGCTTGGCCGCCTGCGGTGGCAGCGGCAGCGGTGACAAGCCCGCCGCGCAGAGCAAGGGTGGCGCGCCGATCGTCGTCGCGTCCTTCAACTTCACCGACAGCCAGATCCTCGCCGAGATCTACGCGCAGGCGCTGGAGGGCAAGGGCTACCCGGTGACGCGCAAGCTGAACCTGGGGTCGCGGGAGCTGATCTACCCGTCGCTCAAGTCCGGTGAGCTGCAGTTCATCCCGGAGTACCAGGGCGCGGCGATCACCACCGGCTTCGGCAAGGAAGCGGGCAAGACCGCGCAGGAGGAGCACGACCAGCTGGCCAAGCTGTTCGAGCCCAGCGGCGTCTCGTTGCTGAACTACGCCGCGGCCGAAGACAAGAACACCTACATCATCAAGTCGGACCTGGCGAAGTCCAAGGGCATCGCGTCGATCAGCGACCTGAAGAAGCTCGACAAGGTCGTCATGGCAGGGCCGCCGGAGTGCGAGAAGCGCCTTCCGTGCTTCAAGGGCTTCACCGACGTCTACAAGCTGACGAACGCGACCTTCCAGACCATCCAGGAAGCCGGGCCGCGGGTCGAGCAGCTGAAGTCGGGTGCCGTCACGGTGATCCCGGTCGACTCGGTCAGCCCGCTGACCGGCGACTCGAACTACACCGTGCTCAAGGACGACCTGAACATCGTCCCGACCGAGAACGTCGTGCCGGCGGTGAACAAGAAGGTGCTCGACGAGCGCGGCGCCGACTTCGCGAACGCGGTCAACGCGGTGAGCGCGAAGCTGACGACCGACGTGATGCGCGACCTGAACAAGCGCGTCGACTCGGACGGTGAGAAGGCGGCCGACGTCGCGAAGGACTGGCTGTCGCAGGCGGGTCTCTAAGCCGTCCCACGCACGACCCAGGCGCGGGCCGAAAGCGGGATCGAGCCGTCCGGGTTCGTCGGCAGGCGGCTGCGCAGGAGTTCACGGATCTGGGCCCGGCGGGCCTCGCGGAGCGTCGCGAGGTACGCCGGGGCCGGGCCTTGGGCGCCGAGGAACGGCGTCCAGTAGTCGTCGAAGTCGCGGAACACGGTCGGGATCTTGATTTCCCCCACCGAAACCGCCTGCAGGCCCGCTTCGGTCCACAACCGGCCGAAGGGCTCCGGACGGCACAGCGGGAACTGGCGGCCTTCGTGCAGCTCCGCGACCCCCGGGTCCAGCTCGGTCGCGGTGTCCCAGAACAGCCGGATCAGCTCCATGCCCTCCGCGAGGTCCCACAGGTACGCCGCAGCCAGGCCGCCCGGGGCCGTCACGCGGGCGATCTCCGCGGCGGCCGCCGCCGGGTCGGGGACGAAGTTCAGCACCAGCCCCGACACCACGACGTCGAACCGATCGTCCGGGAAGGGGAGGTCGCGGGCGTCGGCGACCGAGAACGACGCCCGCCGATCGGTCACGCCGGCGCGCGCCGTCTTCAGGAACCCTTCGGACGGGTCGACGCCGACGACCTCGGCGGGATCGGCCGCGGTCAGCACCGCCGACGTCAGCGCGCCGGTGCCGCAGCCGACGTCGAGCCAGCGGCGGGCCGCCGGGACGTCGAGCTGCCGCACGAACGTCTCCGCGATCCGGCGGCTCCACCGTCCGATGTAGGCCTCGTAAGCGTCACCCGACTGCCACATGGTCTGGAGTACAGCACACTGGAGTACCCAAAAGCCGCTGGTCAGCTGTTGGCCAGATCACCCGTCGCCGCGTTGCCCGCCGACGTCGCGCGGCGAAGGAAACCGGCGATCAGCGCCAGCTCCTCCTCGCTGTAGCCGGCGCAGAGGTCGTCCATCGCCGTGTTCATCCCCGCGTACAGCCGGAACAGCTCGGCGTTGCGGCCGCGGACCGCGCGCACCTCGACCGCGCGGCGGTCGGCGGCGTCGGGGTCGCGTTCGCGGACGATCCAGCCGCCCTTCTGGAGGCGGTCGAGGATCCCCGTCATCGTCGCCGGGTGCAGCCCGGCGCGGCGGGCCAGCGCGCTCGGGCTCACCGGCCCGTGCCGGGCGATCAGCTCGAGGCAGTCCAGGTCGACGTCGTTGAGCGCGAGGTGGGCGCTGACCTGGTGGTTCAGCAGGGAAAGCTGGTTGCGCAGGTCCCGCAGCGACTCCTTGAGCGCCACGGTCGCGCGCCGCCGGCCGACGGCCTCCGAGGTGGGCCTCATGAGCGTCAGCCTACTGTGCGGTTCGTTACTGACCCGACCGCAGTCACGGCCGACAGCTTTCGTGGCAACGTTGCGTGCGGCTCGGGGGACGGCCTGCTTCCGGCCGGATCAGTAACGCGGTGGGCGACGTCCCGGCCGGTGGTGGAATCGTGGACCACACTCGACACCCGAAGGAGAAGGAGCGAAATGGGAAAGGTCACGGCCACCGCGGAGCGCACCATCGACGCCCCGGCCGACAAGGTCCGCGCGCTCGTCGCCGACTACGCCGAAACGCGCCCGAAGCTGCTCACCGAGCACTACCGCGACTACGAGGTGACCGAGGGCGGCGTCGGCGCCGGGACCAAGGCCGGCTGGAAGCTGCAGGCGACGTCCAAGCGCGTCCGCGACGTCAAGGCCACGGTCACCGAGCCTCGGCCCGGAACGCTGGTCGAGACCGACGCGAACTCCAGCATGGTCACCACGTGGACGGTCACCGAGGCCGGAGAGAAGAGCGTCGTCCGGATCGAGACGTCGTGGGAGGGCGCCGGTGGCATCGGCGGCTTCTTCGAGAAGACCTTCGCGCCGGGCGGGCTCAAGAAGATCTACGACGGCGTGTTAGGGAAGCTTGGCGAGATAGTGTGACAGCGGCGCGGAGCGCCTCCGCTGAGGGTGGCGGCGGGGAAGAAGGTTGGGTGTGACGAGTCACGATCGGAATGTGCGCCCCGGTTAGCCGGTTGCACCGGGTGGCATCCGGGGCGCCTGCCCCGCTTCGAGATTTGAGGAGTTCGACGGTGAACGCACCCACTCAGGCGACCGAAATCCGGCTGGCGTCGCGTCCGGAAGGTGTTCCGACGCACGACAACTTCGACGTCGTCGACACCGAGATCCCGGCCCCCGGCGAGGGGCAGATCCTGGTGCGCAACCTGATCATGAGCGTCGACCCCGCGATGCGCGGGCGCATGCGCGACGTCAAGTCGTACGCGCCGCCGTTCGAGGTCGGCGAGGTCATGTCCGGCGGGGCGGTCGGCGAGGTCGTCGAGTCGAACGTCGACGACGTCAAGCCGGGTGACCACGTGCTGCACCAGGCCGGCTGGCGCACCCACGCCGTCCTCGACGCGAAGCGCTACGTCAAGGTGGACGCTTCCGCGGCCCCGCTGTCGACGTACCTCGGCGTGCTGGGCATGCCGGGCCTGACCGCCTACGCGGGCCTGCTGGAATCGGCCGAGTTCAAGCCGGGCGACACGGTGTTCGTCTCCGGCGCGGCCGGCGCGGTCGGTTCGCTGGTCGGGCAGCTCGCGAAGCTGAAGGGCGCCAAGCGCGTCATCGGCTCGGCCGGGTCGGCGGAGAAGGCCCGGCACCTGGTCGAGGACCTCGGCTTCGACGCGGCGTTCAACTACAAGGACGGCCCGGTCGCCGCGCAGCTCCACGAAGCTGCACCGGAGGGGATCGACGTCTACTTCGACAACGTCGGCGGCGAGCACCTCGAAGCCGCGATCAGCGCGATCAACCTGCACGGCCGGATCGCCGTCTGCGGCATGATTTCCCAGTACAACGCCACCGAGCCGACGCCGGCGCCGCGCAACCTCGCGCAGATCATCGCCAAGCGGATCACCATCCGCGGCCTGCTGGTGATCGACCACTGGGACCTGCAGCAGCAGTTCGTCAGCGAGATCGCGCCACTGGTGAAGTCCGGGCAGATCAAGTACTCCGAGACGTTCGTCGACGGCATCCGCAACGCGCCGGACGCCTTCCTCGGCCTGCTGTCCGGGGCCAACACCGGCAAGATGCTGGTCCGGATCGCGGACTAAAGAAGTTCCGCGAGCTCGGTCAGCGCCGAGATCGTGAACGTCGGCTCGGGCGAGCCGGGCAGCGGGCGGACGCCGGGGCGGGCGAGCAACGCCGTCCGCAGCCCGGCCGCCTGCGCGCCCGCGACGTCCCAGTCGTGCGCGGCGATCATCACCGCGTCCTGCGGTTCGACGGAGTAGGCGGCCAGCACCTGCCGGTACGGCTCCGGTGCGGGCTTGAGCCTGCCCACCTGCTCGGCCGAGAAGACCCGGTCGAAGAGCGTGGCCAGGCCGGAGTTCTGCAGCTGCGCCTCGGCGGTGGCGAGCGGCGAGTTCGTCAGCGCGACAACGTCGTGGCCGGCTTCGCGCAGACTGGTGAGGCCCGCCTCGACGTCGGGGTGCGCGGGCAGGTTCCGGAGTCCTTCGCCGACCTTCGCGAGGTCGACTTCGCGGCCGTGCCTCCCGGCGACCTCGATGGCAGCGTTCCCGGCGATGCCCGCGAAGTCGCGGTAGCCGCCGGTCGCGGTGACGGTCAGGACGGTGTGGATGGCCAGCCCGAACCACTCGCGCCGCAGCTCGGGGCCGCCGACGAGGTCGTCCATCGCGGCGAGGTCGAGGAGGGTCTCGTTGACGTCGAAGACGCACAGCATGCGGAACTCCGGAGGTTCGAAGGTCGTCGTACCTCATCGAAGGTACGACAGGTGTCGTACCATGCCCAGCATGCCCGGTGAACTGCCGACCCCGGAGATGGCCGACGTCGACCTCGGCGCCGTCCTGTCCGCCCTCGCCGACCCGCACCGCCGCGCGGTGGTGCTGGAACTCGTCGACGGGGACGGCGCCGAGCGCGCGTGCTCGTCGTTCCCGCTGCCGATCGCCAAGTCGACCCGGACGCACCACTGGCGGGTGCTGCGCGAAGCCGGCCTGGTCCGGCAGCGCGACGCGGGCAACGGCACGTTCGTGCGCCTGCGCCGGGACGAGTTCGATGCGCGGTTCCCGGGCTTGCTCGACGTGGTCGCCGGGATCAGTACTGCTCGTGCAGTGCCCGCTCGTTGAGACCGGCGTCGAGTTCTTCGGCCGGCGTCGGCAGGGACAGCTGGTCGCGCAGGATCGTGTCGTCGATGATCCCCATGGCCCCACGCTAGCGCGGACCACCGACAGTTCTGCCCGCGATCGCGATCCGCGCGGCCTCCGTCGACTTCTGCACCACCAGGTCCACCGAATAGCCGTGCTTCACGAACACCCCGTCCAGCTGGAACGTGCCGTAGCCGTGGGCCTGGGTGAACAGCTGCTCCATCAGCTCCAGCGCCGTCGCCGGGTCGGGGACGACCGCCAGGCAGCGCATCAGGAACTCGTCCGTCAGGCGGCGGGTCTGCTCCAGCAGCTCGACGTGCTCCGGGCCGTGGAGGCCGTCGGCGTAGATCACGTTCATGCCGGCGCGGCGCTCGATCAGGTAGCGCGTGTACGCGCCCGCGCCCGCGGCCAGTGCGTCCGCCGGGTCGTCGTGCTCGCTCGCGGCGGAACCCACGCGGTCGGCCAGCTGGCAGGCGATGTGGCAGGCGACCTCCGCCAGCAGGCTTTCGCGGTCGGCGAAGTGCCGGTACGGCGCTCCTGGGCTGACCTTCGCCAGCTTCGCGACCTTCGCGACCGAGAAGCCTTCGAGGCCCTGCTCGGCGATCAGGACAAGGGAGACGCGCACGAGCTCGGCCCGGAGGTCGCCGTGGTGGTACTTGCCGCCCATGACCTGGATCACGTCTCCCGATCGAAATATGTAAGACCCCTCTTACGTAGACATGTAAGAGACCTCTTACGAGGACCAACGGTACCTGAACCTGGAGGGTTCCATGAGCACCACCACGCACGCCATCGCCGCACCGGCGCCGGGTGCGCCGCTCGCACCGACCACGATCGAGCGCCGCGACCTGCGCGCCAACGATGTCTTGATCGACATCGCCTACGCCGGCATCTGCCACAGCGACATCCACCAGGCCAAGGAAGACTGGGGCCAGGCCATCTTCCCGATGGTCCCCGGCCACGAGATCGCCGGCGTCGTCGCCGCGGTCGGCTCGGCCGTCACGAAGTACCAGGTCGGCGACCGCGTCGGCGTCGGCTGCATGGTCGACTCCTGCGGCGAGTGCGAGTACTGCCTCGCCGGCACCGAGCAGTTCTGCGTCAAGGGCAACGTCCAGACGTACAACGGCGTCGGCTTCGACGGCGAGAACACCTACGGCGGCTACAGCAACCAGATCGTCGTGAAGGACGCCTTCGTCTGCCGCATTCCCGAGGGCATCAGCCTCGACATCGCCGCGCCGCTGCTGTGCGCGGGCATCACCACCTACTCGCCGCTGCACCACTGGGGCGCCGGGCCGGGCAAGAAGGTCGCCGTGATCGGCCTCGGCGGGCTGGGGCACCTGGGCGTCAAGATCGCCGCCGCGATGGGCGCCGAGCTGACCGTGCTGAGCCAGAGCCTCAAGAAGCAGGAGGACGGCCTCAAGCTCGGCGCGACCGACTACTACGCGACCAGCGACGAGGCGACGTTCGACGTCCTCAAGGGCAAGTTCGACGTCATCCTCAACACCGTCTCGGCCAAGCTGCCGGTGGACGCCTACCTGAGCCTGCTGAAGGTCGGCGGCGCGATGGTGAACGTCGGCGCGCCAGGGGAACCGCTGTCGTACAACGCTTTCTCGCTGCTGGGCGGCAACAAGGTGCTGGCCGGGTCGATGATCGGCGGCATTGCCGAGACCCAGGAGATGCTCGACTTCTGCGCGGAGCACGGCATCGGCGCCGAGATCGAGACCATCTCGGCCGACAAGGTCAACGAGGCCTACGAGCGCGTCGAGAACTCCGACGTGCGCTACCGCTTCGTCATCGACGCCTCGACCATCGGGGCGTGACGGAACTGCACGGCAGCCGGTCAGAACACCACTGTCCGGTTGCCGTGCACCAGCACCCGGTTCTCCAGATGCCAGCGCAGGCCGCGGGCGAGGGTGACCTTTTCGATGTCCCGGCCCTTGCGGACCATGTCCTCGACGGAGTCGCCGTGGTCGACGCGGATGACGTCCTGGTCGATGATCGGGCCCGCGTCGAGATCCGCCGTCACGTAGTGGCAGGTCGCGCCGACCAGCTTCACGCCGCGGGTGTGCGCCTGGTGGTACGGCTTCGCGCCGATGAACGACGGCAGGAAGCTGTGGTGGATGTTGATCGCGCGGCCCGCCCAGTCGCGGCACAGGTCCGCGGGCAGGATCTGCATGAACCGGGCCAGCACCACCGCGTGCGGCTCGTGCTCGTCGACCAGCTTCCGGACCTCTTCGAACGCCGAAGCCTTGTCGCCGGCCGGGAACGGCACGTGGTGGAACGGGATGCCGTGCGCGCGGGTGATGTCGGCCAGCGACTCGTGGTTGCCGATCACCGCCGCGATGTCGACGTCGAGTTCGCCGGACGCGACGCGGCCGAGCAGGTCGTACAGGCAGTGCCCGGCCTTCGAGACGAGCACCACCGCGCGGCGCCGCTCGCCGGTGTCGCTGACCTGCCAGCTCGACTCCGCCGAGAGGTCCGCGGCCACCTCGCCGAAGCGGGCGCGCAGCTCGGCGGCGTCGAACGGCAGTGAGTCGGCCCGGACGACCTGGCGGGTGAAGAACCAGCCCGTGTCGGGGTCGGTGTGGTAGGCCGCTTCGACGATCCAGCCGCCGTGCTCGGCGAGGAACCCGGAGATCCGGGCGATGATGCCGGTGCGGTCGGGGCAGCCGAAGGTGATGACGTAGCGGCGTTCGGGAGCGGTCACGCGGGCATTGTCCCTCGCGCTGGTCAGGGCGCCGCGAGCGGTGCGAGGTCACCCCTGACGGACGCCTGGTGCGGACGCCCCCACAGCGCGCGGTAGACGTCGTCGGCGGTGCCGTCCAGTTCGGCCTTCGGCTCGCCGAGGGTCCACGTCCGCTCCGGCGTCGTGACGCGGACGTCGGCCTTCTTGCCCAGGCGAGGGGTGAGGTACGTCAGGAACTCGTCGACGCCGTCGTTCGCGAACCGCGTCGAGAAGCGCGTCGGCAGAGCGTTGGCCAGGGCGTTGGCCAGGGCCGATTCGGCGTCGAGGCGGTGGATCGCCGTCTCGTGGGCCATCCGGCGGGTCCAGTCGCCGACCGTCGCGGCGAAGCCCGGGTACGGCGAAAACGCCGGGGTGCCCGGGTCCCGGCCCAGTGCTTCGCGCAGGGCCAGGCGCTGGCCGTCCCACCAGCCCAGGACGTCGGCCCAGTCCTTGGGCGGCTCCGGGCGCACCGGCCGGTTCACCGCCAAGCCGACGGCGAAGCCGTGCACGAACGCGATGTGCGACACCAGGTCATGGACAATCCACTTCGGACAGTTCGGCACCGGTGCCGTCGGGCCGGCGGTCAGCGCCGCCCGCTTCAACCCGTCCGCGTGGACGTCGATCGCTTCGAGCAGCCACATGCGCCGACCGTAGCCGTCGCCCCGCCTCGATGGCGAAGACCAGGCCCAAGCCGAGGCTGAACGACAGGAGCAGGCCCTTGACCGGCTCGTCGGCGAAGGCGGCGCCGCCGGCGAGGCCGATCAGCACGCTGTATCCCGCCCAGATCGCCGCGCCCGCGAGGTCGAGCGGGACGAACCGGCGCAGGGGATACCCGAGGCTGCCGTTGGCGAGCGCGCTCGCGACGCGTCCGCCGGGCAGGTAGCGCGCGGCGATGATCAGCAAGCCGCCGTTGCGCCGCACCTGGTGACGCGCCCATTCGTAGCGCCGCTTCCCGTCCGCGCCGCGCTGCAGCCGCGCGATCGCGCGCGGCCCGGCGACCCGGCCGACGGCGTACCCGAGGCAGTCACCGGTCCACGCGCCCCCGGCGGCGACCGCGGCCAGCAGGGCGAGGTTCGCCGGGTCGGGACCGAGCAGGACGGCCACCGTCACGACGGTCGTCTCGCTGGGCATGAACGGCAGGAGCGCGTCCAACCCGGACACGGCGAACACCAGCACCCACAGCCACGGCGAGCCGAGGGCGTCGCGCAGCAGGTCGGTGATCTGCCCCAGGAACTCCACGGGTCAATGGTGATCACCGCAGGTCACTTCGGGGTGACGGAGCGGGGGTGGCCCGATGAACGTTCAGGCGGGGGCGACCGCGGCCCACGGCACGGTCAGCTCGCCGAGCCGGACGCGTGACGGCGGTTCCGCCACCGGCCAGCCCCGGGAAACCAGCAGCCGGACCGTCTCCAGCCAGCGCGAGCGAACCCCGAACGCCTGGTGCGGCGCGGCCGTCGCCCAGCACGCGTCGAGAGAAGAAAGCAGCGCGTGGACGCGCTCACCCGGGACGTTCCGGTGGATCAGCGCCTTCGGCAGCCGTTCGGCGATCGTCGACGGCCTGTCGAGGCCCGCCAGCCGCATCGACAGCGTCAGCGAAACCGGCCCGGCGGCCGAAACCAGCGCCCACGTCGACAGCCGGCCGATCTCGTCGCACGTGCCCTCGACCAGCAGGCCACCCGGAGCCATCGAGTCCAGCACCAGCCTCCACGCGCCCGCGACTTCGTCCTCCGCGTACTGCCGCAGGACGTTGAACGCGCGCACCAGCACGGGCCGTGTCCCGGCCAGCTCGAACCCGCCGCGCCGGAAGTCCAGGAACGGCGGGGCGGCGGCCGGCTGCGCAATGGCGACCCGCACGGGGTCGAGCTCCAGGCCCAGCACCCGGACGTCCGGCCGGACCCGGCGCAGCCACCGCGCCAGCTCGACGGTCGTCACCGGGGAAGCGCCGTAACCGAGGTCCACGACCAACGGCGAGGCAGCCGTGCTGAGCAGGCGGGTCGTTGCGGGCGCGTACGTGATCCACCGGTCGACGCGGCGGAGGCGGTTCGGGTTGGTCGTACCGCGGGTCGGCGCGCCGACCGGGCTCAGTTCGCGTCGGCGAGCCACTTCGCCGTGAATTCGGCTTCGCGCTCCAGCAGCTTCGTGACCTGCTCGGCGATCACGCTCTCCAGCTTCCCGCCGACCAGCGGGATCCGGACCGTCACCTCGCCGCTCGTCCGCATGACGGTCTTGTCGCCGTTGGCCAGCAACGCCGTCCGCGCGGTGATCTCGCCCGGGACGCCGCCGACCGCGACCGTCGCGTTGCCCTGGCGGCCGGTGCCGTCGTTGCTCACCCGCCAGGCCTGGGTGCGGGTCACCACCAGGTCGCCCCTGTGCAGTGTCCGCACCGCCTGCGGCAGCTTGTCCGCGCTGATGCCCTGCCGCAGCTCGTACCGCAGGTCCGTGCCGGAGACCTCGTACGACAGCAGCGCCGCGCCGTGCCCGCCGAGCTGCTCGAGCCGAGCCCGCAGCATGTCTTCGCCGGCGACCGCCGCGTACGTCGCGGCCACGTCGGCGGAGAACTCAGCGCGGTGCTCGATCCGGGATCCCATGAGCCGGACAGTACCGTCAGAGCCGTGAACACCGCCCGAACTCCCGCTCTTCCGAAGCTCTCCGCGTACACCACGCTGCGCCTCGGCGGTCCGGCCCGCCACTTCGTCAGCGCCGTGACCAGCGAAGACCTCGTCGCGGCGGTCCGCGAGGCCGACGCGGCCGGCGAGCCGGTGCTGCTGCTCGGCGGCGGCTCCAACCTGGTGGTCGGCGACGCGGGGTTCGACGGCACGCTGATCGAGGTGGCGAACACCGGCTGGCGGCGCGACGGGGCCGTCATCGACGTCGAGGCCGGCCAGAACTGGGACGCCTTCGTCGCCGGGCTCGTCGAAGCGGGCCTGGGCGGGCTCGAATGCCTGTCGGGCATCCCGGGCAGCGTCGGCGCGACGCCGATCCAGAACGTCGGCGCGTACGGCTGCGAAGTCGCCGAGTCGATCGTCTCGGTGGAGCTGTACGACCGCCGGACGCGCGAAGTGCGCACGCTCAAGGCGGACGACCTCGGCTTCGCCTACCGCACGAGCGTCCTCAAGGGCACCGACTCCGGCGTCGTCCTTTCGGTCCGCTTCGAAATCCGCGAGGACGGCCTCTCCGCGCCCATCCGCTACGCCGAGCTGGCGCGCACCCTCGGCGTCGAGATCGGCGCCCGCGTCCCGGCGGCCGAAGCGCGCGAAGCCGTGCTCAAGCTGCGTCGCGGCAAGGGCATGGTGCTCGACGCGGACGACCACGACACGTGGAGCGCGGGCTCGTTCTTCACCAACCCGATCGTCCCGTCGGCCGAGGCGGAAGCGGTCCTGCAGCGCATCACCGAGAGCGTCGGCTCGGAGGTCCCGCAGTACCCGGCCGAGGGCGGCGTCAAGCTGTCGGCGGCCTGGCTGATCGAGCGCGCGGGCTTCGCCAAGGGTTACCCCGGGCCGGGGAACCGCGTCTCGCTGTCGACGAAGCACACCCTGGCGCTGACCAACCGCGGCGACGCGACGACGGACGACCTGCTGGCCCTGGCCCGCGAGGTCCGCGACGGCGTCCACGAGCGGTTCGGTGTTGAACTGCACCCCGAACCGCTCTTGATCAATTGCGTCATTTGAGCCGAACCGGGCAACCTGGACGTGTGTAGGACGTCTTTGTCGACAAAGGCGTGATCCACCTGATCGGCTGGTCTGCGCCTGCCGGGAGGTAACGTCGAACGGGCGACCAGCGCCAAGGGCGTGGACCCGCTGGTCGGTGGGGGACACACAGGAGGTTTGGGTGATCGAACGGCGTACGGTCTTCAAGGCCGCTCTGGCGGCGGGGGCCGCCCTGGTCGCCGCGGCGTGTTCGAGCACGAACGACGGCACCGCGTTCCCCGCCGGCGCGGCGAACTCCGACGGCGAGGGCGGTGCCCAGCCCGTGGCGAAGATCACGGCCGAGCCCGCGGTCAACGCCAAGGATGCCCCGGTCCTCAAGCCCGTCGTGGTGAAGGTCGCCGAGGGCAAGCTCACCGAGTGCAAGGTGACCGCCGACGGCGGCAAGGCCGTCAAGGGCGACACCGCGCCGGACGGGCTCACCTGGACCAGCTCCGAGCCGCTCGGCTACGGCAAGACCTACACCTACGCGGCCAAGGCCACCGGCACCGACGGCAAGCCGGTCGAGCTCGCCGGCACGTTCACGACGATTTCCCCGGCCAAGCAGGTCCGCGCCACGCTCAACCCGGCCGACAACCAGCAGGTCGGCGTGGCCATGCCGATCAGCGTCAAGTTCGCTTCGCCGGTCAAGGACCGCGCGGCCGTCGAGAAGGCCCTGTCCGTGAAGACGGACAAGGACGTCGAAGGCGCCTGGGGCTGGCTGTCCGACAGCCAGGTCGACTACCGGCCGAAGGAGTACTGGCCGCAGAACATCACCGTGAGCGTCGAGGCGAAGCTGTACGGCGTCGAGCTGGGCGGTGGCGCGTACGGCAAGGCCGACGTCACCACGAAGTTCAAGATCGGCCGCAACCAGGTGGTCAAGGTCAACACCCCGGACCACCAGATGCGCGTCTACCGCAACGGCGCGCAGTACAAGAGCTACCCGTGCGCGAACGGCCTGGACGCCGAGGTCGACCGCAACACCCCCAACGGCACCTACATCATCATGACCCGGGAGCCGACCGCCGTCTTCGACAACGCCCGCTACGGCTACACGAACGTCAACAAGAAGTGGGCCTGCCGGTTCTCCAACCACGGCGAGTACATCCACGAGAACCAGGACAATGCGGCCAACATCGGGAAGAACAACAACTCCCACGGCTGCGTCAACCTCCTCGAGGCCGACGCCAAGGACTACTTCGACTCCGCGCTGATCGGCGACCCGGTCGAGATCACCGGGTCCCAGCTGAGCCCGCCGATGGCCTCGGACGTCAAGGACTGGAACTACAGCTGGTCGGCCTGGAAAGCGCTGGGTGCGAAGTAAGCCGTGCGCACCGAAGTCGTCGGGCACGGCGGGACGCGGCTCGGCCTGCGGGTCGAGGGTGCCGAGAACAGCAGGCCGATCGTCTTCGTGCACGGCTGGGCGCAGTCGTCCGGGGCGTGGGCGGCGCAGCTGGCCGACCCGGCGCTGACCGAGCGGTTTCGCCTGGTCGCGATGGACCTGCGGGGCCACGGCGCGTCCGACGTCCCGGCCGCGGGCTACGACGACCCGGTGGCCTGGGCCGACGACCTCGCCGCGGTGCTCGACTTCGCCGGGCCGGACGCGATCGTCGTCGCCTGGTCGTACGGCGGCCTGGTGCTGACCGACCACATCCGGGTGCACGGCACCGCCCGGCTGCGCGGGATCGTGCTCGTCGGCGCGATCACCGAGATCGGCCGCGACCGGGCCGGTGGCCGCGTCGGGCCGCTGATGCGTGCGCACATGCGGGCGATGCTTTCGGACGATCCGGACATCGCGGTCCCGGCGCTCACCGCCTTCAGCCGCGGCATGGCCGCCCGGCCGGTGCCCGGCGCGCAGGTCCAGGCCCTGCTCGGCGCTTCTCTGAGCGTGCCTCCTTCGGTGCGCGCGGCCCTCTTCCGCCGCGACCTCGGCAGCGAAGAAGTCCTGGCCGCGGTCGACAAACCGACCCTGGTGGTGCACGGCTCGCTGGACCGCGTGATCGACCCCGCGGCGGCGGAGCACACCATCGGGAAGATTCCGGGTGCCACCGGGCGTTGGTTCCTTGACGGGGGGCATGCGCCCTTCGCCGAGTCCGCGGAGGAGTTCGACGCGGTACTCCGGCAGTTCGCCGAGGAATGCTGACGTAACGCGGGAGACGACCAGGTGACCAGCTCCATCCGGGGGTTCCGTGCTGCGCCGCGCAGGGTCGCGGTGCTGTCCGTGCACACTTCGCCGCTCGAGCAGCCGGGGACCGGCGACGCCGGCGGCCTGAACGTCTACGTCAGCCAGACGGCGACCGAGATGGCCCGCCAGGGTGTCGAGGTCGAGGTGTTCACGCGCGCGACGGCGTCGGACCAGCCGCCGGTGGCCGAGCTGGCGCCGGGCGTGCTCGTCCGGCACGTGCAGGCGGGCCCGTTCGAACCGCTGAGCCGCGACGAGCTGCCCGCGCAGCTGTGCGCGTTCACCTCCGGCGTGCTGCGCACCGAGGCCTTCCACGAGCCCGGGTACTACGACCTCATCCACTCCCACTACTGGCTGTCGGGCCAGGTCGGCTGGCTCGCCCGCGACCGGTGGTCGGTGCCGCTGGTGCACACCGCGCACACCCTGGCCAAGGTCAAGAACGCCGCGCTCGCCGAGGGGGACAAGCCCGAGCCGCGCGTGCGGGTCATCGGCGAGGAGCAGGTGGTCGCCGAGGCCGACCGGCTGGTCGCCAACACCGCCGTCGAGGCACGTCAGCTGATCGACCTCTACGACGCCGAGCCGCACGCGGTGCACGCCGTGCCGCCGGGCGTCGACCTCGCACGCTTCACGCCGGGCTCGCAGGCCGTCGCGCGGGCCGAGCTGGGCCTGGCCGACGACGACGTCGTGCTGGCGTTCGCCGGCCGCATCCAGCCGCTGAAGGCGCCGGACGTGCTGCTGCACGCGGCCGCGGCCCTGCTCCGCCGCCGTCCCGAGCTGGCCTCCCGCCTGGTCGTGCTGATCGTCGGCGGGCCGTCGGGCACCGGGCTGGAGCAGCCGCAGGCGCTGCGCGAGCTGGCTGTCTCGCTGGGCATCGAGCGGCAGGTCCGGTTCCTGCCGCCGCAGCCGGGCGAGGCGCTCGCGCGGGTCTTCCGCGCCGCCGACGTCGTCGCGGTGCCCAGCTACAACGAGTCGTTCGGCCTGGTCGCGCTGGAGGCGCAGGCGTGTGGGACGCCGGTGGTCGCGGCCGAGGTCGGCGGGCTGCCGGTGGCGGTGCCGCACGGCGTTTCCGGGCTGCTGGTGCCGGGCCACGGCGCCGAGGAGTGGGCGGACGCGCTGGCCGCCGTCGCGCTGCGCCCGGACCGGCGCGCGGAGCTGGCTGCCAACGCCGTCGTGCACGCGCGGCGGTTCTCCTGGCGCCGCACGACGGACGCGCTGCTGGACATCTATGCTCAGGCCACCAGCGCGTTCCGGCACGCGCTGGACCTGCGCACGGAGGTGGCGGTGTGAGCCTGGACGAGCTGATCCAGTCTACTTTGGACTCTGCCGAGCTGAAGTACGACAAACGCGGTCCTGGCAAGTACTTCGTCACGCTGCCGGGTACGAAGAAGCTGCAGACCAACGCGTGGCTCGTCGACGGCGACCACGCGTTTTCGGTGGAGGCCTTCGTCTGTCGCCGTCCTGACGAGTCCCATGAGGACGTTTACCGCTTTCTGTTGCAGCGCAACGCGAAGCTGTACGGCGTGCACTACACAGTGGACAGTCTTGGCGACATCTACCTGGTCGGCCGGTTCGGCAAGGAAACGCTCTCCGCCGACGAGCTCGACAAGGTGCTCGGCCAGGTCCTCGAAGCCGCCGACGGCGACTTCAACACGCTGCTGGAGATCGGCTTCGCGACGTCGATCAAGCGCGAGTGGGACTGGCGCGTCTCCCGCGGCGAGTCGCTGGCCAACCTGCAGGCGTTCAAGCACCTCGTAGGTCCCGAGAAGCCGCACGAACCGGGCTTGACCGAGTCGTGACCCGGGCCGTGCAACGGCCCTGAAGCGGACATCCGTCTCCTCGCCAGTCGAAACTGGAGGGAGAGCCGGATGCGGACTCGATGGAGAGCCGCGCTCGCGATCGCGGGTGTGGCGTTAGTGCTGGCCGGGTGTTCTTCGGCGGGCAACAGCGCGTCGTCCACGGCGGACAGTGCCGGTGGGGTGGCGAAGGTTCCGGCCGCGCCGCAGCAGGGCACCGGGGGCAAGGCCGAGTCGAAGGTGACGCCGCCCCAGGCCGGGGCGACCGACCGCAAGCTCTCGCGCAGTGCCCGGCTGGAGCTGACCGCCACCAAGGTCGCCGACGTCGTCGCGCAGGCCCGCGGGATCGCGCTGGGCGCCGGCGGCTACACCGGGCAGGAGAGCACCGGCGACGACTTGGCGACGTTGTCGCTGGCGGTGCCCGCGGAGCGGTTGGACCCGGTCCTCGACCAGCTCTCGCACCTCGGCTCGAGCCTGGTGAAGCGCGAGCTGACCACCCAGGACGTCACCGAGCAGGTCGTCGACGTCGAAGCCCGGCTGGCGACGCAGCGGAAGTCGGTCGAGCGGATC
Source organism: Amycolatopsis sp. NBC_01488 (assembly GCF_036227105.1). Taxonomy (NCBI): domain Bacteria; kingdom Bacillati; phylum Actinomycetota; class Actinomycetes; order Pseudonocardiales; family Pseudonocardiaceae; genus Amycolatopsis; species Amycolatopsis sp. NBC_01488. Next base: position 1,850,796 of record NZ_CP109434.1, on the reverse strand, counting down.
CGCGCGCTGCTCTCGCAGGCGACGTCCGTGTCGGACATCACGTCGATCGAAAGCGAGCTGACGAGCCGGGAGTCGGCGCTCGAGTCGTTGGAGCAGCAGCAGAACTCGCTGGCGGGCAGCGTCGCGATGGCGACGGTGTCGATGACGATCCGGAGCGTGGCCGCGCCGCCCCCGGCGCAGGAGGACCGCAGCGGGTTCCTGGGTGGGCTGGCGGCCGGCTGGGACGCGTTCCTGACCTTCGGCGGCGGCCTGCTGACGGTGCTGGGCGCGGTGGCGCCGTTCCTGCTGATCGCCGTGCCGCTGGCCTGGCTGGGCCGGCGGCTGAACCGCCGTCGCCGTCCGGCTCGGCCGGAACCCACCGAGGTGTGAAGCGGGCAGGCGGGACGGCTCGAGGGAGGGGGGAGTCGCGATCTCGAGCCGCCCCGCTGAAGTTCCCGCCGATCAGGACCCGGTGACGAGGGGGGTGCCATCGGGGCCGGCGGGCCGCGGCTCGGCAGGGGGGAGACGAGCCGCGGTCGAAGCCCGAAACCGGCCGGGGAGTGCGTGGAATCCGGCCGTTCGGGACGTAAGCCAACCTGTCAGATCTCGACCTGTAATCACAAGACTACTCACTAGTCCGTTCGAGTGAACTTACCGGTGAGCGATAACGGTGTGCAGCCCCTTGCCCGGATTTTGCGCGTTGTTGGCGGCCGGACTTGTCGAAGGGTGAGGTGTTACTCCGCGGTAACACACTCTGCGTAGGAGCGGAGGTCACCGGTGAGCACGGTGGTCCGTCATGGCAGGCTGAGGGCCATGGCCGAGATTGGGACGTTGGTGCTGCTGCGGCACGGGCAGAGCACGTGGAACGCGGAAAACCTGTTCACCGGCTGGGTGGACGTACCGCTGTCGGAGCAGGGCGAGGGCGAAGCCCGCCAGGGCGGGCAGCTGCTGTCCGGCGCCGGCCTGCTGCCGGACGTGGTGCACACCTCGCTGCTGCGCCGGGCGATCTCCACCGCGAACATCGCGCTGGACGCCGCCGACCGGCACTGGATCCCGGTGAAGCGCGATTGGCGCCTCAACGAGCGCCACTACGGCGCCCTGCAGGGCAAGAACAAGAAGCAGACCCTCGACGAGTTCGGCGAGGAGCAGTTCATGCTCTGGCGCCGCTCGTACGACACCCCGCCACCGGAGATCGACCCGAAGGACAAGTGGAGCCAGGCCGGCGACGCCCGGTACGCGAACCTCGGCGACGACGCGCCGCTGACGGAGTGCCTCAAGGACGTCGTCGAACGGCTGCTGCCGTACTGGGAGTCCGAGATCGTGCCGGACCTGCGCGCGGGCAAGACCGTGCTGGTCGCCGCGCACGGCAACTCCCTGCGCGCGCTCGTCAAGCACCTCGACGGGATCTCCGACGCCGACATCGCCGGCCTCAACATCCCGACCGGCATCCCGCTGCGCTACGACCTCACGGCCGACCTGAAGCCGGTCAAGGCCGGCGGCGAGTACCTCGACCCCGAGGCCGCCAAGGAAGCCGCGGCCGCGGTCGCCAACCAGGGCCGCTGACGCTGTTCAGGAGGCGGTGACCGGCCGGACGGCGGTCGCCTTCCAGCTCGCCCCTTCACGGACGACGTCGAACTCGACCGTGAAGGGCTTGCCGGTGGCCTTGCCCGCCGCGTCGGTCACCTGCAGCGTCGTGAAGAACAGCACGACCGCCCGGCCGCCGGTGAGCGCGACGACCCCGGCCATCGGGTTCGGCCCGAGCGTGACCTTCGTGCCGCTCTTGCGGATCGCGTCGACGTAGCTCGCCTTCTTCGCGCGGTAGTCGCTCAGCAGCGGGTCGGCGATCACCGCCTCGGCTCGCGCGTACGGGCCGTCCGGGTCGGCGCTGTCGGTCGTGAACAGCCCGCCGGCGATGGCCTTGGCACCCGCCACCGCCGCGTCACGGCTGCCCGCGGGGGTCCCGTCGTCCGGCCGCGGCGCCGGGGACGGCTGGGCCGGGTTCACCGCGATGTCCGAGACCCGCCAGCGCCCGTCCGCCTTCAGCGCGGTCAACGCGACCGTGGCCAGCCCCTTCGTGGCGCCGCTGTCCTGCTCGAGCACGGCCAGTTCGCGGACCCGGTCGCCGGTGAAGTCGAGCGCGGCCGCTGCCCGCACCCGCGTGGCCAGGTGGACCGCCTGCTTGCTCTTCCTGACCTGCTCGAACAACGTCGTGAGCTGGTCCTTCGCCGCGCCGGTGACGTTCGCCGCGACGGCCTGGTCGAACGCCGCCGGGTTCGCCGAGTCGTAGCTGAACACCGCCTCGGCCGCCGTCTGCACCCCGTCGAGGGCCGAGCCCGTGCCGCGCGCGTCGACCAGCGCGAGGTTGCCGGTGAGCGGCGTGGCCGTGCCGGAGATCGCCGACGAGCACGCCGACGTCGTCAGTACCAGCGCCAGCAGCGCCCGCTTCACAGCAGGCCGGCCTCGCGGGCCCGCGCTCCGGCCTGGAAGCGGGACGACGCGCCGAGGAGGTCCATCAGCTCCGCCACCCGCCGCCGGTAGGTCCGCAGACCGACCCCCAGCGCCCGCGCGGCCGTCTCGTCCTTGCAGCCCGACGCCAGCTGCTCGAGGATCTCCCGCGCGCCCAGCTCGGTGAACCGGGCCCGGTAGGACTCGAGGTCGGTGCCGCCGGCCCAGGCCGCCTCGAACAGCGACTGGATGCCCTGGACCAGCTGCGGGCTGCTGACGACGGTGTAGCTGCGGACGCCGCCGACGTCGTCCCCGGCCACGATCGCGATCCGGCGGTCCAGCAGGATCGTCTCGTTGACCTCGCGCTCGGTGATCCGGATCCGCGCGCCGTGGGTGGCCATGAACCGCAGGTGCTCCGCCAGGGCCGGGTCGAACAGGACGCCGGGCAGGTACATCTTGCGCACCGACATGCGCCCTGTCGTGCGCACCGCCTGCTCCCGCTCGGGCATCGTCGGGTGCGCCACCGACCAGGTGTGCAGGTCGCGGGCCGCGCACGAGATCTCCGTCGCGGTCGCGAACAAGTGTTGGGTGCGCTCGAACAGCTCGGCCTCGCCGCGCACCACGACGACGTCGCTGACTCTCTCCACGCAGTCCAGTTTGGCAGCTAGCTGCCAACCGCGGCGCCTCGTGCGTCCGACCGGAAGGCTGGAGCCATGACCACGAACACCTCTCCCGCCGCCGCGGCGGGCACCTGGCAGCTCGGCTCCTTCGAAGTCAACCGCCTCGGTTTCGGCGCCATGCGCCTGATGTCGACGTCGGACGGCGGCATCCGCGCGCGCGAGACGTCGATCGCCGTGCTGCGCCGCGCCGTCGAGCTCGGCGTGAACCACATCGACACCGCCGCCTTCTACTTCGCCGGCCCGCGCTCGGCGAACGAGCTGATCAACCGGGCGCTCGCGCCGTACGACGGCCTGACGATCACCACCAAGGTCGGTCCCGGCCGCGACTTCACCGGCGCGTTCTACACCGCCCGGCCGGACCAGCTGCGGGCCCAGGTCGAAGAGAACCTGCGCGAGCTGGGCCTCGAGCACCTCGACGTCGCGAACTACCGGATCGGCCAGGGCCTCGACCGCGGGGAAGGCTCGCTGGCCGACGGCTTCGGCGCGCTCGCCGAGCTGCGCGAGAAGGGGATGATCCGCGAGCTGGGCATCTCCAACGTCGCGCCGCACCACCTCACCGAGGCCCTCGAGATCGCGCCGGTCGTCTGCGTCCAGAACCAGTACGGCCTCACCGCGCGCCGGGAGGACGACGAGATCGTCCGGATGTGCGCCGAGCGCGGAGTCGCCTTCGTGCCGTTCTTCGCCGTCGCGAGCGGGACGGGCGAGGACGCGCGCGTCGCCGAGGTCGCGCGCCGGCACGACGCCACCCCGGCCCAGGTGCGGCTCGCGTGGACGCTGCACCAGGGACCGCACGTGCTCGCCATCCCGGGCACCGGCGACGTCGCGCACTTGGAGCAGAACGTCGCGGCCGCGTCGCTGACCCTCACGGACGACGATCTGAAAACGCTTGATGCGAACGGGTGATTCACCCGGAATGTCTCGCCGCGGAATCGATCGGGTGAACGCGGGCTGAAGCACCGGCGAACAGGTCTTCTTCAGGTGTCGCGGTGCTCACGACAAGGCGGACAACGCTAGGCCGAAGGGCCACATCACGGCTTACGATCGGCCGGTGACCACGCCTGTTTCCCTCGCACTGGCCATCGGGGCACTGGTGGCCGGTGCGGTGGTCGGCTACCTCGTCTCGCGGGCACGCACCCGCCGCGAAGAGGCCCGGCCGCCGGGCCCGACCGTCGCGGAGCTCCTCGAACGGCTGGTCCGGTCCTCGCACAACGGCGTCGTCGTCCTCAACAAGTTCGGCGACATGGTGCTGCACAACCCCCGCGCCTACGAGCTGGGCCTGGTGAAGGTGAACCAGGCCGACTCGCGGGCCCGCAAGGCCGCCGAACAGGTCGTCGAGACCGACGAGCCGATGGAAATCGACCTTTCGCCCATCGAGGCGCGCGGCCGCCAGCCGGAGGCGGTGCTCGGCCAGGTCCGGCCGCTCGGCGACGGCTTCACCGTCGTCGAGGCCGTCGACCACTCCGAGGCCATCCGGCTGGAGGCCGTGCGCCGCGACTTCGTCGCCAACGTCAGCCACGAGCTCAAGACCCCGGTCGGCGCGATCGCACTGCTCACCGAGGCCGTGCTCGATGCCGCCGAGGACGTCGAAGAGGTCCGCCGCTTCGGCGGCAAGATCCTGCGCGAGTCCACCCGGCTCGGCCAGCTCGTCACCGAGCTGATCGCGCTGTCCCGGTTGCAGGGCGCCGAGCGGCTGCCGGACCTCAACGTCGTCGAGGTCGACGCGGTCGTCCGCGAGGCGCTCGGCCGGACGACGCTCTCGGCCGAGTCGGCCGACATCCGGATCACCACCGACACCCCGAGCGGCCTGCTCATCGAGGGCGACCGGACGCTGCTGGTCACCGCGCTGTCGAACCTGCTGGAGAACGCCGTCGCGTACTCGCCGGCCCGCAGCCCGGTGTCGATCAGCAGGCGGCTGGCCGACGGGATGGTCGAGATCGCCGTCACCGACCGCGGCATCGGCATCCCCGAGGACGAGCAGACCCGCGTGTTCGAGCGCTTCTACCGGGCCGACAAGGCCCGCTCGCGCGCCACCGGCGGCACCGGGCTGGGCCTGGCGATCGTCAAGCACGTCGCGGCCAACCACGGCGGCTCGGTCGGCCTGTGGAGCCGGCCGGGCACCGGCTCGACGTTCACCCTGCGCATCCCCGCGCACGTCCGCCCCGACCCGGCCCCGGAGCCCGGCCGGACGGCGGCCAAGACCTCGCCGGCACCACGGCAGGAGAAGACCCCCGAGCGCACCCCGAGGCTCGTGGTTACCGGGCAGGACAGCCCAGATCATGGAGGAAACCTGTGACCAGGGTTCTCATCGTCGAGGACGAGGAGTCGTTCGCCGACCCCCTCGCCTTCCTGCTGCGCAAGGAAGGGTTCACCGCGGCCGTCGCCGGCACCGGCCAGGCCGCGCTGGAGGAGTTCGACCGCAACGGCGCCGACATCGTGCTGCTCGACCTCATGCTGCCGGGGATGAGCGGCACCGACGTCTGCAAGCAGCTGCGGCAGCGTTCGGCCGTGCCGGTGATCATGGTGACGGCGCGGGACAGCGAGATCGACAAGGTCGTCGGCCTGGAGCTGGGCGCGGACGACTACGTGACGAAGCCCTACTCGGCCCGTGAGCTGATCGCGCGGGTCCGGGCGGTGCTGCGCCGCGGCGGCGAGCCGGGCACCGACGGCGAGCTGGCCCCGCTGGTGCTCGCGGCGGGCCCGGTGCGGATGGACGTCGAGCGTCACGTCGTGACGGTCGACGGCGCCGAGGTGTCGCTGCCGCTCAAGGAGTTCGACCTGCTCGAATACCTGCTGCGCAACGTCGGCCGGGTGCTGACGCGCGGGCAGCTGATCGACCGGGTGTGGGGCGCGGACTACGTCGGCGACACGAAGACGCTCGACGTCCACGTGAAGCGGCTGCGCTCGAAGATCGAGCCGGACCCGGGCTCCCCGCGGCACCTGGTGACGGTCCGCGGCCTGGGCTACAAGTTCGAGACGTAAGCGCGTTTCGGGCGGTATCGCCCCGGGGGGAGGCGCGCCGGGGCGGTACCGCACCGAGTGTTGTTGGTTACATGTTCGAGACCTGGCCCTCGGGCCGGTACCCTGGACCCCCGTGCGCCTAGGGGTACTCGACGTCGGTTCCAACACCGTCCACCTGCTCGTGGTCGATGCCCACCGTGGCGCCCACCCGACGCCGATGCATTCCGAGAAGTCCGTGCTGCGCCTGGCCGAGCGGATCACCCGCACCGGCGACCTCAGCAAGACCGGCGCCGACGAGCTCGTGACCGCTGTCGAGTCCGCGAAGGAAGCCGCCGCGCGGCTCGGCTGCCAGGAGGTCATGGCCTTCGCCACCTCCGCCGTCCGCGAAGCCAAGAACTCCGCGAAGGTCCTCGCCCGCGTCGCCGACGAAACCGGCGTCGACCTGCAGGTCCTCTCCGGCATCGACGAAGCCCGGCTCACCTTCCTCGCCGTCCGGCGGTGGTACGGCTGGTCGGCGGGCCAGCTGCTCGTGCTGGACATCGGCGGCGGTTCGCTGGAGGTCGCGATGGGCCGCGACGAAGAGCCCGTCCTGGCCGAATCCCTGCCCCTGGGCGCCGGCCGCACCACGCGCACCCGCTTCCGGCACGACCCGCCGACGCGCTCGGAGCTCGTCGCGACGTCGGCGTGGCTGGACGACCAGCTCACCGAGCTCGCGCGGAAGGTCACCAAATGGGGTGAACCCGATCGGGTCGTCGCCACGTCGAAGACGTTCCGGTCGCTCGCCCGGCTGACCGGTGCCGCCCCCTCGGCGGCGGGCCCGCGCGTGCGACGTACGCTTTCGGACACCGCCTTGCGCCAGCTCCTGGCCTTCATCTCGCGGATGCCGTCGGCCGACCTCGCGCAGCTGGAGGGCGTCAGCTCGAGCCGGTCGCACCAGCTGGTGGCGGGCGCGCTCGTCGCGCAGGCCACGATGCGGGCACTCGGATTGCCGGAACTCGAGATCTGCCCGTGGGCTCTGCGAGAGGGTGTCATCCTGCGGCGGCTGGACCATTCCAACGGCGCGGATGAGACTGGAGCCGCCCTCGTGGGGCGCTTCGGCGCACAGGAGGACCGGTGAAAGCACCCGGCTGGACTTCCCGGACGGACAACGGGCACGGTGGAGAGGTGACGGACATGCGAAGGTCGGCGTACAGCGCGCGCTGCGCAGCCGGGATGCCGTCGGGCACCTCCTCGCGAGGTGCCGCCAGTGACAACTCGGTGCGCGCAAGGGACTACCAGGTATGACGGACCAGACCGGAGGCGACCAGCCGCAGAAGACCGTGGCTGAGCTGCTCGCCCAGCACGGTGCCCAGGTCGACGGCGGCAACCGCCGCCGTCGGCGGCGCGCGGCCGATGACGACGAGCCCGGCACCCCGGAGACCCCGGGCGCGACCGGCTCGCACCGGCGTCCGGGCGTGACCGACACCGGCCCCCAGGCGATCATCGACCGGGTCGCCGGCGAGGGCACGCCGCCCCCGCCGAACCGGCCGGCCGGACGGCGTCGCGCCGAGCCGCCGCCCGCACCGCGCGTGGCCCCGCCGGAGTCCCCGCCGCGGCCGGTCCCGCCACCCCCGCCCCCGGCCCGGCCCGCCCCCGGCGGCGGCGAGTCCGGCCAGTACGCGCGCCCCCCGGCGCCGCCGCAGCCGTCGGGCCAGTTCACCCGGCCGCCCCAGGAGTCCGGGCAGTTCGCCAACCCGCCCGCCCGGCCGCCGCAGGAGTCCGGCCAGTTCGCGAACCCCCAGGAGTCGGCGCAGCTGCCCGTGCCGCCGCGCGCGCCCCGGCGCCAGCCGCCGCCCCCGCAGCCGTCGCAGCAGCTGCCGACCCCGCCAGCGCCCACGGCCGAGGAGACCCGCGGGGCCGTCCCGCCGGTCCGCCGCCGCCCGCCGCCTCCCCAGGCGTCGCAGCAGCTGCCCACCCCGCCGCCCCAGCCGTCCCAGCAGCTGCCGACGCCACCGCCGCCCGGCGGTCCGCTGTCGGCCCGGCTCGACGGCCTCAACGGCACCCCGGACGCCGACATCGACGTCCCGCCGGGCCCGATGGCCAGCGGGACCTTCTCGACGCCGCCGGCGGCACCCGGCCGCCCGCGCCGCGGCCCCGCGCGCCGTCCGCAGCCGCAGCGGGAGGCCTACACCGAGCAGTTCGACGCGGTGGCGGGCGAGCAGCCGCCGCTTCCGCCGGCGCCCGGGAAGAACCCGGCCGACGGGCCCGAACCGTCGTCGCCGGGCGGGCTCGCGAACTGGCGCAAGCGCCGCCAGAAGGAGCAGCTGGAGGACACCGAGATCGGCGTCATGCCGGTGGTGCCCACCGACGCCCCGGACGACGGCTACCCCGACGACGACTTCGAGCCCGAGGGCTTCGCGCCGGACGGCAGCGGCTACCAGGCCGCCTACGACGCCGGCCCGCCGACCGGCACGTACCCGCCGCCGATGCCGTTCGCGCCCGGTGAGCGTGCCTCGCGGGCCCCGATCCCGGACGACCTGGAGCCCTACGAGCGCGAGTTCGCCGACGGCTACCCGGCCGACGGCCCGGACTTCGAGCACGACGACTACGGCTACGAGCAAGGCGACGGCTACGAGGACGACGAGTACGACGACGCGCCCGAGCCCGCCGCCGAGCCGGAGCCCGCGACCTCGCCCGGCAAGGCGTGGCTGGCGCTGGCCGGCCAGCTGGCGATGGGTGTCGTCGGCGGCGCGGCCGTGTGGCTGGGCTTCAACTGGCTGTGGGTGAACATCCCGGCCGCCGCACTGGTGGCGGCGCTGCTGGTGGTGGTCGCGCTGGTCTGGATCGTGCGGAAGATCCGCCGCGCCGAGGACCTGCAGACCACGGTCCTGGCGGTGCTGGTCGGCCTGGTCGTGACGGTGTCCCCGGCGGCGTTGCTGCTCGTCGGCCGCTGACGGCGGCGGGACGCGGTGAGATCCGCGTCCCCTTCCGCGCGTGCCCCTGCTCCGCACCCTCGGTGACGAGGCAGGATGGCGCGCGTGACAGACGAGAAGCCGGTCCCCGTCGGGCTCAGCACGGCGTCGGTTTGGCCCCTCAAGGCCGGGACCGCCTTCGAGCTCGCCGCCGAGCTCGGGTACGACGGCGTCGAGGTGATGGTCTGGGCCGACGCGGTCAGCCAGGACGTCAGCGCCCTGCGCCGGTGGTCGCGCCGCACCGGGGTGCCCGTGCTGTCGATCCACTCGCCGTCGCTGCTGATCACCCAGCGGATCTGGTCGCCCGACCCCGTGGTGCGGCTGCGGATGTCCGTGGAGGCCGCGCACGAACTCGGGGCCCGGACCGTGGTCGTCCATCCGCCGTTCCGGTGGCAACGCCGTTACGGCGATGCCTTCGGTGATCTCGTCGACGAGCTGGAGGAGTCGAGCGGGATCGAAATCGCCGTCGAGAACATGTTCAAGGTGCGCCCGCCGGGTGGTTCGAAGAATTCCCGCGTCTCCGCGTTCCGGCCGTCGATCGACCCGACGGACGTCGGTTTCCGGCACTACACGCTCGACCTGTCCCACACAGCGGCAGCCCGGATGGACGCACTCGCACTGGCGCAGCGGATGGGCGAAGGCCTCTCACACCTCCATCTGGCGGACGGCACCGGCGTCCCGAGGGACGAACACCTGGTGCCCGGACGCGGCGGCCAGCCCTGCGCGGAGCTGCTGGAGAAGCTGGTCAGCAGCGGTTTCGCCGGTCAGATCGTGCTGGAGATCAACACCCGGCACGCCGTCACCGGCGCTCAGCGGGTCCGGGATCTGGCGGAGGCATTGCTGTTCGCGCGTTTCCACCTGGGGCAGTAATTGCGCACTCCCGCGCGGACACGACTACTCCCGGGTCCATTTACCGGGGTCGAACACGTAAAGTTCCGGCTGTGAAACCGTCGCGCTGTTCGATCGTCACCTCTCCGGATTCCACCATTGGTACGGCGCGTTCGTGAGCGGAACGGACGGCACCGCCGTGGCTTTCGACACGGCGAGTGCGGCGCGGTCGCTGGGGGACGGCACCTTCACCGCGGTGCTGCGTGCGGAATGGGCCATCGGCTCGCACCCGCACGGGGGTTTCCTGCTGGCCCTGCTGGCCAAGGCGGCGATCGCCGCCCTGCACGAACGCGGTGAGCCGCACGCGGAGCCGCTCGTCGTCAGCGCGGAGTTCCTGCACGCGGCCGCGCTCGGCCCGGTGCTGCTGCGCACGGACGTCCGGAAGGTCGGCCGCCACGCGACGGTCGTCGAGGTCCGGCTGGAGCAGCGTGGCCGCAGCTGCGTCGAGGCACGCGTGACGACCGGCCGGCTGCCGATGCGGCGCCCGGAGTGGACGGACGTGCCGTCGATGCCCGCCGAGCCGTCCCCGGGCGCGCTCGCCATGGCCGAGAGCACCGAGGGCCCGTTCAACCTGGCCAAGGGCTGCGAGGTTCGCCTGGACCCGGCGACCGCGGGCTACCTGGCCGGCCGCACCGGCGAGCCACCCCGGATGCGGCTGTGGGTCCGGCCGCGCAACGGCCTGGTCGACCCGTACTTCGCGCTCCTCGCCTCCGACGTCAACCCGCCGGTGGTGATGAACCTGGGCCGCATCGGCTGGGCGCCGACGGTCCAGCTGACGGCGTTGCTGCGGACACGTCCGGCCCCGGGCTGGCTGCGGGTGGTGGTGGAGTCCCGTTCGGTGCACGAGTCGTGGTTCGACTCGGACGCCACCGTGGTCGACTCCCAGGGACGGCTGGTGTGCCAGGCCCGGCAGCTGGGGCTCGCCCCGGCACCGGGCGCCTGAGGCGCGTTTGGCACGCTTTACGCCATGACGGTCATCGCGGTGCTGGGTGCGGGAAAGATCGGCGAGGCGTTGCTCTCGGGGCTGCTGCACGGCGGCCACGAGCCGGGCGACCTGCTCTTCACCGAGCGGTACCCGGCGCGCGTCGAAGAACTCACCGCGCGCTACGGCATTCGCGGCGTCGAGGTCGAGGAGGCCGCGAAGCAGGCCGACGTCCTCGTCGTGGCCGTGAAGCCGCAGGACATCGAGCCGGTGCTCGACGAGCTCGCGCCGCTGCTGAGCCCGTCTTCGCTGGTCGTGTCGCTGTGCGCCGGGCTGCCGACCTCCCTCTACGAGCGGCGGCTGGCCGAGGGCGTGCCCGTGGTGCGGGTCATGCCGAACACGCCGATGCTCGTCAACGAGGCCATGAGCGCCATCTCGGCCGGCCGCCACGCCACGGCCGAGCACCTCGCCGTCGTGCGTGACCTGCTCTCGCACGTCGGCCAGGTCGTCGAGGTGCCGGAGGGCCAGCAGGACGCCGTCACCGCTCTCTCCGGGTCCGGTCCGGCGTACTTCTTCTTCCTGGTCGAGGCCATGATCGACGCCGGCATCCTGCTGGGGCTGCCGCGCGCGCTGGCCGGGCAGCTGATCATCCAGTCGGCGGTCGGGGCGGCGAAGATGCTCGCCGAGTCGGACGAGCACCCGGTGCTGCTGCGCGAGGCCGTGACGTCCCCGGCGGGCACGACGATCAACGCGATCCGCGAGCTGGAGAAGCACGGCGTCCGGGCGGCGCTGCTCGCAGCCATCGAGGCGGCGAAGGACCGGTCCGTCGAGCTGGGCAAGGCTCACGAAGGCTGACGGGGCCGCCAGTCGTTCGCCCAGGCGTCGAGCTGGATCAGCGTCTTGAACAACGACGTCCCCTGCTCGGTGAGCGAGTAGCCCTCGGTGTGGCCGACCAGGTCGGCTTCGCCCAGCTCGCGCAGCCGCGTGGCCAGCACGCTCGACGAAACGCCGTCGCACCGCTGCTGCAGCTCGCGGAACGTCGGCTTCGCGCCGTCGCGCAGCTCCCAGAGGATCCGCAGCGTCCAGCGCCGGCCCAGCAGGTCGAGCAGCGCCATCACCGGGCGGCCCGTGGCCGAACCGCGGACCGGGTGGCCGGGCAGGGGAGTCGTCATTGCTTTCCTTTCCGAAGCGCCCGATGCTAGCGTGCCGCACATGCCTCTGAAATCGAAGCAGCCCCGGATCGTGCCCCTCGAGCCGCCGTTCGACGCCGAGGCTGCAGACGTCCTCGAGCGGCTCGGGCCGCCCATCCAGCTGTTCCGCGTCTGGGCGCGGCGTCCCGACCTGGCCCGCGGGGTCGCGAGCTGGGGTCGCTACTACTTCTCGACGCAGTCGGCGCTGACCGTCCGGCAGCGCGAGCTGGTCATCCACCGGACGACCGCCCGGTGTGGGGCCGACTACGAGTGGGGCGTGCACGTCGCGGCCTTCGCGGAGAAGGCGGGCTTCGACGAGGCGCAGCTCGGTTCGCTGGCCGCCGGCAGCCCGTCCGACGCGTGCTGGGACGCGGCGGACCGCGCGGTGCTGACGGCCGTCGACGAACTGCGCGCGACCGCGGACCTGTCCGACGAGACCTGGGCGCACCTGGTGGCCGCCAGCGGTGAGGACGGCGCGCTCGACGTCCTGCTCGTCTGCGGGTGGTACCACGCCATCTCGTTCACGGTCCGGGCGCTGCGGCTGCCCCTCGAGCCGGGCACCACGCGCCCGGATTCGCCGTAATGGGCGATTGCGGCGGTATTGCACGCGCGGGTGCTTGGGCGTTAGCGCTGGTAGGAGCCCATCTCGGTGACAGGCGTCGCTTTAGTCCCACCAGTCCCGCTACTCTCGATAGAGCACGTGCGTGTCGATACCACAGGTGGGGAAGCCTCGTGGCGCGACACGTGTCGAAGGACGCGGTAAACATGTCGCCGAACAAGAAGGAGGATCTGCCGGCAGTCGGGCAGGTCCAGTTCCTGACGGTCGCCGAGGTGGCCACGCTGATGCGGGTCTCCAAGATGACCGTCTACCGTCTCGTGCACTCGGGTGAGCTGCCCGCCGTCAGGGTCGGGAAGTCCTTCCGGGTGCCGGAGAAAGCAGTGCACGAGTACCTCCAGGGCGCGTACTACGACGTGGGCTGATCCACGTCTCGGCCAGCGGCGCGCCGTGCTACGACGTGCCCGCTGACCGGCCCGCCCCGGGTGACGGGTAACCTGGAAAACCGCTCGTGCCTGTGCGCTCCACCCGTTGGACGCTGCGCCGGGCAGCGTGACCGACGACGACCTAAGGAGCGCCCATGGGCTCTGTGATCAAGAAGCGCCGTAAGCGCATGTCGAAGAAGAAGCACCGCAAGCTGCTTCGCCGCACGCGAGTGCAGCGTCGCAAGGCCGGCAAGTAAGACCCAGCCGTGCGTAGCCGTGGCCCGTCCAGTCTCTGGACGGGCCACGTCCATGTGGCGGGTCGGTTCCCCCCGTTCGAGTGAGGCCTTCGTCGCATTCCGGCGCGAATCGGTTAATAGCACGTAAGACACCCCTGAGCTACCACTGATGAGCGGTAACATCGCCAGGGCGTCCGCGCGATGCTTCCAGTGAGTGCAGGCCCGCGCACTTCGGGTGATCGTCCACCCCCACACGCCCCTACGCCGCAGGGAGTCGAATGCCGTCGAACATCGTGCTCGTCACCGGGGTCGCCGGGGAGCTGGGCGGGAAGCTCCTCGCCCGGCTGGGCAACAACCCCGACTTCGAACGGGTCATCGGTGTCGACACGGTCGCCCCGGACAAGGCGGTCCTGCAGCGCATGGGGCACGCGGAATTCGTCCGCGCGGACATCCGGAACCCGCTGATCGCCAAGGTGATCAGCACCGCGAAGGTCGACACGGTGGTGCACGCGTCGTGCACCGCGCACCCGGCCGGGCCGGGGCGCCGCACCGCGATCAAGGAAGTCAACGTCATCGGCACCATGCGGCTGCTGGCCGCGTGCCAGCGCTCGCCGCTGGTGCGCAAGCTGGTCGTCAAGTCGACGGCGGCGGTGTACGGCGCCGGCGCCCGCTCGCAGGCGGTGTTCACCGAGGACTCCGAGCTCATCCCGACGTCGACCAGCGGGTACGCGAAGGACGCCGTCGAGATGGAGGGGTACGTGCGCGGCCTGGTGCGGCGCCGTCCCGACATCACCACGACGCTGTTCCGCTTCGCCAACATCATCGGGCCGTCGACCGACACCGTCCTTTCGCGCTACTTCGCGCTTCCGGTGGTGCCGACCGTTTTCGGGTTCGACGCCCGGATCCAGCTGCTGCACTCCGCGGACGCGCTGGCGGTGCTGGAACGCGCGAGCCTGAACGACAAGCCCGGCGTCTTCAACGTCGGCTCGGAGGGGGTACTCACCCTCTCGCAGGCGATCCGGCGAGCGGGCCGGGTCGAGCTGCCCATGCCGCGGGGTGCGATGCCCTCGGTCGGCAAGGTCCTGCGCGGCGCCCGCGTCGTGGACTTCTCCGCCGACCAGGTCCGGCTGCTGAACTTCGGCCGGGTCGTCGACATCGCCAAGCTGAAGAGCGAATTCGGCTACACCCCGCGGTGGACCACGCGTGAGGCGTTCGACGACTACATCGTCGGACGCGGGCTCCGGCCGGTGCTCGACGGCGGCAAGCTGGCGGGCCTGGCAAGCAAAGTGCTCGTCGCCGCAGCGACCGGGCAGTCAAGCCGATGAGCAGGCCCTTCGGGGGTCCGGGTGGCGGAGCCCCCGGCCCGGAGCGAAGCTCCGGTTATTACAGCAGACCGCACGACTTGGACGACTTCGGAAGCGAGGCGGAAACGGTGGGCGGTGCCGAGGCACAGGTCATCCCCCTGCACGGACCGGGCCGGGAGAAGCCGGACGCTCTTACTGCTGAACGTGACCTTCGCGAGGAGGAAGCGGCCCGCGCGGACGCGCCGGTCGTCGCCTTCCCCGGCGCGGACCAGCCGGCTCCCGAGGAGCCGCTGTCGGACGCCGCGCGGTCGGCGCTCGGCTTCATCCGCGACCGGCTGACCGGCGACTACACGGTCGACGAGTTCGGCTTCGACGCCGAGCTGACCGACGCGGTGTTCCTGCCGCCCCTGCGCGCGCTGTACAAGAAGTGGTTCCGCGTCGACACGTTCGGCGTCGAGAACCTGCCGGTCGAAGGCGGCGCGCTCCTGGTGTCGAACCACTCGGGCACGCTGCCGCTGGACTCGTTGATGACGGCGGTGGCGGTCCACGACGAAACCGGCGGCCGTCACCTGCGCGGCCTCGGCGCGGACCTGGTGTTCCAGGTGCCGCTGGTGGGCTCGTTCGCTCGCAAGTCCGGCCAGACGCTGGCCTGCAACGCGGACGCGGAACGCCTGCTGGGCAAGGGTGAGCTGGTCGGCGTGTGGCCGGAGGGCTTCAAGGGCGTCGGCAAGCCGTTCTCGTCGCGGTACAAGCTGCAGCGCTTCGGCCGCGGCGGCTTCGTGTCGGCGGCCCTGCGCGCGGGCGTCCCGATCATCCCGGTGTCGGTGATCGGCGCGGAGGAGATCTACCCGAAGCTGGGCGACATCAAGCTCCTGGCGCGGATGTTCGGGCTGCCGTACTTCCCGGTGACGCCGTTCTTCCCGCTGTTCGGGGC
The DNA here is from genome assembly GCF_036227105.1 of Amycolatopsis sp. NBC_01488. Classification (NCBI taxonomy): domain Bacteria; kingdom Bacillati; phylum Actinomycetota; class Actinomycetes; order Pseudonocardiales; family Pseudonocardiaceae; genus Amycolatopsis; species Amycolatopsis sp. NBC_01488. Next base: position 1,835,328 of record NZ_CP109434.1, on the reverse strand, counting down.
ACTGGGCGCGATCCCGCTGCCGACGAAGTGGAGCATCGAGTTCGGCGAGCCGATCGCGACGGACGCGTACGGCCCGGAGGCGGTGGAGGACCCGATGCTGGTGTTCCAGCTGACGGACCAGGTGCGCGAGTCGATCCAGCAGACGCTGTACCGGCGGCTCTCGCAGCGGAAGTCGGTCTTCCGCGGCTGACGCCGGCGCCGTGCTCAGCGACGGCGGTAGGCCATGCCCGCCGCCACCGCTCCGGCGAGCGCGCCCGCACCGAGCACCGACGGCACGCCGATCTTCGCCGCCTTGCGGCCGGTCCGGAAGTCGCGGATCTCCCAGCCGCGAGCCCGCGCGACGTCCCGAAGGCCACCATCCGGGTTGACCGCCACCGCGGTGCCCACCGCCGACAGCATCGGGATGTCGTTCGCCGAGTCCGAATAAGCCGTGCAGCGCTTGAGGTTCAGGCCCTCGCGGGACGCCAGGGCCCGCACCGCGTGCGCCTTCGCGCGGCCGTGCAGCAGGTCTCCCACCAGGCGGCCGGTGTACACGCCGTCACGGGTCTCCGCGACCGTGCCCAGTGCCCCGGTGAGCCCCAGCCGGCGCGAGATGATCGCCGCCAGCTCGATCGGGGTCGCCGTGACCAGCCAGACGCGCTGGCCCGCGTCCAGGTGCATCTGGGCGAGCGCGCGCGTGCCGGACCAGATCTTGTCCGCCATCAGCTCGTCGTAGATCTCTTCGCTGATCGACGTCAGCTCGGCCACCGTGCGTCCGGCCACAAAGGACAGTGCGCGTTCGCGGTGGGTCTTGATGTCCTCTTTGTTCTCGCGGCCGCCGAGGCGGAACTTGATCTGGCCCCAGACGAAACCGGCCAGGTCCGACGACGTGAAGAACTTCCGCGCCGCGAGGCCGCGGGCGAAGTAGAAGATCGACGCGCCCATCATCATCGTGTTGTCGACGTCGAAGAACGCCGCGGCGGTGAGGTCCGGCGGTGCGGGCGGGGCGGAGGGTTCGGCGACCACTCGGGCGTGGGCGGCCTCGGCCGACGCCTCGCCCGCGAGCGCGGCGAGCCGTTCCAGCTCCTGACTCTTATCCCTGCCACGCCAAGCTGACACGCACACCGCCTCCACGTCTGCCCACGTCTGGCCACGTCCCTGCGAACGTCCGGATCCTTCGCACAGCGTAGCGAGCCGCCCACCGCGCCGTCGCAGGTGTGGCCCGGACCTCAGCCGATCACGATCGGCGGCAGACCCGGGAGCAGCGGCGGGATCGAAACCAGCGGCGGCGGCTGCGTGGTCGAGGTCACCGGCGGCCGCTGCGTGGTCGTCGGGGTCTGGCCGTAGACCGGCGGCGGCGTCACTCCGCCGCTCGGCACCGGGATGCCCGGCGTCGACGCGGCGTCCGACGGCGGCAGCTGCGTGCCGGTCGGCGTCGGCGGGGTGCTCTCGGCGGACGACTGCGGTGCCGACGAGGCCGGCTCGCCACCCGCCGAAGGGGCCGGCCGCGGCGTGCACTCGCCGGTCGCCGGGAGCGGGCCAAGGTCGTCGGACGTGCCGGTGGTGATCTGGTAGCAGTTCATCCGCTCGACGAGCCCGCTCGTGCGCTCCTGGACCTTGCCGAGCAGGTCGCGCGCGTCACCGAACACCGTCGCCGCGTCCGCCGGGAGCGTGGGCTGCTGCGCCGCCAGCCGAGCCGCCTGGTTGCGCGCCCACAGCCGGACGTCGGACAGCGCCTGCGTGCCGCCACCGTCGCTGGTCGCCGCCGCCGACATCTGGGCGACGCCCGCCTTGAGGTCGGTGGCGAAGTCGTCGTACGCGGTTCGGTAGTCGGCCTCGCCGGCGCCCTGCGCGGCCAGCTCGCTCAGCTCGGTGACGCGGTTGGTGGCGAACTCGAGGTGCTTGCGCGCCTTCGCCTGGTCGCCGAACGTCAGGCCCAGCGCCGCCGACTCACCGGCCCGCTTGACGCCGTAGAGCGGGCCGCCCGGCAGCGCGTCGCGGGAGAGCACCAGCGTCAGGCCGGAGAGGACGAGGAAGAGGAAGAGCGCGGCGGCCACCAGGTCGGCGGTCCGCGGCCGCCACCTCCGACTCGGGGTGGCCGCCGCCGTCTCCAGGCGGCCCGCGATCTCCGCGTGGATCCGCTGCCGGGTCTCCAGGTCCGGGGCCCCGGCCGCACCGAGCTCGCGCAGGGCGCCGACGAGGGCCAGTTCGTCGGCGAACTCGCCGTCCCGGCGTACCGGGGACGGCTCCAGGGCACGCGCGAACCGGTCGATCTCGGCTCGCTCACGCGCAAACCTCACTGCGCAGCTCCATCTCGGGCCATGGCCGGCTCGGTAACGCCGGTCTGGCAGGAGTAACGATTAAGAAGCCGCCGGGGTTACCGGTTTCGGTCGACGGGCCGAAAAGTTCGCGGGATCAGCGCAATCCGGTGGGCAGAAGTTGTGCCAAACGGCGTACCGCGCGGTGCTGCAGCGCCTTGATCGCGCCCTCGTTGCGGTTCATGATCTCGGCCGTCTCCGCCACCGACAGCCCCTGCAGGAACCGCAGGATGATGCATTCCCGCTGGTCATCGCCCAGTTCGGCGACGCAGCGGAGCAGCTCGGTGCGGGTCGCGCGGCTGATCGCCTCCTGCTCGGGCCCCGCCTGGACGCTCGCGCCGACGCTGAACGGCGCCGAGCCCGGCTCGGTCACCTCGTCGGTGACGACCTCGAGGCGGAAGCGGCTCGACTTGACGTGGTCGAGCACGAGGTTGCGGGCGATGGTGACGAACCAGGCGCCGACGTCACGGCCTTGGTAGCTCACCGACGTGATCCGGCGCAGCGCGCGCAGGAACGTCTCGCTCGTGACGTCCTCGGCGAGGTCGCGGTCGCCGAGCCGGAACAGCACGTACCGGTAGACGACGTCGACGTAGCGGTCGTAGAGCCGGCCGAACGCGGACGAGTCGCCGTCCTGCGCGGCGCGCACCAGGTCCCACGCCTCGGCCTTGGCGGCTTCGGCGCGCTCGTCGTCGGAGGCGGCGGCCTGCCTGCTCAGCGGCACGGACGCCGAGCGCCCGAACACGCGCTCGGCGAACATGAAGACGGGCCCACGGCTCACGGCGGTCGGCACGGTCATCGGGCGGCACCTCCGGCGGCGGCTCTGACCCAGTGGGCCACGGTACCCCCGGACCACGGACGAGCAGGGGCCTGCCGGCTCGCATGCCCCACGACCTCGTGGGCAGGCAAGTTCGTCACGGCGACTCCCTCTCTCCGGTCGCGGCGGTGATCAACACCACCCCGCGACGCAGTGCAGCATACGTGTAGTTACCGCGAAGTAGGTAGTGGTTCCGGGGTTGCACAGACGCGACGCTCGCGGTCAGCACCCATGACGTCGCTCCGAATGACAGACTTGCAACGGTTTGGGCCCGGCGAGGAGAGGTGGACCGCGGATGAGTGCTCCAGAGGGGACGCAGCCGGGGGTCGGCGGGCTGCTCACGCGGGCCGCGGCCACGTGGCCGGACCACCCGGCCGTGCGGGAGACCGGGACCGGGCGCGGCCTGACGTACCGCCAGGTCGAGGCCGCCGTCCAGGCGCAGGCCGGGCGGCTCGCGGGTGCCGGTGTCGAGCCGGGCGACCGGGTCGCGCTGCGGCTGCCGACGTCGGTGGACTTCGTGGTCGCTTTCTTCGGTGCACTGCGCGCCGGCGCGGTCGTCGTGCCGCTGTCGCCGCAGGCGCCCGGGCCGGAGCTGGAGAAGCTGCTCGGGCACAGCGGTGCCAAGGTTGTCATCACGCGCGACGCCGACGAGGTGCTCCCCGACGGCGTGACGGGTCTCACTCCGGAATCCGACCCGGATGGACCAAGCGAAATCGTCGACGACGGCCGGGCGGGCTCCGGGGAGGACATCGCCGTCGTCTCGTACACCTCGGGCACCACCGGCCCGCCGCGCGGCGTGATGCTGTCGCACCGCGCGCTGCTGGCGAACTTGGCGCAGCTGGGCGGTGTCGAAGGCGTCCTCACGCACGACGACCGCGTGCTGATCACCATCCCGCTCTTCCACGTCTACGGCCTCGGGCCCGGTCTGCTGCAGGCCGTGTCCGCGGGCGCGACGGCGGTCCTGTCGGAGCGGTTCGAAGCGCAGCGCACGCTGGACGACTGCGCCGAGCACGGCGTCACGACGATCACCGGCGTCCCGACGATGTACGCGGAGTTCGCCGCGCTCGGCACCGACGAACTGCAGGCGAAGCTGACCACCGTCCGGCGGATGACGTCGGGCGCCGCGCCGCTGCACCCGAAGGTGCTTGGCGCGATCCGCGAGGCCACCGGTCTCGACGTCTACGAGGGCTACGGCCTCACCGAGTGCGCGCCGGTGGTGACGTCGACGCTGGTCACGGGCTACCCGAAGCCCGGTTCGGTCGGGCGGCCGCTGCCCGGCGTCGAGCTGCGGCTGGTGGACAGCGACGGCACCGACCAGGCCGTGCCGCTCGACCCGGACGACGTCGACGACGTCTTCGAGGCCGAGGGCGAGACCGGGCTGGTGTCGATCCGCGGCGCGAACCTGTTCTCCGGCTACTGGCCCGATGGCGGCCACGGGCCCGACGACGAGGGCTGGTTCCGCACCGGCGACGTCGGCTACCTCGACGTCGACGGCGACCTGCACCTGGTCGACCGGGCCAACGACCTGATCATCGTCAACGGCTTCAACGTCTTCCCACGCGAGGTCGAGGAGGTCATCGGGCAGCTGTCCGAGGTGGCCGAGGCGGCGGTCGTCGGTGTCGTCGACGAGCGAAGCGGCGAAGCGGTGAAGGCGTTCGTGGTGCCGGCGGCCGGGGCGTCGCTGTCGGAGCAGCAGGTCGTCGACCACTGCGCGGCCCACCTGGCCGGGTACAAGGTGCCGCACGCGGTCGAGTTCGCCGAGTCGCTGCCGCACTCGGCCACCGGCAAGCTGCGCCGCGTGCGGTTGCGGTAGTAAGGACGTCATGGCGCACGAAGTGACGGTGATGAGCCGGGTGGGCTGCCACCTCTGCGAGGTCGCGGAGGCGGACGTCGCCCGGATCTGCGGCGAGGTCGGAGCCACGTGGAAGACCGAAGACGTCGACACGGACCCGGAGTGGCGCGCGGAGTACGGCGACCGCGTCCCGGTGATCCTGGTCGACGGCGCCGAGCACGGCTACTGGCGCGTGGAGGAAGACCGGCTGCGGAAGGCCCTCGCCTGAGCCGTAACACGCTCGTAAGGGGGATCGGGCAGCCTTCCGGAGCGACTGCTCCGAAGATGGAGGCGTGAGCACCTTGCAGGAAGCGCCGCCCGAAGCACCGAGGCGGCTTTCGCTGCCCGTCGCGACCCTCATCGGGCTGTTGGCGCTGGCCGCCGCCCTCGGGGTCGGGCACTTCGTCGCGGGCTTCGTCGGTTACACCGCTTCGCCGTTCATCGCGGTCGCCAACTACGTGATCGACCACAGCCCGACCGGGATCGTGAAGTGGGCCGAGCGAACGCTGGGCACCTGGGACAAGCCGGTCCTCAAGATCGGGCTCGGCGTCGTGCTCGTCCTGCTGGCGGTGCTCGCGGGCCAGCTCTCGCGCCGGACGCCGCGGGCCGGGCAGGTGCTCGTCTTCCTGCTCGGGGCCGCCGGGGTCGCCGCGGTCTACGCGCGCAGCGACCTCGGGCAGGTCTCGCTGCTCGCGCCGGTCGCCGCCCTCGGCGCCGGGCTCGTCGTGTTCACCTCGCTGCACCGAGTCGCACTGCCCGCGGACGTGGTGCGCGACCGGGGCTTCGACCGCCGGAAGTTCCTGCGCGCCGGGATCGGCGTCGCCGCCGGTTCGGGGATCGCCGCCGTCGTCGGGCAGGTGGCCGGGACCAGCAAGAACGCCGAGGACTCCCGGGCTGCCGTCGGGCCGCTGGTCCCCGCGCGCACCGCGCCGTCGCTGCCCGCCGACGCCGACTTCGCGAAGCTGGGCTCGCCGCCGTTCATCACGCCGAACGGCGACTTCTACCGCATCGACACCGCGCTGGTCGTCCCGCAGGTCCGCACCGAGGACTGGAGCCTCAAGATCCACGGGATGGTCGACCGCGAGGTGACCTTCTCCTACGCCGACATCCGCAACCGGCCGCTGGTCGAGCGCCGCGTCACGCTGACCTGCGTCTCCAACGAGGTCGGCGGCCCGCTGATCTCGAACGCGACTTGGCTCGGCGTCGACCTCGTCGACCTGCTCGACGAAGCCGGCGTGCGGGCCGGCGCCGAGCAGATGTACGCCACCAGCGTCGACGGCTGGACGTGCGGCACCCCGGCGAACGTCGCGCTCGACCCGCAGCGCGGCGCGATGCTGGCGATCGGCATGAACGGCGAGCCGCTGCCGATCGAGCACGGCTTCCCGGCGCGGATCGTCATCCCGGGCCTGTACGGGTACGTGTCCGCGACGAAGTGGGTCGAGTCGCTCGAGTTCGCCAAGTGGGACGACCGGCAGGCGTACTGGCTCAGCCGCGGCTGGGCCGAGCAGGCCCCGATCAAGACGGAGTCCCGGATCGACACGCCGTCGGGCTTCGCCGGGGTGACCGCGGGCAAGGTCCGGCTGGCCGGCACGGCGTGGGCGCAGCACACCGGCATCGCGAAGGTGGAGGTCCGGCTGGACCAGGGACCGTGGCAGCCGGCGACGCTCTCGGCCGAGGTCAGCAAGGACACCTGGCGCATGTGGTGGATCGAGCTGGACGTGCCGAAGGGGACGCACCAGGCGTCCGTCCGCGCGACCGACCAGGACGGCTACACCCAGACGGAGAACCGCGCGGACCCGGTCCCGGACGGCGCCACCGGCTGGCACTCGGTCACCCTCGACGCGCACTGACCACGAGCAGCGCGCCGGAGCCGTTCACCGTGTCCGGTGCGCCGCTCGCCGCGGCACCGTCGGCGCGGCCGCGCCGCACTCGATCACCCTTCGGCGCCCGCCTGCCCCGGAAGTGCCTGGCGGACAAGGATTCTGACACCGTGTCATGATCGAGCGCCGCGCGGAACCGCCTCCGACCAGTGACTTTGTGCGCGCGTTCACAAGTGGTCTACCGTAGAACCATCGCCCCCGGGCGGTCCGCATCGAACCGGACCCCGCGCCCTGGGTCAAGACACAGTTCGGAACGGCCGTGGCGATGGCCGCCGGGTGCACAGCGGGCAGGAGACGACGGCGTGGTGACACAGCGGGGGAGGCGCGACGAAGCGGGCTCCCCGGGCCGGCCGCCGCGCCGGACGCGCCGCCAGGACACCCCGGACGCCGACAACGCGCCGACCGCCGAAATCCCCGCGGTACCCGCCGAGGGCAACGGCCGCGGTGTCCCCAACGGGGATGCCCCCGAGGCCGTCCGGGCGAAGTCGATCCCCGAAGCCGCGGTCGCGCGCCTCGCCGTCTACCTCCGGGTGTTGTCCGGAATGTCGGAACAAGGCGCGACGACCGTTTCCAGCGAAGAGCTTTCCCAGGCCGCGGGCGTCAATTCCGCGAAATTGCGCAAGGACCTTTCGTACCTGGGCTCCTACGGCACCCGCGGCGTCGGCTACGAGGTCAGCGTCCTGGTCAGCCAGATCGAGCGGATCCTGGGCCTCACGCGCCAGCACAAGGTGGCCGTGGTCGGGATCGGCAACCTCGGCCACGCGCTGGCCAACTACGGCGGCTTCCCGGGGCGCGGGTTCCCGGTCGAGGCCTTGTTCGACCTGGACCCGGACCTGATCGGCGTGCCGGTCGGCGGCCTCCCGGTGTCGCACATGGACGACATCCCGCGGGTCTGCGCCGAGCGCGGCATCTCCATCGGCGTGATCGCCACCCCGCCCACCGCCGCCCAGTCGGTGTGTGACCGCCTGGTCGCGGGCGGTGTCCAGTGCATCCTCAACTTCGCCCCGGTCGTGTTGCAGGTTCCTGCTCACATTGAGGTCCGCAAAGTGGATTTGGCCGTGGAGCTGCAGATACTCTCGTTTCATGTGGCCCGCCGCGCGGATGACGCCGCCGGTAATCAGGGCACTTCCGGATTACCGGCCGTGGGCTCGCCCGCCGAGAATGGCAAAGGCAGCGGGCGGAACGGCTCGGGTCCGGACGGCGGACGGGAAATGGTGGTGCGCTCATGAGCGTGTTGGCGGTCGGGCTTTCGCATCGCAGCGCCGAGTTGAGCACGCTCGAGCGCGTCGCGGTGCCCGCGCCCGAGATCGGCAAGGTGCTCGACGAGCTGCAGCAGGCCGAGCACGTCAGTGAGGTCATGCTGGTCTCGACGTGCAACCGGATCGAGGTCTACGCGGTCGTCGAGACGTTCCACGGCGGCCTCAACGACGTCTCCGAGGTGCTCGCCCGCCAGGCCGGGATGGAGCCGGCCGACCTCTACGACAGCCTGTACGTGCACTACGCCGGCGCGGCCGTCGAGCACCTCTTCTCGGTCACCTCGGGCCTGGACTCGATGGTCGTCGGCGAGACGCAGATCCTCGGCCAGGTCCGGTCCGCCTACGCCACCGCGCGCGAGGCCGGCACCGTCGGCCGCACGCTGCACGAGCTGATCCAGACCACGCTGCGCGTCGGCAAGCGCGTCCACACCGAGACCGGGCTCGACCAGCTCGGCGCGTCGGTCGTGTCGGAGGCGCTGGCCGCGGCCGGGGACGTCGCCGGCAAGCACGCCGTCATCGTCGGCGCGGGCTCGATGGGCGCGCTGAGCGCGTCGCAGCTGCGCAAGGCCGGGATCGGCGAGATCACCGTGGCCAACCGCACCGACGCCCGCGCCCGCCGCCTCGCCGCGAACGTCACCGAGCAGGGCGTGCCGGCCCGCGCGATCCCGCTGTCCGCGGTCGCCGACGCCGTGCGCGACGCCGACGTCGTGATCTGCTGCACCGGCGCGCAGGACGCCGTCTTCGGCACGGAGCACGTGCTGCCGCGCGGCGGCCGGGCTCTGGTCGTCTGCGACCTCGGCCTGCCCCGCGACGTCGATCCGGCGGTCGGCGAGCTGGCCGGCGTGCGCGTCGTCGACCTGGCCACCATCCAGCGCCGGATGCGCGAAGCCGGCACCCCGACCACCGAGCGCCAGACGGCCAAGGCGACCGGGATCGTCCTCGACGAGGTGCGCGACTACCTCGCCGGACAGCGCAGCGCCGAGGTGACGCCGACCGTGACCGCGTTGCGCAAGCGCGCGGCCGAGGTCGTCGACGCCGAGCTGCTCCGGCTGGACAACCGGCTCCCCGAACTGGACGGCGCCGTTCGCGAAGAGGTCGGCCGCACGGTCCGCCGGGTGGTCGACAAGCTGCTGCACGCGCCGACGGTGCGGGTCAAGCAGCTGGCCGCCGAGACGGCCGACACCGACTACGCGAACGCGTTGCGAGAACTGTTCTGCCTCGACCCGCAGGCACCGGCCGCCGTGGCGAGCCCGAAGCCCCCACCAGAGAAGAAGTAGCAGTGACCAGAGTCATTCGCATGGGCACGCGTGGTTCGAAGCTCGCGCTCACCCAGACCGGGACCGTCGCCGACGCCCTGCGCGCCACCGGCGTCGAGGTCGAGATCGTCAAGGTGACCACGCCCGGCGACAAGTCGCTGGCGCCGATCGCGACGATCGGTGTCGGCGTGTTCACCTCCGCGCTGCGGGAAGCCTTGCTGCGGGGCGACGTCGACGTCATCGTCCACTCCTACAAGGACCTGCCGACCGCACCCGAGCCGGGCATCACGCTCGCCGCCGTGCCGCCGCGCGAAGACCCGCGGGACGCGTTGATCGCGCGCGACGGGCTCACGCTGGGCGAGCTGCCGCCGGGTTCGACGGTGGGCACGGGTGCCGCCCGGCGCACCGCCCAGCTGCGCGCGCTGGGTCTCGGTTTGGAAATCGTGCCGATTCGCGGCAATATCGACACCCGCATGCGCAAGGTGACCGACGGCGAGCTGGATGCCGTGGTGCTGGCGCGTGCCGGACTGGCCAGGATCGGACTGGCCGAGGCGATCACCGAGACCCTCGACCCGATCCAGATGCTGCCCGCACCCGCCCAGGGCGCGCTGGCGGTGGAGTGCCGGTCCGCCGACGTGGACCTCGAGCAGCTGCTCAGGTCCACAGTGGACGACGAGGGCACGCGGGCCGCGGTGACGGCCGAGCGGGCCCTGCTGGCCGCGCTCGAGGCGGGGTGCAGCGCGCCGGTGGGCGCGCTCGCCGAGATCGTCGAAGATCTCGACGCCGAGGGCAAGGTCGTGGAACGGATCTCGCTGCGCGGCACCGCCGCGGTCGAAGGCGAGAACGGCGCGGTGGACATGGTCCGGGCCATCGCGCTGGCCGACAAGGACCAGGCCGCCCAGCTGGGCAAGGACCTGGCCGCCGAGCTGCTGGACCTCGGAGCCGGAGCCCTCTCCGGCCCGGCTCAGTAGCGCTCTCGCGAGCGCTTCGAAGACGTAGGAGACCTGCGTCCGTGCAGTCGTGCACGGCCGCCGCAAGAGGAGAAACGCACAGATGACCCCCGCGCGAAAGACCACCGGGCGCGTAGCGTTCGTGGGCTCCGGCCCCGGCGACGCCGGCCTGCTCACGGTCCGTGCCCAGGAACTGCTCGCCAAGGCCGAGGTCGTGGTGACCGACCCCGACGTGCCGCAGGCCGTGCTGGCCATGGCCGCCGAGGGCGCCGAGGTCCGGCCCGCCGTCGGCGAGGCCACCGAGGTCGCCAAGGACCTCACCGCCGAGGCCAAGGCCGGCCGGCTGGTGCTGCGGCTGATCGCGGGCGACCCGCTGACCACCCCGGCCGTGGTGGCCGAGGTGCAGGCGGTCGCGCGCACGAGCGCCGTGTTCGACGTCGTCCCGGGCGTTTCGCCGGGTGCGGCCGTCCCGGCGTACGCGGGCGTCGCGCTGGGCGGCACGCACACCGAGGTCGACGTCCGCGGCGACGTCGACTGGGCGGCACTGGCCGCCTCGCCGGGCCCGCTGGTGCTGCACGCGTCGTCGGCCCACCTCGCCGAGGCCGCGTCGGCGCTGACCGGCAACGGCGTTCCGGCGTCGACCCCGGTCGCGGTCACCGCGAACGGCACCATCAACACCCAGCGCACCCTCGACACCACGCTCGAGAAGCTTGCCAACGACGCGGGCGAGCTCGTCGGGCCGCTGATCGTCACGATCGGCCAGGCCGCCGGACACCGCTCGAAGCTGTCGTGGTGGGAGTCGCGGGCGCTGTACGGCTGGAAGGTCCTGGTGCCGCGCACCAAGGAGCAGGCCGGCGAGATGGCCGAGCGCCTGCGCGGCCACGGCGCGACGTCGCACGAGGTGCCGACCATCTCGGTCGAGCCGCCCCGCAGCCCGGCGCAGATGGAGCGCTCGGTCAAGGGCCTGGTCGACGGCCGCTACCAGTGGATCGTCTTCACCTCCACCAACGCGGTCCGCGCGGTGTGGGAGAAGTTCGAGGAGTTCGGCCTGGACGCCCGAGCGTTCTCCGGCGTGAAGATCGCCTGCGTCGGCGCCGCCACCGCGGCGAAGGTGCGCTCGTTCGGCATCATCCCCGAGCTGGTTCCCTCCGGTGAGCAGTCTTCGGAAGGCCTGTTGGCCGAGTTCCCGCCGTACGACGACGTCCTCGACCCGGTCGACCGCGTGCTGCTGCCGCGGGCGGACATCGCCACCGAGACCCTGTCGGCCGGCCTGCGCGAGCGCGGCTGGGAGATCGACGACGTGACGGCGTACCGCACGGTCCGGGCCGCCCCGCCGCCCGCCGAGACCCGCGAGATGATCAAGACCGGCGGCTTCGACGCGGTCTGCTTCACCTCGTCCTCGACCGTGCGGAACCTGGTCGGCATCGCCGGCAAGCCGCACACCCGCACGCTGGTCGCGTGCATCGGCCCGAAGACCGCGGAAACCGCGGTCGAGTTCGGGCTCCGGGTCGACGTCCAGCCGGAGAAGGCCGACGTGCCGCACCTGGTGGACGCGCTGGCCGAGCACGCCGCCCGGCTTCGCGCCGAGGGCGCCCTGCCGCCGCCGCGCAAGGCGAAGCGGGCCCGCCGCTCCTGAGGTTGTCGTTCATGAGGGGCACCTTCATGGTCTCTATGGCCATGCAGGTGCCCCTCATGGCATTCCGGGGAGCGGGAGTACCTTGGGAGGAGTGTTCCCCGAGCATCGCCCCCGCAGGCTCCGCACCACCCCGGCCATGCGCCGGCTGGTGGGTGAGACGACGCTGCGGCCACGCCAGCTGATCCTCCCGATGTTCGTCGCCGAGGGCCTCGACCAGCCGAAGGCGATCTCGAGCATGCCGGGCGTCGTGCAGCACACCCGCGACACGCTGCGGAAGGCCGCCGTCGACGCGGTCAACGCCGGCGTCGGCGGGCTCATGCTCTTCGGCGTCCCCGCCACGCGCGACGCGGAGGGCTCGGGCGCGATCGACGAAAACGGCATCCTCAACGTCGCCCTGCGCGACCTGCGGCACGAGCTGGGCGACGCCACCGTGCTGATGGCCGACACCTGCCTCGACGAGTTCACCGACCACGGCCACTGCGGTGTCCTCGACGCCGACGGCGGGGTCGATAACGACGCCACCCTGCGCGTGTACGCCGAGATGGCCGTCGCGCAGGCCGAAGCCGGGGCGCACGTGCTCGGGCCGTCCGGGATGATGGACGGCCAGATCGGCGTGATCCGCCGGGCGCTCGACGAGGTCGGGCACAGCGACAAGGCGATCCTCGCCTACTCCGCGAAGTACGCCAGCGCGTTCTACGGCCCCTTCCGCGAGGCCGTCGACTCGCAGCTCAAGGGCGACCGCAAGACCTACCAGCAGGACCCGGGCAACGGCCGCGAGGCGCTGCGCGAGATCGAACTGGACCTCGCCGAGGGCGCGGACATGGTCATGGTCAAGCCCGCGCTGTCCTATTTGGACGTCATCAAGGCGGCCGCGGAGATCTCCCCGGTGCCGGTGGCGGCGTACAACATCTCGGGCGAGTACGCGATGGTCGAGGCCGCCGCGGCGAACGGCTGGCTGGACCGCGAGCGCACGGTCCTCGAGGTGCTGACGTCGATCCGCCGCGCGGGCGCCGACCTGATCCTCACGTACTGGGCCACCGAAGCCGCTGCCTGGCTGGACTGACCCGTTAGAGTCCACGCGTGGAAGACAAAGAGGACCTCACCGGTCTGACCGACGACGAACGGCGCAAGAAGGGCCGCTCGCCGGACCCGGTGCTGCCGGGGCAGAAGGCGCCCAAGGCGACGCCACCGCGGCCCGTGGCGATCTCCTTCTGGCTGTGGCTCGCCGGTGGCGTGGTGCTGATCCTCGGGTACGTCCAGCTGCTGAGCACCAAGTCCGCGGTCATCGACCAGTACGTCAAGGGCACCACCGACCCGAAGTACACGCCGCAGATGATCGCGGACGGCGTCACCGCGCTGCTGTGGTACCTGCTCGGCGGGTCGATCGTGTTCGTGCTGCTGTTCCTGCTCTTCGCGTACAAGGCCCGCGAGGGCACGCGCTCGGCCCGGACGGTGCTGACGATCCTGCCGATCGTGATGGTGCTGCTGATCATGGTCGTCGCGCCGATCATCAACTACCTGACGCTGGTCGCGGTGCTGCTGTTCGTGATCGCGCTGGTGCTGCTGTACCTGCCGTCGGTGGTGGGCTACTTCCCGAAGGCCGGCCGCAAGCCGTGAGCGACCGGCTCTACGCCGAGTCCGGCGTGAGCTGGGCCGCCGTCCTGTGGGGCCCGGTGTTCGCGGTGGCCGGCGCGCTGGCGGAGCTGGCGACGGGCGGCCCGGTGCACGTCGTGGGCTGGCTGATGGTCGGCGCCGGGCTGTGCGCCATCACGGTGCCGTGGGTGTATGCGCGGCGCCGGTTCCTCTCGCTGGAAGTCACGACGAAGCAGCTGCGTCAGGGCCGGGAGAAGGTGGCGGCCGACCAGCTGGCGTCGGTGCAGGACGTCGGCGCACCGGTCGGGGCCCGGGTGCTGGGTGGCGGCTGGTCGGTGCCGCGGAAGTACGACTCGCTGCCGGTCGAGCTGGCCGACGGCACGGTGGTCCTGGCGTGGGCGAAGGACGTCGAGGCCCTCCAGGACGCGCTGGACCGGCTCGTCCGGGCGACTCCGAAGGAAGCATGAGAAAATCACTTCCGTGATCGACCTCCCGCAGCCCACCGGGGCCGAGCTCTGGCCGCCGGAAGAACCCGGCCCGCAAGCTCGGCTGCACAAGCCGTGGCGGACGCTCGTCGCCGTCGTGGAAGTCGTGCTGGCCGTCGCCGCGGGGTGGGCCGCCTACGCGCTCTGGCACGGCGGTGTCGCCACCGTCGTCACGCACACCGACGACGGCGCCACGCTCGAGTCGCACCGGTACTTCGGCGGGCTGCTCGCGGCCGCCATCGGGATGGGCACCGTGGCCGCGATCCTGCTGGTCGACGCGGTGCGTCAGCTCTCGCTCGCGGTCCGTGCGCGGCACCCGAAGCCCAAGGCCTGATACACAGCTCCCGCACAGGGAACGAACAGTCAATTGCTAAGCAGCGGCAGCAGGGTTGCCGCATGACGCGCGTGCGTGCCTCGAAGGCATGGGTGATCAACGGTGCTCTGGTCGTACTCCTGGCCGGGGCGGGTTTCGGGATATACCAGGCATTCAGCCCAACGCCGAACACGGCGCAGGCGCAGTCGCGCAGCACTCCGGTGCGCCGCGCGACGGTCACCCAGACCATCTCCGCCGCCGGGACGCTCGCCAGCAGCTACACCGGCGCGGCGAACTTCTCGACGGCGGGCAAGGTCACCTCGATCGACGTGAAGGTCGGCGACGTCGTGAGCGCCGGCCAGAAGCTCGCGACCATCGACAGCACGCAGGCGTCGAAGCAGCTTCAGGTCGCGAAGGCGAACCTCGCGGTCGCCCAGGACAGCCTGGACGCCGCGGAAACCGCCGAAGCAACCCCGACCACCGGGCAGAACAGCCAAAACAGCCAGAACAGCACGCAGTCGGCGGCCAACAACGTCACCTCGGCGCAGGCGAAGCTGGACCAGGCCCAGCTCGACGTCCAGACCGCGCAGCAGACGCTCGACAACACGACGCTCTACGCGCCCGGCGCCGGCACGGTCACCGCCGTCAACGGCGCGGTCGGGCAGCAGTCCTCCAGCGGCTCGGCGAGCAGCAGCTCCCAGTCGTCGTCGAGCAGCAGCGGCAGCGGGCAGGGCGGGCAGGGCTCGTCGAACTCCGGGACCGCGTCGAGCAGCAGCACCAGCAGCAGCGGCTTCATCACCATCACGAACATGACCGGCCTGGTCGTGAACACCTCGGTCGCCGAGATCGACGTCAGCAAGGTCAAGACCGGTCAGAAGGCCACCGTGACGCTCAACGCGCTGCCGGACAAGCCGGTCCAGGCGACGGTCTCGAGCATCAACCTGACGCCGACGACGAGCGGCAGCGTGGTCTCCTACGGCGCGCAGCTGGCGCTGACCGACCCGCCGGACGGGCTGCGGCCCGGCCAGTCGGCGAGCGTCGTGATCACCGTCGCTTCGGCCGAGAACGCGCTGAGCGTGCCGGCCGCGGCCGTGACGACGGTCGGCAACACCAACATCGTCACCGTGCAGCAGAACGGCCAGAACGTCACCCGCCAGGTGCAGGTCGGCATCCGCGGCGAGTCCACGGTGCAGATCACCTCCGGGCTGACCGAGGGCGAGAACGTCGTGCTCACCGCGACGGCCGCGACCGGCACGACCGGCGGCAACGGCCGGACCGGCGGCACCGGCGGCACCGGCGGGTTCCCGGGCGGCGGGACCGGCGGCTTCCCCGGTGGCGGCACCCGCACCGGCGGCACCGGCGGCACCGGCGGCACGGGTGGCACGGGTGGCTTCGGCGGTCGCGGGTGAACCCGGTGATCGCGGTCTCCGGACTGCGCAAGACCTACGGCGCCGGCGAGACGGCGGTGCACGCGCTGCGCGGCGTCGAGCTCGCGGTGTGGCCCGGCGAGTACGTCGCCATCATGGGCGCGTCGGGCTCGGGCAAGTCGACCCTGCTGAACATGCTCGGCTGCCTCGACGTCCCGACGTCCGGCCAGTACCTCCTGGACGGCTTCGGCGTCGGCAAGCTGAACGAACGGCAATTGGCGTTGCTGCGCAACCGGAAGATCGGCTTCATCTTCCAGTCGTTCAACCTGGTGCCGCGGACGTCCGCGTTGTCCAATGTGGAGCTTCCGCTCGTCTACAGTGGACTCCGCCGGTCGGAGCGACGGCGGCGCGCGCTCGCCGCGCTGGAGATGGTCGGCCTGTCCGACCGCGCCAAGCACCTGCCGAGTGAGCTGTCCGGCGGGCAGATCCAGCGCGTCGCGGTGGCACGGGCGCTGGTCACCGGCCCGGCGATGCTGCTGGCCGACGAGCCGACCGGCAACCTGGACCGCCGCAGCACCGAGGACGTCCTCGGCGTGTTCGACCGGCTCAACCAGCTCGGCCGCACCATCGTCGTGATCACGCACGAGGACGAGGTCGCCCGCCACGCGCGCCGCGTCGTGCGGGTCGACGACGGCCTCATCGTGTCGGACGAAGTGACCCGCCAGACCGGCACGGTCGGAGCGGTCTCGTGAACTTCCTCGAAATCCTGCGCTTCGCCGTCCGCGGGCTCACCGCGAACAAGCTGCGCTCGGCGCTCACCACGCTCGGCATCACCATCGGCGTCGCGGCGGTGATCCTGCTCGTCGCGGTCGGCAACGGCGCGTCCGCGGCCATCGCGGCGAGCATCCAGGGCCTCGGCACCAACGTCGTCAACGTCTCCCCGGCGCGCGGCGGCGGGCAGGGCGCGTCCGCGCGGCCGCTGACCGTCCAGGACGCGCACGCGCTCGTCGACCCCGTCGGCGCGCCGGACGTCAAGGCCGCGTCGCCGGTGGTGAACACGACGGCGACCGCGACCTACGGGCAGACGTCGTACGACATCTCCAGCGTCGCCGGCACCGAGCCGGCGTACTTCACGACGACCAACCGCGATCTCGCCCAGGGCTCGCTGTTCACCAGCGAGGACGTCACGGCCGCGCGCAAGGTCGTCGTCCTCGGCCCGACGACGGCTGAGTCGATCTTCGGTACCTCAGACCCGGTCGGCAAGAACGTGCTGCTCAACAGCATCCAGTTCACCGTCATCGGGGTGCTGCAGGCGAAGGGCAGCACCGGGCTGCAGAACGCCGACGACGTCGCGATCGCGCCGATCTCGGCCGTGCAGAATTCCCTGGCCGGCTACGGCAGCCTCAGCCAGATCGCCGTCCAGGCCACCAGCGCGGACTCCGTCTCGCTGGCCCAGTCGGAGATCACCGCGATCCTCAACGCCCGGCACGGCATCCGGCTCGGCGGCACCGCCGACTACCAGATCCAGAACTCCGAGCAGCTGCTCGCGACGCGGACGTCGGCGACCGAGACGTTCACCGTGCTCCTGGCGGCGGTCGCGGCGATTTCGCTGCTGGTCGGCGGGATCGGCGTCACGAACATCATGCTCGTCACGGTGACCGAGCGGATCCGCGAGATCGGCATCCGCAAGGCCATCGGCGCGCCGCGCGCGGCCATCCTCGGCCAGTTCCTCGCCGAAGCGACCATGCTCAGCCTGTTCGGCGGGCTGCTCGGCGTCGCGATCGGGGTGATCGGCAGCCGGTTCACCATCTCCGGGATCAAGCCCGTCGTGGTGCCGTCGTCGATCCTGCTCGCCTTCGCGGTATCCGCCCTGATCGGGCTGTTCTTCGGCAGCTTCCCGGCGAACCGGGCCGCCAAGCTCAGGCCCATCGACGCTCTGCGTCACGAATAAGGAGTCCCCGATGTCTTCCCACACGACGACCCCGCCGGGATCGGCCCCCGGGGACGACCCGACGACCGAGCTGCCCCTGTCGGCACTGTCCGGGGAAAGCGCCGCTCCGGAACCGACCGCCGAGCAGATCATCGCCAACCCGGCGGTCGGCGGCGACCTGAACGCCGAGATGCGCCGCGCCGCGAAGCCGTTCTCCCGCACCACGCTGGTGCTGGCCGGCCTCGTGGTGCTCGCGATCGCGTTCGGCGGCGGCGCCTGGACGCACGCGGCGTTCGGCTCGTCGTCCTCGTCGACGCCCACCGGGCGCACCGGCGGCACCGGGGGCACCGGCCAGGCCGGCGGCACGGGCGGGACCGGTCAGACCGGCGGCACGGGCCAGCAGGGCGGCTTCCGCGGCGCGGGCGGGCGCGGCACGACCGGGACGATCGACCGCGTCGACGGCACCACGGTGTACGTGAAGACCGCGCAGGGCACCGACGTCAAGGTGTCCACATCGGACTCGACCACGGTCGGCGTGACCCAGCAGGGCAAGCTGTCGGACCTCAAGCCGGGCTCGACGGTCGTCGTCCAGGGCCAGGCGGGCGACGACGGGACGGTGGCCGCGCAGGCCATTACCCAGCAGGCCGCGCGCTAGAAGTCTGCCGCGGCCGGTCGTGAGTGAGAAACAGCGTTCTAACACTGTTTCTCACTCACGACCCCTCGTGTGGCGATTCGATGGCGGGGGTCGGGGGCCCGCCGCCGGGATTTGCGAGACTGAACCTCATTCTGGTCAGGCCGGCGCTACGGATCGCGACCGGACCGGCTGCGGTGACCTCTTGCGCCGGCCGACGGCTGAATGAGGTTCACTGGACCCGTGAGCACTGGAACCGAGCAGTCCAAGGCATGGTTCGAACGCGCGAAGGCGGCCGTCCCCGGCGGGGTGAACTCGCCGGTCCGGGCGTTCAACTCGGTCGGCGGCACCCCGCGGTTCATGGTCCGCGGCGAGGGCCCGCACCTCTGGGACGCCGACGGCAACCGCTACGTCGACCTGGTCTCCTCCTGGGGCCCGATGATCCTGGGCCACGCGCACCCGGCGGTCGTCGAGGCGGCGCGCACGGCGGCCACGTCCGGGCTGTCGTTCGGCACGCCGACGATCGGCGAGGTCGAGCTGGCCGAGGAGATCATCGGCCGGGTCGAGCCCGTCGAGCAGGTGCGGCTGGTCAACTCGGGCACCGAGGCGACGATGAGCGCGATCCGGCTGGCCAGGGGCTTCACCGGCCGGTCGAAGGTCGTGAAGTTCGCCGGGTGTTACCACGGTCACGTCGACGCGCTGCTCGCCCAGGCGGGCTCCGGCGTCGCGACGCTCGGGCTGCCGACGTCGCCGGGCGTCACCGGTGCCCAGGCCGCGGACACGATCGTGCTGCCCTACAATGACCTCGACGCCGTCCGCAAGTCCTTTGTGGACAATCCGGGGGAGATCGCCGCGGTGATCACCGAGGCCGCGGCGGGCAACATGGGCGCCATCGCGCCGGACGACGGCTTCAACGCGGGCCTGCGCGACCTGGCCCACGAGCACGGCGCGCTGCTGGTCATGGACGAGGTGATGACCGGGTTCCGCGTCTCGCGCGCGGGCTGGTTCGGCCTCGAAGGCGTGGCCGGCGACCTCTACACGTTCGGCAAGGTGATGTCCGGCGGCCTGCCGGCGGCGGCGTTCGGCGGCCGCGCCGACGTGATGGCCAAGCTCGCCCCGGGCGGCCCGGTCTACCAGGCCGGGACGCTGTCCGGGAACCCCGTCGCGGTGGCCGCGGGCCTCGCGACGCTGCGCGCGGCCGACCACGCCGTGTACGCGGCCCTTGACGCCAACGCGAAGCGCCTCGGCGACCTCTTCCGCCGTGAGCTGAGCGCTGCGGGCGTCGCGAACACCGTGCAGTACGCGGGCAACCTGGTCAGCGTGTTCTTCGGCGACCGGCCGGTCCGCGACTACGCGGGCGCGCAGGCGTCCGAGACGTGGCGCTACCCGGCGTTCTTCCACGCATTGCTCGACGGCGGCGTGTACGGGCCGCCGAGCGCGTACGAGGCCTGGTTCGTCAACGCGGCCATGGACGACGACGCGTTCTCGGTGATCGAGGCGGCTCTCCCGGCGGCGGCGCGCGCGGCGGCGGAGGCGGTCAAGTGACCACCGTCGTCCACATGCTGCGTCACGGCGAAGTGCACAACCCCGAGAAGATCCTCTACGGCCGCCTGCCGGGTTACCACCTGTCCGAGCGCGGACAGCGGCAGGCGCTCACGGTCGCCGAAGCCGTCGCCGGCCACGACCTCGTGCACGTCGTCGCGTCGCCGCTGCAGCGGGCGCAGGAGACGGCGGGTCCCATCGCCGCCGCGCACCGGCTCGACATCGCGACCGACGAGGGCCTGATCGAGGCCGGCAACCAGTTCGAAGGCCTGCACGTCGCGGTCGGCGACGGCGCGCTGCGGGAGCCGAAGCACTGGCCGAAGCTGCTCAACCCGTTCAAGCCGTCGTGGGGCGAGCCGTACGTGGAGATCGCGCACCGGATGCTCGGCGCGGTCCACCGGGCGCGCGAGGCGGCCGCCGGCCACGAAGCGCTCTGCGTGTCGCACCAGCTGCCGATCTGGACGCTGCGGCGGTTCCTCGAGGGCAAGCCCCTGTGGCACGACCCGCGACGCCGTCAGTGCTCGCTGGCCTCGCTGACCAGCCTCGTCTTCGACGGCGACGAGCTGCGCGAGATCGTCTACAGCGAGCCCGCCGGCACCACCGACCCGAAGGTGACCGGGGCATGAAACGGCTGGTCGTCGGGGTGGTCGCGTTGCTGGCCCTCGCCGGGTGCAGCAGCGGCAAGGACGCCGTGGTGCAGGGGAGCAGCTTCAGCTTCGTCTCCCCGGGCGGCAAGGTCGACATCACCTACGATGCCCCGCAGCGGCAGACCGCGCCGGTGCTCGCCGGCGACGACCTGATGCACGAGGGCAAGCAGCTGTCGCTGGCGGACTTCCCCGGCAAGGTCGTCGTGCTCAACCTGTGGGGCCAGTGGTGCGGGCCGTGCCGCACGGAGGTACCCGAGCTGGAGTCACTGGCTCGCCAGGCACCGGGCGTCCAGGTGGTGGGCATCGACGTCCGCGACCCGGCGCGCCAAGTGGCGCAGGACTTCGTGCGCGACCGCGGGCTGACGTACCCGTCGATCTACGACCCGGACGGCCGGGTGCTGCTCAAGCTCAGCGGCTACCCGCGCAACATCATCCCGTCGACGATCGTGCTGGACAAGCAGCACCGCGTGGCGGCGGTCTTCCTGCGGCCGGTGCTGGCGCAGGACCTGCTGCCGGTCACCCAGCGCTTGGCGGCCGAGCAGGCCTGACCCGGCGCTCGGCACCCCAGGCGGGCAGGACCTAGGTCCTGATCAGCTGTGGCGTAGGTCCTGTGAAGCGGCCCCGGCGTTCTCACCAGGACCTCACTGCCTACCCTCAACGGGGTGAACTCCGTTACCGAGCTGGCGATCTCCGGACCGCTGCTGCTCGCCGCGGGCGTCGCGCTGCTGGCCGGAACGATCTCCTTCGCCTCGCCGTGCGTGGTGCCGCTCGTGCCGGGGTACCTCGCGTACCTCGCCGCGCTCGTCGGCGCGGACGCCCCCGCGGTCAGCGCCGACGAAGAGCGCAAGAACGGCCGCTGGGCCGTGCTGGGCGCCGCGCTGCTGTTCGTGCTCGGGTTCACCGTCGTCTTCGTCGCCACGCTGGGCACCCTCGTCTGGCTGGCCGACACGCTCACCCTCAACCAGGACCTGCTCCAGCGCATCGGCGGGGTCCTGACCATCGCCATGGCGCTGGTGTTCCTCGGCTGGATCCCCGGCCTGCAGCGCGAGGTCCGCTCGCACCGCGTCCCGGGCGGTGGCGTCTGGGGCGCCCCGCTGCTCGGCGCGATCTTCGGCCTCGGCTGGACGCCGTGCATCGGCCCGACGCTGTCCGCCGTCACCACGCTGGCCAGCGCGACCGGCGGTGCCGAAGCCCGCGGCTACCTGCTGATCGCCGTCTACTGCCTCGGCCTCGGGCTGCCGTTCCTGCTCATCGCGCTCGGCGCCCGCTGGGCGGTGCGCGCCACCGACTGGGTGCGCCGGCACGGCCGCCAGGTGCAGGTCTTCGGCGGCGTGCTGCTGATGATCGTCGGCATCCTGCTCGTCACCGGCGTCTGGGGAGATCTGATGGGCTGGCTCCGCAACGAACTCGCCGGCGACCTGAGGCTGCCGCTGTGACCACCACGGAGGCACCCCCCGAGGCCCCGCAGGGCCCCACGCCCGCGAAGCGCGCGCTCGCCTTCGTGCGCAACACCTGGCGCGGCCTGACGTCGATGCGCACCGCGCTCGTCCTGCTGTTCCTGCTCGCCCTGGCCGCGCTGCCCGGCGCGCTCCTGCCGCAGCGGAAGCTCAACGCCCCCAAGGTCGACGCCTACATCAGCGCACACGGCTGGTGGGGCACCCTGCTCGACAAGCTCGAGTTCTACGACGTCTACTCCAGCATCTGGTTTTCGGCCATCTACCTGCTGCTGATGATCTCGCTCATCGGCTGCCTGACCCCGCGCAGCTTCGAGTACGTCAAGGCGATGCGCGCGAAGCCGGTGCTGACTCCACGCAACCTCGCGCGGATGCCGCACTACCGGCTCGGCCGCGGCAAGACCGACGTCTCCGCCGAGATCGCCGCCGTCCACAAGCAACTCTCCGGCTGGCGCCGTGTCGAGCGCGAAGAGGCCGACGGCGTCCGGACGATCTCCGCCGAACGCGGGTTCCTGCGCGAGACCGGCAACCTGCTCTTCCACTTCAGCATGCTCGGCCTGATCGTGTTCTTCGCGCTGGGCAAGCTCTACGGCTACGAAGGCCAGGTCATCGTCCAGGCCGACGGCAGCTCGTTCTGCAACTCCGGCATCTACAACTACGACTCCTTCAACGCGGGCCTGCGCGTCGACGGCACCGACCTCGACCCGTTCTGCGTCAAGGTCAACGACTTCACCGTGCGGTACACCCCGGCCGGCGAGCCGGAGTACTACCACGCGAACATCCAGTACCAGTCCGGCGCAGACCTCGACACGAACACCTGGCGCCCGTACGGCCTCGAGGTCAACTCGCCGCTGCGGACCGCCGGCGACCGCGTCTACCTGCTCGGCCAGGGCTACTCGCCGCAGTTCACGGTGACCTTCCCCAACGGCGACAAGCGCACGCAGAACACGCAGTGGCGCACGGTCGACCCGACCACGATGCTCGCCGAGGGCGCGACGAAGTTCGACCAGCCCGGCATCACCGACGAGGTGCAGCGGCGGACCCGCCAGCTCGCCATCACCGGCCTGTTCGCCCCGACGGCGTTCCTGCACGGCAACGTCCTGACGTCGTCGGCGCCGGAGCTGAAGGACCCCGCCGTCGCCGTCGACGTCATGCGCGGCGACCTCGGCCTGGACGCCGGGCGCGGCCAGTCGGTGTTCGAGATCGACCAGTCGCTCGTGGACGACGGCAGGCTGAAGAAGGTCGCCCGCGAGAACCTGAAGGTCGGCCAGGAGATCAAGCTCGACGACGGCACGAAGATCCGCTTCGACGGCGTCAACCACTGGGTCTCCCTGCAGGTCTCCCACGACCCGACGCAGGGGTTCGTGCTCGGCTTCGCCATCTCGATGTTCCTCGGCCTCGGCGCGTCCCTGCTGGTCAAGCGCCGGAGGCTGTGGGTGCGGGTGAAGCCGGGGACGCCGGCCGAGCCGGGTACCGTGATCGAGGTCGCCGGGCTCGCCCGCACCGACCAGGCGGGGTACGGCGAAGAGTTCCACAAGATCAGTGAACGCTTGATCAGTGGTCAGAAGGGCTGAGGCATGCCGATCAACGAGACGCTGTCGCAGTACAGCGACTGGCTGTACACCACCACCGCGGCGATCTACGTCGTCGCGCTGATGATGACGCTGGTCGAGCAGGGCTTCGGCGCCAAGGGCCGGCTCGCCACCGAGCGCGCCAAGCTGCGGGCGCGTGAGCTCGTCGGCGCCGGCGGGCCGCCGGTCGAGGAGATCCCGGGCACGCCGCGCACGACCGGCCGGCCCGAGCGGATCGGCAAGATGGGCGCGTCGCTGCTCGTGCTCGGCGCGCTGCTGCAGCTGTCGGCGATCGTGCTGCGCGGGCTCGCCGTGCACCGCGCGCCGTGGGGCAACATGTACGAGTACGGCATGGCGGTCACCTTCATCACGGTGGTGACCTGGATCGTCGTGATGTGGAAGTTCCCGGTCCGGCACCTCACCGGGTTCCTGCTGCTGCCCGTCGTGATCCTGATGTTCATCAACGGCACGCTGCTGTACACGACGGCGGCGCCGGTGCAGCCCGCGCTGCAGTCCTACTGGCTGGTCATCCACGTCTCGGCGGCCATCATCGGCTCGGGCGTGTTCCTGGTGCCGGGCGTCGCGAGCGTGCTGTACCTCTTCCGCTCGGCTTACGAGAAGGACGAGACGAAGTTCGCCCGGTTCGCCTCGAAGCTGCCCGCGGGCGACGTCCTCGACCGGATCGCCTACCGGACGACGATCTTCGCCTTCCCCGTCTTCACCTTCGGCGTCCTCTGCGGCGCGGTCTGGGCCGAGTCCGCCTGGGGCCGGTTCTGGGGCTGGGACCCCAAGGAGACCGTCGCGTTCATCGCCTGGGTGATCTACGCCGCCTACCTGCACTCACGGGCGACCGCGGGCTGGCGCGGGGCCCGCGCCGCGGCGATCAACATCGTCGGGTTCGCCGCGATGATCTTCAACCTGTTCTTCGTGAACCTCGTCACCGCGGGCTTGCACTCCTACGCCGGGGTGGGCTGAGCAACCCGCGGGTACTCCGACTACCGTCGTCTCCAGGGGGAGTGATGTCGGGCGGAGTGCGCGGAGGTTTACACCGGTGACCGGACCCAGTGAAGAATCGGCTCCTGGCCACCCCGAACAGGCCGAAAAGCAGCCTGAGGTGAGCCTGTTCGCCGAGGATCGGACGGACTCGCACCCGCACCCCGAGACGTCGGGGGCCTTCGACGTGCAGCCGACGCAGGCGGTCGCGCCGCCACCGAACCCCGCCGTGTCGGGGCCGCACCAGGTGCCGCCGGGCGCCTCGGGGCCGCACCTGGTGAACCCCGCTGTCTCGGGGCCGCACCAGGTGCCCCCGGGCTACGGCTACGACCAGAACCTCCCGCCGCTGCAGCCGCAGTACGCGCAGGCCCAGTACCCGCAGCAGTCTCCGGGGCAGCCGTCGGGCCTGCCGCAGCCCCAGGGCGGCCGGCACGCGGCGCCGCCGCAGGGCCACGGCCACGACCTCTCCACCGCGCACCTGGTCAGGCAGACCAAGCGGCCGCCGCAGTCGGGCTGGCGCAAGGCCGTCTACGTCGGCTCCGGGAAGCTGATCAACCCCGGCGAGAGCCCGGCGGACACCCAGCGCCGCGACCTCATCGCGCGCGTCAACCAGCCGCTGCGCGGGTGCTACAAGATCGCGATGCTGTCGCTCAAGGGCGGCGTCGGCAAGACGACGGTGACCACGACGCTCGGGGCGACGTTCGCGTCCCTGCGCGGCGACCGCGTGGTGGCCGTGGACGCCAACCCGGACCGCGGCACGCTGTCGCAGAAGCTCCCGCTGGAGACGACGGCGACGGTCCGCCACCTCCTGCGCGACGCGGCCCGCATCACGCGCTACAGCGACGTCCGGTCGTACACGTCCCAGGGCTCCAGCCGGCTGGAAATCCTCGCGAGCGAGCAGGATCCGGCCGTTTCCGAGGCCTTCTCCGAGGACGACTACCGGCGCACGGTCAATTTGCTGGAGCACTTCTACAACATCGTGCTCACGGACTGCGGCACCGGCCTGATGCACTCGGCGATGAAGGGCGTCCTGGACGTCGCGGACGCGCTGGTGGTGGTGTCGTCCGGCTCGGTCGACGGCGCCCGCAGCGCCTCGGCGACGCTCGATTGGCTCGAGGCCCACGGCTACGGCGAGCTGGTCAAGCGTTCGGTGGCGGTGATCAACTCGGTCCGCCCGAAGGGTGGCTCGGTCGACCTCGACAAGCTGTCGGCCCACTTCGGCGCGAAGGTCCGCGCGGTCTGCCGCGTCCCGTTCGACCCGCACCTGGAGGAGGGCGCGGAGATCGAGCTGGACCGCCTCTCGGGCGACACGCGCCTGGCCCTGCTGGAGCTGGCCGCCACCGTCGCCGACGGCTTCGCGACCCCGCTCTCGCAGGGCTACCGCTGACGCGTATCTCGCGTGCTCAGGACCGTAACCGGCGTGACCGAAGCCGTAACCCGCGTGATGGGAGCCGCAACTCGCGAGTTCCGGCTCCCATCACGCGAGTCACGGGCCTGAGCACGCGAGTTCGGAATTCGAGCCGGTCTACAGGTCTTCGTCCCGGCGCTTGCGCTGCTGTTCGGACAGCTGGCGCAGGAAGTCGGGGTCGTCGTCCGGGGCGATCGGGGCGCGGCGCGGAGGCGAGGTGACCCCGATCCGCTGACCGGCGAACGACCGCCACAGGAGCAGGGCGACGACCAGCGCGCCGACCGCCGCGAGCAGAGCGAGCATGCCGGATCCTTCCGTGTGGGTCCCCCGAGGTTAACCCGTCGAGCCGGGTTCGGCCCGAACCCCGTCGTGCGGGGTGACGACCAGAACACGAAGGGCCGCGCGGGGGCGGGGGAAGTCCCCCGTACCCGACACGGCCCGGCGACGGAGATGGTTCAGGCCTTGCGGGCCGGTTCGCTGGCGTCCGTGGTCAGCTCCGCGAGGAGCTCGTTCACCTCGGACTCCCGG
This sequence comes from Amycolatopsis sp. NBC_01488, assembly GCF_036227105.1. Lineage (NCBI taxonomy): Bacteria > Bacillati > Actinomycetota > Actinomycetes > Pseudonocardiales > Pseudonocardiaceae > Amycolatopsis > Amycolatopsis sp. NBC_01488. The sequence goes on along the minus strand of NZ_CP109434.1, from coordinate 1,808,946 downwards.
AACCGCCGGTGCCCGCCCGGGGTCCGGATCGAGCCGATGCGACCCGCTGTCGCCCACCGGGTGACCGTCTTGGGGTCCACCCGGAACAGTGCTGCCACCTCACCTGGGGTGAGCAGGCGTCCGCCCATCGTCGCGGTCATTTTCCGCCTCCTTAACGACCTCACTGCTATACCGGAGGCGTCCGGGCCCTTCTGGCCCGTCGCGCCGGGGTAGCCAACACGGCAATCGTTGCACTTCACCCGTCGGGTACTCGAACGGTTGTCCTTGAGTAAAGAGCCCTTAAAGGTCAAAACGGACAGCTTGCTTACCTTGTGCAACTAATTTTCCGGTCGCCTGACGTGCCGGGATGTCGCTCAACCCGGTCGTCTGCCGCGAGGCGTGGTCTCAATGGGGGATTGTCCAACCGCATAGAGTGATCCTCGTGGATCAGTTGGACCGGAAGATCATCGCGGCGTTGCGTATCAACGGACGGGCCACCTACGCGGACCTCGGGCGGGCTGTCGGGCTCTCCGCGTCGTCGGTGCACGAGCGGGTGGGAAAGCTGGAAACCGCCGGCGTGATCACCGGCTACCACGCCGTCGTCGACCCGAGCTCGGTCGGCCTCGGCGTCACCGCCCTCGTCGGCATCCATCCGACCGACACCGCGACCGAGGACGACGTCGCCGCCGCGCTCGGCGAGCTCGACGAGGTCGAGAGCTGCTACGCGGTGGCGGGCGACGAAGCCTTCGTCGTCAAGGTGCGGGTGGCGACGGTCGACGAGCTCGAGCGCTCGCTGGGCCGGCTCCGCCGCATCCCCGGCGTCGGGCGGACGAACACGACCGTCGTGCTCTCGACCCGCTTCGAGGGCCGCCCGAACAACGCGGGCCTGCAGAAGGACCGGGCGGGCGGGGCGTAGCCTGCGTTGATGTGAGCGACAACCTGCCCCGTGACCTGACGCTGTACCTGCTGGCGCGGTTCGTGCTGGTCGCCGTGATCGCGTGGGTGCTGACCCTGGTCGGCGTGCCCCTGCTGGTCGCGCTGGTCGTCGGCCTGGTCGTCGGGCTGCCGCTGGGCCTCCTGCTGTTCCGCCCGCTGAACGCCCGCGTCACGGCCGGCCTGGCGAAGCGCAACGAGAAGCGTGCCCGGGCCCGCGCCGACCTGCGTGCCCAGCTCCGTGGCGACACCTCCGGCCAGCCGGAATGAGCCGCCCGCACGCCCGCAGCTGGGTCCGCGAAGCCGTCCGGATCATCGAGGCCGACGCGAACCGCAGCGCGGACACCCACCTGCACGTCTTCCCGCTGCCCGCGGAGTGGGGGATCGACCTCTACCTCAAGGACGAGTCCGTCCACCCGACCGGCTCGCTGAAGCACCGGCTGGCCCGCTCGCTGTTCCTCTACGGGCTCGTCAACGGCCAGATCGGCCCGGACACCGTGCTCGTCGAGGCGTCCAGCGGGTCGACGGCGGTGTCCGAGGCCTACTTCGCCCGCATGCTCGGCCTGCGCTTCATCACCGTCGTGCCGCGGAAGACGTCGAAGGAGAAGATTGCGCTCATCGAGTTCTACGGCGGTGAGTGCCACTACGTCGACGAAGCCCCGGCGATGTACCCCGAGGCGGAGCGGCTCGCGGCCGAGAGCGGCGGGCACTACCTCGACCAGTTCACCTACGCCGAGCGCGCGACGGACTGGCGCGGCAACAACAACATCGCCGAGTCGGTGTTCGCGCAGATGCGCTCGGAGCGCCACCCGGTGCCGACGTGGATCGTCGTCGGCGCGGGCACCGGCGGCACGAGCGCGACCTTCGGCCGGTACGTCCGCTACAAGCGGCACACGACGAAGATCTGCGTCGCCGACCCGGAGAACTCGTCGTTCTACGGCGCTTGGGAAACCGGCGCGCTCGACTACGCGACCGGCATGCCGTCGCGGATCGAAGGCATCGGACGGCCTCGGTGCGAACCGTCGTTCGTGCCCGGTGTCATCGACGAGATGTTCCAGATCCCCGACGCCGGGTCCCTGGCGGCGATCCGGCTGCTGCGCGAGCGCACCGGGCACTGGGCGGGCGGCTCGACGGGCACGAACCTCTACGGGGCGTTCCGGCTCATCTCGCGGATGGTCGAGGACGGCCAGGCGGGCAGCGTCGTGACGCTGCTCTGCGACGGCGGCGAGCGGTACGCGCACACGTACTACAACGACGAGTGGGTCGCGCAGCAGGGACTCGACCTGGCGCCGCACACGGCGTTGTTCGAGGAGTTCCTGGTGACCGGGAAGTTCGTCCCGGAAAGCTAGAAGCTCAGCGCCACCGCCGCCAGCACCGCCCAGGCCAGCATCGCCAGGCCCGTGTCCCGCAGTGCCGGGATCAGCTCGCGCCCGTGGGCGCCGCCGCCGACCGCGCGGACCGACTTCAGCAGCATCGGCGCTGTCAGCAGGGTGATCAGCAGCAGCGGGTGAAAGATCCCGAGGACGATGCCGAGCACGAACGGCACCGCGATCAGCACCAGGTACAGCCGCCGCGTTCCGCCGTCGCCGAGGCGGGTGGCCAGGGTGCGCTTGCCCGCTTCGACGTCGGTCGGGATGTCACGCAGGTTGTTGGCCGTCAGGACCGCCGTCGAGAAGCAGCCGACCGCGACCGCGCACGCCAGCGCCGCCCAGCTGACCCGCCCGGCCTGGACGTACACCGTGCCGAGGACGCCGGCCAGCCCGAAGAACACGAACACGGCGATCTCGCCGAAACCGTAGTAGCCGTACGGCTTCTTGCCGCCGGTGTAGAACCACGCGCCGAGGATGCAGAGCGCGCCCATCGCCAGCAGCCACCAGTGCCCGCTGACGGCCACGAGCACCAAACCCAGCACCCCGGCCAGGCCCAGCGAGATCAGTGCGGCGGTCAGCACGGCCTTCGGCGCGGCGACCCCGGACCCGACCAGCCGCAACGGCCCGACGCGGTTTTCGTCCGTGCCGCGGATGCCGTCGGAGTAGTCGTTGGCGTAGTTGACGCCGACGATCAGCGAGAGGGAGACCAGCAGCGCCAAGACCGAACGCCACCACGAGAACGCGTCCAGTGCGATCGTCGCGCCGACCCCCGCCACCACGGGCGCCACCGCGTTCGGCAGCGTCCGGGGCCGGGCCCCTTCGATCCACTCGCTCAAGCTCGCCATGGCGCCATTCAACGCCATGGTGATCAAAGCCGAGCGAGAACCCGGAAAGTCAGTCCGTGGTCGGCAGCTGCCAGGTCAGCGTGCCGCTGTTGGGCTCGCCGGCGGGCGGGTCGGCCAGCGCGGCGCCCACGGGAAGCAGCAGCCCCAGTGTGACGGCGGTGCCGATGAGGGCAGCTCTGATCCAGCGCGTCATGGTGCGTAGCCAAGCGGGTGCACGCCGTACATGTCAACGAAGTGCGGCCATTCAGCCGCGCAAACCCGACGTAAGTCGCGTTCTGACCGCCTCGCGGTCGATCTTGCCCGGCCCGCGAAGGGGCAGCTCAGCGCCGTATTCGACGCGTTTCGGCGTCGCTGCCGCGCCCAGTTCGGCGCGGACCGCGGCGCGCAGTTCGTCCGCTTCACGCGGTTCACCTGACGGGACGACGAGCGCCACCACGGCCTCGCCCCACTCCGGGTCCGGCAGGCCGACGACGCAGGCGTCGCGCACGCCCGGCTGGGCGCAGAGACACCGCTCGACCGCGTTCGCGGACACCTTCACCCCGCCGGTGTTGATCATGTCGTCGGCCCGGCCGAGGACCTCGATCCGGCCGTCGTCGTGACGAATCCCACGGTCGGACGTCGTGAACCAGCCGCCGCCGAACGACTCCGCGGTCAGGTCCGGCCGCAGGCGATAACCGTGCGCGAGGACGTCGCCGGCGATCCGGATCCGGTCCCCGGTGACGTCGACGCGGACGCCGTCGAGGGGAAAGCCGTCGTAGACGCAGCCGCTGGCCGTCTCGCTCATGCCGTACGCGGGCACGATCGCCACACCGGCGTCGGCCGCGCGCTCGCGCAGGGCGGCCGACGTCGCCGCCGCGCCGACCACGATCGCGTCGAACGTCTTCGCCGCGGCCAGCCCGGCGCCGCCGTCGTCGAGCAGCCGGACGAGCTGGGTCGGCACCAGGGCGGTGTACCGCGGGCTGCCCTTCAGCCGCGCCGCCGCGGCGGCGAAGTCGTCCGGGCGGAAACGGGCGCCGGTCAGGAAAGCGGGCTCGGTGCCCGCCAGCAGCGACCGGACCAGCACCTGCAGGCCGCCGATGTAGTGCGCGGGCGTCGCCAGCAGCCAGTGCCCGGAGCCGCCGAGCCGCGCGTGCGTGGCCTCGGCCGACGCGGTCAGCGCGCGGGCCGAGAGCAGCACGCCCTTGGGCGCGCCGGTCGAGCCCGAGGTGGCGATGACCACGGCGGTGTCCGGTTCGGCAGGCTCGGCCGGGGCCATCGCGTCGCGCAGCGCGGGGTCGGTGAAGGGCAGCACCGCCGGGCCGCCGGCGAGCGCGTCGGCGACGGCGTTCTTCAGCGTGGTCAGCGCCTCGGGGGAGCCGTCGAGTTCGATCGGGAGCAGCTCAGTAGTAATAGGGGACGTCCTTGAAGTCGGGGTCGCGCTTCTGGAGGAACGCGTCGCGGCCTTCGACGGCTTCGTCCTGCATGTACGCCAGCCGGGTGGTCTCGCCCGCGAACAGCTGCTGGCCGACCATGCCGTCGTCGGTGAGGTTGAACGCGTACTTGAGCATCCGCTGCGCCGTCGGTGACTTGCGGGTGATCTCCCACGCCCAGGTCAGGGCCTCTTTTTCCAGGTCGGCGTGCGGGACGACCGCGTTGACCGCGCCCATCCGGTGCATCTGCTCGGCGGAGTACTCGCGGCCGAGGAAGAAGATCTCCCGGGCGAACTTCTGCCCGACCATCTTGGCCAGGTAGGCCGAGCCGTAGCCGCCGTCGAACGAGCCGACGTCCGCGTCGGTCTGCTTGAACTTGGCGTGCTCGGCCGAGGCGAGGGTGAGATCGCACACCACGTGCAGGGAGTGCCCGCCGCCCGCGGCCCAGCCCGGCACGACCGCGATCACCGGTTTCGGCAGGAACCGGATCAGCCGCTGGACCTCGAGGATGTGCAGCCGGCCGGCCCGCGCGGGGTCCACCGTGTCGGAGGTCTCGCCGCTCGCGTACTGATACCCGGAACGTCCGCGAATACGCTGGTCACCACCGGAGCAGAACGCCCACCCGCCGTCCTTGGGCGAGGGGCCGTTGCCGGTGAGCAGGACGCAGCCGACGTCCGAGCTCATCCGGGCGTGGTCCAGCGCCCGGTAGAGCTCGTCGACGGTGTGCGGCCGGAAGGCGTTGCGGACCTCCGGACGGTCGAACGCGATGCGCACCACGCGTTTGCCGCCGCGGCTCTCGGCGGAACGGTGGTAGGTGATGTCGGTGAAGGCGAAACCTTCGACCTCGGTCCACGCGGCGGGGTCGAACAGCTCGGAAACTCGGGCGTCATCCACGTTTGGGAGAATAGAACCTGTGGACACTTCAGATCGCGACGGAGCCTGCCGGTGAACCCTTCCACCGCGCAGGCCAGGGTCATCGTCGACGAACTCGTCCGCAACACCGTCTCGCACGTCGTCCTCTGCCCGGGCTCCCGCAACGCGCCGCTGTCGATCGCGCTGTATGACGCGGCGGCGGCCGGGAAGCTCCAGCTCCACGTCCGCATCGACGAGCGCGGGGCCGCGTTCCTCGCCCTCGGCATCGCCGCCCGCACCGGCCGGCCGGTGGCCGTGCTCTGCACGTCCGGCACCGCGGCCGCCAACTTCCACCCGGCGGTGCTGGAGGCCGACCGCGCCGGCGTCCCGCTGATCGTCCTGACCGCCGACCGGCCGCCGGAGCTGCGCGCGGCGGGGGCGTCCCAGGTCATCGACCAGCACCAGCTCTACGGCGACGCCGCCCGCTACTTCGACGAGCTGGCCGTCGCCGAGCGGCGGGCCGGCCAGAACTCGTACTGGCGCAGCCAGATCTGCCGGGCGTGGAACGCCGCGTACGGCGAGTGGCGCTGCGGGCCGGTGCACCTGAACATCCCGTTCCGCGAGCCGCTCGTCCCGGACCTCGACGATGACGGCGAGTGGTACGAGTCGCTGGACGGCCGGCCCGACGGTTCCCGCTGGACCGAGCTGCCGGACTTCGGCGCATTGCCCTCGTTCGTGGTGCCTTCGGCGCGGCACGGCCTGGTGATCGCGTGCGACACCGGCGTCCAGGCGGCCAGCGAGTGGGCCGAGCAGCACGGCTGGCCGGTGGTGTCGGAGACAGGCGGACTGGGGCTGTCCGGCGGCACGGCGATCTCGTCCGGCGCGTGGCTGCTGGGCGTCGAGGAGTTCATCGCCAAGCACAAGCCGGAGCAGGTGCTGTGCCTCGGCCGGCCAACGGTGTTCCGGCAGATCCAGAAGGTCATTTCGGACCCGTCGGTCGAGGTCCTGCTGGTGCGCCCGGACTCGGACTGGCCGGCGCCCGCGCACAACGTCCGGCAGGTCGGGCAGTGGTTCGACGAGCCGACGAAGCCGGCCGACCCGGAGTGGCTGGCGAGCTGGCGCCGCGCCGACGCGGCGGCGTCGTCAGCGGTCACGGCGGTGCTGGACGCAGAGCCGTGGCCGTCGGGGCTGCGCCTGGCGTCCGAGCTGGTGGACGCGCTGCCGGCGGACTCGCTGCTGGTGGTCGGCTCGTCCAACCCGACGCGCGACGTGGCGCTGGCCGGCCGGCTGCGCCCGGACGTCCTGGTCCACCGCAACCGCGGGGTCGCGGGCATCGACGGAACGGTCTCGACGGCGATCGGCGCGGCGTACGTCCACCGCGGCCCGTCCTACGCGCTCCTGGGCGACCTGACGTTCCTGCACGACGCGTCGGGCCTGCTGACGGGCCCGGCGGAGCAGCGCCCGGACCTGACCATCGTGGTCTGCAACGACGACGGCGGCGGGATCTTTTCCCTGCTGGAGCAGGGCGCCCCGGAGCACTCGGCGAGCTTCGAGCGCGTGTTCGGGACGCCGCACGGGGCCGATCTGGGCGCGTTGTGCGCGGGGTACCGGGTGCCGCACGTGGTGGCCGAGACGCTGACGGAGTTCCGCGCGGCGTTGCGGCCGGCGCCGGGGCTGCGGGTCGTCGAGGTGCGGGTGGACCGCTCGCGGCACCGCGACCTGCACGGCCGCCTGCGGGCGGCGGTGTCCAGCGCGGTTTCGGCCGCCTGACCGGGGCAAACCGCCGCGTCAAGCGGTTTCCGATCTTGCTCCCAGTAGGCAAGAACCTTCCTTTGGCTGTACCTGGGCCCTCCTTGGCTGGCTACGTTCGAGCGCGCTGATCCTCACCCGTTGGAGGGATTCGAATGCGTGCAAGAACTCGCACCGGCCTCGCCGCGCTCGCGGCCGGGGTCGCCTCGGTGCTGCTCGTGGGTACCGCCAGTGCGGCCCCGGCGCCCGGCGCGCCCGGTGTCGGTGACCCGTACTACCCGAACGCCGGCAACGGCGGCACGGACGTGCTGCACTACGACATCCGGCTGACCTACCAGCCGGCGACCGACGTGCTCGCGGGCACGACGACGCTGCTGCTCACCGCCACGCAGGACCTTTCGCGGTTCGACCTGGACTTCGCGCTCAAGGCGTCGAGCGTGCTGGTGAACAACCGGCCGGCGCAGTTCACGAACCAGACCGGCAACGGCGAGCTCGTCGTCACCCCGGCGCAGCCGCTGCTCAAGGGCCAGACCGCGACCGTCGTCGTCGCCTACTCGGACACGCCGTCGACCGAGACCGTCGACGGCCTCAACGCCTGGAAAAAGGGCTCCTTCGGTGCGCTCGGCGTCGACGAGCCGCAGAGCTCCGCCTGGTGGTTCCCGGCCAACGACCACCCGACCGACAAGGCGACCTACGACGTCTCCATCGAGGCGCCGGATGACAACGTTGCCGTCACCAACGGCACCCTGGTGCGCACGACGAAGAGCCGCGCCGGCTGGACCCGCTGGCAGTGGCGCAGCACCAAGCCGCAGGCGACCTACCTGACGTCGTTCATCGTCGGCAAGTACGAGCTGGACCAGTCGACCACCCCGGACGGCAAGCCGTTCATCACGGCGTACGGGTCGGACCTCGGCGACTCGCTGTACGCGGCGAAGGCCAGCGTCGAGCGGACGCCGGAGATCGACGCGTTCCTGGCGACGCAGTTCGGGCCGTACCCGTTCGAGGCCGAGGGCGGCGTCGTGACCAGCGGCATCACGTTCTCGCTGGAGAACCAGACCCGGCCGACGTACGGCGTCCGGAACTTCCGCGCGGGCTCCAACACGACGCTGATCGCGCACGAGAACGCCCACCAGTGGTTCGGCGACAACGTCTCGCTCGGCCGCTGGAGCGACATCTGGCTGAACGAGGGCTTCGCGTCCTACGCCGAGTGGCTGTGGTCGGAGCACGAGGGCGAGGGCACGGTCGCCGAGCTGGCCCAGTACACGTACGACTCGAACCCGGCCGACGGCGACCTGTGGAAGCTCGTCCCGGCCGACCCGGGCGCGGACAACCAGTTCGACAACGCCGTGTACGACCGCGGCGCGCTGACGCTGCAGGCGCTGCGGACGGCGGTCGGCGACGACGCGTTCTTCAAGATCCTGCAGGGCTGGCAGGCCCAGCGGGGCGGGTCGAACGGGCGGATCCTGGACTTCATCGCGCTGGCGGAGAAGATCTCGGGCAAGCCGCTGCACGACCTGTTCCAGACCTGGCTGTACACGGCGGGCAAGCCGGCGGTCGGCCCGAACGGCGCTGCCGCTTTCGCGGCGCGTACGGCGTCCGTGAAGCCGCAGTCGTACGACCAGATCCAGGCGAACCACCGGAATCTCGCCGCCGAACACGCGCACTGAGCGAGACCGCTACGCTCGCGGCGTGAGCACGAGAGGTGAGCGGGTGAGGCGCGTCGGGTGGTGGATCACCCTCGGCGTCGCCTCGCTCCTCACCGTGATGTGCGTGTGCCTCGTGTTCGCGGCGATCCGCAACGACGGCGCGATCACGTCCCAGATGGGCACGGCCAACGCGACGGTCGACTCGGTGGCGTTCGACCGCACGATCATCCACTTCGAAACCCCGGACGGCATCGTCCACAGCCCGGCGAACGGGGTGCTGTACCCGGACGGCCTGGCGGCGGGCCAGCTGGTCCGCATCGAGTACGACGCGTCCGACCCGGAGCTGGCCCGGGTGGCCGGCCGGTCGGCGGCGCTGACGCTGCTGCCGCTGGGGAGTTTCGTGTTCTTCACGTGGCTGGTGGCGGGGCCGGTGCTGTGGTGGATCCGGCGCGTGAACAAGCGCGCTGCGGTCCCAGCCACGTCCGCCGCGTGATCTCGTACTCGACCTCTCCCCGCTCGGCACCTTCGACGGGATCGTCGTAGTCCGCGGTCGAGGTGAACGCCCGCGCGAACGTGAGCCCGGCCGGTGAGGTAGCGCATCACCTCGGGGTCGGAGTCCATTTCGAGGTGTTCGTCGGCCGGGGCACGAGCGTGAGCCGAGGCGTGCGCAGCGTGGGCATGCCCCGATCCTCACCGCGCCCGCACCCCGATTAGCCCGCGTGGGCCGTCTCCTGCCACCACCCCAGCACTTCATCCGCCACCCCCGGCGCCGCGACCAGCAGGCCGTCGGTAGGCAACGCCGTGTCCTCCCCGTGCCGGTCCAGCACCACCGCCCCCGCCTCGATCGCCATCGCGACCGACCCAGCGACGTCCCATTCGTGGTAGCTGTGCAGCACCGCCGCCGCCGCGTGGCCCAGCGCCACCTGGGCGATCGACAACGCCGCCGAGCCCAGCACCCGCACCCCGGCGTGCGCCGCCGCGGCTCGCTCGATGAAGCCGCCCATTCCCGGCCATGGCCCGCGGCGGGCGAACTCCGTGCACACCAAAGCACCCGCCGTCACGCAGCGGTCCGTCAGCCGGACCGGCTTGCCGTTCGCGCGGGCCCCTCGTCCGCGCGCGGCCGCGTAGATCTGGGCCCGGTACGGGTCCGCCACCACGCCCACCACCGGTCCCGCCGCGTCGACCAGGGCCAGGCTGTACGCGCACCACGGCACGCCAGCCACGTAGTTCGCCGTGCCGTCGACCGAGTCGACCACCCAGCGGTACTCGGCGACGTCCGCGCCGTGGTCGGCGCCGAACTCGTGGCCCACCACCGGGATGCCCGGGAACTCCGCCGTCAGGACGCGCCGGGTGTGGCGCTCCAGGATCCGGTCGGTGTCGGTGACCCAGTCGAACGGCGAATCCAGGGTGGCCGGGTGGGCGCCGCGGCCGGCGGTCGCGGTGATCACGTCGGTGGCGTCGTTGGCCAGCCGCCCGGCCACTTCGAGCGCCCTCGACAGCAGGCCGGGCTCGACGGGCCGCGGCGGCCGGGAGGACAAGAGGGTCATGCCTGCTTAGTCTGGGCCCCGCTGGTTTCCGGGACACGACCTTGAGATGACATGTCGTAGCCGATCTGTTCCGGCGCCGTTGGCCGCCGTGTCACGCGGTCGCCAGGATCGGGTGCGATCGTCCAAGACGTGCGAGTCGCCATAGTCACCGAAAGTTTCCTGCCCCAGGTGAACGGCGTGACCAACTCCGTCCTGCGGGTCGTCGAGCACCTGCGCGAACGCGCCCACGACGTGCTGATCATCGCCCCCGGGCCCGGCCCGGACTCCTACCGCGGCGCCCCGGTCGTCCGGATCCCCGCGCTGGACTTCCCCGGGGTCAACTCCCTGCCGATCGGCGTCCCGACGCGCACGGTGCTCAACGCGCTCGCCGCGTTCGGCCCGGACGTCGTCCACCTGGCCTCGCCGTTCGTGGTCGGCGCGCGCGGGCTGGCCGCGGCGCGGCGCCTGAGAGTGCCGTCCATCGCCGTCTACCAGACCGACATCGCCGGCTTCGCCGCCGCGTACGGCTTCGGCATCGGCGCGCGGGCCGCGTGGCGCTGGGTGCGTCGGCTGCACTCGCGGGCCGACCGGACGCTCGCGCCGTCCAGCGACTCGGTCGAGCAGCTGGAGCTGCACGGCGTCCCGCGCGTGCACCGCTGGGCGCGGGGCGTCGACATCGAACGGTTCTCCCCGGACCACGCCGACGCGGCGCTGCGGGCCGAGCTGGCGCCGGACGGCGAGCTGCTCGTCGGGTTCGTCGGGCGGCTGGCGCCCGAGAAGGAGGTCGACCGGCTGGCCGCGCTCGCCGGCATGCCGGGAGTCCGCGTGGTCGTCGTCGGCGACGGGCCCGAACTCGAAAACCTCAGGGAGCAGCTGCCCGGCGCCGCCTTCCTCGGCGCGAAGTACGGCGAAGAACTGTCGAAGGCGTACGCGAGCTTCGACGTCTTCGTCCACACCGGCCCGCACGAGACGTTCTGCCAGGCGGTGCAGGAGGCGATGGCCTCCGGGCTGCCGGTGCTCGCGCCGGCCGCGGGCGGCCCCAAGGACCTCGTCCTGCCCGGCCGCACCGGCTACCTGCTGCCCGCCGACCGCGCGCAGTTCGGCCCGGCGCTCGTCGAGAAGGTCGACGCCCTGCGCGACCCCGCGCTGCGGGCGCGGCTCGGCGAGAAGGCGCGCAAGGTCGTGCTGGGCCGCACCTGGCCCGCGGTCTGCCGCGAGCTGATGGGGCACTACGAAGCCGTGCAGGGCCGGGCCGCCCGCGCGGCCTGACATGCACATCGTCCAGCTCGCGAACTTCTACGGGCCGCGTTCGGGCGGGCTCCGCACGGCGCTGCACCACCTCGGCGCCGGGTACGTCGCGAGCGGCCACGAGGTGACGCTCGTGGTGCCCGGCACGCGCTACGCCGACGAGGTGCTGCCGACCGGCGTGCGCCGGTTCTCGCTGCCGGCGCCGAAGATCCCGGGCACCGGCGGCTACCGCGCCGTCGACCCGCACCGCGTCCGCGCGGTCCTGCGAAGACTCGAACCGGACCGGCTGGAGGTGTCGGACCGGTTGACGCTGCGGGGGATGGGTGGCTGGGCGCGGCGGCACGGCGTCCCGAGCACGGTCATCTCCCACGAGCGCCTCGACCGGCTGCTGGAGCAGTTCCTGCTGCCCGAGCCGGTGGCGCGCCGTGTCGCCGACGCCGCCAACCGGCGGATGGCCGCGAGCTACGACACGGTCGTCTGCACGACGGCGTTCGCGCGCGCCGAGTTCGACCGGATCGCCGCGCCGAACGTCCGCCGGGTGCCGCTCGGCGTCGACCTCGCGACGTTCCGGCCCACCATGCGCGACGACGGCTGGCGCACCGACCTCGCCGGGGGAGCGGACGCCCTGCTCGTCCACTGTGGACGGCTTTCGCCGGAGAAGCACGTGGAGCGCAGCGTGGACACGGTCGCGGAGCTGACCGAGGCAGGCGCGCGGGTCCGGCTGGTGGTGGCCGGCGACGGGCCGCGCCGCCGGGCCCTGGAGCGCCGCGCGCGGGGCCTGCCGGTGACGTTCCTGGGGTTCCTGTCCGGCCGCGGCGACGTCGCGCGGCTGCTGGCCAGCGCGGACGTCTCCCTGGCGCCCGGCCCCCACGAGACGTTCGGGCTCGCGGCGTTGGAGGCGCTGGCGTCGGGGACGCCGGTGGTGGTGTCGGCGTCGTCGGCGCTGCGGGAAATCGTGCGCCCCGGCTGCGGCGCGGCGGTGGACGACCACGCGCCCGCGTTCGCCACGGCGGTGACGAACCTCCTGGACAGCCCGGAGGAGGCCCGGCGCGCCGCGGCGCGAGCGAGGGCGGAGGAGTTCACCTGGCCCGCGGCGGTGGCCGGGATGCTGGCCACGTTCCGCTGAGGTCCGCGGACTAATCTCGAACCCATGTCACGCGCAAGCCTGGACAAGGACCCGCACGAGGTCGCCGCGATGTTCGACGGCGTCGCGTCCGGGTACGACCGGGCGAACTCGTTCATGACCTTCGGCTTCGACCGGCGCTGGCGCACCACCACCGCCCGCGTGCTCGACGCCCGCCGCGGCGAGAAGGTCCTGGACCTCGCCGCCGGCACCGGGGTGTCCACGGTCGAGTACGCCCGCGGGGGCGCCTGGTGCCTGGCCGCGGACTTCTCGTTCGGCATGCTGCGCGCCGGGCTGCACCGCAAGGTCCCGATGGTCGCGGCGGACGCGCTGAACCTGCCGTTCGCCGACGAGAGCTTCGACGCCGTGACGATCTCCCTCGCGCTGCGCAACTTCGTCGACCCGAAGGCGGCGCTCACCGAGATCGCGCGCGTGGTGAAACCGGGCGGCCGCCTGGTGATCTGCGAGGTCTCGACCCCGCCGTTCGCCCCGATCCGGTTCGTCCACCGGCGGTTCATGCTGAAGCTGCTCACCTGGGTCGGCAAGCGGACGTCGTCGAACCCCGAGGCCTACTCCTACCTGGCCGAATCCATGCTGACCTGGCCCGACCAGCGCACGCTCGGCGAGATCATCGCGAGCGCGGGCTGGACCGACGTCGAGTGGTTGAACCTCACATTCGGTGTCGTGGCGATCCACCGCGCGCGAAAGCCCGCATAAACTGCGGCCATGAGCCGTCGTAGCCCAGATCAAGACGCCGAAGTCATCGTCGTCGGCGCCGGACCCGCTGGGTCCACCGTGGCCACCTATCTGGCCCGCGCGGGCGTCGACGTGCTGCTGCTGGAGAAGACCGAGTTCCCCCGCGAGAAGGTCTGCGGCGACGGCCTGACCCCGCGTGGCGTCAAGCAGCTCATCGACCTGGGGATCGACACCAGCGAGGACGCCGGCTGGGTGCACAGCCGGGGCCTGCGGATCCTCACCGGCGATCTCACGCTGGAACTCGACTGGCCGGACCTGACGAGCTACCCGCCCTACGGCGTCTCGCGCACCCGCCACGACTTCGACGACCTCCTCGCGAAGCTCGCCGTGAAGGCGGGCGCGCGGCTGTACGAGCGCACCACCGTCACCAGCGCGATCACCAACGCGAGCGGGCGCGTGGTCGGCGTCGAGGCGAAGGTCGGCCCGGAGAAGACTCCGGTGCACTACCGCGCGCCGCTCGTCCTGGCCTGCGACGGCGTCTCCGCGCGGCTCGCGCTGAGCGTCGGCATCCAGAAGAACGAGAAGCGCCCGATGGGCGTCGCCGTGCGCCAGTACTACAAGAGCCCGCGCCACGACGACCCGTTCATCGAGGGCCACCTCGAGCTGTGGGACCGCTCCGACCCGCGCGACCCGAAGCTGCTGCCGGGCTACGGCTGGGCGTTCCCGCTCGGCGACGGCACGGTCAACGTCGGCCTCGGCATGCTCTCGACGTCGGCATCGTTCCGGAACACCGACTACCGCGCGCTGTTGCGCCAGTGGCTCGACGGGACGCCGGAGGAGTGGGGCTACCGCGAGGAGAACGCGATCGGCAAGGTCGGCGGCGCCGGCCTCCCGATGGGCTTCAACCGCACCCCGCACTACCGCGACGGCCTGCTGCTGCTGGGTGACGCGGGCGGCATGGTCAGCCCGTTCAACGGCGAGGGCATCTCGGCGGCGATGGAGTCCGCGCAGATCGCCGCGGAGGTCGTCGTGCAGGCGCTGGCGCGGCGCGAAGGGCCTTCGCGGGAGCGGGCGCTGGAGGCGTACCCGCGCGCGGTCGGCGAGCTGATGGGCGGCTACTACCGGCTGGGCAACGTCTTCGCGCGGATCATCGGCAAGCCGAAGATCATGCACGCCTGCACCAAATACGGGCTGCGCATCAACAAGCTCCTGCCGCTGGTCTACAAGGGCCTCTCGGGCTGCTACGACGCCAAGGGCGGCGACGGCGTCGACCGCCTGATCTCGGCGCTGGCGCGGGTTACGCCCACCCCGCGCTGACCCGCGCCCGGGCGCGCGGACACACGAGTGGCCTAACAAGTTGGCCGTACGGCCAGTGGGATAGCTCACACGTCGACGTCCGGATTGTCCGGCCGCGAAGCGATCTTGAACGGTCTTCGCGCAGGTCGCGCGCACGCCGCCACAAAGCCGTGACAACGTTGGCGGCTGAACTTAGGGCACCCTCATAACATGGGGGCCTAGGGACAAGAATGTGAGTCGCGTCCTACACTCCCCCCATGCTTTGTGAATCCCTTCACATCCGCGACGAGTGGCTTGTGAACTATTTCACAAGCACCACAGTGTTCTCCCTGCGGGTCCAGCCACGGGCCGTAAGGAGACCCTGACCCTCGGCGGTGTGACCCAGGTCCCTTAGGGTGCCGACGAGGCCACGCGGTTCCCACCACAAGCACAACCGCATCGGCGCGGAAAGGATGGCGAAGACCCCGTGCTGACGTTGCTGACCCGGACCGACACGGTGCAGCTGGCGCAAGAGGCCCCGAGCCTGAAGCCCTACCTGCCCCTGGTCCTGTTGTTCGTGCTGGCGCTCGGCTTCGCCGTGCTGTCGGTCCTGCTGGGCCCGCTCGTCGGCCCCAGCCGCTACAACAAGGCCAAGCTCTCCGCCTACGAGTGCGGCATCGAGCCGTCCCCGCAGCCGCTCGTAGGCGCCGGGCGGATGCCGGTCGCGTACTACATCACCGCGATGCTGTTCATCCTGTTCGACATCGAGATGGTCTTCCTCTACCCGTTCGCCGTGCAGGCGAACGCGCTGGGCACGTTCGGCCTGGTGGAGATCCTGCTGTTCATCGCGACGGTCGGCTTCGCGTACGCCTACGTGTGGCGGCGCGGCGGCCTGGATTGGAACTAGACCCATGGGCCTCGAAGAGAAACTCCCCAACGGCATCCTGCTGGCCAGCCTCGAAGGCCTCGTCAACTGGGCGCGCAAGAACTCGCTCTGGCCCGCCACGTTCGGCCTCGCCTGCTGCGCGATCGAGATGATGACCGTCGGCGGGTCCCGCTACGACATCGCCCGCTTCGGCATGGAGCGCTTCAGCGCGACGCCGCGGCAGGCCGACCTGATGATCGTCGCCGGCCGGGTCACCCAGAAGATGGCTCCCGTCCTGCGCCAGATCTACGACCAGATGGCCGAGCCGCGCTGGGTGCTCGCGATGGGCGTCTGCGCCTCTTCCGGCGGCATGTTCAACAACTACGCGGTGGTCCAGGGCGTCGACCACATCGTGCCGGTCGACATGTACCTGCCGGGCTGCCCGCCGCGGCCGGAGATGCTGCTGGACGCGATCCTCAAGCTGCACGCCAAGATCCAGGACGAGCCGATCAACGCCCGCCGCGCCGCCATCCGCGCCGCCAGCGGGGCGCGCACCGAGCTCGTCGCGTCGTCGATCAAGTACGCGAAGAAGTAGAGCGATGACTGACACTCCAGAGACCGGCGGCGAGCAGTCCAGCGCCGATCGTCCCGAGGGCGGCCTCGAGCCGCAGGGCACCCGGCCCGCCGAACCGGTCGTCACCGGCCGCGAACGCCAGGGCATGTTCGGCGTCCACGGCACCGGCGACACCTCCGGCTACGGCGGTGTCCGGCTCCCGGCCTACAGCCCCGCGCCGGCCGAGCGCCCGTACGGCGGCTGGTTCGACCAGTTCGCCGACGAGTTCTACGCGGCCCTGTCCGACAACAAGATCCCCGCCGAGGCGATCCTGCAGACGACGGTCGACCGCGGCGAGATCACCTTCTACGTCGCCCGCGAGCAGCTGCCCGCGATCGCGAAGGTGCTGCGCGACGACGGCGGCCTCCGCTTCGAGCTGCTGTCCTCGGTGTCCGGCGTGGACTACGGCGTCGACGTCCCGCAGCGGTTGCACTCGGTGTACCACTTCACGTCGCTCACCTACCGCCGCCGCATCCGCCTCGAGGTCACCCTCGACATCGAGGACCCGCACGTGCCGTCGCTGGTCGGGCTCTACCCGACCGCCGACTGGCAGGAGCGGGAGACCTGGGACATGTTCGGCATCGTCTACGACGGTCACCCGGCCCTGACCCGGATCCTCATGCCGGACGACTGGGACGGCCACCCCCAGCGCAAGGACTACCCGCTCGGCGGGATCCCGGTCGAATACAAGGGCGCGGAGATCCCGCCGCCGGACCAGCGGAGGTCGTACTCGTGAGCACCCGCCGACGTACTCCTTCCCGCGGAGGCGAAATTGAGCACTGAGAACCTTTCCGACGTCACCACCGGGACGGACACGAGCGCGCCGGGCAGCGACAGCACCGACGACGTCAACTACGCCGATTCCCGTGACACCACCGAAGGCCGCGTCTACTCGGTCTCCGGCGGCGACTGGGACGACGTCATCGCCGATGCGGCGCACGACGAGCGCATGGTCATCAACATGGGCCCGCAGCACCCGTCGACGCACGGCGTGCTCCGGCTCGTGCTGGAGATGGAGGGCGAGACCGTCACGCAGCTGCGGTCGGTCATCGGCTACCTGCACACCGGCATCGAGAAGAACTGCGAGTACCGGACCTGGACCCAGGGCGTCACGTTCGTGACGCGGATGGACTACCTGGCCCCCCTTTCGACGGAGATGGCGTACTGCCTCGGCGTCGAGAAGCTGCTGCAGATCGAGGCCCCGCGCCGCGCGCAGCTGCTGCGCGTGATGCTGCTGGAGATCAACCGGATCGGCTCGCACCTGGTCTACATCGCCACCGGCGGCATGGAGCTGGGCGCCACCACCGCGATGACGCTCGGCTTCCGCGAGCGCGAGGTCGTCCTGCACCTGCTGGAGCACCTCACCGGCCTGCGGATGAACCACGCGTTCATCCGCCCCGGCGGCCTCGCGCAGGACATGCCCGAGGACTACCGCGAGAAGGTCACCGAGTTCGTCCACACGATGAAGCAGCGCCTTCCGCTGTACGACAAGCTCTTCACCGGGCAGCCCATCTGGCGCAACCGGCTCAAGGGCGTCGGGTACCTGCCGGTCGACGCGTGCCTCGCGCTCGGCGTCACCGGCCCGGTGCTGCGGTCCGCGGGCCTGCCGTGGGACCTGCGCAAGACCGAGCCGTACTCCTGCTACGACGAGTTCGACTTCGACGTGCCGGTCGACAACGGCGCCGACTGCTGGTCGCGCTACCTGATCCGGGTGCACGAGATGCACGAGAGCCTCAAGATCATCGAGCAGTGCCTGGAGAAGCTCGAGCCGGGCCCGGTCATGGTCGAGGACAAGAAGGTCGCCTGGCCCGCGCAGCTGTCGATCGGCAGCGACGGCATGGGCAACTCGCTCGAGCACGTCAAGAAGATCATGGGCCAGTCGATGGAGTCCCTGATCCACCACTTCAAGCTGGTCACCGAGGGCTTCAAGGTGCCGGCCGGGCAGGTCTACACCTCGGTCGAGTCGCCGCGTGGCGAGCTCAGCGCGCACCTGGTGTCCGACGGCGGCACGCGGCCGCTGCGGGTCCACGTGCGCGAACCGAGCTTCGTGAACCTGCAGTCGATGCCCGCCATGGCCGAAGGCGGCCTGGTCGCGGACGTGATCGCCGCGATCGCCTCGATCGACCCCGTGATGGGGGGAGTGGACCGATGAGCTCAGCTGTTCCCGAACCGGGCCCGAAGGACGCCGTGACGACGCACGTGGCGGCCGGGCCGGACGTCGACGTCGTGGCCATCGCGCCCGACCCCGAGGTCGCCGCCGGGATCATCGAAGACACGCCGCTGGAGGACATCTTCGACGACGGTGTCGTCGCCCGGGCGCAGGACCTGATCGCGCGCTACCCGGTGTCCCGCTCGGCGCTGCTGCCGATGCTGCACCTCGTGCAGTCGGTGCAGGGCTACGTCAGCCAGGAGGGCATCGCGTTCTGCGCGAAGCAGCTCGACCTGTCCGACGCCGAGGTCAGCGCGGTCGCGACGTTCTACACGATGTACAAGCGCAAGCCGTGCGGCGAGCACCTCGTGAGCGTCTGCACCAACACGCTCTGCGCGGCCATGGGCGGCGACGTGATCTACAAGACGCTCCAGACGCACCTCGGGTCCGAGACGGAACCGCTGGGGCACAACGAAACCGCGGGTACGCCGAACGAGCCGGGCTCGATCACCCTCGAGCACGCCGAGTGCCTCGCGGCCTGCGACCTCGCGCCGGTCATCCAGGTCAACTACGAGTACTTCGACAACCAGACCGAGGAGAAGGCCGTCGCGCTGGTCGACGCGCTGCAGGCGGGCAAGCGCCCGGCCCCGACGCGCGGTGCCCCGCTGACGAACTTCAAGGGCGCCGAGCTGCAGCTCGCCGGGTTCTTCCCGGAGGACGAGCGGCAGTACCGCAAGGACGTCGATGGTCCTTCGCAGGCCGTCGAGACGCTGCGGGGTGCGAAGCTCGCGCAGGACCGCGGCTGGGTCGCCCCGGTCGCGCAGGACGTCCCTCTCCCAGAAGGGGAGAAGAAGTAATGGCCGATCCCATCACTCCGGTCCTCACGAAGCGCTGGCTGTCGCCGAACTCCTGGCAGATCGGGACGTACGAGGCGCTCGAGGGCTACACCGCCGTCCGCAAGGCACTGGCCGGGACGCCCGAGCAGCTCGTCCAGCTGGTCAAGGACTCCGGCCTGCGCGGCCGCGGCGGCGCGGGCTTCCCGGCCGGCGTCAAGTGGTCGTTCATGCCGCCGAACTTCGACAAGCCGCACTACCTGGTGATCAACGCCGACGAGGGCGAACCCGGGACGTGCAAGGACATCCCGCTGATGATGGCGGACCCGCACTCGCTCATCGAGGGCTGCATCATCGCCTCGTACGCGATGCGGTCCAACCACTGCTTCATCTACGTCCGCGGCGAGGCGCTGCACTGCATCCGCCGCCTCAACGCGGCCGTGCGCGAAGCCGAAGCGGCGGGCTACCTGGGTGAGAACATCCTCGGGTCCGGCTTCGACCTCAAGATCACCGTCCACGCGGGCGCGGGCGCGTACATCTGCGGCGAGGAGACGGCGCTGCTCGACTCCCTCGAAGGCCGTCGCGGCCAGCCGCGGCTCAAGCCGCCGTTCCCGGCCGCCGCGGGTCTGTACGCCGCGCCGACCACGGTCAACAACGTCGAGACCATCGCGAGCGCGCCGTTCATCGTGAACGGCGGCTCCAGCTGGTTCCGCGAGATGGGCCGCGAGAAGTCGCCCGGCCCGAAGATCTACTCGATCTCCGGCCACGTCGAGAAGCCCGGGCAGTACGAGTGCCCGCTCGGCACCACGCTGCGCGAGCTGCTCGAGCTGGCGGGCGGCATGAAGGACGGCGTCCCGCTCAAGTTCTGGACGCCGGGCGGTTCGTCCACCCCGATGTTCACCGCCGAGCACCTCGACGTTCCGCTGGACTTCGAAGGCGCGGCGGAAGCGGGCTCGATGCTGGGCACGACGGCCGTCCAGGTCTTCAACGAGACCGTGTCGGTGCCGTGGGCCGTGATGAAGTGGACGCAGTTCTACGAGCACGAGTCCTGCGGCAAGTGCACGCCGTGCCGCGAAGGCACGTACTGGCTGGCGCAGATCCTCGAGCGGATGGTCGAGGGCCACGGCACCGAGGAGGACATCGACACCCTCCTCGACGTCTGCGACAACATCCTCGGCCGGTCGTTCTGCGCCCTCGGCGACGGCGCGGTGTCGCCGATCCAGAGTGGCATCAAGTACTTCAGGGACGAGTTCCTCGCCCTGTGTGAAGCGAACAAGCGTGAACTGGTGGGAGCGCAGGCATGACGATCGCGCCCGACAAGCCCGAGACCAAAGAGACGCCGGTCCCCGAAGGCCACGTGAAGCTGGTCATCGACGGCGAAGAGGTCATCGCCCCCAAGGGCGAGCTCCTCATCCGCACGGCCGAACGCCTCGGCACGGTCATCCCGCGGTTCTGCGACCACCCGCTCCTCTCCCCGGCGGGCGCCTGCCGCCAGTGCCTGGTCGAGGTCGAGATGGGCGGCCGGCCGATGCCGAAGCCGCAGGCGTCCTGCACGATGACCGTCGCCGACGGCATGGTCGTCAAGACGCAGCTGACGTCGCCGGTCGCGGACAAGGCCCAGCAGGGTGTGATGGAGCTGCTGCTCATCAACCACCCGCTGGATTGCCCGATCTGCGACAAGGGCGGCGAGTGCCCGCTGCAGAACCAGGCGTTGGCCCACGGCCGCACGGAATCCCGGTTCGTCGACACCAAGCGGACGTTCCCGAAGCCGCTGCCGATCTCGACGCAGGTGCTGCTGGACCGCGAACGCTGCGTGCTCTGCCAGCGCTGCACCCGGTTCTCCAGCGAGATCGCCGGCGACCCGTTCATCGAGCTCCTCGAACGCGGCGCCCACCAGCAGATCGGCACCGCGGAGACGGCGGACGTCCTGGACCTGGCTTCCCGCACGACCAGCGGTCAGCCGTTCCAGTCCTACTTCTCCGGCAACGTCATCCAGATCTGCCCGGTCGGGGCCCTGACGAGCGCGGCCTACCGGTTCCGGTCCCGCCCGTTCGACCTGGTGTCCTCGCCGAGCGTCTGCGAGCACTGCTCGTCCGGTTGCGCCGAGCGCACCGACTTCCGGCGCGGCAAGGTCCAGCGCAAGCTGGCCGGCGACGACCCCGAGGTCAACGAGGAGTGGATCTGCGACAAGGGCCGCTTCGCCTTCCGCTACACCGGTGCCGAGGACCGCATCCGGCGGCCGCTGGTCCGCAACACCGAGACCGGTGAGCTGGAAGAGGCGTCCTGGACCGACGCGCTGCGCGCCGCCGCGGCCGGCCTCACCGAGGCCCGCTCCAACGGCGGCGTCGGCGTCCTGCCCGGCGGCCGGCTGACCGTCGAGGACGCCTACGCGTACTCGAAGTTCGCCCGCGTCGCCCTGCAGACCAACGACGTCGACTTCCGCGCCCGCCCGCACTCGGCCGAGGAACTGGCCTTCCTCACCTCGCACGTCGTGGGTGTGACGCCGGATTCCGGCGTCACCTTCGCCGAGATCGAGCGGGCTCGCACGGTCCTGTGCGTCGCGTTCGAGCCCGAGGACGAGGCGCCGATCGTGTTCCTGCGGCTGCGCAAGGCGGCCCGCAAGAACCGCACCCGGGTCGTCCACTTGGGACAGTGGACGACGTCGTCGGTGCGCAAGACGTTCGGCGAGCTGCTCGCCTGCGTCCCGGGTGCCGAGGCCGCCGCCATCGAAGGCATCGCCAAGCACGCGCCGGACCTCGACGAGGCCCTGAGCGGCGAAGGCGCTGTCGTCCTGGTCGGCGAGCGCGCCGCCCAGGTGCCTGGCCTGTTCTCCGCGCTGCACGACCTGGTGGAGCGCACCGGCGTCCGGCTCGCGTGGATCCCGCGCCGCGCCGGCGACCGCGGCGCGCTGGCCACCGGCTGCGTGCCGACGCTCCTGCCGGGCGGGCACCGGGTCGGCGACGACGCCGCTCGTGTCGCCGTCGAAAACGCCTGGGGCGTCCCGATCCCGGCCACGCCGGGCCGCGACACCACCGGCATCCTGCAGGCTGTTTCGGGCCGTGAGCTCGGCGGCCTGGTCGTCGGCGGCGTCGACCCGTTCGACCTGCCGGACCCGGACCTCGCGCTGCGCGCGCTGGACAACGCCGGCTTCGTCGTCAGCCTCGAACTCCGCCACAGCGCGGTGACCGAGCGCGCGGACGTCGTGCTCCCGGTGGCCGCGTCCGACGAGAAGGCGGGCAGCTACCTCAACTGGGAGGGTCGCACCCGCCCGTTCGACGTCACCCTCGAAGGCACCGGCGCCCTGCCGGACTGCCGGGTGCTCGACACGCTCGCCGTCGAGATGGACGCCGACCTGTTCACGCAGACGCCGGCCGCCGCCCGCGGCGACTTCGAGAAGCTCGCCCCGGCCTCGGCGCTGCGCTGGGGCAACGTCGACGCCGGGACCGGCGGCGCCACGGCCGCGCCGGGTGCCGGCCAGGCGGTCCTGTCGAGCTGGCGCCAGCTGATCGACAACGGGTCGCTGCAGGACGGCGAGCCGCACCTGAAGGGCACCCAGCGCACGCCGGTCGCGCGGCTGTCCGCGAAGACCGCCGAAGGACTGGGGACCACCGTGAAGGTGAGCACCGAACGCGGCGCGATCACGCTGCCGGTGGAGATCGCGGACCTGCCCGACGGCGTCGTGTGGCTGCCGGGCAACTCCGACGGCTCCGCCGTGTTCAAGACGCTCGGCGCCGGGCACGGCGCCGTCGTGAACCTCGCTGGAGGTGGGCAATGATCCCGCTGCTGACACAGGCGACCGACGCGGCCGTGGGCAGTGTGCCGGACGCGGCGACGAGGGCGGCGCTGCTGGCGGACGACCCGTTCTGGCTGATCCTGCTCAAGTGCGTGGTCATCCTGCTGATCGGGCCGATCATGACGATCTTCCTGATCGTCTGGGAGCGCAAGGCCGTCGGCCGGATGCAGAACCGGCCGGGCCCCAACCGGGTCGGCCCCGGCGGCTACCTGCAGTCCCTCGCGGACGCGATCAAGCTGCCGTTCAAGGAACAGATCATCCCGGACACCGCCGACCGCAAGGTGTACTTCCTCGCGCCGGTCATGTGCGTGGTGCCTTCGCTGATCGCGCTGTCGGCCATCCCGTTCGGGCCGGTGGTGTCGATCTTCGGTGAGAAGACCGTGCTCCAGCTGCTCGACCTGCCGGTCAGCGCGCTGGTGATCCTGGCCTGCTCGTCGATCGGCGTCTACGGCATCGTGCTCGCCGGCTGGTCGTCGGGCTCGCCGTACCCGCTGCTCGGCGGCATGCGCAGCGCGGCGCAGGTGATCTCCTACGAGATCGCGATGGGCCTCTCGATCGTCGCGGTGATCCTGCAGGCCGGGTCGCTGAACCTGGCCGACATCGTCGGCGCGCAGCACAAGGTGTGGTTCCTCGTGCTGATCCCGAGCTTCGTGATCTACCTGATCTCGATGGTCGGCGAGACCAACCGCGCCCCGTTCGACCTCCCCGAGGCCGAGTCGGAGCTGGTCGGCGGCTTCCACACCGAGTACAGCTCGATGAAGTTCGCGATGTTCTTCCTCGCCGAGTACGTCAACATGGTGATCGTCTCGGCGTTCGCGACCACGCTGTTCCTCGGCGGCTGGATGGCCCCGTGGCCGCTGTCGCTGATCGGGCACAACGTCCTCAACACCGGCTGGTGGCCGCTGCTGTGGTTCTTCGCGAAGATGTTCATCCTGCTGTTCGGGTTCATCTGGCTGCGTGGCACGCTGCCGCGTCTGCGCTACGACCAGTTCATGCGCCTGGGCTGGAAGGTCCTGGTCCCGCTGAACCTGGTGTGGATCGTCATGGTGACCTTCGCGAAGACGATCTCCTGGAACACCCCGGCCATCATCATCGCCGCGGTGGCGATCTTCATCGTCGTCGCGCTCTTCCTCTGGGTCCGCGCGGCGGGCCGCGAAGAGGAGAGCGAGACCGTGCCGGTGACCGGCGGCGGCTTCCCGGTCCCGCCGCTGGACCTCAAGGTCCCGCAGACCACCCCGCGTCAGAAGGCGTTGGCCAAGGCCGAGGCGAAGGCGGCCCGCCGCAAGCCGGCGGCCGTCGGCACCGCAAAGGAAGGAGCGCACGATGGTGGGCAGTAAGTCCTTTCTCGATCCAGTCCGGGGCTTCGGCGTCACGTTCGGGATGATGTTCAAGAAGGTCGCCACCGAGGAGTACCCGGAGGCCGGTGCGCCGGCCGCCCCGCGGTACCACGGCCGGCACCAGCTGAACCGCCACCCGGACGGCCTCGAGAAGTGCGTCGGCTGCGAGCTGTGCGCGTGGGCGTGCCCGGCGGACGCGATCTTCGTCGAGGGCGGTGACAACACCGAGGAGGCCCGCTACTCGCCGGGCGAGCGGTACGGCGCGGACTACCAGATCAACTACCTGCGCTGCATCGGCTGTGGCCTCTGCATCGAGGCGTGCCCGACGCGGTCGCTGACGATGATCAACTTCTACGAGCTGGCCGACGACGACCGCCAGCGGCTGATCTACACGAAGGAAGACCTCCTCGCGCCGCTGCTGCCCGGCATGGAGCAGCCGCCGCACCCGATGCGGCTCGGCGACAACGAGCAGGACTACTACGTGAACGGCCCCGAACTGGCACGCGGGGAGGGCATCAAGTGATCACCGCCCTCCTGGCCCAGGCCCCGACCGGTGCGGCCGCGGGCGTGTCCGTCGCCGAGGCCGTCGCCTTCTGGATCCTCGGCCCGCTCTCGCTGCTCGGCGCGCTCGGCATGATCTTCTCCCGCAACGCCGTGCACTCGGCGCTGTGGCTGGTCCTGACGATGCTGAGCCTGGGCGCGCTGTACATGATCCAGGCGGCGCCGTTCCTGGGCTTCACGCAGATCATCGTCTACACCGGCGCGATCATGATGCTGTTCCTGTTCGTGCTGATGCTGGTCGGCCGCGAAAGCTCCGACTCGGTCGTCGAGGTCCTGCGTGGACAGCGGCTCGCCGCGACGGTGCTCGGCATCGGGCTCGCCGCGCTGCTGGCGACCGGTGTCTACCGCGCGCTGGCCAACGTCACCCCGGCCACCCCGCTCGACGCGACGACGTCCGCGGGCGGCGGGCCGAAGGGCCTGGGCCGGCTGATCTTCACCGACTACCTGTTCCCGTTCGAGCTGACGTCGGCGCTGCTCATCACCGCCGCGGTCGGCGCGATGGTGCTGGCCTTCACCGACCGCCACGGCAAGGGCGGCAAGCAGACGCAGAAGGAACTGGTCGTCGCCCGCTTCCGCGGCGAGCACGACCGGCCCTCGCCGCTGCCCGGCCCGGGTGTCTTCGCCACCGCCAACTCGGTGGCGACGCCGGCGCTGCTGCCGGACGGCTCGATCGCGCCGGAGTCGCTCTCGGCGATCATCGAGTCCACCTCGGCGATCGAGCTGGCGAAGGAACGCAAGCTCGTGGCGGACGAAGGCCCGCACCCGGACGCGCACGCGCTGGTCGGCTCCGAAACCGAAGGGGAGCGGGAATGAGCCCGACGTACTACCTGCTGCTGTCGGCGCTGCTGTTCGCGCTCGGCGCGGTCGGCGTGCTGGTGCGGCGCAACGCGATCGTCGTGTTCATGTGCATCGAGCTGATGCTCAACGCCGTGAACCTGACGCTGGTCACCTTCGCCCGGATCAACGGCGGGCTCGACGGCCAGATCATGGCGTTCTTCGTCATGGTCGTCGCGGCCGCCGAGGTCGTGGTCGGCCTGGCGATCATCATGGCCATCTTCCGCACCCGGCGCTCGGCCTCGGTCGACGACACCAACCTGCTGAAGTACTAGGAGACACCGAGTGACCGCATCATCGTGGCTGCTGGTGGCCCTTCCGGCTCTCGGCGCCCTGATCCTGCTCTTGGCAGGCAAGCGCGCCAAGGCGTGGGGGCATCTGCTCGGCTGTGCCACCGTCACGCTCGCCTTCGTCTACGGGCTGATCCTGTTCTTCACCGCCAACACGAGCACCGCGACCGACACCAGGCTGTACTCGTGGATCCCGGTCGGGCAGCTGCAGGTGGACTTCGGGCTGCGGATCGACGCGCTGTCGCTGACGTTCGTGCTGCTCATCACCGGCGTCGGCATGCTGATCCACTACTACTCGATCGGCTACATGGCCGACGACGAGGGCCGGTACCGCTTCTTCGCGTACCTGAACCTCTTCGTCGCGTCGATGCTGATCCTGGTGCTGGGCAACAGCTTCGTGACGCTGTACCTCGGCTGGGAAGGCGTGGGCCTCGCGTCCTACCTGCTCATCGGCTGGTACCAGGGCCGCCCGTCCGCCGCGACCGCGGCGAAGAAGGCGTTCCTGATGAACCGCGTCGGCGACGTCGGGCTCGCGCTGGCGATCTTCATCATGTTCAAGTACGCGGGCTCGACCGGCTACGCGCAGGTCTTCCAGGCGGTCGCCGACGGCAAGTTCTCGCCGGCGGCGATCACCGCGATGGCGATCCTGCTCCTGCTGGGCGCCTGCGGTAAGTCCGGCCAGTTCCCGCTGCAGGCGTGGCTCCCGGACGCGATGGAGGGCCCGACCCCGGTGTCGGCCCTCATCCACGCGGCGACGATGGTCACGGCCGGCGTCTACCTGGTGGCCCGCTCGAAGGACATCTTCAACGCCACCGCGGACGGTCGGCTGATCGTCACCCTGGTCGGCACGGTGACGCTGCTGCTCGGGTGCGTCATCGGCTGCGCGTACGACGACATCAAGAAGGTCCTCGCGTACTCGACGGTCAGCCAGATCGGCTACATGATGCTGGCCGTCGGGCTCGGGCCCGTCGCGTACGCGCTGGGCATCATGCACCTGGTGGCGCACGGCTTCTTCAAGGCCGGGCTGTTCCTCGGGGCCGGGTCGGTCATGCACGCCATGAACGACGAAGTCGACATGCGAAAGTTCGGCGGCCTGCGCAAGCACCTGCCGATCACCTTCTGGACGTTCACCCTCGGCTACCTGGCGCTGATCGGCATCCCGCCGCTGTCGGGCTTCTTCACCAAGGACGCGATCATCGAAGCGGCACTCGGCCAGGGCGGCTGGCGCGGCTGGGTGATGGGCGGCGCGGCCCTGCTGGGCGCCGGGCTCACCGCGTTCTACATGACGCGCCTGATGATGATGACGTTCTTCGGCAAGGAACGCTGGAAGGACCTCAAGAGCGCGGACGGCCACGACTTCCACCCGCACGAGGCCAAGCCGGTCATGTGGATCCCGATGGCGATCCTGGCGGTCGGCTCGGTCGGTGCCGGTGCGTTCTTCGCCATCGGCGACCGGTTCAGCACCTGGCTGTCCCCGTCGGTCGGCGCGCTCGAGGAGTCGCACCACCTGGCGCTGGACGCCTGGGTGATCTCGGTGATCACCGTGGTCGTCTCGCTGCTCGGCGTCGGCATCGCGTACCTGATCTTCCGGCGTGACGTCCCGGTCGAGCAGCCGCAGCGGGTCTCGTTCATCACCCGCGCCGCGCGCAAGGACCTGTACGGCAACGCCCTCAACGAGACGCTGGTCGCCCGTCCGGGCACCTGGCTCTCGCGGGCGCTGGTGTTCGTCGACAACCGCGGCGTCGACGGCGCGGTCAACGGCCTCGCCGCCGGGCTCGGCGGCGGCTCCGGCCGGCTGAGGCGGCTGCAGACCGGGTTCGTCCGGTCGTACGCGCTGTCCATGCTGGGCGGCACGTTCCTGCTTCTGGCGGCTCTCCTGCTGGTGAGGTTCTCCTGATGACCTGGTTGCTCATCCTCATCCTGGTGCCGCTGGCCGGCGCCCTGGTGCTGGCGTTCCTCAAGGGGAACGACCGCGCCGCGGTGCTGGCCGCGCTGGGGTTCTCGATCCTCGAGTTCCTGCTCGTGATCCCGTTCTGGCTCAGCTACTCGCCGTCGGGCACGCGGTTGCAGATGACGTCGAGCTTCGACTGGATCCCCAGCTTCGGCGTGCACATCGCGTTCGGCACCGACGGCATCTCGCTGATCATGATCGCGGTGATCGCGCTCCTGGTCCCGATCGTCGTCGGCGGCCTCGGCACGCTCGACAAGCTGCCGCCGGGCCGCAGCGCAGGCGGGTTCCTCTCGCTGATCCTGCTGCAGGAGGCGCTCACGATCGGCGTGTTCGCCGCGACCGACGTCTTCCTGTTCTACGTGCTGTTCGAGATCATGCTGATCCCGATGTACTTCCTCATCGGCGGCTACGGCGGCGCGAACCGGCAGTACGCGGCGGTGAAGTTCTTCCTCTACTCGTTCCTCGGTGGCCTGATCATGCTGGCCTCGGCGATCGGGGCGTACTCGCTCGCGTCGGACAAGCTCGGCAAGGGCACGTTCGACTGGGCCACGCTGGTCACGGTCGTCCGGGACGCGCCGCTGCACACGCAGATCTGGCTGTTCCTCGGCTTCTTCCTGGCGTTCGCGATCAAGGCGCCGCTGGTGCCGTTCCACACCTGGCTGCCGGACGCGGCGGGGGAGGCGCCGATCGGCGTCGCCGTCCTGCTGGTCGGCGTGCTGGACAAGGTCGGCACGTTCGGGTTCCTGCGCTACTGCCTGCCGATGTTCCCGGACGCGAGCAGGACCCTGGCGCCGCTGGTGCTGGTGCTCTCGGTGATCGGTGTCCTCTATGGATCGATCCTCGCCGCGGGCCAGCGGGACATGAAGCGGTTCATCGCCTACGTCTCGATCGCGCACTTCGGCTTCATCTCGCTCGGCATCTTCGCGTTCAACGAGCAGGCGATGGTCGGCTCGGCGACGTACATGCTGAACCACAGCATCGCCACCGGCATGCTGATCGTGGTGATCGGCCTGGTGATCGCGCGCGGCGGCTCGACTCGCATCTCGGACTACGGCGGCATGGCGAAGGTGACGCCGTTGCTGGCCGGGCTGTTCCTGCTCGCGGGTCTGTCCACATTGTCCCTGCCGGGCACCAACTCGTTCGTCTCCGAGTTCCTGGTGCTCATCGGGGCGTTCGTGAACCAGCCGGTGTACACGATCCTCGCCACGGTGGGCATGGTCCTCGCCGCGGCGTACGTCCTGTGGCTCTACCAGCGCGTCATGCAGGGGCCGGTCCGCGGTGACGCGCTCGTCGGCGTCGGCGGCGGCCCGGGTACCGCGATCGCGCCGGAGCTGGGCGCCAAGAAGGCCATCACCGACCTGAACGGGCGCGAGATCGCGATCCTGGCGCCGCTGGTCGTGCTGGTCCTCTTCCTCGGCTTCTACCCGAAGCCGGTGCTCGACACAGTCACCCCGACGGTGCAGCAGACGCTGTCCGCGGTCCAGGGAGGCAAGTAACCGTGCTCGACATCCTCCTGACGCAGGCGCCGGAGCCGCCGATCGTGACGCCGTCGGTGAACTACCCGGCGGTCCTGCCGATGCTGATCGTCTTCGGCGCGGCGTGCGTGAGCGTGCTGGTCGAGGCGTTCGCCTCGAAGCGCTCGCGCTTCGGCCTGCAGGTCGGGCTGAGCCTGGCGGCGATCGTCGCGGCCGGCGTCAGCCTGATCCTCTACGCCACGGGCAGCGCGCCCGCGGGCGGCGTCAAGACGTTCAGCGGCGCGATCTCGATCGACGAGCCGGCGTTGTTCCTCTGGGGCACACTGCTCGCCCTGGGCGTCGGCGCGGTGCTGCTGATCTCCGACCGCGTGGTCGAGCCGGGCGGCGCTCTGGTCGCGCAGGCCGGCATCCGCCCGGGCACGGTCCAGGACCGCGCCCAGACGGCGACGGTGATGCAGACCGAGGTCTTCCCGCTGACGCTGTTCGCGCTCGGCGGCATGATGGCCTTCTGCGCGTCGAACGACCTGCTGACGATGTTCATCGCGCTGGAAGTGCTGTCGCTGCCGCTGTACCTGATGTGCGGCCTCGCGCGGCGCCGCCGCCTGCTGTCGCAGGAAGCGGCGGTCAAGTACTTCCTGCTCGGCGCGTTCTCTTCGGCGTTCTTCCTCTACGGCCTCGCGCTGCTGTACGGCTACGCGAACTCCGTGAAGCTGGCGGACATCGCGGCCGCGGCGGCGGGCTCGGACCGGTCGGACACGCTGCTGTTCGCCGGGCTGGGTCTGTTGGTGGTCGGCCTGCTGTTCAAGGGTTCGGTCGGCCCGTTCCACACGTGGACCCCGGACGTCTACCAGGGCGCGCCGACACCGGTGACGGCGTTCATGGCGGCGTGCACGAAGGTCGCGGCCTTCGGCGGGATCCTCCGGGTGCTGTCGGTGGCGTTCGGCTCGACGAGCTGGGAGTGGCGCGGAGTCCTCCAGGTCGTGGCGATCATCTCGATGGTGATCGGCGCGGTGCTGGGCCTGACGCAGACGGACGTCAAGCGCATGGTGGCGTACTCGTCGATCGCGCACGCGGGCTTCCTGCTCGTCGGGGCGATCGCGATGACTCGCAACGGTCTGTCCAGCACGCTGTTCTACTTGCTGGCGTACGGCTTCACGACGCTGGCGACGTTCGGTGTGATCAGCCTGGTCCGGGATTCCTCGGGCGAGGCGACGCACCTTTCGGCGTGGGCTGGGCTTGCCAAGCGCTCACCATTGGTGGCGGGCGTCTTCACGTTCTTGCTGCTGGCGTTGGCCGGGATTCCTCTTACTTCCGGTTTCGTGGGGAAGTTCGTGGTGTTCTCGGCGGCGCTTTCGGACGGGATGGCGCCGCTGGTCGTCGTCGCGTTGGTGTTCAGCGCGGTGGCGGCGTTCTTCTACCTGCGCGTGATCGTCCTGATGTACTTCTCCGAGCCGGCGGCGGACGGCCCCTCGGTCTCGGTCCCGGGCTTCGGCACGGGGACGGCGATCTTCCTCGGCACGGCGGTGACGCTGGTCCTCGGTCTGGTCCCGGCGTTCGCGCTGGGCTGGGCGGGCGCGGGCGGCTTCGCTTCCTGAGGCTTGCTTTCCCAGGCCGCCACTCCCGCTACCTGGGGGTGGCGGCCTTCAGTTTGCCGCTGAGTTGCCGGGGTTCGCCCGGCAGGACGCTGATGTAGCCGTCCGCGAGGTGGATGCCTACGCGGCCGGCTTCGAGGTCCAGGTAGTTGACGGTCGTGTTCGCGGCGTAAAGCTGTCCGATGCCGAAGTGCGGCTGCTGGAAGAAGGCGTCGAGTTCTTGGGCTTCCCGGCTGCGGGCGGGCGCGTCGTCGAAGATGTCGCTTTCCGCCTGGGGTTCGAAGTCTTCCTGCGGAAGCGAAAAGGGCTTGATGGCCGCGGGCCCGCAGGGCGGCAGGAGCCTGACCAGGGCGTCAGCGGGATGAGTATCCGGGGAAACACCACTGAGTTCGACCCGTTCGCCCCGGCAGACAACGCTGACAGCGGTCCGGTTCTGCGCGGCGACGAGGATGCCGATCTGGCCTTCGGTGTCGCGGACGTAGGCGTAGAACTCGTGGCTCGGATTGTCGATGAGCCTCAGGACGTCTTCGAATTCGGGCGTGACACCGTTGCCTTGGGTGAAGCCGTACTGACTGAGTTCTTCGAAGGCTTCGCGGTCGGTGGTGTTCTTCGCGGATGGCGGGATGTACCTGAGCCCACCGGCGAAGATCGGATGCGGATCGCCACAGCCGGCGTTGCGCATGGCGGTGAGCAGGGTGTTCAGCGTGAAGTCGGCCTTGAGCACCGGTGTTTTCCTCCCCTTTCGGCGCTCTACGGCTTAGGCCGGTTCTCGCCGATCACCGGCGGCATCGGCTTTTCGATGAACCCACCGAAGGTCTCGTCCGGATCCGGATTACGCAGATAGCCGGCGGCTTTCTTTTCTTTGTCTTCCTCTTTGCCGCCACGCCCGCCGGCGGGGGAGCCCATGGGCATGCCGTTGGCCCCCCGCGCACCGGCAGCACCGCGCGCGGTGGAGCCACCGGGAAGCCGTTCTTCGGGCATGCGGGCGCCGGTGCCCGCTCCAGGTCCCCGCATGCCTGTCCCTGGCCCTGTTCCCGGCCCGGCTCCTGGTCGGTAGCCGCTTCCTGATCCCGTTCCAGTGCCCGGTCCCGTTCCAGTGCTTGTTCCGCTTCCGTATCCGCCGGTGCCGGGCCCGAAGCCGCTGGTGTACCCACCGCCCCCGAAGGCGTTGTTCCCACCGGCCTGCCCGGTAGGCCCGAACTGATACCCACCCTGCGCGGCAGCGGGAGGCACGACGGGGTTGGGGACGTAGCTGTTGGCGTGGGTGTTGTCCGGGTTGCTGGTGCCGGGCTGCTGAACCTGGTTCTGGGACTGGTTCTGATAGTGGTTCTGGCTTGGCGTCTGATTCTGGTTCTGGTCTTGCCCGGGCTGCTGCCGGATCTGCTGCACGGGAACCTGCGGCTGCCGAGGATTCCTCGCCCACTCACCGGTATCAGTCGGCCCGGCGGTCTTGCTGTGCGTGTCGCTTCCAGGGGTGGTCATGGAGACGGGAGCCCCGGAGTCGCTGAGTTGCGCGTACTGGGCAGGCATCTGCTCGCCGTTGGTGCTGCTGGCGGAGTGGTAGGCGCTGAAGGCATCGATATTGGCCTGACTATCAGCCTGCCACCCGGCAATCTTGGTCTTGTACGGCTGAATCCCCCGCGCGGAGAGTGCATGAAGAAGATCGGCGGAGGTGATTTCAGGAGGCTGAGGAGAAACCGGCTTGACAGAGTTCTTGGCAGTCCCAAAGGCATCCATCTGAGCGCCGACAGCGGTCTGCGCATTCTTGAGATGAACAGCATCATCAGCCGCGGCTTGCACAAGAGGAAGCGTCGCATCAGCGGCAGACTGGCCCGCGCCGCCCTGCCAGCCGGAGGCCGTCTTGGCCCGAAGAGCACTGATCCGCTGAGCACGCTCAACCATGCTGGTTGTGAGATAACCGGCGTTGTCCTGCGCGTCAGCCAAGGACCCAACGCCTTCTCCGCCGGTGATCTGATCGTAGATCTGCGCAGCCGTCAGAGGGCCTTCGGTGACCATCAATTCACCTTCCGAAGGTTTTCCAGCACTTTCGCGGCCACATCGTGGGCAGCTGCGCACGGATCTTTTTTCCCGATATTCGTCTCTGACAGCGAGACGGAGATGTCGACCTGCTCGGTGTCGCTCGTGCCCAGAGCGAGCGAGCAACGACCTTTGCTGTTGCGTTCGTCAACCGTACCGAATGCCACAGTTGGATAGCCGTCGATCGGCTCAAGTGGCATAAAGAACGGGTACACCGAGTCTTTTGATCGATAGATTCCGGTCAGTCCGAGTTTAGTGGCCTTGAAATAGGTTACGCCGACGCCCGCCTGGGAAACCGCGGGAACATCCCAGTTGCAGGTGGGACCGGCCTGATCGTCCACCACAGGCTTGGCGACCACCGTCGAACCGAGGAGCTCCTGGCTCTGCGCGGTGGTCAACGAGTCGCACGGAGACTGCTGGAAATGGCTGATATCGAGCGGAGTCTCGACCTTCGGCACGCCTGGCCCGGGTACGGCCTCGGACTCCTGCGAGGGTGAAGTCGGCTGGCCCGTCGGGTTCGGAGATGGCGACGCGGTTCCATTCGTGCTGGTGGTGCAACCCGTCAAGGCCAGTAACGAGATGCAGAGCACCGCAAAGGGTCGGCGCATCAGAGCGTGCCTCCGGTCTGCTTGATCTCTGCCTGGTGAGCCGTCTCGACTTCGCCGTATTTGCCCAGCGCGGTCTCGAACTTCTTCGCCATCGTTCGGCAGTAACGTTCGCGTTCATTTAGTGTCTCAAGCAGGGCTCGGCCGGAATTCCGAATCTGCTCGGCATTGCCGTTGCTCGCGTACTCGAGGCCGGGTCCTCGAGTCTGCGCCAGCTGTTCGGCTCGCCGTTGATCGTTGCGGAACTCGTTCGCCAAGTCGTTCCAGTCGTGCATCAGCTCACGCAGCGTCGCCTCGTCGTACTGGAATCCCGCTCCGCCCACCCCGCCCCCGGCCGGAACCCCATAAGACCCCGCCGCCGGCGTGCGCGGGGGCAGCGGGGCCCTTCGGGTGTTCGGGTCGTAAACCGGTCCCTCAGGCACGGCGCACCACCGGCACAGTCGTCATCAGCTCTCCCCTAGCTTGCAGTGTGCTCCACCCCGGGCACCCTGCGTATCCGACGGCCAGCAGACTACCAGGGTTCCCACACCGCAAAAGCCGGAACGAACGACTACGGCGTCGGTGAGCAGGAAGTGTGGCCCAGGACCACCTGGCCGCTGATTCCCGACGCCGGGAGGAAGTCGATCCGCAGCATCGTCAGGCCGATGCTGCCGTCGCCCGGGAGGTTCTGCGTGTTGAACACCGCGTTGGCCAGCACCGTTCCGTTGGACTTCTTGATCGGCGACGTGTAGCTCGCCGGGACCGGGCTCGGGGGGTTCGGGATGCCCGACATTCCGCCGTAGCTCCAGTTCGCGTTCGTCTGCGTCTGGGTTGCCGTGCACTTCACCGTGAACGTCGACAGCTTGACGCGCGGGCCGCCCGCGCTCACCAGGGCCGACAGCTCGAAGTTCTTGCCCGTCGCCGTGGACGTCGTCGTGGTGGCGTCCGTGTTCGGGTCCGTCACCGTCGTCGTGCAGGACGACGTGCCGCCGCCGAAGGTGATGCCCGTCTTCGTCACCACCTGGGCCGTCGCGCTCGTCGGGCCGTCCACCGAGCAGTGACCCTGCGTGGGCACCGTGATCGTCGACCCGGCCTTCGTGAACTCGGCGGAGCCGATGTTCGCCACGCCCGGTTGCGGCTCGGCCTGGGCCGGCGCCGCGGCCGCGACCAGTCCCGCCACCAGCAGTGTTCCGGCGAGCGCGGCCCGCCTCGCGATGGTGTTGCGCATTTCGCGTCCTCCTTGCCGACCGGGGAGAGCCACCGCTCTTCCTCCGGCTGAATATCCGCTCGCCGGAGACGTCCGTTGCGCCCGAAACCGCTGATCACCCCTTCGTGGATCATGAACCACCCGTTGGTGGGCCCCGGGGTATCCGGACAGCGGGCCGTCCGCCTGTGTCGCGTTCATCACCGTTTCCGCAGGACAGCGGGTAAACGACCGCGCGGGGTAGCCACTACGCTCAAGGCATAACCCGACCGGTGCACGAGTAGAGCGGAGCCGACGTGTCTGTGCCTTCCCCAGCCCCCGGGGCGGGATCCCTCCCCGCTGCGCCGGGTGGCGCCCTCGAGGACCTGCGCGCGTCGGTCGGCCTGCAGATCGCCGACGAAGCCCTGCTGCGCGCGATCGCCGGCGGGCTGGCCGACGTCGAGAAGCTGCTGCGTGAGGTCGTCCGCAGTGACGTCCAGGCCGTCAACGACGCCGCGTTGCACCTGGTCGAGGCGGGGGGCAAACGCTTCCGTCCGCTCTTCACGCTGCTGTCCGCGCAGTTCGGGCCGAAGCAGGACGACCAGGTCGTGATCGCCGCCGCCGCGGTCGAGCTGGTGCACCTCGCCACGCTCTACCACGACGACGTCATGGACGAAGCGGACATGCGCCGCGGCGCCGAGAGCGTCAACGCGCGCTGGGACAACACCATCGCCATCCTCACTGGCGACTTCCTCTTCGCCCACGCCTCGCGCCTGGTCGCCGACCTCGGCACGGACGCGGCGCGGATCATCGCCGAGACCTTCGGTGAGCTGGTCACCGGCCAGATGCGCGAGACCGTCGGCCCCGGACCGGGTGACGACGCCGTCGCGCACTACCTCACCGTGATCGCGCAGAAGACCGGCTCGCTGATCGCGACGTCCGGCCGCTTCGGCGGCATGATGTCCGGGGCCGCCGAGGAGCACGTCCAGGCGCTGCGCCGGTTCGGCGACATCATCGGCACCGCGTTCCAGATCTCCGACGACATCATCGACATCGCCTCGCCGTCCGACGAGCTCGGCAAGGCGCAGGGCACCGACCTGCGCGAGGGCGTCCGGACGCTGCCGATGCTGTACGCGCTGGCCGACCCGGACACCGATCCGCGCCTCGTCGAGCTGCTGTCGGGCCCGATCGCCGACGACGCGGTCGTCCAGGAGGCCCTGGAGCTGCTGCGGGTCAGTAGCGGACTCGACCGCGCACGCGTCACCCTTTCCGACTACGCTCAGCGCGCGCGAGCCGAGCTCACCGCGCTCCCCGCGTCACCCGCCCGGGACGCGTGCGAGTCGGTCGCCGACTACCTCGTCGCGCGCACGCACTAAACAGGGGCAGGAAAGAGATGTCCATTTTCGGACAGGTTTGGGTGTGGAGTCTCGCCGCGTTCTTCGTCGGCGTGCTGCTCACCTGGCTGGTGCTGGTGCTGCCGCTCCGCAAGAGCGTCCGCAAGCTGGAGAGCGCGCTGGCGCAGACCCACGCCGACGCCGCGCGCACTCCCGCGAACGCCGCGGGGCTGGCCGCGCCGGGCACCGAGGTGTTCGCCCGGCCGGAGCCGCGGCCCGAGCCGCGCCCGGAACCGGAGCCGGCGCGGCAGGAGACCTCCTACCCGGGGACGCTCGTCGCCCCGGCGCCGTACAACCGCGACGACGTCCACGACGACATCGACGAGGACTTCGCCGAGCTGGACTCGCAGGTGCCGCCGGGGACGCACCCGGACCCCGACGACGCCTTCCGGCCGGAGCCGGAGCCGGAGCGGGAGCCCGAGGACGACGCCGCGTACCGCGCTTCGGAGACCCAGTTCCTGACGCCGGTCGCCGAGCCGGAGGCCGACGACCCCTACCGCGCCGCCGCGACCGAGTACCTGACGCCGGAGGACGAGCTCGCCACCCCGGCGCACTCGCGGCTCGAGCAGCAGCTCGACCCGGAACCCGCCGCCGGTTCGCTGTTCAAGCCCCCGGCCGAGGAGACGCACACGCCGGCGCCGGACTGGTTCGACCACGAGCCGCCGGCCGAGCGGTCGGCGTTCGAGGAGCCGATGGAGCGCACGCGCTACCTGTCGGTCGGCGGCGATGCGTCCGAAGAGGCCGAGCCGGAAGAGGCGCCGCAGTACGCGTTCGGCGGCGACGACGCGGCGAACGGCGACCTGGAGGTGCCGCCGGAGACCCCGGCCGAGGCGACGCAGGTGCTGCCGAAGCGGCAGCCGCGCGAAGCACTGCGCGGTGGTTTCGAGACACCGCAACCGATCCAGCCGTCGATGCGCACTGTCGAGCGGCGCGAGACGGACTTGGCCGGCGCCCACAGCGGTTCGCTGTTCGAGCCGTCGGTGCAGCCGAACCAGGCGGCCGTTTCGGCGCCGGAGCCGCCGCCCGCGCGGCAGGCGGCGGGCGACGCTGTTCCGCCCGGCCCGTTCGGCCCCGGCTCGGCGATGCCGCGGCCCGGTGGCGGGCGGCCGAGCGAGGCGTTCGAGGTCAAGGCCAGCGTGACGGCGCTGCGGTACTGCACCGAGGAGTCGGCGCAGTTCCCGAAGATGGTGGCCGAGGTGTGGTTCCGGACCGCCGAGGACGCCGAGCGCGTCGGGTTCCGCCCGCTCAGCTGATTTCGAGCGTTTCAGGCCGCCTGGAACAGGACGATGGCCGCGCCGCCGGGATCGGCGACCACGACCAGGGAGCCGACCGGCAGATCGGTGCGCTCCCGCACGATCTTCCCGCCCAGCTCCACGGCTTTCGCCGCCGCGG
The DNA here is from genome assembly GCF_036227105.1 of Amycolatopsis sp. NBC_01488. Classification (NCBI taxonomy): domain Bacteria; kingdom Bacillati; phylum Actinomycetota; class Actinomycetes; order Pseudonocardiales; family Pseudonocardiaceae; genus Amycolatopsis; species Amycolatopsis sp. NBC_01488. The sequence goes on along the minus strand of NZ_CP109434.1, from coordinate 1,771,412 downwards.
AGTCCACATCGGACACCGGCGCGTAGGGCAGCCACTGCGGTGCGCGGTCGTCGCCGGGGGCCAGCTCGGTCAGACCGCCCCAGGGCGCGCCGCCGTCGGTCAGGAGCGGGCCGGACGATTCCCAGCCCAGGAGGTCGGCGAAGAACCGCTTGGTGGCGTCCGCATCGGACGTCCGGACGTCGAAGAACACGAAAGGTCGCATGACCCAAAACTTAGGACACGTGTCCTAACTCTGGCAACCCCGAAACGCCGAAGGCCGCCACGCAAGGTGCGTGGCGGCCTTCGGCGAAGCTGGAACTACGCGACCGTCCAGGTGTCCTTGCCGCGCAGCAGCGCCTGCAGGTCGGGCGTGCGGGCCGCGCGGGCCTGCTCGACCTGGGCGCGGGCGCCGTCGTCGTACGTCGGGCGCTCGACCTGGCGGAGGATGCCCGTCGGCACGTGGTTCAGGTTCTGGTCGCCGAGGCGCGACAGCGCGAACGCGTACGACGTGTCGGTGATCGACGGGTCGTGCACGACGATGTCGTCCTCGCCGATGTCGGCGACCTTCGCGACGTCCAGGCCGCCCCAGTCGCTCCGCTTGACGCCGAACTCCTGGTTCGGGCCGAAGCGGATCGGCTCGCCGGCGCGCAGCGGGATCAGCCGCGCGGCGGCCTCGTCGGCGTCCTTGAGGACGTCGAACGCGCCGTCGTTGAAGATCGGGCAGTTCTGGTAGATCTCCACCAGCGCCGACCCGCGGTGCTCGGCCGCGGCCTGCAGGACCTCGGTGAGGCCCTTGCGGTCGGAGTCCAGCGCCCGGCCCACGAACGACGCTTCGGCGCCGATCGCCAGCGACAGCGGGTTGAACGGCGTGTCCACCGACCCCATCGGCGTCGACTTGGTGACCATGCCCTGGCCCGACGTCGGGGAGTACTGGCCCTTGGTCAGGCCGTAGATCCGGTTGTTGAACAGCAGGATCTTGATGTTGACGTTGCGGCGCAGCGCGTGGATCAGGTGGTTGCCGCCGATGGACAGCGCGTCGCCGTCGCCGGTGACGACCCACACCGACAGGTCCGGGCGCGTGGTCGCCAGCCCGGTCGCGATCGACGGCGCGCGGCCGTGGATCGAGTGCATGCCGTAGGTGTTGAGGTAGTACGGGAAGCGCGACGAGCAGCCGATGCCCGAGATGAACACGATGTTCTCGCGCTTGAGGCCGAGCGTCGGCAGGAACGACTGGACGGCGTTCAGCACGACGTAGTCGCCGCAGCCCGGGCACCAGCGGACTTCCTGGTCGGACTTGTAGTCCTTGGCCTTCTGCGGCTCTTCAGTGGTGGGCACAAGGTCCAGGCCGCCGATGGTCGGGAGCCCGATGTCGATTGCGGTCACTTCGCCGCCTCCGTACTGACGCTGGTGATGATCTCCGAGAACAGGTTCTGCAGCTCTTCGGCCTTGAACGCCATCCCGGCGACCTTGGTGTGCGAGTGGACGTCCACCAGGTACTTCGCGCGCAGCAGCAGCGAAAGCTGGCCGAGGTTCATCTCCGGCACCACGACCTTGTCGTAGCTGCGCAGGATGTCGCCGAGGTTGGCCGGCAGCGGGTTGAGGTTGCGCAGGTGGGCCTGCGCGATCGGCATCCCGAGCTTGCGCACCCGGCGGCACGCGGCCCCGATCGGGCCGTAGGACGAGCCCCAGCCCAGCGCCAGCACGCGCGCCTTGCCGCCGCTCGGGTCGTCGACGACGACGTCGGGCACGTCGATGCCGTCGATCTTCGCCTGCCGCAGCCGGACCATCTTGTCGTGGTTGGCGGGGTCGTAGGAGATGTGCCCGGTCTTGTCGGCCTTCTCCAGCCCGCCGATGCGGTGCTGCAGGCCAGGCGTGCCCGGGATCGCCCACGCGCGGGCGAGCGTCTCGGGGTCGCGCACGTACGGCCAGAACTCGCCGGAATCGTTGTCGGCGTTCGGCTCGGCCGCGAACTCGACGCGCAGGTCGGGCAGCGTCTCGACGTCCGGGATCAGCCACGGCTCGGAGCCGTTGGCGATCGCGCCGTCCGAGAGCAGCAGCACCGGGGTGCGGTACTTCAGCGCGATCCGGGTGGCTTCGATGGCCGCGTCGAAGCAGTCCGCCGGCGACAGCGGCGCGACGATCGGGACCGGGGATTCGCCGTTGCGGCCGAACATCGCCTGCAGCAGGTCGGCCTGCTCGGTCTTGGTCGGCAGGCCGGTGGACGGGCCGCCGCGCTGGACGTCGATGACGACCAGTGGCAGCTCGACCATCACGCCGAGGCCGACGGCTTCGGACTTCAGCGCGACACCCGGGCCGGACGTCGAGGTGACGCCCAGCGCGCCGCCGTAGGACGCGCCGAGGGCGGCGCCGATGCCGGCGATCTCGTCCTCGGCCTGGAAGGTGATGATGCCGAAGTTCTTGTGCTTGGACAGCTCGTGGAGGATGTCCGACGCCGGCGTGATCGGGTACGTGCCGAGCAGGATCTGCAGGCCGGAGCGCTGCCCGGCGGCGACGAGCCCGTAGGCGAGCGCGGTGTTGCCGGTGATCTGCCGGTAGGTGCCCTGCTTCAGCTTCGCCGGGGCGACCTGGAACGTCGTCGCGAACGACTCGGTGGTCTCGCCGTAGTTCCAGCCCGCCCGGAAGGCCAGGATGTTGGCCTCGGCGATGTCCGGCTTCTTCGCGAACTTCTCGCGCAGGAACTGCTCGGTGCCCTCGGTGGGACGGTGGTACATCCACGACAGCAGGCCGAGGGCGAACATGTTCTTGCAGCGCTCGGCGTCCTTCTTGCCGAGGCCGGTGTCGGCGAGCGCGCCCTGGGTCAGCGTCGACATGGCGACTCGGTGCACCTGGTAGGGCGCGAGCGTGTCGTCGTCGAGCGGGTCGGTCGCGTAGCCGACCTTGGTCAGGTTGCGCTTGATGAAGTCGTCGGTGTTCAGGATGATCGTCCCACCCTGCGGGACGTCGCCGAGGTTCGCCTTGAGCGCCGCCGGGTTCATCGCCACCAGCACGTCCGGGCGGTCGCCGGGGGTGAGGATGTCGTAGTCGGCGAAGTGCACCTGGAAGCTCGAGACGCCGGGAATGGTGCCCTGTGGCGCGCGGATCTCGGCCGGGAAGTTCGGCATCGTCGACAGGTCGTTCCCGAACGCGGCGGCTTCGGACGTGAAGCGGTCGCCGGTCAGCTGCATGCCGTCACCCGAGTCGCCCGCGAACCGGATGACGACCCGGTCCAGCTTGCTGACCTCGGTCTGCCTGGTCGCGGCGAGCGAGCCGTGACCAGCGCCGTTGCCGTTCGCACTCGTGCTCATGGGTCAGGGATTCCCTCTCTCCCGACGTTGTGGCCATCGGTCACCTGCCCGGTGTCGTGACACGCAGGTCACCAGGCCCTACCACGAGGTTAGCTCGCGCCCGACCACGATGTTCCTAGACTCCCGGCGTCCGGAACGACCTCATTGCTGCGCTATCGCGTCTCTGTGCTGGTCCGACAAATACGTGTAACCGATGGTAACGGGTATACCCCTGTCCTCGCTGTGACCCGTGTCTCCGACTCAGGGGTCCACCTGCTGGGATCAGAGGTGGGACCGGATCCGCGCCCGCATGGCCTCGAGCCGCTCGGCGAACTCCGGCGAGGCCAGCGACGCCAGCTGCGGCTCGATCTCGACGTCGACGGCGTCGGCGTGCGCGGCCAGCGAGGCGGTCTTCCGCAGGCTGCGCTTGGTGGCGAGCAGTGCCTCGCGCGGTGCGGCCACCGCCGGGGCGGCGAATTCCTTCGCGGCGGCGACGAGGTCGCCTTCGACCACCTCGAGGGCCAGCCCGGCGCGGACCGCCGCCTCGGCGTCGAGCGGCTGCCCGAACACCGTCATCGCGGCGGCCACCTGTGGGCCGGCCAGCCGCTGCGTCATCCACGTCATCCCGCCGCCGGGGTGCAGCCCCAGCTCGAGGAACCGGGCGACGAACTTCGCACGCGGCCCGGCGAGCCGGACGTCGGCGGCCAGCGCCAGGTTCAGCCCGGCCCCGACGGCGGCGCCCCCGACCGCGGCGATGGTCGGCAGCGAGCAGCGGGCGACGGCGAGGAAGCCTTCGTAGATGGCGCGCAGGCCGGTCTCGTCGGCGCTGCCCAGCGCGGAGAGGTCGGCGCCGGCGCAGAAGGCGGGCGGCGTCCCGGTGACGATGACGGCGTGGACTTCCTCGTCCCGTTCCGCGGCTTCGACGGCGGCCGCGAGCTGGGCGGAGAGGTCGAGGGTGAGCGCGTTGCGGCTGGCGGGGGCGTCGACGGTCAGCAGCGCGACGCCGTCGGCGTGCTCGCTGACGATGCGGTCGGTCATCGACTCAGGGTATTAGTGGAGGCATGGGGGAACTGGTGGTAGTGCTGGTCGGCAACCTGCTGACGATGATCGACATGTCGGAGCTGTTCGGCGGCCGCCGCCGTCGCGCGCGCCAGGCGGCGTCCTCGCGAGGCGAACGGGTCGAGTTCCCCTGCGTCCTGCGCGACGACGACGCAACGAGCGGTCGCGAACGGCGGGGCTGGCTCGCGGTGGGCGACGGCCCGGCGACCTGGCGGACGCCGGGCGCGGAGCCGGTGGCGTTCGACCCGGGAGAGCTGACGATGCAGGCGGTCGACCAGCAGGCGGTGACGTTCCACGCGGCGGGCGGCCGCACCGAGCTGCGGCTGCACCCGGACGAGGCGCCGCTGGTGCTGCGGGCGCTCGCGGGCTGAGGCTTGGCCTCCGGCCCCCGGTGTCCAGCGTATCGGCGGGGGCCGACGGTTTGGCGGGCTCGAGAGCGCAAGCCGCGGACTTGTCCACAGGCGCCGTGGAATGTGCACAGGCTGCGTGCACCAGGCCGGAACTGTCGGCGCCCACCGATAAGCTGGATGACGGGGGGCCGGAGGCGTCACTCCTCGGGCGTCGGCGGCCGTTCCAGCAGCCGCGAAAGGACCACCGTCGACACCGTCCGGTCCACGATCTCCAGTCCGCGCAGCCGCTCCAGTGCCGTCTCCAGGTGGTGGATGTCCGCCGCCCGCAGGTGGACGATCGCGTCCGCCGCGCCCGAGACCGTGTACGCCGCCACCACCTCCGGCAACGGCTCCAGGCGCGCCCGGATGCGGGCCGGCGTGATGTTGCCCTGGCACGTGACCTCGACGAACGCCTCCGTGCCCCAGCCCAGCGCCTCCGGGTCGACCACCGCCGTGAACCCGCGGAGGATGCCCGTTTCGAGGAGCCGGTCGACCCGGCGCTTGACCGCCGGGGCGGACAGGCCGACCACTTTGCCGATCTCGGCGTAGCTGCTCCGAGCGTTCGCCACGAGGCACGAAACGATTCGCTGGTCGATGGTGTTCACACGCAACACTTAGCACAGATGTGCGCAGCGAACAGCGATTGATTGCGATATTAGGCGCACCTTACCCTACAATCATGCAGGGATCATCGCCAATGCGCGTACCGACCACCCGTCGATACCTGATGTGCCCCCCGCGCTTCTTCGCGGTGGACTACGTGATCAACCCCTGGATGGACCCGACCCAGCCGGTCAGCGCCGACGTCGCCGTCGCGCAGTGGACCGAGCTGCGCGACACCTACCGCCGCCTCGGCCACACCGTCGAGGAGATCGACGCCCAGCCCGGCCTGCCCGACATGGTCTTCGCCGCGAACTCCGGCACGGTCGTCGACGGGCGCGTCCTCGGCTCGCGGTTCCGCGCGCCGCAGCGGGCCGCCGAGGCCGAGCACTTCCGCCGCTGGTTCCTCGAGCACGGCTACCGCGACATCACCATGCCCGAGAAGATCAACGAGGCCGAGGGCGACTTCGCCTGGACCGGCACGCTGCTGCTGGCCGGCACCGGCTTCCGCACCGACCCGGCCGCGCACGCCGAGGCCCAGGAGGTCCTCGGCGTCCCGGTCGTCTCGCTGCAGCTGGTCGACCCGCGCTACTACCACCTGGACACGGCCCTGTTCGTGCTCGCCGAGGCCACCGACACGACGCGCGCGCAGATCGTCTACTACCCGGAGGCGTTCTCCGCCGGCTCGCGCCGCGTGCTGGAGCGGCTGTTCCCGGACGCCGTGCTCGCGACGAAGGAAGACGCCGAGTGCTTCGGGCTCAACGGCGTCTCCGACGGCCGCAATGTCGTGCTGCCGGTCGAGGCCACTCGACTGGGTGAACTTCTCGCGGACCGGGGGTACGAGCCGGTCTACGTCGACATCTCTGAGCTGCGGAAAGCCGGCGGCGGCCCGAAGTGCTGCACGCTGGAAATCCGCAAAGGCTAAATAACGGCAAAAACCTGTAACTCACCCGTTTGCCACCGCGATTAATCGAAGTAACAAATCGACTACTCGCGGTGGCAGGCGGTGGGAGCGGTGACGGTGAACCTCGCCTTGCACGGGATCGGTCGGCCGGCTCGGCAACTCGACCCCGGCGAGGACGAGCGCTGGGTGACGGTCGAGCAGTTCGAGCAGGTGCTGGACGCCGTGGCCGAGCGCGACGACGTCCACCTCACCTTCGACGACGGCAACGAGTCCGACGTCGAGATCGCCCTGCCGCGGCTGGCCGACCGCGGGCTGACGGCGGAGTTCTTCCCGTTCGCCGGCCGGCTCGGCCAGCGCGGCTACCTCGACCGCGCGGGCCTGCGCGACCTGGTGCGCGCGGGAATGGAGGTCGGCTCGCACGGCTGGGAGCCGCGCGACTGGCGCCGCCTCGACGACCGCCACGCGCGCCGCGAGCTGACGGACGCACCCCGGCTCCTCGGCGACCTGTGCGGGCGCCCGGTGCGCCGGTTCTCGCTGCCATCCGGTGCGTACGATCGGCGGGTGCTGAACCGGCTGCGGCAGGCGGGCGCCACGCGGGTGTACACCAGCGACGGCGGCGCGGCGAGCCGCGACGGGTGGCTGCAGGCGCGCACCGAACTGCGCCACGACGTCGACGGGGACTGGCTGGACGAACTGCTCGAGGCGGGCCACCGGCGAGCGGGGCACTGGGTGAGCCGCGTCTTCCGGCGCGCCCGTCGCTGACGTCCGTCGCGGGGCCCGGAGTTCCGGTCAACGGCACATGGTCGAGACCAATTTCCCGGGCCGCCTCCCGGTGAGCAGCGTTTTCGTCAACCCGGCCCGGATGATGGGAAATTCCCGCACCGTCAAGTCTTGTACCTGGCCTTCGCCCGGGTGCATCCTGGTTGCCACGCCGCCGTAAGGAAAGTTTCCTAACTAAAGGGAGCATCAGGAATGCGGAAACTGATCCTGCTCGCGACCATGGCGCTCGCCGCGGCCGTGCTGCCCTCGGCCCTCGCGTCAGCGGCGCAGGCCCCGGCCCCGGTGGCCGCACCCGCCACCACCGCCGCCGCTCCGACCGCGGCCCAGCTGCTGGCGAAGACGAACAGCTGCAAGCAGATCTCCAACGGCAAGTACAAGACCGACGAGGACGTCTCGGCCAAGACGGTCGCCATCTGCGACGCCAATGGCGCGGTCTTCTGGAAGGCCGACATGGACATCGACTGCGACGGCCAGCGCACGACGCAGTGCAACGAGAACACCGACTGCTGCTACCAGGACGACACCGCGTTCCACCAGTCCGACGGCAAGCCGCTGAGCGCCGCGAAGCTGCCCTACATCGTCGTGCCGAGCTCCAGCAGCATCTGGAAGTACACGTCGTCGCAGCTGAAGGGCGGCGGCTCCTGCGCGGTGATCTACAACGGCAAGGTCGAGTACGCGGTCATCGGCGACACCGGGCCGACGCAGATCATCGGTGAAGCCTCCTACGCGACCGCGAAGGACCTCGGCATCAACCCCGACCCGTCCAACGGCGGCACCGACTCCGGCGTCACCTACATCTGCTTCAAGAACTCGACGGTCTCGCCGATCGAGAACCACGCCAACGCGGTGAGCAAGGGCCAGAGCCTCGCCGGCACCTTCGTCAACAACAACTGACGCACGCGACAGCCGGGGCCGATCCGTTCAAGACGGGGACCGGCCCCGGCTGCTGTGCTGGGGGCATGAGCAAGGAACTGCTGAAGCTGGCCAACATCGGCCCCGCCATGGTCCGCGACCTCGCCCGGCTCGGCATCACCGAGCCCGCCCAGCTGGCCGGGCAGGACGCCGTCGAGCTGTACGAACGCCTTTGCGAGACCGACGGCGTGCGGCACGACCCGTGCGTGCTCGACACGTTCATGTCGGCCGTCGACCAGGCCGACGGCGCGCCGCCGCGGCCGTGGTGGACCTACACCCCGGAACGCAAGCGCCTCCTCGGGAGCTGCTGACGACAACCGCGCCGATCACGTTGCCCACCCACTGCAACCGGCAATTCGAGACCCGATTCTTACGCGAAAACCGTTACGCCTAACGGCTGCCTCACGCATTACCCCGTTCGCCGCCCTCGCGGTAACGATCCAGGGGGTCCGGCCGACCAACTTGAGGGTCGCGCGGAATAGCGGAGGTTTTGGCGTGAAGATCAGTGTCTTCGGACTCGGTTACGTCGGCTGTGTCTCCGCCGCGTGCCTGGCGGGGCAGGGGCACCGGGTGGTCGGCGTCGACGTCAACCCGGTCAAGATCGACCTCATCACCCAGGGCAAGGCCCCGGTGGTCGAGGAGCGGATCGGCGAGCTGACCGCCGAAGTCGTCGCGAGCGGCGCGCTGAGAGCCACGACCGACGTCGCGGAAGCCGTCGCCGACAGCGAGATCTCGCTGGTCTGCGTCGGCACGCCGTCGGCGCCGAACGGCAGCCTCTCGACGGTCTACCTCGAGCGCGTCGCCGAGGAGATCGGCGAGGCGATCGCGAACAAGAGCGAGCGGCACACCGTCGTCTTCCGCAGCACGATGCTCCCCGGCACCTGCCTGGACCTGCTGATCCCGATCCTGGAGAAGTCCTCGGGCCGCACGGCCGGCGTCGACTTCGGCGTCGCGGTGAACCCCGAGTTCCTGCGCGAGGGCACCAGCGTCCGCGACTTCTTCGACCCGCCGAAGACCGTGATCGGCGAGATCGACGAAGCCAGCGGGGCCGCCGTCGCCGGGCTGTACGAGGGGCTGCCCGGCCCGGTCTTCCGCGTGCCGATCCCGGTCGCGGAGATGACGAAGTACGCCGACAACTCCTTCCACGGCCTGAAGATCGGCTTCGCGAACGAGCTCGGTTCGATCTGCCGGGCGCTCGGCCTCGACTCGCACCAGGTGATCGACGTCTTCCTCGCCGACACCAAGCTCAACATCAGCCCGGCCTACCTGAAGCCCGGCTTCGCGTTCGGCGGCTCGTGCCTGCCGAAGGACCTGCGCGGGCTGGTCTACGCCGCGCACCGCGCCGACGTCAGCGTGCCGATCCTTTCGCACGTGCTCCCGTCCAACGACGACCACCTGCAGCGCGCGTTCGACCTGGTCGCGCGCACCGGCAAGCGCAAGGTCGGGCTGTTCGGCCTCTCCTTCAAGCCCGGCACCGACGACCTGCGCGAGTCGCCGCTGGTCGAGCTGGCCGAGAAGCTGCTCGGCAAGGGCTTCGACCTCAAGATCTACGACGCCAACGTCAGCCTCTCGCGGCTGATGGGCGCCAACCGCGAGTACATCGAGGGCCGGCTGCCGCACCTCGGCCAGCTGCTCGCCGGGTCCGTCGAAGAAGTCATGGACCACGCCGACGTCCTGCTCGTCGGCACCAAGGACCCGGACGTGCTGGCGGCCCTGCCGCACGGCCGGGCGATCGTCGACCTCGTCCGCCTGCCCGACGCCGCCGAGCGTCGCCTTGAAGAGGGATACGCCGGCCTTGCCTGGTAAAGCGCTCATCCTCGTCGAAAACCTGTCCGTTCCCTTCGACCGGCGGGTCTGGCAGGAGTCCACGACCCTGCGCGACGCCGGGTGGGAAGTCCACGTGATCTGCCCGCAGGGCACCAAGCGCGACACCGAGGCCGAAGCCGTCGTCGACGGCGTCCACATCCACCGGTACCCGCTGAAGGCGGCGACCGGCGGCCCCGCCGGCTACCTGCAGGAGTACGGCAGCGCGCTGTGGCACACGCTGCGGCTGGCCCGGAAGGTCGGCCCGGTCGACGTCGTGCACGCCTGCAACCCGCCGGACCTGCTGTACCTGGTCGCGAAGTACCTCAAGCGGCAGGGCGCGCGGTTCGTCTTCGACCAGCACGACCTCTGCCCCGAGCTGTACCTCTCGCGGTTCGACCGCGGGCAGGACCTGCTCTACCGCGGCGTCTGCGCGCTCGAACGCGCCACCTACCGCGCCGCCGACGTCGTCATCTCGACGAACGAGAGCTACAAGGAAGTCGCCCGGATCCGCGGCGGCAAGCGGCCCGAGGACGTCTTCGTGGTGCGCAGCGCCCCGGTCGTCGAGCGGTTCCACGAGGTGCCCGCCGAGCCCGAGCTGAAGAAGGGCAAGCCCCACCTGCTGGCCTACCTCGGCGTGATGGGCCCGCAGGACGGCGTCGACTACGCCTTGCGCGCGCTCGCGAAGCTGCGGGACGAGATCGGGCGCACCGACTGGCACGCCGTGTTCGTCGGCTCCGGCGACGCCTTCGACGACATGGTCGCGCTCTCGGCGAAGCTCGGGCTGGCCAACCAGGTCGAGTTCACCGGCCGGATCCCGGACGAGGACCTGGTCCGCTACCTGTCGACCGCCGACGTCTGTCTGTCGCCGGACCCGCTGAACCCGCTCAACGACGTCTCCACGATGAACAAGGTCATGGAGTACATGGCGATGAGCAAGCCGATCGTCTCGTTCGAACTGCGCGAAGCGCGCGTTTCGGCCGGCGACGCGGCGGTCTACGCCCCGGCGAACGACGAGTTGGCGTTCGCGAAGCTCGTCGCCCGCCTGCTCGACGACCCGGAGGAGCGGGTCCGGATGGGCAAGCTCGGCCAGGCCAGGGTCGCCGGTGCGCTCTCGTGGGAGAACTCGGCCAAGAACCTGCTCGCGGCGTATGAGCACGCCGTGAAGTCCTGATCGCCGTTCGGTCAAGAAGTCACCGGACGTGTAACCAAAGCTCCCGGTCCGACGACGGTTCGGGTAACCGGCCGATCAACTGACATCCGTTCGGCGTACCCGGCTCAGGAATGGAGATACCGCCGTTGACTGACGACACGGTGCGCCTGGCCCTGATCGGGCAGGTCCTCCGCCGGCGCTGGCGGCTGCTCGTCGCCCTCGCCGTCCTGGGCGCGGCGGTCGGTGCCGGCGTCTCGGTGCTGCTCTCGCCCGGGTACCAGACCACGTCCAGCGTGCTGCTCCAGGGACCGCGCCAGGCGGACGAGCTGCTCACCCAGGCCCAGGTCGCGACCAGCTCGGTGGTCCTCGACCGGGCCGCCGCCGTGCTGCCGTGGCACCCGACGGGCGCGGACCTGCAGAAAAAGGTCACGACGTCGGTGGCCAACGGCAACGTCGTGGCGATCACCGTCTCGGCCGACACCGCCGAGCACGCCCAGCAGCTCGCCGACCAGGTCGCGCAGCAGTTCGTCAAGTACTCCGGCCAGCTGGCCAGCAACTCCGCGGACGCGTCGGTGCAGCTGGCCCAGGAGCAGCGCGAGTCGCTGCGCAACCAGGTCAAGCTGACCACCGACAAGATCAGCGAGCTCGCCAAGAACGTGGGCGGCGACCTGACCGTGGAGAGCGTCCAGGTCCGCACGCAGCTCGAAGGCCTGCGGACCTCGCTCGAGCAGGCCATCAACGACCTCAACCAGGCCGACCTCGCGACCGGCGTCGGCAACACCGTGGTGCTGGGCCCGTCCGAGCGCCCGGCCGGGCCCGCCGCCCCGACGCTGACGCAGCTGGCCGCCGGCGGCGCGGTGCTGTTCTTCCTCGTCGGCGTGTTCGGCCACCTCTTCACCGACCGCGCCGACCGGCGGCTGCGGGGCGAGCCGGAGATCGCGGCCGCGCTCGGCTCGCCGATCCTCGCCGGCGTCGACGTCACGACGCCGCAGGGCGACCGCCTCCCGGCCACCGGCCTCCGCGGCAAGCTGCGCCGGCTGCTCGGCAGCGACCGGCCGTGGGTGCTGCCCCCGGTCGCGACGTCGGCCGACGAGGTCAACCGCGACATCCGCTACCGCCGCGTGCTGGCCCGGCTGGCCGCCGGCCCCACCGACGTCATGCTGCTCGTGGCCGACGACGACGAGACCGGCAAGCTGGCCGCCGGGCAACTCGCCGAACTGGCCGACCGGCTCTCCGTGCCGCTGCGGAGCTTCGAGTTCGCCGCCGCGCGCCCGACGGTGCCGGACGCCGGCCCCGACTCCGGCGTCCTGGTGGTGCTCGGCGCCGGCTCCCGCACCGCGTGGGAGCTCGTCCGGCTGGCCGAGGCCTGCTCCGACGCGGGCCAGGAGGTCATCGGCGCGGTCCTCACCCATCCCGTCCGGCCGTCCGGGCCGGAAGCCGAACCCGTGGCGGAAGCCCCCGAGAAAGCCTTGGCAGGTTCGGCGTGACGACTCCTCCGGAAAACCAGGCGGCGCCCCTCGTCGACCTGCACCGCCTGTTCGTCGCGATCCGCCGTCGCAAGCGGCTCTGGCTGGCCACGGCGCTGCTCGGGCTGATCGCCGGCGCCGCGGTGGCGGTCGTGCTCCCGGCGGCGCCGACCGCCGTCACCAAGGTGATCGTCGTCCACCAGGACGACTCGCCGACCGACAGCGGCACGCTGATGCGCACCGACGTCGCCGTGCTGTCGACGACGCAGATCGCCGAAGGCGCGCTGAAGAAACTGGGCAGCACCGAGTCGCCCGAAGACTTCATGAAGAACTACGCCGGGCTGGGCCTGACGAACAACGTCATGCAGATCACCGTGAAGGCCAAGAGCGACGCCGAGGCCGTGGCGAAGGCGAAGGCGCTGGCCGACACGTTCATCGCCGACCACGTGCAACGCAGCCAAGCGGCCGCGGCCGCGCAGTCCAAGGCCATCCTCGACCAGCGGAAGAACGCCCAGGACGAGCTGACCAAGGTCGACGCCCAGATCGCCGACGAGACCGGCAAGGGCCGCAACGCCAACGCGAGCACCCTCGAAGGCCTCTACGGCCGTCGCGCGGCGCTCGCGTCGCAGGTCTCCGACTTCGACTCCCGCGCCCAGCAGGCCGGCATCGGCAGCCCGCAGGTCGCGGCGGGCACCCAGATCGTCGACGCGCCGCGCGCGCTGCCGAAGACGTTCCTCAAGACCACCGCGACCAACGGCGGCATCGGCTTCGCCCTCGGCCTGGCCCTCGGGCTCGCGATCGCCGCCGTCGGCGCGGTGTCGCGCGACCGGCCGGTGCTGCGGCGCGAGATCTCCACGCACCTCGGCGCGTCCGTGCTCGCCCAGCTGCCGTCGAAGCGCCGGGGCCCGGCGCGGCTGTGGCAGCGGTCCCGCGCGGTGTCCGAACGCCGGCGCGTCGCGACGACGCTGGTGCGCGCGATCAAGAAGGACAGGCCAGGAGTGTCCTTGCTGGAGCTCGGCGCACCGAAGGTCGCGGCCGCGCTCGCCCTCGACATCGCCACCGAACTCGCCACCGACGGCAAGGCGAGCATCCTCGACGACCTGCCGGGCGAGGACGTCCGCAAGCTGGCCGCCGAGACGCAGAGCGAGGTCACCGTGGTCGGCGCCGGCGACCCGGACGCCGAGCCGGACGAGCGCCGGGTCGGCGTCGGCACGGTCTCGCCGGGCACGGCGTGGACGGACCTGGAGCACCTCGGCCAGGAGGCCGTGCTGGTCGTCAAGGCCGGGCACGCGAACACGCTGTGGCTGCACACGGTGGCGCGGCAGCTCGCCGACCAGCAGATCCCGATCGTCGGCGTGGTGCTGGTCGACCCGGACCCGCGCGACAAGTCCGACGGCACCCTCTGGGACGGCCTGCACACGGCCCTGCGCGGCCGCGCGAAATCGACGCAGCACGTCCACCGCGTTTCGGTCACCGAGAACGACGACCGCATCGACGAGCTGGCCGCCCGCATCGCCGAGCGCGTCGCGGTCGTCGAACCGCCGACCCGGCGGATCGCGCCGGTCCGGCCGGTCCTCCCGCCGCCGCTCGCCAAGCCGCCCGCGCCGCCGCTCCCGGAACCGGGCAAGGTCAGCGTGCCGGACCACCTGGACGCGCCGACGAAGAAGTTCGCCCCGGTCAAGCCGCCGCCCCGGCCGCCGACGCCGTTCAAGCGCGACCACGGCGAACCGACGCACAAAGGCGAACTGAACGCCGAGCTCGAGTCCGAAAAGAGCGCGGAGGTCTCCTGACCACCGCGCCGCGAATGAAGGGGACCCACTCGAGATGTGCGGCATCGCAGGCACGTACCTCTGGCCGGACGGCGGGCCGCTCACCGACCGGCTGACCAAGACGCTGGCCCACCGCGGCCCGGACGGCTCCGGCCGCTACGACCACACCGTCGGCTCCGGTGACGTCCACTTGGGACACCGGCGGCTGTCGATCGTCGACCTGACCGAGACCGGCGCCCAGCCGATGGTCCTCGACGGGCTCGCGCTGAGCTACAACGGCGAGCTGTACAACGCGCCGGAGCTGCGGGCCGAGCTTTCCGCGGCAGGCGTGCGCTTCCGCGGGACGTCCGACACCGAGGTGCTGCTGCAGGCGTGGCGGCGCTGGGGCACCGACTGCCTGCCCAAGCTGCGCGGGATGTTCGCGTTCGCGCTGTTCGAGGAAGGCACCGGCGAGCTGTTCCTGGTGCGCGACCAGCTGGGCATCAAGCCGCTGTTCTTCGTGCAGCGGGCCGGCGGGGTCGTCTTCGCGTCGGAACTCAAGGCCCTCGCCGGTGAGCTCGGCGGGTCGCTGCAGGTCGACAACGGGGCGCTGATCGCGTCGCTGCTCTACTACTGGGTGCCGGACAGCCGGTGCGCTTACCAGGGCGCGGAGAAGCTGCCGCCGGGCACGTGGCTGCGCTGCCGCCCGGACGGCCAGGTCGACCGCGGCCGGTTCTGGTCGCTGCGGGAGGTCGCCGAGGAGGGCGCGGCCTTCGACGGCGAGGTCGACCTGCACTCCGTGATCGCCGAGTCGACCGCCAAGCACCTGATCTCGGACGTCCCGGTGGCGACGTTCCTCTCCGGTGGCCTGGACTCCAGTTACCTGACCGCGCTGGCCGCGCGCTCGCAGCCGGGGATCTCCGCGTACACCATCGGGTTCCGCGCCGAGGACGCGAAGTTCGAGGCCATGCCGGACGACCTTCGCTATGCGCGGATTGTGGCTGACAAGTTCGGCGTCGACCTGCACGAGATCGAGATCGCGCCGCAGGTGCTCGACCTGCTGCCGAAGATGACCTACCACCTCGACGAGCCGATCGGCGACCCGGCGGCGATCAACTCGTTCCTGATCTGCACGGCCGCGCGCGACGCCGGCGTCAAGGTGATGCTGTCCGGGATGGGCGCCGACGAGCTGTTCGCCGGTTACCGCAAGCACCTCGCGAACCTGATCGCCGTGCGCTACCACAAGGTTCCCGGCGCGGTCCGGCGTCCGGTGGAGTCCATTGTGGACCGGCTGCCGGTGGCGTCGGCCAAGCGTGGGTACCGGTCGGTGCGGTTCGCGAAGCGGTTCCTGTCCTTCGCGGGCCTGCCCGAGGAAACAGCGTTCCGCCGCAGCTACACGATGTACGACCGCGCGGAGCTGCTTTCGCTGGTCAACCCGGACCTCGCGCCGGTCGTCGACGACGTCCTGGCCGAGCACGCGGACACCTACCACGACCAGGCACTCGACGACTTCGTCAACCGCATGTGCCTGGCCGACTCGCGGATGTTCCTGCCGGGACTGAACCTGACCTACACCGACCGGTCGACGATGGCCGCGTCCACCGAGGTGCGGACGCCGTTCGTCGACGTCGAGGTCGTGCGCGCGGCGTTCAAGATCCCGGGGAACAAGAAGATCGTCGGCCGCGCGGGCAAGGTCGCGCTGAAGAACGCGGCCCTGAACATCTTGCCCAGCGAGATCGTGCACCGGCCGAAGGGCCTGTTCAGCGCGCCGCTGCGGGCCTGGATGAGCCGCGACCTGGCGCCGCTGGTGCGCGAAGTCGTCAACGAAGGCGTGCTCGTCGAATCGGGCTTCCTGCAGCGGGAAGCGTTGCAGCGCATGGTCGCCGAGGACGCCGCCGGTCAGGAAGACCGCAGCAAGCACCTTTGGCACGTCTTGACTCTTGAGTATTGGTACCGGAACGCGATGTCTGGAGCGGGAGCGAAGTGAAGCAGGTAGTCCAGAACTACAAGAGCGGTGAACTGGCGCTCCTCGACGTCCCCGAGCCGGCGTGCAAGCCGGGCGGGGTGCTCGTTCGCACGGTGTACTCGCTGATCTCGACCGGCACCGAGATGATGAAGGTGTCCGAGGCGAGCATGTCCTTGGTGGGCAAGGCGAAGGCCCGCCCGGACCAGGTCGCGAAGGTCATGCAGAGCGTCGCCACCAACGGCCTCTCGGCGACCTACCGCAAGGTGACGTCCAAATTGGACTCCTACACCCCGCTCGGCTACTCGCTCTGCGGCATCGTCGAGCAGGTCGGCGACGGCATCACGGATGTCACGGTCGGCGACCTGGTGGCTTGCGCGGGCAACGAGCACGCACTGCACTCCGAGCTGAACTGGGTGCCCAAGAACCTCTACTCGCGCGTCCCGGCCGGCGTCGACCCGCGGCACGCGGCGTTCGGCACCGTCGGGTCGATCGCCATGCAGGGCGTCCGCCGCGGCGAGCCGCAGATCGGCGAGGTCGCGCTGGTCATCGGCCTCGGCCTGATCGGCCAGCTCGTCGTGCAGCTGCTGACGTCGTCCGGCGTGCGCGTCGTCGGCGTCGATCCCGACCCGGAACGCTGCAAGCTCGCCGAGAGCCTCGGCGCGCTGACCTGTGCGCACCCGGCGTCCGGCATCGTCGACACCGCCGTGGACGAACTGACCCACGGCGCGGGCGTCGACCAGACCTACCTCGCCGCCGGCGGCAACACGAACGACCCGGTGGAGCTGGCCGCGAAGCTGTCGCGCGACCGCGGCCGCGTCATCGACATCGGCAAGTGCAAGCTCGACCTGCCGTGGAACGCCTACTACGAGAAGGAACTGGACGTCCGGTTCTCCCGTTCGTACGGGCCGGGCCGCTACGACCCGTCGTACGAACTCGAAGGCCGCGACTACCCGATCGGCCAGGTCCGCTGGACCGAGCGCCGCAACCTCGAGTGCGTCCTCGACCTGATCGCGCGCGACCGCCTCGACGTCGAGCCGCTGATCACGCACGTCTCGGACTTCTCTTCCGCGGTCGAGACGTACAAGTCCTTGAACGACGGCGAACTCAAGGCCGTCGCGGTGCTGTTCCGCTACCCGGACGCGGTCGCCAAGACCGAGCCGGTCGTGACGTCCGCCCGCGTCGTGCTCGTCGAGCACAAGGCCGCGCCGCTGCCCGCCGGGCAGCCCGTGCGGCTGGGCTTCATCGGCGCCGGGAACTACGCGTCGTCGATGCTGCTGCCGCACCTCGCCGAGCGCGAAGACGTCCAGCTCAAGCACGTCGCGACGACGTCGGCGCTCTCCGGCGCCAACGCGCGGCGCAAGTTCGGCTTCGCCGGCGCGTCCACCGACATCGACGACGTCCTCGGCGACTCCTCGATCGACGCGGTGTTCGTCGTGACGCGGCACAGCTCGCACGCCGAGCTGACCCGGCAGGCGCTGCTGGCGGGCAAGACCGTGTTCGTCGAGAAGCCGCTGGCGCTGTCCGCTCCCGAGTTGCAGAAGGTGCTCGACGCGGTCGAGGAGTCCGGCAACGACCGGCTCCAGGTCGGCTTCAACCGCCGGTTCGCGCCGCTGCTGCACGAGGCCCGCGGCCAGTTCGGCCCGCGCGTCGGTCCAGCGACCGTGCGGTACCTGGTCAACGCCGGCCGCCTCGACCACGGCAGCTGGTACAACCAGACCGCCACCGAGGGCTCGCGCTTCGCCGGCGAGGGCGGGCACTTCATCGACACGGTGAGTTGGCTGCTCGACGCCGACCCGGTTTCGGTGTACGCCACCGGCGACGTCCAGGTGACGCTCGGCTACCCGGACGGCTCGACAGCGGTGATCACCTACGCCGAGACCGGCTCGTCCGGCTTCCCGAAGGAAACCCTCGACCTCACCGCCGACGGCAAGGTCCTCAAGTTCGACGACTTCGTGCGCGCGTCGGTGTACTCGCGCAAGAAGTGGGCCAGCTCGCGGATCCCGAAGGGGCGCGACAAGGGCCAGGCCGCCCAGGTCGGCGCGTTCCTCGAAGCCGTCCGCACCGGCGGCCCGATGCCGATCTCGATCGCCTCGCTCGCCGCGACGACGCTGGCCACGCTCGCCGCGCAGACGAGCGTGTCGAGCGCGGCGCCGGTCCGGATCGAGCTGCCGCGGAAGGCGGGTGTCCAGGCGTGACGACCGTGGCACCGGCCCGGCACGAGCGGCCGCCGAAGGCAGGGACCCCGGCATGGTGAGCGTGGCACCGGCCCGGCACGAGCCGCCGCCGAAGGAAGGGGCGCCGGCATGATGGGTCCCGGCTGGTACCTGCGCCGGCTGTCCCGGATGGGGCCGGCCGAGGTCGTCGGCCGTGCCCGGCACGCCGTCGTCCAGCGGCAGTGGCGGACCGCGCTGCCCACGCCGCCGGACTGGCCGTCGCACCCGCGCTTCACGGCTGTGCTGCCGGAGGGCGTGCTGGGCAAGGTGTCCGGCGACGCCGTCAAGCGGCTGCTGGCCACCGCCGACGAGCTGATGGCCGGGCGCGCCGAGTACTTCGGCGTGGTCCGGTCGGACCTGGCCTCGCCGGACTGGTTCCTCGATCCGAAGACCGGCCGCCGCGCACCTTCCGACGGCTACGCCTTCGACGTGCCGTACCGGTCGGAGGACGCGGTCGGGGACATCAAGCAGATCTGGGAACCGTCGCGGCACCAGCACCTGACCGTGCTGGCCGCGGCGTACGCGGTGACGGGGTCCTCGGCTTATGCCGTGCGCGCGGCCGAGCACCTGCGCTCGTGGTGGGCCGAGAACCCGCCGTTGCGGGGGCCGCACTGGGTCAGCGGCATCGAGCTGGGCATCCGGCTGCTGTCGTGGGTCTGGACGCGCCGCCTGCTCGACAACTGGACCGGGGTCGGCGAGCTGTTCGAGGACAACCCGGACTTCCAGCTCCAGCTGTGGCACCACCAGAACTGGCTCTCGACCCTGCGCAGCCACGGCTCGTCGGCGAACAACCACGTGATCGCCGAGGATGCCGGGCTGCTGGCCGCGGCGTGCGCGTTCGGCTGGTTCCCGGAGTCGCCGCGCTGGCGGACCGAGGCGATGCGGTCGCTGGACGCCCAGCTCGCCCGCAACACGTTCGCCTCCGGGCTCAACGCCGAACTGGCGTCCGAGTACCACGGCCTGGTGCTGGAGCTCGGGCTCGCGGCGGCGGTCGAGGCCGACGCCGCGGGCACGCCGGCGCCGGACTCGACGTGGGACGTCCTGCGCCGGATGACCGACGCGCTGGCGTCCATTGTGGACAACCGGCTGCGGCCGCCGCGGCAGGGCGACGCCGACGACGGCTTCGGCCTGATCGTCGACGGGCTCGAGACCGACCGCTGGGCGTCGCTGCTGGCGACCGGCGAGGTGCTGTTCGGCCGCCTCGACTGGTGGCCGCCGGTCCCGGGCGACGACGTCCGCACGCCGCTGCTCGCGTCTCTCGCTTCGCGCACGCCGCGGGCTTCCGGTGTCCGCGCCGGCCGCCGTCCCGCGCACCTGCGGGACGCGGGCATGACGATCCTGCGGTCGGGCCGGATCTGGGCCCGCTGCGACGGCGGCCCGCACGGCTTCCTCTCGATCGCCGCGCACGCCCACGCCGACGCATTGTCGGTCGAAGTCCGCCACGACGGCGTCGACATCCTGGCCGACCCGGGCACCTTCTGCTACCACGGCGAACCGCGGTGGCGGTCGTACTTCCGGTCCACGCTCGGCCACAACACGCTCGAACTGGGCGGGACCGACCAGTCGGCGTCCGGCGGGCCGTTCCTCTGGACGCGGCACGCGGTCACCAAGGTCCTCGACGTGCGCACCCCCGACGACGGCCCCGCCCGCTGGACGGCGGCCCACGACGGCTACGCGCCCGCGGTCCACCGCCGCACGGTCGAGCTCGACGGCGACGTGCTGAAGATCGTCGACGAGGTGCTCGGCGCCACCGGCCCGGCCGCGCGCCTGGCGTTCCACCTGGGCCCGGCGGTCACCGTCCAGCTCGAGGGGACCGTTGCCCACCTGCGCTGGCAGGGCACCGCCACCGGCTCCATGGCCCCGGTGCACACCGCGGTCATGGAACTGCCGTCCGAGTTGTCGTGGACGGCTCACCGCGGTGAGATCGACCCGCCCCTCGGCTGGTACTCCGCGGGCTTCGGCCGTAAGGAGCCCTCGACCACGCTCGTCGGCTCCGGCACCCCTGGACACCTCGCCACCCTGCTCCGCTTCAGTTAGGACCCGCCCGTGACAGCCCGCCGCTCCCGACTCCGCCGTGCCGCTCCGCTGCTCGGCGTCCTCCTCACGCTCGCGGCGTGCTCGAGTGGACCCGACGCCGAAGGCCCGGCCCAGGCGACCCCGGCACCCAGCGGGTCGGTCGCGGCGGTGTGCGACAAGGAGCCGGCCGGCCCGGCGACGGCCCCGGCGGGCGCGGTCGTCGTCGACCCGGCCGTGCCCGGCGACCTCGCCACGAAGACACGCGCGGCCGGGCCGCACACGACGTTCTGGCTCAAGCCGGGCAAGCACATCCTCGGTGACGACAAGTACGACCAGGTGTCGCCCGAGGACGGTGACGTCTACATCGGCGCCCCCGGCGCGGTCGTCGATGGCCGGAAGATCAACCAGTACGCGTTCACCGGCCACGGGACGAACGTCAAGCTCACCTACCTGACCGTCCAGGGCTTCGCCGCGCCCCGCGACGAAGGCGTGGTCAACCACGACTCCGGCGACGGCTGGCTGATCGAGCACTCGACCATCCAGGACAACGACGGCGCCGGCCTGATGGCGGGCGCGCGCCAGCAGGTGCGCGGCGACTGCCTGCGCCGCAACGGCCAGTACGGGATCAACGCGTTCTCGGGCAACACGCCGATCACCGCGCTGGTCGTCGAGGGCAACGAGATCGCCGGCAACAACACCGGCGACTGGGAAGCGAAGATCGACGGCTGCGGCTGCACCGGCGGCGTCAAGTTCTGGGACGTCAACGGCGCCGACGTGCGTGGCAACTGGGTGCACGACAACCACGGCACCGGGCTGTGGGCCGACACGAACAACAACGACTTCCTCATCGAGGGCAACCTCATCGAGAACAACGACAGCGCCGCGATCATCTACGAGATCAGCTACAACGCGATCATCCGCGACAACACGATCCGCAAGAACAACTGGGTCGACGGCCACAAGTACGCCGACAAGGGCGACAACTTCCCGACGCCGGCGATCTACATCTCCGAGTCCGGCGGCGAGCCGCGGATCAAGGCGCGGACCGCGAAGCTCGAGATCTCGCGCAACTTCCTGGAGAACAACTGGTCCGGGATCACGTTGTGGGAGAACGCCGACCGCTTCTGCAACAGCCCGGCCAACACCAGCTCCGGCGACTGCACCCGGCTGGTCCCGAACGTGAAGACCTGCGCCGCCCCGGCGATCACCACCGCGCCGCTGCTGAGCGACTGCCGCTGGAAGACCCAGCACGTCGACATCCACGACAACAAGTTCGTCCTGGACCCGGCCGTGGTCGGCTGCCAGGCGTCCTGCGGCCGGATGGGCCTGCTGTCGAACTTCGGCACCTACCCGGACTGGTCGCCGTACAAGGGCGACGCCGTCCAGGAGGCGATCACGTACAAGCAGGACAACCACTGGCACGACAACAGCTACTCCGGCCCGTGGACGTTCATCACCTACACGACCGACCGCGTCGTCGAGATCGGCGAATGGGAAGGCTCGCCGTACTCGCAGGACACCGGCAGCACGTTCACCGCACAGGGCGGGGGCTGACATGGCGGCGCACACCGGCATCGCGGGCATCCGAGGCGAGGCCGCGGCCGAGCCCGCCTCGGCGACGCCGAAGTGGGCGGGCCTGGCGTGGGCGCTGCTGATCCTCAACACGCTCGGCTCGACCGGCGCGAAGACGGTCATCCCGCTGCCGCGGTCGGTCAGCCAGCTCGTCACCATGGGCGCGCTGATGACCGCGTTCGTGATCGCGCTGGTGCTGAACAAGCACCTGCGGATCCGCCCGAGCGCGTACCTGCTCCTCCTGACGATGCTGCTCGTGTCCAGCACCTTGGCCAGCGCCGATCTGAAGGAGGGCGCCGGCGCGTTGTTCCGGTGCTTCCGGCTCACGGTGTTCCTCTCCACGCTCTGGTTGCTGACCCGCTGGTGGGACGGCGGGTTCAGCTTCGTCCGCTACCACATCCGGACGTACGGCATCGTGCTCGCGTCGGTGGCGATCGGCCTGGTGATCTCCCCGGGCAACGCGATGCCGGACATCTACGGCGGCCGGCTTTCGGGCGCGATCTGGCCGCTGACCCCGCCGCAGATCGGCCAGTACGCGGCGGTCATCTCGGGGCTCACGCTCCTCCTCTGGTTCGGGCGCCGCACGACCTGGCGCAGCGCGGTGTTCATCGTGGTGCCGGCGGTCGGGTTGCTGATGCTCACGCACACCCGCACGGCGACGCTCGGCCTGATCGCCGGGCTGGCCGTGGCCATCCTGTCGATGCTGCTGACCAGCGCCCGCGCCCGGAAGGTGTTCGCGTGGACGGTCGGCGTCGGCGGGCTCGCCGGCGTCGTGCTGGCCGGCGCGCTGCAGACGTGGTTCCTCCGTGGCCAGAGCGCGGACAACTTCTCCAGCCTCACCGGCCGCGCGAAGGTGTGGGACGCGCTGCTGGAGGCCCCGCGGACGACGTCGGAGTACATCTTCGGCGTCGGGCTGACGGACAAGTCCTACGACGGCCTCCCGATCGACAACAGCTGGCTCGCGATCTACCACGAGCAGGGCTTCGTCGGGATCACGCTGGTGGCGGGGTTCCTCCTCACGTTGGCCGTGGTGGCCGTGCTGCGGCCGCCGTCGCTGGCTCGCGCCTGCGCGATCTTCCTGATCACCTACTGCATTTCGGCCTCCTACACCGAAGCCGGCCTCGGCGACGCGTCGCCGTACCTGCTGCACCTGGCCGTGGCCGCGTCGCTGCTGGTCCGCGGGGTGCCGCAGTCCGACGAACAGGCATTCATCCCGGCGAAGGGGACAGGCACGTGAAGGTGCTCGTGGTGCACAACCGGTATCGCTCAGAGCAGCCGAGCGGCGAGAACAACGTCGTCGACGCCGAAGTGACGCTGCTCGCCGAGGGCGGGCACCAGGTGTCGCTGTTCGAACGCCGCAGCGACGACATCTCGGCCATGCCGTTGCCCCGCAAGGCCGCAGTGCCGTTGACGGTGCCGTGGAACCCGGCGGTCCGGAAGGAGCTCGCCGCCCGGCTGCGGGCGTCGCGTCCGGACGTCGTGCACATCCACAACACGTTCCCGCTGCTCTCGCCGTCGGTGGTGGCGGCCTGCGCGGACGCCGGGGTGCCCGCGGTCGCGACGCTGCACAACTACGGGATGGTCTGCCCGCCCGGCACCCTCCACCGCGACGGCCACATCTGCACCGAGTGCGTCGGCGGCTCGCCCCTGCCGGCGGTGAAGCACGGCTGCTACCGCGATTCGCGCGTGGCGACGCTCCCGATGGCGGCGAGCATGGCCGCGAACCGGCGCCGGTGGTGGACGGGCATCGCGCGGTTCTTCTGCATTTCGGCGGCCCAACGTGACCTCCTGGTGTCGGCCGGGATGCCCGGCGAGCGGATGGCGGTGAAGCACAACTTCGTCACCGACCCCGGCGTCCGCCGCACCGGCGACGGCAAGCACGTGCTGTTCCTCGGCCGCGTCACCGAGGAGAAGGGGGTCGGCCTGCTGATGCGGGCGTGGGACCGCCTCGGCGGTACCCGGGGGATTCCGCTGGTCATCGCGGGCACGGGCCCGATGCAGGACGAGGTCGCGACCTGGGCGGCCGGCCGGGCCGACGTTTCGTACGTCGGCCTGCAGAACAAGGCGGAGTGCCGAGCGTTGACGGCCGATGCCGTGGCGGTGGTGGCGCCGTCGACGTGGCTGGAGGCCTTCGGCCTGGTGGTCGTCGAGGCGATGGCTGCGGGCGTCCCGACGGTCGCGGCCTCGCACGGCGCGTTTCCCGAGCTGGTGGACGACGGCGTCACCGGCCTCCTGCACGCACCGAATGATGCGGAGTCCCTGGCGGACCGCCTGCGCGAGGTAGCCGGCGACCGCAACCACGAGATGGGCGACGCGGCGCGCGTGCGGTACGAGAAGGACTTCACCCCGGCGGTCGGGCTGGATCGGTTGCTCGCCGGATATGAAGCGGCGATCGGGGCGCGCGGGTGAGGCAGCAGGTCCGGACGGCGCCCGCGGCCCTGCCGGCCGCGGTGCGTGCCCCCCTGGCCATGACGGCCGCCTTGGCGACGGCGGTGCTGGTCGCGCTCGGCATCCTCCACTTCCACGACGCGGGCCTGACGGGCATCGACGCGGCGGTGCTCCCGTCGATCGACGGCGTCCAGCCACCGTGGCGGTACGTGGCGCTGGTCTTCGACTTCGGCGGCGAGCCGGTGGGGTCGACGATCCTGGTCGCGCTGATCGCGGTGGTGTGCTTCCTGGTCCACCGCATCCGCGCGGCCGCGTTGACGGTGCTCGGCGTAGTGGTGACGGTGGCGGTGACGACGGTTCTGAAGCCGCTCGTCGGCCGGACGATCCATGGCGAGTTCCTTTCGTATCCGAGCGGTCACACGGCGATGGCCACCGCGCTGGCGTTGGTGATCGGGCTGGTACTGGCTGATCGTCTGGCGTTCGATCGGGCCGCTGCAGTGGTCTTGGTCTTGGGGCTGGCTCTGGTCGCCGCGGTGGCGATGGGGTGGGCCGAGGTGGCCCTGGGAGCCCACTACCCGACGGACGCGGCGGGCGGCTTCTGTGCCGCGCTGGCCGCGGTCCCGGCGACGGGGTGGCTGGTGGATCGCGTGGCCGAACGCCTTTGACGCCGAGGCCGGCCTTCGCTTCGCTGCTGGTTTGCGTGCGGACGGGCTTGTGCCGGTGCTGGGTGGGAAATCGCCCCGTGGCTGGCTTGCCGCTCGGCTCGCGAAGCGCGGTCGGCTGCCAGTCGGTGAGTTGGGGTAGGAAGCGATTACCGGCTCGGCCCGGCTCGGCTCGGCCAGCTCGGCCCTTCCGGCCCGGTCCGGCCAGCTCGGCTCAGCCCAGCCCATCGCGGCCCGGCCCGGCCTTGTCCGGCTCGGCTCGGCCTAGTCCGGCTCGGCTCGGTCTCGGTGTCGGTCCCGGCTACTCCCGTTCGTCGGTGGGGTCACCTACCCGCGAAGGAGAGAACGATGATCCAAGACCTGATCGCCGCCGAGCGGCGGGAACTCGCCGCTCTGCTCGACGACCTGACGCCGGACGCCTGGGGTGCGGCGACCTTGTGTGCTGGCTGGCGGGTGCCCGAGGTCGTCGCCCACGTGACCATGCCCTTCCGGTTCTCCACCGGACGGTTCGTGCGCGAGATGGTGAAGTCCGGCGGCCGCTTCAACCGGATGTCCGATCGCGTCGCTCGGAAGGATGCTGCCGCGCTCTCGCGGGAAACCCTCGTGGCCTCGCTGCGGGACAACGCCGACCATCCGTGGCAGCCGCCCGGTGGTGGGCCGGAGGGGGCTCTGAGCCACGACGTCATCCACGGCCTCGACATCACCACCGCCCTCGGGCTGGATCGCCGCGTGCCGTCGGAACGGCTGGAAGTGGTCCTGGGCGGGGTCAAGCCGAAGCACACGAAATACTTCGGTACCGATCTGACCGGGGTCTGCCTACGGGCCGACGACCTCGACTGGTCGTACGGCACCGGCACCCCGCTCACCGGCCTGGCCCAGGACCTGCTGCTGGTTCTCTGCAACCGACGGTTGCCGGCGGGACGTCTTCGGGGCGAGCCGAGCGCGCGCTTCACCGCGGTCTGAGCTCCTTGCGTAATTGGTCCATTGTGGACAACCGAGCCGTGCCGTACCGCAGGGCCTGCAGTCCGGCGGCTCGCGCGGTCGAGACGTTCTCCGCGCGGTCGTCGATGAGGAGGATCCGGTTCGGTACCACGTCCAGCCGATGGCAGACCGTGGTGAACGCTTCGGGGGCGGGCTTGCGCACGCCGATGTCGCCGCTGACGAACCAGTCGGTCAGGTACTCGCCGAGGCCGAACCGCTCACGAAGGAGCTTCGACCACTCCCTGACGTCGTTGCTCAGGCAGCCGAGCCGCACTCCGGTGGCGTCGAGTTCGGCGAGCACCGCGACCACGCCCTCGGTCAGGCGGTGGTTCCGGCAGTACTCCTCGTCCGACGCTCCGGTCGCTCCGGCCGTCGCCCAGAAGTCCGCGGACGACATCTTGCCGAGACTGCATTCCTGGTACAGCTGCGCGATTTCGTCCCGGAGCAACACGCAGCCGTGGCTGCGGAGATACGGCACGAGCAGCTCGCCGACGTCGTCGGCGGCTGAGTAGAGGACGCCCATCGCGTCGAACAGGACGGCGTCGATCGCGTCGCGGTCGAGGGGTGCGGGGATGGCGGGCATGTCTTCGACGGTACCGAACACGCGTGCGAATGCCATCGCTGAAACGGGTGAAGCGCGCGCGTCCGGAATCTTCCGTTCGCGACTTTTCCCTGTGATACCAAGCGAAACGGCCACCGAGAACGCGGATCGTGGCGAAAAGTGTCGGACCCCCTCGGCAAGCTCCTGATCAACAGCCGGCGGACCCACCGTCGAACGAAGAACACGCGTCCTGCGAGTAGGGCTCCGCCCGCCAGCCCGCAGCGTCGACCGTCCTGGAGGTGTCATGCACGACGAAAGTCCACGGCCCGGCATAGGAGTTGTCGTGCCAGCGGTTGCCCTGCCGGAAGGTGATCGCTTCTTCGACCACCGTTCCCTTGTAGGGCGACCAGTCCGGGAAGGTCCCGTAGTTCGACAGCAGCGCCATCCGGCCGCAGAGGCTCGTGCAGCCGACCCGGGCGGGGTCGAACCGGAAGGTGTTCCCGTGCACCTCCACGCGCTGGGTCTTCCAGCGGCAGTCGCCGTACGCCGGAGGCCTCGCGATCGTGGCCGACGTGCACGAGGACTGCGAAGCCACCTTGGTGCAGTAGCCCGTGGACGTGTTCGCCGGGCTGTTGCAGAAGCGGTCCGCGTTCTCCCACAACGTGATCCCGGCCCAGTTGTCCTCGAACGTGTTCCCGCTGATGTCGACGGCCGACGTCCGCGCCTGCACACGCGGCTCGCCGCCCGACTCCGACAGGTACACCGTCGCGGCCGGGAAGTTGTCGCCGCGCGACGCGAACGCGCGGCCCTGCACCAGGGTGTTGCCGCGGAACGTGTTGCCGCGCAGCACGAGGTTGTAGCTGGTCTCGTAGAACAACGCCTCGGCGTCGTTGGCCTCGAACAGGTTGTCCTCGACGAGGAAGTCGTTGTTGTCCGTGTCGGCCCACAGGCCGGCGCCGTGGTTGCCGTGGACCCAGTTGCCGTTGATGTCGGCGCCGTTCACGGCCCAGAACTTGGCGCCGCCGCTGCACCCGCAGCCCGGCACCTTGGCCTCCCAGTCGCCGGTGTTGTTGCCGGTGATCTCGTTGCCCTGCAGCACGAGCCCGGTGATCCCGTCGCCGGCCTGGTAGGCGTTGAGCCCGTACTGGCCGTTGTTCCGCAGGCAGCTGTGCCGGACGATCTGGCGCGCGCCGGCCATCAGGCCCGCGCCCGCGTTGTCCTCGATGGTCGTGTTCTCGATGAGCCAGCCGTCGCCCGAGTCGTGGTTCACCACGCCCTGGTCCTGGAGCGCGGCGAACCCGCGGATCGTGAGCCCGTGGAGCGCGACGTCCTTGGCCCGCTGGGTGAAGGCCGCGTGGTTGACACCGCGGCCGTCGACGACCGCGCCCGGCGCGCCGAGGTACACGTCACCGTCCTTCGGGACGACCTGGCCGTACTCGTCGGTGCCGAGCGTGTGGGTGCCGGGGCGGAGCCAGAACGTCGTGCCCGGCGGGTTCGCCGCCGTCTTGGCCGAGAGGTCTCCGTCGACGCCCGGATCGACGGAGACGGCCCCGGGAGGCGCTTCCTCGTACTC
Organism: Amycolatopsis sp. NBC_01488; assembly: GCF_036227105.1. Taxonomy (NCBI): domain Bacteria; kingdom Bacillati; phylum Actinomycetota; class Actinomycetes; order Pseudonocardiales; family Pseudonocardiaceae; genus Amycolatopsis; species Amycolatopsis sp. NBC_01488. The sequence continues at coordinate 1,743,423 of NZ_CP109434.1, read as the reverse complement.
CGCGGGCTGGTGGTCGCACACCGGCCCGGGCCCGTCGGTGGCTCGCGCGAGCGCCGGGGAGGCCGCGGCGATCAGGAGCGAGCAAGCGGCGACGAGAACCGCACGAAGTCTGCCCATGACAGGAAGTTACGCACGAACGGACCGGAAAGCAGTCACCCTCAAGTGTCCTCATCGGACCCAAGGAGTGAATCCGGCGCGCCGGCTTGGGAAATCGCGACCGGCGGCGAAGGCCGGCCGGGGCGAGTCACCCGGCCGGGCCGCGCCGAAGCGAGGTCAGGCGAACTTGCGGAACACCGGCCGCACCGGACGGCCGCCCATCCACGGCGCCGGGTCGTTGGCGTCGAGGGCCTTGCGGTACACCGTGCAGGCCTGGGCGACCACGTCGACGGTCTTGTCGATGTCCGCCTCGGTGAGCGCGGCACTGACCACGAAGGACGGTCCGAGCACACCACCGCCGACCAGCTCGCGCAGGAACAGCGTCCGGTACGGCTGCGACGGCTTGAGGTCCTCGTCGAGGGTGGCGAACACCAGGTTGCTGGACCGGCCGCGGACGACGACGTGGTCCTCGACGCCGATCCCGGCCGTCACTTCGCGGACGCCGGTGGCGAGCCGGTCGCCGAGGGTGTGCAGCCGGGCGATGACGTCCTCGTCGCGGTAGACGTCCATCACCGCGATGGCGGCGGCGAGCGAGTGGGTCTCGGCGCCGTGGGTGGTCGAGAGCAGGAACACCCGCTCCCGGTCGGTCTGGAGCCCGCCGAGCTCCATCAGCTCCCGCTTGCCCGCGAGCGCGGAGACGGCGAAGCCGTTGCCGAGCGCCTTGCCGAAGGTCGAGAGGTCCGGCGTGACGCCGTAGAGCCCCTGGGCGCCGTGGGCGGACCAGCGGAAGCCGGTGATCATCTCGTCGAAGATCAGCACGACGCCGTGGCGAGTGGCGAGGTCGCGCAGGCCTTGCAGGTACCCCGGTGGCGGCTCCACCGCGGCGGCCGCCTCCAGGATCATGCACGCGATCTGGCCATCGTGGCGCTGCAGCAGCTCCTCCGTGGCCTGCAGGTCGCCGTACGGGAAGGACACCGTCGCGTCCGTCGTCTCGTCCGGGATGCCCGCGTTCATCGGCGTGGTGCCGATGAACCAGTCGTCGGTGGAGAAGAAGGCGTGGTCGGCGCACCTGGCGACGAGCTTGCGCCCGGTGGCGGCGCGGGCCAGCCGGACCGCGGCGGTGGTGGCGTCCGAGCCGTTCTTGGTGAACTTCACCATGTCGGCCGTCGGCACGTTCTCGAGGAACCGCTCGGCGGCCTCGGCCTCGATGATCGACGGGCGGATGAAGTTGCTGCCCTTCTCCAGCTCGCTCCGGACGGCGTCCAGGACCCGCGGGTGGGCGTGGCCGAGGCTGACCGCTCTCAGCCCGGCGCCGTACTCGATGTAGTCGTTGCCGTCGACGTCCCAGACGTGGCCGCCGAGGCCGTGCGAAATGACCGGAGCCATCCCTTCGGGATACTGGTCCGAGCCCTTGGCGTAGGTGTGCGCACCCCCGGGGATGACCCGGTGCAGCCGCGCGTTCGCCTCCGCCGAGCGGGGCAACTTCGTTCCCATGTGGGTCACCTCGTTGGTTTCAACGCCTCTCCGAGAGACGGCGCGCGCTCATCCCGGTCACTGACCATTGTGACCGACAGTGGCCACGAAATGTCCAATTCTGTGTCTTTGTACGAAATTGTGATGTCTTCGGACGGGTCATGGGCCCGATCGATACGGTACGAAACGTCGGACGGATCGGTGAGTGACTGGAATCCGTGCGCGCATCCCGCGGGGATGTACACGGAAACCTGCGTCTCACCGGAAAGTTCGAAGGTCTTGATGTGTCGGAACGTGGGGGAATCCGGTCGGAGATCCACCACGACGTCGAAGATCGCGCCGTGGGAACACCGTACCAGCTTCGCCTCGCCGGCCCCGCCCCGCAGGTGCATTCCGCGGACGACTCCCTTGCGGGACCGGGAAAGACTGTCCTGGACGAAGCCGTCCGGGTCGATCCCTGCCGATGCGACGACGGCACGGTCGAACGTCCGGCTGAAGAAGCCGCGCTCGTCGGCGTGCGGGGTGGGTTCGAACAAGTACGCGCCCTGGATTTCGGGCACCGGAATGGCCTTCATCGCCCACCCCCGAAGAGGGCCGCCGAAAGGGCGGCGAACTGGTCCTTGAGCCGCTGCGCGTTCAGCTCGTTCCGTTCCAGGAGCGTCTGGCGCAGTTCCGCCGAGCGGTTCTCCAGTTCGGTGAACTGCTCGACGAGCCGGTCGTAGTCGACGTCCTTCGCCCGCTGGGTGAAACCGTCGAGGCCCAGCTCCGCCATCAGCACGTCGTTCTTCGGCGCGTACCCGATCGCGACGGTCGGTTTCGCGACCTTCAGGGCGCAGAGCACGTTGTGGTAGCGCGTGGCCACCACGCTGTCCACCGCCGCCATCTCGTGCATCAGCTCGTCCAGGGTCTCCGCCGTAGCCGCCGTCACCAGCGGGGAAGCGGTCTTCTCGATGATCTCGTCGACGACCTGCCGGTCGATCCGGTCGCCGATGAACAGCCGGACGGGTCTGTCCTGGTCAACGAGCCACGCGACGAAACGGTTCATCGTGTCCACGTAGTGGCGGTAGATGCGGTCGCCGTCGGCGCGGTCGTCGTTGCCGCCGTAGTAGGCCATCACGCCGACGCCGACGGTGCCCGGCTTGCCGGGCCCCTCCGGCGTGGGAAGAGCGAAAGCGAGGTCCGGGTACACCCCGTCGGCACTGGTGTCGACACCCATGGCACGCATCGCGTCGCGGGAGATCTCGTCGCGGTAGGAGCGGTAGGCGGCGAGGCGGCCGGCCCAGCGGACCAGCGTCCGGGTCGCCCGCGCGCTGATGTGGTTCGCGCCGACGCACACGAGGGCCACCTTGGTGCCGAAGAGGCGCCCGGTGACGGACAGGAGGAAGAGCGAATACGGGAAACCCCAGGGACGCAACGGAAGCGTCGCCTCGAGCACGCCCATGCCGGGCACGATGACGACGTCCTGCTTGCGGACCCAGGCCGCGGTGCGCGCGATGTCGACCAGCTTGCCGAAGCCCTTGAGGGCGATCGAGCGCAGGCCGGACGCCGTCTCGTACTCGGACTGGTTCCAGTGCAGCGGCGTGGCGTCGATGCCGTAGCGCTCGCGGACGATCTCCGGGCCGCCGACCAGGGCACCGAGCCGGGCGTCCGGGTATTCGGCGCGCAGGTAGCCGAGCACGGCTTCGAGGGAACCGTCGTTGCCGAGGTTCCCGGAGCCGAGGAGGCCGAAGACGCCGACGCGTGGGGCACGCTTCACGCGAGCCTGCCTTCCCGGCCGGCCACGATCGTGTTGACCGTGGCGACGTCCGAGGCGGTCGGCGCGCGGTCCTCGACGCGTTCGCCGTGGCCGGACCGCGCCCGGTTGGTCAGCCAGGCGCCGAGGTGCCCGAAGCACTCGCGCTTGTCGGCGGCCGAGATCGGCGCGCGGCGGATCAGGTCCGCGAACCCGTAGACGTACTCGCCGAGCAGGCGGACGGTGGGATTCCGGAGCCGGCTCGCGCGCCGCGGGTCCAGATTCGCGCACCGGCTCCGGATGGTCGGGTTGGCCCGTTCCGCGCGGCCCGGGTGGTCGCGGCGGAAGTAGAGCAGCTCGGGCACCTGGTGGAACGGACCGTGCAGGGCCATCTCGGCGGAGTACGTCCGGTCGGCGTGGTGGTAGCTGTCGAGCGGCTTGACGCGGCGGAGGACGTCGGCGCGGATGACGCCGTAGAAGTCGTCGCCGCCGGGCTCGAACAGGACGCTGCGGAAGCGGTCCGGGGCGTGCGGGGACGCGGTGTCCAGTGTGTACTCGAGCGGCTGGACGATGCGGCCGTCGCCGTCGATGATCGCCTGGTCGCAGTGGGCGAGGATGACTTCCGGGCGCTCGTCGAGCGCCTCGACGCACCGCATGAGCAGGTCGCGGGCGTAGAGGTCGTCGTGGGAGACCCACTTGAAGAGCTCGGTGCGGGACACGTCGAACACGTAGTTGTGGTTCGGCGTCGCGCCGATGTTCTTCGGCTGCCGGACGTAGCGGATCCGGGAGTCCTTCTCGACGTAGCGGCGGCAGATCTCGTCGGTGCCGTCGGTGGAGGCGTTGTCCGAGATGATCAGCTCGAAGTCTTCGTAGGTCTGGCCGAGCAGGGCGTCCAGCGACTCGGCGAGGTACTCCTCGCCGTTGTACACCGGGAGGCCGAGGCTCAGCCGCGGGACGGTGGTCATGGAGTCCTCATTCCTTGATCGGCTCTTTGATCGGCTCGAAGACCACGGTGGTTTCGTTCATCCCGATCGGCGCGAAGACGATGGTGGTCTCGTTGGCCCCGGCGTCTTCCGGGGCCGGCGGCACGTACTCGCGGAGCCCGATGCGCAGCTGCCACCACCAGACGACGGACCCGCTGAGCGTCGCGGTCGCGACGCCCCACGCGGACCCGGCCGCGCCGCCGAGGAAGGCGCCGGTGATGCCGAACGTGACGTAGCACAGGGAGGCGATCAGCTGCGACCGCAGGCTCCTCGGCGCGGCACCGAGGGCACGCAGGCCGGCCGCCGCACCCGTGGCGAAGCTCGCGCCGACCACGGCGAGGGTGACCGGGAGGATCAGCGGGGACGACGAGTCCCACACCGAGCCCATCACCCAGCGGCCGGCGCTCTCCGGCAGCAGGATCAGCAGGCCGAGGCCCCAGCACAGCGCGGCGGCGGCCTGCCCGCCCCCGAGGATCACGCAGAAGTGCTTCAGGCGGTGCGGGGCCCGGCGGAGTACCCGCGCGCCCTCGGCGACGGTGACCAGCGACAGTCCCATCAGCAGGGCCAGGAACGGGCCGAGCAGCTGCTCGGCCCCGCGGACCGCGCCGACGGCGGTGATGCCGGCGATGGCGCCCAGGCCGTAGGCCCGCAGCTGGGACGCGCCGCTGTTGCTGACGTTCTCGACGAGGTAGCGGACACTCAGGTCGCGTTGCGTGCGGAGCCAGCCGACCATCTCCCGCGGGTGCGGGAGGATGCCCGTCTGGAACCAGCCGAACGCGGCCGCGACCGCGCCGGACAGGCCCCAGGCCAGCACGAACGCGACCACCGTGTGGACATGGGCGGCGACGTACAGCGCCGGGAGCAGGGCCGCGCCCCACACGCAGTCGTTGACGAACGCCTTTTTGCCTTCGCCCTTCGCGAAGAACGCGAACCGCCAGGCGTCCTGCAGCAGCAGGCCCGGCAGGACGATGGCGAGGGCGACGAACGCGTCGCCGAGCGGGCCGCCCGCGGCCAGCCCGGCGACCAGGCTGATCAGCCCGGTCACGCAGCCGACGCCGATGGCGGTGCCCGACGCGCTGGCGACCCCCAGGCGCCAGCGGTCCTCGGGCACGGCGCTGAACCGCACCATCAGCGGGTCGGTGGCCAGCCCGCGGGAGACGTTCAGCACCACGCCGTAGGTGACCCAGGCGAGGCTGAAGATGCCGAACGCGAACGTGCCGAGCGAGCGGGCCACGTACAGCCCGACGGCGAAGTTGGTCAAGCTGGACACGGCTTGGTCGCCGAGGCCCCAGCTCAGCCGTCCGGCCATCGCGCGCACCGCGCCCGACCGGAAGATCGAGCGCGGCGCACGGCGGTGGTTGGCCACGTCGCTCACTCCTTGACCAGGCCGGCGTCGTGCAGGGCGCGGGCCGCGACGTCGACGATGTCGAAGGGCAGTCCGGCCCGCTCGGCGATGTCGAGGAGGCTGTGCTCGCCGTCGGAGAGGTTGAGCACCCACAGCATCGCCAGCTGGGCCTGTTTGGCGTCGCTGCGGCCGCCGAGCGAGTCGTAGAGCCCGCGCTTGCCGAGCTGCGGCTCGCCGTACGGGCTGAGGTTGACGTAGTGGCGGTTGCGGTCCAGGACGCCGAAAGCGTCGCGAAGCGCGCCGAGCGTGTCCTCCATGGCCGCCGGCGAAACGAAGCTCGGGTTGTCCGCGGAGGTGTGGTACTCGGGGTAGCCCGCGTACGGGGTCCGCGTCAGCGAGCCGACGCCGAGGTTGAAGCCCGGCGAGCAGAACTGGCGCTCGTCATAGCCATACGGCGAGAAGTCGACAACGCGGTGTTCGCGTGACCGCAGCACGTGCTGCACGACGCGGTCGATCTCGGCGTCGTCGCGACGGGACTTCTTGTACGTCAACGGTCCTGGGTCGCCGGCGCAGGCCAGTACGAGCCCGTGCCGGACCTTCTCGATCCGCGAGGCGTTGCGGGCCAGCCACGTGATCGAGCCGATCGTTCCCGGCATGAACAGGAACCGGTAGGTGTAATAAGGATCAACCAGTTGCTGCGCCAGGGAGATCGCGACGGCGATGCCGGCCAGGTTGTCGTTGGCCAGCGACGGGTGGCAGACGTGGCACGACACGATGACCTCGTCGGTGACGCGGCCCGGGACGACGTGCTCTCCGTAGGTCAGCGAGCCGTCGGCCAGGGTCGAGTCGATGACGACGTCGTACTCGCCGTCGGGCAGCGCGTCGAGCTTCTCCTGGGCCAGGCAGAAGCCCCAGGCCGGGGCGTAGTAGCTGGTCCGGTAGGGCACCCACGACGGCTGGTCGGGCAGCGTGTGGAGGTGTTCCCGCAACTCGCTCAGCGGCATCCGCCGCGACACCGGGACGCTGTACCCGACGACGTGCAGGTTCGACTCCTGGAAGTCGATCACCCGCTCACCGGACGGCGAAGCGACGTACGCGTCCCGGATGTTCCACTCCTGCGGAATGGTCCAGTCCAGCACCTGGGTGCCGGTCGGAACCTCGTGCCGCTCGAGCGCGATGTGCTCGCCGATGATGTCCAGGGTCTGCCGCACGCCGTCGCCGGTGATGCTGCGGCAGATCGGGTACAGCCGTTCGACCAGGGCGTGCAGCTCCGCCCCCGTCCGCAGCTGCGGGCCCCCCACTACTTGCGCCGCATGGTGTCGTCGACGCGGCCGGCTTCGCCCTCGCTCTTCAGCCAGGCGAGCCGGGTGAACAGCTGCTGGAACGACTCCCGGGTCAGCCCGAACTTGCGGTAGGCCTCGATGAGCTCGACGGCGCCGTCCTTGACCGACCAATCGCAGGTGAAGCCCGGGATCGCCGTGCGGAAGCGCGAGAAGTCGACGCGGTAGGAGCGCGGGTCGGCGCCCGCCTCGCCGGTGATGTTCAGCGTCGAGCCCGGCACGGCCTCGACGACCTCCTGGGCGATCTCGGCGACGGTGACGTTGTTGTCCTCGGTACCGATGTTGAAAGCCCTGTTGTGCACGGCCTCCTTCGGCGCCGTCAACGCCGCCGTGAACGCGCGGGCGATGTCCTGGGCGTGCACCAGCGGCCGCCACGGCGTGCCGTCGGAGAGCACCAGCACCTCGCCGGACAGGTGTGCGTGCGCGGTCAGGTTGTTCAGCACGATGTCGCCGCGCAGCCGCGGCGAGTAGCCGAACGCGGTCGCGTTGCGCATGTAGACCGGCGTGAAGTCGTCGTCGGCGAGCTCGTGGACGTCGGCCTCGACACGCACCTTCGACTCCGCGTACGGCGTCACCGGCTTCAGCGGCGCGTCCTCGTCGACCAGCTTGTCGCCGCCCGCGCCGTACACCGAGCAGGTCGACGCGTAGAGGTACCGCCCGACGCCGGCCTCCTTCGCCAGCTTCGCGAGCTTCACGGACGCGTGGTGGTTGATGTCGTAGGTCAGCTCCGGCGCGAGCGAGCCGAGCGGGTCGTTCGACAGGGCGGCCAAGTGGATCACCGCGTCGAAGCCGGTGACGTGCTCGATGGAGACGTCGCGCAGGTCGACGACGTGCCCGGCCGGGTCGGCCGGGGTCGGGCCGAGCAGGCAGTCCTCGAACAGTCCCGAGTCGAGGCCGACGACCTCGTGACCGGCGGCGGCGAGCACCGGGGCCATCACCGTCCCCAGGTAGCCCTTGTGCCCCGTCAGCAACACCCGCATCGGATCAGCCCTTCAGGTCGAGAGTGAGTTTCTTGACGAAGAACGCTTCGGCGTACTTCGTGGCCGCTTCGATCCCGCGGATCCGCGCCAGGCCGAGGAACGCCTCGCGGTCGTACCAGCCGCGGTGCCGCTGCGACGCGTAGTGCTCCTGCAGCAGCCGGACCTTCGATTCGGCGACGTCGTCGTCGAGCGGCTGGTACACCGAAGGCGCTCCGAGGTCGCCGTCCCACTTGACGATCTCGTAACCCAGCGCCAGGTGGTCGCGGAACGCCGTCGGCACGAGCTTGGCCAGCCCGCGGTGGTCCTGGTGGGCGTCGTCGGTCCGGGGCGCCAGGATGACGTCCGGGTCGCTGCGCCGCCGCAGTTCCTCGAGCGCGTTCTTGGCCTCTTCCCAGTGCGCCGGGAAACGCCCGTCCGGCAGCTTCAGCACCGTGACGTCGAGCTGCGCGCCCGGGCAGAACCCGGCCAGCGCCGCCCGCTCCTCGTCCTCGCGGGGCGTGCCGCCGCCGGAGAGGACCAGCGCGTCGACCTTCAGGCCCGGCCGCGACGCGCACAGCGTCAGCAGCGTGCCGCCGGCGCCGATCGCGATGTCGTCGCAATGGGCGCCGAGGGCCACGACGCTGCCGAGCCGTCCCGGCCGCAGCCCGATCACGCGATGCTCGCGGCGGGGCGCTCCCACAGCGCCCAGGGCCGGTCGCCGTGCGTGTAGGAGCTGTCGAGGGCTGCCCGTTCCTTGACCGTGTCGGTCGGCTTCCAGAACCCGCGGTACGGGTAGGCCAGGAGCCGGCCGCGCTTGGCCAGCTCGCCGCAGCCGTCGGCGACCAGGTCGCCGTTCTCCGGGATGTGGTCGAACACTTCCTGCCGCAGCACGAAGTACCCGCCGTTCTCCCAGAGCGGCATTTCGCTGACCGCGGTGATCGAGCCGACCATGCCGCCCTCGTTCATCTCCACGCAGTGGAACGACGACTGCGGCGGGACGACCATCATCGACGCGCCCGCGTCGGTGTTGGCGAACCGCTCGATCATGTCGGGCAGTGGGACGTCGGAGAGGACGTCGGCGTAGTTCGCGAGGAACATCTCGTCGCCGTCGAGGTAGTCGCGGACGCGGCGCAGGCGCTCACCGATCGGCGATTCGATCCCGGTCTGCACGAAGGTGATCGTCCAGTCGGCGATGTCGGTCGAGAGCAGTTCCGCCTGGCCGTTGCGCAGGATGAAGTCGTTGGAAATGGTTTCCTGGTAGTTCAGGAAGAAGTTCTTGATGTGCGCCGCGCCGTAGCCGAGGCACAGGATGAACTCCGTGTGGCCGAAATGCGCGTAGTAGCGCATGACGTGCCAGATGAGCGGTCTCGGACCGACCATCGCCATCGGCTTGGGGACGTCGTCGGCCGCGCCGTTGCGCATCCGCATCCCGTAGCCACCGCAGAAGAGGACGACCTTCACTTCACGACACCTCGACGATTTCCAGGTGGGGGATGGGGAACACGAGCTTTCCGCCCCACGCGCCCACGAACGAAAGCTGTTCGGTCAGTTCCTCCCGGAGGTTCCACGGGAGGACGAGCACGTAGTCGGGCCGATCGGCCTCGATCCGCTCCGGGGGCAGCACCGGGATCCGCGTGCCCGGGGTGAACCGGCCGTGCTTGTAGGGGTTGCGATCGACCGTGTACTGCAGCAGGTCCGTCCGGATGCCGCAGTGGTTCAGCAGGGTGTTGCCCTTGCCCGGGGCGCCGTAGCCGACGACGGTCTTCCCGTCGCCCCGCGCCTCGATGAGGAACTTCAGCAGGTCCAGCCGCACGCGGGTGACGCGCTCGGCGAACTCGGTGTACCCGGACAGCTCGTGCAGCCCGGCCGCCTTCTCGCGCTCCAGGACGTCGGTCATCCGCTCGCTGGGCTCGCCCGCGACCGCGTCGGGGCGCGCCCAGAGCCGGATCGACCCGCCGTGCGTGGGCACCAGTTCGACGTCGACGACCGTCAGGCCGCCGGTCGCGAGGGCCCGGCGCGCGGATTCGACCGTGTAGTACTGGAAGTGCTCGTGGTAGATCGTGTCGTACTGGTTCTTCTCGATCAGCGTGAGCAGGTGCTGGACCTCGATGGAGACCCAGCCGTCGTCCGCGACCAGGGCGCGGAGGCCCTTGGTGAAGCCGAGGACGTCCGGGATGTGCGCGTAGACGTTGTTCGCGGCCACCAGATCCGCGGCACCGTGCTCCTCGCGCACCTGGCGGCCGGTCTCCTCGGAGAGGAACGCCGTCAGGGTGGGCACGCCGGCGTCGCGCGCCGCCTGCCCGACGTTCACCGAAGGTTCGACGCCGAGACACCGGATGCCGTGCCCGACGACGTGCTTGAGCAGGTAGCCGTCGTTGCTGGCGACCTCGACGACGAACGACTTCTCGCCGAGCCCCAGCCGCTCGACCGCGCCGTCGACGTACCGCTTCGCGTGCTCGACCCACGACGTCGAGAAGGACGAGAAGTAGGCGTACTCGGTGAAGGTGTCGTCCGGGTCGATCAGCGGGGGGATCTGGGCGAGCCAGCAGTCGGTGCACACCTTGAGGTGGAGTGGGAAGGTGGTCTCCGGCTCGTCGAGCTGTTCGGCGGTCAAGAATCGCTCACACGGGGGAGTGGCCCCGAGGTCCACCACGCTGGCCGTCTTTGTCGAACCGCAGAGTCGACATGTGGTCATCTACCAGGCTCCTTGGCTCGCGGTCGCGATCTGCGTTAAACACGTCGAGCAGGGGTGGACCGTCGTTACAGCGAGGCCTGGCGGCCTGGTGGACCGATTCGGAACCGCAACATCACCACGCCGACCAGGTGACGTGTGGCCGAGATCACACACCGTGGCCGTCCGCACCCGTAACGTCCACAGTGGACGCGGCCCCTAGGCTGGCCCGATGACTTCGGAGCCGACTCCCCGCCTGAGCGGGGTCGCGGGCGTGGTGCTGACCGTCCGCTTCCTGAGCGAGCTGGGCCTGCTGGGCGGCCTGGCGCTGGCCGGCAGCCGGCTCGGCGGCGGGGTGGCGCTGGCGATCGTCGACGCGGTCCTGCTGCCGCTCGCCGCGGCCGCCGTCTGGGGCATGTTCATCGCCCCGCGAGCCCGCCGCCGGCTGCCGGAACCGGCCCGCTTCCTGGTGGAGTTCGCCCTGTTCGCGGCCACCGGCGTGGTGCTCGCGCTGGTCGGCTGGCTGGTCACGGGGATCGTCCTGGCCGTCGCCGGCATCGCCGTCGCGGGCCTGACCCGCCGGTTCGCCAAGGACGGCTGACGCACCCTGCCATCACTGCCAACCTGACCGCCGGCGATTGCTCCGGCGGCGGGTCCGCCCATTTACTGGTGAGGCACCGGGGCCCAGGTGGACATCGAAACCCTCGCACTCACCGACAGGAGCGGAATCATGCAGAACGCCAACGGAGAACTGCAGGTCGTCCCGGACGACTTCGACCTCGACGTCCAGGCCGAGTTCAACCCGGACATCGTGGTCTGGGTGCTCGGCACCGACTGCTGCTCGTCCTTCTGATCGCCGCGGCCGGCGGAAAACCGGACGCCTCCGGTTTTCCGCCGCCGGTTTCCCGGAGGCGGAAATGGCTGACGAGATCTTCCGGGTGCACGACGGTTTCGTCGTGCGCACCCCGCTGCGGCCGCCGGCCGCGCGGCTCCCGGCCGCACCCGGCGGACCGGATCCCGAGACGTGCCGGGCGGTCCTGCGGGCCGCCGCCGGCCAGGCCGATCTGGCCGAAGCGATCGAGGTCGCCAGTCCGAGCCTCGCCGCGGTCCTGACGGACGCGCGGGCGGACCGGCTCGCCGGGCGCAAGCCGGCCCAGCTGCGGCGGGCCGCGCTCGCCGTGCTCAAGTACGACCTCCGGGCGCGCACGCGGCCGACGCCCTTCGGGCTGTTCGCCGGGGTGTCCGCCGGGTGGTTCGACGTCACGCCGAAGGTGGCGGACGACGAAGCGCCGCGGACGCGGACCCGCGTCGACCTCGGCTGGCTGCGCGAGGTCGTCGAAGCCGCCGAACCGGACCCGGGCCTGCTGCCCCACCTCGACGTCCAGGCACACGGCGCGCTCGTCCGCCGCGGCGACCGGCTGCACCTGGAGACGCCCTCGGCGGGCCGGCTCGCAGCCGTTTCGGTGCGCTGCACCCCGGCGGTCGAGGCGGTGCTCGCCGAAGCGCGGTCGGTGCGTCCCGTGGCGGACGTCGTCGCCGCGCTGCGTGACCGCTTCGCGGTCCCCGGCGCCACCGCCGCCGCGTTGCTCGCCGAACTCGTGCGCCAGGGCGTGCTCGTGACGTCGCTGCGGCCGCCGCTGGACGGCGGTGACCCGCTGGCCCACGTGCTCGCCGTCCTGGCCGCGGCCGAACGCCGCGGTGCGGTCGTGCCGCTGCGCGCGGCCCTCGCCGCCGTGGCCGAAGCGCGCGATGCCCACGACGCGCGGCCGATCGGCGCGGGTGCCGGCGAGCTGCGGCGGGTCGTCGCTCTCGCGAAGTCCGTGCGGCCCCACGAAAATCCCGTGCACGTCGACACCCGCCACGGCCTGCGCGTGCGGCTGCCCGAGGCCGTCCGGGCCGAAGCCGGGGCCGCCGTCACCGCGATGTGGCGGATGTCGCCGCGGCGGACCGTCCTGGCCGGGTGGCAGGCCCGGTTCACCGAGCGGTACGGCACTGGACGGCTGGTCCCGCTGCTCGAGGCACTCGACGAGACCACCGGGATCGGGGCGCCGGCGGGTTACCGGTGGCCGGCCGCGCGGCCCGCACCGCCGGAGCCGCCGCTCGAACGGCCGGACCGGGACCGCCGGGTGGCGGCGCTCGCGGCCGAGGCGGTCCGGGACGGCGAGCGCGAGATCGTGCTCGACGACGAGACCGTCGACGCGCTGGCCGACGACGGTGACCCGGCCGAGGTCACCCGGTTCGGCGAGTACTGCTTCCAGCTGTGCGCGGCCTCCCTCGCGGACCTCGCCGCGGGAGAGTTCCTGCTGGTCACCGCCCCGAGCCACGGGTCGTACCAGCCCGGCGCCACCGCGGGCCGGTTCGCGGGCCTGCTGCCCGGCCTCGACGCCGCCCTGCGGTCCGGCGCGGCCGCGGCGGACGGCGAACCGGTCCCGGTGACCCTGGCCTACCAGCCGCGCGAAGGCCGCGGCGCGAACGTCGTCAACACGCCCGCCTTCACCGGCCGGCGCATCGCGGTCGGCCTGCCCGGGGATGCGCTCGGCCCGGCTGAGCTCGCCGTCGGCGTGACCGGCGGCCGGTTGTCCGTCGTGCACGTCCCGACCGGGACGGCGCTGCTGCCGGTCGTGCACACCATGCTGCGGCTCGAGGAGCAGGCGCCGAACGTCGTCCGGTTCCTGCACGACGCCGGGCTGGCCGGGACCCGGTTGTGGGAACCGTGGGACTGGGGAAGCGCGCTGCCGGGGCCGTACCTGCCGCGCGTGCGCTACCGCCGCACGGTGCTGAGCCCGGCGGTCTGGCGCCTGGACGCCTTGCGCGAGCTGCCGGCGGACGACTGGCCCCGCGCGGTCGAGCGGTGGCGGACGGCGTGGCGGGTGCCGGACCGGGTCGTGGTCCGGAGCCGTGACCAGCGGCTGGCGCTCGACCTGGCCGACCCGTGGCACCTGGCGATCCTGCGTGACGAGGTGCGCCGGGACGCCGGGCTGGTCGCCACCGAGTCCTTCGACCCCGGTGGCTGGCTGGGCGGCCGGCCCGCGGAGGTGGTCGTCCGGCTGAGCCGCCGGACGCCGGTGCGGTCCGCGCCGCCGGCCCGGCCGGTGCGGGCTCGCCGCCGGTACCAGCCGGGCGGGGAATGGCTGTACGTCAAGGTCTTCTCGCCGCAGCCGGACGTCGTCCGCGACCGGCTCCCGGCACTGGCCGCGGACGCCGGCGGGTGCTGGTACTTCGTCCGCTACGCGGAGCCGGATCCGGTGCTGCGGCTGCGGTTCCGCGGCGATCCCGCGACGTTGTGGCCGTCGGTGTTCCCCCGGCTGGCCGGCCGCCTCGGCGAGTGGTCGGACCAGCGGCTGATCGGGGACTGGCTGGTGGCGAGCCACGAGCCGGAACTCGAGCGGTACGGCGGGCCGGCGGCGATGCCCGCGGCCGAGGCGGTGTTCCACGCCGACAGCGAGCTCGCGCTGAGGCTGCTGGACCTCGAGCGGCGCACGGGCTTTTCGCTGGACGAATTGGCCGCGGTGTCGCTGGCGGCGCTGGCCCACGCGTTCGGCGGGGACTGCGCGGATCCGGCGGCGCACTGGCTGCCGGCGGTGGCCCCGGGCCGGGAGTACGTCTCCGACCGCGGCCGGTGGCGGTCCCTCGTGGACCCGGCCGGCAGCTGGCCCGGCCTGCGCTCGACGGCCGAGGGCCGCCTGGTGGCCGACGCGCTCGGCCCGCGTGACGAGGCGGTCCGCCACTACGGCGAAGTCGTCCGCGAGCTGGGCGACGACTGCACCGCCGCGGCCGCGGACATCGTCGCGAGCCTGCTGCACCTGACGTGCAACCGCCTGTTCGGCGGCCCCGTCGAGCGGGAGCGGAAGGTGCACGGCTGTGCGCGCGGCGCGGTCCTCGACCACCTCGGCCGCCGCACCCACCGCTCGTGACGGTGGACTTCGCCGCGCTCGTGACCGAGACCGCCCGGCGGCTCGCGACCGCCGGCCCGGTCACCGCACGGCCGACGTCGTTGTTCCGGGGGCACCCCGGGATCGCGATGCTGTTCGGTGAGCTGGGCCGGGCTGACGAGCAGTGGCTGCCGGTGGCCCACCGGCACCTCGCCGGCGCGGTCGCCGCGCTGGACGGGGCACCGGCCTCCGGGCTCTACGAGGGCCCGGCCGCGGTGCTCGCCGCCGCACAGACGTGCGCCGCCGGCACCGGCCGCTACCGGGGGTTGCGGGAGCGGCTGACCGCGTACGCCGAGGCCGCGCAGGCGCACCGGCTCACTCGGCGGGCGCCCGGGCCGGGCGTCTCGTGCGCCGACTACGACGTCGTCAACGGCGTCACCGGGCTCGGCCGGGTCCTCCTCGACGCCGGCGCGGACATCCGGCCGACCCTCGACGCCCTCGTCCGGCTGACGCGCCCGGTCGAAGTACGTGGCCGCCGGGTGCCGGGCTGGTGGGTGCCGGCGGACCGGCAGCCGGCCGCGGGAACCCGGCGCGAGTGGCCCGGCGGGTCCGCCGACGCCGGGATGGCCCACGGCGTCGCCGGGGTGCTCGCGTTCCTCGCGCTCGCCGCGGAACGCGGGCGCCTGGTACCCGGTCAGCGGGACGCGATGTACCGCATCGCCGGCTGGCTGGGCGAGGTCGCCGGCGAAGACGCCGCCGGTCCGTACTTCCCGGCCCGGGCCGGCGTGGCGGGAGAACCACCGGTCCCGGCCAAGAGCGCGTGGTGCTACGGCGCTCCCGGCGTCGCGGTGGCGTTGCACCGGGCCGGGTCCGTGCTCGGTGAACCGACCTGGCAGCGGCTCGCGGCCGAGTCCCTGCGTGCGGTTTCACGGCGCCCCGAGGCCGACTGGCACCTCGACGGCCCGACCGTCTGCCACGGGTACGCCGGTCTGCTGCGTGCCCTGTTCCGGGTCGGCACGGCGGCCGGCGATCCGGACCTGCTGGCGGTGGCCGGCCGGGTCGCCCTGCGGGTGGCCGCCTGCGCGGACGAGACGGCGGAATTCCTCTTCCGGCACCACGAAGCCGGCTCATCCGTGGACTCGGCCGGGCTCGTCGAAGGTGCGGCCGGGGTGGCCTGCGCGCTGCTGCCGTTCGCGGGGTACGAGGTGCCCGGCCCGTCGTGGGACCGCGTCCTGCTGTTCAGCTGAACGCCCGCTGCCCCGCCGGCACGGCGGCGTGCGACCGGCGCGCGGCGAGCAGTTCGAGGAGCCCGCGGCGGCCGTCCACCCCGATGTGGTCGTAGATGTCCTTCAGCCGCCGGTACATCGTCCGTTCGGAACAGTAGAAGTGCCGCGCCATCTCCCGCGTCGAGCGGGCTTCGACGACCATCTCCAGCACCGCGAAGTCGTGGACGCTCAACGCCGGTGCGGCACCGGCGCGAACCGGCGCGGCCGGGGCGACGCGCTGGATCACGGTCACCGCGCGGGACGGCGGCAGCTGGGTGTTGAGCACCCCGTGCGCGCCGGCGCGCATCGCGGCGTACGTCTGGTCCCCGGACACGTCGTCGACGACGCCGAGCACGGCCGTATCGGGAAATGCCGTCCGGAGCGCACCGATGACCGATCCTTCGGCTTCGGTGAAAGCGGGCACCGCCGCCACGGCGCCCCGGTGTTCCCGCAGGGTGCGGTTCAGGTCGGCGGTGAATACCAGCCGGATGTCCTGCTCGGCCAGCAGGAACCCGTGCGGTGAAAGGGTCTCGCCCAGACAGGCCGGAGCGATCACGTTCAGTCGAGCCGGCAATTCCGTCATGGTCACCCCCGCAGATCCCGAAATACCGGAGCAACGATATCAGGGGATCCGCGGGGAATTGATTGTTCTTTTTTGTCCGGTGGTTTCAGCCGATCTTCGCGGCCGCCGGGATGACGTCGGTGCCGAACTTCTCCAGCACCGCCGGGTTGTGGACGTGCGGGACCATGCCCAGCGCCACGTCGATGCCGAGGCCGTGCAGGCGTTCCAGCTCCTTCAGGAGCTCGCCGGACTTCGAGCCGTCCTCGCCGATGTCGAGGATGTGGTAGACGGTCTTGGTGATCGAGCCGTAGTCGCGGCCCTCGTTCTCGCAGTGCTGCTTGAGGACGTCGAGCTTGTGCTCCAGCTCGGGGCCGTTGAAGAGGTTGCACTGGTCGGCGTACTTGGCGACCAGCCGCAGCGTCTTCTTCTCGCCACCGCCGCCGATCATGATCGGCGGGCGCGGGTCCGACAACGCCTGCGGCACGTTCAGCAGCCGGGACGCGTCGAAGTGCTTGCTCTTGAACGGCGCGTCTCCGTCCGCCCACATCTGCAGCACGTACTGGAGGTTTTCCTCCAGCAGTTCGAAGCGCTCCGCGACCGGCGGGAACGGGAAGCCGAGCCCGCGGGACTCGTCCTCGTTCCAGCCCGCGCCGATGCCCAGGATCGCGCGGTCGCCGGACAGCACGTCCAGCGTCGTGATCGCCTTGGCCAGCAGGCCCGGGTGCCGGTAGAGGACACCGGTGACGACGGTCAGCAGCTTGGCGCGCTCGGTGTGCGCGGCGATGAAGCCGAGGGTCGTGTACGCCTCGAGCATGTCGTTTTCGACGGGTCCGACCCCGCCGATCTGGAAGAAGTGGTCCATCACGGCGATGGAGTCGAAGCCCGCGGTGTCGGCGGTGCGGACGACGGCGGCCAGGTCGGCGCCCAGCGCGGACGCCCCGTTCGGCCAGGTGAAGTCGGGGATCTGCAGTCCGAGTTTCATAGTCCGACGGTATACCTGGAGCTACCCCAGCTGCGTACTTCAGAAGTCGCGGACGAGGAAGACCCTGCCGTGCAAGGGATCCGTGACGAACACCGTGCGCGTGCGCTGGTCGACCGCGACGTCACCGGGGTTGACGCCCAGCGACAGCTCGCCGGTCAGCGTCCCGCTCGCGCCGTCGATCCGGCTCAGCCCGTTCTGGCCGCCGTTGGTGTACACCGTGTTCGTGCCCTGGTGCACGGCCAGCGCGGACGATTCGCTGCGCAGCAGCACGGTCTTGCGCTCGGTGCGGGTGGCAGCGTCCACAATGGACAGATGGTGGATGCCGGAGTTGGCGACGTACACCGAGCCGCTCTCGGCGTGCACCGCGACGGCGGTCGGCCGGGCCCCCACCTGCACGCTGGCGACGAACCGCCCGCTGTCGATCGAGAACACCTCGACCGAGTCCGTGCCGGTGCTGGCGCAGTAGGCCAGCTTGCGGCCGGGGTCGACCGCGACCCCGCCGAGGCTCGGCTTCGGGCCCGGCACCAGCGCGGCGAGCGTGCAGCTGACGCCGTCGAGCACGGCGAGCGTGCCGGTGCCGCCGCTGGCCGCGTAGACGCGGTCGGCCGCTTCGTCGACGGCCAGCGCGGACGCTCCGGCGCCCGCGCCGATCACGCTGACCAGGTCGTGGGTGCGGGCGTCCAGCACCACGACGGTGCCGGCCGGCGGGTTCGCGACGTAGATCCGGCCGGCCTTCGCGTCGACCGCGACGTCACCGGGGGCGCCGCCGACGGTGATCACCGCGCCGGCCGCGGCGGTGCGCGGGTCGATGACCGTGACCGTCCCGGCCTTGGGATCCGTGACGTACGCCAAGCCGGTGACGGGGTTCACGGCGACCGCGGTGGGCGACCCGCCGAGGTCGATCGACCGGACGTCCTCCGCCTGGGCGACCCCGGGCCGGAGCAACGCCCCGACACCCGCCGTGACCAGCGTGAACAGGGTCCTCCGCCCCATCGGGCGACCTCGCATCGGCGCCTCCGCTCGTGATCAACTCGCCTGCCGAGCCTAACCCGCGCGATCATCACGTGAAGGAACTTCGCGTCCCCCGATCGCGTTGTTTCCTTTGGGTAACCCACTTGAAGAGCGGACGGAGGCGAGCGCGTGCACGGGCACCAGAACGGACTCAAGACGGCGATGCTGCTCGGCCTGCTGTCGGCGATCATCATCGCGATCAGCGGCCTGTTCGGCCGCGGCGCCCTGGTCATCGGCCTGGTCATCGCCCTCGGGATGAACGCGTTCGCGTACTTCAACTCGGACAAGCTGGCACTGCGCGCGATGCACGCCCGGCCGGTCTCCGAGGTCGAGCAGCCCGCGATGTACCGGATCGTGCGCGAGCTCGCGCACGTCGCCCGCCAGCCGATGCCGCAGCTGTACCTGAGCCCGACGGTCGCGCCGAACGCGTTCGCGACCGGCCGCAGCCCGCGGCACGCGGCCGTCTGCTGCACCACCGGCATCCTCGACCTGCTCGACGAGCGCGAGCTGCGGGCCGTGCTCGGCCACGAGCTGTCCCACGTCTACAACCGCGACATCCTGATCTCGTGCGTCGCCGGTGCGCTGGCCAGCGTGATCAGCGTGCTCGCGAACATCGCGCTCTTCTTCGGCGGTAACAACCGCGACGGCAGCCCGCTGGTCAGCCTGATGCTGATCTTCGTCGGCCCGATCGCCGCCGCCGTCATCCGGATGGGCGTCAGCCGGTCGCGGGAATACCAGGCCGACGCGTCCGGGGCCGAGCTGACCGGCGACCCGCTCGGCCTGGCCTCGGCGTTGCGGAAGCTGGAGGCCGGGACGCGGGCGCGGCCGCTGGTGGCCGAGCCGCAGCTGGTCTCGCAGTCGCACCTGATGATCGCGAACCCGTTCCGCCCCGGCGAGGGCCTGAGCAAGCTGTTCTCGACGCACCCGCCGATCGCCGACCGCATCGCCCGCCTCGAAGAGATGGCCCGCCGCAGCATCTGATCCCAGCTCGTGGGAGCGGGAATCCCGGTTTCGGTCCGGCAGTTCCGTAGGCATGGTCTCCGCAGAGCTGCACCTGGGCGTCGCCGTCGACGGGGCCGGGTACCACCCGGCCGCCTGGCGGGTATCCGCGGCCGAGCCCGCCGCGCTGTTCACTTCGGGCCACTACCTGAAGTACGCGAGGCTGGCTGAAGCCGCTTCGCTCGACTTCGTCACCCTCGACGACTCTCTGGCGCTGCAGTCCGGCGGCGAGGAGGTCGTCCGGGGACGGCTCGACGCGCTGCTCACGCTGTCGGCCATCGCGCCGGCGACCAGCCGGATCGGCCTGGTTCCGACGGTCACCACCACGCACACCGAGCCGTTCCACGTCTCGACGTCGGTCGCGACGCTGGACTACGCGAGCCACGGCCGCGCCGGCGTGCTCGCGGTGCCGTCCCCGACGGATGCCGAGGCCGCGCACTTCGGCCGCCGCCCGGCCCCTTCGGACGAAGACGGCGAGGCCGAGACCGCCGAGGTTCTCGACGTCATCACGCGGCTCTGGGACAGCTGGGAGGACGACGCGATCATCCGCGACGCCGCGTCCGGCCGGTTCATCGACCGGGAGAAGCTGCACTACGTCGACTTCGACGGCCGCTTCTTCAGCGTGAAGGGCCCGTCGATCACCCCGCGGCCGCCGCAGGGCCACCCGGTGACCGCCATCTACGGCGACTCTCCGCACGCCGTCGGCGCCGACCTGGTCATCACGCGGGCGGACCACCTCGACGCGGTCCGCGCCGCGGCCGCCCGGTTCCCGGGAGCCAAGGTGCTGGCCACGGTGTCGATCGTGCTCGCCGAGACCGAGCAGGGCGCCCGCGACCGGCAGCACGAGCTGGACGCGCTCATCCCGTTCGAGCCCGCCGGCCTGGCGTTCGTCGGCACGCCGGCGCAGCTGGCCGCCGAGCTGCCGCGCTGGGCCGCCGAGACCGGGGTCGCCGGCTTCCACCTGCGGCCTGCCGTGCTGCCCGACGACCTCGACCTGCTCGCCGGCGAGGTCGTCCCGGCGCTGCGCGCGGCCGGCGCGTTCCGGGACGGCTACCGCGGCGCGACCCTGCGCGACCACCTCGGCCTCGGCCGGGCCGTCAACGCCTACGCCGTCACCCCGGGAGCCTGAGATGACCAAGCAGATCAAGCTCGCCGCGCACTTCCCCGGCGTCAACAACACGACGGTGTGGAGCGACCCCGCGTCGGGCAGCCAGATCGACTTCGCCTCCTTCGAGCACCTCGCCCGCACCGCCGAGCGCGGCAAGTTCGACTTCCTCTTCCTCGCCGAGGGCCTGCGGCTGCGCGAGCACGCGGGCAAGATCCTCGACTCCGACGTCGTCGGCCGGCCCAACACGACCACCGTGCTGGCCGCGCTGGCGGGAGTCACCACGCACCTCGGCCTGGCCGGGACGCTGTCCTCGACGTTCAACGAGCCCTACGAGGTCGCCCGCCAGGTCGCGAGCATCGACCACCTCTCCGGCGGCCGCGCGGCGTGGAACGTCGTGACGTCGCCGGACGCGTGGACCGGCCAGAACTTCCGCCTCGGCGGCTTCCTCAAGCGTGAGGACCGCTACGCGCGCGCCGAGGAGTTCCTGACCACCGTGCGCGAGCTGTGGGACAGCTGGCAGCCCGGAACCCTGGTGGGGGACAAGGAGAACGGCATCTTCGCCCGCGATCCCGGCAAGTTCGTCCACAGTGGATCGCAGTTCGACATCCACGGGCAGTTCACGCTCCCGCGCACCCCGCAGGGACAGCCGATCGTCATCCAGGCCGGCGACTCCGACGAAGGCCGGGAGTTCGCCGCGAAGGCCGCCGACGTCATCTTCAGCCGGCACGGCACCCTCGAAGATGGCCAGGCGTTCTTCCACGACGTCAAGCGGCGCCTGGCCACGTACGGCCGCGAGTACGGCGAGCTGCTGATCATGCCGGCCGCGACGTTCGTCCTCGGCGACACCGACGCCGAAGCCGAGGAACACGCGCGCGAGATCCGGCTCCAGCAGGTCCGCCCCGCCACCGCGATCCAGTTCCTGGAGCAGGTGTGGAGCCGCGACCTGTCGGGCTACGACGTCGACGGCCCGCTGCCGGAGATCGACCCCGACCCGGACGCCGAGCCGCTGACCTGGGGCCGCGTCCGGCACGAGAAGGATCAGCTCGCGCTGGCCCGAAAGTGGCGGGCGATCGCGGCGGAGAAGAAGCTCTCCATCCGCGAGCTGGTGATCGAGGTCACCGCGCGCCAGCAGTTCGTCGGCACGCCGCCGACGGTCGCCGCGACGATCGACGAGTACGTCCAGTCCGACGCCGCCGACGGGTTCGTCCTGGTGCCGCACCTGACTCCGACGGGTCTCGACGAGTTCGTCGAAAAGGTCGTGCCCCTCCTGCAGGAACGCGGGGTGTTCCGCACCGAGTACACCGGTAAGACGCTGCGCGAGCAGCTGTTCTAGGCCGAAGCTCCCGCCGCTACGGCGACTGCCTTCACGTAGTCGCCGTAGCCGGACTTTGCCAGCTTCTCGCCCAGCGCGTAGCACTCGTCGGCGTCGATGAAGCCCATCCGCAGCGCGATCTCCTCCAGGCACGCGATGCGGACGCCGGTGCGGTGCTCCAGCACCTGCACGAACTGGCCGGCTTCGAGCAGCGAGTCGTGCGTCCCGGTGTCGAGCCATGCGAAGCCGCGGCCGAGGTCGACGAGCGACGCCCGGTCCTGGCGCACGTAAGTCAGGTTGACGTCGGTGATCTCGAGTTCGCCGCGCGCCGACGGCTTGAGCCCGTGCGCGATCTCGACGACCTGGTTGTCGTAGAAGTACAGCCCGGTGATCGCCTTGTTCGACCGCGGCTTCGCCGGCTTCTCCTCGATCGACACGAGCTTGCCGCCCGCGTCGACCTCGCCGACGCCGTAGCGCTCGGGGTCCTTCACCGGGTAGCCGAACAGGACGCAGCCGTCGAGGTCGCGGACGGCCTGCTGCAGGCGGCCGGAGAAGCCCTGGCCGTAGAAGATGTTGTCGCCGAGCACGAGCGCCACGTCGTCGTCGCCGATGAAGTCCGCGCCGATGACGAAGGCCTCGGCCAGGCCGTTCGGGCTGGGCTGCTCGGCGTAGGAGAACGAGACGCCGAACTGGTCGCCGTTGCCCAGCAGCTTGCGGAACATCGGCAGGTCGGCGGGGGTGGAGATGATCAGGATCTCGCGGATCCCGGCCAGCATCAGCACCGAGATCGGGTAGTAGACCATCGGTTTGTCGTAGACCGGCAGCAGCTGCTTCGACACCGCCTGGGTGATCGGGTGCAGGCGTGTCCCGCTGCCTCCGGCCAGCACGATGCCCTTCATGAACTGCCTCCTCGAATCCGTCGTCGGCCCCACCCTACGGGCCGGGCGGACTCAGAAAGCCGGTCCCTTGCCGAAGTAGGCCTTGCAGCCGGAGTTGTACTCGGTGGCGATCTCCAGCACGTTCCGGCCGTCGTCGACCGGCAGCAGCGTCGAGGAGTAGTTGGGGCAGAAGTTGTTGTAGACGCCGGTGATGTGGACGGGGGCGGGCAGCTCGTACCAGTTGCCGCTCCCGAAGTCGTCGTTCGCGAGCAGCACCTGGCCGTTCTTCGGCTGTGGGTCGCCCTTCGCGTTGGTGTAGATCTGCCCGACCATGACGATCCGGACGCCGTTCGGGCCGCCGGGGAAGAGCGTGATCGTCTGCGCGTGCTGGAAGTAGTTGCCGTTCGCGGTGTTCACGCGGGTGCCGGGGTCGGTGGGGCTGCCCCAGTTGGCGCCGTCGGGGGAGATCTTGAAGTACGGGTCGCAGTAGCGGTCGCGGAAGTTGCAGATCTCGTAGGCGAAGTAGTACCGGCCGTCGGGCAGCCGGCGGATGATCGGCATGCCCGGCCGGACCCGGTCCGGCGGGATGGCCAGGGTGAGCTGCTTGGTGCCCCAGGTCAGGCCGTCGGTCGAGGCGACGCGGTTGAGGACCTGCGCGTACTTCGGGGCCTGCGTCTCGTCGGCGAAGTGGAGCCAGAGCGTGCCGCCGGCGTCGACGGTGAACTCGGGCTCCCAGATGCCGTCGATGTTGTGCGAGCGGGCGGCCTCGGAGAGGAAGATCCAGGTGCGGCCGCCGTCCTTGCTGGCCCAGACCTTGATCCCGACACGGCGTTGCGCGCCGGCGTCCTGCCGGTACGAGGCGGCCCAGAGCAGCGTGCCCGCGCGGAGCCGGCCGACGCGCTCGGGCAGCTCGTAGATCGTGCCGCAGCACATGCCGTACCGGCCGTCGGGATCGTGGATGGCGCCGATCTGGTGGAACGTCTCGCCCTCGTCGGTGCTCTCCATGATGGGCGTGAACTTGCCCCCGGCGTCTTCGCTGGTCAGTGACGCGATGATGGTTCCGCGCCCCAAGATCGAATGCTCGAGCCGGACCAGGCGCGCGTACGAGCCGAGGCCGGGCAGGAGCTGCTTGCGCTCGGCCGCGCTCGCCGGGGTCAGTGTCGCGCCGAGCACGGTGAGTGACAGCACGAAGGCGAGCAAACGGCGCATCCTGACCCTCTCCACGCGGTGACCGCGCGATTACAGCACGCGAGTGGGGTCCTTCGTGGACAGTCACGCGGCCCATTCGCGCGTTCGAGGGGTTTGCTCTGCCCGTCCGGGTGATCGATCACCGGGCGTGACAGTAACGTTCCGGCAAAGGGCGTCGAAAGATCACCGGAGGGCCGGTGGTGGCCCCGAGGGGGAACGATGAACTTCCGGCTCGCCTGTGTGCTGGCCTCGGCCTTGCTGGTGACGGCCTGCGCGCCCGCGACGGGCTTCGGCACGATCATCGCCGCTTCGCCATCGGCTTCGGTGCCGACGCCCACCACATCGGCGGCCCCGGTACCGCGCGACGTGCCGACGGAGACGCACACGGGCAAGGGCGAGGGCCAGTTCGCGGTGACGTGGCCGGCGGACCAGCTGGGCTTCTTCACGTTCGACTGCCCCAAGTGCTCGTCGAACGTGATCATCAGCACCGACGGCGGCGAGTTCGGCCTGGTCAACGCGATCGGCAGGTACCAGGGCACGACCTGGCTGAACACGGAACCCGACCGCCCGACGACGAAGGTGACGGTCTTGGCGAACGCATCTTGGACGGCGACGATCGCGGACTACCGCAGCTTGCCGGTGGCCGCCCCGGGCGCAACGGCGTCCGGCAACGGTGACGCGGTGTTCCGGATCCCGGACGGGGTGCAGGCGGTGGCGTTCACGGCGAAGACCCGCGGGAACGTGGCGCTGTGGGTGCACTCGGAGAAGGTCCGCGACCTGCTGGTCAACGCGATCGGCGACCAGTCGGCGACGGTCCCGGTCGTCGGCCCGGCGTTCCTGCGGGTGGACGGCTACGAAGCCAAGTGGACGATCACGCCGTCCTGAGCGGGCACCCGGCGACCGGGTGCCCGCGGCGGCGTCACCGGTAGTTGGTGAACTGCAGCGCGATCTCGAAGTCCTTGCCCTTCAGCAAGGCGATCACGTCCTGCAGCTGGTCCTTCTTCTTGCCCGACACCCGCAGCTGGTCGCCCTGGATCTGGGCCTGGACGCCCTTCGGGCCCTCGTCGCGGATGAACTTGGCGATCTGCTTGGCCTTGTCGGAGGCGATGCCCTGGAGGATCTTGCCCGACACCTTGTAGATCTTGCCCGACAGCGCCGGCTCGCCGGCCTCGAAGGCCTTCAGGGAGATGCTGCGCTTGATCAGCTTCTCCTTGAACACCTCGACCGCGGCCAGGGCGCGCTCTTCGGTTTCGGACTCGATCACGATCGCCTCCTCGCCCGACCAGTTGATCGTCGTGCCGGTGCCGCGGAAGTCGAACCGCGTGCCGAGCTCCTTGCCTGCCTGGTTCAGCGCGTTGTCCACCTCCTGGCGGTCGACCTTGCTCACGACGTCGAAAGAGGGATCCGCCACGTGTCCTCACACCTCGTACTCGCTTGTCAGGGGCCACCCAGCCTAGCCCCCATCGGGGGACGGGCATCCCGGTTGACCCCCGCTCGAACCCGTTGGGTAAGCTTCTCCCCGGCCGGTTCGCCCGGCCTTGGCGGGTTACCCGAGTGGCCAAAGGGGACTGGCTGTAAACCAGTTGGCTTACGCCTACGGGGGTTCGAATCCCTCACCCGCCACCCACCGGAACGGCCCCGCGACCACCAGGTCGCGGGGCCGTTTTCATGAGCCACAGGGCTCCCCATGACCGCGTCTTTACGCAACCCGCAATTCGGCCGCAATTCCTGGCCGGTGATGGAAGATTCATTCGCCCTTTCGCCCCCATTTCGAAATTCTCCCGGGAAACGGTAACGGCTTTCGTGCCCGGCCCGACCCCGCATGTGCCGAACCCAGTGGCAGAGCAGTGGAGGTACGCATGCCGGTTCGCGGGACGCTCGAACGTCCACCGCGCGAGGAGCTCGTGCGGGTCCAGTACGCGGATGCCCGGCTCGTGGCCGATTACGCCGAGGCGTATGACGGCCGGGGGCCCACCGCCCGATTTCACCGATCGAGGATGTACGCCGTCGACGAAGTGTTGCGCGGCTCGCCCGGCGGCGCGCTCCTCGACGTCGGCTGCGGGCCGGGGAAGATGGTCCGGCACGTGCTCGAAAGCCGGTCCCCGGATTTCACCGTCACCGGCTGCGACCGGTCCGCCGCGATGATCGACGCGGCCCGCCGGCACACCGGGGAGGAAGCGAGTTTTTCCGTCGGCGACATCGAAGAAATGCCGTTCGCCGACCGCAGTTTCGACGTCGCGCTCGCGATGGGCGTGCTGGAATACGTGGACGTCGCGCCGGCTTTGTGCGAAATCGCGCGCGTGGTGCGCCCGGGTGGGCGCGCCATCGTCACCATGCTCAATCCGCTCAGCCCCTACCGGCTGGTCGAATGGGGCCTCTACTGGCCGGCGCGCCGCGTGCTCGGCGGCCTGGAGGACGCCCTGCGCTTCCCGCGGCGACACGGCGCGCGCCGCACCGGCATCGAGGCGTACACCCCGAGGCGGCTTCGCCACGAGCTGTGGCGGGCCGGACTGCAGCCGGAGGACACGCTGTTCTACGACGTCACCGCGCTGGTGCCGCCGCTCGACCGGCTGGACCGGCGGCACCGGCGGCCGGAGACGACCGTCGGCCGCGGCGCCGCGGGCCTGCTCGGCACCGGCTACCTGATCGCCGCGCGGCGGCTCTGACGAAGAGAACGGCCGGTTTCCCCGTGCGAGGGGGAAACCGGCCGTTTCGGGTGGCGGCGTTCGGGGTTACGCCGCCTGGGAAACCGGCGTCGAAGCCGGCGTCAGCGCGAGGTCGAGGACCTCGCGGACATTGGCCACCGCGTGCACGTCGAGCTGGGACAGCACCTCGGCCGGGACGTCGTCGAGGTCCGGCTCGTTGCGCTGCGGGATGATCACCGTCTTCATCCCCGCCCGGTGCGCCGCCAGCAGCTTCTGCTTCACGCCGCCGATCGGCAGGACGCGGCCGGTCAGCGACACCTCGCCGGTCATCGCGACGTCCGCGCGGACCACGCGGCCCGAGAGCAGCGACGCCAGCGCCGTCGTCATCGTGACGCCCGCCGACGGCCCGTCCTTCGGCACCGCGCCCGCCGGGACGTGCACGTGGATGCCGCGCTCCCGCAGGTCGCCCACCGGCAGTTCCAGCTCCGCGCCGTGCGAGCGCAGGTAGGACAGCGCGATCTGGACGGACTCCTTCATCACGTCGCCGAGCTGGCCGGTCAGCTGCAGCCCGGACGCGCCGGACTCCTTGTCCGCCAGCGACGCCTCGATGTAGAGGACGTCACCGCCGGCCCCGGTCACCGCCAGGCCCGTCGCGACGCCCGGGATGGACGTCCGCTGGGTCGACGCGGGCAGCGACGACTCGGGCAGGTGCCGCGGCCGGCCGAGGTAGGTGTCGAGATCCGGGGCGTCCACCGTCAGCGGCAGGGACACCTCGTCGAGCGCCACCTTGGTCGCGATCTTCCGCAGCACCTTCGCGATCGTGCGGTTCGCCGCACGCACGCCCGCCTCGCGGGTGTACTCGGCGGCGATCCGGCTGAACGCGGCGTCGGTCAGCGTGACGTCCGAAGCGCCCAGCCCGGCGCGCTCCAGCTCGCGGGGGAGCAGGTGGTCGCGGGCGATGGTGACCTTCTCGTGCTCGGTGTAGCCGTCCAGCGTGACGAGCTCCATGCGGTCCAGCAGCGGGCCGGGGATGGTCTCCAGCGCGTTGGCCGTCGCCAGGAACACGACGTCGGACAGGTCCAGCTCGACCTCGAGGTAGTGGTCGCGGAACGTGTGGTTCTGTTCCGGGTCCAGCACTTCGAGCAGCGCCGCGGTCGGGTCGCCGCGGTAGTCGGCGCCGACCTTGTCGATCTCGTCGAGCAGCACGACCGGGTTCATCGAGCCGGCTTCCTTGATGGCGCGGACGATCCGGCCGGGCAGCGCGCCGACGTAGGTGCGGCGGTGGCCGCGGATCTCCGCCTCGTCGCGGATGCCGCCCAGCGCCACCCGGACGAACTTGCGGCCCATGGCCTTCGCGACGGACTCACCCAGCGACGTCTTGCCGACCCCGGGAGGACCGGCGAGGGCGAGCACGGCGCCGGAACGGCGGCCGCCGACCGCGCCCAGGCCCGACTCGGTGCGGCGCTTGCGCACGGCCAAGTACTCGATGATGCGTTCCTTGACGTCGTCGAGGCCCGCGTGGTCCGCGTCGAGCACGGCGCGCGCGGCGGCGATGTCGTAGCTGTCCTCGGTGCGCTCGTTCCAGGGCAGCTCCAGGACGGTGTCCAGCCAGGTGCGGATCCAGCCGCCCTCGGGGGACTGCTCGGACGTGCGGTCCAGCTTGTCCACCTCGGCCAGCGCGGCCTTCTTCACGGCGTCGGGCAGCTCGGCCCCTTCGACGCGAGCGCGGTAGTCGTCGTCCTGGACGGTGCCGTCGAGCTCGCCGAGCTCCTTGCGGATGGCCTCGAGCTGGCGGCGCAGCAGGAACTCCTTCTGCTGCTTCTCCATGCCCTCGGCGACGTCCTTGCGGATGGTGTCGGTGACCTCGAGCTCGGCGAGGTGCGCCTTGCTCCACTCGAGCGCCTTCTCCAGGCGTGCGCTGACGTCGAGCGTGGTCAGCAGCTCGAGCTTCTGCTCGGTGTCGAGGTACGGCGCGTTGCCGGACAGGTCGGCGATCGCGGAGGCGTCCTCGACCTGCTGGACGGCGTCGATCAGCTGCCAGCCGCCGCGCTGCTGGAGGATCGAGATGACGACGGCCTTGTACTCGGCCGCGAGCTTGGCGGTCTGGTCGTCCGTGGTCTCGGTGGCGTCCTCGGCGTGCACCCAGCGGGCCGCGCCGGGGCCGTCGGCGATCCGGCCGACGAGCGCGCGGCTCGTGCCGCGCAGCAGGACGGCGGCCTTGCCGCCAGGCACGCGGCCGATGCGCTCGACCGTCGCGACGGTGCCGAACTCGGCGTACTCGCCGTGGACGCGCGGGACGATCAGGACCTCGGCCTTGGTGGCGCCGGTCGACCGGATGCCGGGGAACGAGGCCTGGCTCGGCGTCTTGGCCTGGGCGGACTCCACCGCTGCCCGCGTCTCGGTGTCGGTCAGGTCGAGCGGGACGACCATGCCCGGCAGCACGACGTCGTCATCGAGCGGGAGCACGGGCAGGAGGCGGGTGTCGGACATGTGCACTCCTCGTGTAGTTGAGTCTGCCTAGCTCAACTCTCCGAAGGGTGGGTTTGTTTCCGATGGTGCGTTCGCCCACAGCGATCAGTAAAAGCCCAGTTCAGAGGCCTGGGCGACGCGCGACGGCACACCACGCGAAGGGGCGCGTCTCGGCGTCGATCGGCGTCGGCGGCGTCTCCGGGCGCCAGTCCGGCAACGATGTCATCCCCGGCGGGAGCAGCGGCCAGCCGCCGAACCACGGGAGCAGCTCGTCCGCGGATCGCAGCCACGCGGGGTTCGACGTCGCCTGGTACGCCTCGATGAAGCGGCGAACCTCGGCCGCGCGGTCCGGCGGGGCGTCGTCCCGGCACGTGCCGTGCGTCAGCGCCAGCCAGCTGCCCGGCGCGAGCTTCGACCGGTACGTCGCCATCAGGCCGTCCGGGTCGTCCGACGGGCCGATGAAGTGCATGACCGTGATCATCAGCAGGCACACCGGCCGCGACCAGTCGATCAGCTCGCGCGTGACGTCGTCTCCGAAGATCTCCTTCGGGCGGCGGATGTCCCGCTCGACGAGCCCCGCCCAGTCCGTGGCGCCTTCGCGCTCCAGGATCAGCCGCGAGTGCGCGGCCGCCACCGGCTCGTAGTCCACGTAGACCACCGACGCCCGCTCACCGGCGGGCAGCCGGTCCCGGACGATCTCGTGCACGTTGCCCGCCGTCGGCACGCCCGAGCCGAGGTCGACGAACTGGCGGACGCCGGCGTCCATCGCCGCCGACACCACCCGGTTCATGAACGCCCGGTTCTGCCGCGAGATCGGCCGGATCAGCGGCCACACCTTCTCCACGCGCCTGCCGAACTCGCGGTCGACCGCCCAGTGGTGCGACCCGCCGAGGTACCAGTCGTAGACGCGCGCCGCGGACGGCTTGTCGGTGTCGACCCCGGCCGGGGCGGTCGGCGCTCCTCCCATGCCCCCACCACCCTCGGCGGAGGCGCTTGACGCCGCTGTGTTCCTTGGGCTCATGCGCCGGGTTTCTCCGCGATGCCGCACCAGGCGAACGGGCGTGCTTCCGCCTCCAGTGCGTTGAGCTTGCGGTCGGGCCGCCAGTCCGGCAGGTGCACGATGCCCGGTTCGAGGAGGTTCCAGTCGCCGAACAGCGGCTCGATCTCCTCGCGGTTGCGCAACCAGACGGGGTTGCTCGTCTTGCGGTACTGCTCGACGAACCAGCGCAGCCCGTCCAGGTACTTGCCGGTGCCGTCGCCCTCGCTCATCTGCGAGATCGCCAGCCAGCTGCCCGGCGCGAGCTTGTCCCGGTAGGCCTTGAGCAGGCCCACCGGGTCGTCGTCCGGTCCGACGAAGTGCAGCACCGCCATCATCATCAGGCAGACCGGCTTGGAGAAGTCGATCAGCCGCTTCGTCTCTTCGGCGCGCAG
Organism: Amycolatopsis sp. NBC_01488; assembly: GCF_036227105.1. NCBI lineage: Bacteria > Bacillati > Actinomycetota > Actinomycetes > Pseudonocardiales > Pseudonocardiaceae > Amycolatopsis > Amycolatopsis sp. NBC_01488. The sequence continues at coordinate 1,713,102 of NZ_CP109434.1, read as the reverse complement.
GACGGCCTTCGCGTCCCGCATGTCGGCCTGGACGATGCCCGCCCAGTCCGTCGCCGCCTCCTCTTCGAGGATCAGCGTCGCGTGCGCCACCGCGACCGGCTCGTAGTCGACGTACACGACCGTCGCGTCGTGGTCCTCGGGCAGCTCGGCCTCGACGACCTCGTGCACGTTCCCTGCCGTCGGGACCCCGGAGCCGAGGTCGATGAACTGCCGGATGCCGGCCCGCAGCGCCGCCCGCACCGCGCGGTTCATGAACTCGCGGTTCTGCTTCGACCCGGGGCGCACGAGCGGCCACTGCTGCTCCATACGCCTGCCGAACTCGCGGTCCACGGCCCAGTTCTGCGTGCCGCCCAGGTACCAGTCGTAGATCCGGGCCGCGGACGGCTTCTCGGTGTCGACGCCTTCGGGCGCTCTCGGCGCCGAATCCCGCTGATCGGTCACTTTCCGGCTCCCCTCGCTCTCCGGCAGCCAGCCTATAAGGACGAACGACCTGGGGTAATCCGCCAGTGGTTCAGCGAACGGCTGGTCGACGCTGCCAGTACGTCCACAGCGGCCGGTAGCCCTGCGCGTACCAGAACGGCGTCGACAGCGGGTTCGCCGCCGCGTGGTGCAGGAGGACGACGTCGGCGCCTTCCTCGTCCAGGACGTGGTGGGCGTGGGTGGCCAGCGCGGTGCCGACACCGGAGGACCGCGCCTCCTTCGCGACGGCCAGCGACGACAGGTAGCCGACGCGGTCCGCGGCGACCCGGTCGCTGATCCAGCCGGTCTCGCCGGGGTGCTGGACGTTCACCATGCCGAGCGGACGGCCGTACAGCTCGGCGATCCACAACGGCGGTTCCGGCCGGTCCAGCTGCTCGGCCAGGTCCTTGGCCATGATGTCCTCGACGCCCTGGCGCAGGTTGACCGTGCCGTACTGCGCGTCGAAGGAGTGCAGCTCGAGCCCCAGTGAGACGACGGTTTCGAGGTCGCCGGGCTCGGCGCGGCGGATCTTGACGCCGGGCGTGCCGCGCGGGCCGGCCGGGACCATCCGCTCGGCCGGGCGGACCGCGATCACGCGCAGCGGCGCGAAGCCGTGGTGCAGCATTTCCCGCGTGCCGGCGGCGTCCCGGCTGGCGCGCGGGACGATCGCCGCGGTCTCGGTGTCGCCGCGCTCGGCGACCGCGCGCAGATGTTCATCCCATCGGGTGAGAAGCGCGTCGAGGGCTCCCGCCGGGTGGGGACCGGCGAGCTGGAGGTCGAGGCGGTGCTCGGTCAGCGCCCGCCACGGCGCGTTCGGGGCGTCCTGGTCGACCTGGATGCGCGAAGCGAGGCCGGCCGCGGCCGAGTCGGTCGTCGCCACCTCCAGCACCACGGCGCTTTCGGCCGCTTCGAAGGGGGAAGTACCGGGGAGCAGGGAGTCCACCGCCGCGAGCCGGGCCGCGTGTTCGGTGGCAATCACGTCGCTGTGCATGGGCACATTGAAGCGCTATGCGGGACGTCGTGCGCAGACGACCACCCCTGCTTTCGCCACCCGATGTTTCACCCCTTGGTCCACGCAGGTCAGCGCCATCGAGGCATTGTTAACCCTGGGGTGATCTCCTACTGTCTCGAAAGGGACACGGGTACGCCCTACGGGGTACGGTATGGCCCTTGTCCACACCCGAAGTCACGGATCAGCGCCGGTGGACAAGCCGGGAGGGAAGGTCGGATGCCGGACACCAACGCCCACGGCAACGCCGTAGCGCAGGCGAAGCCCGGGCCGGGAGCCGCTTCCGGGACACCGCCCGTCTCCGCCGAAGCCCGCACGGACGAACGCCGGTTCCGCGCGTACACCTTCGCCGTCCTGAGCATCGGGCTCGTCGCCGCGTTCGCCGTCGGCTCGTGGCTGCCGTTCCACTGGGACAGCCGGCTGCTGTGGATCGGGCCGGTGCTCGCGGTCGCGTTCCTGCTCGCCGAACAGCTCGGCATCAACGTCGACGTCCGCAGCGGCATCTCGTGGACCATCTCCTTCACCGAGATCCCGCTCGTCATCGGGTTCTTCGTCGCACCGTTCGAAGTCGTGCTGGCCGCGCACCTGGTCGCCGGCATCGGCACGCTGCTCGCGCGGAAGGTCGCCGGCCGCGTCCTCTACAACGCGGGCGCGTTCCTGCTCGAGATCACCGGCGCCTTCGGGGTCGCCGGGCTGGTCAAGGTCGCCGTCGGCGCCGGGGCGGGCAGCGAGATCCCGTGGGTCGCCGCGCTCGCCGGCACGCTCACCGCACCGCTGGTGAGCACGCTGCTCGCGCTCGCCGCGGTCCGCGTGCTGCGCCGCCGGATGCGGGTGAGCACCGCCATCCGGCTCACCGCGCGGATCCTGGTCGTCGGCTTCGTCAACGCGTCGGTCGGCTTGTCCGGCTACCTCGTCATCTCCAACACGCCCAAGGCGTGGCCGCTGGTGCTGGCCGTGTTCCTCGGCCTGACCGCGCTGTACTGGGCCTATTCCGACCTGCTGCGCGAGCAGCGGGACATGGAAGCGCTGTCGGACGTCAGCCTGATGGTCGCCCGCTCCGGCCAGCAGGCCGCGGCGCGCCCGGCCAGCCGCGCCGACGAGCTCGTCGGCGGCGTCGACGTCCGCGAATGGGCCACGATCGCCGAGCGCATCAAGGACCAGCTCGCCGCCGGCCGCGTCGTGCTGAGACTCCGGCTGGAACCGAAGGACACCATGCGGGTCGTCGTCGCCGGCGACGACCTGCCGGTCGCCGACCCGGCCGCCGACGACCCGCTGCTGCGCCTGCCCGGCGCGCACGTCCGGCACTTCCGGATCACCGAGGCCAACCCCGACGTCCGCGCGGCGCTGCTCGACCGCGGCGCACAGGAAGCGCTCGTCGTGCCGCTGCGCAGTGCGAACCAGCTGCTCGGCGTCGTCGAAGCGCACGACCGGCTGTCCCGCTGGCGCGGGTTCGGCAAGTACGACGTCCAGCTGCTCGGCACGATGGCCAGCCACCTCGCGACGTCGCTGGACAACCGGCGGCTGCTCGCGACCCTGCGCCACGACGCCTACCACGACCCGCTCACCGGGCACCTCAACCGGCCGGGCTTCCGGCAGGTGGCGAAGGAACCGTTGCGGGACTTCGCGAACGCCGTGGTGCTGCGGATCGACCTCGACGTCTTCTCGACGGTCAGCGACGCCTTGGGCTACGCCTGGGCCGACCGGATGGTGATCGCCGCCGGCCGCCGCATCCGCGACGCGCTCGGCCCCGACGTCCCGCTCGCCCGCCTCGAAGGCGCGTCGTTCGCGGCGCTGCTCGTCGGCTGCCCGCCCGAGGACGCCCACGCGGCGGCGGAACGGCTGCGCGAGGAGCTTTCCGCGCCGTACCCGGTGGACCGGCTTTCGGTCGAGGCGAACGCGATGATCGGCTACGCGACGACGACGCCCGAGGAGTCCGGCGACGTCGTCGACATCGAAGGCCTGCTGCAGCGCGCCGACGTCGCCGTCCGCGCCACGAAGGGCGGCGAAGAGGTCCGCGGCTACGTGCCGAGCATGGGCCAGATCTTCCTGCGCCGCTTCCAGATGGTCACGCAGTTCCGGCAGTCCCTCGAGGACGGCCAGGTCAGCGTGCACTACCAGCCGAAGATCACCCTGCCGAACCGGCAGGTGCAGGGCGTCGAGGCGCTGGTCCGCTGGGTGCACCCGGAGTTCGGGCGGCTCGGCCCGGACGAGTTCGTCCCGGCCATCGAGGCGGCCGGCCTGATCGGCGTGCTGACGTCGTTCGTGCTCGGCGAGGCGTTGAAGCGCTGCCGCAAGTGGCTCGACGAGGGCCTGCGGATCTCGGTGGCGGTCAACCTGTCGGTGCGCAACCTCGCCGACGAGGACTTCCCGAACAAGGTCGCCCGCGAGCTGGAGCACTTCGGCATCCCGCCGGAGCTGCTGACGTTCGAGCTGACCGAGTCCGGTGTGATGTCCGACCCGCAGAAGGCGCTGCCGATCCTGCGCGAGCTGCACTCGCTGGGCATCACCCTCGCCGTGGACGACTTCGGGACGGGGTACTCGTCGCTGGCCTACCTGCGGCAGCTGCCGGTCGACCAGGTCAAGATCGACAAGAGCTTCGTCCTCGGCATGGGCACCGACCTCGGCGACCTCGCGGTCGTCCGGTCGATCGTCGAGCTGGGGCACTCGCTCGGGCTGACGGTGGTCGCCGAGGGCGTCGAGGAGGACGTGGCGCGCGACCAGCTCGAGGCGATGGGCTGTGACGTCGCCCAGGGGTACCTGATCTCGCGCCCGCTGCCGGAGGATCGCCTGGAGGCGTGGCTGCAGGCCCGCACCGCGCGGTCTCCCGGACGCCACTCGGAGACCGTGCTTACGCTGCTGACCTGAGGTTTTGTCGTTTGGCCACCCCGGTTGCACGGCTGGGTGACGGGGGTTGGTAATCTTTCGAAGTCCTCGCGAGAGGCCAGGCCCCTTTAGCTCAGTCGGCAGAGCGTCTCCATGGTAAGGAGAAGGTCTACGGTTCGATTCCGTAAAGGGGCTCACGACCTCAGCCGCGTCACGCCTGCGTGTCGCGGCTTGGGTCATGTAAGGGCGGTGTAGCTCAGTTGGCAGAGCAAGCGGCTCATAATCGCTGTGTCGCCGGTTCAAGTCCGGCCACCGCTACGCGGTAACGACTGGGGCTGGCCCCCGGGACCTGAGAGAGAAGGAAACGCTGTGGCTGCCACCGACGTGCGACCCAAGATCACGCTGGCGTGCGAAGAGTGCAAGCACCGCAACTACATCACCAAGAAGAACCGGCGCAACAACCCGGATCGCCTGGAGATGAAGAAGTTCTGCCCGAACTGCGGTACGCACCGGATGCACAAGGAAACCCGCTGACGCGTAGCGCGTTCACCAGCTTTCGAGAAGCCGCCCTGGACCACCAGGGCGGCTTCTTGCTGTTGGTAGCCTCCTCGGGTGCCCTTGGACGAGTCGTTCACCGGGCGGGTTTACCCGCCGCAGACCAGCTACGAAGTGAGCCGGGAGAAGATCCGGGAGTTCGCCGACGCGATCGGCGACCAGAACCCGGTCTTCCGCGACCCCGAGGCGGCCCGCGCCGCCGGGCACCCGGACGTGATCGCCCCGCCGACGTTCATCACGATCGTCAACCTGGCCGCCATCAACGCGATCGTCAGCGACCCGGAACTCGGGCTCGACTACTCGCGGATGGTCCACGGCGACCAGCAGTTCAGCTACAGCCGCCCGGCGCGCGTCGGCGACCGGCTGCTGCTGACGACGTACATCGACAAGATCATGGCCCGCGCGGGCAACGACTTCATCAACCTGCGCGCGGAGATCACCGACGGCGACGGCGAGCACATCGCCACGACGCGGGCCCAGCTGGTGGTCCGGGGGGAGGACGCGTGAACGTCGGCGACGAGCTGCCCGCCATCGAGGTCCGGGTGACGCGCGACCAGCTGGTCCGCTACGCCGGGGCGGCGATGGACTTCAACCCGATCCACTGGAACGAGGCGTTCGCCAAGGAGGTCGGCCTCCCGGACGTCATCGCGCACGGCATGCTGACGATGGCACTGGCCGGCCGGGTGGTGACGGACTGGCTGGGCGACCCGGCTCGCCTGGTCGACCTGAGCGCCCGCTTCACCAGGCCGGTGGTGGTGCCGAACACGCCGGAAGGTGCCCTGGTGGAGTTCTCGGGCAAGGTTGGCGCGCTGAACGACGACGGCACCGTGAGGATCGATCTGGTGGCCAAGTTCGACGGCAAGACCGTACTGGGCAAGCCACAGGCCCTGGTGCGCGTCTAAGGCCAGAACACGGCCGAAGTCACGACCAAGGCAGCTTCAGAACGCCCAGCACGGCATCCGCCATCCCCTGCTCCCCCCGCGCGTTGGGATGCAGCGGCGCGGCGTGCAGGGACGGGATCACACCCTCCACCCAGCGCGTGTCCGACGCCGTGCAGACGTCATGACCCTTGCCGGGAGTCGCCGTATCGGCGTACCCCGCCCGGTGGGCGTCCGCCTGGTCCTCGAGCATCTTGTTCAGCTTGCCCAGCGCCTCGCGGAAGTAGGCGACGTCGCCGGCGCCGACCGGCAGCACCGGCCAGCAGCCGTCGCCGTCCGGGAGGACGGTCGGGTAGCCGACGACGATGATCTTCGCCTTCGGGGCCTTGCCGTGGATCTTGTCCAGCACCGCGCCCACCTTCGGCGCGGTGGCGTCGATCTGCGCCGCGAGCTGGTCGTGCCCGCCCGCGGTCAGCCGGTCCTTGCACGGCGACGCCGTCCGGTGCGCCGTCGCGCAGGACGACGCCAGCTGCAGGAAGCCGACGTCGTTGCCGCCGATGCCGAGCGTCACCAGCGTCGTCTTCGCGGTGACCGCGTCCAGCTGGGGCGGGTTCGTGCCGTTGGACGTCTTCTGCGCGGCGGTCAGGTTCGCCGTCGTCGCGCCACTGCAGCTGGCGTCGGCGAACTCGGCGGGCTTCAGGTCCGCCGAGACCAGGTGCGGGTAGTTGTCGTCGGAGCGCAGGCAGCCGCCCGGGAAGCCGACCTGCTGCCCGGTGTGTGGCGACGCCGTGTACGAGTCACCCAGCGCGACGTAGCGGCCGCTGCCGCCCCCGGTTTCGACACCTTCCGGCGCCGCCGACGAAGATCCGTGTTGCCACTTGTAGTACCCGAAGGCCAAGAGCCCGACCACGAGCACCACGACCAGGCAGCCGCCCCCGCTGTTCTTCGCCACACTTCGTTTCTACCGAACGAAGACTGGCGGCCACCTAGTCAATCCGGGTGACGTGCCGCGCGCGGAGATCGTTCACCAGGCCCGCGCCGGTGGCCGGGTCGTCCACGCTGACCAGCACCGTCCGCCCGCTTTCGAGGGCCAGCGCCATGGCCGGGCCGCCGCGGACCTTGTACGCCGTCGTGCCGGTCACCGGGTTGAAGCGCAGCCCGAGGCCGCCGTCCCCGAACGTCGTCAGCTCGCGCACGGTCGCTTCGCGGATGGTGGCCAGCTCGAGGTGCCGCCAGGGGAAGCCGAGGAGGCCGAAGCGGATCGTGACGCCCTTGGCGTCGACGGTCGCCTTCACCCGGTACGTCACCGCCGCGACCAGCGCGCCGACCAGCGCAAACCAGACGGCCATCGGCCACGAGAGCCCGGCGGGCACGAGGGCGATCGAGCCGGGGACGACCGCGAGCAGCCAGAGCATCGCCGGGTTCGCCGCCCGGCCCGACCAGTACGCGCGCTGCCCCGGCCGGAGCCCGACGCTCGGGCGGTCGGCGCTGTCTTCGAGGGCCGGCGCGGGCAGGCCGCCGACGATCGCCGCGACGATGCCGAGCGCGGCCGCGCCCACCAGGAACAGCACGACGACGGCGCCGCTGCGCACCGCGTGCCAGTCCGGCACGTCGAGGTTGGGCACCAGTACCGAAAGCAGGGTGGCCGGGGCCAGTGCGGCGAACCCGGCGCCCACCCCGATGGTCACGCGGGGCACCGGCCGCCCGCGGCGCAGCGCGGCGACGGCCGTCGCCGTGAGGATCGCTGTCGCGACCGCGCCGAGCGCCAGGCACACGGCGACGAACAGCCCGCGCGGGGTGGCGCCGTCCGGCCCGTCGTTCCAGTGCGTCGCGACGGGGTCGGGCAGTCGGCCGGCCCACGCGTTCGCGAGGAGCCCGGCGGTGACCAGCACCGCGCCCGGCAGCACGGCGGTCGCGGTCAGGACCCGGATCAGCTTGGTCATGAGTACTTCTCCTTCAGGATCCCGGTGAGCTCCTCGAACCCGACGCCCGCGCGTTTCGCCTCGCCGGCCAGTTCGCCGGCCAGTTCGGCCAGGCGCGCCCGCGCCGAAGCCCCGCCGATCACGACGGCGCCCCGGCGTCGCCGCAGGTCGATGAGGCCTTCGTCGCGAAGCGCCGCGTACGCCCGCAGCACGGTGTGGACGTTGATCTCCAGCGACGCGGCCAGCTCGCGGGCGGGCGGCAGCTGCTCGCCGGGCGCCGGGTGGCCGTCCGCGAGGGCGCGCCGCAGCGACGCCGCCACCTGTTCGAAGAGCGGGACGGTCGAGCTGGGGTCGATCCGCACGAGCATAGTTCTAACTGTACTAGAACTAACTGGTTTTAGCTGGGCGACCCTGTGTGGGTGAGCGACGGTTGCGGGAGCGCGGGATCACGGCGAGGGTGGGCGCGTTCGATTCGACGTCTCGAGAAGGGCAGAAGCGCAGTGAGCCTGAACTTGAACAAGCTCGTCGACAAGGCCTACGAGGACAAGACGATCAAGGAGCTGCTGGACGCGCCGCCGTCCGCGCTCGAAGGACTCACGCCGAAGCACGACGAACTGCTCGCCGAGCTGAAGATCAAGACGATCCGTGACCTCGCGAAGTGGAAGTACGCCGCGAAGGCGCAGGCGCTCGCGACCCTCGCCGACAGCGAGAGCTGACGCCTCAGGCGGTCAGTTCGGCCGCCAGCTCCAGGGCGTGGTCGACGTCCTTCGCGACGTAGTGCAGGTCGACCAGCGTCTCGGTGATGCCCAGCTCGCGGGCCGCGTCCAGGCAGGGCGCGACGTCCGCGACCGACTCGACCCCGGTGCCCGCGCGCGGGTTGATCCGCAGGACCCGCCGCAGGGTGCCGGGGTCGCGGCCGGCCTTCTCCGCCGCTTCGAGCGCGACCGACCAGAGGCCGCTCAGGTACTGCTTCGGCATCCAGCTCGCCAGCCAGCCGTCCGCCCGGCGGCCCACCCGGGCCAGTGCGGGCGGGGAGAACCCGCCGAGCAGCACCGGCGGCCGCGGGTCCTGTGCCGGCCGCAGCCCGACCGTCGACGGCGCGATCCGCCACTGCGGGCCCTCGTGCGCCACCGGGTCGCCGGTCCACAGCGCCTCGAGCGCGTCGAGGACGGCTTCGAGGCGCTTGCCGCGGCCCTCCCACGGCACACCGGTCGCGAAGTACTCCTCGCGCAGCCAGCCGAGCCCCAGGCCGACGTCCAGCCGTCCGCCGCTGGCCAGGTCGAGCGAGGTCAGGGTGCGGGCGAGCAGCACCGGGGAATAGACCGGGCCGGTCAGGGCGCTCATCCCGAGGCGGGCCGTGCGGGTCACCGCGGCCGCGGTGGCGAGCGTCGTGAACGGGTCCGCGAAGGTCTCGAACTCCTTCGGGTACGGGTGCTCCGGCGTCCCGCCACCCGGGTAGAGGTCCGAGGGCGCGTGCGGCGTCAGGATCCGGTCGCCGACCCAGAGGGACCCGAAACCCAGGCCCTCGGCGGCGGTCGCGAAGCGCGCGACGGCGGCGGGGTCGGCGAGGGTGCCGTACTGGGGGAGCGCCAGCCCGAGCCGCATCCCGCTCACCGGTCCACGGCCGGACGGCGGGGCGTCGGTGCCCGGGGTCCTCGTCATGGCGGACATCCTGGCATGATCAGGTGGCCGGCGGGGAGTTTCCCGCAGGCCCGCCGAGGTGCGGCGGTCGATCGGGGGGCGCGGTTGCGGGCTCTCGTGAGGCTTGCCGTAGACTTCGGGACTTGGAACGCACTACGGTCATCCCCGCCTGGATGGTGGGGACGCTGGAATGCGTCCTCCGGGGCTCCGAGCAATCGGTGCTCCACAGGGGTGTAGCTCAATTGGCAGAGCAGCGGTCTCCAAAACCGCAGGTTGCAGGTTCAAGTCCTGTCACCCCTGCGTAACGGAACTGGTGGAGCGGAGGAGTGGTCGTGAGCGACAGCGACGCCAGCGGCGGCGAGCAGGAGCAGGATGGCACCGGGCAGAAGCCTGAGAGCCCGTCCCGTCCCGTCACAGCTGCTGCCCGGCGTGAGCGCCGTGCGACCGCTCGTCCCGCGGGCAAGTCCGCGGCACGTGCGGACGACAAGACGCGGCCCGCCGGGAAGTCGGGGGAGAAGACCGCTCCCGACGCGAAGGGCGCTCCGACCCCGAAGCGGGACCAGAAGGCGAAGAAGGCCTCCGTGTTCGCGCGGCTGGTGCGCTTCATCCGCGAGGTGTGGGCGGAGCTGCGCAAGGTCATCTGGCCCAACCGCAAGCAGATGGTCACCTACACCGCGGTCGTGCTGGCCTTCGTGGTGTTCATGGTGGCCCTGGTGAGCGTGCTCGACCTGGCATTCAAATGGGGCATCGGCAAGATCTTCGGCTGACGCGCCTCGGCGCGCGCCGATGGGGCTCAGGTCCCGGCCTGACCCCGGCAATGATCAACTGAGAGGACGGAACGTGACCTCCGACAACGGCACATCAGCCGGTCACGACCTGACCGAGCTTTCCGACGAGCAGGTGCACGCGGCACTCGGTGACGAGGAGTCCGCGCACCTCGAGCCCGTCGAGGTGTCCGACGAGGTCGACGAAGCCGCTTCCGCTGACGACGAAAGCACCGAGGGCGTGGCCGAGGCCGCCGCCGACGATGCCGAGGCCGAGCCCGCCGCGGCGGACGACGACCCGGTCGCCACGCTGCGCGCCGAGCTGCTCGCCGCGCCCGGCGAGTGGTACGTCGTGCACTCGTACGCCGGGTACGAGAACAAGGTGAAGACCAACCTCGAGACCCGGACCCAGACCCTGGACGTCGAGGACTACATCTTCCAGATCGAGGTCCCGACCGAAGAGGTCACCGAGATCAAGAACGGCCAGCGCAAGCAGGTGCAGCGCAAGGTGCTGCCCGGCTACATCCTGGTCCGGATGGACCTGAACGACGCCTCGTGGAGCGCGGTGCGCAACACGCCGGGCGTCACCGGGTTCGTCGGCGCCACCTCGCGGCCGTCGCCGCTGACCGTGGACGAGGTGCTGAAGTTCCTCGCCCCGAAGGTCGAAAGCGAAGCCCCGGCGAAGGCCGGCAAGGGCGAGTCCGCCACGACGGCGGCCCCGCTCGGCGGCCCGGCCGTCGAGGTCGACTTCGAGATCGGCGAGTCGGTCACGGTCATGGACGGCCCGTTCGCCACGCTGCCGGCGACGATCTCCGAGGTCAACGTCGACGGGCAGAAGCTGAAGGTCCTGGTGTCGATCTTCGGCCGGGAGACCCCGGTCGAGCTGTCGTTCACCCAGGTCTCCAAGATCTGACGGCCGCTCGCTCGGCCGCAGTCCCCACGTCCACGGCAGGTACGCGGGGAACGTAGTACAGGACAGGAAAAGAAATGCCACCCAAGAAGAAGAAGCTTGCGGCGATCATCAAGCTGCAGATCAAGGCGGGTGCGGCCAACCCCGCGCCGCCGGTCGGCCCGGCCCTGGGTCAGCACGGCGTCAACATCATGGAGTTCTGCAAGGCCTACAACGCCGCGACCGAGTCGCAGCGCGGGGACGTCGTCCCGGTCGAGATCTCCGTGTACGAAGACCGGTCGTTCGACTTCAAGCTGAAGACGCCGCCGGCCGCCAAGCTGCTGCTGAAGGCCGCGGGCGTGGAGAAGGGCTCCGGCGAGCCGCACAAGACCAAGGTCGCCAAGGTCACCTGGGACCAGGTCCGCGAGATCGCCAAGACCAAGGAGACCGACCTCAACGCGCACGACATCGACCAGGCGGCGAAGATCATCGCCGGTACTGCCCGGTCGATGGGCATCACGGTCGTCGACGCCTGACGTCTGCAGCTTTGCCCGTGGGAGAGCCGAGTGCTGGCTCCTACCACACTGATCCGTTTTCGAAGTTAAGGACAGAAGCATGACCAAGCACAGCAAGGCTTACCGCCAGGCTGCGGAGCTGATCGACAAGGCGCGCCTGTACGCGCCGCTCGACGCCGCGAAGCTGGCGAAGGAAACCTCCAAGACCAAGATGGACGCGACCGTCGAGGTCGCGATGCGTCTCGGGGTGGACCCGCGCAAGGCCGACCAGATGGTCCGCGGCACCGTGAACCTGCCGCACGGCACCGGTAAGACCGCCCGCGTCATCGTCTTCGCCGTCGGCGACAAGGCCGCCGAGGCCGAAGCCGCCGGTGCGGACGCGGTCGGCACCGACGAGCTGATCGAGCGCATCCAGGGTGGCTGGCTCGACTTCGACGCCGCGATCGCGACGCCGGACCAGATGGCCAAGGTGGGTCGCATCGCCCGCATCCTCGGCCCGCGTGGCCTGATGCCGAACCCGAAGACCGGCACGGTGACCCCCGCGGTCGAGAAGGCCGTGAAGGACATCAAGGGCGGTAAGATCAACTTCCGCGTCGACAAGCAGGCCAACCTGCACCTGGTGATCGGCAAGGCTTCCTTCGACACGGAGAAGCTGGTCGAGAACTACGCGGCGGCGCTGGACGAGATCCTCCGCGCCAAGCCGTCGTCGGCGAAGGGCCGCTACCTGAAGAAGGTCACCTTCACCACCACGATGGGCCCGGGCATCCCGGTCGACCCGCTGCGGACCCGCAACCTCCTCTCCGAGGACGCGAACGTCTGAGTCGGACATCACCGGAAAGGGCGTCCCCGCTTGCTGCGGGGGCGCCCTTTCTTCGTGTCTCATGGAGGTCATGCCGACTTTCGCGTCGTTCGACGGCCTCCGGTTGAACTACACCGTGTGGGAGGGCGACGCCGCCCACCGCCCGGTACTGCTGCAACACGGCTTCGCGGCCGACACGAACGCGAACTGGATCTCGACCGGCGTCGTCGCGGCCCTGCGGTCGGCCGGCCTGACGGTGCTCTCCCTGGACGCCCGCGGCCACGGCCGTTCGGAGAAGCCCCACGACGAGTGCCGCTACACGGGCGACAGCATGGCCCGCGACATCTCCGCGCTGCTCGACGAGCTGGCCCTGGACGAGGTCTCCCTGGTCGGCTATTCGATGGGCGCGATCATCGCCCTGACCGCGACGGCGGCGGACAAGCGCATCCGCTGCCTGGCCACGGGCGGCGTGGGCGCAGGCATCGTCGACTTCGGCGGCGTCGACCTGCGGGTGGTGAAGCCGGCGGAGATCGCCTCGGCTTTGCTGGCCGAAGACCCTTCCACGGTGCCGCCCTCGGGGGTGCCGTTCCGCCTGCTGGCCGACGCAACGGGCGGTGACCGCCAGGCGCTGGCGGCGGTGGCGCTGGCTTCGCAGGAGGGGAGCTTGAACCTGTCGGCGATCGGCGTCCCGACGTTGGTGCTGGCAGGCGACCAGGACCTGCTGGCGGCGGAGCCCGAGCGTCTCGCGGCGGCGATCGCGGGGGCCCGGTTGGTCCGGATCCCGGGCGACCACATGACGGCGGTGATGTCACCGGCGTTCTCGGAGGCGCTGGTGACGTTCCTGACGGCGCCGCACCCCCGCTGAGTCAACTGGTCGGCGGCGCCGCGGGGCAGGGCGTGGGTTCGTTGGTGTGCTCGACGATCAGCCACTGCCCCTTCGGCACCTTCGCCACGGTGAACGCGCCGAGCGCGGGGCCGCCCTCGATGCCGAACTGGCACGAGCTGATCGTGAACCGGTCACCCGGGTAGGGCTCCGAGACGCTCGAGGGCATCGACTCGGCGTACTTGTTCTTGTTGGTGACCTTGCGGTTCAGCTCGTGGACCGCGACCTGGCAGTCGGCGTAGCCGAGGTCCTGGGCGAACTTCTGCTGGATGGGCTCGTCCATCCGCCCGCACGCCTGCGGGACGAGGTTCTGCGCGATGGCGTCGTAGACTTCGCGCACGGCTTCGTACGGGCTGGTCGACAGGATGTGGTTGGTCTGGTACTTCCCGCCGCCTTCCTGGGCCAGCTGGGCGGACGTCTTGCCCGCGTCGCTGGGGAAGAAGTGGTTGTACAGCCACGTGCCGGCCACGCCGAGGATCACGATCGCCAGGACCCACGCGATCACCTTCTTGCCCAGCCAGCTCAGCCAGCGCGGTGCCCGGCGGCGCTCGGCCGGGACCAGCTGGTAGCCCGGGGGGATCGCCGGGGGCTGGCCGCTCTGTTGCGTGGCCGGTTGGGAAGGGGGCGCCTGGACCATCCCGGCGTCCGGAGCGGGGGCCGGCTGGTTGCCCTGCTGGGACTGCGTGAAGCGCAGGTAGTCCTGGAACTGCTGGAACTGGCGGAACTGCTCCAGCTGCGCCGGGTCCATCGGTGGCTGCGAACCGGGCAGGTTGGAGCCCGCCGGTTCGATGTCCGAGCCCGGCTTTCCGTCATCGCGCTGCTCCGCCACGTGACCATGATGCCCCACGCCGCCGCGAACGTGGGGGGTGGAGAAGGGTTGCCGACTTGACAAGGTACTCTTGAGGAAGTTCTACCGAAGACCGCTGGTGTTCCCCGCTAGGGGAACGAAGGTCCCGCACTCGCCGGGCGGCCCGCGCAGGAGGAACGAGGCTCGGCACCACGTGTGCCGTACGACGCCCCGCGCCTGCTTGCGCGAGGGCGTTTCGTCGTTTCGGGGGACTCCTTCGCAGCCAGTGGAAACACTAGCCAAGAGAGGAGGCGACCATGGCGAAGCCCGACAAGGTGGCGGCCGTCGCCGAGATCGCGGAGAGCTTCCGCACCAGCTCGGCCACCGTCGTTACCCAGTACACCGGCCTCTCCGTGTCCCAGCTGTCCCAGCTGCGCCGCGCTCTCGGCACCAGTGCCAAGTACCGGGTCGCGAAGAACACCCTCGTCAAGCGTGCCGCGGAAGATGCGGGCGTCACGGGGCTCGAGGACCTGTTCGTCGGCGCGACCGCCATCGCCTTCGTCGAGGGTGAGGCTGTCGACGCCGCCAAGGCGCTTCGCGACTTCGCGAAGGACAACAACGCGCTTGTGATCAAGGGCGGCTACATGGACGGCAAAGCGCTGTCCGTGGACGAGATCAACCGGATCGCCGATCTCGACAGCCGTGAGGTCCTGCTCGCCAAGGCGGCGGGCGCGTTCAAGGCGAAGCTGTCCCAGGCCGCCGCGCTGTTCCAGGCGCCGGCGTCCCAGGTCGCCCGCCTGGCTGCCGCGCTGGAGGAGAAGCAGCGCAACGCCACCGGTACCGAAGCAGCCGAAGCACCCGCCGAGAGCTGAACCACCCCCACCCCGAACGTCTAGTTCGTTTTTCTGAGAGGAAGCCATCATGGCGAAGCTGAGCACCGCCGAGCTGATCGACGCCTTCAAGGAGCTGACCCTCCTCGAGCTGTCCGAGTTCGTGAAGGAGTTCGAGGAGACCTTCGACGTCACCGCCGCCGCGCCGGTCGCCGTCGCCGCCGCCGGCCCCGCCGGTGCCGCCCCGGCCGCCGTCGAGGAGCAGGACGAGTTCGACGTCGTCCTCGAGGGCGCCGGCGACAAGAAGATCCAGGTCATCAAGGTCGTCCGCGAGGTCGTCTCGGGCCTGGGCCTGAAGGAGGCCAAGGAGCTGGTCGAGGCCGCTCCCAAGGCCCTCCTGGAGAAGGTCGACAAGGAGGCCGCCGAGGCCGCCAAGGAGAAGCTCGAGGCCGCGGGCGCCAAGATCTCCATCAAGTGATTCCGGGCGCGTGAGCGCCTCGCACCACCTCGCGAAAAGGGCGGGCACCCACTCGGGTGCCCGCCCTTTCCTCGTGCTCGGTGGCCGCGGACCTGCGGGGATCCGCTCAGTCCCTAGGGGCTGTGTCCGAATAGCCCCGGGTCCCTAAATCGCGGGTTCGGGGCTCCGGAGATCTGCGTCGTTGCCCCGAATGGACTACCGTGCCTGCAGTTGCCGATCACGGCGGGGTGACGATGGAACCAGGGCTGGCCAGGAAAGAAAACTGGTGAGTAACCTGTTCGCACTCAGCTCGTTGCACCTGGTTGACGCGGGTTCTTGGGGCGCCAGGCCCGCACCCGCCACCGGCGTGGGGTGGCAAGGGTGTGGCAGCGGGCGCAATGACGCGGAACAGCTCCTGGAGGTGCGATGGGTGCCGAGGTGGTCATCGAAGGCCTGACCAAGTCCTTCGGTAAGCAGGCCATCTGGCGGGACGTCACGTTGACGCTGCCCCCGGGCGAAGTGTCGGCGATGCTCGGTCCGTCGGGAACCGGCAAGTCGGTCTTCCTCAAGTCGATGATCGGGCTGCTCAAGCCCGACCGTGGCCGGTGCGTGATCAACGGGGTGGACATCGTCACCTGCTCCGAGCACAAGCTATACGAGATCCGGAAGCTCTTCGGCGTCCTGTTCCAGGACGGCGCGCTGTTCGGCTCGATGAACCTCTACGACAACGTCGCCTTCCCGCTGCGCGAGCACACGAAGAAGTCCGAGACGGAAATCCGCCGGATCGTCCTCGAGAAGCTCGACATGACCGGTCTGAACGGCGCCGACAAGAAGCTGCCGGGCGAGATCTCCGGCGGGATGCGCAAGCGCGCCGGCCTCGCCCGCGCCCTGGTGCTGGACCCGGAGATCATCCTGGTCGACGAGCCGGACTCCGGCCTCGACCCGGTCCGCACCACCTACATTTCGCAGCTGTTCCTCGACGTCAACGCGCAGATCGACGCGACGTTCCTGATCGTCACGCACAACATCAACCTGGCTCGCACGGTGCCGGACAACCTGGGCATGCTCTTCCGCAAGGAACTGGTCATGTTCGGCCCGCGCGAGGTGCTGCTGACCAGCGAGGAGCCGGTCGTCAAGCAGTTCCTCAACGGCAAGATGCAGGGTCCGATCGGGATGTCCGAGGAGAAGGACTCCGCCCAGATGGCGGCCGAGCAGGCGATGTTCGACGCCGGGCACCACGCGGGCGGGGTCGAGGACGTCACCGGGGTGCCGCCGCAGATGCAGACGACGCCGGGCGTGCCGACGCGGATGGGCGCGGTCCGCCGCAAGGACCGCGTCATGGAGATCATGCACCGGCTGCCGCAGCCCGCGCAGGAGAGCATCATCGCCTCCCTGTCGCCGGAGGAGCAGCGCCACTACGGCGTCCACCCGCAGCGGGTCGCGCAGGCCCAGCAACAGCAGCAGGTCCCGGCGGGCGTCCGGCCGGGTGACGGCGTCCCGAACCAGCACCACGGCCAGCTGCCCGCCGACCAGGTCGCGCGGATCCCGGGCGGCCAGCCGCCGAGACCCGGCACGCACCGAATGCCGCCGAACAACGGGCCAGGTGGCCGGTGAGTTCTCCCGCAACACAGGCGAAGATCCCCGGGATCGGCATGCTCCGCGAGACCGGGAACCTGTTCGCTCTCGGCCTGGACATCATCCGCGGCCTGTTCCAGCGCCCGTTCCAGCTGCGGGAGTTCATCCAGCAGTCGTGGTTCATCGCGAGCGTGACCATCCTGCCGACGGCCCTCGTGGCGATCCCGTTCGGCGCGGTCATCTCGCTGCAGTTCGGTTCGCTCGCCCGCCAGCTGGGCGCGCAGTCCTACACCGGCGCGGGCTCCGTGCTCGCCACCGTGCAGCAGGCCAGTCCGCTGGTCACCGCGCTGCTGGTGGCGGGCGCGGGCGGCTCCGCCGTCTGTGCTGATATCGGTGCGCGCACCATCCGCGAGGAGATCGCCGCGATGGAGGTGCTCGGTGTTTCCGCGGTGCAGCGGCTGATCGTGCCGCGCACGCTCGCGATGATGCTGGTCGCGCTGCTGCTCAACGGCATGGTCAGCGTCATCGGCGTGCTGGGCGGCTACTTCTTCAACGTCGTGCTGCAGGGCGGGACGCCGGGTGCGTACCTGGCGAGCTTCTCCGCGCTGGCCCAGCTGCCCGACCTCTGGGTCGGTGAGCTCAAGGCGCTGATCTTCGGGTTCATCGCCGCCGTCGTTGCGTCCTACCGGGGCCTCAACCCCTCCGGCGGCCCGAAGGGCGTCGGGGACGCGGTGAACCAGTCGGTGGTCATCACGTTCCTCATGCTCTTCGTCGTGAACTTCGTGATCACCCTGATCTACCTGCAGATCGTGCCCGGAAAGCTGGACTAGCGCCATGACGTTCCTCCAGGGCGCGAAACGCGTCGCCCACCGACCCCTCCAGACGCTGGACACCCTCGGTGACCAGATGTCGTTCTACGGCCGCGCGCTGCTGTGGACGCCGCGAACCCTGCGCCGCTACACGAAGGAAGTCCTCCGGCTGCTCGCCGAGGTGAGCTTCGGCTCCGGCTCGCTCGCGGTCATCGGCGGCACGGTCGGCGTGATGGTCGGCCTGACGCTGTTCACCGGTGTCCTCGTCGGCCTCCAGGGCTACTCGGCGCTGAACTCGATCGGGACGTCGGCCTTCACCGGCTTCCTGACGGCGTTCTTCAACACGCGTGAGATCGCGCCGCTGGTCGCCGGCCTCGCGCTGAGCGCCACGGTCGGTGCCGGGTTCACCGCGCAGCTGGGCGCGATGCGGATCTCCGAGGAGATCGACGCGCTGGAGGTCATGGGCGTGCCGAGCCTGCCGTACCTGGTGACGACGCGGATCATCGCCGGGTTCGTCGCGGTCATCCCGCTCTACATCATCGGCCTGCTGAGCTCGTACCTCGCGTCGAGACTGGTCGTCATCTACATCTACAACCAGTCCGCGGGGACCTACGACCATTACTTCGACCTGTTCCTGCCACCGCAGGACGTGCTCTATTCGTTCATCAAGGTGCTGCTCTTCAGCGTCCTGATCATCCTGTCGCACTGCTACTTCGGGTACCGGGCGACGGGCGGCCCGGCCGGGGTCGGCGTCGCGGTCGGCAAGGCGGTGCGGCTCTCGATCGTCACGGTGTCGATCATGAACTTCTTCATCGGGTTCGCCATCTGGGGAACCGACGTCACGGTAAGGATCGCGGGATGAGGACGCTCCGACGCAGGCTGCTCGGCCTGCTGCTCATCGCCGTGCTGGTCGGCGGGGTGGCGCTGTCGATCGCGCTCTACGACAAGGCGTTCACGCCGGTCGTCACGGTCAAGCTGCAGGCCGACAAGATCGGCAACCAGCTGATCAAGCAGTCCGACGTCAAGGTGCGCGGGCTGATCGTCGGGTCCGTCCAGGACATCGTCGCCACCGATCACGGCGCCGAGCTGACGCTGGCGCTCAACCCGCAGTCGGCGAAGCTGATCCCGGAGAACGTCTCGGCGCGGTTCCTGCCGAAGACGCTCTTCGGTGAGCGGTTCGTCTCGCTGGAGATCCCGAAGGACCCGTCGGCGAAGACCCTCTCCAGCGGTGACGTCATCCCGCAGGACCGCACGTCCAGCGCGGTCGAGCTGGAGCAGGCGTTCTCCCACCTGATGCCGGTGCTGCAGGCGGTGCAGCCGCAGAAGCTGTCGGCGACGCTCACCGCGATCTCGACCGCGCTGTCCGGCCGCGGCGACCAGCTCGGCGACACGCTCACGCAGCTCGGCACCTACATCGGCGAGCTGAACCCGCACGAGCCGGAGCTGCAGCACAACCTCAAGGCGCTCGCGGAGTTCTCCGACCACCTCAAGGACGCCGCGCCCGACCTGGTGCAGAGCCTGGACAACCTGAGCACGACGACCCGGACCGTGGTCGACGAGCAGCAGCACCTGGCGGACCTCTACGGCAGCCTGACCCAGGCTTCGGTGGACCTGCAGACGTTCCTGCAGAACAACAAGGACAACATCATCTCCCTCGCCGACACCGCCCGGCCCACGGCCGAGCTGCTGGCGAAGTACGCGCCGGAGTACCCCTGCGTGATCTCCCAGATGGCCCAGAACGTGCCGCTGATCGACCAGGCGCTCGGCAAGGGCACCGACAAGCCCGGCCTGCACGCGACGATCGAGATCATCGTGCCGCGCGCGCCGTACCAAGCCGGCAAGGAGGAGCCGCGGTTCGAGGACAAGCGCGGACCGCGGTGCTACGACATGAAGGACATCCCGAAGCCGTTCCCGTCGGAGCCCCCGGACGGCGCGTTCAAGGACGGCACGAAGCACCAGGCCGCCCCGAAGACCGTCAGTGAAGGCCTGAACCCGGCCAACTTCAAGGCCGATGCGGCCGGTGGCAACGGGTCCGGCGGCGACCTGGCGTACTCGCCCGCGGAGCAGGGCTTCCTGGCCGATCTCCTGGGCCCGCAGCTGGGCATGAACGCCGCGGACGTGCCGGGCTGGAGCTCGCTGCTCGTCGGACCGCTCTACCGCGGGGCGGAGGTGACGGTGAAGTGAGGGGCCTGCTCGCGCCGCTGATCAAGCTCAGCATCTTCGTGGTCGTCACCGTGCTGTTCACGACGATCCTCGGGATCAGCATCGCCAACATCAACACCACCAGCACCAACGCCTACAAGGCGCGCTTCACCGACGCGACGCTGCTGCTGCCCAACGACGACGTCCGCATCGCCGGCGTCCGCGTCGGGCAGGTCAAGGACGTCAAGATCGTCGACAAGCGCCAGGCCGAGGTCGAGTTCGAGGTCGACTCCGGCCGGACGCTGCCGGCCGGCGTGACCGCGCAGATCAAGTTCCGCAACCTGGTCGGCCAGCGCTACGTCGCCCTCGGCGAGGGCGACGACAGCTCCGGCAAGACGCTGCAGCCCGGCGGCACCATCCCGCTGGAGCGGACCACGCCGGCGCTGGACCTGACCGAGCTGTTCAACGGCTTCAAGCCGCTGTTCACCGCGCTCAACCCGGACGACGTCAACAAGCTGTCGTACGAGGTCATCCAGGTCCTGCAGGGCGAGGGCGGCACCGTCGAGAGCCTGCTGTCGCACACGGCATCGCTGGCCACCACGATCGCGAACAAGGACCAGGTGATCGGCGAGGTCATCGACAACCTCAACTCGGTGCTCGACACGGTCAACGCGCACACGCCGCAGCTCAACGACCTGATCGTCAAGCTGCAGCAGCTGACGTCCGGCCTCGCCGCGGACCGCAAGCCGATCGGGGACGCCATCGAGAGCCTCGGCAACCTGGCCGAAACGACGTCCGGCCTGCTGAGCGACGTCCGGGAGCCGCTGAAGAACGACATCAGCGCGCTCGGGACCCTCACGAACCAGCTCAACAAGAACGAGCCGGAGCTGGAGCACTTCATCCAGTTCCTGCCGACGAAGGTGAGCACGCTGACCCGCACCGCGGACTACGGCTCCTGGTTCAACTTCTACGCCTGCGAGTTCTCCGGGACGGTCAGCTTGCCACCCTTGATTCCCGCGACAGACCTGCCGCTGATCCCGGTCAACCGGGAGAGGTGCACGGGATGAAGTCCTTCCAGAAGCGCAACCCCGTCCCGATCGCGCTGGTCGGCATCGCCGTACTGGCGCTGGGCTTCATCGCCGCGCTGAACTCCGACGACCTGCCGGTGATCGGCGGCGGCACGACCTACAGCGCCGAGTTCAGCGAGGCCTCCGGGCTGCAGAAGGACAACGACGTCCGGATCGCCGGCGTCAAGGTCGGCAAGGTCAGCGACATCCAGCTCGACGGCGCGTCGGTCAAGGTGTCGTTCAAGGTCAAGGACGCCTGGCTGGGCGACCGCACCGGCGCCGCGATCAAGATCAAGACGCTGCTCGGCCAGAAGTACCTGTCGCTGGACCCGGAGGGCGAGGGCTCGCTGAACCCGGGCACCGCCATCCCGCGCGACCGCACGATGGCCCCCTACGACGTGCTCGACGCGTTCCGCGGGCTGTCGCAGACCGTCGACAACATCGACACCAAGCAGCTGGCGCAGAGCTTCGACACGATCTCGCAGACCTTCGCCAACACGCCGGAAGACGTGAAGGGCGCGCTGTCGGGGCTGTCGAAGCTGTCGGACACGATCGCCTCGCGCGACACGCAGCTGTCGAACCTGCTGTCCAACACCCGTGAGGTGTCGCAGACGCTGGTCGACCGCGACGCCGAGGTGCAGAAGCTGCTCACCGACGGCAACAAGCTGCTCGACGAGCTGTCCCAGCGCGAAGACGCGATCACGTCGCTGCTCAACGGCTCCCGCGAGCTGGCGACGCAGCTGCAGGGCCTGATCGACGACAACGGCAAGCAGCTCGACCCGGTGCTCACGTCGCTGGACCAGCTGACGTCGATGCTGCAGCGCAACCAGGACTCCCTCGCCGAGGGCATCAAGAAGTTCGCGCCGTTCATCCGCGTCTTCACCAACACCATCGGCAACGGGCGCTGGTTCGACAACTACATCTGCGGCCTGGTGCTGCCGTCGTTCGGCCCGATCAACGAAGAGGGGTGCTACACGAAATGAGTGACACCCGCTTCGGATCGGCCCTGACCCGGGGCTTCACCATCGCGATCGTCCTCGCGCTCGTCGTCGCCGGCGGGATCTGGTGGACGCTCAAGGACGCCGGCCGCAACCACCTGACCGCGTACTTCGCCGGCGCCGTCGGCCTGTACGAGGGCAACAGCGTGCGGATGCTCGGCGTCGACATGGGCACGGTCACCAAGATCACGCCGATGGGCAACCAGGTGAAGGTCGACTTCGAGTACGACCGCTCGGTGCCCGTCCCGGCGGACGCCAAGGCGCTCATCGTGGCGCCGTCGCTGGTCTCCGACCGCTACGTCCAGCTCGCCCCGGCCTACACCGGCGGCCCGCGGATCTCCGACGGCGCGGTCATCGGCCTCGACCGCACCGAGGTGCCCCTGGAAGTCGACCAGCTGGCGGCCAGCCTGGCCCGGGTCAGCGAGACCCTCGGCCCGAACGGCGCCAACAAGAACGGCTCGCTGTCGAACCTGCTGAACACCGCCGCGGCCAACGTCGACGGCAACGGCCAGGCCCTGCACGACACGATCACCAAGCTCGGCCAGGCGGCCGGCACGCTGGCCGGCAACAAGGACGACCTGTTCTCCACCGTCGAGAACCTCGGCAAGTTCTCCCAGACGCTGGCCGACTCCGACAAGTCGGTCCGCACCTTCGAAAGCCAGCTCGCCGACGTCAGCGGCTACCTGGCGTCCGAAAAGGACAACCTGGCCGCGACCGTGCAGCAGCTGGGCACCACACTCACCTCGGTGCAGGCGTTCATCGACCAGAACCACGACCGGCTCAAGTCCAATGTGGACAAGCTGGCCGGCATCACCAAGGTCCTCGTCGACCAGCGCAGCTCGCTCGCCGAGATCCTCGACGTCGCGCCGGTCGGCCTGAGCAACCTGGTCAACACCTACAACGGCTCGGCGGGCACGCTCGACGCCCGGCCGAACCTCAACGAGCTGACCCAGCCGCCGCTGGTGATGATCTGCCGGCTCCTGAAGCAGGCCGGCAACGGCATTCCGGACGCGCTCGGCAGCGCCTGCGAGGGCATCGCCGGCGTGGTCGACAAGGTGATCCCGCTGCCGTCCGTGGCGCAGACCGTGCAGGCCCTGCAGTCCGGTCAGCTGCCGCCGCTCCCGCTACCCATCGCCGGGCAGCTCTACGGAGGTGGGCAGTGAAGAAGCTGCTGACGATCGGAGCGCTGGCCACCGTGTCCGCGCTGACGTTGTCGGGCTGCGCGTTCAACGGCATCTACGACCTGCCGCTGCCCGGCGGCGCCGACCTCGGCGACCACCCGTACACGGTGAACGTCGAGTTCCGCGACGTGCTCGACCTGACCCCACAGGCCGGCGTGAAGGTCGACGAAGTGCCGGTCGGCCGGGTCGAGAACGTCGGGCTCACGAAGGACGGCTGGCACGCGCTGGTGACGCTGAAGGTCAACGGCGACATCAAGCTGCCGGCCAACGCGATCGCCAACGTCAAGCAGTCGAGCCTGCTCGGCGAGAAGTACGTCGAGCTGGCCTCGCCCGGCGACGACCAGGCCCAGGGCAAGCTCGCCGACAACGCGACCATCCCGCTCGCCAGGACGAACCGCAGCGTCGAGGTCGAGGAACTGCTCGGCGCGCTGTCGCTGCTGCTCAACGGCGGTGGGGTCGACCAGCTCAACACCATCACCAAGGAGCTCAACAACGCGACGTCCGGCCGCGAGCCGGACATCAAGGCGCTGCTGGACAACGCGAACCAGCTGGTCACCAACCTCGACCAGCAGTCGCGCAACATCACCCGGGCCATCGACGGGCTGAACCGGCTGTCCTCGACCCTGAACGGCCAGAAGGACAAGCTGGTCGGCGCGGTCGACAACCTCGGCCCCGGACTCGGCGTGCTGGAGCAGCAGCGCGGCCAGCTGGTCACGATGCTGCAGGCCCTGGACAACCTCTCCGGCGTCGCGACCGACACGGTCAACAAGTCGCAGAAGGACCTCGTCGCCGACCTGAAGGCGCTGACGCCGACGCTGCAGAAGCTCGGCGAGGCGGGCAACGACCTGCCGAAGGCGCTGCAGATCCTGCTGACGTTCCCGTTCAGCGACCAGGCCGTCAACGACGTCAAGGGCGACTACTTCAACCTGTTCGCGAAGGTGGACCTGAACCTGAAGACCGTCGTGGAGAACCTCGGCAACAGCCGGCAGAACGCGCTGGCCGGGCAGATCCCGCTGCCGGGCCTGACCGGTGGGGTCGACGGCACGCCGGCCAACCAGCCGCCACCCCTGCCGATCCCCGGCTCCGGGCCGCAGTCCGGGCAGTCGCAGCCGGGCCTCGGCAATCTCTTCGGGCTCCTCTCGGGAGGTGCTGGCTGATGCTGGTGCGCAGGACGAAGATCCAGCTGATCGCGTTCGCGGTCATTTCCATCGTCGCGATCGTGTACGCGCTGGTCCGGTTCGCCGGGCTCGGCACGGTGTTCGGCAACGACGGCTACACGGTGAAGCTGCAGCTCAACGAGTCGGGCGGCATCTTCACCAACGCCGAGGTCACCTACCGCGGCTACAACATCGGGCGGGTCGGCGAGATGCGGCTGACCCCGACCGGGCTCGAAGCCGACCTGAACATCGACCCGTCGGCACCGCAGGTGCCCGCGGACCTCGACGCGGTCGTCGCCAACCGGTCGGCGGTCGGCGAGCAGTACGTCGACCTGAAGCCGAAGGCCGACAAGGGCCCGTACTTGGCCGCCGGCTCGGTCATCCCGGCGTCGAAGACGACGGTCCCGGTCAGCACCGACCGGCTGATCGGCGACCTCGACACGCTCTCGGCGTCGGTCCCGGTCGACTCGCTGCGCACGGTCGTCGACGAGTCCTACGACGCCTTCCGCGGCACCGGCGGCGACCTGCAGAAGCTGCTGGACACCGCGCGCAGCTTCACCACGACCGCGCAGCAGTACCTGCCGCAGACGATCCAGCTGCTCGACCAGGGCGGCAAGGTGCTGGACACGCAGAACGACGAGGCGCAGAACTTCGCGTCGTTCAGCAAGAGCCTCAACGAGCTCACCGGCACCCTGAAGAACTCCGACGGCGACCTGCGCAAGCTCATCGGCATCACGCCGCAGGTGGCGACGCAGATCAGCCAGGTGCTCCAGGAGTCCGGCCCCGGCCTCGGCGCGCTGACGGCGAACCTGC
Source organism: Amycolatopsis sp. NBC_01488 (assembly GCF_036227105.1). Lineage (NCBI taxonomy): Bacteria > Bacillati > Actinomycetota > Actinomycetes > Pseudonocardiales > Pseudonocardiaceae > Amycolatopsis > Amycolatopsis sp. NBC_01488. Next base: position 1,688,149 of record NZ_CP109434.1, on the reverse strand, counting down.
TCACCACGGCCAACCTGACGGTGACCCGGCTGGACGGGATCGAGCAGGGCCTGGTCACCTACCCGGCGCTGGCCGGCGCGGCGAGCAGCGTCGCGCCCGGCGACGGCACCGCGCACCTCGGCCTGGTGCTGAACCTCTTCAACCCGCCGTCGTGCACCAAGGGGTACCTGCCGTACTCGCAGTACCGGACCGGGAACAACCTGACGCCGCGGCCCGCGGACGACAACGCGTACTGTGCCGAACCGAAGGGCAGCCCGATCAACGTGCGGGGCGCGCAGAACGCGCCGTACGGCGGGGTGCCGGTCGCGCCTTCCCAGAGCGACGTCGACGCGAACGCCAACCGGCCCGCGGAGGAGCTCGCGGAAGAGCGCGACACCCGGGGCGTCCCGGGCATCGTCGGCAGCCCCGGCGTCAGCCTGAACAGCCTGGGTTCGTTGCTCGGGCTCGCCTGACGTGGATTTGATGACCGTTACCTACCCTGGAGTGCTATGAGTTCGGACGAGCCGGCCGCCGTGGCGGTGGCCGAGGCCGAGGAGCCGTCCGCGGCGCCGGAGACGCCGTCGAAGGACTCCTCGCGGATCCTGGTGCTCGGTGCCGCGGCGCTGGCGCTGGCCGCGCTGATCGCGGCGGCGATCTTCGGCGTCCAGTGGTGGGTGGCCGCGAACGACGACAACGCCGGCCTGGCGGCCTCGCGCGAGGCCGTGGTCAAGGCGGGCACCAACGCGCTGAAGGCCTACACCGAGGTCGACTACCAGGACCTCGACGGCTTCTTCGCCCGGCAGAAGTCGGTGTCGGACGACAAGATGTCGCAGCAGATCGACCAGTCGGCGCCGACGTTCCGCAAGGCGCTCGCCGACGCCAAGACGAAGGTCACCACGGACGTCCAGGACATCGCCGTCGAGGAGCTGGACGACCACGAAGGCAAGGCCAGCTTCCTCGCCGCGATCGCCACGACCGTCACCCAGGGGGACAAGAGCAGCGCGAAGCCGCTGCGCCTCGAGGTGTCGATGACCCGCGTGGGCGAGGATTGGAAGCTGTCCGGCATCGACAGCGTCCCGCTCGTCGCGGCCGGCCAGTAGCGCGTCACCAGAAGGAGCTCGTAGTGCCCCCCTCCCGCCGCCAGCCGCCCCGCAGCAGCACCCCGCCGCCGCGCCGGCCCCGCGTGGCCGGCCTGCGCAAGCCGCCGACGGACGAGTCGCCCGCCGAACGGACCGGCCAGCTCCCCGCGGTGCCTGCCGAGTCGCGCAAGCCGCGGCCCCGGCCCGCGCCGCGCCCGGCACCCCGGCCCGCCGCCAAGCCCGCCGAGTCGTTCGAGGCCGCGAGCGGGCAGGTCGACACCGCGCCGTCCGCCGAGGACACGGCGGTGTTCGCGGCGGTCGGCACCGAGGACGAGCCGAAGGTCGACGCCCTCACCGGCGAACCCGAAGCGGAAGCGGCTCCCGCGCGCCCGGCCCCGCGCCGGAAGAAGCGCGACACGGGCATCGCGAAGCCGACGGACGTCTCCGAAGCCGAGGCGGCCGCTTCGGTGGACGAGGAGCCGTCGAAGCCCGTGGGCTCGAAGGTGCAGCGGCCGTACGTGGTCGCGGGCGCGCTGGTGCTCGTCGCGCTGATCCTGGGTGGCCTCGCGTTCTGGTTCAAGTCCGAGGAGGTCCAGGTCTCCTCGGCGACGAGCAACACCGCGCTGCTGGACGTCGCGAAGACCGCGCAGGTCAAGGACGCCGTGTCGAAGGCGGCCGAGGCGCTGTTCTCCTACGACTTCAACAACATCAAGAAGACCGAGGACGCGGCGAACGACCTGCTCGCCAACGACGACGTCAAGAACAAGTACAACTCGCTGATGGGCGAGGTGAAGCGGCTCGCGCCGGCGCAGAAGATGATCGTGACGTGCAAGGTGACGCGCGCCGCGGTGATCATGCTCAACGGCGACCTGGCGAAGGTGATGGTCTTCGTCGACCAGACCTCGACCCGCACGGACACGAAGAAGACGACCGCGGGCACCGCCCAGCTCCACCTGAACGCCCAGCTCCAGGGCGACAAGTGGAAGATCACGGACATGGACACCTACAACGCGCCCAAGGTCCCGGCGGCCACCCAGGCACCGTCGTCCTCGGCCCCGCCGTCGCCGACGAAGTGAGTTCGGAGGCCGCCCGGCGACGGGCGGCACCGCTCGTCGATCTCGTCCGGTCTTCGGTGGCCGGTACGCACTGAGGCCGCCGATACGGTGGGCCGATGGGATTCGATCAGGCGCACGCCAGCCTCGTCGGCCTCGCGGTGGGGGACGCCTTCGGCGCGCAGATCCTCCTGCCCGGCGACCACCCGGACGTCACCGGCCGGCGGCTCCCGGCCCCGCCCTGGGCCTGGACCGACGACACCGAGATGGCGTGTTCCGTCTTCGCCGTCCTGGCCCGGCACGGCCACCTCGACCAGGACGCCCTCGCCGCCTCGTTCGCCGAGCACTTCGACCCCGGCCGCGGCTACGGCCCCGGGGCGGCGTGGCGCCTGAACCAGATCAAGACCGGCCGGTCGTGGCAGGAGGTCACCGAACGCGACGGCCGGGGGTCCTGGGGCAACGGCGGCGTGATGCGCGTGGCGCCGCTGGGTGCGTGGTTCTGCGACAACCTGCCGCAGGCGCTGCGGCAGGCCGAGCTGTCCGCGGTGATCACGCACTCGCACTTCGAGGGGGTCGCGGGCGCGGTGGCCGTCGCGGCGGCGGCCGCGCTGCGGGCCGCGTCGCCCGGGCTGGCCGGCGCGGACCTGCTGGACGGCGTGATCCCGCTCGTCCCGCCCGGCCGGGTGCGCGACGGGCTGACGTGGGCCCTGAAGTTCTCCGACGCGCGAGAAGCCGCCGCCAAGCTGGGTACGGGCCGCGAGCTGGCCGCGCACGACACGGTCCCGCTGGCCCTCTGGATCGCGGCCCGCTTCGGCGACGACTTCACGGAAGCCCTCTGGACGGCGGCCCAGGTGGCGGAGGACGTGGACACGGTGTCCGCCATCGTGGGCGGCGTCCTGGCCGCGGACGGCGCACCGGTCCCGGAGGAGTGGCTCGCGGCCTGCGAGCCCCTGCCTTCCTGGGTCTAGATCTCCCGGAGCTGGGCTACCCATCGATCGCGGCCCTGCGCGACAACGGGCGTTCACGGACCGCGAGTGCCACCGCCGACCAGCCGTGACCACAGGGGCGCCTGGGACGGCTGTGACTGCCCTCATCTGCGGCCGTGGGGGTGACCGAACGCTCCGGCGGGCCGGTCCGGCCCGGTCGATGCAGGCGAATCGCGCGTGTTCCGGAACACAGCCGGACCGTCGAATTCGAGGGCAAACTCCCAGGTCCAGACGTGACGGTGGCGCTACTCGCCGGTAGCTGGGAGGATATTCGGCCGCTCACGCTCCGCTGACCCTCTTCCACGCTGCGCCAACCGGCGGGACCCCCGTGTGGCATCTTGACTCTCGGGCCCGGTGGGTTCACGCTTACTCCCGAACGGCGAAACCGGGAGCCCTTGCGGGAGGGACCACCGGCTCGCCTGGAGGCATACCTGAAGACGTCGCGAGGCAGGCTGGGCCCCATCGGGAGCGCCCCCTGGACAGACCGCGCCGTTCGGGCTAGACTGCCTCTTTGCGCTGCCCTCTTTCAGGCTGCCCGGAGCCGGTAGTTAGGATAGTGGGCACACGGCACCCTTGACAGTCGCTCATAGCTGTTGCTATGGCGGCCGTCACCGCTCATTGTCCCCGGAAGGACGCATCTTGGCAGTCTCTCCCGCGAACCAGGCCACTGCTGCGACCACCTCGGCTGAATCTCGCTCGGAGTCCACGGGAATCCCCGGCGCGCCCAAGCGGGTTTCCTTCGCAAAGATTCGCGAACCGCTCAACACGCCCAACCTGCTCGACGTCCAGATCCAGTCGTTCCAGTGGTTCACCGGGGACGAAGCGTGGTTCGAACGCCGTGTCGAAGAAGGTGAAGAAAACCCGGTCGGCGGCCTCGAAGAGGTCCTGAACGAGATCTCCCCGATCGAGGACTTCTCCGGTTCGATGTCCCTGTCCTTCTCCGCCCCGCGCTTCGACGAGGTCAAGGCCTCGATCGAGGAGTGCAAGGACAAGGACATGACGTACGCCGCGCCGCTGTTCGTCACGGCCGAGTTCGTCAACAACAACACCGGCGAGATCAAGAGCCAGACGGTCTTCCTGGGTGACTTCCCGGTCATGACCGACAAGGGCACGTTCATCATCAACGGCACCGAGCGTGTCGTCGTGTCCCAGCTGGTCCGCTCGCCGGGCGTCTACTACTCGAAGGACGTCGACAAGACGACCGACAAGGACGTCTTCAGCGTCCGCGTGATCCCGAGCCGCGGCGCGTGGCTCGAGTTCGACGTCGACAAGCGCGACACCGTCGGCGTCCGCATCGACCGCAAGCGCCGCCAGCCGGTCACCGTGCTGCTGAAGGCCCTGGGCTGGACCACCGAGGCGATCCGCGAGCGCTTCTCCTTCTCGGAGACGCTGCTGGCGACCCTCGAGAAGGACCACACGGCCGGCACCGACGAGGCGCTGCTCGACATCTACCGCAAGCTGCGCCCGGGCGAGCCGCCCACGAAGGAGAGCGCGCAGACCCTGCTGGAGAACCTGTTCTTCAAGGCGAAGCGCTACGACCTGGCCAAGGTCGGCCGGTACAAGGTCAACAAGAAGCTGGGCCTCGACACGCCGTACGACACCGGGACGCTGACCGAAGAGGACATCGTCACCACCATCGAGTACCTGGTCCGGCTGCACGCCGGCGAGGACAAGGTGGTCGCGGCGAACGGCACCGAGATCCCGGTCGAGACCGACGACATCGACCACTTCGGCAACCGGCGCCTGCGCACGGTCGGCGAGCTGATCCAGAACCAGATCCGGGTCGGCCTCTCCCGCACCGAGCGCGTCGTGCGTGAGCGCATGACCACGCAGGACGTCGAGGCGATCACGCCGCAGACCCTGATCAACATCCGCCCGATCGGCGCGGCGATCAAGGAGTTCTTCGGCACCTCGCAGCTGTCGCAGTTCATGGACCAGAACAACCCGCTGTCGGGCCTGACGCACAAGCGTCGTCTGTCGGCCCTCGGCCCGGGTGGTCTGTCCCGTGAGCGCGCCGGCATGGAGGTCCGGGACGTCCACCCGTCGCACTACGGCCGGATGTGCCCGATCGAGACGCCGGAAGGCCCGAACATCGGCCTGATCGGCTCGCTCTGCTCCTACGCGCGGGTCAACCCGTTCGGCTTCATCGAGACGCCGTACCGCAAGGTCGTCGAGGGCCGGGTCACCGACCAGGTCGACTACCTGACCGCGGACGAAGAGGACCGGTACGTCAAGGCCCAGGCCAACGCACCGATCTCGGACGACGGCACCTTCGTCGAAGACCGCGTCATGGCCCGCCGCAAGGGTGGCGAGGTCGAGCTGATCGACCCGCTCGACATCGACTACATGGACGTCTCGCCGCGGCAGATGGTCTCGGTCGCGACGGCGATGATCCCGTTCCTCGAGCACGACGACGCCAACCGCGCCCTGATGGGTGCGAACATGCAGCGCCAGGCCGTGCCGCTGCTGCGCAACCAGGCCCCGTACGTGGGCACGGGTGTGGAGCTGCGCGCCGCGGTCGACGCCGGTGACGTGCTCGTCGCCGAGCAGGCCGGCATCGTCGAGGAGCTCTCGGCGGACCTGATCACGATCATGCACGACGACGGCACGCGGAAGAGCTACGGACTGTACAAGTTCCGCCGCTCGAACCACGGCACCTGCTTCAACCACCGCCCGATCGTCAACGAGGGCGACCGGGTCGAGCAGGGTCAGGTCATCGCCGACGGCCCGTCCACCGAGAACGGTGAGATGGCGCTCGGCAAGAACCTGCTCGTCGCGGTCATGCCGTGGGAGGGCCACAACTACGAGGACGCGATCATCCTCTCCGAGCGCCTGGTGCAGGACGACGTCTTGACGTCGATCCACATCGAGGAGCACGAGATCGACGCCCGCGACACCAAGCTGGGCGCCGAGGAGATCACCCGGGACATCCCGAACGTCTCCGAGGAGGTACTGGCCGACCTCGACGAACGCGGCATCATCCGGATCGGTGCCGAGGTCCGCGACGGCGACATCCTGGTCGGCAAGGTCACGCCGAAGGGCGAGACCGAGCTGACGCCGGAAGAGCGCCTGCTCCGCGCGATCTTCGGCGAGAAGGCCCGCGAAGTCCGCGACACCTCGCTGAAGGTGCCGCACGGCGAGACCGGCAAGGTCATCGGCATCCGCGTGTTCTCGCGCGAGGACGACGACGAGCTGCCCCCGGGCGTCAACGAGCTGGTCCGCGTCTACGTGGCCCAGAAGCGCAAGATCCAGCCGGGCGACAAGCTCGCCGGCCGGCACGGCAACAAGGGTGTCATCGGCAAGATCCTGCCGGTCGAGGACATGCCGTTCATGGAGGACGGCACCCCGGTCGACATCATCCTGAACACGCACGGTGTGCCGCGACGGATGAACATCGGCCAGATCCTCGAGCTGCACCTGGGCTGGCTGGCCTCGCAGGGCTGGACGATCGAGGGCAACCCGGACTGGGCGAAGAACCTCAACGAGGAGCTCTACGACGTCGCGCCCGGCACGAACACCGCGACCCCGGTGTTCGACGGCGCGAAGGAAGAGGAGCTCACCGGGCTGCTCGGGGCGACCAAGCCCAACCGGGACGGCGAGCGCATGGTCAAGGAGAACGGCAAGGCCACGCTGCTCGACGGCCGCTCCGGCGAGCCGTACCCGTACCCGGTCGCCGTCGGCTACATGTACATCCTGAAGCTGCACCACCTGGTCGACGACAAGATCCACGCCCGCTCCACCGGTCCGTACTCGATGATCACGCAGCAGCCGCTGGGTGGTAAGGCGCAGTTCGGTGGCCAGCGCTTCGGTGAGATGGAGTGCTGGGCGATGCAGGCGTACGGCGCTGCCTACACGCTGCAGGAGCTGCTGACGATCAAGTCGGACGACGTGGTCGGCCGCGTCAAGGTGTACGAGGCCATCGTCAAGGGGGAGAACATCCCCGAGCCGGGCATCCCGGAGTCGTTCAAGGTGCTCCTGAAGGAGCTCCAGTCGCTGTGCCTCAACGTCGAGGTGCTCTCCAGCGACGGTGCGGCGATCGAGATGCGCGACTCCGACGACGAGGACCTCGAGCGCGCCGCGGCCAACCTCGGCATCAACCTGTCCCGCAACGAGTCGCCCTCGGTGGACGACGTCGTGCACTGATCGCGAGCTGAGTGTCGGGGGCCGGCCTCCCGCAGACCCCCGACACTCGCCCGCCACCCCCTCTCTAGCCGAAACAACCCCAAGGGGATCTAGACGTGCTGGACGTCAACTTCTTCGATGAGCTCCGCATTGGTCTCGCCACGGCCGACGACATCCGTCAGTGGTCGTACGGCGAGGTCAAGAAGCCGGAGACCATCAACTACCGGACGCTCAAGCCCGAGAAGGACGGCCTCTTCTGCGAGAAGATCTTCGGTCCGACCCGGGACTGGGAGTGCTACTGCGGCAAGTACAAGCGCGTTCGCTTCAAGGGCATCATCTGTGAGCGCTGCGGCGTCGAGGTGACCCGCGCGAAGGTGCGCCGTGAGCGGATGGGCCACATCGAGCTGGCCGCCCCGGTCACCCACATCTGGTACTTCAAGGGTGTTCCCTCCCGCCTCGGCTACCTGCTGGACCTGGCGCCGAAGGACCTCGAGAAGATCATCTACTTCGCTGCTTACGTCATCACGGGCGTGAACACGGAGCTGCGCCACAACGACCTGCCGACCCTCGAGAACGAGATCGGCGTCGAGCGCAAGAACCTCGAGACCAAGCGTGACGCGGACATCGAGGCTCGCGCGCAGAAGCTGGAAGCCGACCTGGCCGAGCTGGAGGCGGAGGGCGCCAAGTCCGACGTCCGCCGCAAGGTCAAGGAGGGCGGCGAGCGCGAGATGCGCCAGCTGCGTGACCGTGCCGGTCGCGAGCTGGACCGCCTCGAGGAGGTCTGGACGACCTTCACGAAGCTCGACACCCGTCAGCTGATCGCCGACGAGCTGCTCTACCGCGAGCTGGTCGACCGCTACGGCGAGTACTTCACCGGCGGCATGGGCGCGGAGGCCATCCAGAAGCTGGCCACCGAGTTCGACGTCGCCGCCGAGGCCGACAACCTGCGCGACACGATCCGCAACGGCAAGGGGCAGAAGAAGCTCCGCGCGCTGAAGCGGCTCAAGGTCGTCGCGGCGTTCCAGGCCACCGGCAACGACCCGCGCGGCATGGTGCTCGACGCCGTCCCGGTCATCCCGCCGGACCTGCGCCCGATGGTGCAGCTGGACGGTGGCCGCTTCGCGACCTCCGACCTGAACGACCTGTACCGCCGGGTGATCAACCGGAACAACCGCCTCAAGCGGCTGATCGACCTCGGCGCGCCCGAGATCATCGTCAACAACGAGAAGCGGATGCTGCAGGAGGCCGTCGACGCGCTGTTCGACAACGGCCGCCGCGGGCGTCCGGTCACCGGCCCGGGCAACCGGCCGCTGAAGTCGCTGTCCGACCTCCTCAAGGGCAAGCAGGGCCGGTTCCGCCAGAACCTGCTCGGCAAGCGCGTCGACTACTCGGGCCGTTCGGTCATCATCGTCGGCCCGCAGCTGAAGCTGCACCAGTGCGGCCTGCCGAAGGACATGGCGCTCGAGCTGTTCAAGCCGTTCGTCATGAAGCGGCTGGTCGACCTGAACCACGCGCAGAACATCAAGTCCGCCAAGCGGATGGTGGAGCGCTCGCGGCCGCAGGTGTGGGACGTGCTGGAAGAGGTCATCACCGGCCACCCGGTGATGCTGAACCGCGCGCCGACGCTGCACCGCCTCGGCATCCAGGCCTTCGAGCCGCAGCTGGTCGAGGGCAAGGCCATCCAGCTGCACCCGCTGGTCTGCGAGGCGTTCAACGCGGACTTCGACGGTGACCAGATGGCGGTGCACCTGCCGCTGTCGGCCGAGGCGCAGGCCGAGGCCCGGATCCTGATGCTGTCGGCGAACAACATCCTGTCGCCGGCGTCGGGCCGTCCGCTCGCCATGCCGCGGCTGGACATGGTGACGGGTCTGTTCCACCTGACCCGCCTCAACGAGAAGGCCGAGGGCGCGGGCAACGCGTACTCGTCGCCGGCCGAGGCCATCATGGCCTTCGACCGCAAGGCGCTGGGCCTGCACGCCCCGATCAAGATCCGCGTCACCGACCGTCAGCCGGCGAAGGCCGACGAAGCGGCGCTCGCGGAGAAGGGCTGGGAGCCGGGCAAGGCGTGGCTGGCCGAGACGACCCTGGGCCGCGTGCTGTTCAACGAGCTGCTGCCGGCGGACTACCCGTTCATCAACGAGCCGATGCCGAAGAAGCGGCAGGCCGCGATCGTGAACGACCTCGCCGAGCGGTACTCGATGACGCAGGTCGCGCAGACCCTGGACCGCCTGAAGGACGCCGGGTTCTACTGGGCGACCCGCTCGGGCGTCACCGTCGCCATCTCGGACGTGCTCACCCCGGTGGGCAAGGCCGCGATCCTCGACGAGTACGAGGGCAAGGCCTCCCAGGTGGAGAAGCGCTACCAGCGTGGTCAGCTGTCGCACACCGAGCGCAACAACGAGCTCGTCAAGGTGTGGACGCAGGCCACCGAAGAGGTCCACAAGATCATGGAGACGGCGCTGCCGGACGACAACCCGATCGCCATGATCGTGAAGTCGGGCGCGGCGGGCAACATGACGCAGGTCCGGTCGCTGGCCGGCATGCGTGGCCTGGTGTCGAACCCGAAGGGTGAGTACATCCCGCGTCCGATCAAGGCCAACTTCCGTGAGGGCCTGTCGGTGGCGGAGTACTTCATCGCGACGCACGGTGCCCGGAAGGGCCTGGCGGACACGGCGCTGCGGACCGCCGACTCGGGTTACCTGACCCGGCGTCTGGTGGACGTCTCGCAGGACGTCATCGTCCGCGAGGTCGACTGCGGCACCACCCGCGGCATCATGATGCCGATCGGCGAGGACATCGGCGACGGCAAGGTGCTGCGCGACCAGCACGTCGAGACCTCCGTGTACGCGCGGAACCTCGCGACGGACGCGGTGGACGCCAAGGGCAACGTCGTGCTGAACGCGGGCGACGACATCGGCGACCCGGCCATCGACAAGCTGCTCTCCAGCGGCATCTCGAAGGTCAAGGTCCGCTCGGTGCTGACCTGCGAGTCGGCCGTCGGCATCTGCGCGACCTGCTACGGCCGCTCGATGGCGACCGGTCAGCTCGTCGACGTCGGCGAGGCCGTGGGTATCGTCGCGGCCCAGTCGATCGGTGAGCCGGGCACGCAGCTGACGATGCGTACGTTCCACCAGGGTGGTGTCGCCGGTGACGACATCACGACCGGTCTGCCCCGTGTCCAGGAGCTCTTCGAGGCCCGGGTGCCGAAGGGCAAGGCGCCGATCGCCGACGTCGATGGCCGCGTGCGCATCGAGGAAAGCGAGCGGTTCTGGAAGATCACGCTGATCCCGGACGACGGCGGCGAAGAGATCGTCTTCGACAAGCTGTCCAAGCGTCAGCGGCTCGCGAACACCCCGAACGGCCCGCTGGGCGACGGCGACCACGTCAACGTCGGCCAGCAGCTGCTCGAGGGCACGCCGGACCCGCACGAGGTCCTGCGGGTCATGGGGCCGCGCGAGGCGCAGATGCACCTGACGGACGAGGTCCAGAAGGTGTACCGGGCGCAAGGTGTGTCGATCCACGACAAGCACATCGAGGTCATCGTCCGGCAGATGCTGCGCCGCGTGACGATCATCGACTCCGGTGCCACGGACTTCCTGCCGGGCGAGCTGCCCGAGCGGACCAAGTTCGAGGCGACGAACCGGGCCGCGGTCGCCGAGGGCGGCGAGCCGGCTTCGGGCCGTCCGGTGCTGATGGGCATCACGAAGGCGTCGCTCACCACGGACTCGTGGCTGTCGGCGGCGTCGTTCCAGGAGACCACGCGCGTCCTGACCGACGCGGCCATCAACGGCCGCTCGGACCGGCTCGTGGGCCTCAAGGAGAACGTGATCATCGGTAAGCTGATCCCGGCCGGTACGGGCATCAACAAGTACCGCAACATCCAGGTGCAGCCGACGGAAGAGGCCCGGGTCGCGGCGTACGCGATCCCGTCCTACGACGACGGCTACTACACCCCGGACGTGTTCGGTACGGGTACCGGTGCCGCTGTTCCGCTGGACGACTACGACTTCGGCCGCGACTTCCGCTGAAGCTGAGTCACGAGAAAGGCCCCTGCCGGGTTTCCGGCGGGGGCCTTTCCCGTTTCCATGGTCGTTTCACCACCTGTTCACCCGGTCCGGATACCGCTACAGTGAGCCGGTTCACGCGGTTCGGGGGCTTTGCGCGTTTCATCGGGTAATCAGGGGTGACTGTTCGTGAACAGATCCAGATCCATCGTGCGCAGAGCGGCGATCTACCTCGCCACCCTCGCCACCGCTTCGGCGTTGACCGGAGCGTTCGCCGCACCGGCGGGCGCCCAGGAGGAGCCGGACGCCACGCCGACATCCTCGGCGCCGTCCACCACGGCCGGTTCGGAAACGCCGCCGAGCAGCTCCGCGGAAGCGCCGTCCAGCGCTCCGGGCTCCACCGAGGCTTCGAAGTCCCCGGCCGGGAAGCCGCCGGCCGCGAAGGCGGCGGCGCGGGCGCAGGTCGACGTGTCGCTCGACTTCGACAAGCCGTCGTACGGGACCGGCGAAGACGTGACCTTCACGCTGAAGCTGAAGAACACCGGCGGGACCACCGCGACCGGTCTCACCATGTACCAGATGAGCTCCGACCCGACCGACCTCGTCGTGCCCTACGCCGGCTGGGGTGACCTCAAGGGCTGGCCCGGTGTGACGCTCCAGCCGGACGAAACCTTCGACCTCAAGGTGTCCGGGAAGGTCCGGGACGTCGAGCAGGCCACCGCGGTCGTGCGCGGCGCCCTCTTCGACGCGTCCGGCGCCAGTGCCAGCCAGACGTTCAGCTTCAGCACCCCGGTGACCAAGGTGGCCGGCCGCGCGGTGGGCACGGTGTACGGCGACAAGAACGGCAACGGCGAGCTCGACGGCGGCGAGCAGCTGGCCGGCACCAAGCTCACCCTGCGGTACGTCCAAAGCAGCACCGGTCAGGCGTACACGGCTACCAGCGACGCCGACGGCAAGTTCAGCTTCGACGTCCCGGCCGGGGACTACTACCTCGGCGGTGACGTGGTCGACGGCTGGCTGTTCCCGTTCCGGACCGTCCACATCGGACCGGACAGCGACGACATGCTCGTCCGCGGCGTCCCGCCGCTGAACGGCGCGCTCAAGGCGTCGATCGCGTTCACCCAGGACAGCTACCAGGTCGGCGACACCGCGCACCTCACCGTGACGCTGGCCAACTCCGGCCCGATCCCGCTCACCGGCATCGTGGCCGAGTGCAACCGGATCGGTGACCCCTACATCCTGGCGGGCGACGGACCCGGCTGGGGCGACCTGGCCTGGAACCGCGGGGTGACGATCGGAGCGGGCGAGACGCGCACGTTCGACGTCACCGACACCGTGCCGGACGCCGCGTACAACCGCGGCTACGTGGCGGCCTACTGCGACTTCGGGTACTTCGAGGTCGACATCGACAACCACGCGCAGGCCGGCGACCAGGCCGCGGTGCCGGGCGCCAAGGCCGCGATCGTCGGGGACGTCACGCACGTCACGGACGGGGGTGCGCGCCAGGGAGTGGCCGGCGTCAAGCTCGTGCTGACCGCCGACCGGCACTGCCCGGTCATCGGCGAGCAGACGACCGATGACCAGGGGCACTTCGAGTTCCACGGCCTGGTGCCGGGGCTCGACTACAAGCTGTACCTCGTGCCGCCGCAGGGGTGGCAGGTCAAGTACGACAACCCGACCGGCGTCAACGTCTACGGCCCGGAGGAAAACCCGGCCAGGCTGGGGTTCGACGTCGAGCCCGGTGACGCCCAGGCGCCGGCCGTGCCGACGAACCCGGCCGACTGCACCGCCACTCCGGCACCCGGCAGTGGCAGCGGTTCCGGTGGTGGCGGGGAGAGCGGCGGTGGCGGCGGCCTGGCCAGCACCGGGGTCGACGCGATCAGCCTCGGCGCGCTCGCGCTGGTGGCTCTCGGTCTCGGCGGCGGCCTGCTGGTCGGCACCCGGCGGCGCCGGCGTTCGGCCTGACGAAACGAAAAGGCGCCCTTGGTCCACAGTGGACCGGGGGCGCCTTCGCGTTCAGCGGACGCCGCGGCGGGACACCGGGAAGTCGAAGCAGGTGTCCGGGAACGGCCGCCGACCGGGCATCACGACCAGCCTTCGGCTGTCGACGCCCGGAGGAAGTCGTCCGACGGCGGCTGCACCGGCCGTCCCTCGTACTGCGTCGACAGCACCACGGACGACCGCAACTCGCCGTGCTTGCCCAGCCGTTCCAGCAGGCCCTCGAAGTGTTCGAGCGAAGCCGCCCGGATCTTCAGCATCGTGCAGTGGTCGCCGCTGAGGCGGTGGATCTCGACCACCTCGGGGTAGTCCTCGGACTTCGACGTCTTCAGCAGGCAGCTGCTCAACGCGCAGCGCATCTCGACGAACGCCTGCAGCGGCTGCCCGGCCCGCCGCGCGTCGACCTGCGCGCGGTAGCCGGTGATCACCCCGGTCTCCTCCAGCCGCCGCACCCGCTCGGCCACGGCCGGGGCGGACAGGTTGATCCGGCGGCCGAGCTCCTTGAACGACAGCCGCCCGTCGGCCTGCAGCAGCTCGAGCAGCCGCCAGTCGACGTCGTCCAGCGCCTTTTCCGAACGAAAGGTCATGGGCCCCATCTTCCTTCCGAAGCACCGTCCCGGCGACGGATTTGCCGTTCGATGGCCCTTCGGCACCTAGCCGGAAATCCCTAAAGTTGCTGGTCATGGGGACTTCTGCGGTGGCCGGCCGGACCCGGTCGATGGGGGCGTTGTTCGCCGGCGTCGCGTTGCTCAACACGGCCACCGTCGGCCTGAGCACCGCGGCCACGCTGATCGTGGCCGCGGGCAGCGGACCGGGCTGGAGCGGTCTGCCGAGCGTGGCGAACGTGCTCGGAACCGCGGCCGGGGCCTTCGGCACGGGCGTGCTGCTGCCGGGGCACGGCCGCCGTCGCGTGCTGGCCTTCGGCTACTGCGTCGCGGCAGCCGGCGCGCTGGCCGCCCTCGCGGGCGCGTTGACGACTTCGGTGGTGCCGCTGCTGCTGGGCATGCTGCTGGTCGGCATCGGCAACGGCGGTGCGCAGCTCTCGCGGTACCTGGCCGCGGACCTCTACCCCGAGGAGCGCCGGGGCCGCGCGCTCGCGAACGTCGTCTGGGCGGGGACCGTCGGCGCGCTCGCCGGACCCGCGCTCATGGCGCCGGCGGCGCACGTCGTGTCCGGCTTCGGCTGGCCGTCGCTGTCCGGGCCGGTCGCGGTCGCGGTGCTGGCCACGGCGTTGGCGGCGCTGGCGGCGGTGTTCCTGCCGCGGCAGGTCCCGGTGCCGTCCGCCGCCGCCGGAGCGCGCCGCCCGGTGTGGTCGGGCGCGGTCGTGCGGCCGCTGGTCGCGATGGTCGCCGCGCAGCTGACGATGGTCGCGGTGATGACGATGACGCCGTTGCAGCTGCAGGACCACGGGCACGGCCTCGACGTCGTCGCGTGGGTCTTGAGCGCGCACCTCATCGGCATGTTCGCGCTGGCACCGCTGTCGGGCCGGATCGCCGACCGCTGGGGCCCGCGCGTCACGATCAACGCGGGCCTCGGCGTACTGGCGCTGTCGACGGCGACCGCGCTCGCCGCGCCGACGGCGCACACGTCCGGGCTGCCGGTGGCGTTGTTCCTGCTGGGCTACGGCTGGAACCTGGTGTTCGTCGGCGGCAGCGCGCAGCTCAGCCGCGACCTCGCGCCGGAGACGCGCAGCCGGGTGCAGGGCACCGTCGACGCGGTCGTGTGGTCGGCGTCCGCGCTGGCCGGGCTGAGCTCCGGGCAGCTGTTCGCCGGCGGCGGGTACGCGCTCGTCGCGGTCGTCGGCGGGGTGCTGGCGCTGCTCCCGCTGGTGCTCCTGGTGCCTCGTGACGGCCGGTAGCCGGGTCGTTGTCGGCAAATCTGTCGTCACCGGGGTCCCGGTGCGCTGGGGAAGATGGGCCGTGGCTGATTCTGTGCCCTTCACGGACAACATCTCGGACCTCTCCAACACGCAGGGGTACCAGTTCGAGTTCCGCTGTGAGCGCTGCGGCAACGGTTTCCGTTCCGCCTTCCAGCGCGACACCATGGAAACCGGGCGAAGCGTGCTTCGCACCGTCGGCTCGTTCTTCGGCGGGACACTGCGGGACCTGAGCAACTCGGCCGACCAGTGGCGCTACGACCGCGCGACGAACTCGCCCGCGAAGGACCGCGCGCTGGCGGCGGCGGTCAAGGAGATCACCCCGAGCTTCCGGCAGTGCCGCGGCTGCGGCGACTGGATGTGCCAGGACCAGTGCTGGAACGAGGAGATCGGCCAGTGCCTGCGCTGCTCGCCGAGCGTCGCCGAAGAGATCTC
Organism: Amycolatopsis sp. NBC_01488; assembly: GCF_036227105.1. Classification (NCBI taxonomy): domain Bacteria; kingdom Bacillati; phylum Actinomycetota; class Actinomycetes; order Pseudonocardiales; family Pseudonocardiaceae; genus Amycolatopsis; species Amycolatopsis sp. NBC_01488. Next base: position 1,672,618 of record NZ_CP109434.1, on the reverse strand, counting down.
GCGCGCGCAGGCGTCCGCGCAGCGCGACCAGATCTGGGACAAGGCCCGGGAGAAGGACTGGACGTCCGACCTCGACCTCGACACCCGCGCGAAGGTCACCTGCCCGGGTTGCGGCCTGAAGGCCGAGGGCGGGAAGTTCTGCTCGTCCTGTGGCACCTCACTGGCGCTCAAGGTCGGCTGCGGCGGCTGCGGGAGCGAGAGCAACAAAGCCGGGGCGATGTTCTGCTCGGACTGCGGCGCCAAGCTCTGACCGAAGTTCCTGGCAGGCCTGGTGCGGGGCCGTCAGCTGAGGGCCTTCGCGAACCAGTGCTCGGCGAACTGCCCGTCGTTGAAGGGCTCGACCTCGGCGTAGCCGATCTTCGCGTAGAGCGCGCGGGCCTCGACGAGGTCGTGGCGGGTGTCGAGCCGCATGAGGCTCGACCCGAGGCGGCGGGCCGCGTCCTCGGCGGCCGCGACCAGCAGGGGCGCGATCCCGGAGCCGCGGTGGGCCGGCTTGACGAACACCTTCGTCAGCTCGCTGACCCCGGGCGCGACGACACGCGTCCCGGCGCAGCCCGCGACCTCGCCGTCGCGACGTCCGACGAGGAAGGCCCCGGTGGGCGCGACCAGGTCGGTACCGGGCGTTTCGGCCACGTACTGCGTGAGCTCCGCTTCGGTGATCGGACGCCCGTAGTAGCGCGAAGCGACTTCGTCCATGTACTCGCGCATGATCGCGACGGCGTCCGGGTGATCGACGTCGATCTGGGTGATCTTCCAGTTCACCTCCTCATCCTGGGCTCGCTGTCCAGCGAATTCGCCGGGCCCCGGGCACCATGGGCGGATGACGACTGTGACGAAGCGCCTGACGGTGGTGGCCGTCCTGCTGATCACGGTGGGCGCGATCTTGCTGTCGGTGGGCGCGCTCGGCTTCGAGAAGACGTCCGACCAGCCCGACGCCAACATCGGCGCGGGGTTCGCCCTGCTGGCGGGCCCCTACGTCGTCGGCTTGGGTTTGGTGTTCGCGCTGTCGGCGGGCCTCACCCACTGGACGACGCGGCGCCGCTGAGGCCCCGCGGGCAGTGTGACGAACGGAACGCCGCGTCCGATCCCACTGCGTCACCCGACCGGGTAATGGGTAGGTTTCCGGCCGCAAGGGGAAGCAGGGGACGAGCGCTAGGAGTGCGTGATGAGCAGCAGCGAAGGGGCCGAGCGGCCCGACGAAGAGCCGAAGTCGACCGGCAGTCACGCGGCGCCCGAGGGGGCGGGCGTGCACCCGCTCATCGACCTCTCGCGCGACCCGAACCCGGGCAAGCCGGACCACGCCAAGCCGGACGAGGACTGACGCGACCGCGTACCCGGAGCCGGTGAGCCGAGCGCCCGGGTACGCGAGCCGTCCGGAACATTTCCCAGGCCGGGAGCGTTATTACCACTGCGGCCGGTGGAGCCGAGACGCCGGGAGCACCGGCGTGACCGGACTGCGGAACATCCCGCCGTCCGGTGGTGTTCGGAGGTAGGCTGGAGGTTCGCCGACCTTCAGACCCCCCGCTGCGCTCCGTCCGGATCCGGGCGGGTATCTTTGGAGACCGTGCCCGGCATGCGTCGGGCCGCTCCGCGTGCCGTGCGCATGGGCGGGGTGCTCAGGCACCCGGTCACCGGCTTCGGCAGGTCGGGGTTCCGACGGAAAATCCCTCCGGGAAGTTACCGGTCGCGAGACCGTGACGCGGGCCGACACGCCCGACCGCGGGGGCCGGTGAAGACACGAAGAAGCAGATCACGACAGGAAGCTGGTCCATTGCCCACGATCCAGCAGCTGGTCCGCAAGGGCCGCCAGGACAAGGCTGCCAAGCAGAAGACCGCGGCCCTCAAGGGGAGCCCGCAGCGGCGTGGCGTGTGCACTCGCGTGTACACCACGACCCCCAAGAAGCCGAACTCGGCGCTGCGCAAGGTCGCGCGTGTGAAGCTGACCAGCGGCATCGAGGTCACCGCCTACATCCCCGGTGAGGGCCACAACCTGCAGGAGCACTCGATGGTGCTCGTGCGTGGTGGTCGTGTGAAGGACCTTCCGGGTGTCCGTTACAAGATCATCCGCGGTTCGCTCGACACGCAGGGTGTCAAGAACCGCAAGCAGGCGCGCAGCCGGTACGGCGCGAAGAAGGAGAAGAGCTAATGCCCCGCAAGGGTCCGGCCCCGAAGCGGCCGCTGATCTCCGACCCCGTCTACGCCTCCCCGCTGGTCACCCAGCTGGTGAACAAGGTGCTGAAGGACGGGAAGCGGTCCCTGGCCGAGCGCATCGTGTACGGCGCGCTCGAAGGCGCTCGCGAGAAGACGGGCACCGACCCGGTCGTCACGCTGAAGCGCGCCCTCGACAACGTGAAGCCCACCATCGAGGTGAAGAGCCGCCGCGTCGGTGGCGCCACCTACCAGGTGCCGATCGAGGTCAAGCCGGGCCGCTCCACGACGCTGGCCCTGCGCTGGCTGGTCTCCTTCTCGCAGGCTCGCCGCGAGAAGACGATGATCGAGCGCCTGCAGAACGAGCTCCTGGACGCTTCCAACGGCCTCGGTGCCTCCGTGAAGCGTCGCGAGGACACGCACAAGATGGCCGAGTCCAACCGGGCCTTCGCGCACTACCGCTGGTGATGACCGCCCGGCTGTCGACCAAGCCATGCCGGGCCCCAAGCTTGAGAACAGGGGAACACTCTCGTGGCACGTGAAGTGCTGACCGACCTGAACAAGGTCCGCAATATCGGCATCATGGCCCACATCGACGCCGGCAAGACCACCACCACCGAGCGGATCCTGTTCTACACCGGGGTCAACTACAAGATCGGTGAAGTCCACGACGGCGCCGCCACCATGGACTGGATGGAGGAGGAGCAGAAGCGGGGTATCACCATCACCTCGGCTGCGACCACCACCTTCTGGGACGACCACCAGATCAACATCATCGACACCCCCGGGCACGTCGACTTCACCGTCGAGGTGGAGCGGAACCTGCGGGTGCTCGACGGTGCGGTCGCCGTCTTCGACGGCAAGGAAGGCGTCGAGCCGCAGTCCGAGCAGGTCTGGCGGCAGGCGGACAAGTACGACGTCCCGCGCATCTGCTTCGTCAACAAGATGGACAAGCTGGGCGCGGACTTCTACTACACCGTGCAGACCATCGTGGACCGCCTCGGCGTCCGCCCGTTGGTCATCCAGCTGCCGATCGGCGCCGAGAACGACTTCGAAGGCGTCGTCGACCTGGTCCGCATGAAGGCGCTGACCTGGCGCGGCGAGGTCCAGAAGGGCGAGGACTACTCCGTCGAGGACATCCCGGCCGACCTGGCCGAGAAGGCCGCGGAGTACCGCGAGAAGCTCGTCGAGACCGTCGCCGAGGCGGACGACGCGCTGATGGAGAAGTTCCTCGAGGGTGAGGAGCTGACGGAGGCCGAGATCAAGGCCGGCATCCGCAAGCTCACCATCACCAGCCAGGTCTTCCCGGTGCTGGCCGGTTCCGCGTTCAAGAACAAGGGCGTGCAGCCCATGCTCGACGCGGTCATCGACTACCTGCCGACCCCGCTGGACGTCCCGGCCGTCGAGGGCCTGCTGCCCGACGGCGAGACCGTGGCGTCTCGCAAGGCGTCGGTGGACGAGCCGTTCGCCGCGCTCGCGTTCAAGATCGCCGCGCACCCGTTCTTCGGCAAGCTGACCTACATCCGGGTGTACTCGGGCAAGGTCGCCGCCGGCGCGCAGGTCATCAACGCGACCAAGGAGCGCAAGGAGCGCATCGGGAAGATCTTCCAGATGCACTCCAACAAGGAGAACCCGGTCGACGACGCCCAGGTCGGCCACATCTACGCGGTCATCGGGCTGAAGGACACCACCACGGGTGACACCCTGGCGGACCCGCAGAACCCGATCGTGCTGGAGTCGATGACGTTCCCCGAGCCGGTCATCCGGGTCGCGATCGAGCCGAAGACGAAGGCCGACCAGGAGAAGCTGTCCCTGGCGATCCAGAAGCTGGCCGAAGAGGACCCGACGTTCCAGGTCAAGCTGGACGAGGACACCGGCCAGACGATCATCGCGGGCATGGGCGAGCTGCACCTCGAGGTGCTGGTGAACCGGATGAAGTCCGACTACAAGGTCGAGGCGAACATCGGCAAGCCGCAGGTCGCCTACCGCGAGACGATCAAGAGGACGGTGGACAAGCTCGACTACGTCCACAAGAAGCAGACCGGTGGTTCCGGCCAGTTCGCGAAGGTCATCGTGAAGCTGGAGCCGCTCGAGCGCACCGACGGCGCGCTCTACGAGTTCGACAACAAGGTGACCGGTGGTCGCGTGCCGCGGGAGTACATCCCGTCGGTCGACGCGGGCGCGCAGGACGCGATGCAGTACGGCGTCCTGGCCGGCTACCCGCTCGTCGGGTTGAAGTTCACCCTGTTGGACGGTGCTTACCACGAGGTCGACTCTTCGGAGATGGCGTTCAAGATCGCCGGTTCCATGGCGATGAAGGAAGCCGCGAAGAAGGCCGGCCCGGTGATCCTGGAGCCGATGATGGCGGTCGAGGTGACCACGCCCGAGGACTACATGGGTGACGTCATCGGTGACCTCAACTCCCGCCGTGGTCAGATCCAGGCCATGGAGGAGCGTGCGGGCACCCGCGTCGTGAAGGCGCTGGTCCCGCTGTCGGAGATGTTCGGCTACGTCGGCGACCTGCGGTCCCGCACCCAGGGCCGGGCGAACTACTCCATGGTGTTCGACTCCTACGCCGAGGTTCCCGCGAACGTCGCGAAGGAAATCATCGCGAAGGCGACGGGGGAGTAAAACCCCTCACCGCGCGCGGGCATTAAGGGACTCTCCTGAACGTCCGCTAGCACCGACGAAGGAACATTCGGAGGGCAGCAGCCACGCTGCCCTCCGAGCACAAAGCGAAATCAGTCCAGGAGGACATTCCAGTGGCGAAGGCGAAGTTCGAGCGGAGCAAGCCGCACGTCAACATCGGGACCATCGGTCACGTCGACCACGGCAAGACCACGCTGACCGCGGCGATCACCAAGGTTCTGCACGACAAGTACCCGGAGCTCAACGAGTCCCGGGCGTTCGACCAGATCGACAACGCGCCGGAAGAGAAGCAGCGCGGCATCACGATCAACATCTCGCACGTCGAGTACCAGACCGAGAAGCGTCACTACGCGCACGTCGACGCCCCCGGTCACGCGGACTACATCAAGAACATGATCACCGGTGCCGCTCAGATGGACGGCGCGATCCTCGTGGTCGCGGCGACCGACGGCCCGATGCCGCAGACCCGTGAGCACGTGCTGCTCGCCCGCCAGGTCGGCGTGCCCTACATCGTGGTCGCGCTGAACAAGGCCGACATGGTCGACGACGAGGAGATCCTCGAGCTCGTCGAGCTCGAGGTCCGCGAGCTGCTGTCCTCGCAGGAGTTCCCGGGCGACGACGCTCCGGTCGTGCGCGTCTCGGGCCTGAAGGCCCTCGAGGGCGACGCCAAGTGGGGCGAAGCCGTTCTCGAGCTGATGGCGGCCGTCGACGACAACGTGCCGGACCCGGTGCGTGAGCTCGACAAGCCGTTCCTGATGCCGATCGAAGACGTCTTCACCATCACCGGCCGCGGCACCGTCGTGACCGGTCGTGTGGAGCGTGGCGTCGTGAACGTCAACGAAGAGGTCGAGATCGTCGGCATCAAGGAGAAGTCGCAGAAGACGACTGTCACCGGTGTCGAGATGTTCCGCAAGCTGCTCGACTCGGGCCAGGCGGGCGACAACGTCGGCCTCCTGCTGCGCGGCATCAAGCGCGAGGACGTCGAGCGCGGCCAGGTCGTCGTGAAGCCGGGCACCACCACCCCGCACACCGAGTTCGAGGGCCGGGTCTACATCCTGTCCAAGGACGAGGGCGGCCGGCACACGCCGTTCTTCAACAACTACCGCCCGCAGTTCTACTTCCGCACCACGGACGTGACCGGCGTCGTGACCCTCCCCGAGGGCACCGAGATGGTCATGCCGGGCGACAACACGGACATCAGCGTCGTGCTGATCCAGCCGGTCGCCATGGACGAGGGTCTGCGCTTCGCCATCCGCGAGGGTGGCCGGACCGTCGGCGCGGGCCAGGTCACCAAGATCAACAAGTGATTTAGACGCCCCTCCCGGGGGCAATACACCCCCGGGTCAGGGGCGTCAAATCACGTGTGCGACACTATTCAGGTTGCTCGTCCTGGGGCGGCCGATTCCTGCGGGGGTCCGGCCGCCTCGGTGCGAGTGGCCACGGTCCGCCGAGCTCTTCCTTCGGGTTGCAGGCGAGCGGGCAAAGGCGGTGAGACGACAGTGCTCGCAAGAGCGTGCCGGCTCATAGCCTCCTCACGTTGAGGAAGACCAGGCAAGACGACGATCCCGCGGGATCCGTCTGTGCGTCGGGCGCGACACGCCCGACCGCGTGGACCGGGGACAGGGCCGTTGAACTGCGGAAACCCAGCGCCAGGTGGCAACACCGGGCCGGGTTTGTGAGATAGCGGCACGAGACGACAAGGAACGAGCAGCCACCATGGCGGGACAGAAGATCCGCATCCGGCTCAAGGCCTACGACCACGAGGCGATCGACACCTCGGCGCGCAAGATCGTGGAGACGGTCACGCGCACCGGCGCCCGGGTCGTCGGGCCGGTGCCGCTGCCCACCGAGAAGAACGTTTACTGCGTCATCCGCTCGCCGCACAAGTACAAGGACTCGCGCGAGCACTTCGAGATGCGCACGCACAAGCGTCTGATCGACATCCTCGACCCGACGCCGAAGACGGTCGACGCGCTCATGCGCATCGACCTGCCGGCGAGCGTCGACGTCAACATCCAGTAGCGGCTGGCGAGCGGCGGAGAGTAAGAGACTCATGTCTGACAGGCAGATGAAGGGCATCCTGGGCACCAAGCTCGGCATGACCCAGGTCTTCGACGAGCAGAACCGGGTTGTCCCGGTCACCGTCGTGAAGGCCGGACCGAACGTGGTGACCCAGGTTCGGACCCAGGACAAGGACGGCTACACGGCCGTGCAGCTGGCGTTCGGCGCGATCGACCCGCGCAAGGTGAACAAGCCGCGCACCGGCCACTACGACAAGGCGGGCGTGACTCCGCGCCGCTACCTTGCCGAGCTGCGTACCACCGACGCCGAGACCTACGAAGTCGGCCAGGAGATCACCGCCGAGGTGTTCGCCGCCGGCGTCGAGGTCGACGTCACCGGTACGAGCAAGGGCAAGGGCTACGCGGGTGTCATGAAGCGCCACGGCTTCAAGGGCCAGGGCGCGAGCCACGGTGCCCAGGCCGTGCACCGCAAGCCGGGCTCCATCGGTGGCTGCGCCACCCCCGGCCGCGTCTTCAAGGGCCTGCGCATGGCGGGCCGGATGGGCAACGACCGGGTCACCACGCAGAACCTGACCGTGCACGCCGTGCGTGCCGAGGACGGCCTGCTGCTGATCAAGGGCGCCGTGCCCGGTCCCAAGGGCGGCCTGCTGTTCGTGCGCAGCGCCGCGAAGGGTGGTAACTCCGAATGACAAGCGTCGAGCTGAAGACCCCGGCCGGTAAAGCCGACGGCACCGTGGACCTCCCCGAGGAGATCTTCGACGTGCAGGCCAATGTCGCGCTGATGCACCAGGTGGTGGTGGCCCAGCAGGCCGCCGCGCGCCAGGGCACGCACGACACGAAGACCCGTGGTGAGGTCTCCGGTGGCGGCAAGAAGCCGTACCGGCAGAAGGGCACCGGCCGTGCCCGCCAGGGTTCGACCCGCGCGCCGCAGTTCGTCGGCGGTGGCGTCGTCCACGGCCCCACGCCGCGTGACTACTCGCAGCGCACCCCGAAGAAGATGAAGGCCGCCGCCCTGCGTGGCGCCCTCTCCGACCGGGCCCGCGCCGGCCAGCTGCACGTCGTCACCGAGCTGGTGACCGGCGAGAAGCCGTCGACCAAGGCCGCCAAGACCGCCCTCGCCGCCGTCACGGCCGCGAAGCGCGTGCTCGTGGTGCTGCACCGGGACGACGAGCTGAGCTGGGTCTCCCTGCGGAACCTGCCCGAGGTGCACATCCTCTGGGCCGACCAGCTCAACACCTACGACGTGCTGGTCAACGACGACGTCGTGTTCACCAAGGCCGCGTACGACGCGTTCGTCGCCGGCCCCGTCCGCGGTAAGAGCGTCAAGGCTTCCGCGCGGTCGGGCGAGGTCACGGAAGGGAGTGACGAGAAGTGAGTTCGGTCGCCATTCCGGACCCCCGCGACATCCTGCTCGCGCCGGTCATCTCCGAGAAGTCCTACGGGCTGCTCGAGGACCACAAGTACACGTTCATCGTCCGCCCGGACGCCAACAAGACCCAGATCAAGATCGCGGTCGAGAAGGTGTTCGGCGTCAAGGTGGTCAGTGTCAACACGGCCAACCGCCAGGGCAAGCGGAAGCGGACTCGCGCGGGCTTCGGCAAGCGCAAGGACACCAAGCGCGCCATCGTGACTCTTTCGCCTGAGAGCAAGGCGATCGAGATCTTCGGCGGACCCACCGCGTAAAGGACTGAGCTGACAATGGGCATCCGCAAGTACAAGCCGACGACCCCGGGTCGTCGCGGTTCGAGCGTCTCGGACTTCGCCGAGATCACCCGCTCCACCCCGGAGAAGTCGCTGCTTCGTCCGCTGAGCGGTTCGGGCGGTCGCAACTCGTCCGGCAAGATCACCACCCGGCACAAGGGTGGCGGCCACAAGCGCGCTTACCGCGTCATCGACTTCCGTCGCAACGACAAGGACGGCATCCCCGCCAAGGTCGCGCACATCGAGTACGACCCCAACCGGTCCGCTCGCATCGCGCTGCTGCACTACGCCGACGGCGAGAAGCGCTACATCATCGCGCCGGAGAAGCTGAAGCAGGGCGACACCGTCGAGAACGGCCCCCGGGCCGACATCAAGCCGGGCAACAACCTGCCGCTGCGCAACATCCCGGTCGGCACCGTGATCCACGCGATCGAGCTCCGCCCCGGCGGCGGCGCGAAGATGGCGCGGTCCGCGGGCGCGAAGGTGCAGCTCGTCGCCAAGGACGGTCCGTACGCCCAGCTGCGTCTCCCCTCGGGCGAGATCCGCAACGTGGACGTGCGCAACCGCGCCACGGTCGGCGAGGTCGGCAACTCCGAGCACGCCAACATCAACTGGGGCAAGGCCGGCCGCAACCGCTGGCGCGGCAAGCGCCCCACGGTCCGTGGTGTCGTCATGAACCCGGTCGACCACCCGCACGGTGGTGGCGAGGGCAAGACGTCCGGTGGTCGTCACCCCGTCAACCCGAACGGCAAGCCCGAGGGGCGCACGCGCCGGCGCAAGCCGAGCGACGCCCTCATCGTCCGCCGCCGGCGTACCGGCAAGAACAAGCGCTGAGCAGGGAGGTAGAACAACATGCCACGTAGCCTCAAGAAGGGCCCGTTCGTGGACGACCACCTGCTCAAGAAGGTGGACGCGCTGAACGAATCGGGCAAGAAGACCGTGATCAAGACCTGGTCGCGCCGCTCGACGATCATCCCGGACTTCCTGGGTCACACGATCGCCGTGCACGACGGCCGCAAGCACGTCCCGGTGTTCGTCACCGAGGCCATGGTGGGTCACAAGCTGGGCGAGTTCGCCCCGACGCGGACCTTCAAGGGTCACATCAAGGACGACCGCAAGTCGCGCCGCCGCTGAGCGGGCACGAAACCAGACAGGAAGTAGCGATGAACGCCCAGAACGACGTGACGACCGAGGCTGAACTGCCTACGGCGTACGCGCGGGCTCGCTTCGTCCGGGACTCGCCGACCAAGGTGCGCCGGGTGATCGAGCTCATCAAGGGACGTAGCGCCGCCGACGCCTTGGCCGTGCTCCGGTTCGCCCCGCAGGCGGCCAGCGAGCCGGTCGCGAAGGTGCTCGCCAGCGCCGTGGCCAACGCCGAGAACAACCTTCAGCTGGACCCGGACACGCTCTGGGTCAAGAACGCGTACGCCGACGAGGGCCCGACCCTCAAGCGGATCCGCCCGCGGGCCCAGGGCCGCGCGTACCGGATCCGCAAGCGGACCAGCCACATCACCGTCGAGGTGGAGTCGCGTCCCGCCGTCGCGCAGAAGGCTCAGAGCAAGAAGAAGGCAGGTGGCCGGTAGTGGGCCAGAAGATCAACCCGCACGGTTTCCGCCTGGGTATCACCACGGACTGGAAGTCGCGCTGGTACGCCGACAAGCAGTACGCCGAGTACGTGGCCGAGGACGTCAAGATCCGCAAGCTGCTGGCGACGGGCATGGAGCGCGCCGGCATCTCCAAGGTCGAGATCGAGCGCACCCGTGACCGCGTCCGCGTCGACATCCACACCGCCCGGCCGGGCATCGTCATCGGCCGCCGCGGCGCGGAGGCCGACCGGATCCGCGGCGCGCTGGAGAAGCTGACCAAGAAGCAGGTCCAGCTGAACATCCTCGAGGTCAAGAACCCCGAGGCCGACGCCCAGCTGGTCGCCCAGGCGGTCGCGGAGCAGCTTTCCAACCGCGTGGCGTTCCGCCGCGCGATGCGGAAGGCGATCCAGACCTCCATGCGCTCGCCGCAGGTCAAGGGCATCCGCGTGCAGTGCGGCGGTCGTCTCGGCGGTGCCGAGATGTCCCGCTCCGAGCACTACCGCGATGGCCGGGTCCCGCTGCACACGCTGCGCGCCGACATCGACTACGGCTTCTTCGAGGCCAAGACGACGTTCGGTCGCATCGGCGTCAAGGTGTGGATCTACAAGGGTGAGCTCGTCGGTGGCCTGAAGGCCCGCGAAGCCCGCGACGCCGCCGAGCGCGCGCCGCGCGGTGGTCGCGACCGTGACCGCAGCGACCGGCCGGCCCGTCCGCGTCGTTCCGGCGCCTCGGGCACGACCGCCACCTCGACCGAAGCCGGTCGCGCCGCCGCTGCGGCCACGACCGAGGCCCCGGCGGCTCCGGCCACCGAGACCGCAGAAAAGACGGAGGGCTGAGACGTGCTCATCCCGCGCAGGGTCAAGCACCGGAAGCAGCACTCCCCGAAGCGCCACGGCGCCGCCAAGGGTGGCACGAAGGTCAGCTTCGGCGAGTACGGCATCCAGGCGCTTGAGCACAGCTACGTGACGAACCGGCAGATCGAGTCCGCTCGTATCGCCATGACCCGTCACATCAAGCGTGGTGGCAAGGTGTGGACGACCATCTACCCGGACCGCCCGCTGACCAAGAAGCCGGCCGAGACCCGGATGGGTTCCGGTAAGGGTTCGCCCGAGTGGTGGATCGCCAACGTGAAGCCGGGCCGCGTGATGTTCGAGATCTCGTTCCCGAACGAGGAGACGGCCCGCGAGGCGCTCCGCCGCGCGATCCACAAGCTGCCCATGAAGTGCCGCATCGTGACCCGTGAAGGTGGTGAGTTCTGATGGCGAAGGCAGGTGCTGCCCAGGCATCGGAGCTGCGTGAGCTCACCGCGGAAGAGCTCGTCCTGCGTCTGAAGGAATACAAGGAGGAGCTCTTCAACCTCCGCTTCCAGATGGCGACCGGGCAGCTCGACAACAACCGCCGTCTGCGCACCGTCCGCACGGACATCGCGCGGATCTACACGGTCATGCGCGAGCGCGAACTCGGCCTGTCCGTTGCCCCCGACGCCGAGAGTGAAGGTGCCGCATGAGCGAGCCCACCACCGAGACGCCGGCCCGGAACGACCGCAAGGTCCGCGAGGGCTACGTCGTCTCGGACAAGATGAACAAGACGATCGTGGTCGAGCTCGAGGACCGCAAGAAGCACCCCCGCTACTCGAAGGTTCTCCGGAGCACCACCAAGGTCAAGGTGCACGACGAGAACAACGAGGCGGGCGTGGGCGACCGGGTCACCCTGATGGAGACCCGCCCGCTGTCGGCGACGAAGCGGTGGCGCCTGGTGCAGATCGTGGAGAAGGCCAAGTAAGCAGGGCTCTTCGGAGTCTTTAGTTCCGCAAGGCTCGCCACTGTGAACCTCACAAACCGTGAACCCTCACAAGCGGGCGAGAACCGGCGCGACATACAGGAGTTGACGTGATCCAGCAGGAGTCGCGGCTTCGGGTAGCCGACAACACGGGTGCGAAGGAAATCCTCTGCATCCGCGTTCTCGGTGGTTCCGGGCGGCGCTACGCCGGCATCGGTGACATCATCGTCGCCACCGTGAAGGACGCCATCCCGGCTGCCGGGGTGAAGAAGGGCGACGTCGTCAAGGCTGTCATCGTCCGCACGGTCAAGGAGCGTCGTCGTCCGGACGGTTCCTACATCCGGTTCGACGAGAACGCCGCCGTGCTCATCAAGAACGACAACGAGCCCCGGGGCACCCGCATCTTCGGCCCGGTGGGCCGCGAGCTGCGCGACCGAAAGTTCATGAAGATCATTTCGCTCGCGCCGGAGGTGTTGTAAGCCATGAAGGTGAAGAAGGGCGACACGGTCGTCGTCATCGCCGGCAAGGACAAGGGCGCCAAGGGCAAGGTCATCCAGGCCTACCCGGAGCGCGACCGCGTGCTGGTCGAGGGCGTGAACCGGATCAAGAAGCACACGCGGATCACCCAGACCCAGCGCGGTGCGCAGTCCGGTGGCATCGTCACGCAGGAGGCGCCCATCCACGTCTCGAACGTGATGGTCGTCGACTCGGACGGCAAGCCGTCCCGGGTGGGTTACCGCATCGGCGAGGACGGCAAGAAGGTCCGGATCTCGCGCCGGAACGGTAAGGACATCTGATGACCACCGCAGAGAAGGTCGCGCCGCGCCTCAAGGTGCGCTACCGCGAAGAGATCAAGGGCCAGCTGCAGGCGGAGTTCTCCTTCGCCAACGTCCACCAGATCCCGGGCGTGACGAAGGTCGTCGTGAACATGGGCGTCGGTGACGCCGCCCGCGACAGCAAGCTGATCGAGGGTGCGGTCAAGGACCTCGCCCTGATCACCGGCCAGAAGCCCGAGGTCCGGAAGGCTCGCAAGTCCATCGCGCAGTTCAAGCTGCGCGAGGGTCAGCCGATCGGCGCGCGCGTCACGCTGCGCGGCGACCGGATGTGGGAGTTCCTCGACCGGCTGCTGACCATCGCGCTGCCACGTATCCGCGACTTCCGCGGGCTTTCGCCCAAGCAGTTCGACGGCCACGGCAACTACACGTTCGGTCTCAACGAGCAGTCGATGTTCCACGAGATCGACCCCGACGCCATCGACCGCCCCCGCGGCATGGACGTCACCGTCGTCACGACCGCCACGAACGACGACGAGGGCCGGGCGCTGCTGCGCAAGCTCGGCTTCCCGTTCAAGGAGAACTGAGCCGATGGCCAAGAAAGCACTGGTCCACAAGGCCGCGAAGAAGCCGAAGTTCGCCGTGCGCGCCTACACCCGCTGCCAGCGGTGCGGCCGCCCGCACGCCGTGTTCCGCAAGTTCGGGCTCTGCCGGATCTGCCTTCGCGAGATGGCACACGCGGGCGAGCTGCCCGGTGTCCGCAAGTCCAGCTGGTAAGAGCTTCTTTTTAACTCCCACTTCGCCACAGGCCCCGCCCGCTCCGGCGGGCGGGGAACCAGGCGAGAAAGGTTGACAGGTCACCATGACGATGACCGACCCCATCGCAGACTTCTTGACGCGTCTGCGCAACGCGAACTCGGCGTACCACGACGAGGTCAAGCTCCCGCACTCGAAGCTCAAGGCGAACATCGCCGAGATCCTCAAGCGCGAGGGCTACATCGCGGGCTACCACGACGAGCCGGGCGAGAAGCACAAGAATCTCGTCGTCGAGCTCAAGTACGGCCCCAACCGCGAGCGGAGCATCGCCGGCCTCCGGCGCGTCTCCAAGCCCGGTCTGCGGGTCTACGCAAAATCGACCGAACTGCCGTCCGTTCTCGGCGGCCTGGGCATCGCGATCATCTCGACGTCCGGTGGCCTCCAGACCGACCGGCAGGCCAAGCGCAACAGCGTGGGCGGCGAAGTCCTCGCCTACGTCTGGTAAGGAAGGGGGCACAGACATGTCACGCATCGGAAAGCTGCCGGTCGCCGTCCCCTCCGGGGTCGAGGTGACCATCAACGGTCAGCACATCAGCGTCAAGGGCCCCAAGGGGACCCTCGAGCACACCGTCGCCGAGCCGATCACGGTCGAGCGCGACGACGACGGCACCCTGCTGGTCAAGCGCCCGGACGACGAGCGCACCAGCAAGGCTCTGCACGGCCTCACCCGCACCCTGGTGAACAACCTGGTCGTGGGTGTGACCGCGGGCTACGAGAAGAAGCTCGAGATCCACGGTGTCGGTTACCGCGTGCAGGCCAAGGGCTCGGACCTCGAGTTCGCCCTCGGCTACAGCCACCCGGTGAAGATCGAGGCGCCGGACGGCATCACCTTCAAGGTGGAGAGCCCGACGCGGTTCTCGGTCTCCGGCATCGACAAGCAGAAGGTCGGCCAGATCTCGGCGGTCATCCGCCGGCTGCGGCGCCCGGACCCGTACAAGGGCAAGGGCCTGCGGTACGAGGGTGAGAAGATCCGCCGCAAGGTCGGAAAGACGGGTAAGTGATCATGAGCGACACGACTACGAAGCGCAAGCCGGTGGGCAAGGACATCTCGACCCGCCGCCGCGTCGCGAAGGCCCGTCGGCACTTCCGCCTCCGCAAGAAGGTCTCGGGCACGGACCAGCGTCCGCGCCTGGTCGTCAAGCGGTCCTCGCGGCACATCGCCGTGCAGGTCATCGACGACCTGGTCGGCCACACGCTGGTCTCGGCGTCCACCCTCGAGGCGGACCTCCGGACGTTCGACGGCGACAAGAAGGCCAAGGCCGCCAAGGTCGGGCAGCTCGTCGCCGAGCGCGCGAAGAACGCCGGGATCTCGGCTGTGGTGTTCGACCGTGGGGGCAACGCCTACCACGGCCGCATCGCCGCGCTCGCCGACGCCGCCCGTGAGGCGGGGTTGGAGTTCTGATGCAGATGCTCGTTAATGGAAGGAAAGCCTGATGCCGGGACGTACACGGCAATTCGGCGGCGGCCAGGGTGGACCCGGCGGGCAGGGCGGCAACGACCGCGGTGACCGTCGCGACCGCCGGGACCGGCGCGACAGCGGCCGTGGCGGGGCGGCCCAGGACAAGACCCCGCACCTCGAGAAGGTCGTGACGATCAACCGCGTCGCCAAGGTCGTCAAGGGTGGTCGTCGCTTCAGCTTCACCGCCCTGGTGGTCGTCGGTGACGGCGACGGTCAGGTCGGCGTCGGCTACGGCAAGGCCAAGGAAGTTCCCGCGGCCATCGCCAAGGGCGTCGAGGAAGCGAAGAAGAACTTCTTCCGCGTTCCCCGCGTCGGCGGCACCATCCCGCACCCGATCCAGGGTGAGGAGGCCGCCGGTGTCGTGCTGCTCCGTCCGGCGTCCGCCGGTACCGGCGTCATCGCCGGTGGCCCGGTGCGCGCGGTGCTGGAGTGCGCGGGTGTCCACGACGTGCTGTCGAAGTCGCTCGGCTCCGACAACGCGATCAACATCGTGCACGCGACCGTGGCGGCCCTGAAGGGCCTGCAGCGTCCCGAAGAGGTCGCGGCCCGCCGCGGTCTCCCGCTCGAGGACGTCGCGCCGGCCCGGATGCTGCGCCAGCGTGCGGGCCAGGGGGTCTGACGATGACTCAGCTCAAGGTCACCCAGGTCAAGAGCAAGATCGGCACGAAGCACGCTCACCGCGAGTCGCTGCGCACCCTCGGGCTGCGCAAGATCCGCCAGAGCGTCGTGCGTGAAGACACCCCCCAGGTGCGCGGCCTGATCCACACCGTCCGCCACCTGGTGGAGGTCGAGGAGGTCCAGGCATGACGGCCATCAAGATCCACCACCTGCGCCCGGCTCCGGGCTCGAAGCGCGAGAAGATGCGCGTCGGTCGTGGTGAGGGTTCGAAGGGCAAGACGGCCGGTCGCGGTACGAAGGGCACCAAGGCCCGGAAGAACGTGCCCGCCGGGTTCGAGGGTGGGCAGATGCCCATCCACATGCGGCTGCCGAAGCTGCGTGGCTTCAAGAACCGCTTCCGCACCGAGTACCAGCCGGTGAACGTGGGCGACATCGCCCGCGTCTTCCCGGACGGTGGCACCATCGGTGCCGAAGAGCTCGCCGCCGCGGGCCTCGTCCGCAAGGGCAAGCTCGTCAAGGTGCTCGGCAACGGTGACGTCAACGGCGTCAAGCTCGACGTGACCGCCGACGGCTTCTCCGGCTCCGCCAAGGAGAAGCTCGAAGCGGCCGGTGGCTCCGCCACCACCAACTGAGCTGTAGCTCGTCCGAAGGCCCGTCTGGTTCGCCAGGCGGGCCTTCGGCGTTCCCGGGCGCGCTTGTGGTCACCGCGGCCCGGCGGAAGGATCGGCGGGGTGGACTTCAGCCGTCGTGGCCGGGCGTTCCGGGCACCGGTGTTCGTGGCGCTCGCCCTCGCGCTGACGGTCGCCGGGACGTTCCTGCCGTTCTTCCGCACCGAGCAGCCGGTGAGCAGCGACGCCGACGGCGTCGCGCGCTCGACCCTGCGTGCCTGGCGGGTCGACTTCGCGTTCCCGGGCGAGGCGGAGCTCAGCTCGCCGGCCGCGCCGCTCGGCCTGCCGCTGGTGCTGGCGAGCGCGATCCTCCTGGTCGCGCTGGTCCTCACGATCCGCCAGGCGGCGGCCCGCCGGCCGGGCGTCGCCGCGAGCCGCACGGCGACCGGGGGAGCGGCCTTCCTCGCGGGCGCGGTCTGCACGATCGTCATGGACGGCGCCCGCAGTCTCTTCGACGACCGGCCGCCGCACGGGGAGACGACCGTCCTGGCCGGCGTGTGGGTACTGGTGGCCGCGGTGCTGGCCGCCGCGCTGGCGGCGGCGCTGAGCCACCGCGGGCCGGCCGAGGCGCGTCCGGAGTGGGCCGACCCGGCGGCGGCGTTCGCGGACACGGCGACGCCGCAGTCGGGCGTCGCGATCACGGTCCTGCCCCCGCAGGACGACTGACCGGACAGGCTCCTTGCCGCGGCGCGGATCCGGACGGAGGATCGCAGGGTGGACAGACCGTCGCAGGAGCCGCCCGATCCGCCGTCCGAGGCCGGGAGATCGCCGCTGAGCTTCCCGGTCGAGGCCCCGAAGCTCACGGGAGTGGAGCCGGGCACGGGGGCGCCGCTCGCCTCCCCGGCGGAGGCCACGGACCCGCTCGCCTTCCCGGCCGAGGCTGCTCCGGCGGACGCCGCACCTGACCGCCGACCCGCATTCCCGGCTGAGGCGCCGTCCGCTGGTCCGGCCGGAAGCGCGCTGCCGACGGGGAACCCGCTGGCTTTTCCAGCGGAAACCGCGCAGTCGGCCGCGGATCCGCTCGACTTCCCATCCGCACCCGCGCACCTGAGCGCGGCGGCGCCCGCAGACCCGCTCGCTTTCCCCACGCAAGCACCCCCACCGGCCGAGCAGCTGCCGTACCCGGTCGCCGAGCTACCGGGACTATCCGGACCACCAGCGCAACCAGCGCAACCAGCGCAACCAGGCCCAGCCGCTCCCGCAGCCGAACCGGCCTCACCGCCCACGGCACCCGCCGGAACCGGGCTCCGGCGCTTCCTCCCACCGGCCCTCACCGCGCTGGCCGCGCTCCTGGCCGTCGGGGGCTGCTTCCTGCCGCTCTTCCGGCTCCAGCAGCACCTCAGCGTCCGGCAGGGGTTCTTCGAAGCCCAGCTCACCGTCACCGAGACCGCCTGGGGGAGCCGCATCGAGATTCCCGGGCAAGCCGCCACCGACCAGGCCGCCTCGCCCGTCGGGGTGCCGCTGATCCTCGCCGTCGTCCTGCTGGTCGCCGCCGCCTTCGTCGCCTTCTCACGGCCGGAGCGGGGGCGGTGGCTGGTCACCGCCGGGGCGTTCTTCACCGCCGGCGTCGTCACCACCGTGGGCATGAGCGGGCTCGGGTGGTCGGCCATGGCGGACGGCGTGGACCTCGAAGTCGTCGTCGCGAGCGGGATGTGGCTGCTGATCGTGGCCACCGCGCTGGCCGGCGTCGCGGCCGTGCTCGCCCACCTCCCGACGAACGACGGATGGGCGGACCCGTCGCTCGCCTACGCCGACACCCCGACCCCGCCCAGCGGCGTCGCCATCACCGTCCTGCCGCCGGAGCCGGAGCTGCCCGGACAATCCGATTGACGCCCGCCGCTACCGTGAAACCATGTCGTGGCTGCTGGTCTTCTTCGGGGCGTCCGTGCTCATCGCGCTTACGCCAGGGGCGAACAACCTGCTCGGCCTGCACCACGGGATGACGCACGGTGTTCGCCGCGGCCTCGCCGGGCTGGGCGGCAGGCTGGCCGCGTTCACGCTGTTGATCGCCGGCGTCGCGGCCGGGCTGGGGCAGCTGCTGGCCGCCTCCGAGACCGCGCTGACGATCATCAAGTGGGCCGGCGCCGCCTACCTGCTCTACCTGGGCCTGCGCCTGCTGTGGTCCACGTTCCGGGGCAAAACGGACGTCCCCGAACCGGACACCCGGCCCGCGTCCGCCTGGCGGGTGACGCGCAAGGAGTTCGGCGTCGCGATCACCAACCCCAAGGCGATCCTCATCTTCACCGCGTTCGTCCCGCAGTTCATCGACGCAGGTCACGGGCCCTTTCCGGCCCAGATCGCGCTGCTGGGCGCCGGCTACCTGCTGGCCGAGTTCCTGGCCGGCTCGGTCTACGTCGCGGTCGGTGCCGGCCTGAAGTCGATCGAGCTGACCCGGCGGACCCGCCGAAACGTGGACCGGGGGACCGGCGTGGTCCTCGTCGGGCTGGCCGGCGTGCTCGCGACGACGACCGCCTGATCCCCGATCTGTCAAGGAATCCGGCCGAGACGGCGATGTGGATCAACCCGCCGGAGCAACCTTGGTACGGAAAACGCACACGGACTGCGGACACGCCCGGTGAAGCTGTTAGAGTCGGCGACACGCTTCGGGACGAGTGTGCCCCGAAGCGTTCCTGGCTTGCGTGCCAGTAGTGCTGTGTGTTCCCGCCGGCCACCGTGCCGGCCAAGCCGATCGTCGGTTGAGGACGGCCGACGACGCCGAGGAGGTCCCCCGCGTGTTCAGCGCCTTCCGCTCGGCTCTCGCGACGCCGGATCTACGCAAGAAGATCCTGTTCACGCTAGCCATCGTCGCGGTCTACCGAATCGGTGCGACCATCCCGGCACCAGGGATCTCCTACGGGGCCGTACAGGCCTGTAGCTCCCAGGCGCAGCAGGAAGGCGTCTACCAGCTGCTGAACCTGTTCAGCGGTGGTGCGCTGCTGCAGCTGTCGCTCTTCTCGACCGGCATCATGCCGTACATCACGGCGAGCATCATCATCCAGCTGCTGACCGTGGTCATCCCGCGGTTCGAGGAGCTGAAGAAGGAAGGCCAGTCCGGCCAGGGCAAGCTGACCCAGTACACCCGGTACCTGACGGTCGCGCTGGCGATCCTGCAGGCCACCGGCGTGGTCGCGCTCGCGGACCGCAAGCAGCTCTTCCCGGACTGCCAGTCGCCGATCATCCCGGACAACAGCGTCTACTCGCTGGCGATCATCGTCATCACCATGACCGCGGGCACCGCCGTCATGATGTGGCTGGGCGAGCTGATCACCGAACGCGGCGTCGGCAACGGCATGTCCGTCCTGATCTTCCTGAACATCGCGGCGCGCATCCCCGTCGAGGGCGGCAACATCCTGTCCAACGGCGGTGGCATCGCGCTGACGATGATCTGCGTCTTCGGCCTGGTGATCATCGCCAGCGTCATCTTCGTCGAGCAGGGGCAGCGCCGGATCCCGGTGCAGTACGCCAAGCGCATGATCGGCCGCCGGATGTACGGCGGCACGTCGACCTACCTGCCGATCAAGGTGAACCAGGCCGGCGTCATCCCGGTCATCTTCGCGTCGTCCCTGCTGTACCTGCCGGATCTGATCAGCCGCCTCGTCGGCGACCAGAACAGCAACTCCGGCTGGCAGGTCTTCATCAAGAACTACATCGTGAACCAGTCCAGCTGGGTGCACATCGCGCTGTACTTCGGCCTGATCATCTTCTTCACGTACTTCTACATCACGATCACGTTCAACGTGGACGAGCGTGCGGACGAGATGAAGAAGTTCGGCGGGTTCATCCCGGGCATCCGCCCGGGTCGCCCGACGGCGGAGTACCTGAGCTTCGTGCTGGGCCGGATCACCCTGCCGGGTTCGCTGTACCTGGGCATCATCGCGATCCTTCCGAACTTCTTCCTGTCGTTGACCGGGAGCGGGAACAACCAGAACTTCCCGTTCGGTGGCACGGCTGTGCTGATCATGGTCGGTGTCGGCCTCGACACCGTGAAGCAGATCGAAAGCCAGCTGATGCAGCGCAACTACGAAGGGTTCTTGAAGTGACGCGGCTGGTTCTCGTGGGTCCGCCCGGCGCGGGCAAAGGTACGCAGGCGGAGGCCCTGTCGGAGCAGCTGCGCATCCCGCACATCTCCACGGGTGAGCTGTTCCGCGCGCACGTCGGCCAGGAGACCCCGCTGGGCCAGGAAGCCAAGCGCTACCTGGACTCGGGCGAGCTCGTGCCCGACTCGGTCACCAACGAAATGGTCCGCGAGCGGCTCGCGGAGCCGGACGCCAAGGTCGGCTTCCTGCTCGACGGCTTCCCCCGCAACACCAAGCAGGCCGAGGTCCTCGGCGAGATCCTCGGCGACGCCGACGTCTCGCTCGACGCCGTGATCCAGCTGCAGGTGCCGGAGGACGTCGTCGTCGAACGGCTCATGTCGCGTGGCCGCGCGGACGACACCGAAGAGGTCATCCGCCGCCGTCAGCAGATCTACGTGTCGGACACCGCGCCGCTGCTGGAGTACTACGCCGACATCCTCGTGACCGTCGACGGCGTCGGCACTGTCGAGGAGATCTCCGGCCGGGTGCTGGAAGCGCTGCGCGACCGCACGTGAATCTCGGAGGGTTGCGTGTTCTGCAAGTGCTCCGCCGTGGGCGCATGATCGAGGTCAAGACCCCGGACGAGCTGCAGGCGATGCGGGCCGCGGGGCTCGTCGTCGCCCGCACGCTGGCGGCCGTCCGCGCCGCCGCGAAACCGGGCGTCAGCACCGCCGAGCTCGACGAGCTGGCCGAGCAGACGATCCGGGACGCCGGTGCGGTGCCGTCGTTCAAGGGCTACCACGGCTTCCCGGCGTCGATCTGCGCGTCGGTGAACGAGCAGATCGTCCACGGCATCCCGGCCAAGACCCAGGTGCTGGCCGACGGCGACATCATCTCCGTCGACTGCGGGGCGATCCTCGACGGCTGGCACGGCGACTCCGCCGTGACGCTGGCCATCGGGGCCGTCTCGGACGCCGACCTGGCGCTGTCCGCGGCGACCGAAGCGGCGATGTGGGCCGGCATCGAGGCGGTCATCGCCGGCGGCCGGTTGACCGACATCTCCTACGCCGTCCAGTCGGCCGCCGAACGCGCGGGCCGCGACGACGGCGTCGAGTACGGGATGATCGTCGAGTACGGCGGCCACGGCATCGGCCGCGAGATGCACATGGACCCGTTCCTGCCGAACCTCGGCAAGCCGGGCAAGGGCCCGCGGCTGAAGCCCGGCATGGCACTGGCGATCGAGCCGATGCTGACCGGCGGCGGCGGGGAGACCCGCGAGCTGGACGACGGCTGGACCGTGGTCACGGCCGACGGCTCCCGCGCGGCCCACTGGGAGCACACGGTGGCGATCACCGAAGACGGCCCGTGGGTGCTCACGGCTCCCGAAGACTCCTGACATCTTTCGGGGGTCCGGGTGGCGGAGCCCCCGGCTCGGGGCGAAGCCCCGGATGGCACTGACCTGCGCATTCACTCACCAGTGGTGATCGCGATCACGTCCACCTGCACGTTCGCCTAGCATGATTACCCCCGGTTTGGGGGTCGCGACACGGGTTGCGTACACTGTCAAGTCGGCGCACTTATCGCGCCCGGATCCTGCGCGCTCGTGAATTCACGGTACTGGGACTCGGGCACCAGTGTGCCACGCAACACCCGACCCAGCACTAGTGCTCGAGTTGATCACAAGGTGTAGCGACAGGCAGTGCCGACTAAGGAAATGCGGAGGACATGGCGAAGAAAGACGGGGCCATCGAGGTCGAAGGCCGCGTAGTCGAGCCGCTCCCCAACGCGATGTTCCGCGTCGAGTTGGAGAACGGTCACAAGGTCCTGGCACACATCAGCGGCAAGATGCGGCAGCACTACATCCGCATCCTGCCCGAGGACAGGGTTGTCGTGGAGCTCTCGCCCTACGACCTCTCTCGTGGTCGCATCGTCTACCGCTACAAGTGATCACGAAGAGCAGCTAACAGGAGAGCAGAAGACGTGAAGGTCCAGCCGAGCGTCAAGAAGATCTGCGACAAGTGCAAGGTGATCCGCCGGCACGGCCGGATCATGGTGATCTGCGAGAACCTGCGGCACAAGCAGCGGCAGGGCTGATCTCCAAGCACTCGACCAGAGTGGATTGACGGCTACACACCCTCCCCGCACCTGCCGGGCCACGTGAGTGGCCCGGTTCACCCCCGGACTTCAGGCCGGGGCCGGGACACCCGAAGCGCAAGCCGAGGGCACGACAGGCGAGTCGGTCCCGGAACCGGACGGGGAGCAGACCTGAAGAGGAAACCTACGAAGGAGCATCAGCGCCAATGGCACGACTCGCTGGCGTAGACCTCCCCCGCGAAAAGCGGTTGGAGATCGCGCTTACGTACATCTACGGCATCGGCCGTACCCGCTCGAAGCAGCTCATCAAGGCTGCCGAGCTCAACGCGGACACCCGCGTCAAAGACCTCAGCGATGACGACCTCGCGAAGCTGCGTGTGTACATCGAAGAGAACTTCAAGGTCGAGGGTGACCTTCGCCGCGAGGTGAACGCCGACATCCGTCGGAAGATCGAGATCGGGTGCTACGAGGGCCTTCGCTGGCGTCGCGGACTGCCCGTCCGCGGTCAGCGCACGAAGACCAACGCCCGTACCCGCAAGGGTCCGAAGAAGACGGTCGCCGGCAAGAAGAAGGCTGGCAAGAAGTGAGCGTCCAGGGCAAGAAGGTCGTGCAGATGGGCGGCGCCCAGCGTCGCGGCTCGGCTTGTGTCTCGCCCAAGGCGCTCTACGCCCGCCCGATGGCGCTCCGCAACCTGTACACCGACGCCGGTTCGATCATCCGGCGCGGCCAGGCCGAAGCGGTCGCCGCTCACCAAGAGAACGCGCGCTAACAGGAGATCCCTCACAACATGCCACCGAAGTCTCGTACTGCGGCCGGGGCCAAGAAGGTCCGCCGCAAGGAAAAGAAGAATGTTGCGCACGGTCACGCGCACATCAAGAGCACCTTCAACAACACCATCGTCTCGATCACGGACCCGACCGGTGCCGTGATCGCGTGGGCGTCGAGTGGACACGTGGGCTTCAAGGGCTCCCGCAAGTCCACCCCGTTCGCCGCGCAGATGGCCGCCGAGAACGCTGCCCGCAAGGCCGCCGAGCACGGCATGAAGAAGGTCGACGTCTTCGTGAAGGGCCCGGGTTCGGGCCGCGAGACGGCGATCCGCTCGCTGCAGGCGGCCGGCCTCGAGGTCGGCACCATCCAGGACGTGACCCCGCAGCCTCACAACGGCTGCCGCCCGCCCAAGCGGCGCCGGGTCTGAGGAACGGGGAGGAGTAAGAAGAAATGGCTCGTTACACCGGCCCCGCGACGCGTATTTCGCGTCGCCTCAAGGTTGACCTCATCGGCGGCGACCAGGCTTTCGAGCGTCGCCCCTACCCGCCGGGCCAGCACGGCCGCGGGCGCATCAAGGAGTCCGAGTACCTCCTGCAGTCGCAGGAGAAGCAGAAGGCTCGCTACACCTACGGCGTTCTCGAGCGTCAGTTCGTCCGGTACTACAAGGAGGCCGTCCGGCGTCCGGGCAAGACCGGTGAGAACCTGCTGCAGATCCTCGAGTCCCGCCTGGACAACGTGATCTACCGCGCCGGCATCGCCCGCACCCGCCGTCAGGCGCGTCAGCTGGTGAGCCACGGCCACTTCCTGGTCAACGGCGTCAAGGTCAACGTCCCGTCGTACCAGGTCTCGAAGTGGGACATCATCGACGTGCGGCCGAAGTCGTTCTCGATGCTGCCCTTCGTCGTGGCCAAGGAGTCCTTCGGCGACCGCCCGATCCCGGCGTGGCTGCAGGTCGTCCAGTCCAACCTCCGCGTGCTGGTCCACCAGCTGCCGGAGCGTGCGCAGATCGACGTTCCGGTGCAGGAACAGCTGATCGTCGAGCTTTACTCGAAGTAGTAGTCCGGCCCCGGCTGGAGTACGGGCGGCGGCGCAACAGGTGCGCCGCCGCCGCGCCATCCCTTCGACGTCATATGGCGGGCGTCGTCTGGAAAGGAAAACAAGGAATGCTGATTTCCCAGCGGCCGGCTCTCGGCGAAGAGACGGTCAACGAGACCCGCTCCCGGTTCACCATCGAACCGCTGGAGCCCGGCTTCGGCTACACGCTCGGCAACTCGCTGCGTCGTACGCTGCTGTCGTCCATCCCGGGCGCGGCCGTGACGAGCATCCGCATCGACGGCGTGCTGCACGAGTTCACCACCGTTCCCGGGGTGAAGGAAGACGTCACCGACATCATCCTGAACCTCAAGGAGCTCGTGGTGTCCTCGGAAGAGGACGAGCCGGTCACCATGTACCTGCGCAAGCAGGGCCCCGGTGAGGTCACGGCGGCCGACATCGTGCCGCCGGCGGGTGTCACCGTGCACAACCCGGACCTGCACATCGCGTCGCTGAACGGCAAGGGCAAGCTCGAGATCGAGCTCGTCGTCGAGCGCGGCCGCGGTTACGTTCCGGCCCTGCAGAACAAGCAGGCGGGCGCGGAGATCGGCCGGATCCCGGTCGACTCGATCTACTCGCCGGTGCTGAAGGTGACGTACAAGGTCGAGGCCACCCGTGTCGAGCAGCGCACCGACTTCGACAAGCTGATCCTGGACGTCGAGACCAAGCCGTCGATCACGCCGCGCGACGCGGTCGCGTCGGCTGGCAAGACGCTGGTGGAGCTGTTCGGTCTCGCCCGCGAGCTGAACGTCGACGCCGAGGGCATCGAGATCGGCCCGTCGCCGCAGGAGGCGGACACCATCGCCGCCTACGCGATGCCGATCGAGGACCTGGACCTCACCGTCCGGTCGTACAACTGCCTCAAGCGCGAGGGCATCCACACGGTGGGCGAGCTGGTCTCGCGCAGCGAGGCGGACCTGCTCGACATCCGCAACTTCGGCGCCAAGTCGATCGACGAGGTCAAGCTCAAGCTCGTCGGCCTCGGCCTCGCGCTGAAGGACAGCCCGCCCGGGTTCGACCCGACCGCGGCGGCCGCCAGCTACGACGGTGAAGGCTGGTCGGAGGGTGTCGGTGGCATCACCGACGGGATTTCGGACGGCCACGACGATGGCCAGGACTACGCAGAGACCGAGCAGCTCTGAGGCCGTGTGCCTGGACGCTGTGAGCTGAACTAGGAGAACCAATGCCCACCCCTACCAAGGGAGCCCGGCTCGGCGGGTCGTCCGCGCACGAGCGGCTGATCCTGGCCAACTTGGCCACGCAGCTGTTCGAGCACGGCAAGATCACGACGACCGAGGCGAAGGCGAAGCGGGTCCGTCCGCTGGCCGAGAAGCTGATCACGAAGGCGAAGCGGGGCGACCTGCACAACCGTCGTCAGGTTCAGCGCGTCGTCCGGGACAAGGACGTCGTCCACAAGCTGTTCGCCGAGATCGGTCCGCACTTCGCGGAGCGCGACGGTGGCTACACGCGCATCACCAAGACGATGCCGCGCAAGGGTGACAACGCCAAGATGGCAGTCATCGAGCTGGTGGCCGAGAAGACGGTGACTTCGGAAGCCGAGCGCGCTCGCAAGACGAAGTTCGCCAAGGACGAGAAGGCCGCCGCTCCGGTCGCGGAAGAGACCACCGAGGCGCCCGCCGCCGAAGAGGCTCCGGCTGCCGACGAGGCCAAGGCCGAGGACACCGCCGCCGAGACCGAAGCTCCGGCTTCGGACGACGCGGACGCGGACGCCAAGAAGGACTGACGTCCTGACGGCCGATTCGACACCGAACGAGCCCGCCACTCCCCCTGGGGAGGGCGGGCTCGTTCGTCTGCGCCTGGACGTCTCCTACGACGGCACGGACTTCTCGGGCTGGGCCCGCCAGCCGGGCCGTCGCACGGTTCAGGACGTGCTGGAAGAGGCGTTGCACCGGCAGCCGCCGGGGGCTTCGGTGCCCAAGTCCGTGGTGGTCGCGGGCCGCACGGACGCCGGGGTGCACGCGACGGGACAGGTGGTGCACGTCGACGTCGTGCCGATGCTGCCTTCCGCCGGGGGCCGCATCCCGGTCTCCCCGGAAGGCATCCCGGACCTGACCCGGATGGCGGGCCGCTGGAACCGCCTCCTGCCAGGTGACGTCCGGGTCCTGGGCGCCCAGGTGGCGCCCGCCGGTTTCGACGCCCGCTTCTCGGCGATCCGCCGGCACTACCGCTACCGCGTCTCGGACGCGCCTTGGGGCGTGGACCCCTTGCGCCGCAATGACACGCTGGCGTGGAACCGTCCACTCTCGACGGACGCGATGAACGCGGCGGCAGCGTCCCTGCTGGGCTTGCAGGACTTCGCGGCGTACTGCAAACAGCGCGACACGGGCACGACGATCCGCGATCTGCAGCGCTTGGAGTGGCGGCGGGTGGACGAGCACCTGCTGGAGGTGGCCGTCTCGGCCGACGCGTTCTGCCATTCGATGGTCCGCAGCCTCGTCGGAGCCCTGCTCCTGGTGGGCGACGGCCGCCGGGGGAGTTCGTGGCCGGCCGAGGTGCTGGCGAGCGGAGTGCGTGACAGCGCGGTCGCACCCGCGCACGGCCTCACCCTGACGGCGGTGGACTACCCGCCGGACGAGGAGTTGGCGGCGCGGGCCGAGCAGACGCGAAACGTCCGCACTTTCCTCTGAGGCGGACGAAAAGCGGGTGACCCCTCGCCTCGGGAGCCACCCGCTCTTTCCGGCAAAGCTCAGTCGCCGCGGCGGACGGGGCCCAGCAGCTGCTGCTCCTTGCCCGTCGTCACCAGCCTCAGCGGCCGCCAGAGGTTGCGGCCCAGGGCCACCACCTGGTCGTCCTTCAGCATCGTCAGCTGGCGCATCATCTGCGGCGGCAGGTTCCAGATGCGGCCCGCCAGCTCGGCCTGGCCGGCCGGGAGGCGCTGCATCAGCACCAGGTCCGCCGCGTTCGCCGTCACGCCCGCCTGGGGGTGCAGGTACGGCAGCACGTACACCGTCGTCTGCCACGGCGACCTCGGCGGGAACAGGTCCTGCGGGGTGGGGCCGCCGTCGGTCACCACCAGCAGCGGGGCGTCCTCCGACGGGCGTGGCAGCTCGACCGGCGACAGCCGGCGGATCTGGACCAGCGGGGACGGCCGGCCGTCGCGGGTGCCCGCCGCGCGGGACAGCACCTGCCACTCCGTCGGGCGCCCGGTCGCCACCACGACCCACGCGCCGACCGCCATCGCGCGCAGCGCCACCTGACGGGCCAGGTACAGCCCGCCCACCAGCACGATGCGGGTCGGCGTCGAGCGCAGCGCCGAGATCGTCAGCGGCTCGCCCTTCAGGCCCGAGCCCAGCACGATGCCGCCGCGGTCGCCCGAGGGGCTCACCGCGTCGAGCATCGCGGGATCCACGGTGAACTCCGGCGCCACCCCGATGTTCTGGCCGGCGTCGCGCATCCGGGCGCTCATGCGCTCACCTCGCTGACGCTCGACGCGGCCTTCACCGAAGGCGCAGTGGTGAATGGTTCGGTCGCAAGCTCCCTCACGCTGTTCCTCCGATCGGCAGCGTCGCGGCGAACGCGGAGACCTGCAGCCCGCGCAGCGGCGTCAGGTCGACGTCCAAGCGCTCGGCCAGCCCCTGCAGCCGCTGGTCGGCGGCGTCGAGCTCACGCGGGTTGCGCGCGCTCAGCCGGACCACGCCGCGCAGCCCGATCTTGCCTTCGTCGGACGCGGGGGAAATCGACATCGCGAGCGTCGACGACAGCGCGCGGACGCTCGTCAGCGCGTTGAGGCTGCCGGAGATCTTGCCCTTCGGCCAGCCGGTGATCGCGTAGCTCGCGTGGCCGATGCCGGCCGCGGTGACGCCGGACCAGCGCTCCTGCAACGTCACCTTGGTCGGCGAACCGGCGACGGACGTGAGTTCCGCGGCCGAAATGCTCGCGCGCAGCAGCTCGTCCGGGTCGAGCGGCCGCGTCGGCACGCCCTGCGACTCCAGTGCGTTGCGCACGCGGGACAGCGCGCCGATCAACGCGCGGTGGGCGCCGACGACGCCGCCGCCACGCTCCCGGATCGCCGCCGGGCACCGCTTCGGGTCCAGCCGGATCGCGACCCACGTCGTCCGCCGCGCCGCCGCGGGCAGCGGGCCGAGCACCTCCATGTAGGAGCTCAGCGCCGGCGAATCCGCGGGCAGCGCCGCGCTGCCCGGGTAGCAGTGCCAGATCATCTGGATCGAGTCGAGGACCACGCCGCGGTCTTCGAGGCACGGCGCGAGCGCCGACAGCGGCATGCTCGGCGCGCCACCGGCCTGGGTGATCAGCGCCGGCGTCGGCTCGACGAGCAGCACCGCCGTCCAGGTGCCGTCGTTCCAGGCGAGCCCGACCTGCTGGCGTTCGTGGTCGACGCCGTGCGCGACGACGAGGTCCGGCACGGCGATGCGGAGCAGGTTGACGCGGGCGTCGTCCGGGCCGGTCACCGTGGTCTCTTCGGCGGCCAGCTCCTCGACGGTGCTCGGCGGCAGCGGTTCGGCGACGCGGTCGTGGGAGCGGAAGGAATAGCGCAGCGTCAGCCCGATCCACTGGGTGAACCAGCGGCCGCGCCAGCGCAGCAGCGCGACGATGAGGGCGAAGCCGACGATGCCGATCGCGACGTACTTCAGCGACATGGCGATCGCGAGCAGGACGAGCCCGACCGCGAAGCCGACCTCGAGCACGACGAGGTTCGCCACGGGCAGCGGGCCCAGGTTCACTCCCGACGAGCGGCGCCGCGCGGGGGGCGCCATCCGCACAGGGCTGGGCGGGGTCGAGGGGCCGCTGTCGTCCGGACCCGGGGGACCGCCGGGGCCACCGCCGCCGGGACCACCCGGGCCACCGGGACCGCCACCACCGGGTCCACCGGGACCGCCAGGACCGGGGCCACCAGGGCCACCCGGGCCGCCGGGACGTCCACCGGGACCGCCAGGGCCGGGTCCACCGGGACCACGCGGGGGCATGCCGGGACCACCAGGACCACCCGGGCCGCCACCGGGTCCGCCGGGAACGCCACCGGGGCCACCCGGCACGCCGGGACCACCGGGTCTCCCCGGCCGTGGCGGGGGGCCTGGCGGGCGGCCGGGAGGCGGGGGCCCTGGCGGGCCAGGCGGACGTGGAGGAGTGGTGACGGACATCCGCGCTTTCTCTTCCCCTCGTGCTTGCTGCGTACCCCGGAAGCCGGGTCCCGGGGAGCCCGACCCTAGCCGGAGTTGGTAGAAACCCCACACCAGACGGTCCCCGTACGGCTATCCTGCGGAACCGTACCGCGACGGGGAGAGCTGTAGGTCGAGAATGCCATCAACACCCACGACTAAGTCTCAGGTCCAGGCGTACCAGTTCGTCCTGCGCCGGATGCAGTCGGCGCTGGTCCGGCGGGACGCCGTGATGTTGCACGACCCGATGCGCACCCACACGAGGGCCACGATCGTGGGGGTCGTGCTCGGCGCTCTCGGCATGATCGTCTTCGTCGTCTGGGGGCTGCTCAGCCCGGCCCCGTCGGTCCCCGAAGCCGGGAACATCGTGATCGGCGAGCAGTCCGGCACGGTCTACGTGGTGATGGGGAACCCGAAGATGCTCGTCCCGACGTTCAACCTCGCGTCGGCGCGGCTCCTGCTCCTGGCCCAGCAGAAGCAGTCGAGCGCGGGCAGCGCCGGCGGTGCGACGGCGGCTCCTGCAGCGGCCGCGGCGTCGTCGAGCTCCGCGACTGTGAAGAATCCCACGGTCGTTTCCGACGACCAGCTGAAGGACATTCCCCGCGGAAAGCTGACCGGCATTCCGGACGGCCCGCAGCTGATCCCGACGGATTCCCAGCGGATTTCCCCCAATTGGGCGGTGTGCGACCAGGTTCAGCTCGATCCGACGCAGCCGGTGCCCGACAGCGCGAACGTGACCAACACCTACGTCTTCGGTGGTGTCGCCCCGAGCGCCCTCGGCACCGAGCTGGGGGAGAAGGAAGCGTTGCTGGCGGCCGCGGACAACGGCAAGACCTACCTGATCTACCGCCTGCCGAGCACGCAGAACCGCCCGAACGCCAACACCGTCCGCGCCGAGATCGACACCAGCGACTCGCACAACGCGGTCTCGACGGCCCTGCAGCTGCTGAACCAGAAGCCGCGGAAGATCTCCCAGGGCCTGCTGAACGCGATCCCCGAGGTCCCGCGCCTGACCCCGCCGCAGATCGCCGACGGCGCGGCTCCGGCCGACTTCGACGGGCTGACCGCGGGCGACGTCTTCGCCACGCAGCCCACGGGTGAGCAGCCGCAGTACTGGGCCATCACCACGAGCGGCATCCAGCAGGTGTCCCAGGCGGTCGCCGACGTCATGCGCGTCGCGAAGCACGGCAGCGCGAGCAAGCTGCAGACGCTCGGCCTCGACAAGCTGTCCGGCGTCAGCGTGCTGCGGTCCGGCGATCCCGGCTACATCAAGGTCGACGACTTCCCGCGCTCGGTCCCGACGATCCTCGACGCGACGAAGAACTCGGCGGTCGCCTGCCTCGGCTGGTCCGTGGTCGGCGACGGCGACAACCGCGACGGCCACACGTCGGTCTACATCGAAACCCAGCTGCCGGGCCAGAACAGCCGTGGCCCCAAGTTCAGCACGACGAAGGTCACCACGCCGGGCCCGAACCGCGTGCCGATCAACGGCTTCTACCTCCAGCCCGGCTTCGGCGCGGTGGTGCAGTCCGCCACCGGCAAGGCCAGCTTCGGCAAGGGCGCGATCCAGCTGATCTCCGACCGCGGCATCCGCTACAGCGTCCCGGACGCCGCGACCGCGGACGCGATCGGCCTGACCAACCGGCAGCCCGCGCCCGAGTCGATCATCGGCCTGCTGCCGACCGGGGCGTCGCTGAACACCCAGGACGTGCTCAAGCAGTTCGACTCGGTGCCGATCGACCCGAACGCCGGCTCGTTCCCGACGCAGACCGCACAGGCCGGCGGCTGAGCGGAACCGTCGGGCGGCGGCGGACGTCCCACGCTCGAAGGATCTTCCGGTGAGCGGAGAGGTGCCATGGCCGGCTTGAGGATGGACGGCGTGGTCGTCGGCGAGTACGCCCGGACCGCCGAGGAGGCCGCTGACGACCTGCACGCGGCGGCGGCCGACGTGGGCGGCGAGGGCGTCTCCGGTGAGTCGTACGGCCCGCTGGGGGCGCAGATCGGGCTCGGTGAGTCGTACGGCCGCGCGGCCGGCGCGCTGCGGCGGCAGCTGGTCGACGGCGCCGAGGCGCTGAAGTCGGCGGCGGAGGCACTGCGGCACGTCACGGTCCGCCACAGCGGGCAGGACGCGGAAGCCGCGGAGCTGATCACGCGCGCCGGGCGGAGCGAATGATGTTCGCCGAACCGGAGGCCACGGACTCCATCCCGCACCCGCTGGCCAAGCAGGCCGCCCCGGCGCCCGCGGTCGCCTTCGCCCCGGACGCGGAAGGCGACCAGATCGCCGCCACGGCCGAGCCGTACCTGGCGTACCTGACCGACGTCGCGTACCAGCTCGGGCTGATCGACCCCGTCGAGACGTACTTCCGCCCGCTGATCGGCCGCTGGGGCGACCTCGGCGCCGAAGCCGGGCGGCTGCGCCAGGCCGCCACCGCGGCGGCCGAGGTGTCCGCGCGGCTCGACGACGGCCTCGGCAAGCTCGACGGCGGCTGGGAAGGCCGTGACGCCGACGCGTTCGTCGCGTACATGCGGGAAATCGGTGCGGCGGGCGGTGACCTCCAGGAGGCGTTGACCGTCCTCGCCGGCGCGCTCGACGAGCTGGTGACCACCCTGCGCCACGTCGTCGTCGACCTCGCCGAGGTGCTCGTCGACGCGGCGGACCTGATCTCCGAGACGATGACGCTGCCGAGCGGCGGCACCAAGCGGGCGCGTACGCAGCTGCGGGAGACGCAGGATTCGGCGAAGGCGCTGTACGAGACCGCGCGGGACGTCCTCGAGGCGTTCGACCGGCTGTGCGACGGCGTCGACGACCCCGACGCGACCACCCGCAGCATCGAGATCGCGCACCGGTACCCCGAGGACCGGTTCCGGCTGCACGAAAGGGAATCCGGCGCCCCCGCCGCGGACGGCGAAGGCACGGCCGCGGCGTCGGCCGGTTCCGGCGAGGTGATGACGCCGTCGTCCGCGAGCGGCGACCCGGCGGAGCCGAAGCACACCGGCGCGGACACGCCGGACGCCGCACCGCCCGCCGACGCGGTGCCGCAGCAGGCGGCGCCCGCGCAGGACGACCACAGCACGTCGGGCGGGGTCCCGATGATGCCGATGATGGGCTTCGGCGCGTTCGGCGGCGGCGGTGGTGGCGGCCGCCGCCCGTCGAAGAACCGGCCGATCGTGACGTCGGCGGAGCTGCTGGGGGAGCCGGGTTTGGTGGCGCCGCCGGTGATCGGCGAAGACGAGAACGCGCCGAAGCCGAAGAAGCCCCCGGCGAAGTGACCCGGCCCGCGGCGACCGCGGGCCGGGCTTCCGTCAGCGGCGCGCGTCGCCGGTTTCGGCCGGCCGGTTGCGGCGGATCGTGCGCATCACGAACAGCGTGATCAGCAGCGCCACCAAGCCGCCACCGGTGCCGGCCAGCGCCACGATCATCGGGGTCGAGCTGCGGTCGTTCGACGGCGGGAGCTGAGCCAGCTGCGGGGCCGGGATCGGTGCCTGGTTCCCGATTTCCGACGGCAGGCTCTGCGTCAGCGCGGCCACCGGGTCGATCACGCCGTAGCCGACGAAGTTGTCGCGGCCGCCCGGAGCCGCCGGGTGCTGGGCGGTTTCCTTGATGCGGTTGATGATGCCCTTGGCGTCGAGGTTCTTGTACTTGGCCTTGACCAGGGCCGCGAGGCCGGCCACGTAAGGCGCGGCGAAGCTCGTTCCCTGGATTTCGCTGGCCTTGTCGCCGCTTTCGAACGTCAGGTTCGCCAGGCCGGTGGAGCCTTCCGCCGGGTCGAGCGAGATGATCTGCGTCCCCGGTGCCGCGACGCCGACCCACGGGCCGTGCACGCTGAACTGCGCCACGCTGCCGGTCTGGTCGATCGCCCCGACCGACAGCACGTCGTCGGCGAACCACGGCGGCGTCACGATCGTCTTCGGCTTCCGCGCGTCCGGCTGGTCGTTCTGCGGGCAGGTGTCCGTCGCGTTGCCCGCGGCGGCGACGATCACGATGCCCGCGGCCGCCGCGTAGTGCACGGCCGCTTGGACCTGCTGCTCGCCTTCGGTGATGCTGCCGTTCGCCGTCCGGCAGTTGTCGACCGACATGTTGATGACGTCGGCGTCCTTGCGGTCGGCGATGCCGCGGATGATCTCGGCCAGCGTCTTCAGCGTGCCCGCCGTTCCGGCCTTCTCCAGCTGGCGGCCGCCGTTCGACTGCCCGGGCGACGTCTGGTCGTCGTCACCGGAGCCGGCGCCACCGCCACCGCCGGAGGTCGGCGGCAACGAGGACCCCGATCCCGACGGCGGGGTGTTGCTCGACGGCGTGCCGCCGCCGGTGTTGCTCGCCGGCGGTGTCGACGTCGAGGTGTCGGGCTCGTAGTTCTCGCTCAGCTGGCGGTAGGACACGATCGTCGCGTCCGGGGCGACGCCGACGAACCCGACCTCCGGGTCGTCCGGCTTCGCCGCGATGATCCCGGCGACCTCGGTGCCGTGACCGTCGCAGTCTTCGAGACCGCCCGGCTGGCCCTTCGACGGCGTGGCGACGTATTCGCCGCCGCTCTGGAGGTTGTGCAGCCACGGGTGGCGCGTCACGCCGGTGTCGACCACGGCCACCTTGACGCCGCCGCCGACGCTGCCCGTGGCCGCCTTGACGATTTCCTGTGCCTTGTCGATCTGCAGGTAGTCCTGGCCCCACGGCCGGGTCTTCAGGACGATGTTCTGGCCGAGGGTGCTGCGCTGGACGCACGCCTTGCTCGGCTTGTACTTCTTGTCCGGCTGGCCGGAGTCCGCGATCAGCTTGCCCATGTCCACCGGCGGCGGGGTCGCGTAGTAGCCGTCGGCCGGGGCCTGCTGCGCCCAGCTCGGCAGGGCGACGGCCAGCGGGGCCAGTAGGCCGATCGTGCCGGCCAGTACCGCGGTCGTGGTCCGGCGGGCGGGACCGAAACGCCGTCCTACTGCCATCCGAGATTCACCCGATCCGGTCACTTGAAGTTCAGGTGCCGCAAGGTGGTGTACAGGTCCATCACCCCGAGGGCGAGCGGGAGCACGGAGGCGATGCAGATCGCCTCGATGATCTCCACCGTGCGCCGCAGCGGCGGCGAGAAGCGCTGGTTCGGGAAGATCACGCCGACCACGAGCGCGCCGGCGGCCAGCAGGACCAGCGCGCCGAAGACGTAGAGCAGGCGGTTCTGCGCGCTCGCCGAGATCAGCCAGCCCGCCGCGATGCCGGTCGCCGAGACCAGGCCCGTGGTGAGCAGGGCAATCGCCTGGCTGCCGTTCGCGTACGCGCGGGCGCGGAGCAGGAGGACGAGGCTCGCGACGACGCCCAGGATGATCCCGAACGCGCCGGGCGCGGTTGCGGCGATGACGGCGGACACCGCGACCGTGGCGCCGCAGCCGATCATCAGGCCGGTCATGTAGTTGTGCGCGACCGCGGTGCGGCGCTCGATGGCCCGGTAGTCGGGGAAGCCGGAGTCTTCCTTCAGCTCTTCGGCGTTGCTCGGGACGTGCGGCAGCGGCAGCTTCGCGAGCCAGATCGTGGCGCGCGGCAGGATCGAGATGCAGGCGAGGGCGATCGCGACGGTGCCGGCCGCGATCCCGGCCGCCGGGTGCGCGACGAGCGTGCCGAACAGGAAGGCCAGCGCGCCGAAGGTGCCCGCGGTGGCCGCGGCGATGAACGTCGTGATGCCCGCGCCGATGACCATGATGCAGACGGACGCGACGATGATCACGAGGACCGCGCCGAGCAGCAGGTTCGCCCGCATCGACAGGCCGGGCACGATGTAGAAGCCGCTGACGAACGCGAGCGGCAGGCCGCCGGCCGCCGCGATCAGGACGCCGGTCGCCTCCGCCTGGTAGGCCTTGGCGAGCGTGGCGCCGACCGCGACGCACGCGATCGCGCCGATGCCGCCGGCGATGGCCGCGCCGAGCGCGTTGCCGCCGTAGAGCGAACCGCTCATGAACAGCGCGATCGCAGCGGCGACCAGCGCCAGTCCGCCCGCGACGTGCCCGAAGCGGTTCGCCGTTTCCTTGGTCCAGGGGCGGAAGCTGTCGGGGGAGGACTCGGCGATGGCGTCGACGACGTCGTCGTACAGCGGCGGTGGCGGGTTCTCGTTGCGCTTGCGCAGCTGCAGGAGCTCACCGTCGACGACGCCGAGCGAGGCGAGCGTGCGGCTGGGGTCGAGCGGGGCGTCCCCGAGCTTCGCGAGCGCCCAGCCGCCGTGCCGGGCCCCGCCGTCCGGCGACGACTCCTTGGCCATGTCCAGCAGCATCGGCAGCAGATCGGCGACCGCGACGTCGGCGGGCAGGGCCACGTCGATCCGCGTCGAGGGCGCGACGACCGTCACCCTGCTGAAAACTGTCGTGCCCGTAGCCACTGCACTGCCCCCGCTCGGTCGAGACTGCTCCCGGGGGAACTTATACCGAACCCCGGTGCCGACATCATCGAACGTCCGAAATTCACCGTCATCCGCAGGTCGGCGGCCGGAAGGTGAGATTACTGTCGGTGGTGGGCCGTACACTCGCCGGGCGAGGGTGGGGCAGCGCTCACGGGGTCTTCCGGCATCCGCCGGAATTCCGCCAGGGCGTTCGATAGGTTGTTCGCACACCTTGCGGTGGCCGCCATCGTCGAGTTTGAATGAGGGGTCCTTCGATGAGCACGCTGCAGTTCAAGAAGTCGCCGCGGCTGGCGGCACCGCGCCCGCCGGGTGGTGAGGTGCACCTCGAGCCGCCGCCCGAGGTGCCGCGCGTCATCCCCGGGAACATCGTCATGAAGGCGCTTCCGGTCGTCATGATCGTCGCGTCGCTCGGGATGATGGTCTTCATGTTCCAGGCCAGCAACCGGAACCCGATGATGATGGCCATGGGCGGCATGATGGTCGTCGGGACGCTCGGGATGATGGCCGGCGGTGGCGGCAAGGGCGGCGGCGCCAAGCGCGCCGAGATGGACGAGGACCGCAAGGACTACCTGCGTTACCTGGGCCAGATGCGCGACCGCGCCCGCGAGGCGATGGTCGACCAGCGCGCCGCGCTCGAGTGGGTGCACCCCGACCCGCAGTCCCTGTGGTCGCTGGCCGCCAGCCGCCGCATGTGGGAACGCCGCCAGAACGACCAGGACTTCCTGCACCTGCGCGTCGGGCGCAGCTCGCACCGCCTCGCGACGCGGCTGGTCCCGCCGCAGACCGGGCCGGTCGACGAGCTGGAGCCGATCGCCACCCTCGCGCTGCGCCGGTTCGTGCGCGCGCACTCGATCGTGCCGGACCTGCCCACCCAGATCACTCTGCGCGGGTTCGCGGCGGTGAGCATGCAGGGCGACCGGGCGCTGACCCGCGGCCTGACCCGCGCGATGCTCGCGCAGATGGTCACCTTCCACAGCCCCGACGACGTGCTGGTCGCGGTCGCGACCGCGGGCCGGGCGAAGGAGGAGTGGGAGTGGGCGAAGTGGCTGCCGCACGCCCAGCACCCGACGCTGTCGGACGGCATCGGCCAGCTCCGCATGATGGCCGGTTCGCTGGCCCAGATCGAGGACTGGCTGGACGAGGAGTTGCGTGACCGCCAGCGGTTCTCCCGCAACGCCACGCCCGCGCCCGACCAGCCGCACGTCGTGATCATCATCGACGACGCCGAGGTCACCCGCGAGGAGCAGATCGTCCTCGAGGAGGGGCTGGTCGGGGTCACGCTGGTCGACTTGTCGGACTCTCTCGGCAATCTCGCCGCTCGCCGTGGCCTGCGGCTGGTCGTGGAGGCGGACAGGCTGGGCGCGCGCAGTGCCGGCGGTGTGGAGTGGTTCGGCCGGCCGGACACGCTGAGCCTGGTCGAGACCGAGTCGCTGGCCCGGCTGATCTCGCCGTACCGGGTCGGTGGCGCGGCGGGGCAGGACGTCGGTGACGAAGAGCCGCTGCTGTCGAACCCGTCGCTGCTGGAGCTGCTGGGCATCCCGGGTGACCCGATGACGTTCGACGTGCAGCAGGCGTGGCGGCCGCGGCCGATCCGCGACCGTTACCGGGTGCCGTTCGGTGTCGGTGAGTACGGCCAGCCGGTGGAGCTGGACATCAAGGAGGCCGCGGCCGAGGGGATGGGTCCGCACGGGTTGTGCATCGGCGCGACCGGTTCCGGCAAGTCGGAGTTCCTGCGCACGCTGGTGCTGGGGATGTTGGCGACGCATTCGTCGTCGACGCTGAACTTCGTGCTGGTCGACTTCAAGGGTGGCGCGACGTTCCTGGGGCTGGACAAGGCGCCGCACGTGTCGGCGGTCATCACCAACCTCGCGGACGAGGTGACGCTGGTCGACCGGATGAAGGACGCGCTGGCCGGGGAGATGAACCGGCGTCAGGAGGCGCTGAAGAACGGCGGCAACTTCAAGAACGTCTGGGAATACGAGAAAGCGCGTGAGAACGGCGCCGACCTCGATCCGCTGCCGGCGCTGTTCATCGTCTGTGACGAGTTTTCCGAGCTGCTGGCGGCGAAGCCGGACTTCATCGACCTGTTCGTCGCGATCGGCCGGCTGGGCCGGTCGCTGCAGATGCACATGCTGCTCGCCTCCCAGCGCCTGGAAGAGGGCAAGCTGCGCGGGCTGGACTCGCACCTGTCGTACCGGATCGGCCTGAAGACGTTCTCCGCGGCGGAGTCCCGCGCGGCGATCGGTGTGCCGGACGCGTTCGAGCTGCCGTCGGTGCCCGGTGGCGGCTACCTCAAGTTCGACACCTCGACGCTGGTGCGGTTCAAGGCGGCCTACGTCTCGGGCCCGTACCGGCCGGCCGGCATCCAGGCGGCGGGCCCGGCGGCGACGGTGGTGCGGGCGGACAAGCGGCCGCAGCTGTTCGTCCCGGACTTCGTCGAGCTGCCCAAGGAGCCGGAGCCGCAGCAGATCGAGGCCCCGGTGGCGGCGGCGCCGCAGTCGGAGGAGGCGGTCGAGCCGTCCGAGCTGGACGTCATCGTCTCGCGGCTGATCGGGCAGGGCCCGCCGGCGCACGAGGTGTGGCTGCCGCCGCTGAAGGACCCGAACTCGCTGGACACGTTGCTGCCGAACCTGAACCCGACCGACGACCGCGGCCTGTCCCCGGTCGGCTTCTTCGGCAACGGGCGGCTGCAGGTGCCGCTGGGCATCATCGACCGGCCGTACGAGCAGCGGCGCGACCCGCTGTGGGCGGACTTCTCCGGTGCGGCCGGGCACGGCGTGATCGTCGGCGGTCCGCAGTCGGGCAAGTCGACGATGCTGCGGACGCTGATCATGTCGATGGCGCTGACCCACACCCCGGAAGAGGCGCAGTTCTACTGCCTCGACCTCGGTGGTGGCACCCTGGCCGGCCTGGCCGACCTGCCGCACGTCGGTGGCGTGGCGGTGGCGCGGCGCGAGCCGGACAAGGCGCGGCGGATCGTGGCCGAGCTGACCACCCTGCTCACCGAGCGGGAAGGCCGGTTCGGGGCGATGGGCATCGACTCGATGACCGAGTTCCGCAACCGCAAGCGCCGCGGGGAGATCCGGGCGGACCAGGACCCGTTCGGCGACGCGTTCCTGATCGTGGACAACTGGCGTGCGCTGCGGGACGACTTCGAAGAGCTGGAAACCACGATCACCCGGCTGGCCACCCAGGGTCTGTCCTACGGGGTGCACGTGGTCATCGCCGCCAACCGGTGGGCCGACATCCGCCCGGCCATCAAGGACATGATCGGCACCCGGTTCGAGCTGCGCCTCGGTGACCCGACCGAGTCGGACATCGACCGCCGCGTCGCGGTCAACATCCCGACCGGGCGCCCGGGCCGGGGCCTGACCCGGGAGAAGCTGCACATGCTGGGCGGCCTGCCGCGGATCGACGGCTCCAGCGACCCGGAGACGATCGCGGCCGGCGTGGCCGACGCGGTGGCGAAGATCAAGGGTTCGTGGCGGGGCCGGGTCGCGCCGCAGGTCCGGCTGCTGCCGGACATGATCACCTACGACGAGGTGCTCAAGCTCGACAGCGCGCGGGACTCGAAGCTGATCCCGATCGGGGTCAACGAGGAGGACCTGCAGCCGATCTACCTGGACTTCAACGCCGAGCCGCACTTCTACGCGTTCGCCGACGGGGAGTCGGGGAAGACGAACCTGCTGCGGCAGATCGCCCGGGGCATCTCCGAGCGGTTCACCGCCAAGGAGGCGCTGATCCTGCTGGTCGACTACCGGCGCACGATGCTCGGGTTCGTCCAGGGCGACTCGCTGCTCGGGTACGCGGTGTCGGCGGCGCAGCTGGAGAGCATGGTCGGCGACGTGTTCAACTCGATGACGCGGCGGCTGCCGGGCCCGGACGTCACGCAGGAGCAGCTGAAGACGCGGTCGTGGTGGAAGGGCCCGGAGCTGTTCATCCTGGTCGACGACTACGACCTGGTGGCCACCTCGACGAACAACCCGCTGCGGAAGATCTCCGATTTCCTGCCCCAGGCCAAGGACGTCGGCCTGCACCTGGTCGTGGTCCGCCGCACCGGTGGCGCGAGCAAGGCGATGTACGACCCGATCATCGGCAAGCTCAAGGAGATCGCGGCGCCGGGCATGGTCATGAACGGCTCGCGGGACGAAGGCGCGCTGGTCGGCAACATCAAGCCGAGCGCGATGCCGCCGGGCCGGGGCAACCTGCTGACCCGCAAGTCCGGCAAGCAGCTCATCCAGGTCTCGTGGATCCAGCCGGACTGAGCACGGCGGCGGGGCGCGCGGCGGTGAAGGGTAGGTTCCTTCCCGAGGGCGCGCCCCGCCGGCCGGGCGTGGGGAACGAACACGGTGTGGTTTTCGGGAGCTGCTGGTGACGGTCCGGGTTGCGGTGGACTTCGGGACGTCGAGCACCTGCGTCGTCGCCTCGGTGAACGGGCGTGATCCGCAGGTCGTGGTGATCGACGGCCAGCCGCTGATGTCCTCGGCGGTGTTCGCGGCCGCGGACGGCACGCTGTTCGTCGGCCAGGAGGCCGAGCGGCAGGCGGCCGTCGACCCGTCGCGGTACGAGCCGAACCCGAAGCGCCGGATCGACGAAGGCGAGCTGCTGCTCGGCGACAGCGTCCTGCGCGTCACCGACGTCGTCCACGCGGTTCTGGGCCGTGCGGTCGCCGAAGCGCGTCGCCTGGCCGGCGAAGCCGAGGTCGACCTGCTGGTGCTGACCCACCCCGCGGACTGGGGCGCCATCCGCACCCGGCTGCTGCGGCAGGCCGCGGGCGGGCTGGCGCGCGAGGTCGCGCTGGTGCCCGAGCCGGTCGCGGCGGCGGTCTACCACGCCGCGACGTTCGCACCGCAGGACGTGACGAACGACCGCACCGTCGAGTTCAGCGGCCGCCCCGGCGACGCGCTCGCGGTGCTCGACCTCGGCGGCGGCACGGTCGACGTCAGCGTGGTCCGGCGGCTGCCGCCGGACGCCGCGCGCGACCGCGCCGGCCGTTCGCAGCGCGGCGGCTTCCAGGTGCTCGCCACCCGCGGCGACCCGGCCTTCGGCGGGGCCGACATCGACCAGGCGCTGCTGGAGCACGTCGGCTCGCTCGTGGCCGGGGCGGACCAGGACGCCTGGCGCCAGCTCGTCGAGGGGCGCGAGATGGTCGACCGGCGCCGCCGCCGCGTGCTGCGCCAGGACGTGCGGGGAGCCAAGGAAACGCTTTCGCGCCACGCCTACACCGACGTGCCGATGCCACCGCCGTTCGCCGACGCGCACGTGACGCGCGAAGACCTGGAACGGCTGATCACGGCGCCGCTGGGCCGCGCGGTGGAGCTGACGGTCGCGGCGATCGGCGACGCGGGCCTGCGGCCGAAGCAGCTCACCGCGATCTTCCTGGTCGGCGGGTCGAGCCGGATCCCGATGATCTCCCGGCTGGTGCACGAACGCACCGGCGTCGTCCCGACGAGCCTCGACCAGCCCGAGACGGTGGTCGCACGCGGCGCGCTCCGCGCGGTGCTGGTGGACCCGGACCGCACGGGTGCGCTGCCCGGCGAGGCGATGGCCCGGCTGGGCGCGGTGCCGGGCGGTGCCCTCAACCCGGCGGCGCAGCGCACGGAGGTCGTCCGCCCCGGCGACGTCGCCCCGCGCGACGCCGGCCAGCGCCCGGCGCCGCCGCGCACCGCCGGGCCGCCCGCCGCCAACGGGTTCCCGAACCGCGCGGCCCCGCCGCCGTCACCACCCCATGGGCAGCCGGTGGCCCGGCCGCCGTGGACGCCGCCCGCCGGCCAGGCCGCTCCGGGTGGCCCGCCGGGCAACCGCCCGGGCGGGGCCACCGCGGCGCCCGAGAAGCAGAGCCGCCGGAAGCTCTGGGGGATCGTCGCCGTCGCCGTGGTCGTCGTGGCCGCGCTCGCCGTCACCGGGGTCTTCGTGTTCCGCGGCTCCGGCGGCCAGGCCGAGACCGGCCGGACGCTTTCGCAGTACGACTTCAAGTTCGTCGCGCCCGAGGACTGGGTCCAGACCGACGACCGGGTCGCCGACCGGCAGGTCGTCATCCACCCGCAGGAGTCCCGGGATGGCAACGACCTCCTGGTCGCCCAGGAGTTCGTGATGGACTACGACGCGACGGCGGACCCGCGGAAGCTGGCGGACTACCTCAAGAGCGGCGTGGACGCCGAACCCGACCGGTACAGCGCGTTCAACCCGAGCCTGGCGTACGCGGGCAAGACCGTGATCGGCTACCACGAGAGCAAGCCGAACCGGCCGGATCTCCAGGTGGACTGGTACGTCGTGGCGAAGGGCCGGATCCGGGTCCACATCGGCTGCCAGTACGCCACCGCGCAACTGCGTGATCGAGTCGCCGCCGCCTGCACGCAGGCCGTGCGCACGGTCGAAATCCTCAACTGAGAGAGCAGGGCACGCGGTGCCGTCCGAAGAGTTCGAAAGCGCCGCGGCGGCCTTCCGGCGCGCCGGCGAAGACGCCGTGACGCACGCCCGGCGCGTCTCAGGGAATGCGAAGGCGCGCAGCCTGCGCCACCGCAGCAAAAACGTCGAACTGCTGAAGCGCGCCGGTCGCGGCGCGAAGTCCGGCGACCCGACTCCCGGCACGTTGCGCGCGGCCGCCGAACGGTTCCGCCGCGCGCGCGGGCTGTCGGTCCCGGAGGTTGCGGCGGTTCCGGATCCGGCCGATTCGGTTCCTTCGCGTTCGCAATCCGCCGCTCGTGCCCCTCGAAC
Source organism: Amycolatopsis sp. NBC_01488 (assembly GCF_036227105.1). NCBI lineage: Bacteria > Bacillati > Actinomycetota > Actinomycetes > Pseudonocardiales > Pseudonocardiaceae > Amycolatopsis > Amycolatopsis sp. NBC_01488. The sequence goes on along the minus strand of NZ_CP109434.1, from coordinate 1,630,207 downwards.
GGGTGACGAGGACGAAGACTTTTCCCAGATGCGAATCATGGGACGCGATCGGTGACGATCACCGGAGATCGCTGTGCGTGTGCTAACTCCGCTGGTGGAGAACCCTTTTGCGAGTGACGCTTCGCCGGTTCGTGGCACTCGCGGAATACTCGCGGCGATCGGTTCCCGGCGCGAGCGTTCACGCAAGCAACTACTTGCGGGCAAACCACGACAAGAGGGAACCGGGCATGGCAATGTCTGCGTCGTAAGGCCGTACAACGAACGAGCGCCGTACAAACGGACGAGCTTGGTACGGACGACAACCACTCTTCAGAAGGGGGTCTCCCAGCATGTCTGGTGGAGCCGGATTTACAGGGACAGTTCAGCAGTTCACCGAGGCCGAAGGCCGCGTGACCGAGGTCCGCGCCGGCATGGACAGCAACCTCTCCACGCTGCGCGACCGCATCGAGGCCACCCGCTCCGGCTGGCAGGGCGACGCGCAGAAGGCGTTCGACCACGTCATGGCCCGCTTCGACGACGACGCCCGCCAGATGAACCAGGCGCTGCAGAAGATCGCGGAACTGCTCCGCGAGGCGGGCTCGAAGTACGAGAAGTCCGAGCAGCAGCAGCAGGAGATCCTCGGCGCCGTCAACCGCGGCTTCGACGCGCTCGGCTGATCCTCGTCCTGAACTTTTCCTTTCCACGCACAAACTTTTTCAGTACAGAAGGAGCACATCATGTCTGATGGTGCCGGCATCAAGGTCAATTACGCCACCATCCGCGCGGCCGCGGACGACTGCCAGCAGACGGGTGGCGAACTGCAGCAGGCGTTCGACCGCCTCAAGGACGACCTCAAGCCGCTGATCACCACCTGGACCGGTTCCGCCAAGGAGCAGTACGACCAGGCCCAGCGCACCTGGGACCAGAAGTTCGACGACCTGAGGCAGGTTCTGGCGCAGATCGCCGCCGCGCTGCCGCAGATCGCCGACGGTTACCAGCAGACCGACAGCGCCGTCGAAGGCCTGTTCTGAGCCGGTAGTCCCGGAAACCACGGCGGGCCCGCACTTCGGTGCGGGGCCCGCCGTTTTCTGTTTGTGCAGGAGTTTTCGTGCAAGGCAAGGAAAATCAGTGCGGTGCGCCGACCTCGTACTCGGGCCGGTCGTTGAGCACCCGCACGGTCACCTTCTTGTCCTGACCGCCGATCTTCACCGTGCAGTCGAACGTCGTGCCGTTCTCGGCGGCTTCGTTCGCCGGGCACTGCGCGTTCTTCACGTCCGGCTCGCCGTAGTTCTCGTTGAGGACCTTGACCACACCGTCCTCAAGGGACTGTTGCTCGAGCGTGTTCCCGCGGAACGCGCCCAGCAGCCACGCGGCACCGCCGCCGACGGCGAGCACGAGGACCGCGACTCCGGCGATCAGCACCGGCTTCTTCGACTTCGGCTTCTTTTCCGGCGTGGGAGCGAACGCGCCGAGACCGCCGTACTGCGTCGGCTGGAACCCGCCGCCGTACTGCTGGGGCTGGGGGTTCTGCGTCGGCCGGCCGCCGCTGGGCGTACCCGGCTGCTGGGACGCCGGCTGCCACGGGCCGGGCTGGGGCTGTCCCGGTTGCCAAGGTCCCGAGAACGACCCGCTCGCGCCGGGCTGCTGCGCCGGGTTCCACTGGCCGGTGTAGGAACCACTGGCCGGTTCCGCGTTCGGCTGCCACTGCCCGGCGTGCGGGCCGGTCGCCTGCTGCTCCGGTCGCGACCCGGCGGGGGCGCCCTGGGGGTTGGCCGTCGGCTGCCACCACGGCGGCTGCTGCTGCGGGTCGGGCGGCTGGGTCATCGGTGCTCACCTCGGGTCGTGGCGGTGGTCACTGGCCCTGCGCTTCGCCGAGCCGCTGGTAGAACGCGTTCATCGCCGCCCGGTCGGGCAGTACCGTGATCTGCGACGCGTCCGGCAGCTTCGGCATGTCCTGCAGGCTCGCCTTGCCGGTGAACCGGAAGTCGTACTTGAGCTCCAGGTGGTGGCCGTCGCCGGAGAACTTGGCGTCCATCACGAACGAGACCAGGCTGCCGTCGGGGTTCAGCGTGATCGTGGTCGGCACCATGGCCTTCTTCAGCTCCGGCCCGACCTGGTCGGTGATGCTGGGCGGCAGGATCTCGACCCTGTTCTTGACGAAGATCTCGAACGGGACGTCGACCGTCAGCGCCGTCTTCCCGTCGCCGAGGCTCTTGGCGCCGCGGACCGCGCGCTTGTCGGCCTTGTAGGCGTCCAGGGTCGAGTCCGCCATCCGGCACGGCGTCAGCACGCCGCCCCAGACGCACGGCTGGACCAGGCCGGCCTCCGGCTTCGGCATCGACACCCACGCCGTCGGCGAGACGCCCTTCTGGACGTACATCGGGCCGAGGTAGGTGTACTCGACCGGGCCTTCGGCCGGTGTGTAGGTGTCGATGATCTCGTCGGGGTTCTTCTGCGAGCGGTGCCGCACCGCGCGGCTCTCCGGGTTGCCGGTGCGGGCCGACGTCACGGTGCTGTGGATCCACTTGTCGTCGAACTTGAAGTAGGCGTCGAGGGAGTTGGTGACGTCGCGCGTGTCGGTGATGGCGTCCCCGAGCTTGCCGATGACCTGCTCGAACTTGCCGCCGACGTAGTCCGCCGCGTCGTCGCCCTTCGGCAGGGCGGTGCCGGCCTTCGCCGTGCCGCAGGCGCTGACCAGGGCCAGGATGGCGCCCAGGACGAAGGTCGCCGTCGGTCGTCTGCTCATGCGCGTCCCCTGCTCGGATGGTGCCGCCCGGATCGTCTCATCCTCGCGTGTCGGGGTGGCGCGTGCAGGCACTTCGGCGGGAAAACCGGGTAGAGTCCGGCTGCGCCCGGGGCGGTCGGAGCCTACGATGGGCGTTCGAAGCCACCCCGATGCACAGCGGCGGTGGACGTGGGGGTATCTTCATATGTCGTTGTGCGTTGCGGCGCATCAGCGCTAGGCCCGCACAGAACCCACACGCAATGTTGACGACGAGGTAGACCCTTGCCCACGTACAGCCCCAAGCCCGGCGACGTCACTCGTGCCTGGCACGTGATCGACGCCGAGGATGTCGTGCTCGGCCGGCTCGCGACCGAGGTCGCCACGCTGCTGCGCGGCAAGCACAAGCCGACCTACGCCCCGCACGTGGACACCGGTGACTTCGTCATCATCGTCAACGCCGAGAAGGTCGCGCTCACCGGAAACAAGCGCGAGCAGAAGTTCGCGTACCGGCACAGCGGTTACCCGGGCGGCCTGCGGAAGCGCTCGTTCGGCGAGCTGCTCGACACCAAGCCCGAGCACCTTCTCGAGAAGGTCGTCAAGGGCATGCTGCCGAAGAACAAGCTCGGCCGCGCCCAGGCGAAGAAGCTGAAGGTCTACGCCGGCCCGCAGCACCCGCACACCGCGCAGCAGCCGCAGGTGCGCGAGATCACCAAGATCGCGCAGGTCGCGCAGTGAGTGAGGAACAGTCTGTGACCAGCACCGAGACCGAGACCGCCGAGGTCACGACCGAGGCGACCGAGACCGGCGCCGTCGCGACCAGCGAGACCCCCGCCGAGATCACGGCCACCAGCGAGTCCGCTGCCGCGCCGCGCCCGTCGCGCGCCGCCGGCGGCAACGCGCAGACCGTCGGCCGCCGCAAGGAGGCCGTCGTCCGCGTGCGGGTCGTCCCCGGCACCGGTGAGTTCAAGCTCAACGGCCGCACCCTCGAGGAGTACTTCCCGAACAAGGTGCACCAGCAGCTCATCCGTGAGCCGCTGGTCCTGGTCGAGAAGCCGGACTCGTTCGACATCTTCGCCAACCTGCACGGTGGCGGCGTTTCGGGTCAGGCGGGCGCGCTGCGCCTGGCGATCGCCCGTGCGCTCATCGAGGTCGACGCCGACGACCGCCCGGCCCTCAAGAAGGCCGGCTTCCTGACCCGTGACGCGCGCGCCACGGAGCGGAAGAAGTACGGCCTCAAGAAGGCCCGCAAGGCCCCGCAGTACAGCAAGCGCTGATCGCGCCTCTGGCGCAACCCACCGGAGCGCCCATCCGTCCATCGGATGGGCGCTCCGGCGTTTTCACCGGGGTTGCCAATCCGGCCACCAGCAGGCCGGCCCCCGAGCGGCACGCAACCGTAGCCACGGGCCGGTCCGGCCGTGACTGTGGTCGGATTGGTGACGAACGAGCACTGTGTCGTTTCCGGGGTTTGGAGCGACACTCGGGGGTAGGGGAGTGCGGTCCGGGAGGGTCGCTAGGTTGTCGTGGCCGGTTGCGCTGTCGCAGCCGCACTGAGGAGGTCGATCGATGGCACGCCTGTTCGGGACCGACGGGGTCCGTGGCCTGGCCAACGCCGAGCTGACGCCGGAGCTGGCGCTGGCGCTGGCCGCCAGCGCCGCTCGCGTGCTCGCCGCGCACGACCGCTCGCACCGGCCGGTCGCGGTCGTCGGCCGCGACCCGCGTGCCAGTGGCGAGATGCTCGAGGCCGCCGTCGTGGCGGGCCTGACCTCCGCCGGGGCCGACGTCCTGCGCGTCGGCGTCCTCCCGACCCCGGCCGTCGCCTACCTGGTCGGCTCGCTCGAGGCCGACCTCGGCGTGATGATCTCCGCGTCGCACAACCCGATGCCGGACAACGGCATCAAGCTCTTCGCCGCGGGTGGGCACAAGCTCCCCGACGGCATCGAGGACGAGATCGAAGCCGGCCTCGCGGCCGGCAAGGTCCGCCCGACCGGCGCCGGCGTCGGCCGCGTCCACGACGTCGAAGACGCCCTGGACCGCTACGTCACGCACCTGCTGAGCGCCACGCCGCACTCGCTCGCCGGGCTGAAGGTCGTCGTCGACTGCGCGAACGGCGCGTCGTCGGCCGCCGCGCCCGAGGTCTACCGCCGGGCCGGCGCCGAGGTCGTCGCGCTGTACGCGGAGCCGGACGGCGTCAACATCAACGAGCACTGCGGCTCGAACCACCCCGACAAGCTGCGCGAGGCGGTCGTCGCGCACGGCGCCGACCTGGGCATCGCCCACGACGGCGACGCCGACCGCTGCGTGGCGGTCGACTCCGCTGGCGACCTGGTGGACGGCGACCAGATCATGGCGGTGCTGGCGCTGGCGTTCTCCGAGTCCGGCGAGCTGGTGAAGGACACGCTGGTCGCGACCGTGATGAGCAACCTCGGCCTGCACCTGGCGATGAAGGCCCACGGCATCGCCGTCGTCACGACGGCGGTCGGCGACCGGTACGTCCTCGAGGAGCTGCGCGCGAGCGGCTTCGCCCTCGGCGGCGAGCAGTCCGGCCACGTCGTGCTCCCGGCGCACGCCACCACCGGTGACGGCCTGCTCACGGCGTTGCGCCTGATGAGCCGCATGGCCCAGACCGGCAAGTCCCTGGAGGACCTGGCCGCCGTGATGAACCGGCTGCCGCAGGTCCTGGTGAACGTCCCGGTCGCCGACAAGGCGGCGGTGGCGGACTCCAGCGAGGTCCGCGACGCCGTCGGCGAGGTCGAAGCCGAGCTGGGCGAGGAGGGCCGGGTGCTGCTGCGCCCGTCCGGCACCGAGCAACTGGTCCGCGTGATGGTGGAGGCCCCGGCCCAGTCGACGGCCCAGGCCGCGGCCGACCGCCTGGCCGGCGTCGTCTCAGCGGTTTCCTGACCGGGTGACCACGGCCTTCGCCAGGCCGTGGAACACCGGGTGGGTCTTCCACACCACCTCGCCGACTTCGCAGCCGCCGTCGAGGACCTTCGCCAACGCCGTGAGCGCGATCTCGCCCTCGGCCAGCGCGACTCCCGAGCCCGGGCACGCGTGGCGGCCCAGGCCGAACGGGAGCCCGTCGGTCAGGGACACCGCCACCGGGCCGTCGGCCCCGAAGCGCAGGACGTACCGGGCCGGGCAGATCGACGTCACCAGCTCGCGGACCCGTACCGGAGAAGCCGAGGACGCCAGCTCCAGCCCCGCGCAGGCCAGGAAGTTCAGCGAGTTCTCGTAGGCGGCGTGCGCCAGCACGACCGGGTTGAGCATCAGCTCGTCGTCGTCGAGCCGGCCGGCCGCGTGGGCCGCCCGCATCGCCGTCAGGCCGCCCGGTCCCGCCGGAGCCCGGCTCAGCTGCACGGCGAGCCGGAACGCCGACGCCTGCCCCGCCCGGTCGGTGCCGCCGAAGACGTCGAGGTTCGCGGTCGTCTTCTCCAAGTGGTCCAGGAAGACGTCGTCGAGGGGCAGGCCCAGCACCGCCGACGTCACCGCACCCGCCACCGGCCGCGCGAAGTCGCGCACGAGGTCGAACGACGACCCCAGGCCGCTCACCACGACTTCGATCGCCGCGAGCACCGGGGCCGGCAGCGGCTCCAGGTCCGCGATGATCTCCCGCAATACTCCGCGCACCCGAGCGTGGCCTTCGCCGTCGCGAAGCAGCACGCTGGGCGAGCCACCACCGGGATCGGACGTCAAGCCGGGGGAACGCAGGGCGTGCGCGCACGCGTCGCGACCGGAGACCACGCCGATCCCGTGCCGTTCGAACTCGTCCATCGCCTGCCCACGGTAGGGCAGGATGGGGCCGTGCCGCCCGCAGACGTCCCGGACGAGGTCCTGACCACGCCGTTCACGGACTACCTGCTCCGCAACGCCGCCGTCGACCGGCCCGCGTTCACGTGCCGCACCTTCCCCGGACCCGCCGACCACACGCTGACCTGGCCCGAAGTGCTCGCGCGCGTCCGCGGGGTCGCGCGCGAGCTGCGGCGCCACACGCGGCCGGGCGACCGGGTGGCGATCGCCGCGCGGCAGGACCTCGGGTACGTCGTCGCCTTCCTCGGCACGCTCTACGCGGGGCTCGTCGCGATGCCGCTGTCCGTCCCGACCGGCCGCACGAACCGCGCCCGGCTGGAGGCGGCCTTCGCGGACGCCACGCCGGCGGTGTGCCTGACCTCGAAGGACCTCCTGGAGAAGATCCCGTCGCCGCCGGACGTCGTGCTGGCCATCGAGGACATCGCGCCCGACGCCGCCGAGCCGCCCGCCGAGGTGGCGATGACCGACCCGGCGTACCTGCAGTACACGTCGGGTTCGACGCGCCGTCCGGCCGGCGCCGTGATCTCGCACCGCGCGCTGGTCGCCGCCTGCTGGCAGACCACGCGGTGCTACCACGGGAGCGCGTCGACCCACCTCGCCGGCTGGGTGCCGTTCTTCCACGACATGGGGCTGGTGCTGCTCATCGGCACGCCCGTGTTCCTCGGCGCGCGCTCGGTGTTCTTCACGCCGATGGCGTTCGTCCGCGACCCGCTGCGCTGGATCCGGCTGCTCGCGGACTTCCCGGGCGCGGTCACGGCGGCGCCGAACTTCGCGTTCGACCTGGCCGCGGCGGCCGCGGGGGAGCTGGAAGACGTCGACCTCTCGCACGTCAACTCGGTGCTCAACGGCAGCGAGCCGGTCCGCGCGGCCACCGTCGAGGCGTTCGAGCGGGCCTTCGCTCCGTTCGGGCTGCCGCGCGCGGCGCACAAGCCGTGTTACGGGCTGGCCGAAGCGACGGTGTTCGTCACGAGCGCGGGCGACGAAGGTGCCACCGTGACGACGTTCGACGGCGGCGAGCCGCTGGTGTCCGTGGGGCGGCCGTACGGTCAGCGCCTCCGGATCGTCGACGAAGAGATCCAGGTGTCCGGCCCCAACCTCGCCGACGGCTATTGGGGCCGGCCGGACCGCGGCGACACCTTCACCGAGGACGGCTGGCTCCGCACCGGCGACCTCGGGTTCATCCACAAAGGACAGTTGTACGTCGCGGGGCGGCTGAAGGACCTGATCATCGTCGACGGCCGCAACCACTACCCGCAGGACGTCGAGGCCACCGTCGAGGCCGCGCACCCGGGGATCCGGGCCGGGCGCGTGGCCGCGTTCGCCGTCCAGGACGAGCGCGGTGAGGGTGTCGCGGTGGTGGCCGGCTGCGCGTCCCCGGACGACGACGTCGAGACGGCCGTGCGGCGGGCCGTGTCCGCGGGCCACGACCTGCCGCTGCGCGCCCTGTGGCTGGTCCCGCCGGGCGAGGTGCCGCGAACCTCCAGCGGCAAGGTGTCCCGCGCCGCGGCCCGCGACCGCTGGTGGGGCGAGAATGGGCGCCATGACTGACCCGGCCGCCCACGCCGACGAGATCCGGACGATCGTCTGCACCGCGCTGCAGCTCCCGCTCGAGCGGCTGACCGACACGACGCCGTTCGACGACATCGGCATGACGTCCCGGCAGCGCGTCCAGCTGCTCGCCCGGGTCGAGGTGCGGTACGGCGTCTCCGTCGACCTGGACGAGCTCGACCGGCTGGTGGACGTCCGCGGCGTCGCCGAGGTCATTTCCGAAGCGCTCGCCGCGCAGCACCCCACCGGGTGACCGCGGTTGGGCAAAGCCCAGGTCGGCCGCTGGGCCGAACGCTAGACTCTGTGTGCATCTGCGACGGCACCGAACAGCGTCCGGGTACGTCATAGTCCCGGCACCTGCACCAGGGGCTGTGGATCGAAGGGGGCAAGCCGACCATGCCAGACGGTTACGAAGCGAGTTCTGAGGCGATGACGCGGGCGCAGGTCCGCCTCAACGACGTCGCGGACGACCCGGCCGCCGAGGCCAAGAAGGTCGCGCCGACCGAACTCGCGCAGGCCGACTTCGGCCGGGTCCACGGCGACGGCTACGGCAAGTACAAGTCCGGGATCGACGAGATCGGCGCGGGCATGAACGGGCTTTCGAACGCGCTGATGAACCTGAGCTCCGGGATCGGGACGGCCGGCTCCCAGTACAGCACGCAGGAGCAGAACGCCGGTGCGCAGGCGAAGGCGGCGGGGAGCAAGTAATGGCCGACTGGGCGGAAATCAAGAAGGTCCTCGACGACCCGAACGTCTCCATGGACAAGAAGTCCAAGCTCATGGAGGCGTACGACAAGAACACCTGGAACTTCAACGACGAAGAAGAGAAGTACGCCAAGGAGTACGTCGACGGGTATTCCGACCGGAACTGGCTGACGACGCCGCTCACGCCGTCCGGATCCGACGAAGACGTCGACAACGCGCTCAAGGAAGCCCAGCAGGAATCGGCGGCGAAGGGCAAGGAACAACAGGCCCAGACCGACCGCAAGAACCAGGCGAAGAAGGCCCTCGACGGAATCGCGACACCCACGCTCGGGGCCGGCGCGAAGAGTTCCGACGAACTGCTCGACCAGGGCAAGGTCACGGTCGACTTCCTGGCCCAGTGGACCGACGAGATCTGGAACCAGATCAAGGGCGGGTCCGGCCACATCGACTCGCAGAAGGACATCAGGGACAAGTTCGACGAGAACCGCGGCATCCAGTTCCAGAAGTTCCTCACCGAGGCCGACGACCTTTCCAAGGCGCACAAGGTCGTCGAGGACACGCTGACCAGCAGCGACACCGAGCTCAAGACGCTCTTCGGGGAGTGGAAGGGCAAGGGCGCGAACGCGGCGGAGATCAAGTACGACGAGGCGATCAAGCCGCACGCCAAGGAGCTGTCGCAGCAGATCGACGGCGCTGCCAAGCTGATCCCGCAGACCGTGACGCACGTCTTCAACGCCGTCCAGAAGAAGGTCGACGAGGTCCTGCAGCTGCACCGCACGACGATCGCCCAGGCCGACCTGAACATGGCCAAGGACGTCCTCAAGATCGCCAACGGCGACACCGACAAGTTCGACGACTTCATGAAGGTCGCCGGCTGGGTCGACGCGGTCAACGCGAAGAACGGCAACCAGACGAACCTCGCCGAGCGGCTGCAGAACGACGACTGCGGCTTCAACGACGAGAACAAGGAGTACGGCCGCAACGTCTGCCGCTACTGGCGCGACGGCGCGTTCACGACCGAGTACCAGAGCCTGATCACCGCCTTCAACGGCTCGTGCAAGTCCGCCAAGGACACGATCGACCAGCAGTTCGGCGCGCTCGAGCAGTACATGAGCGGGTACACGAACCAGCTCACCGAGGCCAAGAGCGACGGCAAGGGCGCCGACACGGGCACCGGCACCGGGAACGGGACCGGGACCGGCACCGGGGGCGGGAACGGCGGCGGTGGATCGACCGGCGGCGGCGGATCCACCGGCGGCGGGGGCAGCACGGGCGGCGGGGGCAGCACGACGCCGTCGGCGGCCGAGCCGCCCAAGGCCGAGGACCCGGCGAAGCACGACGACGGGAAGAACCCGATCACCGGCCAGCCCCTCGAGGTCGACCCGTCGACCGGCAAGCCGTACCCGATCGACCCGACGACCGGTGAAGCCATCAAGCACACCGACGAGACCGAGACGGTGTCGGTCAAGAAGGGCGACAACACGATCGAGATGTCCGAGCCCGACAAGGCGGGCAAGCAGGACATCTCCGTGGACGACGGCCACGGCCACCAGAAGGACTACCACCTCGACTGGGGTGACGACGACAAGAAGGCCGAAGCCGGCAAGGACGGCGCCGGCGGCTTCGGCCCGCAGGGCTCGCACGCGGTCAAGGACGGGCAGCCGTCCGCCGACGGCAGCTACCAGCCGGGCGCGGACGGCAAGATCCACATCCAGGACGGCAACCTCAAGATCACGGCCGAGCGGCCGGACGGGCCGGGCGGCCCGACGATCGTGACCGTCGACGACGGCAAGGGCGAGCCGACGACGTACACGCTCGACGAGAAGAACGGCCCGAAGGCCGGCGACGTCAAGGCCGACCCCGCGTCGGCCACCGACAGCAGCAGCTCCGCGATCCGGCACGACCCGGGTGCCGAGCCGCCGCTGACGAAGGACCCGGCGCCGGCCAACCCGGACCCGGGCTTCACGCAGGGCGCGGCGGCCGGTTCGAGCGGGTTCACCGCGCCGGGCGGCCAGGACTTCTCCGGTGACCTCGGCGGCAGCGTCGGCGCGGAACCGGCGGTGGCCACGGCCGACGCGGGGGCCGGCGGCGGTGCCACCGCGGTGGCCGGTGGTGGTGGCGGCGACGCCACGACCACGGCCGGGGCGAGCGACTTCGGGTCCGCCGTCACCGGTGGCGGGTCGGCGGACTTCGCCGGCGCCGTGTCGCTGGAACCCGGTGCGCACACGGGCAGTGACGCGTCGATGCCGATGTCCGACGGCGGCGGGCTCGGCGCGACCCCGGTCGACCCGGGCGCGCACGCCGCGGCCGCGGCGAGCGGCTCGTCGAGCATGAGCGGGATGTCCGGCATGGGCGGAATGATGGGCGGCATGGGCGGCGCGCCGGGCGGGGGCGGTGGCGGCGGCGACCAGCAGCGCGGGCCCAGCCAGTACCGCATCGAGGGCGGCGTCTTCGAAACCAGCGGCGCCAAGGGCCGGATCAGCGGCTCGCTGGACGACGAGGGCGACCGTTCGATCCGGTACGACCGGTGACGAGGGCTGAGGAGGGCCGATGAGCAGCGCCGAAGACCGGTATCGCGCGGCGATCTCGACGATGGACGCCGCGGCGCGGGAGCAGGACGAGCAGCGCGGGTTGCGCGAACGCCGGGTCGCGGAGGCCGAGACGCAGGCCCGCGAGGGGCTGAAGAACGAGCTGGCCGCCGCGCAGAAGTACGCCGAGCACATGGACGAGCTCACCAAGCGCAAGCAGAGCGCGGGTGGCTGGGCGACGGAGAAGACGCTGGCCGACAAGGGCCGCGAGTCGCTGATGGAGTTCGGCGTCGCGGACGAGGAAGCGGACACCGGGCGCACGCCGTACCCGACGCCGAGCTACGGCATCCCGGCCGCGGCGGCACCGCGACCCGAGCCGACGCCGGAACCGCCCGCGCCCCCGGCTCCGGAGCCGGCGAAGCGGGGACGGCACGCGCGTCCGGTGGAGGACGAGGACGACTTCTCCAGCACCAGCTGGCTGGTCTGACCCTCGGTCAGTGCGCGGGTTCTTCCTCGCGCTCGATGGGGGCGCGCTTGACGTCGGCCTCCAGCAGGGGCCGGTACTTGTCGGTGCCGGTCAGGTGCGTCAGGAAGAACGCCGTGAACAGGGCGCGCGTGAGCTGCTGCGTCTTGCGGTGCGGCTTGCCGTGCATGATCAGCTGCGACCAGTGCCGTCCTTCGGTGACGCCCAGGTGGGTCGACTTGCCGAGCGTGCGCAGCTGGACGTCTTCGCCGCCCCAGGCGTCGGTGATCGCCTCGGCGTGCGCGACTTTCGGGGCGACCAGGTCCTCTTCGGCGGCGAGGTGCAGGCCGGGAACGGTGATGGCCTTCGCCGACTCGGTTGCGGGCGGCAGCGTCTGGGCGGCGGCGATGGTCGCGACGGCCTTGATCCGCTGGTTCCCAGCCTGCGCGTCCTGAGCTGCGGCGAGGACCGCGGAGCCACCGCCGGTCGAATGCCCGGCGAGGCCGAGCTTGGCCGGGTCGACGCTGATGCCGTCCGGCCCGAGCCGCACGGTCGTGACGACGTCGAGGGTGGTCAGGAGGTCGGCGGCGAGCAACCGGTGCGAAGGCAGCGGCCCCCGCTGCGTGGCCGGCGCGGCGGCGACGATGCCCCAGCTGGCGAGGTGGTGCAGCAGCTGCCGGTACCGATCGGCGGGCTGCAGCCACCCGTGCCCGAAGGCGATGGCGGGCAACCCGAGACCGGAGCGCGGCGTGAACACCACGCCGGGCAGTCCGACCAGGGCGAGGTTGCCCCGCAGGACCTCGTGCGGACCCGGGTGCGTCAACTCCGCGAGCAGCTGCTTGGGCTTGCTGGCCATGGCGGGAACCCTACTGTGCGGGAGCGACGGTGGCTCGCCCGCCGCTCCGGTGACCCGCGGGGACGCGCCCGGCGGCGACCTGGGTGGCCGGGGTCGCACTGGGTGAACTGCGGCGCGAGAGATGGCCGCTCTTCACTCACGCTGTCCGCCGTGGTCCCGGCGGGGCCGGAGCTGTTGCGCCGCGTGCCCCCGCCGGTCGGCCCGCGTGCCCAGCCGGTCGGGCTCACGTGCCTGGAGGGTCGGCTCGCGTACCTGAACGGTCGGTTCGGCCACCTGGCCGCATGACCTTGCCGGGCGAACCCGCCCCTTTCACCCTCGTGCGCCCCAAGCCGCATTGGTCCGGACCACCGGCGTTGGCATCTTCGCAGGTCAAGCTCGGTTTCCAGACCCCGTCAACCCGCTGAACATCCCTCGTTAGGCTGGTGCGCGTGTGTGGAATCGTGGGATATGTCGGGCACCGCCCGGCTCTGGACGTCGTCCTCGGCGGGCTCCGGCGGATGGAGTACCGCGGGTACGACTCGGCCGGTGTCGCGGTCCTCGACGGCGCCGGGGCGCTGACCGTCGAGCGCAAGGCGGGGCGCCTGGCCAACCTGGAAGCCGAGCTCGACAAGCTCGGCCGGGACAGCATCACCGGTACCGCCGGCATGGGCCACACCCGCTGGGCGACCCACGGCGCGCCGATCGACCGCAACTCGCACCCGCACCGCGACGCCTCGCAGCGCGTCGCCGTCGTGCACAACGGCATCATCGAAAACTTCGCCACCCTGCGCGCCGAGCTGGAGGCCGACGGCGTCGAGATGGCCAGTGACACCGACAGCGAGACCGCCGCGCACCTCGTCGCCCGCGCCTACACCGAGGGCGACACCAAGGGGGACCTCGCCGCCAGCGTCGCCGCTGTCTGCCGTCGGCTCGAAGGCGCGTTCACCCTGGTCGTGACGCACGCCGACCAGCCGGACACCATCGTCGCCGCGCGCCGGTCGTCGCCGCTGGTCGTCGGGGTGGGGGAGGGCGAGCACTTCGTCGCCTCCGATGTCGCCGCGTTCATCGAGCACACCCGCGAGGCCGTCGAACTGGGCCAGGACCAGCTCGTCGTCATCACCCGCGAGGGCTACGAGGTCACCGACTTCCACGGCGACGCCGCCCAGGCCAAGCCGTTCACCGTCGACTGGGACCTGTCCGCCGCCGAAAAGGGCGGCCACGAGTACTTCATGCTCAAGGAGATCGAGGAGCAGCCGGAGGCGCTGGCCAACACGCTGCGCGGGCACTTCGAGTCCGGCCGGATCATCCTCGACGAGCAGCGCATCTCCGACCAGGACCTCCGCGACGTCGACAAGGTCTTCGTCGTCGCCTGCGGGTCGGCCTACCACTCCGGCCTGGTCGCGAAGTACGCCATCGAGCACTGGACGCGGCTGCCGGTCGAGGTCGAGCTGGCGTCGGAGTTCCGCTACCGCGACCCGGTCCTCGACCGCGACACGCTCGTCGTCGCGGTGTCGCAGTCCGGCGAGACGGCGGACACGCTCGAAGCCGTCCGGCACGCGCGTGAGCAGAAGGCGCGTGTCCTGGCCGTCTGCAACACCAACGGTGCGCAGATCCCGCGCGAGTCCGACGCCGTGCTCTACACCCACGCCGGGCCCGAGATCGGCGTCGCGTCGACCAAGGCGTTCCTCGCCCAGATCGCGGCGAACTACCTGGTCGGCCTCGCGCTCGCGCAGGCCCGCGGCACCAAGTACCCGGACGAGGTCGCGCGCGAGTTCGCCGAGCTGGAGGCCATGCCCGCGGCCGTCCAGAAAGCATTGTCCACAGTGGACCAGGTCCGGGACCTCGGCCGCCGGATCGCCGACTCGAAGGCAATCCTGTTCCTCGGCCGCCACGTCGGGTTCCCGGTCGCCCTCGAAGGCGCGCTGAAGCTCAAGGAACTCGCGTACATGCACGCCGAAGGCTTCGCGGCCGGCGAGCTCAAGCATGGCCCGATCGCGCTGATCGAAGAGGGGCTGCCGGTCGTCGTCGTGATGCCGTCGCCCAAGGGGCGCGCGGTGCTGCACTCGAAGCTGGTGTCGAACATCAGCGAGATCCAGGCGCGCGGTGCCCGCACGATCGTGATCGCCGAAGAGGGCGACGAGACGGTCAGGCCGTTCGCGGACGAGCTCATCGAGGTTCCCGCGGTGCCGACGCTGCTGCAGCCGCTGGTGTCCACGGTGCCGCTGCAGGTGCTGGCCGCGGAGATCGCCCGCGCCCGCGGGTACGACGTCGACAAGCCGCGTAACCTGGCGAAGTCCGTCACTGTGGAATAACACAGCGTATAGAGCGGGGGCCCGAGCCGTGCAGGGAATCTGGACCACGGAACGGATTCGCGAGGCGGAGGGGCGGGCGTTCGCCGTCACGCCCGAAGGCGAGCTGATGCGCCGGGCGTCGTTCGGCTTGTCGGTGCAGATCGCCGACCTGCTCGAAGACCACGCCGGCGGTGTCTCCGGACGCCGGGTAGTGCTGCTGGTCGGTTCCGGCGACAACGGCGGCGACGCGCTCTGGGCGGGAGCCTTTCTCCGGCGACGTGGCGTCGCCGTCACGGCGATCCTGCTCAAGCCCGAGAAGGCCCATCCCGCCGGTCTCAAGGCGCTGAAGCGAGCCGGGGGCCGCGCGGTGTCCGCCGAGGACGGTCCACAGTGGATCGCCCGGGCCGACGTCGTGGTCGACGGGATCGTCGGGATTTCGGCGTCCGGATCGCTGCGGCCCGACGCCGCGCGGCTGGTGGACCTGGTCGAGGCGCCGATCGTGGCGGTCGACCTGCCCAGCGGCGTCGCCCCGGACACCGGCGCCGTCGACGGCCCGGCGGTGAAGGCGACCCGCACGGTGACGTTCGGCGCGCTCAAGCCGGTCCACGCGCTGGCGCCGTCGTGGTGCGGCGAGGTCGTGCTGGTCGACATCGGTCTCGAGCTGACCGACCCCTCGCTCCTGCGGCTCGACCTCGTGGACGTCGCGGCGGCCTGGCCGATCCCCGGGCCGGACGACGACAAGTACAGCCAGGGTGTGGTCGGCATAGCGGCGGGCTCGGCGACGTACCCGGGCGCGGCGGTGCTGGCGGCGGGCTCGGCGGTCCGCGCGACGGCGGGCATGGTGCGCTACGCGGGCCACGCGGCCGACGTCGTCCGGTCGCAGTGGCCGGAGATCATCGCGACCGGCACGGTCGCGGACGCCGGACGCGTCCAGGCGTGGGCGGTCGGCCCGGGCATCGGCACCGGCTCCGAGGGCCGCGACGTGCTGCGGCACGTGCTGGGCCAGGGCGTCCCGGTCTGCGCGGACGCCGACGCGACGACGATCATCGCGAAGTCTCCCGACGTTCTCGACGCGCGTGACCCGGACACCCCGCTGGTGCTGACCCCGCACGCGGGCGAGTACGAGCGTCTGATGGGTCGCAAGCCGGGCGCGGACCGCGTGACGGCGGCCCGCGAGGCAGCGAAGAAGTACGAGGCGGTGGTGTTGCTGAAGGGGCACGTCACGGTGGTGGCGGCCCCGGACGGCCGCGTCGCGGTGAACACCCCGCGCGGCGCGTGGCTGGCGACGGCGGGCTCGGGCGACGTGCTGTCCGGCCTGGTCGGCTCGCTGCTGGCCGCGGGCCTGGACCCCTGGCTGGCCGCCGCGGCGGCGGCCCACGTGCACTCGCTGGCGGGCGCGATCGCGGCCCAGAACGCGCCGACGTCGGCATCGGGCCTGGTCCACGCGATCCCGGAGGCCATCCGCGCGATCCGCTCACTGACGACCTGAGAAGAGTTATCGAGTTCTCTGTTAACTCCGGGCGATAAATCTGGTAAGAATGCCGTGTGAGCGGCGGCACAGGAGTAGGATCATCCTCGGGGGACCGGAAGACCCGGCCGTCCGATGCCGTCGTCGAACAGCGGCGGCAGGACATCCTCGATCACGTCATCGAGCAGGGCGAAGCCCGCATCGACGACCTGACGACGAGGTTCCGGGTCAGCCTCATGACCATGCACCGCGACCTCGACGACCTCGCCGAGCGCCGCCTCCTCCGCAAGCTGCGCGGAAAGGTCGAGGCCTATCCCGCCCTCACCATCGAGACCGCCGCCCGCTTCCGCGACACCCTCCACCACGGCGAGAAGGAAGCCCTCGGCGAGGCGGCCGCGAAGCACGTCCAGCCCGGGCAGACCGTCTTCGTCGACGACTCCACCACCCTCCTCCCGCTGGTCAAGCGCCTGGCCGAGATCGACGCCCTCACCGTCGTGACGAACTCGCTGCACGCCGCCCGGCTGCTCGGCTCGAAGGTCGACGTCGTACTGGCGGGCGGCCGCTACTCCCCCGAGTACGACTCCTGCGCCGGCCCGGAAGTCCTGAACCTGCTCGACTCCATCCGCGCGGACGTCTCGTTCGTCTCGGTCACCGCCGTCGCCGTCGGGCGGCTCTTCCACCCCGACCGCGACTACGCCGAGCTGAAGAAGGCGGCCCTCCGGATCGCCAACCAGACCGTGCTGGTCGTCGACCACTCGAAGTTCGGCCGCACCGCCACCTACGCGCACGGCGACGTCGGCGACTACGACCTGCTGATCACCGGCCAAGCCACACCCACCGAGGAGATCGAGGCCGCGCTGAACGCGGGCACCTCGATCGAGATCGTCGAACACGTCGCAGAGGGGCAGCCCTATGACAGCTGAGCTGGTCGCCGGGATCGACTCGTCCACGCAGTCGACCAAGGTCGTCGTGTGCGACGCGCGCACCGGTGAGATCGTCCGCACCGGCCGCGCGCCGCACCCCGAGGGCACCGAGGTCGACCCCGCCGCCTGGTGGGACGCCTTCCGAGACGCCACGAAAGGGCTGCTCGACGACGTCAAGGCCATCGGCGTCGGCGGGCAGCAGCACGGCATGGTCACCCTCGACGAGAACGACGACGTCGTCCGGCCCGCACTGCTGTGGAACGACACCCGCTCCGCGCAGTCGGCGCTCGACCTCATCGACGAGCTCGGCGGCCCGTCCGTCTGGGCCAAGTCCGTCGGTTCGGTGCCGGTCGCCAGCTTCACCGTCACGAAGCTGCGCTGGCTGGCCGACCACGAGCCCGAGCTGGCCGACCGCGTCGCGCGCGTGTTGCTCCCGCACGACTGGCTGACCTGGAAGCTCACCGGCGGCGACCCGGTCACCGACCGCGGCGACGCGTCCGGCACCGGCTACTTCTCGCCGTCCGACAACGCCTACCGCCTCGACGTCCTGAGCCACGCCTTCGGCGGCCGGACGCCGGAGCTGCCGACCGTGCTCGGCCCGGCCGACGTCGCCGGGCACACCCCGGACGGCGTGCTCGTCTCGGCGGGCACGGGCGACAACATGGCCGCCGCGCTCGGGCTCGAACTCCAGGCCGGCGACGTCGTCGTCTCGCTCGGCACCAGCGGCACCGTGTTCGGCGTCGCCGAAAGCGGCGCGGCCGACGCGTCCGGCGAGGTCGCCGGGTTCGCCGACGCCACCGGCCGGTTCCTCCCGCTCGCCTGCACGCTCAACGCCGCGCGCGTCCTCACCGCGACGGCCGGCATGCTCGGCGCGACGCTCAGCGAGTTCGACCGGCTCGCGCTGCGGGCCGGGCCCGGTGCCGGTGGCCTGACCTTCCTGCCCTACCTCGACGGCGAGCGCACCCCGAACCTGCCCGGCGCCACCGGCTCGCTCAGCGGCCTGACCAGGTCGAACATGACCCCGGAGAACCTCGCGCGCAGTGCCGTCGAAGGCATGCTCTGCGGCTTGGCCGCCGGGCTCGACGCCGTGCGCGCGCACGGGATCGACGTCCACCGCGTGCTGCTGATCGGCGGGGGCGCGCAGTCGGCCGCCGTTCGCGCGGTCGCGCCGCTCGTGTTCGGCGTGCCCGTGCAGTTGCCCGAAGTCGCCGAGTACGTCGCCATCGGCGCGGCGCGGCAGGCGGCGTGGGCCCTGGCTTCCAGTGCGGAACCCCCGTCCTGGCAGGAAAAAGGGCAGAGCAACAACCCCCAGAAGACCAGGCTCGAGCTGGACGAGCCGACCGAGGCGCAGCGCGCCGAGGGCCACCGGATCCAGCAGCGCCACCTCGAAGCCCGCGAAGCGGCGTACGGGGTCCGGCGGAATCTCGGAGAGGACTGACCGATGGCTTCCATCACCTACGACAAGGCGACCCGGCGCTACCCCGGTTCGGACACGCCCGCGGTCGACGCGCTGGACCTGGAGATCGCCGACGGCGAGTTCCTGGTGCTGGTCGGCCCGTCCGGCTGCGGCAAGTCGACCAGCCTGCGCATGCTCGCCGGCCTCGAGGACATCGACGACGGCAGCGTCTGGATCGGCGACCGCGACGTCACGCAGCTGCCCCCGCGGTCGCGCGACATCGCGATGGTGTTCCAGAACTACGCGCTGTACCCGCACATGACGGTCGCGCAGAACATGGGCTTCGCGCTGAAGATCGCCGGCCGCCCCGCGTCCGAGATCAAGCAGAAGGTCCTGGAGGCCGCGAAGCTGCTCGACATCGTGGACTACCTCGACCGCAAGCCGAAGGCGCTCTCCGGTGGTCAGCGCCAGCGCGTCGCGATGGGCCGCGCGATCGTGCGCGAGCCGCAGGTCTTCCTCATGGACGAGCCGCTGTCGAACCTCGACGCGAAGCTGCGTGTCTCGACGCGTACGCAGATCGCCGCGCTTCAGCGCCGCCTCGGTGTCACGACCGTGTACGTCACGCACGACCAGGTCGAGGCCATGACGATGGGCGACCGCGTGGCGGTGCTCTCGGACGGCCTGCTGCAGCAGTGCGACACCCCGCGGGCGCTCTACGACCGGCCCGCAAACGCTTTCGTCGCCGGCTTCATCGGCTCGCCGGCGATGAACCTCGTGACGGCGAAGGTCACCACGGACGGCGCCGAGCTCGGTGGCGCGCGCGTGCCGCTGACCCGCGAGACGCTCGCGGCCGCCGACGGCGACACCGTGAAGCTCGGCTTCCGCCCGGAAGCCCTCGAGGTGACGACCAGCGAGGACGGCACCCTGCCGATCAAGGTGGAGCTGGTCGAGGAGCTGGGCTCGGACGCGTACGTCTACGGCAAGCTCGCCGAGACCGACGCCGAAGACACCCAGCCGAACATCGTGGCCCGCGTCGACCCGCGCACCCCGCCGGCGATGGGCGACACCATCCGCCTGCGCATCCGGCCGGACGCGCTGCACGTGTTCTCCGCCACGGGTGCCGGGCTGCGCCTGCCCTGACCTCGCGTCATGGGAGACTGGAGGTCGCCATGACCTCCAGTCTCCTTCGCGCCCAGGTCGACATCGACCTCGACGCGATCCGCCACAACCTCACCCTGCTGGGCGTCCGCGCGCCCGGCGCCGAAGTGATGGCCGTGGTCAAAGCCGACGCCTACGGCCACGGCGCGCTGCCGGTGGCGCGCGCCGCGGTCGAGGCCGGGGCCGGCTGGCTCGGCACCTGCTCGCTCGGCGAAGCCCTCGCCTTGCGCGAAGCCGGAATCACGACCCGCCTGTTCAGCTGGCTGGACACCCCGGACGTCGACTTCGCGCCGGGCATCGAGGCGGACGTCGACCTCGCGGCCAGCTCCCTGGGTGAGCTACGCCGCATCGCGGCCGCCGCGAAACCGGGTACCCGGGCCCGTGTGCACCTCAAGATCGACACCGGGCTCTCGCGCAACGGCTGCCCGCCCGCCCGCTGGGCCGAGCTGGTGGCAGCGGCGGCCGCCGAACCGCGGGTCGAGGTCGTCGCGATCTGGTCCCACCTCGCGTGCGCGGACGAGCCGGACCACCCGGCGACCGACCTCCAGGCCAAGCGGTTCGCCGAGGCCTACGACGTCGCTCGGGCGGCCGGGCTCGATCCGAAGCGGCACCTGGCGAACTCCGCGGCCCTGCTCACCCGGCCGGACCTGCACTTCGACATCGTCCGGCCCGGCATCGCGATGTACGGGCTCAACCCGGTGCCGCAATCCGAAGACCTGCGCCCGGCCATGACGTTCCGGTCCGCCGTCGCGCTGGTCAAGCGCATCGATGCCGGGGAGTCGGTGTCGTACGGGCACACCTGGACGGCCGAGCGCGACACGAACCTCGCGCTGGTCCCGGCCGGGTACGCCGACGGCGTCCCGCGGTCGCTGTCCGGGCGGATGGACGTGTGGCTCGGCGGACAGCGACGGCCGGTGGCCGGGCGCGTCTGCATGGACCAGCTGGTCGTCGACTGCGGCGACCACGAGCCCGCCGTCGGCGACGAGGTCGTCCTGTTCGGCCAGGGGACGCACGGCGAGCCGACGGCCCGGGAATGGGCCGACAAGCTGGGCACCATCGACTACGAGATCGTCACCTCGATGTACCGCCCGCGGGTCCGGCGCCGGTATCTGGGGGAGCGCTCATGACACCTTCACGTCGACTGCTGGCCATCGCCGGCGGGGTCGGGGCCATCGCCACCGGGACCGCCGCCGCCGCTATCGTCGCCGCGCAGCAGCGGCGGCACAGTGAGGATCCGTACGTGGACGAGCCGCTGGGGGAGCTGAAGCCGGACCGTGCCTCCACGGTCGCGGCCGAGGACGGCACGCCGCTTTCGGTCGAGGAGATCGACCCGGAAGACGGCGGCAAGCCGGAACTGACTGTCGTGGGGGTGCACGGCTTCGCGCTTTCGCGGCGCTGCTGGCACTTCCAGCGCCGCGACCTGGCGAAGCTACGGCTGCCTCGCGTGCGCCAGGTGTACTACGACCACCGCGGCCACGGCCTGTCCGGCGCGGCTTCGGCGGAGAACTCGACGATCGAGCAGCTCGCGCGCGACCTGGACTGCGTGCTCCGGTCGGTGGTGCCGGAGGGGCCCATCGTGCTGATGGGGCACTCGATGGGCGGCATGGTGATCATGGAGCTGGCCGCGGAGTTCCCCGAGCTGTTCGAGGATCGCGTGTGCGGTGTCGCCTTCATCGCGACCGCGGCGGGCGAAGTGGGCGCACGCGGGCTGCCGCGCTCGCTGCTCTCGAAGTACAACCCGCTGACGCGCGCCGCGGGCGGTCTCGCCGGCTGGCAGCCGGGGCTGGTGGAATTCGTGCGTGCCGCGGGCGGGCAGCTGACCCGGCAGGCCGTGCGGCGCCTGGCTTTCGGCAGCCGCGACGTCGCGCCGCGGCTCGTCGACTTCATGCTCGAAATGCTCGAGGTGACGCCGGTCCGCGGGCTCGTCAACTTCGTCGACACGCTCGGCAGCCACAACCGGTACGCCGCGCTGGCCGGGCTGAAGCACGCGGAAGTGCTGGTCATCGGCGGCGACTCGGACCGGTTCACGCCGTTCTCGCACGCCGAGCGGATCGCGGCCGAGCTGCCCGACGCGGAGCTGGTGCGCGTCCGCGGCGCCGGGCACATGGTCCTGCTCGAGCAGCCCGAGCTGGTGAACAGCCATCTGATCGATCTCCTGCAACGCTGTTCCGGTGTGGACGGCGAATCTTCGTCCCGGCGAAACTGGTGGTGGCAGCGTTGAGCATGGTTTTTCCCACGCCCGAAGAGACGATGGCGTTCGGGCGGGCGCTTGGCCGCGTCCTGCGCGCCGGTGACCTGGTGCTCCTGGCCGGGCCACTCGGCGCGGGCAAGACGACGCTGACCCGCGGCATCGCGGACGGCCTCGGCGTCGGCGGCCGCGTCAGCTCTCCGACGTTCGTCCTGGCCCGCGTCCACCCGGCGGGTCCGGCGGGGGTGCCGCTGGTGCACGTGGACGCGTACCGCCTGGGCGGCGACCTGTCCCAGCTGGACGACCTCGACCTGGACACGGACCTGGAGCGCTCGGCGATCGTGGTCGAGTGGGGCGAGGGATCGGCGGAGCGCCTGTCGGACGACTACCTGGTGGTCCGGCTGGACCGCCGCGAGGACGACGTTCGCGAGGTCACCCTGGAGCCGCACGGCACCTGGGCGGACCGGACCGCGGAGCTGCTCAACCCGGCCCGCCAGGGCTGACGACCGCCCGGGCCACGCCCAGGTCCACCAGGTCCTGGGGCCGCAGGTGCAGTTGGTTGGCGATGGCCGGCACCTCCGAAGCCGGGCGCTTCAGGATCGCCGCCGCGGCTTCGGGGGACGTCACCGAGAAATACGCGTCCGGCGCCACCCACGTCGACTCGGGTGCCGCGAACGCCAGCGCTCCGCCGGAGCCGCCTTCGCCGATCACCAGCGTCGTCACCGGGACCGAGGCCGTCGCGACGGCCTCGAACATCTCCGCGATGGCGCCGCCCGCGCCGGCCTGCTCCGCCGCCGCGTCGTTGGCCGCGCCCGGGGTGTCGACGAGGGTCAGCACCGGGATTCCCAGCCGGGACGCGAGCCGCACCAGTCGCGCGGCCGTCCGGAAGCCCGACGGGAGGGTCGGCGTGCCGCACTGTGCCGCGTACGCGATCGTCCGGCCGTCACGCCAGCCGAAGCCGCACGAAACTCCGGGGTCGACGCCGCCGCTGCGGTCGCCGCTGACGTCTTCTCGCCACTCGAAGTACGCGTCGAGGTACTCCCGCGCCCGAGCCCGCCGCGGCGAACGGGCCGCCTGGACCGCTTCCCAGCCGGTTTCCGGCAACGCGGCCGGCCGCAAGGCCGAAGGTGGCGGAGCCGCCGCCGACGAATGGGCCGTCAGCAGCCGCAGCCACCGTTCCAGGACCGGGCCGAGTTCGTCGGGGGAGACGATCGCGTCGACCTGCCCCCACTCGTACTTCGCCTCGGCCGTGTACGCCTCCGGGGAGCCGGCCGGCCGCACCCGCGAACCGGCGAACCCGACCTGCGCTTCCGGCAGCGCGAGGATGACGTCGGCACCCGCGCCGAGCGTCGCCCAGCCGCCGCCGGTCGTCGGGTCGCGCAGCACCGAGAGCTGTGGGATGCCCTCGGACCGCGTGCGGGCCGACGCCCGCGCCACCCGCTGGAGCTGCATCAGCGCCCGCATCCCTTGCTGCATGCGGCTGCCGCCGGTGGAAACCAGCGACACCACCGGCAGCCGCGCGGCACGGGCGTGCGCGAACGCCGCCTCGATCCGGTCGCCGGTCCGCTGCCCGAGCGACCCGCCGAGGAACCCGAACTCGAACGCGATCAGCACGGCTTCGACGTCGCCGATCTTCGCCGTCCCGCAGACGACGGACTCTTTCTCGCCGGTGCGCTCTTCCGCGCTCGCGCGGGCTTCGCGGTAGCCGGGCCAGCCGATCGGCCCGTCGGCCGGCTCGTCGCGCAACGGCGTGGGGAACTCCGCGAAGCCGTTCGCGATCGCGCCGACGACCTCGCGCGCCGGCTGCCTAGCCACCGAGGGCCCGCTTCATGACCTTGCCCATGTCGTTGCGCGGCAAGGCATCCAGGTACCGTACGACTCGTGGACGCTTGTGCGGCGCGAGCAGCTTGGCGACGTGGTCGGCCAGCTCCTCGGCCGCCGGCGGCTCACCGGACGGCACGATCCACGCGACGATCCGCTCGCCGAGGTCGTCGTCCGGCTCGCCGGTGACGGCCGCTTCCGCGACGCCGGGGTGTTCGAGCAGTGCGTTCTCGATCTCGCCCGCGCCGATCTTGTAGCCGCCGCTCTTGATCAGGTCGGTCGCCTTGCGCCCGACGATCTTGACGTACCCGTCGGTGTCACGTGTGGCCATGTCGCCGGTGCGGAACCAGCCGTCGTCGAACACGGCCGCGGTCGCGTCCGGGCGGTTGAGGTATTCGGTGAACAGGTTGGGCCCGCGCACCTGGATCTCACCGACGCTCTCGACGTCGTCGATCGTTTCGCCGCCTTCGCCGACCAGCCTGAATTCCACACCGCGCAACGGGACGCCGACCGTGCCGGGCTTGCGCTCGCCGTCCGCGCGGACGCTGGTGTTCATCAGCGTCTCGGTCATGCCGTAGCGCTCGACGACCTGCTGGCCGGTCGCTTCGGTGATCCGCTGGTGGTCGTGCACCGGCAGCGCGGCCGACCCGGAGACGAGCAGCCGCGCGCTCTTCAGCGCCTCCGCCAGCGCGGTGTCCGTCCCGACCTCGGCGGCGATCCGGTGGTACATCGTCGGCACGCCGAAGAGCATGGTCGCGCCGGACGCCAGCTCGTGCGCGACGCCCTCGGTCGAGAACCGGCCGAGGTGGCGCACCGAGCCGCCGCGGCGCAGCGGGCCGAGGATGCCGAGGATCAGGCCGTGCACGTGGAACAGCGGGAGCGCGTGCACCAGTGTGTCCTCGTCAGTCCAGCCCCAGGCGTCTTCGAGGGCGTCCAGTGTGGTCGCGATCGACCGGCGAGGGAGGACGACGCCCTTCGGCGGTCCGGTGGTGCCCGAGGTGTAGACGATCAGGGCGGGTGTCTCGGCGTCCGGTTCGTCCGCGAGGAGCGCTTTCCCGCCGGTCAGGGGGATGTCCAGGCGGGGGAGGGCGGCCAAGCCGGGCGGCAGCTCGACGCCGGGTTCGGCCAGCACCAGCCGGGGTTCGCTGTCGGCGAGGATGTGCGCCAGCTCGCGCTCGCCGATCTTCGGGTTGAGCGGCACGGCCGGGACGCCGGCGAGCAGCGCGGCGACGACGGCGACGCCGGTGTAGATCGTCGGGGTCGCCCAGACGGCGACGCGGCCGCGGGGGAGCCCGGCCGCGAGACCACCGGCGACCGCCGCGAGCTCTTCGTAGGTCAGGGCCTGATCGCCGAACCGGAGGGCTTCCTTGCCCGAAGCTGACGTGAGGGTGGGGAACATCGGGTCGGGCACCGCGGGGACCTCCCAGTATCAAACTCGCTCCGCACGTTACCGTGCGGATCCGTCCCCTGCAGCAAGCGGCCGAAGGCCCTGGTCGTAGGCTGGGACACCGTGTTGGTACTGGCGATCGATACCTCGACCCCGGCGGTGACCGCGGGCGTCGTCGCGGTGGACGACGACGGCGTCGAGACGCGCGGCGACCGGATCACGGTCGATCCCCGCGCCCACGGCGAGCTGATCACGCCGCACGCGCTGGCGTCCGCCGAAGCCGCCGGGGTGACCCTCAAGGACCTAGACGCGATCGTCGTCGGCGTCGGCCCCGGCCCCTTCACCGGCCTGCGCGCCGGGATGGCGACGGCCGCCGCGTTCGGGTACGCCCTCGGCATCCCGGTGTACCCGGTCTGCAGCCTCGACGCGCTCGCCGCCGACGTCGCCTCGGGCGACAGCGCGTTCCTCGTCCTCACCGACGCCCGCCGCCGCGAGGTCTACTGGGCCGCCTACGACGCCACCGGCCACCGCACCGACGGCCCGCACGTCCAGCGCCCGGCCGACCTGGAGACCGACGTCAAGGTCGCGGCCGGCGACGGCGCGGTGCTGTACGCCGCCGCGCTCGACGTCCGGCCGATCGAGCCGCGCTTCCCCTCGCCCGCCGGGCTGGCGAAGGCCGCTCGCAGCGCGTTGCTGGCGAAGGAAACACCCGCGCCGCTGACGCCGTTGTACCTCCGCCGTCCCGACGCCGCCGAGCCGACGGCGCCGAAACGGGTGACCACGCCGTGAGACTCGAGCCCCTGCGCCGCCGGGACATCGCCCGGTGCGTCGAGATCGAGCGGATCCTCTTCCCCGGCGACGACCCGTGGAGCTCCCGCGCCTTCCACTCGGAGCTGGACGCGGGCAACTTCTACCTCGCCGCGCGCCCGGACGAGGGCGACGAGCTGCTCGGGTACGCCGGGCTGGCCGTCGTCGGCCGGCGCCGCGGCGAGTACGAGGCGACCGTGCACACCATCGGCGTCGCGCCCGAGCACCAGCGTCAGGGCATCGGCAAGGCGCTGCTGCGGGCGCTGCTCGAGCGGGCCGACGAGTTCGAGGCGCCGGTGTTCCTCGAGGTCCGCACGGACAACGACTCGGCTCTCGCGCTGTACGAGAGCCACGGCTTCGAACGGCTCGGCATCCGGAAGCGCTACTACCAGCCCTCCGGCGCCGACGCGTACACGATGGTCCGCCCCGCGCGGACGCGAGACGAGGTGGCGGGCTGATGTCACGCATCATCATGGGCATCGAGAGCTCGTGCGACGAGACCGGCGTCGGCCTGGTCCGCCTGCACGACGACGGCACGGTCGAGCTGCTCGCCGACGAGGTCGCCTCCAGCGTCGAGCAGCACGCCCGCTTCGGCGGCGTGGTGCCCGAGGTCGCGAGCCGCGCGCACCTGGAGGCGATGGTCCCGACGACGTCGCGCGCCTTCGAGAAGGCCGGGCTCGCACTGTCCGATGTGGACGCCATCGCGGTGACGGCCGGGCCGGGCCTGGCGGGAGCGCTGCTCGTCGGCGTCTCCGCGGCGAAGGCGTACGCGACGGCGCTGGACGTGCCGCTCTACGGCGTCAACCACCTGGCCGGGCACATCGCGGTCGACACGCTGCAGCACGGGCCGTTGCCCACGCCGTGCCTGGCGCTGCTGGTATCGGGCGGGCACACGCAGCTGCTGCGCGTCGACGACATCGCGTCCTCGATCACCGAGCTGGGGTCCACTGTGGACGACGCGGCCGGCGAGGCGTACGACAAGGTCGCGCGCGTGCTCGGCCTGCCGTACCCGGGCGGCCCGCCGATCGACAAGGCGGCGAAGAACGGCGACCCGGCGGCGATCGCATTCCCGCGCGGCATGACGGGCCCGCGCGACGCGAAGCACGACTTTTCCTTCTCCGGCTTGAAGACGTCGGTGGCGCGGTGGGTGGAAAGCGCCGAGCGGCGCGGCGAGCAGATCCCGGTGGACGACGTCGCGGCGTCGTTCCAGGAGGCGGTCGCGGACGTGCTGACGATGAAGGCGATCCGCGCGGCCAAGGAGCAGGGGATCGGCACCATCGTGATTTCCGGTGGGGTGGCGGCGAACTCGCGGCTGTCGTCGCTGGCGGCCGAACGCTGCGAAGCGGCGGGGATCGAGCTGCGGGTGCCACGGCCGCGCCTGTGCACGGACAACGGCGCGATGATCGCGGCACTGGGCGCCCACGTGGTGGCGGCCAAGCGCCCGACGGCGGCGCTCGACTTCAGCGCGAACCCGGCGCTCCCGGTGAACGTGGTCTCGCTCTAGTACCGGTCGTGAGTGAGAAACAGTGTTCTAACGCTGTGCGCTGTCTCAGGACATATCGGACAGATATGTCTCAGGACTTTCCGGACAGTTTCTGGTTGGTGAGGCGTTGGTAGCGTACCGAGCGGTCTAGCGTGAGTTGGCGGGCGACCGTGTCGTCGACCATGACGGTGACGCGGTCGCCTTGCCAGTAGACGGTGGCGGCGTGCCCGGCCCAGGTGCGTCCCAGGACGATGGAGCAGCCGGAGAAGGCGATCACGCCGGTGGCGGAGACGGGGCGGGTGGTGACGCCGCTGGGCCGGCGGGGCCCGGTGGCGGGGGTGGCTTTGGGGCGGGCGTCGTAGCGTTGCTGGGGTGTCTGACCGTCGAGGCTTTGGTGGCGGCGGTTGTTGTACTCCTGTCGGTATTCGTCGAGAAGCTGTTGCAGGGCAGCAAGGTTCTTGGCGGGTGGTCGGGCGGCGAGCCATTTCTGCAAGGTCTGGTGGAGGCGTTCGTTTTTGCCGCAGGTCTGCGGGTGGTGCGGGGTGGAGGCGATGCTGGTGACCCCGAGTTCGGCGAGGTGGCGTTCCAGTTCGACCATCCAGCCGCGGTGGCGGCCGGTGAAGGCGAGCCCGTTGTCGGACAGGAGTTTTACAGGTACGCCGTAGCCGGCGAAGGCGTGTTGTAGCGCGGTCCAGGTGTCGGCGGTGGTTTCGCCGGGGGCGGCGTAGGAGCCGACGTCGAGGCGGGAGTGGTCGTCGAGGATCTGGAGGATGCAGACCTTGGTGCCGTCGGCGAGGTGGTGCTCCATGCCGTCGATCTGCCAGCAGCCGTTGGGGTCGGCGTAGGTGAACCGGCGCCGGGTCCGGGGTTTCTTGCGCGGCTGCGGGACGATCTGGCCGTGGGCGCACAGGATCCGGTGGATCGAGGCCCGCGACGGGACCGGGGTGACCCCGGCGTCCTTCAGCCGCCAGCGGATGGAGATCGGGCCGTTGTCGAGGCCTGCCTCGGCCAGTTCCTTGCGGGCCCGCAGCACCGCCTCGGCCACCGCCGCGCTGAGGGTGCTGGGGCGGTGGTGCGGGGCAGTGCTGCGGCGGGTGAACCCGCTGGCTCCCTCCGTGCGGAACCGGGTTACATACTTGTAGAAGGTGTCCCGGGACACGCCGTGCTCGTGGCAGAACCGCGCCACGTTGATCTTCTCGCCGTGAGCGGCCTGCGCGACCGCGGCGACGAACTCAGGATCCATCGAAAACCCTGTTCTGCCCATCGCCGCATGATCACCACAAAAGCCCTGGTCACTACGCCGACAGGCCGATCAGTGTCCGCGATGTCCTGAGACATCAACTGTCGGCGATGTCCTGAGCTGCGGCACAGTGTTCTAACCCTGTTTCTCACTCACGACCAGTCTTGGCCTAGGAAGCCGCGGCGTGCCGGCGAGCCGGGGACCCGACGCCGAGCAGTTCCTCGATCGCGGCCACCGCCAGCACGGCCGCATTGCCTTCGCCGTAAGGGTTTCCCACCTGGGCTGGGCGCAGCTCGCCGCCCAGCAGGCGGGCCGCGGTGTCGGCGATCCGTGACGTGTCCGTGCCCACCAGCCACGCACAGCCCGCCTCCACGACCTCGACCCGCTCGGTGACGTCGCGCAGCACCAGGACCGGCGTGCCGAACGTCGGCGCCTCCTCCTGGATGCCGCCCGAATCCGTCAGCACCAGCGACGCCAGCCGCAGCGCGCGGACCAGGTCCGGGTACTCCAGCGGGTCCGTCACGGTCACGCGCGGCAGCCCGCCGAGCGCCGCCTCGACCTGGTCGCGGAGCTGGGGGTTCGGGTGCGCCGGGAACAGCACCTGCACGTCCGGGTGCTCGGCGACGATCAGCTGCACCGCGGCCAGCGTCCGCTCCAGCGGCTCGCCCCACGACTCGCGCCGGTGCGACGTCACGAGCACCAGCCGCTCGCCCGCCTCCGCGATCTCCATCTCGAGCAACGCCAGTGCCGTGTCGCGGGCCGGGAGGTCGCGCGCCGCGATCTCCAGCACGGCGTCGACGATCGTGTTGCCCGTGACCGCGATCCGTTGCCGCGCCACGCCTTCCGAGCGCAGCTCGGCCGCCGCGCCGAGGGTCGGCGCCAGGTGCAGCGCCGCCAGCCGGGACACCATCTGCCGCGCGCCCTCCTCCGGGAACGGCGCGGCGAGGTCGTGCGTGCGCAGCCCGGCTTCGAGGTGCACCACCGGGATGCCCAGCCAGAACGCGGCCAGCGCGCCGGCGAGCGTCGTCGTGGTGTCGCCCTGGACGACGAGCGCGGCCGGGGCGAAGCGGCGCAGCACGTCGTCGAGCGCGGGCAGCAGGCCCGCGACGAGCTCCGCCTGACCGCCGGTGACGCGCGGCGGCACGTCCAGCCACACGTCCCCGACCAGGCCGAACGGCGCCAGTGCCTGCTCGACCATGCCCGCGTGCTGCCCGCTGTGGACCAGGATCGGCCGCAGGGCCGGGTGCGCGTCCAGTGCCAGCGCGAGCGGCGCGAGCTTCAGCGCTTCCGGCCGGGTCCCGGCCAGCAACATCACATCCACGCCGCGGTGCTCCTTCTCCACATGGTCCAGTGTCCAGGAAATCTCCGGCATCGGGCCGCCGGCGTGCGAGGGGCACACGCCGGCGGCCCTCCTCTCAATCCCGCGCCCGGGAGAGGCGGCGGTTGCGGCGGTGGATGGCGATCAGCGCGACGGTCCCGAGCAGGACCAGGAGCACGCCGACGGCCAGCCACCACCCGACGTCGGCCCCGGTGGCGGCGAGGGTGCCCACCCCGCCACCGGCCACGCCGACGCCCGCACCCGGCATCTTGTACATCCCGGCCTCGCTCAGGCCTGCGCGGAGCGACGGCGGTAGATGCGCGTCCCGACCGGCACCGCGACGGCGCCGAGCAGGCCGAGCCCGATCCACAGCCCGGCCCCGGACGCCAGCGGCATCGGCGGCGCGGCCGGGCCGCAGGTCGCCGACGACACGATGACGTCACCCGAGCCGAGCCCGCCGACCACCCCGCCGAGCAGCTTCAGGTGCAGGGCGTTGACCGTGAGGCTGCCGTCCTTGTTCTTGATCTGCTCGTTGAGGATGACCGTCGCGATGGTGACGCCGGCGAGCCCGACCTTGACCTGGGTGTTCGGCGCGGGGTTGGCGTCGACCGCGCCGACGCTCCCGAGGTCCGCGCCGACCAGCGTGGTGCTGCCCTTGACGCCTTCCTGGGTCGCCGTGCAAACCGCCTCGACGGCCTTGACCCCGACGTTCCCGAGGGCCTTGAGCACCGGCAGGCCGACGTCGGCGGTGCTCGCCTTCGCCGTCACCGCCCCGGAGTCGTCGTCGCGCTTGGCCTCGGTGTTGATCACGCCGGTGGTCAGGATCCCCGGCAGGTTCACCTTCGCCAGGCTGCTGCTCGTCGGGCCCGCGGTGTTCGCGGCGGCGAGCGGACCCGCCTTGACGGCCGGCTGGCCGAGCAGGGTCACGTCGACGTGCACGCCGTACGCGGACCCGTCGCCGGGCGCGGCCGAAGCGGGCGCCGCGCCGGCGAGCACGACGCTCGCCACGACCGCGGCGAGCAGGCCGCCGCGGCGCACGAGGGAGCTCTTCATCAACTGGTCCTCCGAATTCGCTGGGTTTCCCTGGAGTTCGCGTGACGGCGGCGCGGATCGAACCGGCTTGCCTCGAGTCGGCACGCGAATCGACTATCGCGAAGAGCGGCCGGAATAGCACACGAAATTTTCCGAATCACCGGATCGGGTATTCCCCGACGTTGTTTTGGCTGGTCGTCACGACATCACCCGGTCGGCCTAGCAAGTTCGCCGCGGATTCTGCCGAATGGCCGGCCAAACCACACCTCCGGGTGGAACCGCGGGCGTTCATGACTTACGCTCGCTCGGGGTCCGCAGCTTGATCGAAGAATCGACACCGAGAGGACCGTCGTGGCCGTAGCGAGCGCTCCGAACTCAGGCATGGCAAGGTTTCCGCTGGTCATCGCGCTCGGCGCGCTGGCCGCCGCGGGAGCCGCGGTGGTGCTGGGAGAGCGGTTCTACCGCGAACTGGAAGTGCGCCTCGCCGGCGCGATCCTCGACGTCGTCACTACATCGGGTGTTTATGTCGCGCCCGATCGCGAGTCCGTTTACTTTGGGTTGAGCGGTGCTAGTCCATTCGGGTTGAGAATGACGCCGGAATGTTCTTCGGCGTTCCTTTTGCTGCCGCTGCTCGTTGTGACGATGATCATGCTGTACTTCCGGCCCGGCAATGCCCGGCGCCTGTTCTTTTCCCTCGGCATTTCCGCGCTCGTCGTCGTGCTGGTCAACCAGCTGCGCATTCTGACGATCGTCGGGCTCGTCCACGGTTTCGGCACCGACGAGGGCTACTACTGGGGCCACACGCTGCTCGGCTCGATGGTCAGCGTGTTCGGCGGCGCGGTCTCGCTCGTCCTGTTCGTCTGGCTGTCGACGCGGAAGAAGCAGGCATGAGCGGCAAGGTCCTGCTGGCGATCACGCAGGCGTTCGCACTCACGATGAGCGTGGCGTTCCTGGTGTACGTCGTCGTCATCGTCGTGCCGTACCTGCGCCGCAGGCCCGGCCCGGTCGGCGATCCGGCGGACTTCACGTGGCACTTCTTCGTGCCGTGCCGCGACGAGCAGACGGTCATCCGCGAGACGATCCGCTACCTGCGCACGACGTTCCGCAAGGCGCACGTCTGGGTCGTCGACGACGACTCCGAGGACCGCACCGCCCGCGTCGTCCGGATGCTGTGGCGGCGCCACGGCGGCTACGACCCGTACCTGCACCTGGTGCCGCGCGTGCGGCCCGAAGCCCGGACCGGCAAGGGCGACGCCCTCAACGCCGCCTACCGGGCGCTGAACGACTGGATGGGCCCGGACGCGCGCCGCGACGACGTCGTCGTGGTGGTCGTCGACGCCGACGGCCGCCCGGCGCCGAACTGCCTGGAGGTCTGCGCGGCGGACCACCTCTTCGGCGACCCGGAGACCGGCGCGGTCCAGCTGGACGTCCGGATGAGCAACGTCGAGACGCCGCCGCCGTCGCGCAACCCCGTGGGGCGCTGGTTCGGGCTCAAGCTCGCGCAGCTGCAGGACCTGGAGTTCCGCACGGCGATCGCGGCGATCCAGACGTCCCGCGGCTTCACCGGCACGATCTCCATGGGCGGCAACGGCCAGTTCACCCGGCTCACCGCGCTCGACTCCATCGCGGGCCCGGACGAACAGCCGTGGCGCGGCTCGCTGCTGGAGGACTTCGAGCTGGGCGTCCACCTGCTGACCGAGGGCTGGCGCACCGGGTTCACGCCGGACTCCCATGTGGCGCAGGAAGGTCTGTACAGCCTGCGGCGGTTCCTGGTGCAGCGCACGCGGTGGGGCCAGGGCACCATGCAGTGCGCGCGGTACCTGCGGCGGATCTGGGACTCGCCGCACGTCAGCACGCTCGGCGCGGCGGAGATGATGTACTACCTGGCCCAGCCGTGGCTGCAGCTGCTCGGCTCGCTGCTGTACCCGATCCCGTTCGTCCTGCTGGTGGTGAGCACCGCGGGCGACCCGGCGCAGATGTGGACGTGGTTCACCGGCGGCGCCTGGATCCTCTTCGCCATCTACGGCTCGTTCGGGCTGCTGCCGTTCCTCGTCTGGGGGCCGATCTACCAGCTGAAGTGCCTGCGCAGCCGCAATGTGCTGCGCGGCATCGGCCTTGGCTTCGCGTACGCGGCCTACATCTACACGTTCTACGTGACGTCCTGGCGCGCGTTGTTCCGGCTGATCCGCGGCCGCAACGGCTGGGCGAAGACCCGCCGCAACACCGAACCGGCGGCCGGGGCGAAGGTCGCGCTCGACGCGTGAGCGCGACCTCCGCGCTCGATCAGAAGGCCGGGAGGATCCGGACGTCGTCCGCCTTGACGAACGCGATCCGGTGCCCGAACTGGATCTGGACGTACTTCAGCTTGCCCTTCACGACCACGTGGTCGGCCTGGTCGAACGTCACCGCGTAGTAGTACTCCGAGCCGACCGTCCCGGCCGAGGAGTACTTCTGCCCGGCCGCCAGCGTGTACGGCAGCGGCGTGATCGCCTGCACCGGCACGTTCGCCGGGTAGGCCTCGGGCTCGGGATAGGCACGGCCGTAGACGGGCACCGTCGCCAGGCCGGGCTTCGGCGTCACGACCCAGCCGATCGCGGGCTTCGCGACGCGGGCGCCACGCGGGTTGTGGAACCAGCCCTTCTGGCCGAGGTACCAGATCGCCGTCCAGTCGCCGCTGACGTCGGCGACGGCGTACTGCTGCCCGGTGGCGACGCGGCTGCCGACGTCGGCGACGCCCATGGTGGACGGTGTGCCGTTCGGGTGCAGGCCGACGTCCTTCAGCAGCGGCGAAGCGTCATTCGGCTCCGAGTGCAGCACGACGGCCTCGGAACCCCTGGCCGGGCAAGGGGTTCCGGCCGTGTCGCAGCCGGTGAACACGGGCTGGTTCGTCGCGAAGTCCGGGTCGATGGTGACCAGCGACGAGCCGGGCAGCCCGAACCCGCCGAGCGGCGCGCCCAGCAGGTCGAAGTAGTGCGACCAGTCCCAGTAGGGGCCCGGGTCCCAGTGCATGCCGGCGATGGTCGACGGGACCGTGCCGGGCACGTTGTCGTGGCCGATGATGTGCGCCCGGTCCAGCGGGATGCCGTACTTGCGCGCGAGGTAGCCGACGAGCTTCGCGCTCGAGCGGTACATCGCTTCGGTGTACCAGGTGCCCTTCGCGGCGAAGCCCTCGTGCTCGACGCCGATGGACTTCGCGTTGACGTACCAGTTCCCGGCGTGCCAGGCGACGTCCTTGGTCGGCACGTGCTGCGCGATCAAGCCGTCGGCCGAGCGGACGGTGTAGTGCCAGCTCACGTAGGTCGGGTCCTGCGCGAGCTTGAGGACGTTGTCCCAGTAGCCCTCGGTGTCGTGGATGACGATGTGGTCGATCTTCTGGCTGACCGGCCGGTTCGCGAGGTCGTGGTTGCCGTAGTCGTTGTTCGGCAGCTCCTGGTAGGGAGCGGGGACGGACTCGCAGGCGACGGTCCGCGGGCACTCGACGTCCGCCGGGTTCCCGGCGTGCTGCGGCACTGTCGTGTCCGGAGTGGCGGCCAGGGTGACCTGCTGGCCGTCGTCGGTGGTCCGGGCGACACCGGTCTTGATGGTGTCGAAGACCTCGTCGGCGAAGGTCTGGGCGGCGTCTCCGGTGGACCCGCTGTACCGCGCGACGGCGTCGTACCAGCCGTTCTGCCCGGCGTGGTACTTCGCGAGCAGGGCGGCGCCGCCGCGGATGTTCTGGGTGGGGTCGCTGCGCAGGGTCTCGGCTTTCTGGCCGGTGAGCTGCGCGGCCTCGTCGACGGTCTGCAGCCCTTGCGGTGGCGCGACGGGCCCGGCCTCCGGGTGCAGCGGGGGCCGGGCGTCGTCGCCACGCGGGTCCTCGGTGCCTTCGTCGTGGTGGCTGGTCGCCACCCCGGCTTCCCGCACGTCGGTGAGGTGCATCGGCCCGTAGCCGGCGGCGGTGCTGGGCGTCCCGGCGTTGGTGTCCCACCGCGACTCGAGGTAGGAGACGCCGAGCAGGACGTTCTCCGGGACACCGAACTCGGCGGCGGCCGCGGCGAAGTCCCGCTGCCGCTGTTCGGTGGCCGCTTGAGCGGGCGCGGCGGCCAGCCCGGCTGCAAGCGAAACAGCGGCGGCGAGGACCGCCGCTCTGGAGAGGGAATGTGCGGACATGGGCATAAACCCCCAGGGTTCAGGTGCCAGACGTGAGAACCTAACCAGAAACTCACGCCGGGGGTAAGAGCCGCGTCCGACCTGCTGAAGTGCGAGGGGCGTGAACCTTCGGGTGGACCCTGGTTGCACGGCTGGCACTCACGTGGCTAGAGTGCTAATCGCACGGCCCGACAGCCCCGGCACCCGCGACGGCGGGGGTGGTAGGAGCCGTAATACATCCTGCCGACGCTTTCGACGACCGTGGAGGTCAACCCGGTGAGCGTGAACATCAAGCCGCTCGAGGACAAGATCGTTGTCCAGACGAGTGAGGCCGAGGAGACGACCGCTTCCGGCCTCGTCATCCCCGACACCGCCAAGGAGAAGCCCCAGGAGGGCAAGGTTCTGGCCGTGGGCCCGGGCCGGATCGACGACAAGGGCAACCGCGTCCCGCTGGACGTGAACGTCGGTGACGTCGTCATCTACTCGAAGTACGGCGGCACCGAGGTCAAGTACAACGGTGAGGACTACCTCATCCTGTCCGCCCGCGACGTGCTGGCCGTCATCAACTGACGTCCGCTCGCAGCGCATGACGCCCCGGGCCCCGCACAACGCCGGGGAGCGGGGCGTTCTTGCGTTCCAGACCCACCGAAAGGTAAGCGGAAACCGCTATGCCCAAGCAGATCAGTTTCGACGAGGACGCTCGTCGCGCGCTGGAGCGCGGGGTGAACAAGCTCGCCGACGCGGTCAAGGTCACCCTCGGCCCGCGCGGTCGTCACGTCGTGCTCGACAAGAAGTTCGGCGGCCCGACCATCACCCTCGACGGCGTGACCGTCGCCCGTGAGATCGAGCTCGACGACCCGTTCGAGAACCTCGGCGCGCAGCTCGCCAAGAGCGTCGCCACCAAGACCAACGACGTCGCCGGCGACGGCACCACGACCGCGACCGTGCTCGCCCAGTCGCTGGTGAAGGTCGGCCTGCGCAACGTCGCGGCCGGCGCCAACCCGACCTCGATCGGCCGCGGCATCGAAGCCGCCGCGGAGAAGGTCATCGAGGTCCTCAAGGCCAAGGCCACCCCGGTCAAGGGCCGCGAGAACATCGCCCAGGTCGGCACCGTGACCTCCCGCGACGCCAACATCGGCGCCCTGCTCGGCGAAGCCGTCGAGAAGGTCGGCGAGGACGGCGTCATCACCATCGAGGAGTCGTCGACCCTGGCGACCGAGCTGGTGATCACCGAGGGCGTCCAGTTCGACAAGGGCTTCCTCTCGGCGCACTTCGCGACCAACCCGGAGGAGCAGAAGGCGATCCTCGAGGACGCCTACATCCTGCTCGTCCGCGAGAAGGTCTCGTCGCTGGCCGAGCTGCTGCCGGTGCTCGAGAAGGTCGTCGAGGCCAAGAAGCCGCTGCTCATCATCGCCGAGGACGTCGACGGCGAAGCGCTGTCCACCCTCGTGGTGAACTCGCTGCGCAAGACGATCACCGCCGTCGCGGTCAAGGCGCCGTTCTTCGGCGACCGCCGCAAGGCGTTCCTGGACGACCTCGCGGTCGTCACCGGCGGCGAGGTCATCTCCGCGGAGATCGGCCGCAAGCTGTCCGACGTCGACCTCGGCGCGCTGGGCAAGGCCCGCCGGATCGTCGTCACCAAGGACGACACCACGATCGTCGACGGTGCCGGCACCAAGGACGCCATCGCCGGGCGGGTCGCGCAGATCCGCAAGGAGATCGAGACGACCGACTCCGACTGGGACCGCGAGAAGCTGCAGGAGCGGCTCGCGAAGCTCGGCGGCGGCGTCGCCGTCATCAAGGTCGGCGCGGCCACCGAGACCGAGCTGAACGAGCGCAAGCACCGCATCGAGGACGCCGTGGCTTCGACCAAGGCGGCCGTCGAGGAGGGCATCCTGCCCGGCGGCGGTTCGGCGCTGGTGCACGCGGTCAAGGAGCTCGACGGCTTCCTCGGCCTCGAGGGCGACGAAGCGACCGGCGTCAAGATCGTGCGCGACGCGCTGTCCGCCCCGCTGTTCTGGATCGCGACCAACGCGGGCCACGAGGGCGCGGTCATCGTCAACAAGGTGCGCGAGCAGAGCTGGGGGCAGGGCTTCAACGCCGCCACCGGCGAGCTGACCGACCTACTGGCCGCCGGCATCGTCGACCCGGTCAAGGTGACCCGGTCCGCGGTGGCGAACGCCGCCTCGATCGCGCGTCTCGTGCTGACGACGGAGTCGTCGATCGTCGAGAAGCCGGCCGAGGAAGAGTCCGCCGCGGCGGGCCACGGCCACTCGCACTGATTTCCACGGAGAACGGGGCGGCACTCCTGCTGGGGTGCCGCCCCGTTCCGCGTCCGGAAAGCACGGAGGGCGGCACCCCACCCGGTGCCGCCCTCCGTTGTCTGTGGGGCGCTCAGCCGCCGGACATGCTGAGCGCGCGTTTGTCGGACTTGATGAGGTGCTCTCGTTCGGACTCCGAAAGCCCGCCCCAGATGCCGTAGGGCTCGTGCACGGCCAGCGCGTGGCTGCGGCACATCTCCAGGACGGGGCAGCTCAGGCAGACCGCCTTAGCCCTGGCCTCCCGCCGTGCCCGCGCCGGGCCGCGCTCGCCGTCCGGGTGAAAGAAGGACGCGCTGTCCATCCCCCGGCACGACCCTTCGAGCTGCCAGTCCCACATGTCGGCGTTGGGTCCTGGGAGCCTGCGCGTGTCTGCCATCCTGACCGCCTCCGTCAATCGGTCGATGCCGCTAGCTGCTCTGCTGTGGTGCCGATACTCCATTCGGTGCAACGGCGGTAACGTTAGAAGCGCGCCAATAGTTGTTCAAGCGATTCGGGTCGATTCAGCCGTTAGGCATCCCCCGGATGTGTGAGCAGGGGTTTCGCCTCCGGTTGCCGACTGCGTTGTGTG
Organism: Amycolatopsis sp. NBC_01488; assembly: GCF_036227105.1. Classification (NCBI taxonomy): domain Bacteria; kingdom Bacillati; phylum Actinomycetota; class Actinomycetes; order Pseudonocardiales; family Pseudonocardiaceae; genus Amycolatopsis; species Amycolatopsis sp. NBC_01488. The sequence continues at coordinate 1,592,091 of NZ_CP109434.1, read as the reverse complement.
CCTGGATATTGAGGCTCGTGGGAGCTGGGTCGGGTACCGAAGAACCCACCCTGCCGGTGGCCTCGGTCGCTCGCCGGCTCGGGGTCGCCCCGTCCACCCTCCGAACCTGGGACCGCCGCTACGGGCTCGGTCCGAGCAGGCACACCGACGGCCGTCACCGCCGCTACGGCAGCTCCGACATCGGCCGCCTCGAACTGATGCAGCGGGCGTTGCTGAGCGGCGCGTCGACGGCCGAGGCCGCGCGCTACGCCCTCGAGCAGATGCCGCGCACCGGCCCGCCCCAGCCGGAGGAACCCGAGGAACCTCCGGGGGAGGGCGCCGCCGACGGCGGCCTCGAGGTCCGTTCCCGCCTGGCCCGCCGCCTGAGCACGGCGGCGCTCGCGATGGACATGGGCGCGGTCCAGCGCATGCTCGCGGACACGATCGCGGAGCTGGGAGTGCTCCCGGCGTGGGCGGGCGTGATCGAGCCGGTGCTGTCGGCACTGGGCGCACGCTGGCGCGGCGCGAGCGCGGGCGCGGAGGTCGAGTACCTGCTGGCGGAGTGCGTGTTCGCGGCCCTGGTCCGCGCGACGCCGGTGCTGGACGAGCCCCGCAACACGCGCCCGGTGCTGCTGGGCTGCGTCCCGGAGGAGCGCGACTCGATGCCGATGTACGCACTGGCGGCCTCGCTGGCGGGCCGGCGCATCGGGGCGCAGCTGTTCGGGGTGCCGTTGCCGGCGGAGGTCCTGGCGGTGGCGGTCCGGCGAAGTGCCCCGGCGGCGGTGGTCCTGTGGGCGCACCGGCGCGGGGTCGCGGACACGCGGTTGTTCGCCCGGGTGTCGCGAGGCCGGCAGCGAAGCCGGTTGTTCGCGTGCGGACCGGGTTGGGATCCGGCGGGGCTGCCGGACAAGGTCGAGCTGCTGCTGGACCTGCCGAGCGCGGCGGACCGGATCGAGCACGTCCTGGTGGGCGCGCGCCGGTAGCGGCCTCGTTCCCCGCCCTTTGTCTGCGTTGTCCACAGGTCGGCCGCGTTGTGGACAACTTCGGCTGCCGAGCGCCGACGCGCCGGGTTTGTCGCACCTCGCCGATAGACTGGACCGGGGTCAGCCCCCAGGGACGGGTGGGGCATGCGGTCCGGGCGGGCGGCGGCATTTCGATCATGTTTTTGTCGGTGGTAACCGCTAGAAAGGACGGGTGCACGAACCCGCCCTGAGGGCTGCCGCGTTCGGGAGCGATCCGCTGCCCGATCCCGCCGTCACGCGCGGCGCCGGGAGCCCGCGGGAACGGCTGCTCGCCGCCATCGTGCTCGGCGCCCAGGGGCGGTACGCCGCCGCCGCGGCCCTCCTCGACGCGCTCCGGCGGGGGAGCGACCCCTTGATGGCTTCGCTGGCCGCCAGCACGCTCGCTGCCCACCGGAGGCAGCTGGGCGGCCACCGCCAGGCCCGCGCGCTCGACGGCGAGGCGTACGCCACAGCGGCCGGGCTCGCGGGCGGCTCGGCTCAGGACCTCCGCCCGGCCGGTCCTGCCCAGTCCAGCCCCGGCCCGGGCCGCGCCACCGCACCCGTCCGCGACCCTGATGGCAGCAGGTCACCCGTCCGCGGCTTGGGCGGCGTCACGTCACCTGCCTCCGGTCCGGGCGGCGTCACGTCACCGGTCGGCGTCCCGGACGGCGTCACCTCGCCCGCGCCCGGCTCGGGCGGCGTCATGTCACCCGTCCGCGCCCCGGACGGCACGACCTCACCCGTCCGCGGCCCGGACGGCGCTACGTCACCCGTCCGCGCCCTGGACTGCGTCACCTCGCCCGTCCCCGGCTCGGGGGGCGTCACGTCACCTGTCGGCGCCCCGGACGGCGCCACATCACCCGTCCGCGGCCCGGACGACACGACCTCACCCGTCCGCGACCCGGACGGCCTCGACGCGGCCGGTGCACGCGCCGATGCCCTCCTCGGCCTGGCCGCCGACAACCTCGCCCTCGGCGGCCTCGCCGCCGCCCGGAGGCTGGCCGCGAGAGCCGCCGAGGAGGACTCCGGGTGGCGGGCGACCGTCCGCGGCGGGTGGGTCGGTGCCGAGATCGAGCTCGCCGCAGGTCAGGGCGCCGCCGCCGTGCCCCATGCCGAGCGCGCTTTCGAAACCGCGCGAGCCCGGGGTGCGCGGCGGCACGCCGTGAAATCCGGGATTGTGCTGGCTGTGGCCCTGCGGGCTGCCGGGGCTCCCGATCACCGGGAGATTTCGGACGGGCTTGTCGGAAATGCGATGGCGACCGCCGAGGAATGCGAACTCCTTTCACTTTTGTGGCCGGCTGCCCTCGTGATGGCCGATCTGCGCCCAGGACACGCCGAGGAGTATCGATTCAGAACGGCAGAGGTGTTGCACGCAGTGTTACGAAGCGCAGATCCTTGCGGGAGGAGGATCGCGGGGGAATCGCCATGGGTCCCCGCCCCGGGTGGTTGAGCCGTCGGAATGGGGTGTTCCGGCATCCGGGCTAAGAAACTTCAAAAAAAGCCACCGGATCGTGTCAAGGTTCGGGCTAAAGCGTCCGATAGGGGAAGTGGAATGTCACCCGGCTGCAGGAAGGAAACCCCGTGACGACGGTCTTGATCTGCGACGACCGACGCAGTGTCCGCGAAGGGCTCACCCGAGTGATGTCCGCGGTCCCTGGGGTCAGTCGCATCGACTGCGTAGCGCACGGTGACGAGCTGCTGGCCCGGTACTCCCGTCAGCCCGTCGACGTCGTGCTGGTCGGGACGCAACGCGCGGTCCCGACAGGTGTCGAAGCCACCCGGCGGCTCGTCTCCGCGAACCCCCAGGCGAACGTCATCGTCTTCGGCGCCCCCGACGACGCGGGCAGCATCGCCGCCGCGATCGCCGGCGGTGCCCGCGGCTACCTCCGCTGGGACGCGTCCCGGCCGGAGCTGGTCGCCGCGCTGGCCCACACCCTGGCGAGCACCTCGGTGCCCGCGCCCCGTCAGCCGTCCGACCCGGGCGTCCAGCTGACCGAGCGCGAGCTTCAGGTGCTCCGCGGGATGAGCCAGGGCAAGAGCAACGGCCAGATCGGCCGCGAGCTCTACCTGTCCGAGGACACGGTGAAGACCCATGCCCGGCGGCTGTTCCGCAAGCTCGGCGTGCGCGACCGCGCGCAGGCCGTCGCGCACGGCTTCCGCCGCGGCCTGGTCAGCTGACCTGCCGCTCTCCCCGATCCTGACACGGCCGGAATACAGGTGACGACGGGCCAGGGCGCACCGCCCTGGCCCGTACCTGTGTGGTCCCCATCACACTCCGGCGCCCTTCTGGGCAGCCCCCGGCGCGGATCCCCGCCCGGGCACCCGTCCCTCCGACGGATCTCGTACCCGTGACGTCGTTCGTTCGTTGAATCGACGGTACCGACCGCGGGTCTGCACGATAATCCGTATTTCCGCGCCGCCAGGCGGTGCGGCGCGCCGGGGAGCACCGCGCGCGCCGGTCCGAAAGGGGCCGCAGGTACGGTAGCGGTCACCGGTTCGGGGTGGAGGCGACCACGGGCCGGGTTCTTTGCACACCTACACGTAACACTGGGACTGTTGTCTGCGATGGCCAATGTGGGGGATGGACTGGATGAGCCGGTCGCCGCTGCTGTCGAGGGAGATCCCCAGGCAGTGGAGCGGCTGCTGGCTGCTATCCGTCCACTGGTAGTGCGGTATTGCCGCGCCCGGGTTGGCAGGCAGGAGCGATCGTTCGCTTCGGCGGACGACGTTGCGCAGGAGGTGTGTCTCGCGGTGCTAACGGCATTGCCCTCGTACCGCGATCAAGGCCGCCCGTTCCTGGCCTTCGTCTACGGGATCGCCCAGCACAAGGTGGCCGACGCGCACCGCGCGGCGGCGCGCAACCGTGCCGAACCGGTGGCCGAGATCCCCGACGAGGTCGAAGTCGGGGTCGGCCCCGAGCAGCGGGCGCTGCAAGGTGAGCTGAACGAGCGGATGTCCCAGTTGTTGCAGGTGCTGCCGGACAAGCAGCGGGAGATCGTGGTGCTGCGCGTGGTCGTCGGCCTGTCGGCGGAGGAGACCGCGGACGCCGTGGGGTCCACCCCCGGAGCCGTCCGCGTCGCCCAGCACCGCGCCCTCGCGAGGCTGAGAAAGGTCCTGGCCGCGGAGGAGGTGATCTGAGTGACCGGTCACGAGAAGGGTTACGAGCCCGAAGACGTCTTCGGCAGCGGGTTGTCGGCATCGGAGGCGGAGTTCGCCGCCGACCTGTCGGCCGTCCAAGCGGACGACGCGCTGCTCGACGCTCTCGGCGGGTCCGACCCGGCGCTCGCCGACGGTCTCGGCGACCAGGAGCTCAACGCGTTGCTGGTGGCGTGGCGAAGAGACATCGACAGTGAGCCGCTGGCCGAGCTGGTCGACGTCGACACCGCCGTGCGGACCGTCGCCACCGCCAATCTCGCGAAGGAACACGCTTCCAGCGGACGCCGCCGCAGGCTGCTCGTCCCGGTCGCCGTCGCCGCCGCCGTGCTGGCGATCGCGTTCACCGGCACCGGGCTGGCCGCGCGCTCCGCCCAACCCGGCGACACCCTGTGGGGCCTCGCCAAGGTCCTGTACTCCGATCACACCCGCTCGGTCGAGGCGGCCGCGAACGCGAAGCTCGACCTCGAGAAGGCCAACGTGGCCATCGCCGGCGGCAACCTCGACGCCGCCCGCCAAGCCCTCGACGCCGCGCAGGCCGCGCTGTCGCAGGTCAGCGCCGAGGACAACCGCGACCAGCTGATGGAGCAGCACCGGCAGCTCGCCGCGCAGCTGCAGAACCCGGAAGCGCCGGTCCAGGGCCCGATCCAGACCACTTCGCCGCGGGTGCCGCCCGGCGGCGCTTCGTCGTCGCAGGTGCCGCCGGCCGGCTCGGCGACGTCGATCCCGGGCAGCGGCAGCGGCACCACCAGCCTGCCGGGCACCGGCACGCCGACCCCGACGCCCCCGCCGCCGACCACCACCCCGCCGCCGCCGACCACCGAGGTGCCGCCGTCCACCACGGCCGCGAGCGGCAACGACCCCGGCACGAACACCGGACGCAGCGAGTCCACCGTCGGCGGTCAGGGCGTCAGCGGCGGCCAGTAGGACTTCCGGACAACGAAAAGCCCTGGTGAGCAACGTCACCAGGGCTTTTTCGTGGGATCAGTAGGCGCTTTCGTTGGCCGTCACGCCGTCGGCGAAGCCGCGGCAGTAGTCCCAGCTCACGTAGTCACCGGGGTTCGGGTCGTAGGCCGGCTCGTGCGGACGCATCCGCCCGTCGGCCAGCAGCTGCTCCAGGCTGGCCCGCAGCAGGTGCCAGTCGTGGTAGTGCGGTTCGTCGCACTCACCGCAGTCGACGACGATCCCGCGGACCCCGCGGGGCTCGAGGAGTGCCTGGTAGACGGCCAGATCCGAGAGATCGGCCAGCAGCTCGGTGCGTTCCTGGTCGCTGATCGGCTCGTCCAGCCGGTCCTCGTGGTCTCCGAACGCCCGGGCGGGGTCGTCCGGGTCGTCCGCGAACGGGTCTGGAGGCAATACATCATGCGCCACGGCCTGCACGGTACCGGGCGGTCCCGGCGCCTCGCCCACCGCCCGGGGCGGGGCCGCGCGGTGGATATCATGAGGGGAAGGCTCCGAGTCGCCACAGCGACACGCTCATCCCGCGCCAGGAAGGCCCTTCACCCGCTATGACCAGCGACGGCAACACCGCCCCCGTTCCGGCCAAGTTCGCCATGCTCGGCCTGACCTTCGACGACGTGCTGCTGCTGCCCGCCGAATCGGACGTCGTGCCCAGCGCGGTCGACACCAGCTCCCGGCTGACCCGGAACATCACCCTCGGCATCCCGCTGGTCTCGGCCGCGATGGACACCGTCACCGAAGCGCGGATGGCGATCGCCATGGCCCGGCAGGGCGGCATCGGCGTCCTCCAGCGCAACCTGCCGATCGACGAGCAGGCCGCCGCGGTCGAGGTCGTCAAGCGCTCGGAGGCCGGCATGGTCACCGACCCGGTCACCTGCGCGCCGGACGCCACGCTCGCCGAGGTCGACGCGCTGTGCGCGAAGTTCCGCATCTCCGGCGTGCCGGTGACCGACGCGTCCGGCGCGCTGGTGGGCATCATCACCAACCGCGACATGCGGTTCGAGGTCGACCACAGCCGCCCGGTGTCCGAGGTGATGACGAAGGCGCCGCTGGTCACCGCCCAGGTCGGCGTCTCCGCGGACGCCGCGCTCGGCCTGCTGCGCCGCCACAAGATCGAGAAGCTCCCGATCGTCGACGGCGCGGGCAAGCTGCGCGGCCTGATCACGGTCAAGGACTTCGTGAAGACCGAGCAGTACCCGAAGGCGACGAAGGACCCGGACGGCCGCCTGATCGTCGGCGCCGCGGTCGGCGTCGGCCCGGACGGCCACAAGCGCGCGATGGCGCTGGCCGACGCGGGCGTCGACGTCCTGATGGTCGACACCGCGCACGGCCACTCCCGCGCGGTCGTCGACACGGTCTCGCTGCTGAAGAAGGAGCTGGGCGACTCGGTCGACATCGTCGGCGGCAACGTCGCGACGCGGGCGGGCGCGCAGGCGCTGGTCGACGCGGGCGCGGACGGCGTCAAGGTCGGCGTCGGCCCGGGCTCGATCTGCACCACCCGGATCGTCGCGGGCGTCGGCGTCCCGCAGATCTCCGCGATCTACGAGGCCGACCAGGCGTGCCGCCCGGCGGGCGTGCCGGTGATCGGCGACGGCGGCATCCAGTACTCCGGCGACATCGCGAAGGCGATCGCGTCCGGCGCGTCCACGGTGATGCTGGGCAGCCTGCTGGCCGGCACCGCCGAGTCGCCCGGTGACCTGATCCTGGTCAACGGCAAGCAGTTCAAGGTCTACCGCGGGATGGGCTCGCTCGGCGCGATGCAGTCGCGGGGCCAGGCGAAGTCGTACTCGAAGGACCGCTACGCCCAGGACGACGTGCTGAGCGAGGACAAGCTGGTCCCCGAGGGCATCGAAGGCCGGATCCCGTTCCGCGGGCCGCTGGCCAACGTCGTGCACCAGCTCGTCGGCGGCCTGCGCTCGGGCATGGGCTACGCGGGCGCGAACACGATCGCCGAGCTGCAGGAGGCCCAGCTGGTCCGGATCACGGCGGCCGGGCTCAAGGAGAGCCACCCGCACGACATCACGATGACCGTCGAGGCTCCCAACTACACCACCCGCTAGTCCGCCCGTTCGGTCGTTCCCCGCCTGGTCATGGGCCGTGAGACTCGGCCCATGACCAGGATTGCGATCTCACGACGGACTGCGACATCCGGGGCTCCGCCCCGAGCCGGGGGCTCCGCCACCCGGAGCCCCCGAAAAGCCATGGTGGCGGCCACTACAGCAGTCGCCGCGGCGCTGCTGGGACTCGGCGGCGGGGCGGCGGCGTCGGCGGCCGGCACTCCCGCCCCGCAGGCCCAGGTGCAGTCGCCCGGCGAGCTGTGGAAGCGCACCGAGCTGTTCTTCGGCACCGGCAAGCCGGACGGCACCGAGGTGACCGACAAGGAGTTCGCCGCCTTCTCCGACCGCGAGATCACCCCGGCCTTCCCGGACGGCTTCACCCGCCTCGACGGCAACGGTCAGTGGCGCGGCGCGTCCGGCGTGATCGTGCGGGAACACACCCATCTGGTGGTGCTGCTCTACCCGTTCACCGACCGGGACGCCGAGCGGGAGATCGAAGGCCTGCGCGCCGACTACGAAAAGCAGTTCCAGCAGGAGTCGGTACTGCGTTCGGACTCGGTGGAGAAGGTCTCCTTCTGAGTTTCCGTAACCTAGCGTGCTTACGGTAATCGGCCTATCGCCTTGCGTGGCCACTTTGGTGTGCACTGAACGGCATGACGGTCAGCCGCTTCACGCGCGTGCTGCGCAAGGTGTTCTTCACGGCCGTCGCGCTCGTGTCCCTGTTCCTCGGCGGGATCGTCTGCCTGATGTGCCAGGTGCTGGCCGGCCGGGACGCGCCCACCTACCGCGTCGAGGGGCACGTCGTGTCCCACGAGCAGGGCGCGCTCCCGGTCGGCGGGGACGACGAAGCGGTCAGCCACACCATCGCCGTCGACGCCGGGAACCGGCTCTACCGCGTCACCGCCGTCGACCCCGGCCTCGACCTGCCGGCCGGGCAGCCGGTGGTGCTCGACGTCTCGACGGCGGACGGCAGCATCGCCTACCTGCGCGCCGGTGGCGGCGTGGTCGACCTGCGGCCGGGCGTGGTGCGGCCGGTGCTGCTGATCTGCGCGGCCCTGGTCGCCCTGGGCGCGATGTACTTCGGCGCGGTCCGGCTGAACGTCTACCCGCCGGTGGCGACCTGGCTGGCCCTGGCCCTGGGAGCCTTGCTGGCCCCGGTCGTGGTGTTCGTGCGGGTCTAGACCCCCGTGCGCGGGTCACCCACGCGGACTAGCGACAATGGGGCACGGCAGATTGTCGTCGTCGGAGGAGGCTTCACGTGCGGGACCTGGTCGAGATCGGGATGGGCCGCACCGCGCGGCGAGCTTATGACCTCGATGACGTCGAGATCGTGCCGTCGCGGCGGACCCGGTCGTCGTCGGTGGTGTCCACCTCCTGGCAGATCGATGCCTACCGCTTCGACCTGCCGCTCGTCACGCACCCGACCGACGCGATCGTCTCCCCCGGCACCGCGGTCGCCGTCGGTGAGCTGGGCGGCCTGGGCGTGCTCAACGCCGAGGGTCTCTGGGCGCGGCATGCGAACGTCGAGGACGCCATCTTCCAGCTGGTCCGCGCGGCCGAGGACCTCGAGGACCCGACCGCGGTCGGCCGCGTGCTGCAGGAGCTGCACGCCGCGCCGATCCGGCTGGACCTGCTGACCGAGGCGATCAAGACCGTCCGCGAGTCCGGCGTCACGGTCGCCGCGCGCGTCAGCCCGCAGCACGCCGCCGAGCTGACCCCGGACCTGATCGCGGCCGGCGTCGAGATCCTCGTCGTGCAGGGCACGATCATCTCCGCCGAGCACGTGCAACGCGACGCCGAACCGTTGAACCTCAAGGAGTTCATCGGCCGGCTCGACGTGCCGGTGATCGCCGGCGGCGTCAGCGACTACCGCACGGCGATGCACCTGATGCGTACCGGCGCCGCGGGCGTCATCGTCGGGCACGGCTACACCCCGGGCGTCACGAGCACCGACCGCGTCCTCGGCATCGGCGTCCCGATGGCCACGGCCATCATCGACGCCGCGGCCGCCCGCCGCGACTACCTCGACGAGACCGGCGGCCGCTACGTGCACGTGCTCGCCGACGGCGGCATGACGGTGTCGGGCGACATCGCGAAGGCCATCGCGTGCGGCGCGGACGCCGTCATGCTGGGCTCCCCGCTGGCCGCCGCGCAGGACGCACCCGGTCAGGGCCTGTACTGGACGGCCGCGGCCGCCCACCCGTCACTGCCGCGCTCGCGCGTGGCGGCCGGGCCGGACTACGCGGTCGACCTGAAGACCCTGCTGTTCGGGCCGTCGTCCGACGCGGAAGGCGTCGTGAACCTGTTCGGGGCGCTGCGCCGGGCAATGGCGAAGACGGGCTACTCGGACCTCAAGGAGTTCCAGCGCGTGGGGCTCACCGTCCGCCGGTGAGGTGCGCGAGGAACGCGGCGAAGGCGCCGGCGGAGTAGACGAGCACCGGGCGGGCGGCGAGGGCCGCCTGCTTGGTGTCCCGCACGCCGACCACGCCCGGACCGGTGCCGACCTCGACGCAGGCGTTCTCTTCGAAGTGGCTGTGGCTCGACTTGTGCCAACCGGTGAGCTGCTGGGGGTCCATGGTGGTCCCTCCCGGAAATCGTGTCCCGCTCAGCGGTGAATCGCCGACGTGGACATCGAGCACTTTGATGGTTACCCACAATGACGCTCTTGAAAGCCTCCAGAAGGGTGACTGGCCAGTAACTTACCTCTGGTCAGGACGCGAACCCCGGGTTACGCTCAAGGTGTGACTGCCAGTAACACCACCACCAGTGCGGGTGGCCCCGACTACGACGTCGTCGTGGTGGGGTCGGGGTTCGGCGGCAGCGTCGCGGCGCTGCGGCTCACCGAGAAGGGCTACCGCGTAGCCGTCGTCGAGGCCGGGCGCAGGTTCGCCGACGACGAGTTCGCGAAGACGTCGTGGGACCTCAAGCGCTACCTCTGGGCGCCGCAGGTCGGCTGCTACGGCATCCAGCGCATCCACATGCTCAACGACGTCATGGTGCTGGCGGGCGCGGGCGTCGGCGGCGGGTCGCTCGTCTACGCGAACACGCTGTACCGGCCGCTCAAGCCGTTCTACGCCGACAAGCAGTGGTCGCACATCACGGACTGGGAGTCCGAGCTCGCGCCGCACTACGACCAGGCGAGCCGCATGCTCGGCGTGGTCACGAACCCGACGATCACGCCATCGGACGTCGTGATGCGCGACGTCGCGAAGGACATGGGCGTCGCCGATTCCTTCCACCCGACGCCCGTCGGCGTCTACTTCGGCAAGCCCGGCGCCAAGGCGGCGGACCCGTACTTCGGCGGTGCCGGCCCCGAGCGCGTCGGTTGCACCGAATGCGGCTCGTGCATGACCGGCTGCCGCGTCGGTGCGAAGAACACGCTGGTCAAGAACTACCTCTACCTCGCCGAGCAGGACGGCGCGCACGTCATCCCGCTGACGACGGTGACGTCCGTGCGGCCGGTCGAAGGCGGTTACCAGGTCGACCTGAAGAAGACGGGGACGACGTCCAAGCGCTTCCGGACGACGATCACGGCCGAGCAGGTCGTCTTCGCCGCGGGCACCTGGGGCACGCAGAACCTGCTGCACAAGCTGAAGGACACCGGCACGCTGCCGAAGCTTTCGCGGCGGCTCGGCGAGCTGACCCGCACGAACTCCGAGGCGATCATCGGCGCGGCGCGCACCGAGGTCGACGAGAGCCGGAACTTCAGCCGCGGGGTCGCGATCACGTCGTCGATCCACCCGGACGAGAACACCCACATCGAGCCGGTCCGCTACGGCAAGGGCAGCAACGCGATGAGCCTGCTGCAGACGATCGCGACCGACGGCGCGTCGCCGGTGCCGCGCTGGCGGCAGGCGGTGAGCTTCATGGTCAAGCACCCGGTCCAGACGGCGAAGCTGCTCAACGGCTACCGCTGGAGCGAGCGCACGGTGATCCTGCTGGTGATGCAGAGCCTGGACAACTCGATCACGACGTACACGAAGCGAGGCCTGTTCGGCCGCCGCAAGTACACGTCGAAGCAGGGCCACGGCGAGCCGAACCCGAGCTTCATCCCGGCGGGCCACGAGGCCAACGAGCGCACGGCGGACCGCATCGGCGGCATCGCGGGCGGCACGTGGGGCGAGATCTTCGACATCCCGCTGACGGCGCACTTCATCGGCGGCGTCCCGATCGGCGCGTCCGCTGAGGACGGCGTCATCGACCCGTACCACCGCGTGTTCGGCTACCCGGGCCTGTCGGTGGTCGACGGCGCGGCGATCACGGCCAACCTGGGCGTCAACCCGTCCCTGACGATCACCGCCCAGGCCGAGCGGGCGTTCTCGTTCTGGCCGAACAAGGGCGAGGCGGACCAGCGGCCTTCGCAGGACGCGGCGTACGTCCGGCTGGAGGCGGTGGCACCGAAGAACCCGGCCGTCCCCGCCGACGCCCCGGCGGCCCTGCGGCGGTCCTAGGATCGGGGCCGTGACGACGGCATCCGAGAAGGCGCACGCGCTGCTCGACGGGGTACGCAAGCTCGACGACGAATGGGCGCGGGCCATCGGCAGCCTCGGCGAGCCCGAGCTGCGCGCCCCCAGTGCGCTGCCGGGCTGGTCGCGGGCGCACGTCCTGACCCACGTCGCCCGGAACGCCGACGGCCTCAAGAACCTGCTGACCTGGGCGGACACCGGGGTCGAGACGCCGATGTACGCCAGTGCCGAGGCCAGGGAAGCCGACATCGAGGCCGGGGTCCGGCGCGGGGCCGCCGACATCCTCGCGGACTTCGTCGCGTCCGCGGCGCGGTTCGAGGAGTACGCCGCCGGGCTGGCCGACGACGCCTGGGCGCGGGAAGCGCGCAATCGCCAGGGCGCGCCCGTCAGCGGAACGGTCGTCGCGCGGATGCGGCTGTCCGAGCTGACCATCCACCTCGCCGACCTCGACCGCGGTTACGACCTCGATCGAGTGCTGGGCCTGCTCGGCCCGCTCGCCGAGGACGTCGTCGAGCACGCGGTCACCACCCGGAGCGCGCACCTGCCCGCGCTCCGCCTGGTCGCCGAGGGCACCGGGGAGTGGCCGATGGGTGCCACGCCGGGCGCCACCGTCACCGGCACGAGCGGGCAGCTGCTCGCCTGGCTGAGCGGGCGCTCGGACGGCGGGGCCCTCGACGGCGACGTCCCGCGGCTGCCCGCCTGGTCGTGAACTGACCGCGACCGTTCTCCGTGTACCGATCAGGGGCGCGGAGACCCGGGTCCGGCCCTAAACTGGGCGTCCCCGGCAGCGAGGAGTCCGATGTGGACAGCGTGAGCAGGCCGGCCCGATGACCGGGCAACCCGCCGGACGGCCGCACGTCTTCGACCACATGGACAGAAGGGCGTTCCTCCGGGTCGCGGGCGTGTCAGCGGCCGGTGCCGTCGCCGCCGCGTGCGGGTCGGGCAGTCCCACGTCGCCCATCGCGTCGACGGGCGTGGCGCCCCCGGAGACGTCCGTGCCACCCTCGAGCCGGCCGCCTACTGGGCCGCCGAACTGGGACGAGCTGCGCAGCCAACTGGCCGGCGGCCTGCTGCGCCCGGGCGGCGACGGCTACGACACCGCCAAGCGCGCCTTCAACCCGCTCTTCGACAGCAACAACCCGGTCGCCGTGGCGAGCGCGAAAAGCGCCCAGGACGTGCAGACCTGCGTCCAGGCCGCCGCCGGGCGCGTGACGCTCGCCGCGCGCAGCGGCGGTCACTGCTACGCCGGCTACTCCGTCCCCGAGAGCGGGCTCGTCGTCGACGTGGCCGCGATGAACCAGGTGGACGTCCAGGGCACGCAGGCCGTGATCGGCGCCGGCGCGAAGCTGAAGGACGTCTACGCCGGACTGGCGGCGGCCGGGCGCGCGCTGCCCGCGGGCTCCTGCCCGACCGTCGGGATCGCCGGGCTGACCCTCGGCGGCGGCATCGGCGTGCTCGCCCGCAAGTACGGCCTGACCTGCGACCACCTCAGCTCCGCCCAGGTCGTCACGGCCGACGGCAAGCTCGTCACGGCGTCGGCGAGCTCCGAACCGGACCTGTTCTGGGCGCTGCGCGGCGGGGGCGGCGGCAACTTCGGGATCGTCACCGAGTTCACCTTCGACACCGATCCCGCGCCGAACCTGACGGTGTTCTCGCTGCACTTCCCGGCCGGCTCCGCGGCCGGCGTGCTCGGCGCGTGGCAGGAGTGGATCGCCGCGATGCCGCCGGAGCTGTGGGCGAACATCGTGATCTCGGGCGGCTCGCCGGTCCAGTGCCGCGTCGGCGGCTGCTACGTCGGCGCCCCCTCCGGGCTCAACACCCTGCTCAACAACCTCACCGCCAACGCCGGCGCGCGGCCGACGCAGCGCACCGTGAAGGCCCTCGACTACCTCGGCGCCATGAACTACTTCTCCGGCAGCTCGGCCCGGCAGTCGTTCGTCGCGTCGTCGCGGATCATCACGAGCCCGGTCGACCCGGCGAAGATGGTCGCGCTCGCCGACGGCCGGACGGGGATGGACCTGCTCATCGACGGCCTCGGCGGGAAGGTCGGCGAGCCGGCCAAGGACGCGACGGCGTTCTGGCACCGCGACGCGCTGGCGAGCGTCCAGATCTACGCGCCCGCGACCACGAAGACCCGGTCAGGGGTGACGCAGTCGGTGGGCGACGTCGTCGCGGGCCTCGCGGCGGCCGGCGCGGGCGGCGGGTACGTCAACTACATCGACCCGGCCCTGCCCGACTGGAAGGCCGCCTACTACGGCGACAACGCCAAGCGACTGCAGGACGTCGCGAAGAAGTACGACCCCTACAACGTCTTCCGGTTCGGGCAGAGCGTCGTCGCTTAGAGGTCGATGCCGGTGAAGACCGTGACGCGCTCCTCGGTCAGGTCGTGCATGGCCGCGAGCACGCCTTCGCGGCCGACGCCGGAGCCCTTGACGCCGCCGTAGGGCATCTGGTCGGCGCGGTAGGACGGCACGTCGCCGACGATCACGCCGCCGACCTCCAGCTCGGCCGACGCGTGGAACGCCAGCTGGACGTCGGTGGTGAAGACGCCGGCCTGCAGGCCGTACGCGGATTCGTTGACCAAGCGGAAGGCCTCGTCCACACCGTCCACAACGGACACCGCGAGCACCGGCCCGAAGATCTCTTCGGCCCAGGCCCTGGTGTCCGGCGGGACGTCGGTGAGCAGCGTCGGAGCGACGGTCGCGCCGTCGCGGGTGCCGCCGGTGAGCAGCTTCGCGCCCGCGGCGACGGCTTCGTCGACCCACGCGACGATCCGTTCGGCGGCGGCCTCGTCGACGACCGGGCCGACGTCGGTGGCGCGGTCGTACGGGTCGCCCGTCCGCTGCGCTTCGACGGCCTCCAGCAGCGCCGGGACGAACTCCTCGGCCACGGCGGCGTCGACGATCACCCGCTGCACGGCGATGCAGGACTGCCCGGCCTGGTAGTTGCCGAAGGTGGCAATGCGGTGCGCGGCGCCTTCGGGGTCGGGCCAGTCGCGCAGGACGACGGCCGCCGCGTTGCCGCCGAGTTCGAGCACGACGTGCTTGCGCGGCGCGGCGTCCTTCAGGGACCAGCCGACCGGGCCCGAGCCGGTGAACGACACCACCGGCAGCCGCGGGTCGGCGACGAGTGCCTGCGTCTGTTCGTTTCCCAGCGGCAGCACGGAAAACGCGCCTTCCGGCAGGTCGGTCTCGGCCAGGATCTCACCGAGGATCAGCGCCGACAACGGCGTCCGCGGCGCGGGCTTGACGATGATCGGCGCGCCGATCGCCAGCGACGGCGCCACCTTGTGCGCCACCAGGTTCAGCGGGAAGTTGAACGGCGCGATGCCGAGCACCGGCCCGCGCGGGACGCGGCGGGTCAGCGCCAGCCGCGCCTCGCCCGCCGGGTCGGTGTCGAGGCGCTGGACGTCGCCGGTGAACCGACGGGCCTCCTCGGCCGCGATGCGGAACACCGACACCGCGCGCTTGACCTCGGCTTCGGCCCACTTGAGCGGCTTGCCGTTCTCCGCCGTGATCACCTCGGCGATCTCTTCGGCACGCGCGGCGAGCACGCGCGAGACGTGCTCCAGCGCGCCGGCGCGGACGTGCGCGGGAGTGCTGCGCAGCTCCTTGGCGACCGACACGGCGGCGGTGACCGCGCGCTCGACCTGCTCCGGCCCCGGCACGCCGACCGTGGCGACCTCGCTGCCGTCGTACGGGTGGTGCACGACGAGGGTGGTGGCGCCCGGCTCCGGGCGGCCGGCGATCCAGGCGGGGCGCGGCTCGGGGGTGATCATGTCCATGTGTACCAACGTAATCCGGGTGGGCGTCCGGCCGGTGGAGGCCCACCCGGACGGGTCACGGCTTGATGAGCACCTTCAGCGCCTCGCGGTCGGCCATGGCGCGGTAGCCGTCCGGCACGCCCTCGATGCCGATCGTACGGTCGAAAACGCGACCGGGCTGGTACTTGCCGTCGAGGACGTCCGGCAGCAGTTCCGGGATGTAGTGCCGCGCCGGCGCGACGCCGCCGGTGACCGTGACGTTGCGGCGGAACACGCCCACGCCGATCGGGCCTTCTTCGTACTGCGGCAGGCCGACGCGGCTGACCGCGCCGCCCGCGCGCACCACCCGGACGCCCATCTCGAAGGCGCCCTTCGTGCCGACGCACTCGAGGACGGCGTGCGTGCCACGGCCGTTCGTCAGCTCGCGCACCTTCTCGACGCCCTCCTCACCGCGCTCGGCGACGACGTCGGTCGCGCCGAACTCGCGCCCGAGGTCGGTGCGGGCCTGGTGGCGGCCCATCAGGACGACGCGGTCGGCGCCGAGGCGCTTCGCCGCGAGGACAGCGGAGAGCCCGACCGCGCCGTCGCCGATCACGGTGACGTTCTGGCCCTCGCTCACGCGTGCCTTCACCGCCGCGTGGTGCCCGGTCGAGAAGACGTCCGACAGGGTCAGCAGGGACGCGAGCAGGTCGTCGTCCTCGGTGTGCGGGAGCTTGACCAGCGTGCCGTCGGCCTGCGGGACGCGCACGGCCTCGCCCTGACCGCCGTCGACGCCCTTCGCGCCCCAGCCGCCGCCGTGCAGGCAGGACGTCTGAAGGCCTTCGCGGCAGAACTCGCAGGTGTTGTCGGACCAGACGAACGGCGCGACGGCGAGGTCGCCCTTCTTGACGCCTCGGACGTCCGCGCCGGTCTCCTCGACGACGCCGAGGAACTCGTGCCCGATCCGGCGGCCGTGCTCGCGCGGGGGCATGTCGGCGTACGGCCATAGGTCGCTGCCGCAGATGCAGGACCGGACGACCCGCAGGACGACGTCGGTCGGTTCCACCAGCTTCGGGTCGGGGACGGTTTCCACCCGGACGTCGCCGGCACCGTAGATGACTGTCGCTCGCATGCAAGGGCCTTTCCCGTGGCGGATCGTGACAAACGGCGGGGGTGCGGCGGCTCCGGCGCGCCTAGATTTTCGTCCATGACCACCCGCGCCGCATCCCGCAGCCCGTTCGGGGCCCTCGCCACCGGGGCGCGCCGCCCGTACCTCACCGCCGGGGTGTTCGCGGTGACGCTGGCGTGCGGCATCGCCCAGCTGGTGCACCCGCCGCTGTACGACGCGGTCGTCCGCGACGCCGCCCGGATCGATGACGGCCAGTGGTACCGCCTGGTCACCGGGATGTTCTTCCAGGACGGCTGGGCGTTCGGCCTGGTCTCGAACCTGCTCTGGCTGGCGGTGTTCGGCACGCTCGCCGAGCGCGTGTTCGGCCGCGTTCGCTGGCTCGTCCTGTACTTCGGCTGCGGGCTCTTCGGCCAGTTCATGAGCTACGCCTGGCTCAACCCGGTCGGCGCGGGCAACTCGATGTGCGTCGTCGGCCTGATCGGCGGCCTGGCCGCGGTGGTCATGGTGGCTTCGCGCCGCTACGGCGTGGTGCTGCCGGTGCAGTTCCGCGTCCTGGCGTTCGCGGCGCCGGTGCTGGCCGTGGCCGACACGCTGGTGCACGACAACCACGGCCTCCCTTGCCTGCTGGGCAGCGCCCTCGGGTTCCTGCTGCTGCCACGGGCCCACTGACCGCGGACGGCCCGGAGTCCCGGTGGGGGTGGCTCCGGTCCGTCCGTCTCTCAGTCCGGGTAGCGGCCGCCGAGCCGCTGCCAGTGCGCGACCAGGTCGATGCGCACGGGTACCGCGAGGAGTTCGGCGAGGTCCGCTTCGGCCGCCCGAGCGGCTTCCTCGGTGCTGTCCCACTCCCGGTCTTCCGAGCCGAGCACCTCGACCCGCTGTCCGCCCGCGCCGCTGCGTGCTTCGGTTCGGGCCTCGGCGGCGGCGATCCGGTCGCACCGCAGCTCGTCGGCTCGCCCGAGGTCCGTGGCGTGCCGGGCGTCGACGACGATCCCGCCGCCCGACCGCACGCCGTAACGGACGGCGATGCGCAGGAGGTCGTTGCTGAACGCCCGTGGTCCGGCGGGCAGCCACGACAGCCGCTCCCAGTCGGGCGGCGGCTGGTCGTCGACCTGGTAGACCGGGTAACCGGGCACATCGCACCAGGTCAGGCGGGCCGGTGGGCGGAGTCGGTAGAGCATGCGCGGGTTCCCCTCGGCGGTGGCCGGCCCCGGTCGGAGGCCGCCCTCGATACCCGTTGAGTCGGCCCGGTGGTGACTCGGCGTTACAGGGGCCGGCTGCGGTGAAGGTCGCGCAGCAGGAGGACTTCGGCGCAGTGGTGGATCATCTCGCGGTGGATGTGCAGGACCAGCGTCGCCATCGGGTACTCCGCGTACGGGCCTTCCGCCGGGCCGCACGGCCGCGCGAGGGCGCCGTCGTCGAGGGCCTGCACCCCGGCGATCCACCGGGCGTAGTACTCGTCGAGCAGCGACATCGCCTCGGCGGCCGTGCCCGGGTACGGGTAGTCGTCGTAGGTCATCGGCGGGCCGCCGAAGTGCGACGCCGTCCGCATGCCGAGGACGCCGACGAGGATGTGGTTGAGCCGCCACGCGATCGTCGTGACCGGCGGGGGCGTCGGCTCCGGGAAGGCGAAGTCGATGGTGAACTCGCCCGTCCCGGGTTCGTCGTCGGACTTCCGCGGCCGGACGGTCCAGCAGCCCGCGACCGGCTCCCAGAGGTACTCGTCGTCGGTGAGGCCTTCGAGCCTCGGTCGCGTGTGCACGGTCCAGTGGAAGTCGAGCTGGTCGGTCAGTTCCTTCGTCCAGTTCACAGCCATGCCGGGCACGCTAGGCCCGATCGCGGACAGGAGCGGCCCTGAATCCCGGGTGACCCAGCCCACCTGGGACGATGGAGGCCAATCCCGCCGCTGCCAGGAGGTCGTCAGGTGCCCAACCCCACCGGTCCGGTTCTCGTCGTGGACTTCGGGGCGCAGTACGCGCAGCTGATCGCCCGGCGCGTCCGCGAGGCGCAGATCTACTCCGAGGTCGTGCCGCACAGCGCGTCCGTCGAAGAGATCCTCGCGAAGAACCCCGCGGCGATCATCCTCTCCGGCGGCCCCTCGAGCGTGTACGCCGAAGGCGCGCCGGGCATGGACCCGAAGCTCACCGAAGCCGGCGTCCCGATGTTCGGCATCTGCTACGGCCACCAGCTGCTCGCCAGCGCGCTCGGCGGCGTCGTCGAGCCGACCGGCGTCCGCGAGTTCGGCCGCACCGAGGTCCGCGTGACCGGCGACGGCGGTGTCCTGCACGCCGGCCTGCCCGCGCACCAGCCCGCCTGGATGAGCCACAACGACAGCGTCACCAAGGCCCCTGAGGGCTCGGTCGTCACGGCGTCGTCGGACGGCGCCGAGGTCGCGGGCTTCGAAGACGTCGAGCGCCGCTTCGCCGGCGTCCAGTACCACCCGGAGGTCGCGCACTCGCCGCACGGCCAGGAGGTGCTGCGCCGGTTCCTGCGCGACATCGCGGGCATCGAGCCGCAGTGGACGACGTCGTCGATCGTCGAGGAGCAGATCCAGCGGATCAGCGACCAGATCGGCGACGGCCGCGCGATCTGCGGCCTCTCCGGCGGCGTCGACTCCGCGGTCGCGGCCGCCTTGGTCCAGCGTGCCATCGGCGACCGGCTGACCTGTGTGTTCGTCGACCACGGCCTGCTGCGCGCGGGCGAGCGGACCCAGGTCGAGCAGGACTTCGTCTCCGCCACCGGGGTCAACCTCGTGACCATCGACGCGCGGGAACGCTTCCTCGACGCGCTGGCCGGCGTCACCGACCCCGAGCAGAAGCGCAAGATCATCGGCCGCGAGTTCATCCGCGTGTTCGAGCAGGCCGAGCGCGACCTGAAGGCCCAGGGCGACTACGAGTTCCTGGTCCAGGGCACGCTGTACCCGGACGTCGTCGAGTCCGGCGGCGGCGAGGGCACGGCCAACATCAAGAGCCACCACAACGTCGGCGGCCTGCCGGACGACCTGCAGTTCGAGCTGGTCGAGCCGCTGCGGCTGCTGTTCAAGGACGAGGTCCGCAAGGTCGGCACCGAGCTGGGCCTGCCCGAGACGATCGTCCAGCGCCAGCCGTTCCCCGGCCCCGGCCTGGGCATCCGCATCATCGGCGCGGTCGACGCCGAGCGCCTGGAAACCCTGCGCGCGGCCGACCTGATCGCCCGCGAGGAGCTGACGGCCGCCGGGCTGGACCGCAGCATCTGGCAGTGCCCGGTGGTGCTGCTCGCGGACGTCCGCAGCGTCGGCGTCCAGGGTGACGGCCGGACCTACGGCCACCCGGTGGTGCTGCGGCCGGTGTCGTCGGAGGACGCGATGACCGCGGACTGGACGCGCCTGCCCTACGACGTCCTGGAGCGGATCTCCACGCGCATCACCAACGAGGTCGCGGAGGTCAACCGGGTGGTGCTGGACGTGACGTCCAAGCCGCCGGGCACCATCGAGTGGGAATGAGTCCACTGTAGACAGGTCTCGAGGCCCCGGCGTGGGATCCGGGGCCTCGAGAGAGTGGTGGCGTTGCGGCTATCGGCGGCGCTTGCCGAACGACGCGCCGAGGAGCAGCAGCCCCACGAACACCGCGCCGCCGGCGATCACCCAGCGGAAGTCGAACTGCGGCAGCCAGCTCGCGCCGTCCGAAAGGACGTAGGCGGACACGAGCAGCGTCGCGACGCCGACGATCAGGGTGAAGACGTCCACGCCGCGCTTCGCGGGCGGGGCCTCGGCCGGGTTGTCGTAGGCGTAGGGGTTCTGGTCAGCCACGGCGCACCGCCACGTTGCCCACGCTGTTCTTGACGTGCAGGGTGATCTTCTGGCCGCCGGGACCGTCGGTGCCGTAGTCCGTCCCGGTCAGCGCGTCCTGGCTGATGCCGTCGGCGGAGCGGTCGAAGCACGACGTCGTGCCGGCGCCGGTGTGGCAGTCGTAGGTGACGTCCGCCGTGTCCGGCACGGTGACCGTGGTGTCGCCGGCGCCGTTGACCACGTCGGTGGTGATCGGTGCGCCGGCCGGCAGCTGCGTGAGGTCGAGGTCGATGTTGCCCGCCGCGTGCTGGTAGAGCGGCTTGAGGTCGGTCACCGCGTGCGGCGTCACCGTGAGGTCGCCCGCGCCGCCGCGGAAGTCGAAGTTCTGGAACGGCACGGTCGTCAGGACCATCCCGGCGATCGCGAGCGGCACGGCGAGCCCGATCAGGCCGCGCCCGCCGCGGACGAACGCGCCGGTGACCAGGCCGATCCCGACCACGCCGAGCACCAGGCCGATGATGTGCTGCGCGGAGAACCACGGGGCGCCGTTGAGGTTCGCCAGCACGCCACCACCCGCGGTGACCACGGCGAGCGCGAAGGTCGCCGAGCCCACCTTCGACCGCCGGCGCGGCGCGGGCCGCTGGTACGTCGGCGGCGTGGGCGGAGGCGGCGGCGAGGACGGCGCCTCGGGCAGGTCCCAGCCCGCCGGGTCGGCGGCGAGCGGGTCCCACCCCGGCTTCGCCTCCGCGTCGGCGGTCGCGGTCTCGGTCATGGTGAAGGCTCCGTTTCCGGTGAAGGCCTGAGTCCGCGGCGTGACCGGCGCGGGCCGGTTCTCCTGGCCGCGGCTGCGGTGCAGCAGGTAGAGCGCGATGGCGATGAGCGCGAAGCTGATGAGGGCCCCGCCGTCGAACCAGGAGCCGCTGAAGCTGCCCCCGACGCTGACGACGGTGAGGACGCAGAGCACGACGGCGAACGCGGGCGACACGGACGACCGGCCGCGTCCGATCAGCGACTCGAAGCCGGAGACCTCGTCGCTCTCGCCGGGCAGGAACAGCCACCCCAGCAGGTAGAAGGGGACGCCGAAGCCGCCGAAGATCGTCGCGACCACGAGGGCCACCCGCACGACGACCGGATCGATCCCGTACCGGTACCCGATGGCGGCGGCCACGCCGGCCACCTTCCGCCCGGCGTGCGGCCGCCTCGGCCGGCTCACCCAGAAGTCCTTCACGGTCTCCTCGAAGCCGTTCAACGGACTCGGCTTCGGTGCCCGTGTCTCACTCGCACCACTCATACCGAAGAGCATGCGGCACGGCAGATCGGCGGACATCCGGGATGGTCCCTGAGGTTTCCCGGAGGCGGGTTCCGGCCGGTTCCCCGGCCCTGATCGGGCGTTCCGGGATTTTCCCCGATGCACCCACGCACGACCGCGTGTGACCATGGACCCCGTGCAGGAAGCCCTCGACCACGTAACGCCCGACCAGGTGACCGTCCCGGAGAAGCCCAAGATGTTCCGGCGCCGGTCCGGTCGGGCGATCGCCGGGGTCGCCGGGGGGCTCGCCGACCACCTCGGGGTGCCCGTCGTCTGGGTGCGGACGGCCTTCGCGCTGCTCGCCGCCCTGAACGGCGCGGGCCTGCTCGCCTACGGGCTCCTCTGGGTCTTCGTCCAGCAGCAGACCGAAGAAACCGCGAAAGCGCCCACGTCGAAGGAGCGCCAGCAGGCGTTCGGCCTGATCGCGCTCGGGGTGGGCCTCGCCATCGCCAGCGGGACGCTCACCGGGTTCATCAGCGGCTGGGTCGCCGTGCCGCTCGCCGTCGCGATGATCGGTCTCGCCGTCGTCTGGCGCGAGGCCGACGAGTCGCAGCGCCGCCGCTGGCGTGTCGGTGCGAAGGACGGCTTCGCCGGGGCGTTCCTCGGCGGGGGCGGCTGGTCGGCCGCGATCCGGATCGTCGCCGGCGTCGCGCTGGTGATCACCGGGATCACCGTCGTCGTGCTGCGCAGCGGCACGCTCGACCAGGTCCAGTTCGCCCTGATCGCCGTCGTCGCGACCCTCATCGGGGTCGCCGTGCTGACCGTGCCGTTCTGGCTGCGGCTGGTCCGGGACCTGTCCGACGAGCGCAAGGCCCGCATCCGCACCGACGAACGCGCCGAGATCGCCGCGCACCTGCACGACTCCGTCCTGCAGACGCTCGCGCTGATCCAGAAGCAGAGCGAACAGCCCCGCGAGGTCGCGCGGCTGGCCCGCAGCCAGGAACGCGAGCTGCGCGGCTGGCTCTACGGCCCGAACGGCTACGGCAAGCCCGTCGAGAGCCCCGAAGAAGCGACGGGCCAGCTGTCCGAAGCGCTCGCGACGGCGTGCGGCGAGGTCGAGGACACGTTCGCGATCTCCGTCGGCCAGGTCGTCGTCGGCGACGCCGAGCTGGACGACTCACTGGTCGCGCTGGTCCAAGCCGCGCGCGAGGCGATCGTCAACGCCGCCAAGCACGCGGGCGTCGAGGAGGTCAGCGTCTTCGCCGAAGTCGAGCCGACGTCGGTGACGGTGTTCGTCCGCGACCGCGGCAAGGGCTTCGACCCCGACCTCGTCCCGGACGACCGCCACGGGCTCGCCGACTCCATCCGCGGCCGGATGACCCGGCACGGCGGCACGTGCAAGGTGCGCACCGCGCCGGGGGAGGGCACCGAGGTGCAGCTCGCCATGCCGGTGAAAGCGGGCAAGGGGGCAGCGTGAGGCGGCTATGCTCGACGACGTGACTGACACCCAGCGCGAACCGGTGAAGGTGTTCCTCGTCGACGACCACGCGCTGTTCCGCGCCGGGGTCCGCACCGAACTCGATTCGATCACCGACGAGGTCCGGGTGGTCGGCGAAGCCGGTTCGGTCGCCGAAGCGGTGGCCGGGATCGCCCGGACGAAGCCCCAGGTGGTGCTGCTCGACGTCCACATGCCCGACGGCGGCGGCGCCGAGGTGCTGCGCCGCGTCCGCCCCGAGCTGCCGGACGTGGTGTTCCTGGCCCTGTCGGTGTCCGACGCGGCGGAGGACGTCATCGCGGTCATCCGCGCGGGCGCCCGCGGGTACGTCACGAAGACGATCTCGTCGAAGGAGCTGGTCCGCGCGGTGGTCCGCGTCTCGGACGGCGACGCGGTGTTCTCGCCGCGGCTGGCGGGGTTCGTGCTGGACGCGTTCGCCGACCGGCCGGGCTCGGCGCCGATCAACGACCCGGAGCTGGACCTGCTGACCCCGCGCGAGCGCGACGTCCTGCGGTTGCTGGCGCGCGGGTACGCGTACAAGGAGATCGCGTCGGAGCTGTTCATCTCGGTGAAGACCGTCGAGACGCACGTGTCGAGCGTCCTGCGGAAGACCCAGCTCTCGAACCGCTACGAGCTTTCCCGCTGGGCTTCCGACCGCCGTCTCGTCTGACGGCTTCAGTCCGCCAGAGGAGCGAGAGGCCGGGGCGTCCGCCCGGCGGTGTCGTCACCAAGCCCATCCGCTTGGTCACCGGGCTCCTCCAGGGCCCCTCGCTCCGGCTTATGGAGGCGGGTCAGCGCGACCCCGCCGAGGACGACCACCATGCCCGCGATCACCCGCAGGTTCAGCTGCTCGCCCAGGAACACCGCGCCCAGCAGCACCGAGACCACCGGCAGCAGGTACCCGACCACCGACGCCGCGACCGCGCCCTCGCTCGCCAGGAGCTGGTAGTTCAGCGCGAACGCGATGCCCGTCGAACCGATGCCCAGCACCAGGACGGCCAGCAGCGGCCCGGTCGACACGTGCACCGGCGTGAGCCCGCCCGCCGGCAGCACGAGGACCAGCATCCCGCTGGCCAGCAGCATCTGGCCGGCCGAGATCGCGTACGGCGAAGACGTCGGGGACGACAGGTACTTGCCCTCGTAGACGAACGCGAAGCCGTAGCTCGCCGCCGCTGCGAGGCAGGCCAGCGCGCCCCAGCTCAGCAGGCCCGACGCCTGCCACGGCGCGAAGATCAGCAGGATCCCGCCGAGGCCCACCAGAAGCCCGGCCAGCCGGGTGCCGGTCATCCGGGACGACGTCCCCATCAGCGGCGCCGCCAGCAGGACCCACAGCGGGGTCGTCGAGTTCAGGACCCCGGTGATCCCGGAGTCGACCGTCGTCTCGCCGATCGCGAACAGCAGGAACGGCAGCGCGTTGTGGAAGAACGCCGCGACGGCGAGGTGGCCCCACGTCCGCCGGTCGCGGGGCAGGCGGGCGCCCTGCAGCTTGCACAGCACCAAGAGCATGGCCGCGCCGAGCACGAGCCGTGCCAGCACCAGCTGCACCGGCGAGAACATCCCCAGTCCCAGCTTGATCCAGAAGAAACTGGACCCCCACATCAACGCCAGTGCGCCGATCCTCAGCAGGGTCTTCGACTCGCCCACCCCAGTCCTCCTTCGCCGATCATGCGCCAGCTTCGCCCGGGAAAGACGTAAGGACAAGCGAAATTAACTGCAGGAACCGTTAAGCTCAGCTGTACGATCGGGGCATGCTCGACGTCCGCCGCATGCAGGTACTCCGCGCCGTGATCACCAGCGGGTCGATCACCGCCGCGGCCCGCAACCTCGGCTACACGCCGTCCGCGATCAGCCAGCAGCTCTCGGCGCTGGAACGCGAAGCCGGCACCGAACTGCTCGAACGCGTCGGCCGCGGCGTCCGGCCGACCCCGGCGGGCGCACTGCTGTCCGAGCACGCCGAGACGCTGAGCGCCGAGCTCGCGAAGGCTGAGGCCGCGCTCACCGAGCTCAAGGAGGGCCGCATCGGCCGCGTCGCCATCCGCTACTTCGCGACGGCCGGCGCGTCCCTGGTTCCGCCCGCCATCGCCGCGGTCCGCCGCGAGCACCCCGGCGTCCGCCTGGACCTCAAGCTGGTCGAGCCCGACGACCCGATGATGGACGTCGAAGCGGGCAACGCCGACGTCGCGATCACCGTCTTCCCGCGCACGAGGCCGCCCGGCAAGGGCGTCGAGCTCGTCCACCTGCTCGACGACCCGTACCGGGCCGTGCTGCCGAAGACCCACCCGCTCGCCCGCAAGCGCGTCCTCGACCTGACGGAGTTCGCCGAGGAGCCGTGGGTCGGCGTCGACGGCCTGCCGGGCGTCTGCCGCGACATCCTCGACAGCGCCTGCGCGTCCGCCGGGTTCGCGCCGAACGTCGTGGTCGAATCCGAGGACTACCAGACGGCGCAAGGGTTCGTCGCCGCCGGCATCGGCGTCGGACTCATCCCGGAGCTGGGGCTCGGCGCGCAGCACCCCGGCGTCGTCGTCCGCAAGATCCGCAACCCCGAGCCGTTCCGCGCGATCCACGCCGCGGTCGCGTCCCGGGCGTGGGGCCACCCGGCCGTCCGCACGCTGCTCGAAGCCATGCGCGCGGCGACCGCCAAGGTGGCCTAGACGAAGAACAGCTCCGAAACGAGGATGCCGACCAGCACCGCCGCGAGGATCGCGGCCACCGTGATAAGCGTCTTCTTCGACACCGGCAGGTTCCACGCCTGCTGCTGCGCCGGGGACCGCGGCCCCGGTGCGGGCGGCGGCGCGTACTGCGTCGCCTGCGGGACGGGCTGCATCCGCTGGGTCTCCTCGGCCGGGGAGTAGCCAGGCGGGGCGACCGGGATCTGCTGCTGGAACTGCGGTCCCGACGGCGGCATCGGCGGTCCCGCGGGCGCCAGCCCCGGGTTGAAGGGCGGTGCCGGCCGCGGCGGGAGCCCGGGCGCGGTCGGCGGGATGAACGCCGTCTCGCGGCCTTCGGTGATCGCGCTCAGCGAACGGACGGTGTCCGCCATCGTCGGCCGGGTCGTCGGGTCCGAGCGCAGCATCTTGCGGAGCGCGGCGGTCAGCACGCCCGCGTTCTGCGCGGCCCGCTCGGACGACTGCCCGTCGTCCCCGAACGGCGGTACACCCTCGACGGACGTGTACAGCGTCGCGCCGAGGGAGAAGACGTCGGCGGCCGGCGTCGGCGGCAGCCCGCGCGCGACCTCAGGTGCCACGTACGCCGCGTGGGGCCCGCCGCCGCTGATGCCGATGTCGGTGAGCTTCACGCCGCCGTCGTCGGCCAGCAGGACCGTGCCCGGCTCGAGCGTGCGGTGCACGAACCCGGCCGCGTGGATCGCCGTCAGGGCGTTGCCGAGCTGGATCCCCAGGTGCGCCGCCTGGTCGGGGGTGAGCCTGCCGTGCTCGGCGAGGAACGTCGCCATGCTGCGCGACGGGATGTACTCCATCACCAGCCAGACGTCCTGGCCGTCGGGCAGCACGTCGAACACCTTGATGGCGGACGGGTGCTCGATGCGGGCGGCGTCCTTGCCCTCCTGCATGGCGGCGGCGCGCGCCTGCTCGGCGCGGTCGCCGGCGCCGACGGGGAGGTACATCCGCTTCATGGCGACCGTGCGGAACAGCCGCGTGTCGAACGCCAGCCACACGATGCCCGCGCGGCCACGGCCGATCGGCTGGTCCAGCCGGAACCGGCCGCCGACGATGGTTCCTTCAGAACTCAAGCGAATTCCTCGATCATCCGGTCTGCTGTGACGGGGTCGTCGTCGTCACCGGAATAGATGTCGTCGGCGGGGTGTCGCTGCTCGTATCCGGCGCGCTCGACTTCGGTGTCGTCTTCGGCGTCGTGGTCTTCTCCGGCTCGGTGGCCCGCGACGTGGTCCGCTTCGCCGTTGACGGCGTCTCCGAGGGGGTCGTCAGATCCACCGTGGTGGTCGGCTGGTCCGTCGTCGACGGCAGCGACTCCGACGTCGCGACGGGCGCGGGCTTGCTGCTCGACACCGGCGCGGCAGGCGCCTGCGGGTTGTTCGGGCTCAGCAGCCAGACGGCCAGCGCGACCAGGCCGACGACCACGACACCGCCGATGATCGCCGGGCGCTTCCACGCGCCGGGCCGGTCGTCGTCGTCCTCCGGGGCGGTCTGCGGACGCGGTCGCGGCGGGGGCGGCGGGGCCGGCTCGTCGTCGTAGTCGTCGTACGAGTCGTCCGCGTACGGGCCCTGTTCGTGCGGGGGCACCGGCACCGCGCGGGTCGCGGCGAGGCCGGGAGGGACGCCGCCGGCGTACTGCCGACGCTCGTCCGGGTAGCGGTCGTACCCGTCGTAGTCGTCTTCCGGGTAGCCGGTGCCCTCCGGGTAGTCGTCCTCGTCGTAGTACGGCACGGCCTGGGTCGGGGCCTGGCCACCGTCGAGCAGGCTGCCGGAGTGGCCGGCCGGGACCTCGTCGAACATCTGGGTCGCGTTCGGGTCCGCGACGGCGGCCGCGCCGAGCACGCCCGCGGACGGCGCCAGCATCGTCTCGTCGGCCGGGCCGCCGAGCGGCAGCTCGCCCCGGGCGACGGCCGCCAGCAGCTCTTCGCACTCTTCGGCGGTCGGCCGGTGCTCGATGTCCGGGTGCAGCAGCACGGCCAGCACGCTGGCCAGCGGGCCGGACTGGCGCGGCGGGTTGATCTGCCCGGCCGCGACCGCGTGCAGCAGGCTGAGCGTGTTCTCCGACAGCCCGAACGGCGGCTGCCCCTCGCACGCCGCGTACAGCGTCGAGCCGAGGGAGAAGACGTCGGACTCCGGCCCGGGCTCGCCGCCGATGGCGACCTCGGGGGCCAGGTAGGCGGGGGTGCCGGCGATCATCCCGGTCTTGGTGACCGTCACGTCGTCCTTGGCACGGGAGATGCCGAAGTCGGTGATCTTCACGACGCCGTTGCCGCCGAGCAGGATGTTGCCCGGCTTGATGTCGCGGTGGACGATGCCGACCGCGTGCGCCTCGCGCAGCGCCGCGGCGACCTGGGCGCCGATGCGCGCCACCTCGGTCGGCGGCAGCGTGCGGCGTTCCTGCAGCACCGCGGCCAGGCTGGTGGAGTTGAGGTACTCCATGATCAGGCACGGCTGCCCGTTGTCGTCGGTGACGACGTCGAAGACGGAGATCGCGTTCGGGTGGTGCAGCCGGGCGGCGATCCGGCCCTCGCGCATGGTGCGCTGCCGGGCGTCCTCGGCGTCGTGCTCGTCCAGGTGCGGCTGGAGCAGGAGCTGCTTGATGGCCACCGTGCGGCCCAGGACTTCGTCGTGCGCCTGCCAGACGGCCCCCATCGCGCCCGTGCCGATCCGGCCGACGATGCGGTATCGATCGGCGACCAGGCGACCCTCGTCGCTCACGCGACCTCCCTTTGGGCTCCGACTTCACCAGGGCGTGAGGATCGGTGCCTGGTGACGCGGCCACGCGCACGCCGCTTCGCTGGAGCGTATGCACATGTCGTGGGCTGTGTGCCGACTCTCCCGAGATCGGCCCGTGACAAGGCTAGGCGCTCACTCTGCGCACACGAATCCGGTACAGGCACTTGAACCGCGGGTGAAGGGGTGATCGCCGAGGGCTACATGTACTGGGCCGAGACGAGCTCGGCTTCGGTGATCAACCCGCCCGTGTCGGCGACCCGGAACAGCTGGGTCACGCGCACCAGGGCGCCGTCCGGCCGGTGGAGCGTCGCGACCGCGAGGATCGAGCCGTCCGGCTTGATCTGCGTGTCGGCCTCCTGGACGTCGATGGCGTCCATCGAGCTCCAGGTGCGGACCAGTTCGCCCGCCGCGCCGTCGGCCAGCGAAGGGCTCAGCAGCGCCAGCGCGCCCGCCGAGTTCCGCGCGATGGCGGCGTAGAAGTCCTTGACGGCCTGGATCTTCCGGCTCGCGCTGCGCGCGTCGGCGGCCGCGTCCGGCACGGCTTGCGCGGTGGGCTGGTTGACCTGGCTCCGCGGGCTGCCGCCGGTCGACTCCTCGGCCGACGGCGCGCCACCGGAGTGGGTGCCCGGCTCGGGCGCGGGGGGCTGCTCGGGCGCGCCGCCCCCGGCCTGGTGCTGCGGGACGGCCAGGCCGCCGAGCTCCGCGGCGCCGCTGAAGCCGGCGGGCGTGGACTGGCCGCCGTCGGACGCCGCGCGGTGCGCGCTGGTCAGCATCGGCGCGGCGACCACCGCGCCGGCGACGAGCGCCCCGGCGGCCACGAGTCCGGCCAGCTTGGCCCGGCGGGAGAAGCGGCTCTCCGGGTCGCCGCCGTCGTCGTCCTGCGCCGGCTCGGCGGCGGGTTCCGGGCGTGGCGGCAGGAACTTCTGCGGGTCGCGGAAGACCTGCTCGAGATGGTCGCGATCGGCGTCGCCGACGCCGTCGAGAATCTCGGCCGGGATCACGTCCTCGACGCGGACGGCGTTGGGTACCTCACGCCGTGTGCGCTGCCGATCAAGCACGAAAGTCCTCGCTCTGGGGTTCCGGGGACGGTCGCTCGGCCGTTCGGCCGGGCTCCCGTTGGTCCGGATGGTCGGCTCGTGGCCGGTTCCGGACCCGCTGTCGTCAGGTAACCCTGTGCGGACGGGCATCACCAGGCTCTGTCGCCGGAATGCCGTCGCGATACGACGAGCGGCATCGTATGTCACCCACCCGGACCAGGGGTAACCGCTCGGCGCACCGCACGTGCATCGGAACGGGCGAACCGCACGTGCAGGGTTCGTTACTGGCCGTCAGCCGTGATCTTGTCGCCGTCCCCGAACGTCAGCGTGCGCTCCTCGATCGTCTTGGACCCGTCGGTGTGGGTGATCTCGACGGTGTTCACCGTGACGCCGCGCTGCTGGTCGATGCTGATCTTCCGGACCTCGAAGTAGGCGATGCCGGCGTACCGCTCGGCGAGGGCCTGCGGGCCCTGGTCGTGCAGGTCGCCGGTGGTCACCGCCGACGCCGCGGCGGGGTCGGTGGTGACGGTGTTGAAGAACTTCTCCGAGTTGTCGCCCATGGTCTGGGCGTCGGGCGGGAAGGAGTACCACCACGGGGGCTTGACCGGGGTCTCGCGCTCGGCGGGCGTCACCGGGGGCTTCTGCGGCCGCCCGCTGGGCGTGGCCGTGCCGGACGTTTCGGGCCCGGCGGTGCTGCCGACGGCCGGCGGCGGGGCGACGCCGTCGACGGGCCCGGCGCCACCGCCGCCGGTCCGCCCGGCCGGGACGTCCCGCGAGGGCGTGCTGTCGTCCGGGCCCGACGCGGAACCGCCCTGCCGGGACGGCGGCTCCTCGCCGCCGGTCGGGTCGATGACGGTCGGCGCGCCCTGGTAGCCCGGCCACGCGCCCTGCACGGCCTGGTCCGTCGTCGGCTTCCCGACCAGGTACGACCCGGCGAAGAGCAGCCCGACGACCACCGCGCCGGACGCGCCGGTGGCGAACCAGGCCGCCTTCTTCCACGTCTTGGGCGGGGTCACCGACGCGGGCACCGACCCGATGGTGAAGCCGCCGAGCCCGTCGATCGGGGGCGCCGCGTAGATGCGGACGTCGTCGTCCTCCGGGTCCGTGCCGCGCGGCTGCGGGCTGGCCAGCGAGACGCGGGTGCGCCGGGCGGCCTGGTCGGTGCGGGACTCGGGGGGTGCGATCGGCTCGACGTCGTCGTCCAGCGGGAGGCTGCCGTGCGCCGCGGGGAACAGCGGCGGCGCGGGCCGCCGGTCGCGGGGCTGGGGCAGCGACGGCTGGGGGAGCGGGAGGGACCCGGACACGGGTGGGTCGACCGGGGCCGCGTGGCGCCGTTCGGCGCGGTTCTGGGGCAGCGGGGGCGTCCAGCCGCCCGTGCCGCCGAGCCGGTGCCGCCCGGGATGCGCGGGCGCGCTGCCGCGTCCGTGGAACTCCGTGCCGTGGGTCATGTGAGCTCGACCACCCGGCGGTCCGCTCCTGACGCCGTCCGGCGGCAGGAGGACCCGATCGGAGCATCCTCACGAGCGGGTTCGCGTTCGGAATCCTGCGCAGATGCACGCGCATGCGAGACTGGGCGCGCGGGGCCGGTGCCCCCGCGCGTCCTCCGGGCTCCGCCCGACCCAGACGCAAGGGTCCTCACGGCGTCAACCCTAGGAGCATCCGGCGTAGAAAGTCGCCCCCAAACCTGCAAGTTGCACAGGTTTCACTCGGTCGGGCGCGACCGAAAGGGGGAAGGTGACGCAGCGAATTCTCACGCAGCGCCATCGCTCCAGCTCAGGAGATTTCAGCCCCCGGTGCGGTAACGGTCGCGAGTGGACTGAAGCGCCTTCGTCGCCACCACACCGCTACCCGCCGCGACGAGAATCGCCACGACGTCGAGCGTCGGTCCGCCGGCCGTGAGCAACCAGGCGAACAGCGACGCGGCGGTGGTACCGCCGGCAACGGCCCATCGGCTGCGCACGTACTGCGCGACCGGCGCGCCGCCGGCCCGCTTACCCGCCGCGTTGTTCAGCATTGCCAGGTACCCCACATGGCCCAGCGCGGCCAGCACGCTCGCGAGCGCGACGATGACGGCGATGAGGTTCACGAGCCAGTCCATGACCCCAGTCTGCCCGCAGCCGGGTCGCCGGTGCCTCCGGGAAGACCCGGAATTCGGGCAACCGTTACCGGCCGAGCCTGCCCCGGCCGAGGTTCAGCAGCGCCATCGCCAGCTGGCGGCCTTCCGGGCCGAGCTCGCGGTAGCGCGCGAGCACGTCCATCTCGCGGTTGTAGACGATCCGCGTGCCGCCGGCGGCCATCCGCGCGGCCCCGATCGTCTTGGACACCTCGACCCGGCGTTTCACCAGCCGCAGGATTTCCTTGTCCAGCCAGTCGATCTCCTGCCGGAGCGACGCGATGTCGTCCCCGGCGGGGGTGTGCTCGGCGGGCTGGCCGTCGGCGTTCGTCGCTTGTGCGTTCATCGGGACCTCTCCCTCGGTGCCCGGACCCGGCCCCTGGGACGGCGACAGCCCCGGGTCCGTGGACTCCGGGGCTGGCGTGATGGCGGTTCGGGCACTACGCGATCACGGGAGCCGGAGTCCGGGTCCCGTAGAAAAATCGCTCTGCGTGGTGCCGCATGGCTTCAGTATGGCACAACGGAGCCGGAGCGTTCCCGGACCGAGCGCACCCTCGCATGAACGAAGAGGCTCACCGCGAGCCAGAACATCGGGACCGCGGGCCAGAAGAACCCGGCGCCCAGCACCACCCAGCGGACGATCGCCACCACCGCGATCGCCACCACGACGGCGAAGTGCAGGCGCAGCGCCGGGTGCCGCCGCAGCGCGGCCCGGCTGAGCGGGAAGCCGGGCCGGGGCGGCGCGGGCCGCGGCAGGTCGGCGGTGAGCTCGGTCAGCTCGTCGGTGAATCGCGCTCGGTAGACGTCGGCGAGGCGCTCTTCGACCTCTTCGAGGGTGAGCCGGCCTTCGGAGCCGGCGGTCTGGACGGCGGTGGCGACGCGTTCGCGGTCGGCGTCGGCGGCCCGGATGCGGGTGGTGCGGTTGTCTTCCATGCCAACCGATGCTCCGCGCGGCCGGCCCGCCGCGCGTCGGACGTCAGGCGACATCTCCCGCTACGCCTGCCGCGGTAGCCCACCCGCCCGGGGTAGCGTGGACAGACGATGGACACCCTCTTCGATCTCCCCGCCGAGACCCCCGCGCGCAAGCCCGCTTCCGGCGGGCAGGCCGATCTGCTCGACGACCTCAACCCGGCCCAGCGCGAAGCCGTCACCCACACCGGTGGCCCGCTGCTGGTGGTGGCGGGCGCCGGATCGGGCAAGACCCGGGTGCTGACCCGCCGGATCGCCTACCTGCTCGGGCAACGCCGCGTGCACCCCGGCGAAGTCATGGCGATCACGTTCACCAACAAGGCGGCCGCGGAGATGCGCGAGCGCGTCGCCGCGCTCGTCGGCAGGCGCGCGAACGCCATGTGGGTGTCGACGTTCCACTCGATGTGCGTGCGGATCCTGCGCCGCGAGGCCAAGACGCTCGAGATGTCGTCGAACTTCTCCATCTACGACTCCGACGACACGAAGCGGCTCATCACGCTCGTGGCGCGGGACCTCGACATCGACCCCAAGCGCTACGCCGCGCGCACGCTCGCCGTGCACATCTCGAACCTGAAGAACGAGCTGACCGACCCGGACACCGCGGCGGCGAACGCGGCCAACGACCTCGAGCGCCGCGTCGCCGAGGTCTACGTCGAGTACCAGCGGCGGCTGAACCAGGCCAACGCCTTCGACTTCGACGACCTCATCATGCGCACGGTCTCGCTGCTGCAGGCGTTCCCGGACGTCGCCGAGTACTACCGGCGGCGGTTCCGCCACGTGCTGGTCGACGAGTACCAGGACACGAACCACGCGCAGTACACCCTGGTCCGCGAGCTGGCCGGGACCGCGCCGAACGAGTCGGGCGTCGAGCCGGCCGAGCTGGTCGTCGTCGGTGACGCGGACCAGTCGATCTACGCCTTCCGCGGCGCGACGATCCGCAACATCGAGGAGTTCGAGCGGGACTTCCCGAACGCGCACACGATCCTGCTGGAGCAGAACTACCGCTCCACGCAGACGATCCTGTCCGCGGCGAACGCCGTCATCGAGCGGAACCCGAACCGCCGCGCGAAGCGGCTGTGGACGGATTCGGGCGACGGCGAGAAGATCGTCGGCTACGTCGCGGACAACGACCACGACGAAGCCGCGTTCGTCGCGGGAGAAATCGACTCGCTGGCGGAGAAGGGCGAAGCCGACTACTCCGACGTCGCCGTCTTCTACCGCACCAACAACCAGTCCCGCGTCTTCGAAGAGATCTTCATCCGGCTCGGCCTGCCGTACAAGGTCGTCGGCGGTGTGCGGTTCTACGAGCGGCGCGAAGTCCGCGACATGATCGCGTACCTGCGCGTGCTGGCGAACGCGGACGACACGGTCAGCCTGCGGCGCGTGCTGAACGTGCCCAAGCGCGGCATCGGCGACCGCGCCGAAGCCGTCGTGGCGACGCACGCCGAGCGCGAGCGGATCTCGTTCGCGCAGGCGCTGCGGGACGCCGCTGACGGCAAGGTGGCGCTGCTGAACCCGCGCTCGGTCAAGGCGATCGGCGGGTTCGTGGCGATGCTCGACGAGCTGGGCGTGCTGATCACCGACGGCGCCGAGGTGCACGACGTCCTCGAAGCCGTGCTGGAGAAGACCGGCTACCGCGTCGAGCTCGAGGAGTCGGACGACCCGCAGGACCACACGCGCGTGGAGAACCTGGACGAGCTCATCACCGTCGCGCGCGAGTTCACCGAGATCACCGCCGAGGTCGTCGCGGACGAGAACGCCGAGCTGGTCGTCGAGCCCGGGGTGCCGGCGCCGGGCTCGCTGCCCGCGTTCCTCGAGCGCGTGTCGCTGGTGGCGGACGCCGACTCGGTGCCGTCGCCCGACGGCGGCGAGGAAGGCGACGGCGGCGCGGGCGTGGTCACGCTGATGACCGTGCACACCGCGAAGGGCCTGGAGTACCCGGTGGTGTTCTGCACCGGCTGGGAGGACGGCGTCTTCCCGCACATGCGCGCGCTGGGCGACCCGACCGAGCTGGCGGAGGAGCGGCGGCTGGCGTACGTCGCGATCACGCGGGCGCGGCAGCGGCTGTACGTCTCGCGCGCGATCACGCGGTCGGCTTGGGGCCAGCCGTCGATGAACCCGGCGTCGCGGTTCCTCGACGAGCTGCCGGGCGACCTCGTCGACTGGCGGCGGCTGGAGCCGTCGAGCGGTGGGTTCGGCTCCTTCGGCGGCGGTTCCCGCGGTACTCCGCGGGCGGCGACCACGTGGGGCGGCAGGCGGTCCGCGTCGTCGACTTCGTCGGGCACGCCGTCGTTCGGCAAGGGGTGGAAAGACACGGTGGCGTTGAAGCTGGACGTCGGCGACCGCGTCAGCCACGACAAGTACGGCCTGGGCACGGTGATCTCGTGCGACGGCGTGGGCCCCCGCGCCACCGCGACGATCGACTTCGGCGCGGCGGGCAAGGTCCGCCTGATGCTGATCGGCAGCGTCCCGATGGTGAAGCTGTAACACCCGTCCGAGTGAACCCGGCGGCGATCCCGGAGATCGCCGCCGAAATCGTCGTACCCCGCCGGTAGAACTGACCCCGTCATCGAACACGAGTTCGACGGAGGGGGAGCCCGGTGTGGACGCGGTGCTGTTTGGCCTGCTGGCCGAAGGGGTACAGAAATACCTGCGAGGAGTCCTGGGGTCGGCGGTTCCGGATCGGGGTCCGGGCCCTTCGGGGGCTTCAGGAATTCCTTCGCGTGCGGGAGCGGAGGCGTGCCGGCTGGCCGCCGCCTGGCGAGCGCTGCTCAGGCAGCACGAGCTCGGAGCGGACGGCCGATGTGTCACCTGCGGCCGGGGACGCCGCTGGACGACGCGTCGTGCCGCGCGTGTCCGCTCCGCGGGGGGCGCAGGAGAGCGGGTGGCCTGGGGCTGGCTGCCGGTGCGGCGCTCCGCGGAGCTGTGCACGGTGTGGCAGGTCGCGCTGGCGTACTTCATCCGCCGGTTGCCGGGCGGGCAGCGATAGCCGGTTGCGGGCCCTGAGGCGCTTTTTGGCGGCCTTGGCGGGGTCGAAGGTGGTCTCCGGGTGCCCTGAGAGCCGTGGAGCGGCCTGGAGGGCTTCCGGCTCGCGTGCGTCCGTGGCCGGTTGCGCGCGCCGGGGCGGGGATCCGTCGCTTGTGGACTGTGCGCCCGGGCTCGAGGTGCCGGGTGTGGGCCAGGGCAGTCGCTGCTCTCGCGAGTCGGGTTCGTCGCGATGTGCCGGGGGTCCGTGTGCTTGCGGCCTCGGACTGCCGCGATGTCCCGGCCGGAGCGGATGTCCACTCGCCTGAGGGGCGTCGTCGGCCCTCAGTGGCGGATCATGGCTCTACGGCGGGGTTTCCCGGTGCGGCGGCCACCCTCGTGGGTAACGAGCCGTCGTGCGGTGTCGGCTGGCGCGGACGTTTGGCTTCGTCCGCCCTCGGCGACGAACGCCTCTGCAGCGGGGGTTCCGGTGCGATGGCCGTCCTGGTGAGCAGCCGGTGTGGAGCGAGCCGATCAGACGATGACGCCGCGCGCGGCCAGCCACGGGCGGGGGTCGATCTTCTTGGTGCCGTTCTGCCACACCTCGAAGTGCAGGTGCGGGCCGGTGGTCTGGCCGCGGTTGCCGATCTCGGCGATCTGCTCGCCGCACTTGACCTTCTGGCCCTCCTTGACGGAGAAGCTGTTCATGTGGCCGTAGACCTGGATCGTGCCGTCGTCGAGCTGGATCCGGACCCAGAGGCCGAAGCCGCTGGCAGGGCCGGCCTCGATCACGGTGCCGTCGGAGGCGGAGTAGATCGGGGTGCCGATCGCGTTGGCGATGTCGATGCCGAGGTGGCTCGTGCCCCACCGGGCGCCGAAGCCCGAGGTGAAGGTGCCGTGGGCCGGCAGGCAGGTCTTGGGGCGCGAGGCTTCTTCGGCGGCCTTCTTGGCGGCGTCGGCTTCGCGCTGTTCACGGGCCTGGGTGACGGAGGCGCTGTCGGAGAGCTTCGCGGCCTCGGCGGAGGCGTCGACGGCGTGGCCGGTCGGCAGGAGCTCGAGGGCGCCCCCGGAGCCCGCACCTCCCGAGGTGAAGGAGGCGCTGGCGTCCTGGCTGTTGGCCAGGGGCGTCACGCCGGCGTCGGAGTCGGTGACTGTCTTGAGCGTCGAGCCCGCGGCGGCGGCAGCGAACGCGCCGGCCGCGACGGCGGCGACCACGACACGGCCGCGAAGGGCCGAGGAGGGCGGGGCGATGCGGTGCGCACCCCGGACACGAACGACCGCACCTTCGAGTGCGTCCTTCAGTGCCGGGGAAGGAGCTTGGCCGCCGGGGGAGCGGTGTGAAGCCAAGACAGGGCCTTCCATCGTCGGGGAGCCGGGTCGAGGACTGTGGGCGGGGGGACCCGGTGAGCCAACCTCGGGGGTGGTTCGCTCGTCGTCCTACTTCGTGACCTGACTGTAATGGGGACCGGGGGACGATAACGAAGGGGCACCGCTGTAGGCAAGATCTGCCCCCGTGGTCGGCCGATCGGGTGGCGCGGATCTGGCGTCCACCTGTGTCAATTACCCAAAGTTAGAGAGGGTTTACTGCATTGGTTGTGACTTGCCTTACAGGCCTTGCGGACAGCCATGGACCTACAGATCGGCCGTAGGGCTCGAAGGCCCGGAATAAGGGTTTGCCAGGGGATGTTTACGTCTTTTCGACGCCCGAGCCCGCCTCGCCGAACCTTGGCGGCGCAGCTGGGGCTCTGTCGGCGGGGGCGCGGCGGCGAGCAGAGCCGACCGCTTATCGACGCACGTGCACCGCTCACCGACTCGCGTTTGAATCCGGCGCTCGACCGCCGGATTTGTCCGACTTCCCCCGCGCTCGCGGGTGGAGCGAGGCCTTCGACCAAGCCGAGGCGGCCAGCCCCTGCCCGAGCTGCACGCGCAGCTCCCCAGGCCCGGCCCACGACACGAGCCCGACAACCCACCCACTCGGCGACTCGCGGCCCGCGGGGACCTCCCGCACCGGCCGGGCTTGCTAGCGTCGCTGCCGATGCCCCCACGCTCAGAGCCCCCGACCGGGAGCACCCCCGGCTCCCCGGACTTCCCGCAGGACCCCGCGGCCACCCGTCCCACCGGCAAGCGGAAGCCTCCTCGCGCACGGACTTCCCCCCACCCGTCCGCCGAAACCACCAACCCGGCGGACCCCAGGACCGGCCCGCCAGACGCCGAGCCCGCGGCCACCGATCCCGCCACCGCTCCGGCGAACCCAGGCGCCGAGCCGGCACCCGCCCGCCCGGCGGCTCCCCAAGCCGAAACCAACGATCCGGCGAAGTCCGAGGCCGCACCTGCGAGCGCCCCAGCGGCGAAGCCTGGTGCCGCACCCGGACCTGCGAGCGCCCGCCCGGCGGCGGCCCTCAGGCTCGAAACCAACGATCGGTCGAAGTCCGGGGATGCACCGGCGAGCGCCCCAGCGACGAAGCCCGGTGCCGCACCCGGACCTACAACCACCACCCGCATCGAACCTGCCGACACCACACCCCCCTGGGCCGAGGACACCAGCCCCTCACGCCCCCTGACCATCGCCCTCGGTCTCACCGGTCTCGGCGCCGTCTCCCTCACCGCCGCGGCCCTCATCCACGTCTCCCCAGCCGCGGCCCCCGGTTTCACCAGCTGGCCGTGGCTTGCCGTTCTCGCGCTGGCTCCCGCCGTCGCCGCTGTCTGGGCCGCCGCTGCCCGAAAGCCCGGGCTCGCCAAGGGGCTCGTCCTCGGTCTCGCCGCCCTTGCCCCCGGCCGGCTCGTCCTCGACCTGCAGTTCGCCGTCAACGGGCCTCTCACCATCCGTCCCGAGCTCTACCTCCCCGATCGCTTCGTCAGCGGCTCCGCCGTCGGCGCGGGGTTCTGGCTGCTCATCGCCGCGCACCTGCTCACCGGGGCTGCCGGGGTCGCCGCCTGGCGGGCGAACCGGGACAGCGACGGCGAACCCGAACGGCGACGGTGGCGGCTGCTCGTCCCGCTGCTCGCCGTGACCGCTTCGGTCGGGCTGCTCACCGCGCCCGTCGGCTCGGACAACGGCTTCCTGCTCGCCCGCGCCGCCTTCGAAGGGCCGTGGCCCGCCCTCGGCGGGTACCTGCTGCTCGCCGCCGCGCTGCCGCTGGCCGCCGCGCTCGCGCTCGCCGCTCCTTCCGAAAGCATCGCCAGGGGCATGGTGCTCGGCCTCACCGCCGCCGCCTTCGGGGTCGCCGGGCCGCCCGTGCTGGCCGGGCTCCTCCGGGACGACCTCCACGTCACCTGGGGGCCCGTCCTCGTGCTCGCGGCGACCGCCGTCATCGCCGGCCTCGCCTTCACCCGGCTCAGCGAAACGCCGAGAGACACCGAGCGCGACGTCCAGGTCCCCGGCATCTTCTGGTGGCGCCTGACGACCGGGGTGCTCGGCCTCGCCACCGCGGCCGCCGCCGTGATTGGGACCTTCGCGTCGCAGGTCGCCGTCACCGCGCTCAACCCCGGGGCCACCGCTCCGGTCAGCGCCGCCGCCGAAAGTCCCGCGCGGTGGTTCCTGCTCACCGCCGCGCTCGTCGTCGGCGTTCTCGCCCTTGGCACGCTGTTTCCGCGGACCGCGCAACTGGCGCGGCCGGTGCTCGGGCTCGCCTGGGCCGGGATCGTGCTGGCCGGCACCGCCGTCCTGAACACCGCGCTGACCGCCACCCAGGCCGGTAACCTCGCCGGGTTCGGGGGCGCGGACCTCGGCGGCACGTCCGGCGCCACCCCCGTCTTCACCTACGACCTCGGCGCCGGCGCCGCCTGGACGTTCGCCGCGCTCGTGCTCGCGGTCCTGGTCGCGCTCGCCGCCGTCGGGACCGGTGTCGTCGAACGGGAGGATGCCGGCGACGGCGCCGAGGCGGGCGCGAACCTGCTCACGCCCGTGGTCGCCGGTGCGGTGCTGGCCGTCGCCGCGTTCGGGCTGCCCGTCTTCAGCGTGCCCGGCTACGTCGCGCCCGGGTTGTGGTCGAACTTCGACACCCCTTCGTGGGGCCTGCTGATCGCCGCCGTGGTCGTCGTCGGCGCCGCCGCGCTGGCGCTGCGGTCGCGGCCCCGGCCCGCGGCGGCTCTGCTGGCCGGCGCCGCCGTGCTCGTCGCGCTGCACGCCGCGGAGCTGCCGCTCGTCGGCGGCGGCCTCGGCGACGCGAGCCCGTCGACCGGCTTCTGGGTCGCTCTCGCCGCCGCGGCCGCGCTGCTCGTCGCGGCGGGCATGGCGGCCGCCGGTGGACGTCGTGAGCCGTGACCGCCTCCGGGTGCTCCTCGTCGAGTTCGAGAAGCCCGACCCGGCCGCCGTCGCACTGGGCCGCGTGCTGCGCGACGAAGGCATGGAGGTCGTCCACGCCGG
The DNA here is from genome assembly GCF_036227105.1 of Amycolatopsis sp. NBC_01488. Classification (NCBI taxonomy): domain Bacteria; kingdom Bacillati; phylum Actinomycetota; class Actinomycetes; order Pseudonocardiales; family Pseudonocardiaceae; genus Amycolatopsis; species Amycolatopsis sp. NBC_01488. The sequence goes on along the minus strand of NZ_CP109434.1, from coordinate 1,552,240 downwards.
CCCGCTGGACACCGTCGAGCAGATCCTCCGCACCGCCGAGCAGGAGGACCCGGACGCCGTCGGCGTGCTCGGCGAGGCACCGCCGCCCGGGCTCGCGGAAGCGTTGAACGGCGTTCGCGTCTTCCCGGCAGGCGACCCCGGGAAGACGGTCGAATGGTTGCGCGGTGGGCGGTCTCACACCGCGGGAACACCGTCTGACCGCGCACGGTGACCGACTTCACCAGATGCGGAGTCCCCGCCGTCTGCGCAGGTCGCTAACCTCGACTGGTCCGACAGCGCGGTCCGGCAACGGACCACCACAGTGGCGTGTCGTCAGGAGACTGGAGTAGTGGACCTCTACGAGTACCAGGCGAGGGATCTCTTCGCCGCCCACGGAGTACCGGTTCTGCCGGGCTCGGTGGCAAGCACCCCCGAAGAAGCCAAGGCCGCCGCGGAGCAGATCGGCAACCAGGTCGTCGTCAAGGCGCAGGTGAAGGTCGGCGGCCGTGGGAAGGCGGGCGGCGTCAAGCTGGCCCAGACCCCCGACGAGGCGAAGGAGAAGGCGGAAGCCATCCTCGGCCTCGACATCAAGGGCCACATCACGCGTCGCGTGCTCGTGGCCGAAGCTTCGGACATCGCGTCCGAGTACTACTTCTCCTTCCTGCTGGACCGCGCGAACCGCACGTTCCTGGCGATGGCGTCCTCCGAGGGCGGCATGGAGATCGAGCAGCTCGCGGTCGAGCGTCCCGACGCGCTCGCGAAGATCCCGGTCGACGCGATCGCCGGCGTGGACAAGGCGAAGGCGCTCGAGATCCTGAAGGCCGGCAACTTCCCGGCCGACATCATCGACGAGGCCGCCGACGTCGTCGTGAAGCTCTGGGAGACCTTCGTCTCCGAGGACGCCACCCTCGTCGAGGTCAACCCGCTGGTCCGCGACCCGCAGGACAAGATCATCGCCCTCGACGGCAAGGTCACCCTCGACGAGAACGCGGACTTCCGCCAGCCGGGCCACGAGGCCCTGGTGGACAAGGACGCGGAGAACCCGCTCGAGGCGAAGGCCAAGGCCAAGAACCTCAACTACGTCAAGCTCGACGGCCAGGTCGGCATCATCGGCAACGGCGCCGGCCTCGTCATGTCCACTTTGGACGTCGTGGCGTACGCGGGCGAGAAGCACGGCGGCGTGAAGCCGGCGAACTTCCTCGACATCGGCGGCGGCGCGTCGGCCGAGGTGATGGCGGCCGGGCTGGACGTCATCCTCAACGACACCGACGTGAAGAGCGTCTTCGTCAACGTCTTCGGCGGCATCACCGCCTGCGACGCGGTGGCGAACGGCATCGTCGAGGCCCTGAAGATCCTGGGCGACGAGGCCGCCAAGCCGCTGGTCGTCCGCCTGGACGGCAACAACGTCGTCGAGGGTCGCCAGATCCTGGCCGACGCGAACCACCCGCTGGTCACCGTGGTGGACACAATGGACAACGCGGCCGACAAGGCTGCCGAGCTCGCCGCGGCAGGTGCGTGAGATGTCGATCTTCCTGAACGAGCACAGCAAGGTCATCGTGCAGGGGCTCACCGGCTCCGAGGGCATGAAGCACGCGACCAAGATGCTGAAGTCCGGCACGAACATCGTGGGCGGCGTCAACGCCCGCAAGGCCGGCCAGACCGTCACCATCGAGGGCAAGGACCTCAAGGTCTTCGGCACCGTCGAAGAGGCGATCAAGGAGACCGGCGCCGACGTGTCGGTCATCTTCGTGCCGCCGAAGTTCGCCAAGGACGCGGTCCTCGAGGCGATCGACGCCGAGATCGGCCTCGCCGTGGTGATCACCGAGGGCATCCCGGTGCACGACTCGGCCTACTTCTGGGCGCACGCGGTCGCCAAGGGCAACAAGACCCGCATCATCGGGCCGAACTGCCCCGGCGTGATCAGCCCGTCGAAGTCCAACGCGGGCATCATCCCGGCCGACATCACCGGCCCGGGCGGGATCGGCCTCGTGTCGAAGTCCGGCACGCTGACCTACCAGATGATGTACGAGCTGCGGGACATCGGCTTCTCCACCGCGGTCGGCATCGGCGGTGACCCGATCATCGGCACCACGCACATCGACGCCCTCGAGGCGTTCGAGGCGGACCCCGAGACCAAGGTCATCGTGATGATCGGCGAGATCGGTGGCGACGCCGAAGAGCGTGCCGCGGCCTACATCAAGGAGAACGTGACGAAGCCGGTCGTCGGCTACGTCGCGGGCTTCACCGCGCCCGAGGGCAAGACCATGGGCCACGCGGGCGCCATCGTGTCGGGCTCCTCCGGCACGGCCGCCGCGAAGAAGGAGGCCCTCGAGGCCGCCGGCGTCAAGGTCGGCAAGACCCCGAGCGAGACCGCCGTCCTCGCGCGTGAGCTGTACAACAACCTCGGCTGAGGTTGCCGCATCACTCCTGGTAGGGCCGGGCATCCACAGGGTGCCCGGCCTTTCCGCGTTTCGGGACGAAACCTCCCGAGGTATTCACGCGTCTGATGGGCTGGTGGCCTTGGAGTGCGCTAGCGTTCTGCGCACGCAAGCCGCCTCGTCTTCCCCCGGGTGTCCTCGTACCCCGGAGTGCCGGTCGAACCGACAGGAGTGCATCCGATGACCTTCCCCAGCGGTGGGCCCGGCTACCCCCAGCAGGGTGGCGGCCAGCAGCCCCCCGGCCAGCAACCGCCCGGACCGCCGTCCAGCGGCTTCCCGGCGCAGCAGCAGCAGCAGCAGCAGGCGCCCTCGGGCGCCGCGGGCCTGACGCAGAACTTGCCGCTGATGCTCGCGCTGGGCGTCGCGGTCCTCGGGCTCGTCCAGTACTTCCTCGGCTTCTCCGACACCGGCGACGTCGGCCTCGGCGGCGTGTTCCTGCTGGGTGGCGGCCTGCTCGCCGCGATGACCGCGCTGCCGAAGGTGCCGAAGACGCTGCCGTTCGCGGCGCTGTTCAGCGTCCTGGGCGCGCTCTACGTCCTGGACACGCTGATCGGGATGCAGACTTCGCCCGGCATCGTCACGGTCATCCTGATCCTGGGGATCCTGCAGATGGCCGCCGCGGTCGTCGCGCTGCTCGTCGAGCAGGGCATCGTCAAGGCGCCGGCGCCGAAGCCCGCCGCGCCGTCCTACGGCGGCCAGTACGGCCAGCCCGGCCAGCAGCAGTACGGCCAGCCCGGGCAGCAGTACGGCCAGCAGCAGTCGGGCCACGGGCCGGGACCGGGTTCGCAGGCCGGGGAGCCGTCGGCGCCGTTCCAGCCGGGCCAGTACGGCTCGCCGAACCCGCCCTCGACCACGCCGCCACCGGGGCAGCAGGCCACGACGTACGCCCCGCAGCAGGGCTCGTTCTTCCAGCAGCAGCAGCCGCCGCCGTCGGACAACCCGGGCACGCCGCCCGGTGGCTTCGGCAAGTCGAACTGACGTAGCCCTCGGGAACACTCGCTGTGACACCGCGTGTCACAGCGGGTGTTCCGCGTTCCGGGGTGACCCGACCGGGTGGGTTAGCCTTCCCGCGCCCGCCGGCGGCGGCGTGGCTCACCCGGATGGACCAGCCCGGATGTCAGGGTGCCGATCATGGACCTGCTCACCGACTCCCGCGAGGAGCCGGTGAGTGACCTCGAACCCGACGTCGAACTGTCCCGGGCGGCGCGGGTGCGGGTGTTGCTCGCCGCCGCCTTCGGCCCGCTGGTCACCGGCTACGCCGCCGTCGCGACCGTGCTGACGCTGGTGACGCTCACCGCCGAGCGCACCGTCTTCTCCGGCACCGGCGTGCTGCTGGCCGCCGGGCCCGGCTGGCTCGCCGCGCACCAGGTGCGGCTCGGCCTCGGCGGTCACCCGCTCGGCGTGCTGCCGCTGCTGCCGACGCTGGGTGCGCTCGCCCTGGCCGCGCGGACGGCGTCCGGCGCCGCCGCGCGCCTCGGCTGCCGGTCACCTCGGGAAGCGCTGTCGGTGTTCGCGACGATCACCGGCGCGCACGCGCTGTTCGGCCTGGTCATCGCGTTCTGCGCGCAGGGCTCGCCGGTGACGGCGAACCCGCTGGTCGCCTTCGCCGTGCCCGGGCTGCTCGCCGCGGCGGCCTCGGCCGCGGGCATCGTCCGGTGCTGTGGGCTGCCGGACGTCGTCGCCGAGCGCCTCGATCCGCTGGCCCTGCGCGGGGTCCGGGCCGGCGCGCTGGGCCTCGCGGTGCTGGTGGCCTGCGGCGCGGCCGTGTTCACGGTCGCGACCGCGCTGTCCTGGCGGACGGTCGCCGACATGTACGAGCCCGCGTTCGGCAGCAGCTTCGGGCTGTTCCTGCTTTCCGTGCTGTACCTGCCGAACGCCGTGACGGCCGCGCTGTCGTTCGTCACCGGGCCCGGGTTCTCGGTCGGCGACCTGACCGTCGGGATGTTCGGCTACCGCGGCGGTGCCGTCCCCGGCGTCCCGCTGCTCGGCGGCCTGCCCGAGCACCACGCGGCGTGGTGGCCGGCGCTGCTGGCGCTGCCCGCGGCGACCGGCGTGCTCGTCGGCTGGTCGCTGCGCAAGGTCGACGCGGACCCGGCGCAGCGCATCCGGACGGTCGCGGTGGCCGGCGCGGTGGTCGCGCTCGGCTGCGTCCTGCTGGGCTCGCTCTCCGGCGGACGGCTCGGCGACGGCCCGTTCGACCCGGTGAGCGTGCCGGTCGGCGTCGCGTCGGTGGTCGCGTTCTGCTGGATCGTCATCCCGGGCTCGTTCGTCGCGTTCTTCGCCGGCGAGCACGAGCCGCCGGCACCCCCCGAAGCACTCGAAGACAACCAGGCCTTCGAAGACGCCGAAGAGGTCGACGTCGCCGAAGCCGCCGAAGCCGTCCAGGAACTTGAAGAGTCCGAAGAGGACGAAGAAACCGAAGACACCGACGAGCCGGAAGAGCCCGAAGAGCCCGAAGCAGAACTCGACGCGGACGCGGAGTTCGAAGCCGAGGCCGACGCCGAACTGGGCGTCGAAGAACCGGCCGACGACGTCCCCGAGGACGCCGAGGCTGTGACCGGGGGCACCGAGACCTGCGGCGACGTCGAGCCGGCCGAGACCGACCGTTAGGGTTGACGTGACCTGGTGAAGCGCCGTGCGCCCGGCTGCGCACCGCCCGCGGCAAGGAGCCCGCTCTGTCTCAACGGTTGGACCTGCCCACTCCGGTGAAGCTCGTCGTGCTCGCGTCGGGCTCCGGCACCCTCCTGCAGGCGGTGCTGGACGCCACCGGCCGGTCCGGCTTCCCGGCCAAGGTCGTGGCCGTCGGCGCCGACCGCGCCGGCATCGAGGCCCTGACCCGCGCCGAGCGCGTGAGCGTCCCGTCGTTCACGGTCCGCGTCGCCGACCACCCCGACCGCGCGGCCTGGGACAAGGCGCTGACCGAGGCGGTCGCGGCGTACCAGCCCGACCTCGTCGTCTCCGCCGGCTTCATGAAGATCCTCGGCGAGCAGTTCCTCAGCCGGTTCACCGTGGTCAACACGCACCCGGCGCTGCTGCCGTCGTTCCCGGGGATGCACGCGATCCGCGACGCGCTCGAGGCCGGCGTCAAGGTCACCGGTTCGACCGTGCACTTCGCGGACGCCGGGGTCGACACCGGGCCGATCATCGCCCAGGAGGCGGTCGTCGTGGAGCACGACGACACGGAAGACGTCCTGCACGAACGGATCAAGGCCGTCGAGCGCAGGCTGCTGGTGGAAACGATCGAGCGACTCGGCCGCGGCGGCTGCGCCGTGGACGGACGAAAGGTGACATTTCGTGAGCACTGACCTGGGACGGCGCCCGGTCCGCCGGGCGCTGATCGGCGTCTCGGACAAGGCGGGCCTGCTGGACCTCGCCACCGGCCTGCACGCGGCCGGTGTCGAGATCGTGTCCACCGGCGGCACCGCGAAGGTCATCGCCGCCGCGGGGGTCCCGGTCACGCCGGTCGAAGAGGTCACCGGCTTCCCCGAGTCGCTCGACGGCCGCGTCAAGACGCTGCACCCGCGTGTGCACGCCGGCCTGCTGGCCGACCAGGGCAACCCCGACCACGTCGAGCAGCTGCGCAAGCTGGACATCGCGGCGTTCGACCTGCTGGTCGTGAACCTGTACCCGTTCGAGCAGACCGTCGCCTCCGGCGCGAGCCCCGAGGAGTGCGTCGAGAACATCGACATCGGCGGCCCGGCCATGGTCCGCGGCGCGGCGAAGAACCACGGCAGCGTCGCGGTCGTCGTCGACCCGGCCCGTTACGGCTGGGTCCTGGAGCGCGTCGCCAACGGCGGCTTCGACCTCGAAGACCGCAAGCGCCTCGCGGCCCAGGCGTACGCGCACACGGCGGCGTACGACATCGCGGTCGCTTCGTGGTTCGCCAACGTCTACGCGCCCGCGGACGACTCCGGCTTCCCGGAGTTCTCCGGCATCAGCTGGGAACGCGGCGAGGTGCTGCGCTACGGCGAGAACCCGCACCAGAAGGCCGCGCTGTACAAGGGACACCGGGCCGGGCTGGCGCACGCCGAGCAGCTGCACGGCAAGGCCATGTCCTACAACAACTACGTCGACACCGACGCGGCCCGCCGTGCCGCGTTCGACTTCGCCGAGCCCGCCGTCGCGATCATCAAACACGCCAACCCGTGCGGCATCGCGGTCGGCACCGACATCGCCGAGGCCCACCGCAAGGCCCACGCGTGCGACCCGGTTTCGGCCTACGGCGGCGTCATCGCGACGAACCGGCCGGTGAGCCGCGAGGCCGCGGAGCAGATCGCCGAGGTCTTCACCGAGGTCGTGCTGGCGCCGGACTTCGACGCCGAAGCGCTGGAGATCCTGCAGCGCAAGAAGAACATCCGGCTGCTCAAGCTCCCGGAGATCGCGCACCCGGCGCCGATCGAGTTCCGGCAGATCTCCGGCGGCGTGCTCGTGCAGACCGTCGACGCGATCGACGCACCGGGCGACGACCCGGCGTCGTGGACGCTGGCCACCGGCACCCCCGCCGACGATCAGACCCTGCGCGACCTCGAGTTCGCGTGGCGCTCGCTGCGCGCGGTCAAGTCGAACGCGATCCTGCTCGCCGCGGACGGCGCGACCGTCGGTGTCGGCATGGGCCAGGTCAACCGCGTCGACTCGTCGCGGCTCGCGGTTTCGCGGGCGGGCGACCGGGCCAAAGGCTCGGTGGGTGCGTCCGACGCGTTCTTCCCGTTCCCGGACGGCCTGGAGGTGCTGGTCGAGGCGGGCGTGCGCGCGATCGTCCAGCCGGGCGGCTCCGTTCGCGACGCCGAGGTGATCGCGGCCGCGGAGAAGGCGGGCGTCACGATGTACCTGACGGGGACGCGTCACTTCGCGCACTGATCCTGGCTTCGCTTCGAGAGGGAGGGCTCGATGCAGCAACCGCCGCCGTACGGACAGGGCCAGCCAGGGCCGCCTGGATATCCCCAGCAGCCCGGCTACCCACCGCCCGGATACCCGCCGCAGCCGGGCTCTCCGCCGCCCGGGTACGCACCGCCGGGTTACGGCGCGCCGTTGCCGCCGCCGAAGAAGAAGCGGACCGGGCTGATCATCGGCATCGGCTGCGTCGTCGTGGTGCTCGGTGCGGGCATCCCGCTCGGGATCTTCGCGAAGGACTACTTCGCGAGCACCGGCGCGGCACCGTCGTCGTCGCCGGTGCCCGCCGAGTGCCAGGTCCCGGCCCCGACGCTGGCGAAGGCGGGCTTCCCGAGCTTCGCGCTGGGCGGCCCGGGCACCGCGGACGTGCCCGGCCTGAAGCAGGTCAACTGCAGCTGGAAGCCCGGCCCCGACGAGAACGTCCGTGACGCGACCCTGACCGTCCGGCTCACGGCGTACTCCGGGGAGAACGCGCGGGATTCGGCGAACCACCTCTACCGGCCGATCGCGCCGGCGGTCCCGCCCACCGACGTCAAGGGCATCGGCGACAAAGCGATACTGGTCCGGCTGGCCACGAACAGCGCGTTCAGCGGTGCGGAACTGCACGTCCTGAAGGGCACGACGGTCGTCATCGTCGAGGTGTCCGGCTGGGACAAGGGCTTCTTCTCGAACTCGCCGATGCCGCAACAGGAGTCCGACGACGCGGTGAAGGCGGTCGGCCCCGAGATCGTCAAGAAGCTCCGCTAGGCGGGTGCGGGCAGTGTCTTGCAGAGGGTGACCGGGAACTTCGGCTCGGCCGCCCGGATCTCCTGGCAGCCTGCCGACTTGACCTGCGCGAACGACGTCCAGCCGGTACCACCCCAGCGGAAGACGGAGCGGGCCGGCGGGTCGGTCTGGCGCACCAGCAGGTCGAGGACCAGCCAGTCCGGGTCGCAGACGCGGGTGGTGCCCGCGCTTTCGGCGCCCGTCGCGGACACCGCGGCGCCGATCCACGCCGGGTCGCAGTGGTCGGCGGGCGGGGCGCAGGTGCCCTGGGGCGCGCAGTGGCCCCAGCCGGCGCCGAGCTTGTGCCAGGAGTTGCCGTTGTCGCCGTTGAGGATCACCGTGCGGTCCGCGACCGGCGCGTTCGTGCTCAGCCGCAGCTCCGCGGGCACCTTGTCCTGGCAGCCACCCGACGCGGGCCGCGTCGAGTAGACGACGTCGGCGCGGACGTCGGTCTTGCTCTCCACGACCTGCTCGACGCGCGGCTCACGCACGCAGCCCGGGTCCTTGCCGGGCAGCGCGACCTGGACGAACAGGCTGACGTCGTCCGGGCCCGGGCGGATCCCGGTGACGTCGGCGCGGAACGAGCGCCACTCCGCGCCCATCGTCGTCGGCCCGGGCGCCGCGGCCTTGGCGCCGGGCACCCCGCCGCCCGCGGTGACCACGACGGCCACCACCGCACCCGCGGCGACCAGCGCTCCGGCGATCCACAGAACCGGCCGTTTGGTCATCGCCCACCCCCAGAAGTCCACCGGGGAATCTAGCCGACGCCGCAGCGTCAGGCGGGCGGACCGGGACTTTCGCGCTGTGTGACGGCTTTCTCGAGGTACACTGCGTCGTCGATGTGGCCGGCGGCAACCGGCGCGTCGGTGAGCCGGTAGCCGGCCCGCTCGTAGAGCGTGATGTTGCGGGTGCTGCGCGCGCCGGTGAACAGGGCGAACCGGCGCGCCTCGGCGGGTGCGTGCGCTTCGGCGTGTTCGAGCAGCCGCCGGCCGAGCCCGCGGCCGGCCAGATCCGGCGCGACCATCAGCCTGCCCAGCTCCCAGCGGTCGCCCTCGAGCCGGGCGCGCACCGCGCCGACCAGCCGGTGCCCGTCGCGCAGGACCCACACCGCCCAGGTCTTCGTCCAGTCGCGGACGTCTTCGAGGGTTTCGTGCAGCGCGGGGATGTCGAGGGTGTCGTTGAGGACGGCCTCCTGGACCCAGCAGCAGCGTTGCAGGACGAGCAGTTCCGGGCAGTCTTCGGGCCCGGCTTCGGTGAGCTCCACGCGGATCTGTCTAGCGATCGGGGCTCGGCGCGGGCAACCGCATTACCGCTGTCACGCCGGGGTTCGCGTCCCACCTGTGGGTGACTTGACACGTCGGGTGGTTCGCGGTTGACTTGTTCACGTCGAACAAGTGTTCGACGTGAACCGCCGCCTTCCCCGCGGCGAACCAGTGCCGACGGTCGGGTTTTGGGAGAGGCCCGACCGCAGGCCCAGTCCGTGGTGGGGAGGTGCGTGCGGTGACCGCTGTGGTGGAGCCGCCGGTGGCCCGGCTGGCGGCCCTGCCCGGGGTCAGCACGGCGAGCCGGGTGGCGGCCCAGGCCGAGCGCGCGCGGGCGGCGGGAAGGGTGCTCCCGGTCGTCCCGGCGCTCGCCGGGCTGCTGCCGTCCGCCGGGCTCCGGCGGGGGAGCACGGTGGCGGTCCACGGGGGCACGTCGCTGCTGCTCGCGCTGCTCGCCGAGGCCACCGCCGCCGGGTCGTGGGCGGCCGTGGTCGGCATGCCGTCGCTGGGGCTGGCGGCGGCGGCCGAGTGCGGCGTGGACCTCGCCCGGGTGGCGCTGGTCCCGCGTCCGGGAGTGGAGCTCCCGGCGGTGGTCGCGGCCCTGCTCGACGGCGTGGACGTGGTGGCGGTCCACGCGGACCCGGTCCAGGCAGCCGTGGCGCGGCGGCTGTCGGCCCGGGCCCGGCACCGCGGGGCAGTGCTGCTGGCGTTCGGCGCGTGGCCGGGGGCCGACGTCGAGCTGTCGTGCCGGTTCTCGGCGTGGACCGGCCTGTCGGATGGCTACGGTCACCTGACTGCGCGGCAGGCTCAGGTGCGAGTCCACGGCCGCGGCGCGGCGGCCCGCCCGCTCTCGGCGACCCTCCAGCTCCCCGGTCCTGCCGGCGCGCCACTTCCCCTCCATTCGGAAGCTGCCCCCACCGGTGGCGTTCCCCCTCGCGAGGCCACCGCATGACGGCCACCCGTCCACAGTGGACACATCGCCCAGCCGCGGCCGCGGCCCCACCCCACCCAACGTGCCGTCCACCCAGGCCCACGTGCCATCCACCCAGGTACGCGTGTCGTCCACCTGAGTCCACGCGTCGTCTAGCTGGGTGCGCATGTCGACCCTCTACTCACGCGAGCCGACCCTTCAAGCACGCGAGCCGACCGTCCAGGTACGCGAGTCGACTCTCCGGGTGCGCGAGCCGACTCTTCAAGCACGCGAGCCGACCGTCCAGGTACGCGAGTCGACTCTCCGGGTGCGCGAGCCGACTCTTCAAGCACGCGAGCCGACCGTCCAGGTACGCGAGTCGACTCTCCGGGTGCGCGAGCCGACTCTTCAAGCACGCGAGCCGACCGTCCAGGTACGCGAGTCGACTCTCCGGGTGCGCGAGCCGACTCTTCAAGCACGCGAGTCGACTCTCCGAGCGCGTGAGCCGACCGTCCCGTCACCCGTGTCGGCCGCTCGATCACGCCTGGCGGCCCCTCCGTCACGTCAGCTCAGCTGCCGTTCGCGGCCTGCGGGGGGAGGTCGCATGACCGTCCCCGCGCAACGGCGGTCTTCTGGCCTTCCCACCCGGATGCTCGTCCTCTGGTGCCCGGACTGGCCCGTCGTTGCCGCTGCGGCCGTGGGTGGGGTGGCCGTCACCTCGCCCGCCGCCGTCTTCAGTGCGAACCGGGTTGTCGCCAGCAACGCCGTCGCGCGGCGCAACGGCGTCAAGCGGGGGATGCGGCGGCGGGAGGCGCAGTCGAACTGTCCGGACCTGGCCGTCTTCGCGGCCGACGACGGCCGGGACGCGCGGCTCTTCGAAGCCGTCGCGCGGACGGTCGAGGGCCTTGTCGTCGGGGTCGAGGTCGTGCGGCCCGGGCTCGTCGCCGTTCCCGTCGACGGGGCCGCCGGGTACTTCGGCGGCGAGCACGCCCTCGTCGAGCGGCTCGTCGACGAAGTGTCCGCCGCGGCCGGCGTGGAATGCCAGGTCGGCGTGGCCGAAGGGCTGTTCGCCGCGACGCTCGCCGCCCGGTGCGGGGAGTTCGTCGAACCCGGGCGCGTCGCCGAGTTCCTCGCGCCGCTGCCCGTCACCGAGCTCGACCAGCCCGGCGCCGAGCGCGCGGAGCTCGTGGACCTGTTGCGGCGGCTCGGGTTGCGGACGCTCGGCGCGTTCGCGGAACTCCCGGAGCGCGACGTCGTCAACCGGTTCGGCGCCGCCGGCGTGCTCGCGCACCGGCTCGCGCGGGGCCGGTCCGAACGCCCGCCGCTGCGGCGACGCCCGCCGCCCGAGCTGACGCTGGCCGAGGAGTTCGACCCGGTCGTCGAGCGGGTCGACGTCGCGGCGTTCCTCGCCAAGGGCCTCGCAACGCGGTTCTGCGCGGGCCTGGCCGGGCACGGCCTGGCCTGCACCCGGCTCGGCATCTACGCGGTCACCGAGGAGGGCGAACATCTCGGCCGCGCGTGGCGGTGCGCGGAACCGCTGACGCCCGCCGGCGTCGCCGACCGCGTGCGCTGGCAGTTCGAAGGCTGGCTGCGCGCGGCGCCGGGCCGGCGTCCGACGTCCGGCGTCGTGCGGCTGCGGCTCGAACCCGAGGAGGTCGTCGAAGGGCGGTCGCTGCAGCTCGACCTGTGGCAGAACGGCCGTTCCGACGAGGACGACGAACGCGCGGCGCGGGCGTTCGTGCGGGTCCAGGGCGTGCTCGGGCCGGAGGGTGTGGTGACACCGCTGCTCGACGGCGGCCGTGACCCGGCGGCGCGCGTCCGGCTGGTGCCGTGGGGCGACCCGCGCGAGGGGACGACGCCGTCGGACGCGACCTGGCCCGGACGGCTGCCGGCGCCGTCCCCGGCGACCGTCCTCGACCGCCCGGTGCCGGCCCAGGTCTTCGACGCCGAGGGCAGGCCGGTGGGCATCACGCCGCGCGAGCAGCTAACGGCGGTCCCGCACGGGCTGAGCATCACCGGCGGCCCACCGCGGGAGGTGGTGGGCTGGGCGGGGCCGTGGCCGCTGGCGGGCGACCGCCGAAGACCGGGCCCGCGCCGGGCGCGGTTGCAGCTGCTGCTCGCGGGCGAGCCGGACGACCCGCCCGAGGCGGTGCTGGTGCACTGCGCGGGCACGGAAAATCCACTGTGGACGCTCGAGGGAGTGTACGACTGAGCATGGACGAGGACTACGCAAGGAAGCTGCGGGCCTGGCTGCGCGCCGAACCGGAGGCAACACCCCGCCGCGCGGCGGAGGAACGCGAGTGGCTACGCGAAGTACCATCCCCGGCCGACGGCGGACGGGCGGCCGACGATCGGCCCGCGACCTCGGCACCCCAGCCGGAGCCGGAACGCTGGACGGTGAGGGGACAGTTGCCTGCCGAGCAGCCGGACGCCGACGACGAGTGGGTGTGCCCGGTGATCGTGCTGCCGGTCCCGCGCTGGTCGCGGGAGAACGGTTGCCGTATGAGCGAAGCCGAAGCGCGGAGCCGCCGGAATCACCCCTCGGGGCGGCTGCGCGAGGAAGCCGGGCGGCCGCAGCCGCTGAGCGAAGCCGACTCCGACCAGCGGAGCCATCCCGATCACGCGTCAGGATCGCCACAGGAGTCGCCGGAGCCGCGCCGCATGAGTGAGGCCGAAGCTCGGAGCCGCTGGAATCACCCCAGCAACTGGCACCGCCGCCGAGCCGCGGAGCAGCGACCCGGCACCGAAGCTGACGAGCCCGGGAGCCGCTAGATGGGCTGGAACAACCCTCCCGTCCGCTGGAAGGACCTCGCCCGCACCCTCGCCGGCGGGATGCCTCCCGGCGACCACGGCGACAGCCCCGCCTGGGGCCGCAAGCGGGAGGCCTACCAACGGCCGCAAAGCCTCCCCACGCGGCGCAACGACGACGGCGGCGAGGCCGTCCGCGTCCCCTACGCCGAGTTGCACTGCCACTCCAACTTCAGCTTCCTCGACGGTGCCAGTCACCCCGAAGAGCTCGTCGAGGAAGCCGCGCGGCTGCAGCTCGACGCCATCGCCCTCACCGACCACGACGGCATGTACGGTGTCGTCCGCTTCGCCGAGGCCGCCCGGGAACTGGGCGTCAACACCGTCTTCGGTACCGAACTCAGCTTCGGCCTCCGGAACCCGCAGAACGGCGTCGCCGACCCCGAAGGCGAACACCTCCTGCTGCTCGCCCGCGGTGATCAGGGCTACCGGGCCCTCTGCCGCGCCATCACCGCCGGCCAGATCCACGAAAACGCCGAGAAGGGCAAACCGATCTACGACCTCGGCGCGGTCGCCGAGGAGGTCACTGGGCAGTGCGTCGTGCTCACCGGCTGCCGCAAAGGCGCGGTGCGCTCCGCCCTCGTCACGCACGGTCCGGCGGCGGCCGCGGAGAAACTGAAAGAACTGAGAGACCGCTTCGGCCACGACAACGTCTACGTCGAGCTCACCGACCACCGCCAGCCGCTCGACAGCACCCACAACGACGTCCTGACGAAGCTCGCCGACGAACTGAAGCTCCCGACCGTCGCCACCACCGCCGCGCACTACGCCCGGCCGGAACGCGCCCCGCTCGCCGACGCGCTCGCCGCGATCCGCGCGCGTCGCGGCATCGACGAGCTGGAGGGCTGGCTGCCCGCGGCCGGGACGGCGTTCCTCCGCAGCGGTGCCGAAATGGACGTCCTGTTCCGGCGCTACCCCGGCGCCGTCCGCCGCTCCGCCCTGCTCGGCATGGAATGCGCGTTCCCGCTCAAGCTGATCGCCCCGAAGCTGCCGCCCTTCGACGTCCCCGGTGGCGGTACCGAAGCGGCCTACCTCCAAGAATTGACGTGGAAAGGTGCGGAAGAGCGGTTCAAGGGCAAGCCGCACGAGGAAAAGGCACACGAACAGATCCGGCACGAACTGGAGATCATCGAGCAGCTCGGCTTTCCCGGCTACTTCCTGATCGTCTGGGACATCGTGCGGTTCTGCAACGACCACAACATCCTCTGCCAGGGCCGCGGCTCGGCCGCGAACTCGGCCGTCTGTTACGCGCTCGGCATCACGAAGGTCGACTCGGTGGCCAACAAGCTGCTGTTCGAGCGTTTCCTCGCCCCGGACCGCGACGGCTACCCGGACATCGACCTCGACATCGAGTCCGACCGCCGCGAAGAAGCCATCCAGTACGTCTTCGAGAAACACGGCCGCCTGCGCACCGCGCAGGTCGCGAACGTGATCACCTACCGGGCCCGGTCCGCGGTCCGCGACGCCGCACGCGCGCTGGGCTACTCGCCGGGCCAGCAGGACGCCTGGAGCAAGCAGATCGACCGCTGGGGTTCCCTGCGCAGCACCGAAAAGGACCACGACCACGACATCCCGGACGAGGTCATTCAGCTCGCGTTCGCGCTCGAGGACTTCCCGCGGCACCTGGGCATCCACTCCGGCGGGATGGTCATGTGCCACGAGCCGGTGAGCCAGGTCGTGCCGGTCGAGTGGGCGCGGATGGAGAACCGCAGCGTCATCCAGTGGGAGAAGGAGGACTGCGCGGCCGCCGGGCTCGTCAAGTTCGACCTGCTCGGCCTCGGGATGCTCTCCGCGCTGCACTACATGCTCGACCTCGTCGAGGAGTACAAGGGCGAGCAGATCGACCTCGCCGAGCTGGACCTCACCGACCAGAACATCTACGGCATGCTCTGCCGCGCCGACGCGATCGGCGTGTTCCAGGTCGAAAGCCGCGCGCAGCTGGCGACGCTGCCGCGGCTGCGGCCCACCGAGTTCTACGACCTCGCGGTGGAGGTGGCGCTGATCCGGCCCGGCCCGATCCAGGGCGGCTCGGTGCACCCCTACATCCGCCGCAAGCAGGGGATCGAGCAGTGGGACTACGACCACCCGCTGCTGAAGAACGCGCTGCACAAGACCAAAGGCGTGCCGCTGTTCCAGGAACAGATGATGCAGATCGCGCTGGACGTCGCGAACTTCACCGCGGCGGAGGCCGACCAGCTGCGGCACGCGATGGGCTCGAAGCGCTCGGACCGGAAGATGGAGCGGCTGCGCGAGCGGTTCCTCGAGGGAGCCGCCGCGAACGGCGTCGAAGACGAGCTGGCGCAGCAGATCTTCTTGAAGCTCAAAGCGTTCGCGAACTTCGGCTTCCCCGAGAGCCACGCGCTGAGCTTCGCGCACCTCGTGTTTTCCAGTGCCTACTTCAAGTTCTACCACCCGGACGCGTTCCTGGCGGGCCTGCTGCGCGCGCAGCCGATGGGCTTCTACTCGCCGCAGTCGCTGGTCGCCGACGCGCGGCGCCACGGCGTCACCGTGCACGGACCGGACATCAACCGCAGCCTGCCGCACGCCACCCTGGAACCAGGCGACGGGAAGTTCCACGACGTGCGCACCGGGTTGAGCACCGTCCGGATGATCGGCGAGGACGTCGCGAAGCGGATCGTCGCCGAGCGGCTCACGAACGGCGACTACACCGACATGGCCGACGTCGCGCGCCGCGTGCGGCTGAAGACCCCGCAGATCGAGGCGCTGGCCACGGCCGGCGCGTTCGTCGGGTTCGGCGGCGACCGGCGGCAGGCGCTGTGGACCGCGGGTGCCGTCGCCGGGGAACGCCCTGAGAAGCTGCCGGGCCTGGTCGGCGCGCAGGCGCCGGTGCTGCCCGGGATGGACGGCCTCGACCTCGCGGCGGCGGACGTCTGGGCCACCGGCGTCTCGCCGGACAGCTACCCGACGGAGTTCATCCGCGACCGCCTCGACGCGCTCGGCGTCGTCCCGGCGAACGGCCTGGCCGACCTCCAAGACGGCGCGCGCGTGCTGGTCGGCGGCGCCGTCACGCACCGGCAGCGCCCGGCGACCGCGGGCGGCGTCACCTTCCTCAACATCGAGGACGAGACGGGGATGGTCAACGTGATCTGCACGCTCGGCCTGTGGCAGCGCTACCACCGCGTCGCGCGCGCCAGCCCGGCGCTGCTGATCCGCGGGGTGGTGGAGAAGGCCGACGGCGTGGTCAGCGTCCTCGCCGACCGCGTCGAGGCGCTGCCGATGCGGATCAAGGCGAAGTCGCGCGACTTCAGGTGAGGGGGCGCCGCACGATCGTGATGATCTCGGGACTCGTGTCGGTCACCGGCGTGCGGTCCCAGTAGCCGTACTGCTCGTCGACGACCAGCCCGGCTTCCTCGATGAACGTCGACAGCGCCGGAACGTCGAGGAAGCGCAACGTGCTTTCGCTGTACTGCGGCGCGTCCCACTGAGGGCTTTCGTACGTCGTCGTGAAGCTGACGTACCCGTTCTCGAACGGCCCAGCGTCGTTCCACGACCGCACTTCGCCGGCTTCCCAGACGTTCGACGGCGTCCAGCGCTCCCAGCCGCGGGCGGCGGGATTGCGGGTGTCGAAGCCGAACCGGCCGCCGGGCTTCAGGGCTCGCCGGACCGCCGAGAACGCCGTCCGCAGTTCGTCGTCGGTGAGCAGCACCTGGAACGCGTGCCCGGTCATCACCGCGAAGTCGAACTCGCCGTCCCAGCCGGCGGTCGACAAATCGCCGTGCACCCACTCGACGTCGTCGCGGCGGCGGGCCTGGATGAGCATGCCCTCGGCGGGGTCGAGGCCGACGAGCCGTCCTCCGTGACCGGACTCGCGGGCCCAGTGCAGCAGCGACCCGGTGCCGCAGCCGACGTCGAGCACTGACTCCGCCGCCATGATCTTCGGCAGGTAGAACGCGAAGTCGCCGCTGCTTTCCCGCGGGTTCATCGCGTCGTACAGCGAGGCGAGGTAGGGGTCGACGTAGTCGTGGTCGGGCACGGCGTCACCGTAGTGAGCGGGCCGGGAAAGATCACGTCATTTTCGGTGCCAGGCCGAGCAGTTCGGGGTGCGCGGCCAGCTCCCGCCAATGCGCGCCGGGGTCGGGCAGCAGCCGCCGCCGGTCCAGGTCCAGCAGGCCGGAGACGCTCGAGACGTCGGCGACGAGCGTCCCGTCCGGTGCGTGGAACTCCTGCGTCACCCGGGATGTCTTGCCCGTGCCCCAGTGGAATTCGCAGCCGACCGAAACCTCGCTGCCGGGAACGAGTTCCCGGTGGAAGCGCACGGTCGTCTCCAGGTTCACCGGGCCGATCCGGCGCGCGGCCAGCTCGGTCAGGTCGATCCCGGCGGCCTGGACGCACACCCAGCGGGCGTGGTCGGCGTAGGCGAGGTAGGCCGGGCCGCGGACGTGGCCGTTGACGTCGAGGTCGTCAGCGCGCACCGCGATGGTGACTCGGAACATGGGGAAGATCGTGGCGCGCGGACGGGGCCGCCGTCTGGAACTTTTCGGCCACCCGCACGAGCGCGGCGGGGGAGGAGCCGGACAGGCGGCGGCATTCGCGGCCGAGGTGGGACTGGTCGGCGTACCCGAGCCCGGCGGCGACGCCGGCCAGCGACGTCCGCCCGGCGACGAGGGGTTCCAGGAGGCGCAGGAACCGATGGAACCGCTGGACGCGGTGCAGCTGCTTCGGCCCGGCGCCGACGGCATGGACGAAGTGCCGCCGCAGCGCGCGTTCGCTGATTCCCACCGCGACATCGGACGTCCGCGTGATCCCGCCGAGGGCCTGAACGGCCGCCAGCACCCGCCGGTCCGGCGTCGCACTCCGGCGAGCGACGAGCGTTTCAAGGATTCCGCGCTGGACCTCGGGATCAGTCGTACCGTCAAGGATTTCTTCGGCGCGGCGGGCGGCCGCGCCCCAGAGGTCACTCAGCGGGGTCGCGCCCGCGGGCAGCTCCGGCATGGCCGTCCCGAGCACGGCGGCCGCGGCCCCGCACCGCAGCCGCACGCCGACGCGTGACGCATCGGCGGGCACCCACAGCCGCAGCGGAGCGCCGACGGTGACGACGACGGTCAGTGCCTCGCCGTCCCAGACGAGGTCGGCGCAGCCGTCGGGGAGGACACGCAGCGGCCGCGCCCAGCCGGTGCGCCCGTGCCAGCCGCAGGCCAGCACGTCCACGAGCCCGGGCGGCGGCGGGACTTCGCGGTACACCGACCGCGCCCCGGCGATCGCCAGTGGCCGCAGCGGAACTCCCATGCGCCCAGTATGCACGGACGGCGCGCGGCGCCCCTGGTCAATGGCCGTCCACAGTGGACTGTTGCGGGTGGCCGGCGCCGGTGTGGCACCCTGGGGCCGTGCTGGAGACCGGGGAGGACTACCGCGAAGCGGTGTTGTCCGGGCAGTGGTGGGAAAAGCGCCGGTTCACCGGGTGCGACTTCACCGGGGCGGACCTGAGCGGGCTGCGGACGCGCGGGTGCACCTTCGACGACTGCGTGTTCAGCCGGGCCGACCTCTCCCGCTCGCGTCACGACGCCTCGGCGTTCCGCTCGTGCACCTTCGACCGCTCGGTGCTCGTCGAAAGCCGGTGGACGTCGTGCTCGCTGCTCGGCTCGTCGTTCGCCGAGTGCGGGTTCGGCGGCATCGCCGTGACCGAGTGCGACCTCTCGATGGCGTCGCTCGCGAAGGCGCGGCTGCGCAAGCTCGGTCTGTCCGGGCTCCGGCTGCGTGAAGCCAACCTGACCGAGGCCGACCTCGCCGGCGCCGACCTGCGCGGCAGCGACTTGACCGGCGCCCGCCTGCAGGCCGCGAAGCTCGACGGCGCCGACCTGCGGGGCGCGCGCCTCGACGCGAACGCCCTGGTCCAGGCCGATCTGCGGGGCGCCGAGGTCGACGTCGAGACGGCCATCGCCTTCGCCGCCGCTCACGGGCTCGTCGTCCGCTGAAACGACGAAGGCCCCGGCAGCGCGCTGCCGGGGCCTTCGCGGAACTCAGTCGATCGGGGGTTCGCCCGGGTCGAGCTCGATCAGGTCGCCCTCGGCGACCAGCTCTTCGATCGACGCCGGGAGCAGGTACGCCGACCCGCCGCCCGGCTGGTTGAACCACGGGATCGCGACGCCGGCCAGCGCCTCCAGCGGCCGCTGGACGCGGTAGACGTGGTACGGCCGGTTCACCCACTCGGGCACCAGCGACCGCTCGGCGAACGGCGTGCCCGCCGCGTACGTCAGGTTGCCGTTCGGGCCGCCGAAGCGGTCCAGCTCACTGCCCGCGGGCAGCTCGCGCAGCTCCTTGCCGCGGAACAGCGTCAGCGGCGGCTCACCCGCCATCGGCCCGATCGGCCACTGCTGCTGGCCACCGCCGCCACCACCGTTGACGGCCGGGCGGGCCGGCTCCTCACGGCGCTGCGGCGCGGGCGAGGTGCCCGGCGGGATCATCGGGGCACCCTGCGGCGGCACCGGCGCCGCCAGGACGGTCGGGGCCGGCGGCGGCTCACGCCGGAGCGGCGCGGGGGCCGCGGGCGGCGGCCCGGCCGGGACCGGCGCGGGCGGGGCGGGCTGGCGCGGCGGGGCCGGCGGCTCGTCGTCCCCGAGGTCGCCGAACAGCTCCTCGGCGCTCGTGAACGCCGTCTGCTCCTGGGCGGGCACCGGCTCCGGCTTGCGGACCGGGTACGACCCGGTCGCGACCTCCGGCGACAGCGTCGCGACGACCCGCTGCGGTGCCGGCTCCGGCTCCGGCTCGGGTTCCGGTTCGGGCTCGGGTTCCGGCTCGGGCACGTGGCCCTCCGGGTTGAGCAGCAGCTTGCCGAGCATGAACGCGGCCGCGTCCTCGGCGTCGCCGAACACCGCGGGGTTGCTGAGCTTGCCGTCGTACCACCCGACGCGCCAGCCGTCGTCGACCTGCTCGACGCTCCAGCCGTGCTCGGCGGGTTCGCCCAGCTTGTAGCCGCTCTCGGGGACCTCGAGCTCGTCCAGCTTGGTCTGCAGGCCGGCCAGCACCGGGTGGTCCGGGGTCTCCCGGCGCAGCGCGCGACGTCCCGAGCGGGGCGCGGCGGGCGGTTCCGCGGGCTCGGGCGCCGGCGGCTCCGGCACCGGCAGCACGCCGGGCACCTCGGGCTGGGTGATCATGGTCGGCGGACCGGGGTCGAACGCCGGCCGCTCCTCGCGCCGCGGCGGGAACGGCTCGTCGTGACCCGGCGCGAAGGCCGCGGGCTCCTGCTGGAACGCGGCGTGCTCGTCCTGGCCCGGCTGGAACGCCGCGTGCGCGGGCTCGGCCGGCTGGAACGCCGCGTGGGCAGGCTCGTCGGCCGGCTGCTGATCCGGCTGGAAGGCCGCGTGCGCCGGCTCGTCGTCGTGCCGGGGACCGGGGTCGAACGCGGGGTGCTCGTCGTCCTCGTGGTGGGTGACCGGCTCCGGCGCCTGCTCCTCGGCGAACCCGCTCTCGTCCGCGTGCACCGGCCGGCCGTCGCGCGGCTCGTCCTCGTGCCCGATCGGCTGGTCGGGGACGTACTCCGCGGTCTCCTCGAGGTCGGGCACCCGGCCCGGCTCCGGCGACGTGCCGTTCGAGCCCGCGGCGTGCTCGGGGTGCTCGTACTCCTCCTCGCCGTACGCGTCCTCTTCGGCGAAGCGGTCGTCGAACTCCTGGTCGTCGTAGCCCTCTTCGGCGAACTCCGCCTCGGCGGGGTAGTCGTGCTCGTCAGCCGGGGCCGCGGCCGGTTCAGCCGGCGCGGGCGACTCCTGGTGCTGCTGCGGCGGCACGACGGGCGGCGCCGGCGCGACCATGGTCGGCGGCGGGCCGGCGGGCGGTTGCTGCTGGGGCGGCGGACCCTGTGGCGGACCCGGCGGGGGGCCCTGGGGCGGCGGCCCGGCCGGGCGTTGCTGCGGCGGCTGGTTGCCCCGGGTCAGGTACGCGCCGGCGGCCTGCAGCGTCGGCTCGTCGACCGGCGGCAGCGCGAAGCCGACCGCGCGGACGTGCTCGACCAGGTCCGGCTCCGGCGAAACGCCGTACTTGCGCAGGTAGAAGTTGACGGCGGCGGGCCAGATCCACTGGCCGTCGCTGTGGAAGGCGACCGGGACGGTGGCCTCGGGCGTCGCGGCCAGCCGGTCGATGTCGTAGCCGCGCTCGGTGACGACCAGCGGCGCGTGGTCGAGGTACTCCAGCAGCCGGTCCTGCTCCTCGACCTCGAGGTCGGGGCGGTTGATCACCGGGCGACCGGCAGGGCCGATCGTGTCGAAGATCCGGGCGATCCGGAAGTGCGGCCCCGGCTGCTCCGGGCCGAGCCCGGACATCCGCCGGATCAGCCACTCGGGGACGTTCTCCTCGGTGCGCGGGAACATCCGCAGCTCGTCCGAATAGGCCTGTGGTGGCGGCGCGAGGTTCCACACCGGCTCGTCGCGGTTGTACTCGAGGTTGTAGCTGGACGGGTGGTCGAGCTGGTAGCGCGCGTTGAACCACGTTCCGCGGCCGTCCCGGTACATGCCGCCGCGCAGCCTGCCGAAGAGGGTCGCGATGTCGTGGGTGGCGAGCCACTCGTGCACCGTGCCGTCCTCGGTGACGATCTCGCCGGTCAGCTCGTGGTACCTCCCGACGGCTCGGTACTCCGCGGTGACCTTGCGCCAGTCGCGCGGGGCGGCACGGAGCAGGGCAAGTCCGATCTGCTTGACCAGGGTGTCCTGCTCGGTCGCGTTCAGCTGCGTCGTCGGTTGTGCCACGGGGACATTTTGACTGTTCGCGCGCGCGAGTGCACCCCGCATGTGGGTTTTGCCGCTCGGCGACCCGGTGGCACACCGTCTGACCTCGGGTGATGCGACGTGCGGTAGATCACAGCTTCATCGCGGGCCTGTCGCGAGTGGACCGTGTGGGGGTGACGATCACTGTACGGGCTGCCACCACCCGCGCCTGGAAGCGACGCGCGGGGGTCGCTTTGCCAGAATGGGCCTCGTGACGGCGAAGATTCTCGACGGCAAGGCCACCAAGAACGCCATTTTCGCGGAGCTCGAGCCGCGTGTCGCGGCGCTGGCCGCGAAGGGGGTGACGCCGGGCCTGGGCACCGTCCTGGTCGGCGACGACCCGGGGTCGCACTCGTACGTGCGGATGAAGCACGCCGACAGCGGCAAGATCGGCGTCAACTCGATCCGGCGCGACCTGCCGGCCGACATCACCCAGGAGAAGCTCGAAGCCGTCATCGACGAGCTGAACGCCGACCCGGCGTGCCACGGCTACATCGTCCAGCTGCCGCTGCCGAAGCACCTCGACGCGAACCGCGTGCTCGAGCGCATCGACCCGGAGAAGGACGCCGACGGCCTCGCCCCGGTGAGCCTCGGGCGGCTCGTGCTGGGCCAGCAGGGGGCGCTGCCCTGCACGCCGTACGGGATCATCGAGCTGCTCAAGCGCCACGGCGTCGAGCTGAACGGCGCCCGCGTGACCGTGGTCGGCCGCGGCATCACGGTTGGCCGGACACTGGGCCTGCTGCTGACCCGCCGCAGCGAGAACGCCACCGTGACGCTGTGCCACACCGGCACCCGCGACCTCGCCGCCGAGGTCCGCCGGGCGGACATCGTGGTCGCCGCGGCCGGCGTGCCCGGGATCATCACGCCGGACATGGTCGCCCCGGGCGCCGCGGTGCTCGACGTCGGCGTGTCCCACGTGGACGGCAAGCTCACCGGCGATGTTCACCCGGACGTGGCCGAGGTGGCCGGCTGGATCTCGCCGAACCCCGGCGGCGTCGGGCCGATGACCCGGGCGATGCTGGTGAGCAACGTCGTCGAAGCGGCGGAACGCTCGGTCCAGGGCCGATGACGATGACCGAAGACCGGCGGGACCTGTCGGACCGCCGGAACCGGCCGTCGCGGTTCACGCAGCTCCCGTTCGCGGTGGTGCTGCTGGTGGTGGCCGTGGCCGCGCTGCGGATCTTCCAGTACCACTGGCGGGAGGGCGCGGCGCTGATCGGCGCCGCGCTCCTCCTCGCCGGGGTGCTGCGGGCGGTGCTGCCGGCCGCCAGGGCCGGGCTGCTGGCGATCCGCGGCAAGGTCGTCGACATCGTGACCTACGCCGGGCTGGCGGCGGCGGTCCTCTACGTCGCCCTGACGATCACCGGCGGCCCGTTCGCCTCGTCCTGAGGGTCGTGAGTGAGAAACAGTGTTCTAACGCGGTTTCTCACTCACGACCAGCTGCGGCAGGGTCAGGACGCCATGGCGAGTTCGCGTCGTTCGGCGCGGGCTTCGCGGCGGTCCAGGGTGCCGGAGACGATCGCCAGCGACAGGCCGAAGACGGCCAGGAGTGCGCCGACCCAGTTGGGGGCGACCAGCCCGAGCCCGCCCGCGATCACCAGGCCGCCGAGGTAGGCGCCGATCGAGTTCGCGATGTTGAACGCGGACTGGACGGCGGCCGACACCAGGGACGGAGTGCCGCCCGCCTTCTCCATGATCCGCGCCTGCATCATGGGGCCGATCATGAACCCGGCGACGCCGACGAAGAAGATCGTGATCGCGGCGCCGACCTTGCCCTCGGCGGTGATCGTGAAGATGCCCAGCACGCAGGCCAGCGACAGCAGCGCGGCGTACAGGCCCGGCATCAGCGCGCGGTCGGCCAGCCGGCCGCCGAGCAGGTTGCCGATCGTCATGCCGACCCCGGCCAGCGACAGCAGCAGGGTGACGTTCGACGGCGAGTAGCCGGCGACGTCGGTCAGCATCGGCGTGATGTAGGACAGGCAGGCGAACACGCCGCCGAGTCCGAACGTGACGATCGCCAGCGCCAGGTGCACCTGCGGCCGCTTGAACGCGCCGAGCTCGGTCCGCAGCGACGCCTCGGCGGGACGGCCCTGGTTCGGCACCAGCTTCGCGATGGCCGCGGCGGCGACCAAGCCGATCACGGCGACGACGCCGAAGGTGGCGCGCCAGCCGACCTGCTGGCCCAGCAGCGTGCCCAGCGGCACGCCGATGACGTTCGCCAGGGTCAGGCCGAGGAACATCAGGGACACGGCCTTGGCGCGCTCGCCCGGGCCGACGAGGCTGGACGCGACGACGGCGCCGGCCCCGAAGAACGCGCCGTGGGGCAGGCCGGCGAGGAACCGGAACGCGACGCCGAACCCCTGGTTGGGGGACAGCGCGAACAGGCCGTTGCCCAGCGTGAACAGGCCCATCATGGCCAGCAGCATGGTCTTGCGCGGCAGCCGGACGGCGACCGCGGTGAGCAGCGGGGCGCCGACGACGACGCCCAGGGCGTATGCGGAGATGAGGTAGCCGGCGGTCGGGATGTCGACGCCGAAGTCGGCGGCCGCCTGGGGCAGCACGCCCATCATGACGAACTCGGTGGTCCCGATGCCGAAGGCTCCGATGGCGAGCGCGAGCAGCGCGACGGGCACGGCACTCCTTCCAGGGTGGGTAAACGATTACTTGGTCAATCCCCGCCCCGTTACTGGATCGGTTCAGTCCGGGGGCAGAAATAAAGGCAGCCAATCGGCCCCAGCGCCGTGAGCTGCCTACGCCCAGTCCAACAAGCGAGGGGGGTCGTTGTCATCCCGATATCGGGTGACGATCCACACCGTAACGCCGTGCTCAGCGCCGAGCGGCCAGCACGCCGTCGAGCAGGCCCGGGAACAGGGCGTCGAGGTCGTTGCGGCGCAACGAGTTGAACCGGGTCGTCCCCTCCTGGCGGCCGGCGACGACGCCCGCCTGGCGCAGGATGCTCAGGTGGTGGGTGATTGTGGACTTGGTCACCGACACGGTCAGCGCGCCGCACGAGAGTTCGTGGTCGGCGGCGGCCAGTTGCCGGACGATCGCCAGGCGCACCGGGTCGGCGAGGGCGCGGAGCACCCCTTCGACGGTGATCTCGTCCCGCTCGGGGTAGACGAGCGGCGGCAGCGCGACGGTCTTGGCCATGGGTCCATCGTACGACGTGGATCGAAATTGTCGGAGCCGCGTAGTACGGTGATGGTCGAACTACGACGTTCATCGAACCAATCGCTCGCTCCGCTTGGGGGACCCACCCATGTCCACACCCTCGTCCTCGAGGCTCTCGGTGCTGGCCTTCGGCGCGTTCGGCGTCGGGACCAGCGGCTACATCGTCGCCGGGCTGCTGCCGGCGCTGACCGGCGAGCTGCACGTCTCGGCCACTGCGGCCGCGCAGCTCGTCACGGCCTTCGCCATCGCGTACGCGGTCGGCTCGCCGCTCTTCGCCGCCGTCACGGGCACGTGGGAGCGCCGGACGCTGCTGGTCGCCGCGCTCGCCGTCACCGCGGCCGGCAACCTGTTCGCCGCGCTCGCGCCCGGCTACGGCACGCTCCTGCTGGCCCGGGTGGTGACCGCGGTCGGCGCCGCGGTGTTCACCCCCGCGGCGAGCGCCGTCGCGGCCCAGCTGACCAGCCCGGAACGCCGGGGCCGCGCGATCGCGCTCGTGTTCGGTGGCCTGACCGTCGCGCTCATCTTCGGCGTGCCGCTGGGCAGCCTCATTTCGCAGCACCTCGGCTACCGGACGGCGTTCGCGCTGGTCGCCGCGTTCTCGCTGGCGAGCGCGCTGGCCGTGCGGATGGCGCTGCCGTTGGTCGCCGCGCCGCCGCGGGTCACCCTGGCCGAACGGTTCGCCGCCGGCCGCGACCCGCGCGTGCTCGTCATGCTGGCCGTGACGGTCCTCGGGTGCCTCGCCGCGTTCATGGTCTACACGTTCGTGTCCCCGCTGCTGGCCGCGACCGCGGGCGTCCACGGCACGGCGGTCACGGTGCTGCTCTTCTGCTACGGCGTCGGCGGCGCGGTCGGCAACTTCGCCGGCGGCCGGGCGGCCGACCGCTGGGGTTCGCGCGCGCCGCTGCTCGTCGTGACGGCCACGATCACCGTCGTCATGGCGCTGCTGCCGATCGCGACGGCGACGCCGATCGCGGCCGGCGTCGCGCTGTTCGTGTGGGGCATGGCGACGTGGTCGTTCAGCCCGCCGGTGCAGCACCGGCTGATCGAGCTGGCCCCGGGCCACGCCGGCCTGGTGCTCTCGCTCAACGCGTCGGCGATCTACCTCGGCGTCGGCCTGTCCGGCGTGGTCGGGGGCGCGGTGCTGACGTCCGGCGGGCCGCTGGTGCTGCCCGAGGTCGCGGCGGCGCTGACCCTGGCGGCGCTGGTGCTCGTCGGCACCGCGTGGGGCCGGGTCCGCGCCCCGCGGGAAGAGGTCGCCGTCGGTTAGGCCTCGTGGGCCTGGACTTCGCAGTCCGGGCCGGGATAGACGAGTCCCTCGTGCCCGTCGGCGAACCGCACCAGGTAGGGCGGGGCGCCGTCGGGCCCCCGGACTTCGAGGATCTCGCCGCGCTGCTCGGCCGACCCGACGGTACGGCCGTGTACCTGGATTTCGTCTCCTACTCCTGCGTGCATGGCCTTCACCTCCGTGTCCAGAGTAGGAGCGCGCACCGTCCCGCGGTCCCGGCGAACGGGTTAGAATCCGGGCATGATCAGCGAAATCGGAGGCGCCGCGCCTCGGCGCCGGTGAGCCCCGCGGTCCGGGTCCGCACGCCCCATGAGCTGCGGAAGTCCCGGCGGAGCAAGGCGCATCCCTGTTGGGGCCACCTGGTGGCCGCCCCGCTCTGGCCGTTGCACGGCGCGAACCTGGGCACGCTCCTGCGGACCTGCGACGCGGTCGGCGCGTGCCTCGCGGTGCCGCGGTTCCCCTGGGTGCCCGAGGCGCTGCGGCGTGGGAACACGTTGCGACGCCCGGCATGCGTCCACTGGGTGCACGACCCGCCGGGCTGGCTGGCCCGCGAACGGACGGCCGGCACGCGCGTGGTCGGCGTCGAGCTGGCCGAGGGCGCGGTGCGGCTGGCGGACCTGCCCGCCGCCCGTGGCCGCACGATCGCCGTGCTCGGCCACGAGCAGACCGGGATCCCGCCGGACGCGCTCGACTTTCTCGACACCGTCGTCGAAATCCCGATGGTGGGCACCGGCGCGAGCCTCAACGTCGCGGTGGCGGGGAGCCTGGTCCTGTACAAACTCGCTGGCCTGCTGTGAGAAGGTCGAACGGTGGTCGAGGTGGTGGAGACGGTCCCGGGCCGGGGCGGCGAGCTGGTCCTGCGGCGCGACGGCGAAGCGTACGAAGTGATCGAGAACGGCGTGTTCCTGATGGACACCCGCAACGGCGAGTCCGAGCGCCTCCTGGTGACCGGCGCGCTGACGCCGGGAGCCGCTGTCCTGATCGGCGGCCTCGGCGTCGGGTTTTCGCTCCGCGCGGCGCTCGACGCGGGCGCGTCGTCGGTCGTCGTGGTGGAACGCGAGCCGGCGGTGATCGTCTGGAACCGCTCAGGTCCACTTCGGACAGTGCACGGCGACGCGCTCGCCGATCCGCGCGTGCGGGTGGTACCGGCGGACCTCGTGTCGTGGCTCGAGACGACGTCCGACCGCTTCGACGCACTCTGCCTCGACATCGACAACGGTCCCGAGTGGACGGTCACGGAAGGCAATGCCCAGCTGTATTCGGACGCCGGCCTGACGCGGCTGGCCTCGCTGCTGAACTCGGGAGGGGTGCTCGCGGTGTGGAGTGCGGGCGCGGCCCCGGCGTTCGCTTCGCGGCTGCGTGCGCACTTCGCTTCGGTGCGCGAGGTGGCGGTCGAGGTTCCCAGAGGTGAGCCGGACGTGCTGTGGTTCGCGCGGAACCAGCGCCGGGACCCGGTGAACCTTTCTGGTCACCCGACTAGCTCGACGCGGCTGCGGCCTTGGCGGCCTTCTTGAACGCCCGGACCTGGGCGAGCGTCTCGGCGCTCGTGACGTCGGCGATCGACCGGCGCGAGCCGCGGTCCCCGTACGCGCCGGCCGCTTCGCGCCAGCCCTTCGGCTGGACGCCGCGCTGCTTGCCCAGCAGCGCCAGGAAGATCTTGGCCTTCTGCTCGCCGAACCCCGGCAGCGCCCGCAGCCGCTTCAGGACTTCCGGGCCGTCGGGCTTGGGGCGGCCGTCGAGCCAGATGCCCTCGGTCCGGCCGTCGTAGTTCTCGATGATGTGCTGCGCGAGCGCGTGGACGCGGCGGGCCATCGAACCGCCGTAGCGGTGGATGGCCGGCGGGACCACGCACATCTCGACGAACTTCTCGACGTCGGTCGCGGCGATCTTCGCCAGGGAGAAGCCGTCCATCCGGTCGGCGATCTTCCGCGGGCCGGCGAACGCGTGCTCCATCGGGTACTGCTGGTCGAGCAGCATGCCGACGAGCAGGGCGAACGGGTCGTCGTTGAGCAGCTTGTCGGCGGCCGGATCGCCGGTCAGGTGCAGTTCGCGCAGCATGCGGTCATCTTGACACACCTTCCCGCCCCGGCAGGTGGGCGACGACCAGCGCCACCGTCGCGATCAGGAAGTTCTGCAGGGCGGGCTGCAGGCCGTTCCACTTGCCCGACTGCCACATCTGGAACCACTCGCCCCCGATGGCGATGAACCCGGCGCCGAACAGCAGCACCCACATCACCCAGCCGAGCGTGGAGAGCCGGCGGCCCGTGTCGGTGCGGCCGCGCAGCCACGCCACCAACGCCGCGACCAGCACCAGCGCGGTCAGCACCTCCCACGCGATGATCACGACGTAGGCCGTGTCCTGCAGGCCGGGGCTGGTGATCGCGCGCCACATCATGTTCGGCGAGCGGAACGTCGTGTCCATCGCGAGCACGTGCTGGACGAACGCCTGGTTCGTGCCGAAGTCGGTGATGTTGCCGAGCGCGATGAGCGTCATCTGGAGCGCGGTCATGGCAGTGAGGACGGTGACCGCGAACCGCAGGCCGCCGATCCTGGCGAGAAACCCCATGCACGGATCGTAACGGCGCTGTCACCGGGTTTTCGGGTACCGCGACGGCGTCGTCCCCAGGTACCGCTTGAAGTGCCGCGTCAGGTGGGCCTGGTCGGTGAACCCGGCGGCCGCGGCGACCTCCGCGGCCGGGGAGCCGTCGAGCAGCAGCCGGCGCGCGCGGTCGACGCGGCGGCCCGTCAGGTAGCGGTGTGGCGGCAGGCCGAACCGCGCCCCGAAACAGCGGACGAGGTAGGCAGGATGCGCGCCGAGCGTCTCGCCTGCTTCGGCGAGCGTCAGCGCTTCGGGCAGCTTCGCGTCGAGCAGGTCCCGCAGGTCGTCCGCCAGGCCGCGCTTCGGTTCGTGGGCCGCCGTCCGGCCGAGGTGGGTCTGCAGCCGTTCGGCGACGAGCGCGAGCCGGCTTTCGGCCTCGAGCGCGTCGCCCGGCTCGGCCAGGGACGCGTGCAGCTGGTGGATCCGGGTGCGCAGCAGCCCGTCGGCGACGCTCGGCCGGTCGACGGCCGCGCCGACGAGGTCCTCGCCCAGCACCGACGTCTCCAGGTAGAGCACGCGCTTGCGGAAGCCGTGGCTGGTCGCGGCGCGCCCGTCGTGCGCGACGTTCGGCGGCAGGAGCGTCACGGCCGGGCCAAGCGCGCCGTGGTGGTGGCGGTCGAGGTCGTAGCGGATGACGCCGTCGTCGACGATCAGCAGCGTCCACGTGTCGTGCGTGTGGAGCGGGTAGGCGTGGGTGGTGAAGCGCGCGTGGAAGACCTCGGCGATCCCCGGGACCGCCGGCCGCCAAGCTTCGACGTGCGCCATGTCAAGAACGTACAAGACGCGCGGGTGGCCGGCGGGCGAGTCTGGCCGCATGAGTTCCTTCGACACGAAGATCGCCGTCCTGCTCCGCGACGACCTGGCGTCCTGGCAGCGGCTCAACGTCACCGCGTTCCTGGTGAGCGGAATCGCCCACGTGACCCCGGAGCTGATGGGCGCGCCGTACTTCGACGCCGACGACACGGAGTACCTGCCGATGTTCGGCCAGCCGGTCATGGTCTTTTCGGGCACGGCGGACGTCCTGACGGCGGCCCACACCCGAGCGCTGACCCGCGGCCTGCGCATTTCGATCTTCACCGACGAGCTGTTCCACACGGGCAACGACATCGACAACCGGGCGGCGGTCCGCGCGGTGCCGGGGGAGAAGCTGGCACTGGCCGGGCTGGCGGTGCACGGCCCGAAGAACGCGGTGGACAAGATCCTCAAAGGTGCTTCCCTGCACCGTTAGACGTGCGGTGGCGACGCGACCGGTGCGGACGTGACGTTCGTCCAGCACTGCGGCAGCCCGGCGGTGACCCGCCGGTACTCGGCATACGCCTTGAGCCGCAGGACCACCCGGCTTCCGTCCGCGGCTACGGACGTCAGGTGGCCGTCCGCGAACCGGTCCAGGTTCACGGGGCCGTCGCGTGCACCACGAAGACGCTTCGGACGCGCTCGCCGTCGTCGACGGTGAACGTCTGTGCCGAAACGTCCACGAAGTCCTTCGCCAGCGCGGCGGCGCCGGCCTCGTCGAGCGGAAACGTCAGGTCCGCCGGCACGAAGTCCGCGAACGGCCCCGACGGCTTGAACCGCGCCCCCGACACCACCGAAAACGCCAGCCGTCCACCCGGCCGGAGCACTCGGAGCCAGTCGGCGAACGCCACCGCGCCCAGGAAGTGCAGCGAGGACGCGCACAGCACCACGTCGGCCGTCCCGTCCGGCGACGGCATCGGCACCGCCGGCCCGACCTGCCAGGTGATCACGCCGGTCGGGTCCAGCGAAGCAGCTTTCGCCGAAGCCCGGGCGAGCATCGCGGGTGACAAGTCGACGGCCAGCACGCGCGCCGGCTTCAGCCGCAGCGCCGCGTACGCCGCGAAGCCCGTTCCGGTGGCGACGTCCAGCACCAGCCCCGGCTCGGGCGGCAGCGGAGCGACCAGCGCGTCCGCCACCTGGGCGTGAAAGGTGTCTTCGTCGTAGTGCTCGGCCGTGCCGTCGAAGAAGGCCGCTCTCGATTCCTGGTTCACGGACCCAACCTAGCCGGGGCGACCAGCGGTTTTCAGCGGACGACGGCCCGCGAACCCCAGGTCGGTGCGGTGGTACCAGCCCAGCTCGGGATCACCCTCGAGCCAGCACAGCAGCACGTCGGTGCCGTCGAGCTCGGCCGGGAAGTCGATCAGCAGTGGCGCGAACCCCTTCAGCTCGGCGCCGGAGCGCTGGACCGTCGTCATCAGGTCGTCGAGCCGGGCCTGCGCGGCCTTCCATTCGGGCAGGCCGCCCAGCTCGGTGGCCCGCCCACCCGGGCGCAGCGACGCCGCCAGCTCGGCGGCGTCGGCCCGGACGCGCACCAGTTCGTCGAGGACCGGCCGCAGCCGCGCCAGTTCGCCGCGGGCCTCCGCGATGGTGAACAACCCCATCGGCCGATGATCCCACCGGCGCGGTTCAGGCCTCCCGGCGCCGCCGCACCAGCGCGTTGGCCAGTCCGCTGCCGACCAGCAGGAAGCCCACGCCGAGCAGGCCGCCGATGAAGAGGAAGTCCATGACGCCGTACGCGATGTCGCTCTTCGGCATCAGGTTCACCAGCTTGAAGCCCCATTGGGGCACGGCCATCGCGGCGACGCCGGGCAGCACGCCGTAGATCAGGCCGCCGAGGATCGGGCCGACCGCCGACAGCGCGCCGAGCGACGCGACGACGAGCAGCAGGATCGCCCCGCCGGCCAGCAGCGCGATGCCCAGCGGGTCGCGGTTGGTGCTCAGCGTCGCCTGGATCAGCTGCTGCTGGCGCAGCCCGCCCCAGCTCAGCAGGCCGAGCGCGACCGGCGTGAGCAGGAGCCCGCCCAGCGCGCTGACCAGGTGGGCGACGCCACGGCGCGGCCGCTCGTCGAGCACGTCAGTGGTGTCTTCGTAGTCTTCGTACTCGTCTTCGTACTCGGCGTACCGATGGGTCGACATGGCCGTCACCTCCCGCGTGATGAGTTCACGGATGGCATCGTGCCTTGGTTCACCCGTCGGCGCGACGCTCGCTCGGCGAGCGGTCGGATCAGGTGACCGGCAGGTCGTGCCCCGTGATCCCGGGCACAATCGGCGGGGGGAGACTTGATACCGACCACTACTTGAACCATCCAGCTCCGTCAAGCAGTACGCTTGTACCGCTACCGGCGAGACTTATCGAAGAACGCGAAGATCCGCGGAAGGAGCACCGCTGCTCATGGCCAAGATCAAGGTCCAGGGCACCGTCGTCGAACTCGACGGCGATGAGATGACCCGCATCATCTGGCAGTTCATCAAGGACAAGCTGATCCACCCGTACCTGGACGTGAACCTGGACTACTACGACCTGGGCATCGAGGAGCGGGACCGCACCGACGACCAGGTCACGGTCGACTCGGCGAACGCGATCAAGAAGCACGGCGTCGGCGTCAAGTGCGCCACGATCACCCCGGACGAGGCGCGCGTCGAGGAGTTCGGCCTCAAGAAGATGTGGCTGTCCCCGAACGGGACGATCCGCAACATCCTCGGCGGCGTGATCTTCCGCGAGCCGATCGTCATCCAGAACATCCCGCGCCTGGTGCCGACCTGGACGAAGCCGATCATCATCGGCCGTCACGCCCACGGCGACCAGTACAAGGCGACCAACTTCAAGGTCCCCGGCCCGGGCACGCTGACCATCAGCTACACCCCGGACGACGGCTCCGAGCCGATGGAGTTCGAGGTCGCGAAGTTCCCCGAGGGCGGCGGCGTCGCGATGGGGATGTACAACTTCAAGAAGTCCATCGAGGACTTCGCGCGCGCCTCGCTGCAGTACGGCCTCGACCGCGGCCTGCCGGTCTACCTCTCCACCAAGAACACCATCCTCAAGGCCTACGACGGCCAGTTCAAGGACGTGTTCGAGGAGATCTTCCAGAACGAGTTCAAGGCCGACTTCGAAGCCAAGGGCATCTCCTACGAGCACCGCCTGATCGACGACATGGTCGCCGCGGCGATGAAGTGGGAGGGCGGCTACGTCTGGGCGTGCAAGAACTACGACGGTGACGTCCAGTCCGACACCGTCGCGCAGGGCTTCGGCTCGCTCGGCCTGATGACGTCGGTGCTGCGCACGCCGGACGGCAAGACCGTCGAGGCCGAGGCCGCGCACGGCACGGTCACCCGGCACTACCGCCAGCACCAGCAGGGCAAGCCGACCTCGACGAACCCGATCGCGTCGATCTACGCCTGGACCCGCGGCCTCGAGCACCGCGGCAAGCTGGACGGCAACCAGGAGCTGATCGGCTTCGCGAACAAGCTCGAAGAGGTCGTCGTCGAGACCGTCGAGAGCGGTCAGATGACGAAGGACCTGGCGCTGCTGATCAGCAAGGACCAGCCGTTCCAGACGACCGAGGAGTTCCTCGCCACGCTGGACGACAACCTGGCGAAGAAGATCGCCCAGGGCTGAGCCGGTTTTCTGAAGAGCCCTCGTCCCGGTTTGCCGGGACGAGGGCTTCTCTTCGTGCACAGCGCGTCACCGGCGGGGGAGGCGGACTGGCGCCTCCGGGTGGTTGCTGCGTCCGGCGCTGTCGGTGTGGGTAAAGGATTGCCTACCCTTGGCAGAGGACGGGGCTCGCGGTTGGAGGAAGGCATGTCGAAGAAGACTCTGATCATCTTGGGCGCCATCGTCCTGGTCATCGTCGTCTACGTGGTCAACACGGGCAAGCAGGCGTCGGGAGCGTCGGCCACCGGCTGCAAGGTGACGGTGACGGCGGACGTCCTCAACGCCCGCGAGACCGCGGACGGCAACGCCAAGATCGTCGGCAAGTACCTGCGCGACGCCCAGTTCGACGCGCTGCCCGGCGTGCAGAACGGCTTCCGGAAGGTGGCCGACGACAAGTGGGTGGCCGCCGCGTTCACCGCACCGGTCGCCGGTTCCGCCTGCTGAGCTTCAGAGGCCCGCCAGGTCGGCCTGCGCAGGTCGGCGTGGTTCCTGACGTGCTTGTAAAGCGAGGTGCGGCGACTCCGGCGCGTTCGGCGACTTGCCGAGGGTCAGCGCGTCCGGGCCGGACTCGTCGACGATCTCGAGGGCGGGTGGGTCGGGTTCAGCTTGGGTCGGCCTTCACAGTGGGCCGGGTTTCACAACGTGACTGTCAGGTTCTCTTCCGCGACCAGCACCTCGCCGCCGAACTCGGTGCGGGCCTCGGCGGCGGCTGTCGCGCGGTCGGTGCCGGGCCAGAAGTGGGTCAGCAAGAGGCGGCGCGCTCCCGCCTCGGCTGCCCAGTGGCCCGCCTCCGTCGCCGTCAGCAAGTACCGGGGTCCGTCGGGCGGAGTGCGGTGGGTGGCGTCGCAGATGACCAGGTCCGCGTCTCGCCCGAGGTCCGCCAGCACGGGCGACGGTCCCGTGTCCCCGGTGTACGCCACGGTGAGCCCGGGCGCCGTGAGGCGCACGCCGAAGTTCGGCACGTGGTGCGGCAGCGGGAAAGCCGTGAGGCGAAAGGGGCCCACGTCGGCCGGCGCGTCGAGGTCGTGCACCTCGAACAGCTCCGTCGGGTGCGGCCGCGGCTCCATCGCCTCGAGCCGGCGAAGCGTGCCGGGTGTGCAGTACAGCGGCAACCGCGCCGAGGACCCGTGCGGCTCCTGAACCGTGTAGTGCCAGGCCCGTCCGAGCGCGCTCACGTCGGCGCAGTGGTCGGGGTGCTCGTGCGTCACCACGACCGCATCGGGCAGCCCGTCGCCGCAGTGCGTGAACAGCCGCGAGGCCGCGCCGTACCCGAGGTCGAGCACGACGCGGAACCCGTTGTGCACCAGCAGGAATCCGGCACACGCCCGCCCGGGCTCCGGCCACGCCCCGCAACTCCCCAGCACCGTCAGCCGACTGTCGCCCATGCCCGGCAGTCTGGCAGAGCCGCCGGCCGGTAGCGTGCTGTTCGTGCTGACCGTCTCCACCGTGAACGTCAACGGCCTCCGCGCCGCCGCCAAGAAGGGCTTCGTCGAGTGGCTCGCCGCCACGAAGGCGGACGTCGTGTGCTGCCAGGAGGTGCGCGCCACGGCGGAGCAGCTTCCCGCGGACGTCGTCGAGCCCGAAGGGTGGTTCTCGGTCCACGCTCCCTCCGCCGTCAAGGGGCGCAACGGCGTCGCCGTCTACAGCCGCTTCGAGCCCGAAGAGGTCCGGATCGGCTTCGGGGAACCCGAATTCGAAGACAGCGGGCGCTACCTCGAAGTGCACCTGCCGAACGTCGTGGTCGCGAGCCTCTACCTCCCCAGCGGGGACGTCGGCACCGAGCGCCAGGACGAAAAGGAACGCTTCATGGCCGCGTTTCTGCCCTACCTCGTCGAACTCCGCGCCAAGGCCGCCGCGGCCGGGCGCGAGGTCGTCGTCGTGGGGGACTGGAACATCGCCTACGACACCGTCGACCTCAAGAACTGGCGCGGCAACCGCAAGAACTCCGGCTTCCTGCCCGAAGAGCGCGAGTGGCTCGGCCGCGTCTACACCGAGGCCGGCTTCACCGACGTCCAGCGCCGCCTCGACCCCGAAGGCCCCGGCCCGTACACGTGGTGGTCCTACCGCGGCCAGGCCTTCGACAACGACTCCGGCTGGCGCATCGACTGCCAGCTCGCGACGCCCGGCCTCGCCGAGAAGGTCGTCGACGTCGTCGTCGAGCGCGCCACCGCCTACGACCAGCGCTGGTCGGATCACGCGCCGGTCACCGCCACCTACGACATCTAGGCCGCGCGGGCCGCGCGCCAGGTCGCGCTGTCCACGAAGTGGTTGTCGAATCGGTCCTGCGACGCCAGGATCTCCGCCGGCGACGCCTCGCCCCGCCGGATCCGGTCGATCATCCGGAAGTACTCGAAGCGCTCGACGCCGGGCGTGAACACGATCAGCACGTCCGCGCCCGAGCGCGACGTCGCGCCGAACGCGTGGTTCGTGTGCGGCGGCACGAACAGCAGGTCGCCGGTCCGGATCGTCACGACGTCTTCGCCGTTCAGGACCTCCAGCTCCCCGTCCAGCATGAAGAACATCTCGGCCGACGAGGTGTGGAAGTGCGGTGTCGCGCCATCGCGCCCGCGGCCCAGGGACGCGCGGTTGGTGCTCAGGTGCCCGCCGGTCTGGGAGACGTCCGCGAGCAGGGTCATCGTGTCGGGGGTCGAGCCGAGCTGCTCGGCTTCGTCGTGGCGTACCAGCAATGTCGTCATGCCCAGGATGGTTCCACGCCTGATAGTTTGCTGTCAAACTATCAGGCGACGAATAGTGCTGACGTCGAATAGAGTGGTCGGCGTGAGTGACGAAGACGCCGTCGACGCCGTCGTGTCGGCCTGGCACCGCGAACGCCCCGACCTCGACCTGACCGCCATCGGCGTGGCCGGCCGGATGGGCAGGCTGGCGCTCGTGCTCGGCCCGGCGCAGGAGCGCGTGTTCGGCAAGTTCGGCCTGCAGCGCGGCGAGTTCGACGTCCTGGCGGCGCTGCGCCGGTCCGGGCCGCCCTACACGCTGATCCCGTCCGAGCTGTCCGCGACGCTGATGATGTCCCGCGCCGGCATGACGAGCCGCCTCGACCGGCTGGAGAAGGCCGGGTTCGTCGAGCGCGCGCTGGACCCGAACGACCGCCGCAGCTTCCGCATCCGCTTGACGGACCAGGGTTTCGACGCCGTCGACGCCGCGATGACCGAGCACACCGCGAACGTCTCCGAACTCCTGTCCGGACTGTCCGGAAAGGACTTAAGCCTGCTCGACGACGTCCTGCGCAAGCTCCTGGACCACCTCGATCCCCAGTCCTGACACCGAAAAGGGCCTCCCCGGCGGTGTGCCGGGAAGACCCTTTCGCCGCGCCCGGCTCAGCAGGAGAGGTTGTCCCCCGTCGGGACCCCGAGGATCCCGGTGATCTGCGTGTACTTGTCGATCCGGCTCTGCACCTGCGCCGGGTTGCCGCCGTTGCACTCGATGGACCCGTTGATGCTGCGGATCGTTTCGCCGAAGCCGCTGCCGTTGACCATCGCGTTGTGCGGGGTCATCGTGCCTGGGCCGGTCTGGGTGTTCCAGTACCAGAGGCCGGTCTTCCAGGCGACGGCGGCGTTTTGTTCGACTTGGTAGGGGTTGTCGAGCAGGTCGATGCCGAGGGCGTCGCCGGCGGCTTTGTAGTTGAAGTTCCAGCTGAGCTGGATCGGGCCGCGGCCGTAGTAGGCGGCTTGGCCTGCGGGGCAGCCGTAGGGCTGGCTGGTGTCGCAGTAGTGCGGGTAGTTGGCGGTGTTCTGTTCGACGATGTAGACGAGGCCGCCGGTTTCGTGGTCGACGTTCGCCAGGAACGCGGCCGCTTCCTGCTTCTGCACGGTGGCGTCGCCGGTGGTGGCGAAGCCGGGGTAGGCCGACAGCGCGTCGGTGAGGCCGCTGTAGGTGTAGAAGCTGTTGCGGTTGGGGAAGATCTGGTTGAACTGGGCCTCGCTGACGACGAAGGAGGCGTCCGGCGCGGCGGACGCGGTGGTGGCCGGCAGTACGACGGCGGCGCTCGCCGCGGCGAGCGCGCTCACCGCCACTCCGGCGCGCTTCAGGAACCGGGTAATCGACATTCGGAACTCCTCTTGATCACGCCGGTCGTGCGCGGTCCGACCGAGCCGAATGGGCTACTCCAAGAGGTATAGACCAATCACTATCGAGTGAAAAGTTTTCCGAGTAAGACGCCGCGATCGGAGCAGTCCTCACTGCGGCGAATGGCACAGCGTGAAGCGTTTTTACGACGAACGGGTGAAGGCTGGCCGGACAGGGATCGGCCAGGCTCTACTCGGAGTATGAGCGTTCCGTCCTCCGCAACACCCGCTTGGGCGATCGGAGTGAACCCTGGGGGCGCCCGGACCGTAGTCCTGGTTGGGCGCTACTCTCGGCCCCCGAGTCGATCACTACCGACAGGTCTTGACACGCTCGGTAGTTTTTTGACCAGTAGCACGCAGCGTCTCACTCGAATGGGTGAGCACTTAGGTGAGTCACAGCGCTCGTCACTCGCGGGAGGCACTCCGGTGCGCAACCCAGGTCAACTCCTGATGCGGTCCACGCTGCGCGGATTCCGCGCGGGCGCGGTGCTCGCGCTCGTCCCGGCGGCGGTGGTGCTGGCCGGCGGCGGGACCGCGTTCGCCGACGTCACGACCGCGCAGGCCGACGCCAACGCGGAGAGCTTCGGCGTGCTCGGCCCGGTCGGGCTGGTCGCGGTTGCGCTCGGCATCGTCGGCATGACGCTGGGGGTGCTGCGTCAGCGCCGCAAGACCCGGGTCGCCGAGGCCGCCCCGGCCGTCCCCGAACCACCCGGCCCTGTCACGGCCATGGCCGAAGCCGTCCTCGGCGAGCCCGACGCCACGCCGACCCGCCCGTTCCTCACCCAGCGCCCGCACGCCTGACCTCTCGGCGCCTGCCGCTTCGCCGCGCCAGGCTGGGGGTCCGCGCTGGGCCTGGGTCAGCGCCGCGCCGACTCCTTGAGCCACGCGCGCCGACTCCTTGAGCCACGCGTGTCGACCCTTGAGCCACGCGTGTCGACCTTCCAATCACGCGTGTCGACCCTCCAAGCACTGGTGTCGACTTCCTGATCATGCGAGTCGGCGCATGCGCGCGTCGCGGCTTGGGAGAATTCCCAGCTTGCGCCCCCTCCGCGCCCGCCGCGCCGCCCGGCCTGGAAGAATCCTCCCGTGTCCGAAGAGCAGACCGTCGCCGCTGAACGCCGTCCGCGGGTCCTGTCGGGGATCCAGCCCACCGCCGACTCGTTCCACCTCGGCAACTACCTCGGCGCGCTGCGCCAGTGGGTGCGGCTGCAGGACACGCACGAGTGCTTCTACAGCGTGGTCGACCTGCACGCGATCACCGTCGAGCAGGAGCCGAAGGTGCTGCGGCAGCGCACCCGCGTCTCGGCCGCCCAGCTGCTGGCCATCGGCATCGACCCGCAGCGCACCGCGCTCTTCGTGCAGAGCCACGTCCCGGAGCACGCCCAGCTGAGCTGGGTCCTCGAATGCCAGACCGGCTTCGGCGAGGCCGGCCGGATGACGCAGTTCAAGGACAAGTCCGCGAAGCAGGGCTCCGACCGCTCCAGCGTCGGCCTCTTCACCTACCCGGTCCTGCAGGCCGCGGACATCCTGCTCTACCGCGCGGACGCCGTCCCGGTTGGCGAGGACCAGCGCCAGCACCTGGAGCTCACGCGCGACCTCGCGCAGCGCTTCAACAACCGGCTGGGCAAGACGTTCGTCGTGCCGGAGCCGTACATCATCAAGGACACGGCGAAGATCTACGACCTCCAGGACCCGACGGCCAAGATGAGCAAGTCGGCCTCCAGCGCCAACGGCCTCATCGAGCTGCTCGAAGACCCGAAGCGCTCGGCGAAGAAGATCCGCTCGGCCGTCACGGACACCGGCCGCGAGGTCAAGTTCGACACCGAGCACAAAGCGGGCGTCTCCAACCTGCTGACCATCTACTCGGCCCTGACCGACCGGACGATCGCCGACCTCGAAGCGGCCTACGACGGCAAGGGCTACGGCGACCTGAAGAAGGACCTCGGCGAGGTCTTCGTCGAGTGGGTGACCCCGATCCAGGAGCGCGCGAAGTCCTATTTGGACGATGTCGCGGAGCTGGACAAGGTCCTCGCCGCCGGTGCGGAGCGGGCTCGCGACGTGGCCTCGAAGACGCTGGCCAAGACGTACCAGCGGATCGGTTTCCTGCCGCCGGTGCGGTGAAGCTGATCCTGCTGAACGGCCCGCCGGGCAGCGGCAAGTCGACCGTGGCCCGCCGCTACGCCGGCGACCACCCGCCGGCGCTGGCCCTGGACGTGGACCGGGTCCGAGCGATGATCGGCGGCTGGCGATCATCGCCGGGCGAGGCGGGGCTGCTGGCGCGAGAGATCACGCTCGCGGCGGCGCGTACGCACCTGTCGGCGGGGCACGACGTCGTGGTGCCGCAGCTGCTGGCCCGGCCGGGGTTCGCCGAGCGGCTCGAAGCGCTGGCCGGCGAGACCGGGGCGAGCTTCCACGAGATCGTGCTGCTGCCGGGACTCGAAGAGACTCGCCGACGGTTCGCGGGACGGCGTTCGTCGGAGATCGAGACGGTCGAGCCGCTCACCGAGGAAGCCCTCGCGGCGGCTTACGAGCGCGTGGTCGAGTACGCGTCGACGCGGCCACGGGCGTCGATTCTCGGCGGGGAGACCACTTACCAGGCCTTCCTCGCCTCCCTCACGTGAGCCGCTCGCGTTGCGGGAGTCACCGGGCGTGGTTAGCGTTTCACAGTGGCGAACGAAGAAACGAAGGAAAAGCTCCTGCCGCGGCTGCGGCGGAAGTACCCGTGGCT
The DNA here is from genome assembly GCF_036227105.1 of Amycolatopsis sp. NBC_01488. Lineage (NCBI taxonomy): Bacteria > Bacillati > Actinomycetota > Actinomycetes > Pseudonocardiales > Pseudonocardiaceae > Amycolatopsis > Amycolatopsis sp. NBC_01488. The sequence continues at coordinate 1,512,168 of NZ_CP109434.1, read as the reverse complement.
CGATCACCTGATCCGGGCGAACGAGGCCTTCGGCGAGCGGTACGGCAACCACTACGCCGCCGCCATCACCTACTTCAGCGTGCTGTCCGTCTTCCCGCTGTTCATGGTCGCCTTCGCCGTGGTCGGGCTGGTCGTCAACCACGACAAGACGATCATCGACAAGATCACCAACGGGATCAACAACTCCGTGCCGGCAGGCCTGCAGAAGCTCGTCGAGAGCATCGTCAACGGGGCGCTCGACTCCGGCAGCGGGATCGGGATCTTCGGCCTGCTCATCGCCCTCTACTCCGGCATCGGCTGGATGTCGAACCTCCGCGACGCGCTCACCGCGCAGTGGGGCCAGGAGAAGCAGCCGCAGCCGGTCGTCAAGCAGACGCTCAAGGACCTCGTCGCGCTCATCGGCCTCGGCGTCGCGCTCATCGTGTCGTTCGCGCTCACCGCGGTCGGGGGCGGCGTGGGGCACTTCCTGCTCAAGCTGGTCGGGCTCGACCAGGCCGCCTGGGCGAACTTCCTGCTCCGCGTGGCGACGATCGTGCTAGGCCTGCTCGCCAACACCCTCGTCTTCCTGTGGGTGATCGCGCGGCTGCCGCGGGAGCAGGTCGCGCTGCGCAGTGCCGTCAAGGGCGCCGTGGTCGCCGCCATCGGGTTCGTCATCCTGCAGCAGGTCGGCTCGATCTACCTGGCCAGCGTCACGAAGTCGCCGTCGGCGGCGCTGTTCGGGCCGGTCATCGGCCTGCTCGTGTTCGCGAACCTCGTCTCGCGCTTCCTGCTGCTCATCACGGCCTGGACCGCGACGGCCAAGGAGAACCAGCGCACGGTCGTCGCACCTCCGCCGCCGGTGCGGCTCGAGCAGAGCGTCACCGTGCAGCGCGGGCCCGGCCTCGGCGCCGTCGCGGGGGCGTTCAGCGCCGGAGCGCTGCTCGCGTGGCTCGGGGGCCGGCGCAAGTCTTGACAGCGGGCTGCACGGTAAAGAAACTGAACCGGTAAGAAATCTGAACCGGAGGTTTCATGCTGGACGCCGCCCGCGAGTGCGCCGCTCTCGCTCGGTCGCTCGCGCCCGTGACCGAACGGCAGCGGGCGCTGCCTGCCGAACTGGTCGCCAAGCTGACCGACGCCCAGCTCCTGCGCAGCGGCGTCCCCGGCTACCTGGGCGGCCCCGAAGCGCCACCCGCCCTCAGCCTCGAGACAGCGGAGACGGTCGCGCGCGGCGACGCCTCGGCCGGCTGGTGCGTCTCGATCGCCGTGACGAGCAGCCTGCTCTCGGCCTACGCCCCGCCGAAGTGCGCCGAGGAGGTCTTCGGCGACCCGCGCACGGTCGCCGCGGGCGTCTGGGCGCCGCGCGGCATCGGCGAGAAGGTCGACGGCGGTTACGTCGTCTCCGGCCGCTGGGCGTTCTGCAGCGGCATCCCGCACTGCGACTGGCTCTTCGCCGGCTTCGTGCACGAGAGCGCCTTGTACGTCGCCGCGTTGCCGAAGGCCGAGATCGAGGTGCTCGACACCTGGCACACGAACGGCCTGCGCGGCACCGGCAGTCACGACTGCGTGGCCGACGCGCTCTTCGTGCCCGGGCACCGCGTCTTCTCGGTCATGGGCGGGCCGCCCGCGGGCGCTGTCGCGCTCCACCGCTTCCCGCTCTTCGGCTTCTTCGCGCTGTCGGTCGCGGCGGCCGCACTCGGCAACGCGCGCGGGGCGATCGACGACCTCGTCGAGCTCGCCTCGACGCGCAAGCCCCTCGGCTCCAGCCGGTCGCTGGCCGAGCGGTCACAGACCCAGGCCGCCGTCGCGGAGGCCGAAGCCGCCCTGCGCGCGGCGCGGCTGTTGTTCTACACCAGTATCGACGACGCCTGGCAGGCCGCGCGGGGCACCGAACCGGTGCCGGACGCGCTCAAGCTGGGCCTGCGGCTGGCCGCCACGCACGTCACGCGCACCGCCGCGAAGGTCGCGGAAACCATGTACGACCTGGGCGGCGGCGCGGCGATCTACGAGACTTCGCCGTTGCAGCGCCGCTTCCGCGACGCCCACACGGCGACCGCCCACTTCCAGGTCAACCCGGCCAGCTACGAGCTGTCCGGCAAGCTGCTGCTCGGCGTCCCGGCCCGCACGGAGCAGCTGTGAACGACCTCGGCCACCGGTTCACGGCGGACTCGGTCGGACGGGCCCTCGACCTGGTCGGCGAGCGGTGGAGCCTGCTCATCCTGCGCGAGACGTTCTTCGGTGTGCGCCGCTACGGCGAGTTCGCGCGCAACCTCTCGATCCCGCGCCCGACGTTGTCCGCCCGGCTCAAGACCCTCGTCGACGCGGGCGTGCTCGACCGCGTCGAAGTGGCCCCCGACCGGCCCGAGTACCAGCTGACGCGGGCCGGGCGGGACCTCTTCGGCGCCGTCGTCACGCTCATGCAGTGGGGCGACAAGCACCTGGCCGGTCCGGAGGGACCGCCGATCCTGTTGCGGCACAAGGACTGTGGCGAGGTCGCCGAAACGTATGTCGCTTGTGGACACTGCGGCGGCGCGATCACCACGGACCGGGTAACCCCCGAGGCCGGCCCCGGCTTCCGCTAGCCGGCGGCCTTCCTGCGCTGGTGCCCGACCACGAACCCGCCGACGATGATCAGGAACACCACCAGCGTGATGATCCAGCCGGTGGTGCCGAACGGGTCCTCCTTGGCGGCGGCCGCGGCCGAGGACGTCCCGCTGTTGCCGGTCCCGCCGTCGGCGAGCACGGACGAGTCGCCGCTCGCCGGCGTCGTCACCGGGGCCTGGTAGCTGATCTGGCCGACCGGCACGGCGCGGTCGGCCTCCAGCGCGAAGCCGTAGTCGAGCAGCTTCGCGGCCTGGTCGACCACCTTCGTCGGCTTCTGCTCGGCGCGCATCATGACGACCGCGAGCCGCTTGCCCTTCTGCTGCGCCGCGCCGACGTAGGTGTGGCGGGCGTCGTCGGTGAAGCCGGTCTTGCCGCCGAGGAAGCCGGGGTAGACGCCGAGCAGCTTGTTGTCGTTGAAGATCGGGATGGCCGGCTTGCCGCCGGTCGCCGGGATCTCGAAGTTCTTCGTCGAGACGACCTTCGCGAACTCCGGCTGCTTCATCGCGTAGTGGAAGATCAGGCTCAGGTCGTAGGCCGAGGTCGACATGCCCGGCCCGTCGAGCCCCGACGGCGTCGCGGTGCGCGTGTCTTGCGCGCCGATGCGGGCCGCCAGCGCGTTCATCTTGGCGACCGCGGAGTCGACCCCGCCGAGCGCCGTGGCGAACGCGTGCGCGACGTCGTTGCCCGAGTGCATCAGCAGGCCGTGCAGCAGCTGGTCGACCGTGTACTGGCCGCCGGCGACCAGGCCGACGCACGTGCACTCCTGCTCGGCGTCTTCCTTCGTCGCGACGAGCACCTGCTGCGGGTTCAGCTGGGTGACGACGACGAGCGCGAACAGCGTCTTGATCAGCGACGCGGGCCGTTCGCGGGCGTGCGGGTCCTTCGCCGCGACGACCGCGCCGGTGTCGAGGTCCTGCACCACCCACGACGCCGCGGTGTTGCCGTCCGGCGGATTGAGCGCGCCCTCCGGGGTGACCAGGCCGCACTCGGCCATCCGCGGGCCGCCGACCGGGACGGCGGGCACGGCCAGCGGGGGCGGGACCGGCTTGCCGGGCGCGGGCTTCTCGGACGTGTCGACCGGGGCCGGCGGGGCCTGGCGGTTCGCGCACTGGCCCTGCTGCGGCGCCGGGGCCGCGAAGGCCGGGGTGCTCAGGGCCAGGAGGGCGGCGGCGAGCGTCGTCGTGAGGACCTTGAGCGACCGGGAGACAGCGGAGTGCACCCACGCAATCTAGCGCCGAGGCGCGGGTCGCATACTCAGGGGCATGCGCATTTCGCGAGGCACCTCATTGTTCCTGCTGGCCTTCGGCGTGTGGTCCTGGATCATCTGGATCACGTTCGCCAAGAACCTGTGGGCCAGCGACCAGTCCTGGACCCCTGACCATTCGCCCACGGCGTACTTCGTGGTGCACGCGGTGCTGACGGTCGTGTCGTTCGTGCTCGGCACGATCATCGGCGTGCTGGGCTGGCGCGGGGTGCGTGCTTCGTCGCGGGCCTCCTCCTGACTTTGGTCGGTGGCGCGGTCTCCGGGGCCGGTTTAGGTTGACACCGACTCTGGAGGTGGAATGTCCCGTTTACGCCGAATGGCAGCCCCGCTCGTGCTGGTCGTCGCGGGCGGCCTGTTCGCCGCGGCACCGGCCGCCGAGGCCGCACCGGCCGCGTGTGACACGACGAGCACGCCGTACACGTACGTGGTGACCTACCAGCCGGGCACGCGCGCTTCGGCCGTCGACAAGGAGCTGGCGGCCAAGTGCGGCACGAAGGTGGCGTACTACGGCGAGATCGGCGTCGCGATCGCCAGCTCGCGCAACGCGGACTTCCAGCAGAAGATCGGCGTCTACCGGGCGTATTCGGGCGGCAAGGACGTGGCCTCTTCTTCGGGTGCCGCGGCTCGCTCCCTGGGCGCGGTGCGGACCTTGGAGGACACGCGGACCACGGCCGCCGCGGGTGACCTGTCGGCGCAGCAGTGGGACATGAAGGCGATCCACGCGCCCGAGGCGAACAAGAAGTACCAAGGCAGCTCTTCGGTGACCGTCGGTGTGCTCGACTCGGGCATCGACGCGACGCACCCGGCCCTGCGCGCGGCCGTCTCGCCTGCCGCTTCGGCGGGGTGCGTGACGGGTGCTCCGGACCGCACGCCGGCCTCGTGGGCCCCGACGACGTCCGACCACGGAACGCACGTGGCGGGCACGATCGCGGGCAAGGACCCGGCGGCCGGCTTCACGGGCATCGCGCCGGGCGTGCGCCTGGCCTCGGTGAAGGTCGTGAACGACGACGGCTACATCTTCCCGGAGTCGGCGGTCTGCGGCTTCGTCTGGGCCGCTGAGCACGGCTTCCCGGTGACGAACAACAGCTACTACATCGACCCGGGCATGTTCTTCTGCTCGCACGAGCCGGGCGACGCGGCGGCTTTCGAGGCAGTGCGTCGCGCGATCGAGTTCTCGACGCGCCACGGAGTCCTGAACATCTCGGCGGCGGGCAACTCGGGCTTCGACACACGCACGCAGACGACGGACCCGAACCGGCCCCACCCGGTGGACGCGTCGTGCGGCATCCTCCCGAAGGCGATCGACGGGGTCGTGACGGTGTCATCGGTGGGCTACGCGGGCACGAAGTCGTCGTTCAGCAACTACGGGTCGATCGACGTCACGGCGCCAGGCGGGGACTTCGCGCAGACCCCGCCTGACGGCTCCGGCCCGGCCTGCCCGCTGTCGTCGACGGTGTTCGGTGGGCTGTACGGCTCGAAGTGCGGAACGTCGATGGCGTCCCCGCACGCGGCTGGGGTGGCGGCTTTGCTGGCTTCGCGGTTCCGGGGGACACCGCCTTGGCTGCTGGCGCGGCTGCTGACCGGTGAGGCCGACGCGGTGGCGTGCCCGGTCGGCGACACGGAGTGCACGGGGCCGAAGCGCGACAACACGTATTACGGCCACGGCCTGGTCGACGCACTGGACGCGGTCCGGTAAGCACATCGGAAAAGCCTCCCCGCCCAGCCGAGCGGGGAGGCTTTTCACTGGGTTGGCGTACCTTCGGTAAGGATCACTTGACCGGGTGTACATCGAAGAAGACTTCACCCCGGAGTCGGTGTAACCTGACCGGACCAACGGCCCGAGCAATGAGTCATTGTCCCCGCAGTGGTTCAGGAATGGATTTCCATGTCAGGCGGCTCCGAGACGGGCGGCAACTGATCCCTTCGATCAGGCCAGCCCTTCGCCCGGACCGCCACAGGGGGTCCGGGCGTTTTTTTCTCAGCTCTGCGAGTAGTCGGCGATGAATCCCATCCTGGTGTCCATCTCGGGTGTTTCCGCCGAGAACTCGACCACGATGTCCTGCCCGATCCGGTGGCGTTGCAGGTTCTGCGCGTTCTGGTTGCGCACCTTGAAGGCGGCGGGCACCCGGATGTTCCGGAAGACCACCCGGTGCTCGAACTTGCCGATCTCCTTGTTGAACAGCACGTCGAAGCCTTCCGGGGCGGTGCCGTTCATCAGGTCGGCCGAATAGCCGGGCCAGTCCCATTCGACGGTGATCAGGTCACCGGCCTGGACCACCGTGCCCAGGTGGATGTAGATCTCCAGCTTCGGCTTCCCGCCTTGGCTGAACGTCCAGACCGACGTGGCGTTGGCCCGGGTCCGCTCGTCGGCGTTGTCTTCACCGGCGTGGTAGGCGCGGCACCGGACCTTGCGCCGGTCGCGGTTGGTCAGGCGAGTGGTGCCGTAGTAGACCAGGTTGACCGACACGTACCTGAGCGTCCCGTTGGACGCGGCGTCGAGCACCAGGTCCCGGCGGCAGTGTGCGTCGCCGTTTTCTTCGATGACGACTTCCTGCCGCCATTCGCGCACCGACAGCGGAGAGCTGGACCGCATGTGGTCGGCGTAGGTGTGGAGGAGTTGTTCGATGTGGTCGACTTTGCCGCGAAGGCGTTGGGTGCCCGCGAAGGAAAGGGCGCTCACCAGCACGAACATGCCGGCGGCCAGTGTCGCGAACGTGACGCGCAGCCAGGTCAGGCCGAGGACCTGGCCGAGCAGGCCGACGGTGCCGAGTGAGGCGAGTGCCCCGGTGAGAGACCGGAAATAGCCATAGCGGAAGACGTGTTCTTCGAGTTCTGCGACGAGGGGTGTCAGTCTGCGGGAAACAATCCTGCGGATATCCGAACCTGCACCCATGCGCTCGCATCCTGTAATCGGCGTCGACCCTTCAGGTTAGCCGAGCCCCAGATCGTTGCCCAGGACAAAAGAACGGCAAAGGGCCCTCCGGGATAGTCGCCGGAGGGCCCTTCGGTGTTGCGGAAAACTCAGACGCGCTTGAAGAGCAGGGCGCGCTTCACTTCCTGGATCGCCTTGGTCACCTGGATCCCGCGCGGGCAGGCGTCCGTGCAGTTGAACGTCGTCCGGCAGCGCCAGACGCCCTCGCCGTCGTTGAGGATGTCCAGGCGCTCCTCGGCTCCCTCGTCGCGGGAGTCGAAGATGAACCGGTGGGCGTTCACGATCGCCGCCGGGCCGAAGTACGAGCCGTCGTTCCAGTACACCGGGCACGAAGATGTGCAGCAGGCGCAGAGGATGCACTTCGTCGTGTCGTCGAAGCGGTCGCGGTCCGCCTGGGACTGGATCCGCTCGCGCGTCGGCTCGTTGCCGTACGTGATCAGGTACGGCTTGATCGCGCGGTACGCCTCGAAGAACGGGTCCATGTCGACGTACAGGTCCTTCAACGTCGTCAGGCCCTTGATCGGCGCGATCGTGATCACCGTCGGCTTGCCGTTCTTTTCCAGCAGGTCCTTCATCAGCACCTTGCACGCCAGCCGGTTGATGCCGTTGATCTGCATCGCGTCGGACCCGCACACGCCGTGGGCGCACGACCGGCGGAACGAGAACGTGCCGTCGATGTAGTCCTTGACGTAGAACAGCAGGTTCAGCAGCCGGTCGGTGCGCTGGGCCGGGACGTCGTAGGACTCCCAGTGCGGCTCCGAATCCACCTCCGGGTTGAACCGGAGGATCTTCAGGGTGACCGTGATCGGGGTGTGTTCGTCCGAAGCGGCCGGAGCGTCTTCAGTGGTTGCCGCAGTCATCAGTACTTCCGCTCCATCGGCTCGTAGCGGGTGAAGGTGACCGGCTTGTAGTCCAGCCGGATGTCGGACGACAAACCGGAGCCCTGCTTGTAGGCCATGGTGTGCCGCATGAAGTTCGTGTCGTCGCGGTTCGGGTAGTCCTCGCGGGCGTGGCCGCCGCGGGACTCCTTGCGCGCCAGCGCGCCCACCACGAGCACCTCGGCCAGCTCCAGCAGGAAGCCCAGCTCGACGGCTTCCAGGAGGTCGGTGTTGTACCGCTTGCCCTTGTCCGCCACGGTGATCCGCTGGTAACGCGCCTTCAGCGCCTGGACGTCGGTCAGCGCCTGCTTCAGCGTGTCCTCGGTCCGGTACACCGACGCGTGCGAGTCCATCGTCTGCTGCATTTCCTTGCGGATGTCGGCGACGCGCTCGTCGCCGTGCTCCGACAGGAGGCCCGCCAGCTGCTCCTCGACCAGCGTGGTCGGGTTCTCCGGCAGCTCGACGTGCTCGTGCGCCAGCGCGTACTCCGCGGCGGCGATGCCGGCGCGGCGGCCGAACACGTTGATGTCCAGCAGCGAGTTCGTGCCCAGGCGGTTCGAGCCGTGCACCGACACGCACGCGACCTCGCCCGCGGCGTACAGGCCGGGGATGACGTTCTCGTTGTCCCGCAGCGCTTCGCCGTGGATGTTGGTCGGGATGCCGCCCATCACGTAGTGGCAGGTCGGGAACACCGGCACCGGCTCCTTCACCGGGTCGACGCCCAGGTAGGTCCGGGAGAACTCCATGATGTCCGGGAGCTTCGCGTTCAGCGTTTCCTCGGGGATGTGCGTGACGTCCAGGACGACGTAGTCCTTGTTCGGCCCGCACCCCCGGCCCTGCAGCACTTCCTGCACCATCGACCGCGCCACGATGTCGCGCGGGGCGAGGTCCTTGATGGTGGGGGCGTAGCGCTCCATGAACCGCTCGCCGGACGCGTTGCGCAGGATCCCGCCCTCGCCGCGGACGGCCTCGGAAATCAGGATCCCCAGGCCCGCGAGGCCGGTCGGGTGGAACTGGAAGAACTCCATGTCCTCCAGCGGGAGGCCCTTGCGGAAGATGATGCCGAGGCCGTCACCGGTCAGGGTGTGCGCGTTCGACGTCGTCTTGAAGATCTTGCCGGCGCCGCCGGTGGCGAACACGATCGACTTCGCCTGGAAGACGTGCAGCTCGCCGGTGGCCAGCTCGTAGGCGACGACGCCGGACGCGACCGGGTTGCCGTCCTCGTCCGGGGTGGTGACGAGGTCGAGCACGTAGAACTCGTTGAAGAACTCCGTGCCGTACTTGACGCAGTTTTGGTACAGCGTCTGGAGGATCATGTGGCCGGTGCGGTCCGCGGCGTAGCAGGCGCGGCGGACCGCGGCCTTGCCGTGGTCACGGGTGTGCCCGCCGAAGCGGCGCTGGTCGATCTTGCCCTCGGGCGTGCGGTTGAACGGCAGGCCCATCTTCTCGAGGTCGAGGACCGCGTCGATGGCCTCCTTCGCCATGATCTCGGCCGCGTCCTGGTCGACGAGGTAGTCGCCGCCCTTGATCGTGTCGAAGGTGTGCCACTCCCAGTTGTCCTCTTCGACGTTCGCCAGCGCGGCGCACATGCCGCCCTGGGCCGCGCCGGTGTGGGACCGGGTCGGGTAGAGCTTGGTGAGGACCGCGGTGCGGGCGCGCTGGCCGGACTCGATGGCCGCGCGCATCCCGGCGCCGCCGGCGCCGACGATCACCACGTCGTACTTGTGGACCTGCATGGTGGGAAGTCTCCGGGGTCAGTTCGCGGGCATGTTCGGGTCGAACGTGAAGATCACCATCGTGCCGACGGCCAGGATCAGCGCCATGGACGTGTACAGCAGGATCTTCAGCCAGAACCGCGTGCTGTCCTTGCGCGCGTAGTCGTCGATGATGGTGCGCAGCCCGTTGCCGCCGTGGATCTCGGCCAGCCAGAGCATGGCGAGGTCCCAGAACTGCCAGAACGGCGAGGCCCAGCGGCCGGCGACGAAGCCCCAGTTGATCCGGTGCACACCGCCGTCGAGGATGTTCATGATCAGCAGGTGGCCGAGCACCAGGATGATCAGCGCGAGACCGGAGATCCGCATGAACAGCCAGCTGTAGAGCTCGAAGTTGCTCCGGCGGGCGGCGGGACGCTTCGGCGCGCGGGGGTTCGCGAGGGCGAGGTCGGCCATGTCAGTTACCCCCGAAGAGCGTTTCGACGGTGCGCTTCAGCATGAAGAACGCACCGGGGACCATCACGACCACCCAGACGACGCCGATGACCCACAGCATCGCCTTCTGGACCTTCGGGCCCTTCGACCAGAAGTCGACCAGCATGACGCGGATGCCGTTGAGCGCGTGGAACAGGACCGCACCGACCAGGCCGACCTCGAGGAGGTTGACGATCGGGGTCTTGTAGGTCTCGATGACCTGGTCGTAGGTGTTCGGCGACACGCGCACCAGCGCGGTGTCGAGCACGTGCACGAACAGGAAGAAGAATGTGAGCACGCCGGTGATGCGGTGCAGCACCCAGGACCACATGCCGGGGTCACCCCGGTAGAAGGTCCCCTGCCGGCGTGAGGCACCCGCCCGATCGCTCGCCCCTGCCGCAGGGGCAGTGCTCGCCGTGGTGGACATCGGTGAACGGCCTCCAACGTCTGACTATGTGCCCGGTGGCCGTGAGGTCCGCAGTCGCCGTGGGACGGCGGCAGTGCCGAGATCAACGTCATCGAGCCTGGATGAATCGGATGCTAGACCCGCACCCGGCACGCGGCTCACCTCCGGGTTCCCCTCTGTGATGGACCAGACACCGGTACTCCCGCGCCGCCACCCGGCGGTGTGGCGCAGCGCACTCGGCCGTGCGGTCGCGCTGTCGACGACGATCCCCTGAGGTCCGACCTCTGCGACATCTGATATCTGATGCACTAGGCCGAAAGACTGGTACAGACGGTTTGTTGTTGACCAACCGCCCGGCCATTCCTACTGTCGCTCACGCATACATCGGATCTCTCACGATGGGGTGACGTTCTGGTGAGACGACTCGGCTTGGTGATGGCCGTCGCGGCCCTGCTTCCCGTGGCGGTGGTCACGCCCGCACAGGCACTGCCCGACGGACTGGCTCTCACGCCGCCGATGGGCTTCAACAACTGGAACACCACCGGCTGCGCGGTCGACGAGCGGATCATCCGCGACACCGCCGACATCTTCGTCGCCCAGGGCCTGAAAGCCGCCGGCTACCAGTACGTCAACGTCGACGACTGCTGGGCCGAGCCGGTCCGCGACGCCGACGGCCGGATGCAGGCGAACAAGGCGCGCTTCCCGAGCGGGATGAAGGCACTCGCCGACTACGTCCACGCCAAGGGCCTCAAGTTCGGCATCTACACCAGCGCGGGCACGCTGACCTGCGCGAAGACCCAGCCGGGCGCGCTCGACCACGAAGACGTCGACGCGCAGACGTTCGCGGACTGGGGTGTCGACTACCTCAAGTACGACAACTGCAACAACGACGGCCGCCCCGCGCTCGAGCGCTACCCGAAGATGCGCGACGCGCTGGCGAAGACGGGTCGCCCGATCGTGTACTCGCTGTGCGAATGGGGCGAGAACAAGCCGTGGGAGTGGGGTGCCGACGTCGGGCACCTGTGGCGCACGACCGGCGACATCAAGGACAACTGGGCGAAGATGGTCCAGATCCTGAAGGCGAACGCGCCGCTCGCGCCGTACGCCGGGCCGGGCCACTGGAACGACCCCGACATGCTGGAGGTCGGCAACGGCGGCATGACGACCGAGGAGTACCGGTCGCACTTCTCGCTGTGGGCCATGATGGCCGCGCCGCTGCTCATCGGCGCCGACCTCCGGAAGGTCTCGCCGGAGAACTTCGACGTGCTGCGCAACGCCGAGGTCATCGCGCTCGACCAGGACCGCCGCGGCGTCCAGGCGCGCGTGCTGTCCAACCAGGACGGTCACTGGGTTTTCGCCAAGCCGCTCGCGAACGGCGACGTCGCGGTCGCGCTCTTCAACGAGACGACCTCGAGCGCGGACATCGGCACCACCGCGGCCGCCGTGGGCCTGCCGAAGGCCGCCGGGTACTCCGCCCGCGACCTCTGGACCCACCGCGATCTCCAGACCGCCGGCCGCGTCTCCGCGGTCGTCCCGCCCCACGCGACGGTCGTCTACCGGGTTCACACGGGCGGCGCCTGGCTGAAGGACGCGCCGCTGGTGAGCACCGGCGTCGAGCTGGCCGCGCCGGTGCCGGGCGTGCCCGGGGAGATCACCCCGGCCGGGAAGCCGTTCGAGGTCACGGTGTCCGCGACCGACGAAGCGCGCGTCCCGGTCTTCGACCCGCGCGTCACGCTGACCGCGCCCGCGGGCTGGCGCGTCGAGCAGGTGGCCCGGCCGCGCGCGTTCGTGCTCGGAACCGGCGACGTGGCGGTAGGACGCTGGCGGGTCACTCCGCCGCCGGGAACCGAAGGCACCACGGCGGTCCTGAGCGGCGGCGTCACCTACCGCACGCTCGGGTTCGGCCAGGTGAGCTGGACCGGTGCGCAGCGGCTGACCGTGCCCGCCGCCCCGCCGACGGCGCCGGCCTGGGCCAGCGACCTGCGCTGGGCGGCGGAGAAGAACGGCTACGGCCCGGTCGAGCGCGACATGTCCAACGGCGGCATCCCGGCGGGCGACGGCAAGCCGCTGACCATCAACGGCGTCGTCTACCCGAAGGGACTCGGGGCCCACGCACCCAGCGAAGTCGTCTTCTACCTCGGCGGCCGCTGCACGGCGTTCACCGCGGACGTCGGCGTCGACGACGAACGCGAGGCGACGAACAAGCAGGGCTCGGCGACGTTCGAGATCTACGCGGACGGCACCCGCGTCGCCGCCACCGGCGTCCGGACGTGGCAGGACCCGGCGCTCCCGCTGACCGCCGACCTGCACGGCGCCCAGTACCTGCGCCTGGCGATCACCGACGGCGGCGACGGCAACTCCTACGACCGCAGCGACTGGGCCGGCGCCCGGCTCACCTGCGCCTGAAGGGACTTCGCATGAAAACGCTCTCGACCGCGGCCGCCTTGGCCGTCGGGGTGGCGCTGGTCGGGCTGCCGGCCGCCGGGCAGCCCGCGCCCGTGACCTCCTGGACGCTCACCGCGCCGGGCGCGTCCCTCGCGCCCACGCCGGAAGCGCACGTCGCACTGGATCAGGGAAAGCTCACGCTGGCGGTCACCCGCGGCGCGACGACGGTGCTGGAGCCGTCCGCGCTCGGCGTCGAGACGGAGAACGGCGACCTGACCCGCGGCCTGAAGGTCACCGGCTTCAGCCAGCGGCCCGTCCACGAGGAGTACACGACCACCACCGGCAAACGCCTGCGGCACACCTACGACGCCGCCGAGACCACGCTGACCGTCAAGGGCCCCGGCGGCACCTTCGACGTCGTCTTCCGGGTGTCGCGCGACGGCGTCGCCTACCGGTACGTCTTCGACACCCCGAAGTGGGTGACGATCGTGCGCGAGGCGTCGGAGTACGCCGTCCCGCAGACCGCCGACTCCTTCCTGCTGCCGTTCGACAACGGCCGCAGCGACTACGAGAGCATCCACGTCCACCAGCCGGTCGCGCAGCAGGACCCGGTCGAGTACGGCTACCCGGCGCTGTTCCACGTCGGCGACACCTGGCTGTCCGTGCTCGAGTCCGACCTGAACGGCAGCTACGCGGGCTCCCGGCTGACGCTCACCCCGCAGCACCGCTTCCAGCTGACCCTCGGCGACCCGGCGGAAGTCGCGAAAGGACCCCTGTCCACGCCGTGGCGCGCGATGATCGTCGGCGACCTGGCGACGGTGACGCAGTCCGACCTCAGCACCGACCTCGCGAGCCCGGCGAAGATCGCCGACACGTCGTGGATCAAGCCGGGCGCGGGCGCGTGGTCGTGGTGGTCGGAAGGCACCGGCGACCTGGCGCTGCAGGAGAAGTACGTCGACCTGGCGGCGAAGGAGGGCTGGGCGTACAACCTGGTCGACGCCGGCTGGAACGCCGCGTGGGTGCCCGATCTGGTCGCGTACGCGAAAGCGCGCCACGTCGGCATCTGGCTCTGGGCGGACGCGAAGATCACCGACACCGACAGCGAGCGCGAGAAGAACTTCAAGCAGTACGCCGACTGGGGCGTCGCCGGGCTGAAGATCGACTTCGTCGAGTCCGAACGCCAGGACCGCACGCGCTGGTACGACGCCGTGCTCGCCGCCGCCGCGAAGTACCACCTGATGGTGAACTTCCACGGCGCGCCGATCCCGCGCGGCATCCAGCGGACCTGGCCGAACGTGATGAGCGTCGAAGCGGTGAAGGGCGCCGAGGGCACGAAGCCGAAGCCCGGGCGCGAGCCGTTCCCGATCGAGCACTACCTGACGCTGCCGTTCACGCGGAACCTGTCCGGCTCGATGGACTTCACGCCGGTCACCTTCACCGGCGTCCGCCCGACCAGCGACGGCGGCGAGCTGGCTCTCTCCGTGCTGTTCGAGTCCGGCGTCCAGCACTTCGCCGACAGCGTCGCGAGCTACGACGCCCACCCCGCCGCCGAGCGGCTGCTCAAGGGCATCCCGACGGCGTGGGACGACACGAAACTGCTGGCCGGCGACCCGGGGAAGCTCGCGGTGCTGGCCCGCCGCAGCGGCACGCAGTGGTACGTCGGAGCGCTGCACGCGGGTCCGGCCACGCGGCTCGACGCAGCACTGGGCTTCCTCCCGCCGGGTGACTGGCTGGCCGAGGTCTACGGCGACGGCGCCGACGGGCAGCTCCAGGTCACGACACAGCGCGTGACGGCCGACAGTGTGCTCACCGTCCCGGTGGCCGCGAACGGCGGATTCACCGCCCGTCTTTGCCCGGCCCCGCCGGGCGCGACCGGGTGTGCCTGAGCACCCCGAATGGCCGACGTAAGCCGCTACCAGGGCACTGAATGCCGTGGTAGCGGCGTTCGCCGCCACCTTTTCGCGCCAAGCTCTGGGCCGTTCGGATGATCACGGGCGGTATCCAGTTCGTCGCGCGAGGGGCTGCTGAGTAAACGTTTGTGTTACGTAGCGTGCCGTTCCTATGGCGCATTCCTGTCCGTTGGGTACGGTCTGGCGGTCGACCCGGCAGTGGGCCGGGTCGTGCTCTTGACCATCCGCTGGATCAGCGGGGAGGGAGACACACGTTGCGTCGCATGCGTGGAACCGCGCTGGCCGCCGCGGCCATGGCCGGGGTGCTCGCCCTGGCCGGGTGCGCCAAGGACTCGAGCGGTGGCAGCAGCAACAACAGCGCCGCGCCTTCGTCGGGCGGCTCCGACTGCGTTACCGCGCAGAAGCCGCCCGCCGCGCCCGCCGCCGCGTCGAGCAGCACCGCCGCCAGTGGCAAGGTCGACGGCAGCAAGCTGAAGATCGGCCTGGCCTTCGACGTCGGCGGCCGGGGTGACGCGTCGTTCAACGACGCCGCCGCCGCGGGCACCGACAAGGCGAAGAGCGACCTGGGCGTCACGACGGTCAACGAGAGCACCGCCAGCGCCAGCGAGGCCGAGTCGGCCAAGCAGCAGCGCCTCGACCAGATGGCCGCCTCGGGCATGAACCCGATCGTCGCGGTCGGCTTCGCCTACGCGGACGCGGTCAAGGCCGTCGCCACGAAGTACCCGAACACGAAGTTCGCGATCGTGGACGACGATTCGATCACGCTGCCGAACGTGACGCCGCTCGTCTTCGCCGAGGAGCAGGGCTCGTTCCTGGCCGGCGTCGCCGCCGCGTACAAGAGCAAGAGCTGCCACATCGGCTTCGTCGGCGGTGTCAACACCCCGCTGATCCAGAAGTTCGAGGCCGGCTTCCTGCAGGGCGCGAAGACCGTCTCGAGCAAGGTCAAGATCGAGGACGAGTACCTCACGCCGGCCGGTGACTTCTCCGGGTTCCAGGACCCGCCGAAGGGCAACGCCAAGGCCGCGGCCGAGATCGCCAAGGGCGCGGACGTGATCTACCACGCCGCCGGCGCCTCGGGCAAGGGCGTCTTCGACGCCGCCAAGGCGGGCAACGCGCTGGCCATCGGGGTCGACTCCGACCAGTACAACCAGAAGACCGTCGCCGCCGACAAGGACGTCATCATCACGTCCATGCTCAAGCGCGTCGACGTCGCGGTGTTCGACTACATCCAGGCCGTCGCCAAGGGTGACCTGACGGTCCTGCCGAAGCGGTTCGACCTCAAGGTCGACGGCGTCGGCTACGCCACCTCCGGTGGCAAGGTCGACGACATCAAGGACGTCCTGGAGGGCTACAAGGCCCAGATCATCTCGGGCGCGATCACCGTTTCGGACAAGCCGCAGAAGTAGCTGACAACGCGGACAGGGCTCGGAGGGGATGTCCCCTCCGAGCCCTCACGTGTTTTGACAGAGATGGAATTCTCCCGCCCATGAGCACAGCCGAGGCCCCGGCCGAGGCCGTCCCCGACCGGGGCGCGCCCGCCGTCCAGCTGACCGGGATCACCAAGCGCTTTCCCGGCGTGGTGGCCAACTCCGACGTCAACCTCACCGTCGCCGCCGGCGAGGTGCACGCCATCTGTGGCGAGAACGGCGCCGGCAAGTCCACCCTGATGAAGATCCTCTACGGCATGCAGCCGCCGGACGAGGGCACGATCGCGATCAACGGCGAAGAGGTGAAGCTGCGCAACCCGCAGGACGCCATCCGCGCCGGCATCGGCATGGTGCACCAGCACTTCATGCTGGCCGACAACCTCACCGTCGGCGAGAACGTGTTCCTCGGCGCCGAGGGGCTGCACGGCATCGGCCGGGCCGCCCGCGCGCGGCTGGCCGAGCTCGCCGAGCGGACCGGCCTGCACGCCAAGCCGGACACGCTGCTGGAGGAGCTCGGCGTCGCCGACCGCCAGCGCGTCGAGATCGTCAAGGTGCTCTACCGCGGGGCGAAGATCATCATCCTGGACGAGCCGACCGCCGTGCTCGTGCCGCAGGAGGTCGACGCGCTGTTCGCGACCGTCCGGGAGATGAAGGCCGACGGCTACACCTTCCTCTTCATTTCGCACAAGCTCGACGAGGTCCGCGCGATCGCCGACACCGTCACGGTCATCCGGCGCGGCACCACCGTCGGCACCGCCGACCCGAAGACCATCACCTCCCACGAGCTCGCGGAGATGATGGTCGGCTCCGAGCTGCCGAGCCCGGAGACCCGCGAATCCACGGTCACCGACCGGGCCGTGCTGCGGCTGACCGGGCTGACGCTGGGCGCCGAGGGCTCGGACCGCAACGCGCTCGACGACGTTTCCTTCACCGTGCACGCGGGCGAGGTGCTCGGCGTCGCCGGGGTCGAGGGCAACGGGCAGACCGAGCTCGTCGAGACCATCATGGGCATGCGCAAGCCTTCGGGCGGCACCATCGAGTTGGTGGACGCCGACGGCAAGGCCCGGGACATCACCAAGGCGGGGACGCTGGCGCGGCGCGAGGCCGGCATCGGCTACATCGCCGAGGACCGCACCCGGCACAGCCTGCTGCTCACGCAACCGTTGTGGGTCAACCGGATCCTCGGCTACCAGACCCGCGAACCGGTCTCGAAAGGACAGTTGCTCGACATCGCGGGCGCCCGCGCCGACACCGAGCGGATCGTGCGCGACTACGACGTCCGCACGCCCGGCATCGACGTCCCGGCCGCGGCGCTCTCGGGTGGCAACCAGCAGAAGCTGATCGTCGGGCGCGAGCTGTCGGGCGCCCCGGTGCTGCTCATCGCGTCGCACCCGACGCGCGGCGTCGACGTCGGCGCGCAGGCGCTGATCTGGGAGAACCTCCGCCAGGCCCGGGCCGCCGGCCTCGCCGTGCTGCTCATCTCCGCCGACCTCGACGAGCTGATCGGCCTGTCGGACACGATCCGCGTCATGCTGCGCGGGCGGCTCGTCACCGAGGCCGACCCCGCCACCGTGACGCCGCAGGAACTGGGCTCGGCGATGACCGGCGCGGGAGAGGGTGACGACGAATGACTTCCTGGCGCACGAAACTGCTGCCGCCGCTGCTCGCGATCGTCTTCGCGGTGCTGCTGTCGGCGATCGCGCTGATCATCTCCGGGGCCGACCCGCTGCAGGCGTACGGCACGATGATCGGCCAGATGTTCAAGGGCTCGACCGCGGTCGACACCGTGAACCTCGCGACCGTGTACTACCTGTCCGGGCTCGCCGTCGCCATCGGCTTCCAGATGAACCTCTTCAACATCGGGGTCGAGGGCCAGTACCGGTTCGCCGCCGTCGTCGCCGCCATCGCGGGCGGCGCGATGAAGCTGCCGCCGGTCATCCACGTGGTCGCGATCCTGGTGGTCGCGATCGTGGCGGGCATGGCCTACGCGGCGGTCCCGGCGATCCTCAAGGTCACCCGCGGGGTCAGCGAGGTCATCTCGACGATCATGCTCAACGCGATCGTCGCCGGGATCATCGCGTTCCTCATCAACGCCGACCAGTTCGGCGTGCAGCGGGGCAACAACATCGGCACCCGCGTGATCGAGCCGTCGGGCCGGATCCCCGGCATCCCGCTCGGCTCGGGCACGCTGTTCGGGTTCGTGTTCATCGCCGCGATCGTCGGCGGCGCCTACTGGTTCATGCTCAACCGCACGCGGTTCGGCTTCGAGCTCAAGGCGTCCGGCGAGTCCACCACCGCGGCCGCGGCCGGCGGGGTCAACGCCAAGAAGATGACGCTCATCGCGATGCTGCTCTCCGGCGGCGTGGCCGGCCTGGTCGCGATGCCGGAGCTGCTCGGCCGCGACTACACCTACGGCATCACCGCGACGCAGATGTACGGGTTCACCGGCATCGCGGTCGCGCTGCTCGGCCGCAACCACCCCGGCGGCATCGCGCTCGGCGCGCTGCTGTGGGCGTTCCTCGACACCTCCGCGGTGTCGCTGGAGCAGATCAACGTGTCCAAGGAGATCGCGACGATCATGCAGGGCATCATCGTGCTGTCGGTCGTCGTGGCCTACGAGGTCGTGCGCCGGGCCGACCTGGCTGCCGAACAACGCAGAGTCGGCCGGGCGCTGGGCGGCAACGGCCGCAAGGGCGCTTCGGTCGCCGAAGGGGGTGCGGTCTGATGGCCGTCACCGACCTCTCCCGGTCCGACGCGGGCAGCCCCGGCTCGACGCCGGTGCGGCGCAAGCGATACCGGATCCCGGGCTGGCTGCGCGGCGTGATCTGGGCCGTGATCGCCATCGCCGTCGTCTCGACGGCGTCCTACTCCACCGGCGTCGCCGCGCTGACGTCGTCGAACACCGCGTCGACGGCGTTGCGCCTGGCGCTGCCGATCCTGCTGTGCGCGCTCGGCGGCCTCTGGGCCGAACGCGCGGGCGTGGTCAACATCGGTCTCGAGGGCATGATGATCCTCGGGACCTGGGGCGCCGCCTGGGGTTCGTACTACGGCGGCGTGTGGTCCGGCCTGCTCGCCGCGCTCGCGTTCGGCGCGCTCGGCGGCCTGCTGCACGCGGTGGCGACGGTGACGTTCAACGTCAACCACATCGTCTCCGGTGTCGCGATCAACCTGCTCGGCCTGGGTGTCACGAAGTACCTGGCGAACCTGGTCTTCGCGCCGATCTCCGGCAACCCGCGGCAGTCGCCGGTGGTGCCGAAGTTCGACACGTACTCGGCGACGTTCCTCTCGGACTGGCTCGGTGACCTGGAGAAGCAGCAGCGCGTCGGCATCTCCGACGTGGCGGGCATCCTGCGCGGCCTGGTCACCGAGGTGGCGCCGCTGACGATGATCGCGATCCTCCTGGTCCCGGTGAGCTTCTGGGTGCTCTGGAAGACCCGGTTCGGCCTGCGGCTGCGCTCCTGCGGCGAGAACCCGGTGGCGGCCGAGTCGCTCGGCGTCAACGTGTACCTGCACAAGTACGTCGCCGTCGTGATCTCCGGCGCGTTCGCCGGCATGGGTGGCGCGTCGCTGGTGCTGCTGCGTGGTGGCGCGGACTACCTGGAGAACCAGACGAACGGCCGCGGGTACATCGGCCTCGCGGCGATGATCTTCGGCAACTGGCGCCCGGGCGGCCTGCTCGGCGGCGCGGCGCTGTTCGGCTACGCGGACGGCCTGCAGCTCGCCGGTGGCGGCGAAGCGGTGCTCGCGCTGCTGTACGGCGCGGTGATCCTGATCGGCGTCATCGTCGTCGTCCAGCTGTTCCGGCGGCACTGGATCGCGGCCGGGCTCGGCGTCGTCGGCGCGGGCGTGCTGTACGCGATCTACTGGGCGAACGACACGCTGCCGTCCGACCTGATCCCGTACACCGCGCACTTCGTGACGCTGATCGTGCTGGCCGTGGCTTCGCAGCGGCTGCGGCCGCCGAAAGCCGACGGGCAGCCGTACCGGCGAGGTGAGGACTGAGTGTCTACTTTGGACTGGGACGCGTTGCGTTCCCAGGCGATCGAAGCCGCTTCCCATGCGTACGCGCCTTATTCGGGGCTGCACGTCGGGGTCGCCGGGATCGTCGACGACGGCCGCGTGGTCACCGGGTGCAACGTCGAGAACGCGTCCTACGGGCTCGGGCTCTGCGCCGAGTGCACGATGGCCGGGCAGCTGCGGCTGTCCGGCGGCGGGCGGCTCGTGGCCGTGGCGTGCCGCAGCGGCGCCGGTGACCTGCTGATGCCGTGCGGGCGCTGCCGCCAGATCCTGTTCGAGCTGGGCGGATCCGCTTGCCTGGTGGACACGCCCAGCGGCATCCTGCCGATGTCCGACGTCCTGCCGGACGCCTTCGGCCCGGACGACCTGCCGTGAGCGCCTTCGCGGCGGTCGACGTCATCCGGACCAAACGGGACGGCGGCACGCTTTCCGACGAGCAGATCGACTGGGTCGTCGACGCGTACACCCGCGGTGACGTCGCGGAAGAGCAGATGTCGGCGCTGGCCATGGCGATCTTCCTGAACGGGATGTCCGCGGCCGAGATCTCCCGGTGGACGCGCGCGATGATCGCGTCGGGGGAGCGGCTGTCGCTGGACGTGTCGCGCCCGACGGTCGACAAGCATTCGACGGGCGGGGTCGGCGACAAGATCACGCTGCCGCTGGCGCCGCTGGTGGCCGCGTGCGGTGCGGCGGTGCCGCAGCTGTCCGGGCGCGGGCTCGGGCACACCGGCGGGACGCTCGACAAGCTGGAGTCGATCCCGGGCTGGCGCGCTTCGCTGTCCACGGCCGAGATCGCCCGGCAGCTCGAGGACGTCGGCGCGGTGGTCTGCGCGGCGACGTCCGGGCTGGCCCCGGCGGACAAGAAGCTGTACGCGCTGCGGGACGTGACGTCCACTGTGGAGTCGATCCCGCTGATCGCCAGCTCGATCATGAGCAAGAAGATCGCCGAGGGCGCGTCCGGGCTGGTCCTGGACGTCAAGTTCGGCTCCGGCGCGTTCATGAAGACGCTTGACCAGGCGCGTTCGCTGGCGGCGACGTTGACGTCGATCGGCGTCGACCACGGCGTCCCGACGACGGCGCTGCTGACCGACATGAACGTCCCGCTGGGCCGGGCGGTCGGGAACGCGGTGGAGGTCGCGGAATCCGTCGAGGTGCTCCAGGGCGGCGGCCCCGCGGACGTGGTTTCGCTGACGGTCGCCTTGGCCAGGGAGATGCTGGCGCTGGCCGGTCTCGACGTCGACCCGGCGGCCGTGCTGGCTTCGGGTGAGGCGTACGAGACGTGGTGCCGGATGATCTCCGCCCAGGGCGGCGACCCGTCGGCGCCGCTGCCGACGCCGTCGCACGTCCACACGGTGGTCGCGCCGGCTTCGGGCGTGCTCGCCTCGCTGGACGCGTACGCGGTGGGCGTCGCGGCGTGGCGGCTGGGCGCGGGCCGGGCCCGCAAGGAGGACCCGGTCCAGGCCGCGGCGGGCATCCTCTGCCTGGCCAAGCCCGGTGACGCCGTGACCGAGGGTGAGCCGCTGCTGGAGCTGCACACGGACACGCCGGACGCGGTGGCCGCGGCCTTGGCCGCGTTGGAAGGCGGCTTCTCGATCGGCTCGTCAGCCCCGGCCCCGGCCCCGATCGTCCGGGAGACGATCCGCGGAACCGTGTGATGATCATCGCGAAGATGATCACCCGACTGAGTGACCCCCGAGGACGGATCTCGCGTGACTGAGCCCGGAACTCGCGTGATCAGGGCCGTAACGGCCCCGATCACGCGAGTTCCGTCTCTGATCACGCGAGTTACGGCCCCGATCACGCGGGTTACGGCACCGATCACGTGAGCAGGCCCCCGCCGGATCCCGGCGGGGGCCTCTTCGTGGGGCTGGGTTACTCCGTGGCTTCTTCCGAGCCTTCGCCCGGCTTGGCCTTCGCGTCGGCCGGCTTCGGGGCACGGCCGTTGCGCGAGCTGCGCCGCGGCTGACGCGGGGCCGGGGGCGGCGGGGCGATCTGCTGGACGGCCGGGCCGCCGCCGAGCATCAGCTCCGCGAACGTCGCCATCGCCTCGTCGAGCTGGCCGCCGATGCGGCGGACGCTCTCGTCGTTGCTCTTGCGGACCAGCGAGTCCACCGAGTCGGTGTCCGGCTGCTTGGACAGCGTGCCCTCGACCTTGGACAGCCCGGCCTTGAGCGCGCCGTCGAGGTCGCCGATGCCGGAGAGGAAGCCGTCCTCCACCTTGTCGAGGCGGCCGGCCAGGTCGTCGAGGCGGGTGGTGACCTTCTCGAGGCGGCTGCCCAGGTTCTCCAGGCGGTCCGAGGCGTCGATCATCTCGCCGGTCTCGGTCAGCGCCGTCTTGAGCGCCTCGGTGTTCGCGCCGATCCGCTCGCCGGTGACGCGGTCCAGCTCGCCGATGCGCTCCTGCGTCACGCGGCTCAGCTCGTCGACCTTGCCGCGCAGCTCGTGGTCGGCGTGGTCGACGCGGTCGCGCAGCGACGCCTCGGCCTGCTCGATCCGCTCGCGGACCGGGGCATGCACCGACTGCGGGATCGAGTCGAGCTTCGCGTCCTGCTTGTCGAGGTGGCTGCCGACCTCGTCGATCCGGCGGTGGATGTTCTGGAGCTTGTCCTCGAGCCCGTCCATCCGGCCCGCGACGCCCTCGAAGCGGGCGGCCATGCCGTCGAGCCGGCCGTCGAGCTGCGCGAAGGGCTTGGCGAGCTTGTCGACGATGCTCTCGACGGCGCGGGTCAGCGCGGCGATCGCGTTGTCCTGGGCCTCGAGGCGGGACATCGTCTCGTCGAGGCGCTCGGCGAGGACGCTGACCTCGGTGCGGTCGGGCATCTCGGACAGCCGCTTGCGGACCGCGCCCAGCGAGTCCACCGGCGCGAGGCGGGCGTAGATGTCGTCGAGCGCGTCGAAGATCTGCTGCTGCTCGCTCTCACGCACTTCGGCCGCGCGCACCAGCATGTTGCGCATCCGGTCGAAGGACGGGGCGGCAATCTGGTTGTCAGTGGTCACTGCTGTGTGTCCTTCGTCGGCGGGGAAATGGAGGGACGTGCCACGAAGCTTATCGATTGCAAAAATTGCTGTCCGTATGGCCCCCGTGAAGTGCCTATTGCGGAGGCCGCCCCCGGATGGCCGATTCGGTACATGATCCTCAACGCTGAGGGTTAGCCCGAGCCTGAGACTTACCGCCATGTAGGGGAATGACAACGAGGTTACCGTTGGGGGATGCCTGACGAAAGCCCTGTTCTGACCAGCGAGACACTCCGCCGCGCGCCGAAGGTCCTCCTGCACGACCACCTCGACGGCGGCCTCCGCCCGGCGACCGTCGCCGAGCTCGCCGAAGCCACCGGCTATGCCGGTCTGCCCACCACCGACCCGGCCGAGCTGGGCACCTGGTTCCGCCGAGCGGCCGATTCCGGCTCACTCGTGTCCTACCTCGAGACCTTCGCGCACACGTGCGGCGTGATGCAAACGGAGGAATCGCTGGTCAGAGTCGCCGCGGAAGCGGTGGAGGACCTGGCCGCCGACGGCGTCGCCTACGCCGAGGTGCGCTACGCACCGGAGTTGTTCGTCGAACGCGGACTGTCACTCGATGCGGTGGTCGAGGCCGTCCAGGCGGGGTTCACGGAGGGCACCCGCCGAGTGGCCGCGAACGGCGGCAGCATCCGCATCGGGACGTTGCTCTGCGCGATGCGCCAGCACGCCCGTGCCCTCGAGATCGCGAACCTCGCCGTCCGCTACCGCGACGCCGGCGTCGCCGGGTTCGACATCGCCGGACCGGAGGACGGATTCCCGCCGACCCGCAATCTCGACGCTTTCGAGTATTTGCGCCAGAACAATGCGCATTTCACCATTCACGCGGGAGAAGCGTTCGGTTTGCCGTCCATTTGGGAGGCGATTCAGCACTGCGGGGCCGAGCGGCTCGGCCACGGCGTGCGGATCGTCGAGGACATCAAGACGGACGCGGGGGGGACGGTCCACCTTGGACGGTTGGCCGCGTACGTCCGCGACCGCCGGATCCCCCTGGAGATCTGCCCGACGTCGAACGTCCAAACAGGCACCGTGCGCTCGATCGCCGAGCACCCGCTCGCGCTGCTCAAGCGGCTGCGCTTCCGGGTGACCGTGAACACGGACAACCGGCTGATGAGCGGCTGCACGATGACCAGCGAATTCGCCGCGCTGCACGAGACCTTCGGGTATGGCCTCGACGACTTCCGCTGGTTCACGATCAACGCGATGAAATCCGCGTTCATCGATTTCGACGCCCGGCTCGCGCTGATCGACGACGTCATCAAGCCCGGGTACGCCGCGCTGAGCTGACGCTTGCTGGGCGGTTGCGGTCCTTAGCCATGCCAACTATCGTTCACCATATAGGAAGTTGTTCTCAGATTTTGAGACGGTGACGACGATGGCGCAGGTCGCGAACGGTTCGGTCGAGCAGCTGCAGGCGAGTTCACGGCGGTGGCTCATCCTCGCGCTCGGCCTCGCCGCGCAGACCGCGAGCTGCTCCTTCCTTTACGGCATCCCGTTCCTGGTCCCGGCCATGCGGGACACCCTGGGTCTGACGCTGGCCCAGGCCGGCACGGTCGTCGCGGCGCCGAGCATCGGGCTGCTATTCACCCTGATCGTGTGGGGCGCGGCTGCGGACCGTTACGGAGAGCGCCTGATCATGGCCCTCGGACTGGGTGCCTCGGGGTTACTCCTGGTGTACGCCGGGGTAGGAACTCACCCGGTCGGGCTTCTCTTTGGTGTGTTCCTAGCGGCCGGAGCGTGTACGGCTTCGGTGAACGCGGCGAGCGGCCGCGTCGTGATGGGCTGGTTCGCGAAGTCCGAGCGCGGCGTCGCGATGGGGATCCGCCAGACGGCCCAGCCGCTCGGCGTCGGCGTCGCGGCGCTCGGGCTGCCGCCGCTGGCCGCGCAGTTCGGGTTCCGCGCGGCGGTCCTGCTGCCGGCCGGGCTGGCGATCGTCGTCGCGCTGCTGGTGGCGTGGCTGGTGACGGACCCACCCCGCCCGCCGCGGCCGCCTTCCGGGGAGAAGCCACCCTCGCCGTACCGGCACGCGACGCTGTGGCGGGTCCACGGCGCGAGCGCGCTGCTGGTGGTGCCGCAGTTCGCGGTGTCGGCGTTCGCGCCGGTGTACCTGGTCGCGGTGCAGCACTGGAGCCCCCTGGCGGCGGGCTGGTACCTGGCGGTGGTCCAGGTGCTGGGCGCCGCGGGCCGCCTGGGGTCGGGCTGGTGGTCCGACCGGGTCGGCAGCCGGCTGCGCCCGATGCGTCAGCTGGCTGTGTTGAGCTGCCTGGTCATGCTGCTGGTGGCCTTGGGCGACGCTTCGTGGCCATGGCTGGTGCTGCTGGCCCTGGCGTTGGCGGGGGTGATCACGGTGGCCGACAACGGCCTGGGCTTCACGGCCTCGGCGGAGCTGGCGGGCCTGGCGTGGTCGGGCCGCGCGATGGGCACCCAGAACACGGGCCAGAACATCGCGGCCTCGCTGACCCCACCCCTGCTGGGCCTGGTGATCGGCGACAGCCGGTACGCCCTGGCGTTCTGCGTGGCGGCGGTGTTCCCGGCGCTGGCGGTCCTGGTGGTCCCGACCCGCGCCGAACCCCACGACTGACCCCGTGTCGACGCCACAATCACGCGAGCCGACCTCCCGATCACCCGTGATGCCCTTCCAATCACGCGAGATGCCCGCCCAGTCACGCGAGATGCCCGCCCAGTCACGCGAGATGCCCGCCTGATCACGCCAGTTACGCGCCTGATCACGCCAGTTCCGGGTTCGATCACGCGAGACGCCTGCTAAGTCCCGCGAGTTACGCGCCTGATCACGCGAGGTGCCCGCCTGATCACGTGAGATGCCTGCCCAGTCACATGAGATGCCTGCCCAGGCACGCGAGATGCCCGCCCGATTACGCCAGCCGACCGTCCAGGCGCGCGAGCCGACCGTGCAGGTCCGCGAGCCGACTTGCCGGGTACGTGAACCGCCTGCCGGTGCGGTCGATCCCGCTGCCCGCGCGGGGGCGCCCCCCGTCTCCAGCGTATCGGCCGCCTCTGACGGAAAACGGGCGTCGCGGAGCCGGCGGACCGAGTTGTCCACATCCGGCCGGCGCTGTGGACCGACCCCGACGCACCCGCCCCGGACACGCCGAAGGCCGCCTCCCAACCACGGGAAGCGGCCTTCGGCGAAACCAGAGATCAAGCCACCGTCAGGCGGTTCTCGAAACCCTCGACGAGCTTGCGCCAAGCGCTCTGCTCGGCGTCGAACGGCGCTGACGGCTCCAGGCGCGTCGGGTCGGGGCGCAGGACGAACGACACCAGCCAGCCCAGGCTTTCGTTGCCCGCCAGGGCCGTCTCGGCGGAGTCGTCGCCCGCCCAGTCCGCCGCGTCCGTGATCAGCTCGACCGCCAGCTCCAGCTGCGTCGGGTCGATCGCCTCCGGGCCCTCCGCGATGTCCGCGTCGAGGCCCGTCAGCACGTACGTGTTCTCCGGGTCGACCTCGACCTCGAGCTCGCCCGCCGTCGCCTTCGCCAGTACCTCGTCCCACGTGGACACCTCGGCGAGGTCCGTGTCGGCCAGGTCCTTGCCGTCGGCCAGCGCGCGGGCCAGGGCCTTCTCCGACGTGAACACGTCTATCTCGCCCTCGCTGCCGAGGAACACCGGCGCGTCGTCGAGGTAGCAGCGCAGCGTGTAGTACTCCGCGCCGGACGTGATGATCTTGATCGGGTCGATGCCGACCTCGGCCCAGAAGCCGACCGGACCCTCGTCCTCTTCTTCTTCGTCGTCGTCTTCCGAGGAGAGCGCTTCGAGGTCCTCTTCGCCGTCGGCGCCGGCCTCGGCCTCCGCGGACTCCTCGTGGAACGCGGCCAGCTCCTCGGCCGTCTGCTCCAGCACCTTCTCGTCGACGTCCGGCACCGTCACCAGGCCGTCGATCGCGTCCAGCACGGTGTCCCACTTCTGCGACACGGTCTCGGACAGGTCGTTCCAGACCTGCACGCCGACGCTCCCGGTGAACGGGAGGGTGCCCTGGTCGAGCAGCGAGAAGCCCTCGGTCGAGTCGAGGATCTCGTGCACCTCTTCGAGGTCGCAGACGTCGGCGAGCGACCGCACGATGCCGACGATCTCGGCCAGCTCCGCGATGTGCCAGATGTCCGGCTCCTCGGCGACGAGCTCCGGCACGCCGACGAGGTCGTAGGTGTGGTCCTCGTCCGGGATCAGCTCCGGCACGTTCAGCGACGGCACCGCGTCCCAGGCCGGGTGGTCGATCAGGTCGTGCCGCTCGGACGTGCGGACGAAGGCGGCCAGGTGGGCGGCGTCCGGGAAGGCGTACAGGTCGTCCTCGTCGCCGAGGAACGCTTCCCACTCCTCGCCGTCCTCCCGCCAGCGCGGGGCCCACAGGGTGACGACGTCGCCCTGCGGCAGCCCGAGTTCGATCGGGATGATGTCCTGTGCCATTCCTAAGCCCTCCGGAGTACCGCCCGTGTGCGCGCGAGACCGAATGTATCCCCCGGTCGGTGCGCGGTAACGCGAAGCCTACGGGTTTACCACGCGCGATGCGATCGCCCCTGCCGACTTTGCGGCGAGCGGATGGCACGATGGACGCCTGATGACACTCACAGACCTCCTGCCTGCGGATCCCGACCCCGACGCCCTCTTCGAAGCGTTCACGACCTGGACGGCCGAACGGGGCATCGAGCTGTACCCGGCGCAGGAGGAGGCGGTGATGGAGGTCGTCTCCGGATCGAACGTCATCCTCTCGACGCCGACCGGCTCCGGGAAGAGCCTCGTCGCCGTCGGCGCGCACTTCACCGCGCTGGCCCAGGGCCGCCGCAGCTACTACACCGCGCCCATCAAGGCGCTGGTGTCGGAGAAGTTCTTCCAGCTCATCGAGATCTTCGGCGCCGACAGCGTCGGGATGATGACCGGCGACTCCAGCGTCAACCCGGACGCGCCGATCATCTGCTGCACGGCCGAAATCCTGGCGAACATCGCGTTACGGTTCGGGGCGGACGCGCCGGTCGGCCAGGTCGTCGCCGACGAGTTCCACTTCTACTCCGAGCCCGACCGCGGCTGGGCGTGGCAGGTGCCGCTGCTGGAGCTGCCGAAGGCCCAGTTCGTCCTGATGTCGGCGACCTTGGGCGACGTGTCCTTCTTCGAAAAGGACCTCACCCGCCGCACCGGCAGGCCGACCGCCGTCGTCACGTCGGCGCAGCGCCCGGTGCCGCTGACCTTCCGGTACGCGCTCACGCCGCTGCACGAGACGATGTCCGAGCTGCTCAACGGCGGCCAGGCGCCGGTCTACGTCGTGCACTTCTCGCAGGCCGCGGCCATCGAGCGCGCGCAGACGCTGATGAGCATCAACGTCACGACCAAGGCGGAGAAGGAGGCCATCGCCGAGCTGATCGGCGACTTCCGGTTCGCCGCCGGGTTCGGCAAGACGCTCTCGCGGCTGGTCCGCCACGGCATCGGCGTCCACCACGCCGGCATGCTGCCGAAGTACCGCCGACTGGTCGAGACCTTGGCCCAGTCCGGGCTGCTCAAGGTGATCTGCGGGACCGACACCCTCGGCGTTGGCATCAACGTACCAATTCGGACAGTGGTCTTCTCCGCGCTGACGAAGTACGACGGCGTCCGCCAGCGCCACCTCAAGGCGCGCGAGTTCCACCAGATCGCCGGCCGCGCCGGGCGCGCGGGCTACGACACCGACGGCTACGTCGTCGTGCAGGCGCCCGACCACGTCGTCGAGAACGCCAAGGCGCTCGAGAAGGCGGGCGACGACCCGAAGAAGAAAAAGAAGATCGTCCGGAAGAAGGCGCCGGAGGGCTTCGTCAACTGGACCGAGAGCACGTTCGACCGACTGATCGCGGCCGAGCCCGAGCCGCTGACGTCCAGCTTCAAGGTCACGCACTCGATGCTGCTGAACGTGATTTCTCGGCCCGGCAACGCGTTCGAGTCGATGAGGCACCTCCTGGAGGACAACCACGAAGATCGGGCGTCGCAGCGCAAGCTCATCCTGCGCGCCATCGCGATCTACCGCGCGCTGCTCGCCGCCGGCGTCGTCGAGCGACTGGCCGAACCGGACGAACAGGGCCGGATCATCCGGCTCACCGTCGACCTGCAGTTCGACTTCGCGCTCAACCAGCCGCTTTCACCGTTCGCGCTGGCCGCGATCGACCTGTTCGACCTGGAGTCGCCGAGCTACCCGCTCGACGTCGTGTCCACTGTGGAATCCACTGTGGACAACCCGCGGCCGGTGCTGTCGCAGCAGCAGTTCAAGGCGCGCGGCGAGGCCGTGAACGCGATGAAGGCCGAAGGCATCGAGTACGACGAGCGGATGGAGCTGCTCGAGAACATCACGTACCCGAAGCCGCTGGAGGAGCTGCTGCAGGGCGCGTTCCACAGCTACCGGCAGGGCCACCCGTGGGTCGACGACTACGAGCTGTCGCCCAAGTCCGTCGTGCGCGACATGTACGAGCGCGCGATGAACTTCGTCGAGTACATCGGCTTCTACCAGCTCGCCCGGTCGGAAGGGCTGGTGCTGCGCTACCTCACGGACGTCTACGACTCACTGCGCCACACGGTGCCGGACGAGGCGAAGACCGAGCCGCTGCAGGACCTCATCGAGTGGCTCGGCGAGCTGGTCCGGCAGGTCGACTCCAGCCTCCTGGACGAGTGGGAGGCCCTGCGCCACCCTGCGGAGGAAGGGCCGGTGTCGCACCGGCCGCCGGAGCTGCCGCCGGGCGTCACGCGCAACGAGCGCGCGTTCCGCGTCCTGGTGCGCAACGAGCTGTTCCGCCGGGTCGAGCTGTTCGGGCGGCGGGCGTGGAACGTGCTGGGCGAGCTGGACGCGGCGTCCGGCTGGGACGCCGAGGCGTGGGAAGACGCGATCGCCGACTACTTCGAGGAGTACGAGACACTCGGCACCGGCGCGGACGCGCGCGGCCCGGCGCTGATCATGATCGAGCAGCAGCCGGACGTCTGGAAGGTCCGCCAGATCTTCGACGACCCCGCCGGCGACCACGACTGGGGCATCAGCGCGGAGGTCGACCTGGCGGCGTCCGACGAGGCCGGGATGGCCGTCGTGCGGGTGACCGAGGTGGGCGCGCACTAGCCGTTGCCTTTTCCTGACTGCTCAGTCATCGTGATCACATGGTGGCGACAGTGCGGGAGCACCGGATCGGCGACGTGCGCTGGACAGTCGTCCGCGGGCCCCGGGAAGCCGCTTTCCGGGCGCTGGGCTCGTACGCCGCTGCCGACATCCGGACTGTCCTGGCGGGACTGCCGTCGTGGCCGGTGTCCGCCCGCGCCGGCCGGTCGCCGGTGCTGTTCCGGGCGATCGAGTCGGCGTCCCAGGTCGAGCACCCGGACGCGTACGCCGAGCTGACGGCGCTGGCCGCGGGGGCGGGCGTGCCGTTCGACGACCTCCTGCTGGCCAACCTGCGCGGCGACCTCGGCGCGGACGACGGCACCGGCTGCACGGACCTCGCGTGGGCCGGCGCGCCTTCGCTGCTCGGCCACAACGAGGACGGCGCTCCGGCGTTCGACGGGATCGGCCGCCTGCTGACGCTGCTGATCGACGGCGAGCCGGGCGTGTGCGTCTGGTGGTACCCGGGGTTCCTGCCGTCGAACACGTTCACGCTGACCACGCACGGTCTGGTGTGGGGGATCGACAGCGTGAGCGTGGTGACGCCTTCGCCGTGCGCGGGCCGCCATTTCGTGGCGCGGACGGCCCAGCGCGCGTCTAGCCTTGCCGAGGCGGTGTCGGTGTTGCGGCGGTTTTCGTCCGCGGGCGGGTTCGCGTACACGATGGGCCAGGTCGGCTCGCCGGCCGTGACGGTGGTGGAGAAGGCAGGCCACGAAACGGCCGTGCTGACTGTCGCGAGTGGACTGTCCTGGCACACCAACCACTTCCGCCAGCTGCCGCCCACTTTGGACACGGCGTCCGAGGAGAGCTTGGCGAGGGCCGAGGTGTGCGCGCACCTGACGGCGACGTCGCCGGACGCCCGATGGCTGGTTTCGGCGCTGACGACCGGCGTCCACCGCAACGCTGCCGACGGCGACGACCTGATGACGCTGAGCACGCTGGTGACGGACCTCGACGCGGGCGAGGTGACATTGGTGCCGCGAGGCGGCGCGCCATTGCGCGCCCACGCGCTGGACCTGGCCGCGGGGAACGTGGCGGCCGTGACCGGAAGCGAATCCGGGCAAAGCGTCCCCGGCCCGTCCCGGCACGGCTAGCTTGGGCGACGACCGAACCGGGGAGGAGGAGATCCGGGTCGTGCCGAACCATCGGGCCATTCTCACCCCGCCGGGGTCAGGATCGCCTGGGCGTCTTCGCCCGCGAACCACAACCCGATGACGAACGCCGCCGTGGCTTCCAGCAGGGCCGCGCGGTCCAAGCCACCCGCGAGCACCGGCTTGGCACCGATGTCGCGGACGAGCGTGCTCACCGCTTCCAGCGCCGCCGGGTCGTCGCCGCACAGGGGGACCGACAGCGGGCGGCCGCCGAACACCGGCGGAGTCATCCGCCAGACGTCGACGTGGGCCAGGTTGAACGCCTTGACCACGTGAGCCTCCGTGACGATCCGCGAAGCCACCGGCGCGCCGGTCAGAGCCGGGTCGTTGGTGCAGTCCACCAGGACCTTCCCGGGCAGCGGGCCCGCCTGCGCGAGCACCTCGCCGATGGCCGCCGCGGGGACGGCCAGGAGGAGCACGTCGGCGAAAGCAGCCACCTCGCGCCAGGTTCCGGTGCGCGCGCCGAGCCGTTTCGCGAGCTCGCCGGGGGAGCGGCCGGCCACCCTCAGTTCGTGGCCGGCGCGCGCCCACTGCG
Organism: Amycolatopsis sp. NBC_01488; assembly: GCF_036227105.1. NCBI lineage: Bacteria > Bacillati > Actinomycetota > Actinomycetes > Pseudonocardiales > Pseudonocardiaceae > Amycolatopsis > Amycolatopsis sp. NBC_01488. The sequence continues at coordinate 1,480,374 of NZ_CP109434.1, read as the reverse complement.
TGCCCAGCGCGTCCGCCATCCCGCCCGTGCCGAAGATCCCGATCCGCATGCCGCCTCCTTGTGCTTGGCTGTACCAGCACGACGGTAGGAACCCGGGAAGGAACCGAACGGTAACCATGGATTTCCTCGCCGACTGCCGGACGCGGCTCGCGTTCGACCTGGTCGCCAACACGTGGAACCCGGTGGTGCTCTGGGCGTTGCGCGACGGCCCGCGCCGGCACGTCGACCTGCGGCGCGCGATCGGCGGGATCAGCGCGAAGGTGCTCACGGAAACCGTGCGGCGCCTGGAGTCCGACGGTCTCGTCGAGCGACGCGAAGGCGCGTACGCGCTCACGGCGTTGGGTTCAAGCTTCCTGGAGCCGATCGAGGGCTTCGGGCGGTGGGCCGCGGAGCACGGCGACGACGTCGTCGCCGCTCAGACCCGAGCACGACCAGCGTGACCAGCGACAACGCCGGGACGAACTCGCGTGATCGAGCGCGTAACTCGCGTGATTGGAGGCGCATCTCGCGTGATTGGAGGGGCATCTCGCGTGATTGGAGGGGCATCTCGCGTGATTGGAGGGGCATCTCGCGTGATTGGAGGCGCATCTCGCGTGATTGGAGGGGCATCTCGCGGGTTAGTGGGGTGGGTTCTTGGCGGCCAAGGCCAACAGCGGGACCGCGGCCGCGGCGTCGGTGACCAGCGTCGAGACCATTCCTGAGCGCAGGACCGCGTCCACCGCGGAAGCTTTGGGGCGGCTGTAGCCCAACGCGATCACCTCCGGGACCGCCATCAGCTCCTCGTGGCTGATCGCCAGGACGTGGTGAGCCAAGCCGGTCGAGAGGGCGTGGCCGGACGCGTCGAACAGCCGCGCCGCCACCTCCGCCGTCGCGCCGCGGGCCGCGATCGCCGCCCGCTCGGCTTCGTCCAACGCGTCGTACACCGTCGACTCGCCCGGCTGCCACGCGCCGATGCTGACCACCGCCTTCGTGAGGTGGCGGAACTGGCCGAACGTCTCCGCGATGCCCGGCTGGCGCCGCAGCGTCTCCGTCGTCCGGCGGTCCGGCAGCACCAGCGGGCCGAAGATCGGGTACGCGTCGCCGCCGGACACCGAGGTCACGCGGCTGACCGTCTCCACCGAACGGCCACGCATGTCCATCCCCGCCTGCACCCCGCACAGCTGGACGATCGGGCACCGCGGCAGCGACCGGATCGCCTCGGTCATCGCGTTCACCGAGCGCGCCCACGACAGCCCGATGACGTCCGACGGGGTCGCGATCTCCTCCAGCAGCCGCGCCGAAAGCGTCCCGATCTTGGCCCGGACCACCTCCCGCGGCTCGCGCTCGGTTGAGCGTTCGAGCACGAGTGCCTGTTTCAGGCCGTACGCCGAGCGGACCTCGTCCGACAGCGCCAGGTCCACCGGCGCCGGCAGCGCGAACTCGACCCTGACCAGGCCGGACTCCATGGCCGTGTCGAGCATGCGAGCCACCTTGAACCGGCTGATGCCGAACTCGTCGGCGATCTCCAGCTTGGACCGTCCCTGCACGTAGAAGCGCCGGGCGAGGGTGGCCAGCAGGACCGCCTCGGTCAGCGACGGCGACTTCTTGGACGCGCTCATATGAGCACTATAGCGCGAAATCTTCACGAAAGGTTGACGTAACACCGACGTCAGACCTGTAATGCCTTCACATGTTCTCGACGCCATAGGTCAACGCCGCTCATATGAGCGCGAGGAAGGGGCAAGGCATGCGTGCCGCCATCGTCGACCGGCCCGGTGAGATCAGGGTCGGCGAGGTGCCCGATCCGAAACCCGGAGAACGCCAGGTCGTCGTCAAGGTCGGAGCGTGCGGGATCTGCGGGACCGACCTGCACATCGCCGACGGGCACTTCCCGCCCACGCCGTATCCCATCGTCCCCGGGCACGAGTTCGCCGGGGAAATCGTCGAGCTCGGCGCGGACGTGCCGGGCGAATGGAAGGTCGGCGACCGCGTGGCCGTCGACCCGTCGCTGTTCTGCGGCTACTGCGGCCCGTGCCGCGCCGGCCACGGCAACCTCTGCGCGAACTGGGGCGCCACCGGCGACACCGTCAACGGCGCCTTCGCCGAGTACGTCGCCACGCCGTCCGCCAACTGCTACCGCATGCCGGACTCGATGACCTGGGAGCAGGGCGCGCTGGTCGAGCCCGTCTCCTGCGCGGTGCACGGCGTGCGCCGCGTCGGCGTCGAAGCCGGTGAGCGCTTCCTCGTCGTCGGTGCCGGCACCATGGGCCTGATCATGCAGCAGCTGCTGCAGCGCTCCGGCGCGCAGGTCACGGTGGTCGACCGCAACGAAGCCCGGCTGCCGCGAGCAGCCAGTCTCGGTGCCGTCGCCACCGCAAAGGAAGTCAGCGACCTGAACGGCGAGAAGTTCGACGTCGCCGTCGACGCCACCGGCGCCGCCCCCGCCATCGAAGCCGCCTTCGACTCGATCCGCCGCGGCGGCCGGCTGCTCGTCTTCGGCGTCGCACCGGCCGAAGCCCGCGTCGCGCTTTCGCCGTTCCGCATCTACAACGACGAGATCACCATCGTCGGCTCGATGGCCGTGCTGCACAGTTTCGGTACCGCGCTCGACCTCGTCGCGAGCGGTGCGATCGACACCGATTCACTGCTCACGGACACCTTGCCGCTGGAGCAGTACCCCGACGCGCTGGCCAAGATGCGCAGCGGCTCGGGCCTCAAGGTCCAGGTCCTTCCCGGAGGCAGCCGTGCGTAAGCTCCTCACCCTCCTCGCCGCGACGTCCCTGCTGGCCACCGGCTGCGCGGGCGCCGGCTCGATCGGTACCGGTAACTCGACGCTCGTCATCGCGATCGTGTCCAACCCGCAGATGAAGGACGCGATCTCCCTCGCGCCCGAGTTCGAGAAGGCGACGGGCATCAACCTGAAGTTCGTCTCGCTGCCGGAGAACCAGGCCCGCGCGAAGATCACCGCGTCGACCGCCACCGAGGGCGGCGAGTTCGACGTCGTCATGATCAGCAACTACGAGGCCCCGCAGTGGGCGGCCAACGGCTGGCTCGAGAACCTCGAACCGCACATGGCGGCCACGCCGGGCTACGACGAAGGCGACTTCATCCCCAGCATCAAGCAGTCGCTGTCGTACCAGAACCAGATGTACGCGGTGCCGTTCTACGGCGAGTCGTCGTTCCTGGCCTACCGCAAGGACCTCTTCGAGAAGGCCGGGATCACCATGCCGGCCAAGCCGACGTGGCAGCAGATCGCCGACTTCGCCGCGAAGCTCGACGACAAGGCGGCCGGCGTCAGCGGTATCTGCCTGCGCGGCAAGCCCGGCTGGGGCGAGAGCCTCGCGCCGTTCACGACCGTGGCCAACACCTTCGGCGCCCAGTGGTTCGACAAGGACTGGAACGCCAAGCTGACGTCGCCGGAGTTCACCGCGGCCGCGAACTTCTACGTCAACCTGATTCGCGACCACGGCGAGGTCGGCGCCTCCAGTGCCGGGTTCTCCGAGTGCGGCACGCGCTACACGCAGGGCAACGCGGCGATGTGGTACGACGCGACGGTCATGGCGGGCACCAACGAGGACCCGTCGAGCAGCAAGATCGTCGGCAAGTCGGGTTACGCGCCCGCGCCGGTCGTCAAGACGCAGGCCAGCGGCTGGCTCTACACCTGGGCGCTCGGCATCCCGAAGGTCGCCAAGGACAAGGACGCGGCCTGGAAGTTCATGGCCTGGATGACCGACAAGGCGTATGTGCAGAAGGTCGGCCAGACCTACGGTTGGAACCGCGTTCCGCCGGGCGTGCGTCAGTCCACTTACGACATTCCCGACTACGCCAAGGCCGCGGCGGCCTACGCGAAGCCCACGTTGGACGGCATCGCGGACGCCAACCAGCAGAAGGCCATGGCGAACCCGGTGCCCTACCCCGGCATCCAGTTCGTCGGCATCCCCGAGTTCCAGGACCTGGGCACCCGGGTGAGCCAGCAGCTGTCGGCGGCGATCGCCGGCCGCGAGTCGGTCGACGACGCCCTGAAGCAATCCCAGGACTACGCCCAGACGGTGGGCGACTCCTACAAGGCGGTGCAGTGATGTCCACGCTCTCCGTATCCACTCCCACGTCCACCTCGCACGCGAAGGTCGAGGAGAAACCCGGCCTGAGCACCGCGGCGAAGCGGCGGCTGCCGCTGCTGCCGGCGCTCATCTTCGTCATCGCGGTGACGCAGCTGCCGTTCCTGCTCACCGTGTTCTACTCGTTCCAGTCGTGGAACCTGGTCCGGCCGGGCTCGCGGCACTTCGTCGGCCTGAACAACTACATCGACGTCTTCAGCGACACGACGTTCCTGGTCGCGCTGCTCAACACCGTCGTGCTGACCGTGGTCTGCGTGCTGGTCGCGCTGCTGCTCGGCCTCGGCCTGGCGATCCTGCTCGACCGGAAGTTCTTCGGCCGCGGCGTCGTCCGGACGCTGCTGATCACGCCGTTCCTCATCCTCCCGGCGGCCGGCGCGCTGCTGTGGAAGACGACGATGTTCGACCCGACCTACGGGCTGCTGCACTTCGTCTTCGGCACCGACGTCGACTGGCTTTCGAAGTTCCCGCTGGCCTCGGTGATGGCGCAGATCGTGTGGCAGTGGACGCCGTTCATGATGCTGCTCATCCTGGCCGGGCTGCAGAGCCAGTCCAAGGAGATCCTCGAAGCGGCCTCTGTGGACGGTGCCAGCCGGTGGCGGACGTTCGTCTCCATCACGCTGCCGCACCTGTCCCGGTTCCTGCAGCTGGCGACGCTGCTGGGCGCGATCTACATCGTGAACAGCTTCGACGCGATCTTCCTGATGACGCAGGGCGGCCCGGGCACGGCCAGCACGAACCTGCCGTACTACATCTACCAGCGCGCGTTCGAGGGCTTCGACGTCGGCCAGTCGTCGGCGATGGGCGTGATCGTGGTGATCCTGACGATGATCGTCGCGACCTTCGCGCTGCGCCTGATGTTCCGCACCTTCTCCGTGAGCGGAGGCGTGAAGTGACTACCGTTGCCCCTCGCAAGAAGCAGTACGGCAAGGGCTCGCTGACCCTGGCGACCTGGGTCCTGGCGATCCTGTTCGTCTTCCCGCTGCTGTGGATGATCCTCACGGCGTTCAAGCAGGAGGCCGACGCCTACACCGACCCGCCGAAGCTGCTGTTCACCCCGACGTTCGACCAGATCGCGAACGTCCTGAACGGCGGGTTTCTGCCCTACGTGTCGAACTCGGCGTTCGTCACGATCCTCTCGACGATCCTGGTGCTGCTCTTCGGCGTCCCGGCGGCGTACGCGCTGTCGCTGGCGCCGGTGAAGGGCACGTCGAACGCGCTCGGCTTCTTCCTCTCGACGAAGATGCTGCCGATCGTCGCGGCGATCATCCCGCTGTACATCATCTCCCAGAACACCGAGCTGCTGGACACGGTGTGGGCGCTGGTCATCCTCTACACGTCGATGAACCTGCCGCTGGCCATCTGGATGATGCGGTCGTTCTTCCTGGAAGTGCCGCACGAGATGATCGAGGCGGGCCGGATCGACGGCGCGAACCTGCCGACCCTGCTGCGCAAGATCATCATGCCGGTGGTCGCGCCCGGGATCGCGGCGACCGCGCTGATCTGCGTCATCTTCTCCTGGACCGAGTTCTTCTACGCGGTCAACCTGACGGCGGCGCGGGCCGGCACCGTGCCGGTGTTCCTCGTCGGGTTCATCACCAGTGAGGGCCTGTACTGGGCCCAGCTTTCCGCCGCCGCGCTGCTGGCCTCGCTGCCGGTGATGATCGTCGGCTGGATCGCGCAGAACCACCTCGTCCGGGGCCTCTCGATGGGAGCGGTGAAGTAGTCATGGCAGCTGTCAGCTACGAACAGGCGTCGCGGATCTACCCGGGCGCGAACGAGGTGCGTGCGGTCGACAAGCTCGACCTCGCGGTGCCGGACGGCGAGTTCCTGGTGCTGGTCGGGCCGTCCGGGTCCGGCAAGTCGACGGCCCTGCGGATGCTCGCCGGCCTGGAGGACGTCGACGAGGGCGCGATCCGCATCGGCGACCGCGACGTCACGCACCTGCCGCCGAAGGACCGGGACATCGCGATGGTGTTCCAGTCCTACGCGCTCTACCCGCACATGACCGTCGCCGAGAACATGGGCTTCGCGCTGAAGCTGCGCGGACTGTCCAAAGCGGACATCGACGCCAAGGTGGCCGAAGCGGCGAAGATGCTGGACCTGACTCGCTTCCTGGAGCGCAAGCCGAAGGCACTGTCCGGCGGCCAGCGGCAGCGCGTCGCGATGGGCCGGGCGATCGTGCGCGAGCCGAGCGTGTTCCTGATGGACGAGCCACTGTCCAACCTGGACGCGAAGCTGCGCGTGGAGACCCGCGCGAACATCGCGCAGCTGCAGCAGCGCCTGGGCACGACGACCATCTACGTCACGCACGACCAGGTCGAGGCGATGACGATGGGCGACCGGGTGGCGGTCCTCAAGGACGGCGTCCTGCAGCAGTGCGCGACGCCGCGGGAGCTGTACGAGAACCCGAAGAACTCGTTCGTGGCGGGCTTCATCGGCTCTCCGGCGATGAACCTGGCGACGCTGCCGCTGACCGAAGGCGGCGTCAAGCTGGGCGACGTCGTGCTGCCGTTGCCGCGGTCGGTGCTGACCTCGGCCGGGGACCTGCGCGAGGTGGTCTTCGGCGTGCGCCCGGAGTCGCTTCAGTTGGTTTCCGAGGGCGGCTTCGAGCTGGTGGTAGAGCTGGTCGAGGAGCTGGGCGCGGACGCGTACCTGCACGGCAAGGTGGGCGACGACCGCTTCGTCGTCCGCGTCGACGGCCGCACGCCGCCCCGGATGGGCGACAACGTCCGGGTCGGCCTGCGCGGCGAAGGCGAAACCCACGCCTTCCACCCGGAGACCACCCTGCGGCTCGCGTAGGCCCAGACCGGTCGTGAGTGAGAAACAGTGTTCTAACCCTGTTTCTCACTCACGACCAGCTGCGGCAGACTCACTCCTGCAGCGAAAGGGCCTGGCTGGGGCAGACGTGCACCGCTTCGCGAGCCTTCTCGACCAGCTCGCCCTCCGGCTGGTCGTCGAGGACGATGACCGTGCCGTCGTCTTCGCTCTGGTCGAACAGCGCCGGCTCGGTCAGCACGCACTGCCCGGCGCCGACGCACTTGCCGGTGTCCGCGATGATCTTCATGGTTCTTCTCTCCTGTGGTGGGAGGGCCGTCCGGTCGATCTCTACCAGGTCACCGGCAGCCGGTACAGGCCGTAGATGTTCGCGTCGTCCTTGAACGGCAGATCGTCGACGTCGGCGGCCAGCTGCAGCGTCGGAATGCGGCGGAACAGCGTGTCGAACACGATCTGCAGCTCCATCCGGGCCAGGTTCTGGCCGAGGCACTGGTGCGGCCCGAAGCCGAACGCGACGTGGTGGCGGGCGCCGCGCTCGATGTCCAGCTCGTCGGCGTTCTCGAACGCCCGCGGGTCGCGGTTCGCCGCGTAGCCCAGCGCCAGCACGCCTTCCCCGGCCTTGATCAGCTGCCCGCCGACCTCGACGTCCTCGACGCACAGCCGCGCGGTGGCCGCGTCGACGATCGTCCAGTAGCGCAGCATCTCCTCGACGGCGTCGAGCGTCTTGCCCGGGTCGGCCTTGATCGCCGCGAGCTGCTCCGGGTTCTGCAGGAACGCCACGGTGGACAGCGAGATCATGTTCGCCGTCGTCTCGTGCCCGGCCACCAGCAGCAGGAACCCGGTCGCGGCCAGCGACTCGCGCCGGTAGGTGCCGTCCTCGCGGAGCTTGACGATCTGCCGCCCGAGCAGGTCGTCCGGCGGGCTCGCCTCCTTCTCCGCGATGAGGTCGGCCATGTACCCGCGGACGGTGTCGAACGCCGCCCGCCGCTCCTCCGGCGTGGTCGAGCGCTTGATCAGCTTCGCCGTGTGGGTCTGGAAGAAGCCGTGGTCGGCGTACGGGACGCCGAGCATCTCGCAGATCACCAGCGACGGCACCGGCAGCGACAGCGCCTCGACCAGGTCACCGGGCTTCGGCCCGGCCAGCAGCGCGTCGATCTGCCCGTCCACGATCTCCTGGATCCGCGGCCGCAGTGCCTCCATCCGGCGCACAGTGAACTCGCCGAGCACGGCCTTGCGGGCCGGCCCGTGCTCGGGCGCGTCCATGGTGATCATGGTGCGCTCGTCGCCCTGCCGGCGGAACCCGCCCTTGACCAGCTGCGGGAAGTCCGCGTGCTGCCGGTCGGCGCTGAACCGCCGGTCGTTCAGCACGGTCCGGACGTCCTCGTGCCTGCTGACCACCCAGGCCCAGCCGCCGTCGGGCAGCCCCACCTTCGACACCGGATCCTCTTCGCGGATCTCCTCGTACGCCGGCGGCGGCGCGAACGGGCACGTGCGGGTCATCGGGAACTGGTGCTGTTCGACGGTGGTCATGACTTCCCCCTTCACCAGGTCACGGGCAGGCAGTACAGGCCGAAGATCGACGCGTCGTGCTTGAACGGCAGTTGGTCGACCGGCGCGGCCAGCTTCAGCTCCGGGATGCGGCGGAAGAGCGTGTCGAAGACGATCTGCAGCTCCATCCGGGCCAGGTTCTGCCCCAGGCACTGGTGCGGGCCGAAGCCGAACGCGACGTGGTGGCGCGCGCCGCGCTCCAGGTCGAGCTCGTCGGCGTTCTCGAACGCGGCCTCGTCGCGGTTGCCGGAGTAGCTGAGGCCGAGGACGCCCTCGCCTTCGCGGATCAGCTGGCCGCCGATCTCGACGTCCTCGGTGGCGACGCGCGAGGTCGCGAACTCCGCGATCGTGAAGTACCGGAGCAGCTCCTCGACGGCGTCGAGCGTCTTGCCGGGGTCGTTCTTGATGATCGCGAGCTGGTCCGGGTTCTCCAGGAGTGCGACGGTGCCGAGCGAGATCATGTTCGCCGTCGTCTCGTGCCCGGCGAGGAGCAGGAGGAACGCCAGCGAGACCAGCGAGTCGTGGTCGACGTCGCCGTGTTCCTCGCGCTGCTTGAGGATCTGGCGGCCGAGGAGGTCGTCGGTGGGGTCGGCCTCCTTGGCGGCGACCAGCTCGTCGAGGTAGCCCTGCATCTCTTCGACGGCCTGCATCCGCGCCTCCTGCGTCACCTCCCGGTTCAGCAGGGTGGAGCTGCGCGATTGGAAGAAGTCGTGGTCGGCGTACGGGACACCGAGCTGCTCGCAGATGACCAGCGACGGCACCGGCAGCGAGAGCGCCGAGACCAGGTCGGCGGGCTTCGGGCCGGCCAGGATCGCGTCGATGTGCTCGTCGACGATCTGCTGGATCCGCGGCTGCAGCGCCTTCATGCGCTTGACGGTGAACTCGCCGACGACCTCGCGGCGGGCGGCGCCGTGCTCCGGGGGATCCATGTTGATCAGCGACGCGGTGAAGCGGCGGCGCTGCGGACGCCCCGCCTTCGTCAGCACCGGGAAGCCCGGGTTGAACCGGTTGGAGCTGAACCGCGGGTCGGTCAGCACCTGCCGGACTTCTTCCAGCCGCGTGATGGCCCAGGCTTCCGAGCCGTCGGGCAGGCCGACCCGCTGGACCGGGCCTGCTTCGCGGAGCTTTTCGTAGGCCGGCGGCGGCGCGAACGGGCAGCTCCGCGCCAGCGGGAACACCTCGCCCTGCGTGGCGGGTTCGGCGACTTCGGTCATTGGGGACCCCCTAAAACAGACGTAACGTATGCGGAGGATTACATTCCGGTTCTGCGATCCAACGTACCGAAGCGGAAGGAAGTCGTCCACTAGCTAACGGGTGACGCGGTGCAGTCCGAGTGTGTGGCCGCCTGACCATGCGAGAATCACCCCGCGCGATCCAGCGAGAGGCGAACGGCATGACGGCAGACCCCGAGACCACCCTGCGGGCGGACGCACGCCGCAACCGCGACCAGATCCTGGCCGCCGCGAAGGCCATTTTCGCCGTCTCCGGTCCCGAAGTGCCGATGGAGGAGATCGCCCGCGCGGCCGGCGTCGGCGTCGGCACGCTCTACCGCCGGTTCCCGGACCGGGACGCGCTGGTCCGCGCGGTCGCGATGGACAACTTCGAGCGCGTGCTGATCGACGCCCGCGCGATCGCCGCGGAGGAGACGTCGCCGTGGCGCGCGCTCGAGCGGCTGCTGCGGCAGTCGGTCGAGCTGCAACTGGTCGTCCAGCTGGCGATGGTGTCGCACCGGGCACTGGTGATCCTGAAGGGCGACCCGGAGGTCCGCCGCCTGCGCGACGAGATCCTCGAGGTCCTGGACGGCTTCGTCCGTGGCGCGCAGGCCGAGGGCAAACTCCGCCGGGACGTCGGCGCGGGTGACATCGCGATCCTGTTCGCGACGCTGCTGCGGCAGGTGCGGGCGAAGGCGCCGGAGGTGGCCGAGATGGCGGCGCGCCGCTGCGTCGGGATCATGATCGACGGGCTCAGCGCGCTCCCGGGCACCGAGCTTCCCGGTCGCCCGATCACGTCGCACGATCTGGACCCCGCCGAAGACCACAGCTGATTCTTTGGTTTCCGTGTTAGTGTTCCGCTTCGTTCTGCCGAATTCGGGTTGCGGGCGGGAAAATGCGACGAAGAATGCTGGCCGTGGTGTTGACGATTCCCTTCCTGGCGGTCGCCGCCTGCGGTGACGGCCCGGTCGGCGGCGTCGCGGCGCCCGCCCCGGTGGCCGCGACGACGACGGCGCCGAGCGTGTCCGCGGAGCCTTCGACTTCGGTGTCGCCGACACCGTCTTCCCGTGCTGTGGTACCGACTCCGACGCCACCGTCGACGACACCGGTGCGCGGCTGCCGCAGCCCGGAGTTCTCGACGTCCGACGCCGACGGCGGCTGGTCGGACGGCGGCTACTACGTCCACAACAACATGTGGAACTCCGCCGAAGCGGGTCCGGAAACGCTCAAAGCGTGCGCGTACGACAACTGGTACGTCGAATCCACCCAACCCGACTCGACGTCGGTGAAAACCTATCCGAATGTGCACAAGGACATCAATGACCAGAATGGGAAACCGTTCAACGACTATTCGGTGATCAAGACGACGTTCGCCGGCCGCGGCCCGGGCGTGGGCGTCTACGACGTGGCGTACGACCTGTGGCTCAACGGAGTCGGCGACGGCAAGGGCGTCAGCGAGCTGATGGTGTGGACGGAGAACCTGAAGCAGCAGCCCTCGGGCGACAAGCTGGCGACGTACACGGCGGCGGGCCAGAGTTACGACGTCTGGGCGGACAACGACGGGTACCTGGCGTTCGTTTCGCGGTCGACGCAGTACTCGGGCAGCCTGGACCTGAAGGCGATGATCGCCTGGGCGATCGGCAAGGGCCTGATCCCCCCGAACCCCACGGTGAACCAGATCGGCTACGGCATCGAGTTCTGTTCGACCGGTGGGGGCAAGGCGAGGTTCACGCTGACGGACTTCTCGGTGACGATGAGCTGACTGCCATGAGGGGCACCTTCCTGGCCTCGAGAGCCATGAAGGTGCCCCTCATGGAGAACTCAGACGCCCAGCGGGTGCCAGACCGTCTTCGCCTCCAGGTACCGCCGCAGCCGGGTCAAGTCCGGCGCCGCAGTCCAGTCCGGCTCCGCCTCCGGGACCGTCAGGACCCGCTTCACCGTGTTCGCCGCTTCACGTGCCAGCTCCGGACGATCCGATGGAGCCGCTCCCGTGGGGTCCAGCGCGTTGACGTCGCCGTGCGAGGCCAGCCACGGGCCCAGCTCCGAGGCGCGGCCCGTCAGGATGTTCGCCACTCCGCCCGGGACGTCGGACGTCGCCAGCACTTCCGACAGCGTGATCGCCGGGAGGGGACGCTCCGCGCTCGAGACCACCACCGCCGTCGAGCCCGTGGCCAGGACCGGAGCCAGCACCTCGACCAGGCCCAGCAACGACGACGCCTGCGGCGCCAGAACGCCCACCACGCCCGTCGGCTCCGGGACCGTGAACGAGAAGTACGGCCCCGCCACGGGGTTTGCCGAACCCAGGACCGACGCGATCTTGTCCGTCCAGCCCGCGTACCAGACCCAGCGGTCGATCGCCGCATCCACAATGGACTCGGCCTTCTTCGCGGCCAGACCCTCCGAAGAGGACACTTCCGCGACGAACTGGTCGCGACGGCCTTCCAGGACCTCGGCCACCCGGTACAGCACCTGGCCACGGTTGTACGCCGTCGCCGCCGACCAGCCCGGGAACGCCTTGCGGGCCGCCACCACCGCGTCACGGACGTCCTTGCGGGACGCGTGTGCCGCGTTCGCCAGGAACTTGCCCTTCGCGTCCGTCACCGGGTACACCCGGCCGGACTCCGAGCGCGGGAACTTGCCGCCGACGTAGAGCTTGTACGTCTTCGCGACGGAGATTCGGTCAGACATTCAGGTAACCCTCCAGCCCGGTGCGGCCGCCTTCGCGCCCGAAGCCGGATTCCTGGTAGCCGCCGAACGGTGCGGCGGGGTCGAAGCGGTTGAACGTGTTGGCCCAGACCACGCCCGCGCGCAGCTGGTTCGCCATCCACAGGATCCGGGAGCCCTTTTCGGTCCAGATACCGGCCGAAAGCCCGTACGGCGTGTTGTTGGCCTTCGCGACAGCTTCGTCCGGCGTGCGGAACGTCAGCACCGACAGCACCGGCCCGAAGATCTCCTCGCGCGCGATCCGCATCGACTGGTGGACGTTCGCGAACACCGTCGGGGCGAAGAAGAAGCCGCGGTCCGGCACCGGGCACGGGCTGGTCCAGCGCTGCGCGCCCTCGGCGTCACCCGACTCGACGAGCCCGCGGATCTTCGCCAGCTGCTCGGCCGAGTTGATCGCGCCGATGTCGGTGTTCTTGTCCAGCGGATCGCCGATCCGCAGCGTCGAGACGCGGTAGCGCAGCTTCTCGAGCACCTCTTCGGCGATGGACTCCTGCACCAGCAGCCGCGAGCCTGCGCAGCAGACGTGGCCCTGGTTGAAGAAGATGCCGTTGACGATGCCTTCGATGGCCTGGTCGAGCGGCGCGTCGTCGAACACGATGTTCGCCGCCTTGCCGCCCAGTTCCAGCGTGAGTTTCTTCGGCGTGCCCGCGACCTGGCGCTGGATCGCCTTGCCGACCTCGGTCGAACCGGTGAAGGCGATCTTGTCGATGTCGCCGTGCTCCACAAGGGACGCGCCGATGTCGCCGGCGCCCGGCAGGATGTTCACCACGCCCGGCGGCAACTCCGCCTGCTGGCAGATCTCGGCGAACACCAGCGCGGTCAACGGCGTCGTCTCGGCCGGCTTCAGCACCACCGTGTTGCCGGTCGCCAGCGCGGGCGCGATCTTCCAGGCCAGCATCAGCAGCGGGAAGTTCCACGGGATGATCTGGCCCGCGACGCCCAGCGGCCGCGGGTTCGGGCCGTACCCCGCGTACTCCAGTTTGTCGGCCCAGCCGGCGTGGTAGAAGAAGTGCGCCGCCGCCGTCGGGACGTCGGAGTCGCGCGACTCCTTGATCGGCTTGCCGTTGTCGAGGCTCTCCAGCACCGCCAGCTCGCGCGAACGCTCCTGGATCAGCCGCGCGATGCGGAAGAGGTACTTCGCGCGCTCGGTGCCCGGCATCTTCGACCACACGGAGCCGTACGCCTTGCGCGCGGCCTTGACCGCGGTGTCCACATCGGACTTCGACGCCGTGCCGACCTCGGCCAGGACCTCTTCGGTGGCCGGGTTGATCGTCTTGAGCGGCTCACCCGAGCCGTCGACGAACTCGCCGTTGACGAACGGCTTGTAGTGGTCCTTGAGGTTCGCGATGGCGCGTGACTCGGGCGCCGGTGCGTACTCGAAAACAGGCATCAGTCCACCGTCACGTAGTCGGGGCCGCTGTAGTGGCCGTCCACCTGGGTGCGGCGCTGCAGCAGCAGGTCGTTGAGCAGGCTGGACGCGCCGAAGCGGAACAGGTCCGGGACCAGCCACTGCTCGCCGGCGACCTCGTGCACGGCGACCAGGTACTTGATCGCGTCCTTCGTGGTCCGGATGCCGCCCGCGGGCTTGACGCCGCGCAGCTCGCCGGTCTGCGCGTGCCAGTCGTGGACGGCCTGCAGCATGATGTGGGTGACCGGCAGCGTCGCAGCGGGGGAGACCTTGCCGGTGGACGTCTTGATGAAGTCGCCGCCGGCCAGCAGCGCCAGCCACGACGCGCGCCGCACGTTGTCGTAGGTCGCCAGCTCGCCGGTCTCGAGGATGACCTTGAGGTGGGCGTCGCCGCAGGCGGCCTTGATCGCCTGGATCTCCTCGAAGACGGCCATGTAGCGGCCCTCGAGGAAGGCGCCGCGGTCGATCACCATGTCGACTTCGTGCGCGCCCGCGTCGACGGCGATCCTGGTGTCGGCCAGCTTGATCTCCCGCGAAGTGCGGCCCGCGGGGAAGCCGGTGGCGACGCTCGCGACGTGCACCCCGCTGCCCTTGAGCGCCTCGACGGCGGTGGCGACCATGTCCGGGTACACGCAGACGGCGGCGACGCGCGGGGTGTCCTGCCGTTCGGGATCGGGTCGGACGGCCTTCGCGGCGAGCGCCCGGACCTTGCCGCGGGTGTCGGCGCCCTCCAGCGTGGTCAGGTCGACCATGGAGATGGCGGTGTCGATCGCCCACCGCTTGGCGTCCTTCTTGATGCTGCGCGTGCCGAGGCCCGCCGCGCGCTGCTCGACGCCGACCTGGTCGACACCGGGCAGCCCGAGCAGGAAGCGGCGCAGGCTCGCGTCGTCGCGAGTCGCGTCCACCAGCGGTGCCGGGGTGGCCGGCGCCGCTGGTGTGCTGGTCGTGGCTGTCATGGGCCTGAGTCTAGGCGGCGGGTCCGACAGTGCGAGCCCCCATCAGGTGTGACGCTGCGTGCGTGACACGTCACAACGCCGAGGTCAGGCGCCTTCGATCTGCGGCGGCTCGGTCCGTCGAGCCGGCTTCCGGTAGACGACGACGCCGCCCCAGAACGCCAGCCCGTTGATCTTCACCGTCGGGGCCGTCGCCGGGGCCGGGGGCGCGCCGGACTTGTCCTCCAGCACGAAGCCGCCCATCAAGCCGATGCCCGTCACGTCGACGTTGATGTCGTCCGGGACGGTGATCTGGATGCCGCCCATGATGGCGACCGCGGTGATCGTGCAGTTCTTGTCCGCGAAACGGGCCTGGCGCAGGTCGATCTCCGCGCCGCCCCAGAACGCGAAGCTGTTGTGCTGCGGGGGCAGCACCCAGCTGCCCTTGCGGACCGCTCCCGACAGCACGCCGATCGACACCGGGCTGCCCGGGTGGCCGCCGATGCGCTGGTCGGGGAAGCCGAGGGCGCGCGTGGCCGCCGGTTCGACCATCGCCGACGAGGACGGCAGGTCCGCCGTCACCGGCTTGAGCTCGCCCAGCGTCTTCGCCGCATACACGGTCGAGAGCCGCTCTTCCAGCTCGTTCACCGTGATCCGCCCTTCCGAGAGGGCGTTGTGCAGCACCTGCGCGACGCGCTCGCGGTCCGCGTCGGAAGCCCGCATCTGGTCGGGCGTCAGTTCGCTCACCCGGCGGAGCTTAGCGGCGAAAACCACCCTGCGTGTCCCTCTTCCGGAGGACACTGGGCTGATGGTCGAATTCCCTGACGGGGTCCAGGTCCGAGGCCGTGGGCTGGGGCGTCCACGGCCCGACGAACCCGAGCCGGACTTCGGGCTCTACCTGGGGACGAGCCGGCTGCGGCGCAAGCACGGCGGGGGCATCACCTGGCCGCACGAATGGGTCACCTGGCCGGACTTCCTGCTGCCGACGCAACCCCTGATCGCGCGGCGCCAGATCATGGCTCTGCACGAACGCGCGAAGACCGAGACCGTCGAGGTCGCCTGCTACGGCGGCGCCGGGCGGACCGGCACGGTGATGGCCTGCCTGGCGACTTTGTCCGGCGTCCCCGCGGACGAGGCGGTGGCCTGGGTCCGCGAGCACTACAACGAACGGGCGGTCGAAACGCCCTGGCAGCGGCGCTGGGTCAGCTGGTTCGCGAAGCAGAGCTGACGAACGCGGCCCACGCGGGAGCGGGGACGGTGAGGTGGCCGCCTTCGCGGTCCTTCGTGTCGCGGATGCTCACGGCGGCGGAGATGGCGGCCACCTCGACGCAGTTGGAATCGTTGGTGCTGTAGCTGCTCTTGCGCCAGGCGGTGACCTCGACGCAGTTGGCTTGGTCGCTGCTGTAGCTGCTCTTGCGCCAGGCGCCCTGGGCGATCATGGAACTTCCTCCTGGCGGGTCAGCTCGCCGAGAGCGCTGGCAACGAGCCTCATCGACTCTTCAGGTGACAGCGCGACGGCGCGAATGCCTTGCCACGCAAGCTTAACACGGTCGATCTGCTGATCCTCCTCGAGGAAACTGCTCGTTCCGCAGCTGTCCATGTACGCGACCGACGGGTCGGAGTCGAAGTCGAGCAGCACGAACGGGCCGGTCAGGCCGGGATGTGCTCTCGTACGAAACGGCACCACCTGGATGGTCACGTTGCTGCGCTCGGTGAGATTGAGCAGGTGCCGCAGTTGCGCGCGCATGATCTCGGGCGAGCACGCGGGCCTGGTCAGCACGGTCTCGTCCACGATCAGGTGGATGAGTGGTGCGGGATGGCGGCTGAAGATCACCTGCCGTGTCATGCGGGTGGCGACCAGAGTATCAATCTCGCTGCTGGTCAGCTTGGGGTTCGCGCCGTTGATGATCGCGCGGGAGTAGTCGGCGACCTGCGCCAATCCGGGGAAGAGCGTCGGTTCGTAATTCCGGATGGCTGTCGCCTCGGTTTCGAAGCGAATCAAGTCCTTCCAGTTCGGTGGCAGCTTGCCGTGGATCTCGTGCCAGTTGCGTTCCTCGCCCTCCCTGACCAGCGCCAGCAGCTCGCTCCTCAACGCGGCCGGCGCGCGGAGGAAGCCCAGGATCGCCGACACGTCGTCCGCGAAGAGACCGCGGTCCCCGGTCTCCATCCGGCTGATCTTGCTCTCCGAGCAGTCGAGCGCCTTCGCCACATCCAGGCACGTCAGGCCCGCCGCGACGCGCAGGGTCCGCAGCTCGGCGGAGACCCTCCGCTGCCGCACCGACACCCGCTTGTTCTTGGCCATGCGGACACCCTCGCGGCTTGCCACCGGGGCAAGGAAGGTCGCTCACCCACTCGGTTGGTTGCGTGCCGCCGTGGCAAGAAACCAGGGTTGGGCATGCTCAGGAGGAGGAAGCGCATGCGCCAGACCTGGACGCTCAGCGGAGCGTACGCGAACTGGAAGCTGACCGTCGCGATCGAGCCCGGCGAGTACGCCCTCGGCGTGCCCGAGTGGCCGGGCGAGAAGCTGGCCCCGGTCGTCGGGCACTTCTTCGAGGCCGTCAACCACTACGAACTGGGGCGGGACGCCGAACAGCTCCACCGGCTAAGTTGACCCGCATGGATGTGCACGTCGTCGACCACCCCCTCGCGAAGGCCCGGCTCTCCACGATGCGCGACGCGCGTACCGACAGCGCCGCGTTCCGGGCCGCGCTGCACGAGCTGACCGTCATGCTGGTCTACGAAGCCACCCGCGACGTGCCGGTGAAGACCGAGCGGATCCACACGCCGGTCGCGCGCACCGAGGGCTACAAGCTGGCCAGCCCGCCGCTGCTGGTCCCGGTGCTGCGCGCCGGGCTGGGCATGGCCGACCAGGCGCACAAGCTGATCCCGGACGCGCAGATGGGCTTCGTCGGCCTCGCGCGCGACGAGGAGACGCTGAAGCCGACGCCGTACCTCGAATCGCTGCCGGAGTCGCTGACCGCACGGCCGGTGCTGGTGCTCGACCCGATGCTCGCCACCGGCGGCTCGATGGAGTACACGATCCGGCTGCTCACCGACCGCGGCGCCGACGACGTCACGGCCATCTGCGCCCTGGCCGCGCCGGAAGGCCTGGCGCACCTGGAGAAGACCGGCCTGCCGGTCCGCGTCGTCACCGCGAGCATCGACGAGCGCCTCAACGACTCGGGCTTCATCGTCCCGGGCCTCGGCGACGCCGGTGACCGCCAGTACGGCGCCGTCTAAGCCTTGCCGGTCCTGAAGTGGCGGTGGATCGCCGTGACCGCCGTCGCGGTCGCGGTCGTCACCGGCGGCCTGCTCTGGCTGTTCCTGGCCTGGTCCGGGGAACCGGACGCGCCCGTGCGCATCGACGCGGTCAAGACGGCGTTCGGCGTCGGCGCCGGCGCGGGTGGCGTCTTCGCGCTGTGGCTGGCGACACGCCGCCAGCGCACGATGGAGCTGCAGCTCGCCGAGACGACCCGCGTCGCGGGCGTGACCGAGCGGGACCTCGAAGAGCGCCGCGTCACCGAGCTGTACACGAAGGCCGTCGAGCAGCTCGGCAGCGACAAGGCGCCGGTGCGGCTCGGTGGGTTCTACGCCCTGGAACGGCTCGGGCAGGACAACCCGAAGCAGCGCCAGACGATCGTGAACGTGCTGTGCGCGTACCTGCGGATGCCGTTCGAGGCACCGGAAACGGGCCTGCGCGGCCGGACCGGCGCGGAACTCGGCGACCAGACGGATCCCGAGCTGCTGGTCCGGCTGGCCGCGCAGGAGCTGCTCAAGACGCACCTGAGCCACGACGAACCGGGCTACTGGCCGGGGATGTCGGTCGATCTGCAACGGGCGGTGCTGGTCGACTTCCGGTTGAGCGGCTGCACCCTGGCCGCCGCGGACTTCAGCCGGGCCCGCTTCGTCGGCGCGGTCCACATCCGCGGCACGACCTTCACCCGCCGGGCCGGGTTCTACGGCACGCAGTTCACCGACATCGCGAACTTCGACCGGTCGGTCTTCGAGGAGGGCGCGTTCTTCTCCTGGGCGCACTTCGCCCGCGACGTCCGCTTCACCCGGATCCGCTCGGGTGGCCTCTTCCAGTGTGCCCACACGCATTTCGAAGGGGGCGCGGACTTCGACGGCGGCGAGCACGCGGAACTCGACCTGGCCGACGCGCGGTTCCCTCAGGACGGGACCAAGTAGTCGGCTACGACGGGTCGTTGTGGCCGCTCTGAGGCCGCAGCCAGCCGGAGGCGTTCGCGCGCAGGGCCGTCTCGTACGAGCCCGTGACGTCGAACTCCTCCGGCAGGTTGCCGGTCAGCTCGAGGGAGACGAGCCCGTGCACGAAGGCCCAGCAGCCGACCGCGACCGTCTCCGGCGGGACGTCGAGGAAGACGCCGTCGGCGATGGCGCGGCGGATGACCGCCTCCAGGGGCTCCAGCGTCTTCCTCGCCAGCTTTTCGGCGTCTTCGTTGGGCTCGAACCCGGGCACCGACCTGGTGAACATGATCCCGTAGAGGTTCGGGTCGGCCAGCGCGCTCGCGCGGTATGCGCTGCCGAGCGCGACGAGGTCGCCGACCGGGTCGCCGGTCAGCACGGTGCCGGCCATGCGGGCGCCGAAGCGGCGGAAGCCTTCGGTGTAGAGGGCGTTCACCAGATCGGGCTTGCTGCCGAAGAGGGAGTACACGGCGGTGGTCGACGTCCCGGCGTCGGCGGCCAGCTTCCGCAGGGAGAGTGCCTTCGGCCCGTCGGCGGCGATGAGCTCTCCGGCGCGGTCGAGGAGCTTCAGCCGGAGCGCTTCGTCGTGCGTGCGTGGTCGAGCCATCTACTCAGCGTAGTGCAACAGTGTTATGTTTAGCCAGACCGAAGAGTTGACCTGGAGTGCACTCCAGGTCGTAGTGTCGAGCTCATGAGCTACTCGATAGCGGAAGCCGCGCGACGTAGCGGACTGTCGATCGACACTCTCCGGTACTACGAGCGCATCAAACTGCTCGACCCGCCCGCGCGGGACACCGCGGGCCGCCGGGCGTACTCCGACGACGACCTCAACTGGCTCGGGTTCCTGACCAAGCTGCGGACCACGGGGATGCCCATCAAGAGCATGCGCGAGTACGCGTCGCTGCGTCGTCACGGCGTCGCGAGCGCGGGCCGCCGCAAGGCCCTGCTGGTGGAGCAGCGGCGGTCGGTCGCCGAACGGATCGCCGAGCTGCAGGGCTGCCTCGACGTCCTGGACTACAAGATCGAGAACTACGAACGGGTCGAGCAGAAGGTGCTCGGCATCGAACCCGGCATGGAGGAGATTTCCGCGTGAAGACCAGGAAGCTCGGCGGTCTGGAGGTCAGCGCTCAGGGGCTCGGCTGCATGGGGATGAGCCAGGCCTACGGCGTCCGCGACAACGACGACGAGTCGATCGCGACGATCCACCGGGCCCTCGACCTCGGCGTCACGCTGCTCGACACCGCGAACGTCTACGGCGGCGGCGTCAACGAGGAGCTCGTCGGCCGCGCGATCGCCGGCCGCCGCGACGAGGTCGTGCTCGCGACGAAGTTCGGCATCGTGTGGACCGACGGTGCGATGGGCGCCCGCGGCGACGCTTCCTACGTGAAGCAGAGCTGTGACGAGTCGCTGCGCCGGCTCGGCGTCGACCACATCGACCTGTACTACCAGCACCGCGTCGACCCGGACACGCCGATCGAGGAGACCTGGGGCGCGCTCGGTGAGCTGGTGGAAGCCGGGAAGATCCGGTACGCCGGGATTTCCGAGGCGAGCGCGGCGACGATCCGCGCCGCGCACGCGGTGCACCCGGTGACGGCGCTGCAGAGCGAATGGTCGCTGTGGACCCGCGGCATCGAAGGCGAAATCCTGGACACGTGCCGGGAGCTCGGCATCGGCGTGGTGCCGTTCTCGCCGCTGGGCCGCGGTTTCCTGACGGGCACGGTGAAGTCGGTCGCGGACCTGCCCGAGGACGACATGCGCCGCGGCCTGCCGAGGTTCGCCGAGGACAACTTCGAGCGCAACATGGCGATCGTCGACGCACTGCGCGAGCTGGCCGAGGCGAAGGGCGTCACGGCGGGGCAGCTGGCGCTCGCGTGGGTGCAGGCGCAGGGTGAGGACGTCGTCCCGATCCCGGGCACGAAGCGCCGCAAGTACCTCGAGGAGAACGTGGCGGCGGCTTCGCTGCAGCTGACGGCGGACGACCTGGCGGCCATCGAAGCGGCCGCCCCGGCGGACGCCATCGCGGGGGAGCGCTACCCCGAACGCCTGGCCCGCGCGGCCGGCAGGTAAGCAACTCCTTCTGAGCCTTTTCTGAGATCTCCGGAGCAGGCTCGGCGCCGATCAAGGTCGGTGCCGAGCCTCAGGAGGTCGCTGTGGAGGAAGTGCTCGATTACCTGGTCGTCGGGGCCGGGCCCGCGGGGGTGCAGCTGGGGCAGCACCTCGGCCGCGCCGGGCACCGGTACCTGGTGCTGGAGGCCGGTTCCGCGCCCGGCCACTTCTTCGAGACCTTCCCGCGGCACCGGACCCTCATCTCCATCAACAAGAAGCACACCGGGTACGCGGACCCGGAGCTGCGCATGCGGATGGACTGGAACTCGATCCTCGCCGACGGCGACGACGATCCGGTCGTCTTCACCGACTACAGCGCGAAACTCTTCCCGGACGCCGAGGACCTCCTTCGCTACCTCGCCGACTACGTCCAGAAGCACCAGGTTGACGTCCGCTACGACACCCGGGTGACGCGCATCCGCCGCGAGCAGCAGGACTTCGTCCTCACCGCGGGTGACACCGAGTTCCGGGCAAGACGGCTGATCATGGCCTCCGGCGTCACGAAGCCGTTCATCCCGCAGTTCCCCGGCGTCGAGCTGATCGACCAGTACGTGGACGTCTCAGTGGATCCGGCCGAGTTCACCGACCAGCGCGTTCTCGTGTTGGGCAAGGGAAATTCCGCCTTCGAGACCGCGGACAACCTCATCGAGACCGCCGCCGTCGTGCACGTCGGCGGCCCGCGGCCGGTGAAGCTCGCCTGGCGCACCCACTTCGTCGGCCACCTCCGCGCCTACAACGCGGGCATCCTCGACATGTACCAGCTGAAGCTCCAGCACGCGATCCTCGACGGCGACGTCCGCGAGATCCGCAAGGACGCCGACGGCTACCACGTCAAGTTCGCCTTCGCCCGCGCCGACGAGGTCATCAAGGAGATCCGCTACGACCGCGTCATCGGCTGCACCGGCTTCAGGTTCGACGCGTCGCTGTTCGACGAGGACTGCCGTCCCCAGCTCACGATCGACGACCGCTTCCCCGCGCAGACGCCGGACTGGGAGTCGGTCAACGTGCCCGGCCTCTACTTCGCCGGCACGATCACGCAGGTCCGCGACTTCAAGAAATCCACCAGCGCGTTCATCCACGGCTTCCGCTACGGCGTCCGCGCGCTGGCCAAGGTCCTGAACGAGCGCCACCACGACACGCCGTGGCCCAGCGTCGAGCTGGCCGCCAAGCCGGACGACCTGACCGACGCCGTGATCACCCGGATCAACCGGACTTCCGCGCTGTACCAGCAGTTCGGCTTCCTCGGCGACGTCCTCGTCGTGGACGGCGACACGGCCCGCTACCTCGAAGAGGTGCCGGTCGACCGGGTGCTCGCGAACCCGCCGGACGACGCCTACGTCGTCACCCTCGACTACGGCCCCGACCACGACAAGATCGACCCGTTCGACTTCGTCGCGCGCGCCGCCCAGGACCGGGCGAACGACCGCGGCGAAGGCCACTACCTGCACCCGATCGTCCGGCACTACCGCCGTGGCGAGCTGGTCGCGACCCACCACGTGACCGAGAACCTCGAAAACGAGTGGGACAAAGAGGTGCACGTCGAGCCGCTGACCGCGTTCTTCACGCGGGAGCTGTGATGCGCACGGTCGCGGAGTTCGAGGCGGCGGCCCGGCAGCGCCTCGACCCGGTGCACTACGACTACTTCGCCGGCGGCGCGCAGGACGAGATCACCGTGGCGGAGAACGAATCGGCGTTCCAGAAGCTGCGGCTGCTCCCGCGGGTCCTGCGCGGCAGCGACAAGCGCGACCTGAGCCTGACGCTGCTCGGGACGCCGTCGTCGATGCCGATCCTGGTCGCGCCCACGGCGTTCCACCGGCTGGCCCACGCCGACGGCGAGCTGGCCACGGCCCGCGCGGCGGCGAGGGCGGGCACGATCATGATCGTCAGCATGGCCGCGACCACGGCGATCGAGGACATCGCCGCGGCGGCCCGCGAGGTGACGCCCGATCCCGGTCTGTGGTTCCAGCTCTACCTGCAGCCGGACCTGGAGTTCACCGAGGCGATCGTCCGGCGCGCCGAAAACGCCGGTGTGAAGGCGTTCGTCGTGACCGTGGACTCGCCGGTGCTCGGCCGCCGCGAGCGCGACGACCGCAACGGCTTCCACGACCTGCCGTCGGGGCTGGTCGTGGAGAACCTCCGCAACATCGGGGAGAACCGGAGCGGCGGCAACGCCAGTCATGTTCGCGACATCGTCATGTCGGCCGAGCTGAGCTGGGACCACATCGCGTGGCTGCGGGGCAAGACGAAGCTCCCGGTGCTGATCAAGGGCGTGCTGCACCCCGAGGACGCGCGGCTCGCGGTGCACCACGGCGTCGCCGGGATCGTCGTGTCCAACCACGGCGGCCGCCAGCTCGACACCGTGCCCGCGACGATTGACGTGCTCCCCGAGATCGCGGCGGCGGTCGGCGGGGCGATCCCGGTGCTGCTCGACGGCGGGATCCGCCGCGGCACCGACGTCGTCAAGGCAATCGCGCTCGGCGCGGACGCGGTCGGCGTCGGGCGCCCGGTCGTGTGGGGACTCGCCGCGGGTGGCCGCGAAGGCGTCACGCAGGTCCTGGAGCTGCTGCGCGACGACTTCGACCAGGCGCTGGCCATGTGCGGCGGCCGGCGGCCGGCGGAGCTGACTCCGGACCAGGTGCGGCGATGATCGGGAAAGCGCTCGCCGCCGCCGCGGTAGCGACCGCGCCGGCGTGGCTGCCCAGCCGGGTCGTCGCGTTGCGGATGAAGATCTTTTCGCTGGTCAACGGCCAGGACACGGTGACCATCCCGGGGGAGCAGGTCGGCGCCCGGGACTTCCGGCGCGTCTACGCCGACCCGGCGGCGAACGGCCGCAGCCGCGGCGCCGCGCTGTCCGACCTGTTCTGGTACTGGCTCGCGCCCGGGCCGCAGGTGCACCAGGAGCACCTCGAAGCCGGGCCGCGTTACGACGAGGTCGCCAAGTGCACCCGCCACATCCTGGTCCGGTCCAAAAAGGACTCCGAGGAGCTGGCGCGGCGCGTGGCCGCGCGCGTGCTGGACGGCGTGCGTCCGGGGCTCGTCCGGTTCCGCGACGAGATGATGCCGATCTGGGCCGAGCTGTACTACGAGCTGGTGTTCGAGGAGCCCTGTCCGCCCGAGGCGCGCGCCCTCATCGTCGGACACGCCGACGACGTCGTTTCGGCACTGAAGTGCGTGCGGCCGCGCAACATGCGCCGCCGGGCCAGGCTGACGAAGTACCTGCGGCGGCGCCTCGCCGACGTCCCGCACCCGCTGCCGCAGTCCCTGACGCCGGAAGAGCAGGCCTACTACCTGCAGGGCACGTTCTTCAACACCGCCGTGGTCCAGATGTCCGAGGCGATGGCCCACCTGCTGATGATCATCGCCCAGCGTCCGGAGGTGCAGAACCGGCTCGTCGAGCAGCCGGACGACGACGCCTACCTGGACCAGGTCATCGACGACGGCCTGCGCGAGTACCCGCTCTTCGGCATCGCGCACCGGATCTCCACCGCGGACATCGAGCTGGAGCACCTGACGATCCCGGCGGGGACGGTGCTGTGCTTCAGCTACCCGGGCTACGCCACACAGTCCGAAAAGGACGACTTCATCCCGTTCGGCGTCGCGCAGAACCGCGCCTGCCCGGCCCGCGGCCTGGCCCCGCCGACCATGCGCGTCGTGACGCGCGAGGTCCTGCGCCGCTTCAGCCTCGCTTCCACGGCCGGGCACACGCGCTCGATCCCCAACCGCGGCCCGGCGCTGCTCACGCCCCGCGGCGCACGCCGAAGGCGCTTGCCCTTGGTGTGGCTCGCGGTCCGCGACCGCTGGGAAGACGTCTGGCGCAGCTTCGCCCAGCTCGTCTTCGGCACGTACATGGTCCTCGACGCTCGCCAGCAAGCCCTCTGCTCGACCTACTTCGCCGGAGGAAACGCATGAGCCCGTCCGAAGCGGCGCCGATCTTCTTCCTCGCTGTCGCGGTCATCCTCGTGGTGTGCCGGCTCGTCTGCATGGTCGCGGTGCGGCTGGGTCAGCCGCCGGTGGTCGGCGAGATGATCGCCGGGGTGCTGCTCGGCCCGTCGCTGCTGGGGCTGGTCCTCCCGGGCGCGCAGGCGGCGCTGTTCCCGGACGGCCTCCGCCCGCTGCTCTACGTCGGCGGCCAGATCGGCCTGGTCATCTACATGTTCGGCGCGGGCTACGAGTTCAGCCTCCGCAGCATCCGCGGCTCGGCGAAGTCGGTCGGCGCGATCTCGGTCGCGGGCACGGTGGTGCCGCTCGTGCTCGGTGTCGGCGTCGCCGTGTTCGGCACGAGCTGGGCCGGCATCGCCAAGGACGGCGTCTCGCTCACGACGTCGGCGGCGTTCGTCGGGGTCGCGCTGGCCATCACCGCGTTCCCGATGCTGGCGCGGATCATCACCGAACGCGGTCTCGGCGGCACCCGGTTCGGCTCGCTCGCGCTGGCCTGCGGCGCCCTCGACGACGTCCTGGCGTGGGTCCTGCTGGCCGTCGTGCTGGGCATGCACGCAGGCTCGGCCGGGCCGGTCGCGCTGGCTGTGGGCGGCGGCCTGCTGTTCGCGTTGCTGCTGGTGCTCGTCGGACGCCGGGTGCTCGCGAAGGCGATGGGCAGCGAACGGATCTCCGCCGACCAGAAGATGCTGATCACGGCGTTGACGCTGTTCGCGGCCGCTTGGTTCACCGACGTCGTCGGGCTGTACGCGGTGTTCGGCGCCTTCTGCGTCGGCATCGTGTTCCCCCGCGTGCCCGCAGCGGACGCCGTGCTCGCGAAGATCATGCCGATCGGGCGGATCGTGTTCCTCCCGCTGTTCTTCACCTACTCCGGCCTGAACACCCGGTTCGCGCTGCTCGCCGACCCGAAGCTGCTGCTGTTCGCCGTGCTCTGCGTGGTCGTCGCGATCGTCGGCAAGCTCGGTGCCTGCTGGGGCGCGGCGCGGCTGGTGGGGGAGTCGCAGCCGGTCGCGTTGCGCGTCGGCGCGCTCATCAACGCCCGCGGGCTGATGCAGCTGATCGCGCTCAACGTCGGGCTCGCCGCGGGGATCGTCTCGCCGGCGTTGTTCACGGTGCTGGTACTGGTCGCTTTGGTCACGACCGTCATGACGGCGCCGGTACTCAGCTGGCTCGACCGGCGCGATACCCGCAAGGGGAGCACCGAGGTGCTCCTGATGGCCGAACCGGTCCCGGCTATTGGGAAAAGTTGATAGTTCAATTTCGGAAAATCACTGCCAGTATGGATTCGTGCACGATGGGGCAACGAAACCGAGAGTGCTGCTGGTCGAGGACGACCGCGAACTGGCGGGCATGCTCGCCGAGCTGCTCGCGGACGAAGGCTACGAAACCGACGCGGCGCACGACGGCCAGCGCGGCCTGCACCTCGGGCTCACCGGGCGGTACGACGTGATGATCATCGACCGCCGCCTCCCGGTGCTGGACGGCCTCGAGCTGCTCGCCCGCCTGCGGGCGCGCGCGGTGACCACGCGCGTCCTGGTGCTCTCGGCGCTGGGTGAACTGGCCGACCGCGTCGGCGGGCTCGACGCCGGCGCCGACGACTACCTCGTCAAGCCGTTCGAAGCCGAGGAGCTGCTGGCCCGGCTGCGCGCGCTCGGCCGCCGTGACCTCGAGGGCGCGGAGTGCCTCCCGCTCGGCGCGGCCGCCCTCGACCTGCGGCGGCACGAGGTCGTGCTGCCGCGCGGCGAGCGGATCACGCTGTCCGGGCGGGAGTTCGAGCTGCTGCGGACGCTGGCGCAGCGGCCGAAGGCGATCCACCCGCGGGCGTCGCTGCGCACGAACGTCTTCGCCGACTCGACCGGCGAGTCCATTGTGGACACTTACGTGTACTACCTGCGGCGCAAGCTCGGCCGCGACGTCGTCCGGACCGTGCACGGCCTCGGCTACCAGCTCGGCGCGGTATGAGACCCGACCCGGAGGAGCCGGCGCTGCGGCGGGCGCGGTGGGCGATCACCGCGCAGATCGCCGTCGTGGTGTCGCTGCTGGTCGCCGTCGCCGGCGCGATCGCCTACGGGATGCTGTTGTCCGGTCAGCACGCCGACGCCGACCGGACGCTCGCCCGGACGATCCAGCTCGGCCCGGCCGCGACCCCGCCCGGCTGCGTCTGGCTGTTCACGCCGGCGTTGCACGCGCCCGCCGGGCCGACGCCGGCCGGGATGCCGATCGCGGCGCTGGCCGCCACGGTGCCGGCACCCGGCGACGTCCACACGGAACGGCGCTCGCTCGGCGGCATGACGTACACGATCCGGGTCGAGAACCGGGGCGGCGCCGTCTCGGAGGCGTTCTTCGAGGAGCGGTACCAGATCCAGGATCGCTCGTCGCTGGTGTTCGGGCTGCTGGTCGCCGAGGTGCTCGCGCTGCTGGCGGCCGTGCTGTGCGGCCGCGTGCTGGCCTGCCGGGCGATCCGGCCCCTGGCCGACGCGCTGCGGCGGCAGCGGACGTTCGTCGCGGACGCCTCCCACGAGCTGCGCGCCCCGCTGACCCGGCTGCACACGCGGGCACAGCTGCTGGCCCGGCGCGCGTCCGGCCGCGACGCGGACGACCTCGACCAGCTGGTGCGCGGCACGCGGGAGCTCGGCGAAGTCGTCGAAGACCTGCTGCTGTCGGCGCGGGCGTGCGACCGGCCGGAGTTCGAAGCGGTGGAGCTGGGCGTGCTCGCCGAAGAGGCCGTCGCGGCGGAAACGGTGCGCGCGGGCGAGAGCCAGGTCCGGCTCGCGGTGTCCCGGGAGCGGCGGCCATACGTCGTCCAGGGCGTCCCGACGGCGTTGCGGCGCGTGCTTTCGGCGTTGCTGGACAACGCACTGGGTCACACCCCGCCGGGCGGCTCGATCGAGGTGTGGCTGGGCGTGCCGGACGAAAGGCACGTGGAGCTGCGCATCCGCGACACGGGCGTCGGCTTCCCGGCGGCCGACGCGGACCGCATCTTCGAGCGCTTCGCCCGCGGCTCCGACGGCGACGGCCGCCGGTTCGGCCTGGGCTTGGCCCTGGTCCGCGAGGTGGTGACAGGCCACGGCGGCACGATCGCGGCGGCCGGCCGCCCCGGCGCGGGCGCAACGTTCACCCTCCGCCTGCGCCGGGCCGACCCCGCGTGATCAAAGCCGGAACTCGCGTGACAGAACCCGGATCTCGCGTGATTGAAGCCGGAACTCGCGAGTTACGGGCCTGATCACGCGAGTTACGGCTCCAATCACGCGAGTCCCGTCTTCGAGCACGCGAGATCGGTGTCAGGCCAGCAGGGCCTGGACCGCGGCGGGGGCGTCGGCGATCGCGACCGGGTTCTGCTCGCGCGTGGCGAGGCTGCGGACCGTCACGTTGCCGGCCGCCCAGTCGTCCTGGCCGACGATCACCACCGCGGCCGCGCCCGCCTTGTCCGCGCGCGTCAGCTCCTTGCCCAGCTTGCGGTGCTCGATCGGGGTCGACGTCCGGAGCCCCGCGGCGCGCAGCGACGCCGCGACCGAGCGCGCCGCGTCCGAGAGGTCCTCGGTCACCGGGATCACCATGACGTCGACCTCGCTGCGCGGGGCCGGGGTCAGGCCGTGCGTGTCGAGGAAGTCGATCAGCGTGACGTCACCCATGCCGAACCCGATGCCCGGGATCTGCTGCGGCGTGAACATCGACGCGAGGTCGCTGTAGCGGCCGCCGCCGAAAAGGGCGCGGCGGTTCTCCGGCGAGGTGTCGAAGACCTCGAACACGGTCGACGTGTAGTACGCCAGCCCGCGCACGATGATCGGCTCGTACTTCACCAGGCTGCCCGCGCTGCTGTTCAGGACGCGCACCAGGTTCGACTGCTCGCGCACCTCGACGGGCAGCTCGTCGAGCAGCGCCTCGCCCATGTCGAGCGTCTCGGCCAGCTTCTCGAACTGCTTGTCGGAGAGCCCGATCTCGCCGGCGCTCTCGGCCAGCTTCTCGCGCGGGTACTTCTCCCAGCGGTCGACCAGCGCGAACACCTGGGAGAGGTGGTCTTCGGAGACCCCGGCGACGTCGGTGAGCGCCGACGTCAGCAGGTTCCGGTCGTTGACCCGCAGCACGAACATGTCCGGCGTCGCGCCGAGCGCGGCCATCATGTCGTGCACGAGCTCGAAGATCTCGATCTCGCAGTTGGCGGAGTCCGAGCCGAAGATGTCGGCGTTGATCTGCCAGTGCTCGCGGACGCGGCCGCGCTGCGGCGCCTCGTACCGGTGGCAGTTCGGGTGGCTGTACCAGCGGACGGGGAACGACAGCGACTTGGCGCTCCCGGCGATCATCCGCGCGACCGACGGCGTCATCTCCGGGCGCAGCGCCAGCCGCCGCCCGCCCTTGTCGGTGAGGGTGTACAGCTGCTTGTCGGCGAGCTCCTGGCCCGATTTCCGCTCGTAGATCTCGGCGGACTCGAGGATCGGCCCGTCGTAGCGGAGGAAGCCGCGGCGCTCGAGGACGTCGTAGAGATGACCGAACACCTGCGTGCGGACGGACATTTCGGCGGGCAGGAAGTCCCGGGTCCCCTTGTAGGGCGCGGTCGGCAGGTATTCAGGCACGTCACCCAGCTTAACGACCGGGGCTCAGGCGAAGGCGACCCCATAGGCCGTGAGCAGCGTGGCAGCGGCGAGGAGCACGGCACCGGCGGACGTCACGCGCCCGCCGACCTTGCCCTGGTTCGGGAGCAGGTGCAGGAAGAAGCCGCCGGACTGGGCGAGGATCCCGAAGAGCAGCAGGAAGCACGTGATCCACCGGGTCGTGTCCGGCAAGGTCGTCCGGCTGACGATCTGCAGCGCGACCAGGGCGAGGACGAGCAGGACGCCGGCGTGCGCATGGCCGGCGCGGAACATGGCACGCTGGTGTTCGGTGAGTTTCCGGTCGCGCAGGACGCCCATGAGGGCGTAGCCGCCGTACATGACGGTGGGCAGCGAGACCAGGGCGATCACGCATCGGGAATCCTTCTGGGGGTGGCGTGGAACAACAATAACACTGTTTTAAAACGGTGTCACCAAACCAGGCGTTCCCGATCGGGAAACTAGGCGGCGCGGCCCTGAGCCAGCACCAAAAGGGGGTTACGCAACGCGGAGAGCGACGCCAGCGGGTCACCCTCGACGACGAGGACATCCGCGGCCAGCCCGCGTTCGAGCCGTCCGGTGACGTCGGCGAGACCCAGTCCCGCCGCGGAATCGCACGTGGCGATCTCCAAGATCCGGCGCCGCGAGAACCCCAGCCACTCGTACAGCTCCAGCGCGCCCACCGGGTCGTCGAACACCGAGCCCGGCAACCCCGCGTCCGTCCCCGACAGCAGCCGGACGCCGTGCTCCTCCAGCCACGGCAGCCGCCCGTACATCGCCTGGGCCGCTTCGTCGCCCAGCTTCTCGACGATCACCCGCCAGTTGCGGCTGCTCGTCGAGCACGCCGAAATCCCCGCCGAAGCCATCCGCGAAGCCACCGCGGAGCGCCGGTCGAAAGTACGCGGCCCGGTCAGGAAGCTGCAGTGCTCGACCGTCGACACCCCGGCCGAAACCGCCGCCTCGATCGCGTCCGCGCCGTGCGCGTGCGCCGCCACCGGCAACCCGTGCGACGCCGCGTGCGAAACCACCACCGAAAGCTGCTCCGCGGAGAACTGGGATTCCCACATGTCCGCGCCACCCTCGGTGATCTGGCCGCCGCTGGCCATCACCTTGATCACGTCCGCGCCCGCCGCCGCGTTCTCGTCGATCAGGGCGCGGATCTCGGCGTCGGACGACACCGCGCCGCCGAAGAAGTGGCAGTGCCCGTCCGGCACCGTGATCGGCGGCCCCGACACGAGCAGCCGCGGTGCGACCGACCCGTCGAACGAACGGCGGACCTCCGCGCCGAGGTGCCCGCGGTCGCCGAGGTCCCGCACCGTCGTCACGCCGCTGCGCAGCATCGACGACAGCCGCGAACGCGCGCCTTCCAGCAGAGAGCCGGCCGAGAAGTGCGCCAGCATCTCTCGAGAGGCGTCGAAAGCCAGGTGGACGTGGACGTTGAACAGCCCGGCCAGCGCGGTCCCCGTCGGGAAGTCGTGCCGGGCAGCGTCCGGCGCGGCCAGCGGCAGGACCTCCGCGCGCGGGCCGGCCGCCACGATCAGGCCGTCACGCACCAGCACCGCACCGTCGGGTACCGGCGCCGAGGGGCGCGGCAGCACCCGGCCGGCCGTGATCACCGTGTCCACGTCACGCCTCCATCGCGGCCGACAGCGCCAGCAGCGGCCGCACGTCCGATTCGATGTCGTCCGCCGGCGCCGGCAGGACCTGCTTGGCGTGGCCGTCGCTCTCCTCGCCCGCCGCGTGCCGCGCCAGTGCCGCCTTCAACGCGGCCGCTGCGGCGCGCGGGTCGGTCGCGACGATCTCGCCGAAGTCCGCGGCCAGGTACGGCGAGAGCTGCACGAGGCCGTCCCGGATCTCGATCACCCGGCGGTAGTGCACGCGGTGGATGCTGCGCGGGGACAGGCGTTCGCCACGACGGCGTGGCGGTGTCCGCAGCACGATGCTGGGGAACGCCTGGACCAGGACCGTCCACAAGGGACCCAATGCGTGGTGCTCGCGGCGGTGCTGGCGCCGCCGCCGCAACGCCGACACGCGCGCCCGCACGCCGGGGTAGGTGACGCCCAGCAGGAACAGCATCCCGCCGATGATCACGAAGGGCACGCCGAGGAGCAGCAGGACCTTGACGACCGGCCCGAACGCCCACGCCACGACGATGTACAGCGCGCGGAAGATGCTGCCGACGGCCGCGCAGGCCATGCCGAGCGCGCTCAGCCGCAGGCCGATCCGCAGGTGCCGGTCGGCCACCCGCAGGTAGCGCACGATCCACGCCGCGCAGGCGACCAGCCCGTAGATCAGGTACAGCCCGGCGCCGAGGTAGAACGCCGCGATCCCGGAGTCGTGGATGGTCGACGGCCCGAGCGCCTGCCCGCGCAGCTCCGCCGGCGTCAAGGCCGTCGTGACGACCATCAGCGCGATCGCCGCGGCCAGCGGCACCAGTTCCACCACCACCCGGCGGTAGCGCCGCGGTCCCAGCGCCGAGCCGAGGAAGAAGATCACCAGCGCGCAGACGCCGCACGCCAGCAGCGCGTTGTTGGCGACGCGCGCCGCGCCGCGGCCGAGGACCGCGTCGATCTCGTCGGACACCGCCGCCTGTTGCAGCAGGAACGCCGCGGCGAACCCGGCGACGCACGCCGTGACGGCCCAGTTCGGCACCGTCGGCGCGCGCTGCACCTGGTAGATCCGCCACGCCAGGGCAGCGGCGAACAGCACCATCGCGATCAGGTTCACAGGGCTGAACAGCGTGCTCACAACCACCCTTGGTGATCGCCGAGCGCCCCCTGGATCCGGCGGAGATCCCGGTCCGCAGCGCGCCGCGGGATCGTGTAGTTCAGGACCGACGCCCACTCGAGGATGATGGTCGCGACGGTCTCGGCTTCCCACTCGTGCGCGTCATCGTAGGACGTCCGCCGCAGTGCGCGGTGTACGGCATCCGGGTCAAGATCCGGAGCGGGCCCGCGCAGGAAGTCGGCCGGCTCGGCGTCGCCGTGCGGGTGGTGGTCGGCCAGCATGTGACCGAGCTCGTGCAGGATGATGTGGTCCTGGTGGGATTTCGTGGTTTCGGCCTGGTAGAAGATGTAATCCGCCGAAGACGTGGCGATCCAGCAGCCGAACGGCCCGGGCACCTCCAGCGGGTAGGGCATCAGCCGGATCGGCTTCCCCCGCTGGTCACCCAGCCGTGCGCACAGCACCTCGACGTCCAGCGGCGGCCCGATGTCGAGCTGCTTCAGCAGCTTGCGGCACCGGCGGCGCAGCTCGCGTTCCTTCATCGCGCGGCGTCCTCGGGGTTCCGCCCCTCGCGTTCGGCCCGTTCGTAGCGCTCGACCAGCTCGAGCAGGTCCATCACCTGACGGCGGCCCTGCGGCGAGAGCTCCTGCGCCCGCATCGCCATCAGCTGCGCTTCCCCCGCCGGGGCAGCGGCGGCCTCTTCGTCGAAGAAGTACGTGACGGGCACGCCGAACAGCTTCGCCAGTGCCTCGACGTAGTGGATCTTCGGGTTGACGCGCTTGCCCGTGGCGAGCTGCTGGAGGTAGGCGGGCGACATCGCCGGCCCGCCGGCCCGCTCGACGGCGGCCGAGATCTCCCGGTAGCTGTGCGGCGCGCGGCCGTCCACCCGAGCCGCCTCGATCAGGGCGCTCAGGCGTTCCGCGAAAGTGCGTTCCCGTGTCATGCCCGCCCCCTAGGTTTCCACCGTGAAAATTCTAGCCGGGGAACCACTGTACGCACATGTTGACAGCTATCGTATGCAGTGGTTTACAGTTGGCGCGCCTCTCGTCTTGCTCTCCGTACCCTGGGGGTGTACGGAACCGCAAGACGAGAGGCTGTCGTGCTCGCCGACTCGTCATGATCGCACCGTCTGTAGTACGCTTCAGCTGCCAAGGTCGAACGCTCTCGTGGCGATCCCTTGGCCTAGGCCTGTTGCCGGAGGTCGACCCCCAGGGCTTCCGGTGACAGGCCCCTTACTTTTCGGGACATCGTTTTCCCGGGGCGTTCAGGACATCAGCGTCGCGGCCAGCGTGCCGCCCAGCTCGGTGCACGCGTCCAGGGCCCGCTTGTCCGGTTCGCCCGTGACGATCACCGGCGCCGCCGCCTTTTCCCAGGCCAGACCGGTCGTGATCGCGAGCAGCTGGCGCTCGGTGCCGGACGTGTCGCTGTTCCCGTGGATCCAGTACCCGAACGGGCGGCCGCGCGTCGCGTCCAGGCACGGGTAGTAGACGGTGTCGAAGAAGTGCTTCAGCGCCCCGCTCATGCTGCCCAGGTTCGCCGGCGTGCCCAGCAGGTAGCCGTCGGCTTCGAGGACGTCGGGAGCGGTGGCCGCCAGCGCGGCCCGGCGGACCACCTCCACGCCCTCGATGTCCGGGTGCGTCGCGCCGGCCAGCACCGCCTCGAACAGCGCCTGCGTCGACGGCGACGGCGTGTGGTGCACGATCAGCAGCCGCGGCATCAGGCCAGCAGCTCCTCGACGTTCTCCCGCAACGCCGTCAGCCGCGCGTTCGCGGCCTCGCGCGCTTCGCCGAGCGAACCCGTCACCGGCGCCACGACCTGCAGGTACGCCTTCAGCTTCGGTTCGGTGCCGGACGGCCGCACCACGACACGCACGCCTTCGCCGGTCAGGCGCAGGACGTCGGCGGCCGGCAGCAGGTCTTCGAGCGTGACGGCGATCCCGCCCAGCTCGGCCGGCGGCGTCTCGCGCACCTTCGCCATCAGCTGCCCGCGGACGGCGAGGTCGGTGACCCGCAGCGAAACCTGGTCGGTGAGGTGGACGCCGTGGCGCTGCGCCAGCTCGTCGAGCACGTCCAGCGGCGTGCGCCCGTCGGCCTTGAGCCGCGCGGTGTAGCCGGCGGCGAGCGTCGCGGCGGCGATGCCGTCCTTGTCCCGGACGAAGCCCGGGTTCACGCACAGGCCGAGCGCTTCTTCGTAGGCGAACACGAGCCCTTCGCCCGCGCGGACCAGCCACTTGAACCCGGTCAGCGTCTCGGCGTAGCGGGCGCCCTCGGCCTTCGCGATCTCGCCGAGCATCGACGACGAGACGATCGTCGTCGCGACCAGCGGGTCCGGCAGGACCGTGCGGTCCACTGTGGACAGGACGTACGAGCCGAGCAGCGCGCCGGTCTCGTCGCCGCGCAGCATCCGCCAGTTCCCGTCGCGGTCCCGCACGCCCAGGGCGCACCGGTCGGCGTCCGGGTCGAGCGCGATCGCCAGGTCGGCGTCCACATCGGACGCCAGCGCCAGCAGCAGGTCCGTCGCGCCCGGCTCCTCCGGGTTCGGGAACGACACCGTCGGGAAGTCCGGGTCCGGCGCGGCCTGGTCGCCCACCAGGTGCAGGTCGGTGAACCCGGCCCGCTCGAACGCCGCGTGCAGCGTGTCGGCGCCGACGCCGTGCAACGCCGTCGCGGCCACGCGCACCGCTCGCTCGGCGCCCATCGGCAGCGTCGCGATCTCGTCGAGGTAGCGGTCCAGCAGGTCGACGACCTCGGCGCCGGGCGATCGCGGCACGCTCACCGCGGCGGGCGCGGCCTGGATGGCCCGCTCGATCTCGCCGTCGGACGGCGGCACGATCTGGCCGCCGGTCGCGTCGTAGAGCTTGTACCCGTTGTCCGCCGGGGGGTTGTGCGACGCGGTGATCTGGATCCCGGCCACCGCGCCGAGCCGTCCGACGGCGAACGCGAGCACCGGCGTCGGCAGCGGCTTCGGGAAGACCTTGACGGCGAAGCCGGCCGCGGCCAGCACCTCGGCGGCCGCGGTCGCGAAGGCTTCCGAGCCGTGCCGCGCGTCGCGGCCGACGACGACCAGCGCGTCCGCGTGCCCATGTGCCTTCAGCCACTCCGCGACCCCGGCCGTGGTGCGGGTGACGACGGCGACGTTCATCCCGTTCGGCCCGGCGCGCACCGGACCGCGCAGGCCGGCGGTGCCGAACTCCAGCGGCCCGGCCATCCGGTCGGCCAGTTCGTCGGCGGCGCCGGCGTCGCCGCCCATCGCGCGGGCGAGGACGTCCTGCAGCTCGGCCCGCGCGTCGTCGTCGGGGTCGTCGGCGATCCAGCGGAACGCGGCGTCACGCAGGGTGGAATTCACTGTCACCGCGCCAGCCTACGGGCTAGGGTCGGGTGAGTGCGCTTGCTCTTCACCTCACTGGGGTCCTTCGGTCACACGTTCCCGCTCGTCCCGCTGGCCGTCGCCGCGCGCGACGCCGGGCACGACGTCGTCTTCGCCACATCCGAAGACTTTCTGCCACAGCTGACGAAAGCCGGCCTGGAGACGGCGGCCGCCGGGCTCGCCATCAAGGACGCGTTCGGCCAGGCGTTCGCCGAGTCGGGGCCGCCCGGCCCGCGCCGCCCACCCGGCGACATCCCGCGCGAGGTGCTGGAGCCGATCGTCGCGAAGGTCTTCGGCGAGCTGATGCCGAAGCGGTTCGTCACCGACCTGCTGCCGCTGTTCGAGCACTTCCGGCCGGACCTGGTGGTGAGCGAGGCCGGCAACTCCGGCGGCGCGTTCGCCGCGCTGAAGGCCGGGCTCCCCGTGGTGGCCCACGGGTTCGGCCGGGTGTCGAGCGACGACCCGATGGTGACGAAGATCCGCGACGCGATCCGCGAGCACGCGTCTTCGCTGGGGATCACGGTCGGTGCGGACCTGGCGTTCGGCGGCCCGTTCGTCGACATCTGCCCGGAGTCGGTGCAGGACCCCGGTTTCCTGGCGCGCACGACGCGCGTCCCGCTGCGGCCGGTCGGCTGGAGCGAGCCGGGCGAGCTGCCGTCCGGCGTGCTGGAGCGGTCGCGGTCGCTGGTCTACCTGACGCTCGGCACGGCGATGGGCCACGCGGGCGTGCTGGGCGCGGCGATCGCGGGTCTGTCCGGTTTGGACGTCGACGTCCTGGTCGCCACCGGTCCGACGGTCGACCCGGCGGCGCTCGGCGAGGTCCCGTCGAACGTCCGGCTCGAGTCGTGGGTCCCGCAGGCGGCGCTGCTCCCGCACGTCGACCTGGTGGTGCACCACGGCGGCAGTGGCACGACGCTCGGCGCGTTCGGCGCGGGCCTCCCGCAGCTGCTCCTGCCGCAGGGCGCGGACCAGTTCAGCAACGCGGACGCGGTCGTCGCGGCCGGCGTGGGCGATCGCCTGCTGGCCGCCGACGTCACTGCCGACGCCGTCGCTTCGCAAGCCCGTCGTCTGCTCACGGACACCGCGGTCGCCGACGCGACCCGGGTCCTGGCGGCGGAAGTGGCGGCCATGCCGTCCCCGGCCGACGTCGCCGCCCAGCTCCCTGCTTTCGCCTGAAATCACGCGAGTTCCGGCTTGAATCACGCACGCACGTGATTCGAACCGGAACTCGCGTGATCCAAGCCGGAACTCGTCAGGCGCGGGTGACCAGCTCCCGCAGCAGGGAGCCCATCTCCGTGGCTGCCGCGCGGCCCGCTTCCAGGACTTCCTGGTGGTTCAGCGGCTCGCCGGTCATCCCGGCGGCCAGGTTCGTCACCAGCGACAGGCCGAAGACCTCGACGCCCGCCGCGCGGGCGGCGATGGCTTCCAGGACCGTCGACATGCCGACCAGGTCCGCGCCCAGCGTGCGCAGCATGTGGATTTCGGCCGGCGTCTCGAAGTGCGGCCCGGTCAGACCCGCGTAGACGCCCTCCTCCAGCGACGGGTCGATCTCGCGGGCGATCCCGCGCAGCCGCGGCGAGTACAGGTCGGTCAGGTCGACGAAGTTCGCGCCGACGATCGGCGAGCGCGCCGTCAGGTTGAGGTGATCGGAGATCAGCACCGGCTGACCGACGTGGAAACCCTCGCGCAGCCCGCCCGCCGCGTTCGTCAGCAGCACCGACCGGACGCCGGCCGCGGCGGCGGTGCGCACGTTGTGCACCACCGGGTCGATGCCCTTGCCCTCGTAGAAGTGCGTCCGCCCCAGTAGCACCAGGACGTTCTTGTCGCCGACCTGCAGCGAGCGGATGGTGCCGCCGTGGCCTACCGCACCGGGCGTGGTGAAGCCGGGCAGCTCGGCGAACGGGATCTCCGTCTCGCACTCCCCGATGACGTCCGCCGCCGGGCGCCAGCCCGACCCCAGGACCACCGCGATGTCGTGCGCGTCCACGCCGGTGCGCTTGGCGATGGCGCTCGCGGCTTCGTGTTCACTCATGCGAGGGAGCGTATCCGGACCGCCCGGACCACCAGGAACACCACCAGCCCGAACGGCGACAGGAAGATCGTCAGCACCAGGATCGGGCTCACGATCCACGGCGAGATCTCCCGCGCCCGCGCCTCGAAGTACATCCACCGCGCGATGAACAGGTCGAACGCGATGAGGTGCGCCCAGACGAGCCCGGCGCCCCACGGCGTCGCCAGCAGCGTCCGCAGCACGGCCAGGTCCGGCGAGAGCATCGCCCGGCCCCACTCGCCGAAGTGCGGCAGCTCGAGCGCGAAGTAGCAGGCCAGCGGCAGCAGCGGCACCCACGGCGACGCCATGATCCGCGACGTCCACCGCCACTTCGGCGCCAGGATCAGCAACGCCCAGAACGGCGCCGCGAGCGGGAAGGCCAGGCTGAAGAGCGTCATCGGGCACGCACCGCGGCCCACGAGCCCAGCCCGGCCCCGGCCACGAGCACGGCGAACGCGCCCAGCGTCAGCGCGTCCGGGTGCACGATCGACTGCGCCCGCAGCGCCTGCCAGGTGACCAGCGCGATCAGCCCCGCGTACCCGGCCGCGCCGACCAGGACGAGCCGCGCGCGGACGACGTCGTCACGCAGCCGGGCGAAGCGCGGGGCCAGCGCCGCCAGCGCGAGGGCCAGCAGCGGCAGTGCCTGCAGCGCGTGCATCCCGACGAAGTGCGGGATCCGCAGGTCGCCCGCGACCGTGCTCCAGCCGAGGATCGGCAGGCCGGGGCCGCCGTCGGCGAGCCCGACGGTGTGCGCGCCGATCATGTCCGGCTTGCCGCCGGTCTGCCACTGCGCGAGCTGCTGCGCGGTCGGGCTCGTCATCAGGATGCCCAGCGAGATCCCCACCAGCGACAGGACGGCGCCGGCGCGCACGGCCCAGAAGCTCGCGCGGTCCGCGACCTTCGTGAACATCACCAGCACGGTCAGCGCGAACGTCGCGACCCACAGCGCCATGATCATCTTGGCCATGACGCTGTAGATGCCGGCGTCCAGCGGAGTCGCGTTGTTGAAGTGGCTCGCGCGGCCGCGGACGGCCTGGAACACGAGCAGGACGTACTCGGCGGCGAAGATCAGCACCAGGAAGTTCGTCAGCCAGCCCGCCGTGCGGCGGAACCGCGGCAGCAGCGAAACGAGCCAGCTCCAGGTGGCGAAGTAGAGCGCGCCGGACACGGCGAACTTGAACGGCTTGGCCCAGATCGGCGCGCCGGCGAGCGTCCGCCGGTCGAGCAGCAGCGCGGCGACGCACAGGACCGCGACCACCCCCAGGGTGGCGGCGGCGAGCGCGGACGGGCGGTGCCACTCGCGCGTTCTGCTCCGGACATCGGCGAGGATGGTCATGGTTCCCTCCCAGAATGGATAGTCAAGCTCTCCGTTATGGGAAGTTAAGCTATCCATACTGAGAAGTCTTCAGGGTTGACCCGGAACCCGACCCTGGGATCGGAGCAGATGCGCATGCGGATGGCCGAACTGAGCGCCGGGTCGGGCGTGCCGGTCGCGACCGTCAAGTACTACCTGCGCGAAGGCCTGCTCCCGCCCGGTGAGCGCACGAGCCCCAACCAGGCCCGCTATTCCGCGGCCCACGTCCAGCGGCTCCGGCTGATCAAGGCGCTGACCGAGGTCGGCGGCCTGCCGCTGGCCTCGGTCGGCGCGGTGCTCGCGGCGATCGACGGCGACGCGACCCCGCACGAAACGATGGGCGTGGTCCAGCAGGAGCTGGCCGGCGCGCCGCCGCAGGTGGCCGAGGAGGCCGCCGCGTGGGCGACCGGTCTCCTGCGCGACCTCGCCGAACGCCACGGCTGGAAGTGGCACGACCCGGACAACCGCACGGTCGGCAACCTGATTGCCGCGCTGGCCACGGCGAAGGAGCTCGGGCACGAAAAGCTCGCCGAGCGCCTGAACGAGTACTTCGCGCTGGCGATGCGCGTCGCGGAGCTGGACGTCGAGGTCGTGACGGGACTGACGTCGTTCGACAAGATCATCGAAGCGGGCCTGGTCGCGACCGTGCTGGGCGACCGGATCTTCACCGGCCTGCGCCACCTCGCGCAGGAGCACGTGTCCCGCGAGGTGCTGGACCGGGCCCCCTAGTCGGTGACCCGCAGCGTGGTCTCGACGCGGTCGAAGACGTCCTGCTGGCCCGCGCTCTCCTGCTCGGCGGGCACGGTGACCGACAGGACCCACAGGCTCGCGCCGGCCCGGACCAGCTTCACGAACGTGACACGGGTGCCCCCGCCGCCGTCGCTCTGGGGGAGCGTGCCGCCCTCGGCCAGGCGGTAGGTCAGCGTCGCGCTCTGGCGGTCCGGCGCCGTCGTGGCCGGGTAGATCACGAGCACGCTGCTCGGGTAGGACTGCCGCAGCCAGGCGATGTAGTCGTCGAAGCTGTCGGCCTGGCCGAAGTACTTCGCCAGCCGCTCCAGGCGCAGGGACCGGCGCCCGTCCGGCGAGACGTACTGGACGGCCAGGCTCACCCCGAACTTGGTGTTGTGCGGGGCGGTGAACTTCTGCCAGCCCTCGGGCACGTCGAGGTCGTACTGCCCGCCGTCGCCGGTCACGTAGCTGCCGTTGCCGGTCTGGTGCACCAGCGTTGGCGGCGGCACCTGGGTGGTCCCGTTCGACCTGGCCACCGGCTCCGCGGCCGGCGGCAGCAGCGACTGCCCGCCCACCGTCCTGGCCAGCGCGAACCCGCCGCCCGCCGCCAGGAGGAAGAGCAGGACCGCGACGGCGACGAGCACGGCGCCTGCCCGCGCGCTGCGCCGTCCGGACGGCCGCGGCGGCGGTGGCACGAACACCGTCGCCGGCTCCGGCGAAGGAGAACGCGACGGCGCCGGGGTGGGCGGCCGCAGGAACGGCAGCGGGCCCGGGTCGGTGGCGAGCTCGCTGCTCGACTCCCCGGACTTCTTCCCCGCCTTCTCGGGCAGGACGGTCTTGATCACCTGGGTGTCGGTCGCGTCCGGCTGCGCGGACGTCTTCTTGCCGTCCGGGGTGCGGAACAGGTCCGGCCCGAACAGGTCGAGCGGCGTCTTCGTCTGCAGCGGGTAGAGCCGGTGCCGCACCTCGCGCAGGGTGATCCGGTCGCCGGGCTCCTTCTTCATCAACGCCGTGATGACATCGGCGAGCGGCCCGGCCTTCGGCTTGGGCACCTTGCCGTTGACGACCTTGCCGACGGTTTCCAGCGGGTCGCCGTCGGCGTCGTACGGCGGGGCGCCCTCCACCGCGGCGAACAGCGTCGCGCCGAGGCCCCAGAGGTCGGCGGCCGGGACGACCGCGCCGCCGGAGGCGACCTCCGGCGCGATGTAGGCGGGGGAGCCGAGCATGATCCCGGTGCGGGTCATGGTCGCCTCGGAGACGTTGCGGGCGATGCCGAAGTCGGTCAGCTTGATCCGGCCGTCGCTGGCGACCAGGACGTTGCCCGGCTTGACGTCGCGGTGGGTGATCCCGGCGGCGTGCGCGGCCTCCAGCGCGGAGGCGACGGCGATGCCGACGGCGGCGGCCTGCTCGACGGTCAGCGGCCCGTGGTCGCGCAGGATGTGCGCCAGGCTGCGCGAGGGCAGCAGCTCCATGACCACGAACGGCTGGTCGTCCTCGCGGGCCACGTCGTGCAGGATGATCACGTTCGGGTGAGACAGGACGGCGATCGCGCGGGCCTCGCGCAGCGTCCGCTCCCGCAGCTCGTCCGCCTGCGACGCCGGGATGCCCGGCGGTACCTTCATCTCCTTGACGGCCACCTGGCGGTGCAGGAACTCGTCGTAGGCCGACCAGACGGTGCCCATCGACCCGGAGCCGAGCACCGAACGCAGCCGGTAGCGACCGGCGACCAGTCGTGTCTCTTCGCTGGAGGGGGGCACCCCCTGATTGTGTCGTACCCGGCCGACCCCTGACTGCCTAGGGGCGCGACTAGAGTCACAGGTCGGGCGCGGCCCGTGCCTCTACCATCACTGGGTATGACTGAAGTGGCCGGTCCGGAGTCAGTGCCGATCTCCGACCTCGACCTGGCAGCCGAGTTCCCGCAGGCGACGCGCGAGCAGTGGCAGGAGCTCGTCGCCGGGGTCCTGCGCAAGAGCGGCAAGCTGCCGGAGGACTTCACGGGCGCCCCGGAGAGCAAGCTCGTCACGCGGACCTACGACGGCATCGAGATCCAGCCGCTGTACACGGCCGAGGACGCGCCGGGCGAACCCGGCTTCCCGGGCCTGCCGCCGTTCGTGCGCGGGTCCCGCGCGGAAGGCCAGGTCAGCACGGGCTGGGACGTCCGCGCCCGCTTCGCCGGTGACGACGCCCGCGAGGTCAACCGCGCGATCCTCGCCGACCTCGAAGGCGGCGTGACGTCGATCTGGCTGTCCGTCCCGCCGGCGTCGATCGCCGACGCGCTCAACGAGGTCTACGTCGACCTCGCGCCGGTCGTCCTGGACGCGGGTGCTGCGTACGAAGCCGCCGCTTCGGAGTTGCTGGCGCTGTTCGACGAGCGCGAGATCCCGGCGAGCGAAGCCACCGCGGTACTGGGCGCCGACCCGATCGGGCTCGCCGCGCGCAGCGGCTCGGCCGTCGACCTCGAACCGGCCGCCGCGCTCGCCGCGCGTGTCGCCGCGAAGTACCCGAAGGTGCGTACGGTCGTCGCCGACGGCCTGCCGTTCCACGAAGCCGGCGGGTCGGACGCGCAGGAGCTGGGCGCGCTCGTCGCCGCCGGCGTCACCTACCTGCGTTCGCTGACGGACGCGGGTCTCGACGTCGAAGCCGCGGCCGGCCAGCTCGAGTTCCGGCTCGCCGCGACCGCCGACCAGTTCTCCACCATCGCGAAGCTGCGCGCGGCGCGCCGCCTGTGGGCGCGCGTCGCCGAGGTGTGCGGCTTCTCGTCGCCGATGCGCCAGCACGCCGTGACGTCGCCGTCGATGCTGACCCGGCGTGACCCGTGGGTGAACATGCTGCGTACGACCGTCGCGTGCTTCGGCGCGGGCGTCGGCGGCGCGGACGCGGTGACCGTGCTGCCGTTCGACGCCGCGATCGGCCGTCCGGACGCGTTCTCCGCGCGGATCGCCCGCAACACCCACGCGGTGCTGCTGGAGGAGTCCAAGCTGGCCGGCGTGGTCGACCCGGCGGGCGGCTCCTGGTACGTCGAGAAGCTGACCGACGATCTCGCGCACGCCGCCTGGACCGAGTTCACCGCCATCGAAGGCGCGGGTGGCCTGGTCGCCGAACTCGCGTCCGGCGCACTGGCCGGGCGGCTCGCCGAGACGTGGGAGAAGCGCTCGAAGCGGATCGCCACCCGGCGCGACCCGCTCACCGGCGTCAGCGAGTTTCCCAACCTGGCCGAGAAATCGGTGGCCAGGACGCCGGTCGAGTCCCCTGTGGACAGTGGGCTGCCGCGGCACCGGTACGCCGAAGGCTTCGAGGCGCTTCGCGACGCGTCGGACGCGTACCTCGCTTCGCACGGCGAGCGGCCGAAGATCTTCCTCGCCACTTTGGGGCCGGTCGCCGCGCACACCGCGCGGGCCGGGTTCGCCGCCAACCTGTTCCAGGCGGGCGGAATCGAAGCCGTCAACCCGGGTGCGACCGACGACCTGCCCGGCGCGTTCCGCTCGAGCGGGGCGCGGATCGCCTGCCTCTGCGGCACCGACGACGCCTACGCCGAGCAGGCCGCCGAGGTGGCGGCCGCTTTGGGAGCCGAACACGTACTACTGGCGGGCAAGGGCAAGTACGACGGCGTCGACGAAAACGTCTTCGCCGGCTGCGACGCCCTCGACGTCCTCAACGGCCTGCACGCC
This sequence comes from Amycolatopsis sp. NBC_01488, assembly GCF_036227105.1. Lineage (NCBI taxonomy): Bacteria > Bacillati > Actinomycetota > Actinomycetes > Pseudonocardiales > Pseudonocardiaceae > Amycolatopsis > Amycolatopsis sp. NBC_01488. Next base: position 1,436,957 of record NZ_CP109434.1, on the reverse strand, counting down.
AAGCTGGGAGTCACGCGATGAGCATCCCGAACTTCGCCGGTCTCGACCTCGGCACGCCGTCGCCCGCCGACCGCGACGCCTGGGCGCGCGCGGTGCAGGAGGCCACCGGCAAGGGACCGGACGCCCTGGCCTGGGAAACGCCCGAGGGCATCGGCGTCAAGCCGGTCTACACCGCCGACGATCTGTCCGATGTGGACTTCTTGGGCACTTACCCCGGCATCGCGCCGTTCCTGCGCGGGCCGTACCCGACGATGTACGTCAACCAGCCGTGGACCATCCGCCAGTACGCCGGGTTCTCCACCGCCGAGGAGTCCAACGCCTTCTACCGGCGCAACCTCGCCGCCGGCCAGAAGGGGCTTTCGGTCGCCTTCGACCTGGCCACCCACCGCGGCTACGACTCCGACCACCCGCGCGTCTCCGGCGACGTCGGCATGGCGGGCGTCGCGATCGACTCGATCTACGACATGCGGCAGCTCTTCGACGGCATCCCGCTCGACAAGATGTCGGTGTCCATGACGATGAACGGCGCGGTGCTGCCGGTGCTCGCGCTGTACGTCGTCGCGGCCGAGGAGCAGGGGGTGAAGCCGGAGCAGCTCGCGGGGACCATCCAGAACGACATCCTCAAGGAGTTCATGGTCCGCAACACCTACATCTACCCGCCGCAGCCGTCGATGCGGATCATCTCCGACATCTTCTCCTTCACTTCGCAGCACATGCCGAAGTACAACTCGATCTCCATCTCCGGCTACCACATGCAGGAAGCCGGGGCGACCGCCGACCTCGAGCTGGCGTACACGCTCGCCGACGGCGTCGAGTACATCCGCGCCGGTGTCGACGCCGGGCTGGGCGTCGACAAGTTCGCGCCGCGGCTGTCGTTCTTCTGGGCCATCGGCATGAACTTCTTCATGGAGGTCGCGAAGCTGCGCGCCGCGCGTCTCCTGTGGGCGAAGCTGGTGAAGGGCTTCGATCCGAAGTCTTCGAAGTCGCTGTCGCTGCGCACGCACTCCCAGACGTCCGGTTGGTCGCTGACCGCGCAGGACGTCTACAACAACGTCGTCCGCACCTGCGTCGAGGCGATGGCCGCGACCCAGGGGCACACGCAGTCGCTGCACACCAACGCGTTGGACGAGGCCCTGGCCCTGCCGACGGACTTCTCGGCGCGGATCGCCCGCAACACGCAGCTGCTGCTGCAGCAGGAGTCCGGCACCACGCGCGTGATCGACCCGTGGGGCGGCAGCGCCTTCGTCGAGAAGCTGACCTACGACCTCGCGCGCAAGGCGTGGGGCCACATCAGCGAGGTCGAGCAGGCCGGCGGCATGGCCAAGGCGATCGACGCGGGCATCCCCAAGCTGCGCATCGAAGAAGCCGCCGCGCGCACCCAGGCGCGCATCGACTCCGGGCGGCAGCCGGTGATCGGCGTCAACAAGTACCAGGTCACCAGCGATGAGGACATCGAAGTCCTCAAGGTCGACAACGCGGGCGTCCGGACGCAGCAGCTGGAGAAGCTGCGGCGGCTGCGTTCCGAGCGCGACTCCCAGGCGACCGAGGATGCGCTGCGGCGGCTCACGGAAGGCGCCCAGAACGACGGCAACCTCCTGGAGCTGGCCATCGACGCGGCCCGCGCGAAGGCCACGGTCGGCGAGATCTCCGACGCGCTGGAGAAGATCTGGGGCCGGCACGCCGGTCAGATCCGGACCATCTCGGGGGTGTACCGCGAGGAGGTGGGGAAGACGCAGAACGTCGAGAAGGCCCGCAAGCTGGTCGACGACTTCGCCGCGGAGGAAGGGCGCCGACCCCGGATCCTCGTCGCGAAGATGGGCCAGGACGGCCACGACCGCGGCCAGAAGGTGATCGCCACCGGCTTCGCCGACCTCGGCTTCGACGTCGACGTCGGCCCGCTGTTCTCCACCCCGGCCGAGGTCGCGCGGCAGGCGATCGAGGCGGACGTGCACGTCGTCGGCGTCTCGTCGTTGGCCGCCGGGCACCTCTCGCTGGTGCCCGCGCTGCGCCACGAGCTCGCCGAGCTGGGCCGCGAGGACATCATGGTCGTGGTCGGCGGCGTCATCCCGCCGCAGGACTACCCGGCGCTGCGCGAGGCCGGCGCGGCCGCGATCTTCGGGCCCGGCACGGTGCTCGCCGACGCCGCCATCGACCTGCTCGGCCAGCTGACGGCGCAGGAGTCCTGACCCTTGCCGCGCAAGATCGACGTCACCGCCTACGCCAAGGGCGTGCTGGCGGGCGACCGCGGGACGCTGTCGAAGGCGATCACGCTGGTCGAGTCGCAGCGGGAGGACCACCGGGCACTGGCGCAGGAGCTGCTCGTCGAGCTGCTGCCGTCGTCCGGCGGTGCGCGGCGCGTCGGCATCACCGGCGTCCCCGGTGTCGGCAAGTCGACATTCATCGACCAGCTGGGCACCGACCTGACCGCGGCCGGGCACCGCGTCGCCGTGCTGGCCGTCGACCCGTCGTCGACGCGCACCGGCGGGTCGATCCTCGGCGACAAGACCCGGATGGCGCGCCTGGCGGTCGACGAACGGGCGTTCATCCGGCCGTCGCCGACGTCCGGGACGCTCGGCGGCGTCGCGCGGGCGACCCGCGAGACGATCGTGCTGATGGAAGCCGCCGGCTACGACACCGTGCTGGTCGAGACGGTCGGCGTCGGGCAGTCCGAGGTGACCGTGGCGAACATGGTCGACTGCTTCCTGTTCCTGACGCTCGCGCGCACCGGCGACCAGCTCCAGGGCATCAAGAAGGGCGTGCTGGAGCTCGCCGACGTCATCGCCGTCAACAAGGCCGACGGCGACCACGAACGGGACGCCAAGCGGGCGGCCCGCGAGCTGTCCGGCGCGTTGCGGATGATCTACGGGCCGGAGGCGTCGTGGACGCCACCCGTGCTGACCTGCAGCGGCCTGCACAACCTGCGACTGGACGAGGTCTGGGGCGCGATCGAAAAGCACCGCGAAACACTCACGGCGTCCGGCGAGCTCGACGCCCGCCGTCGGCAGCAGCAGGTCGACTGGACGTGGGCGATGGTTCGCGAACAGCTGCTGAGTCGCCTGGCGGCGCATCCGGACGTGCGAACGGTCGTTCCGGACGTCGAACGGGCGGTGCGGGACGGTGAGCTGACGGCTACCCTCGGTGCTCAGCGGATCCTCGACGCGTTCGGTCCACCGCGTGGGGGCTGACGCGCCGGGCGTTCCGCGGGAGAATGCCTGGTCGAGGCGAAGGGATGACATGGCGAAGCTGCGGGGTCTGGTCCTGGTCGGAGTGCTGGGCGCGGTGCTGTTCACCGCGTCGCCGGCGTTCGCCGAGCCGGTGCGGGTGCAGAACGCCGTGACGGTGGCGGTGGTGCACGCGCCCGCCGCGCTGGTCCCGGTGCAGACCCAGCCGCCCGGCCCGGTCCTCGACCCGGCCCAGACGGACAAGGCGAACAGCCAGAAGACCAAGAACAAGCTGATCGCGGGCGTGGTCGCGGTCGCGCTGCTCGCCATCGTGATCTGGGGCAGGCGGATCCGCTCGAAGAAGGCCAAGAGCTCCTGACGCGTTCGGCTTTGCCGAACTACCGCACGCCGTTCAACGCAGATCCGGTACCGGCCATCTAGGACGGCCGTTTCCGAGGCGCGCATTGCCGCCTGCATGGTGCACGATCGTCTGCAAATGCGTACGACAGATCGATCGGCACGTTGCGTGACCCCAGCCGCTGCCCGGGTTACCCGTGTTGCGGGAGGAGGTGCGGCGTGACGGTGCTGGACTCACGGCCGGACGTTCCAGGCGACCCCCATGGGCGCATCATCAACCCCATGGAGGGGTCCGAGGCGCTCATTTCCGAAGCGGGCGTAAGCATGGCTCCCGTGGAGGACCTTGGTGCGGGCCGCGGCCCGTTCTGGCTCGACGACTGGCTGCGCGCCAACGCGACCGACGTGCTCGCCTGGCGTCGGCACATCCACGCGCACCCGGAGCTGTCGCGGCACGAGTTCGCGACCACGGAACTGGTCGTCACGCTGCTGCGGTCCGTCGGGCTCAAGCCGTGGGTGCTGCCCGGCGGCACCGGCGTCGTCTGCGACATCGGCAGCGGCGAGCGGTGCGTGGCGCTGCGGGCGGACATGGACGCGCTGCCGCTCGTCGAGAACACCGGGCTGCCCTACTCGTCGACCGTCGAGGGCGCGGCGCACATGTGCGGCCACGACGCCCACACGGCGATCCTGCTCGGCGCGGCCCGTGCCCTGGCGGGTGCGCCGGAGCTGCCCGGCCGCGTCCGGCTGATCTTCCAGCCCGCCGAGGAGGTCATGCCCGGCGGCGCGCTGGACATGATCGCGGCGGGCGCGCTGGAGGGCGTCGAGCGGATCTACGGCCTGCACGTGGACCCGCGGCTCGAGGTCGGCCGCGTCGGGATGCGCGTCGGCGCCCTGACGTCGGCGGCGGACCTGATCGAGCTGCGGCTGACGTCGCCGGGCGGGCACACGTCCCGGCCGCACCTGACGGCCGACCTGGTCCACGCACTGGGCTCGGTGATCACGGGCCTGCCGGCGCTGCTGTCGCGGCGCGTCGACCCGCGGTCCGGAACGGTCCTGGTCTGGGGCGCGGTCCACGCGGGCCAGGCGGCGAACGCGGTCCCGCAGGACGGCGTCCTGCGCGGCACCCTGCGCACGGCCGACCACGAGGTCTGGACGGCCCTGGAGCCCCTGGTGGCGTCCTCGGTGGAGTCGTTGCTGGCGCCCCTGGGCGTCGGCTTCTCCCTCGACTACCGCCGCGGCGTCCCCCCGGTGGTCTCCGACGCCGACTCGACGGCCCTGATGCGCGCGGGCGCGGAGGCGGCCCTCGGCGAGGGCGCACTGGCCGGCACGGAACAGTCGTCCGGCGGCGAGGACTTCGGCTGGTACCTCGAGCACGTCCAGGGAGCCTTCGCCCGCCTGGGCGTCTGGCCCGGCCCCCCGGAACCCCAGGCCGACATCCACCGCCCCACGTTCGTCCTCGACGAACGCGCCCTCCTCTGCGGAGTCCGAACCCTGGTCCACACAGCCCTAACCTCCCTCGCCTAACGAGTTCCGGCTCCAATCACGCGAGTTCCGTCCTCAATCACGCGAGTTCGGAGTTACGCACACAGGTTGTCCACAGGCTGACCGAGTTATCCACAGTTCGAGAATGAGGCCTTCCGCTGATCGGCGAAGGGCCTCATTCTCGTTGACGTGATCACTTGGGGAGGACGACACGGAGCCGTCTCGCGCCGCGAGGCCGACAAGGTCTTGGGGCGGCGAGCGGTGCTCGAAGGGCTGGCGACCGGCGTGCTCGCCCAGCCGTGGCGCGGTGTGGTCATCCACGCGGCCGACGCGCTCAATCTCACCACACGGGCCCAGGCCGCATTGATCGCGGTGGGTCCGCCCGCCGCTCTGTCAGGCGCAACTTCCCTTGCCTTGCACGGAATTTCGGCGGTCGACGACACCGTCGTGCACCTCACGGTGCCCTACGTCCGGCGGGTGGAGTCGAGGCCCGGGTTGGTCATCCACCGAGCCGAATTCACGGAGTTCGACGTGGTCGAACTCGATGGGCTCACGGTGTTCTCGCTCGACCTCGCCCTCGCTGATTTCCTCTGCGACGGCGATAAGCGAACAGCGTTCGCCGCGCTCGAACAGGCCATGTACGGGCTCTCGACCGACCACTGCCAGAGGCTTCGCGACAACGTCCTCGACCGGGTTTTGGACCGTCGGAGCAAGCGAGGTATCCACAGGGCGCAGATGCTCTTGGCGCTGGCCACCGGCAAGGCCGAATCGCCGCCGGAGAGCATCCTCCGGCTCGTCGTGGTCGAGGCCGGATTCCCGGTGCCGGAGGCACAGTTCGAGATCACCGACATCGACGGCCGCAAGTTTTACGTGCTCGACATCGCCTGGCCGGCGCTGCGCATCGCGCTGGAGTACGACGGCTTCGCGGCTCATGAGGAGCGGCATGAGCGGGACGCCGAACGCGACCAGCGGCTGGCCGGTCGGGGATGGGTCACGATCCGGGCGACTGCGGCTGATCTCCGGGACCCGAGTCGGGTGCTCGCCGAACTGGAGACCTGCTTCGCTCGGCGAGCGGCGTAACTCGCGTGATCGAGCCCGTCACCCGCGTGATTAGGGACGTAACTCGCGTGATTGGAGGCGGAACTCGTTAGCCGGTGATGCCGGAGCAGGGGCGGGTTCGGAGGTCGTCGACGTAGTCGGCGGGGGCGCCGGCGGCCTCGGCGGCGTCGGCCAGCACGCCCAGGTAACGCGCGGAAGGCAAGCCGCCTTCGTAGGCGTCCAGGACGTAGAGCCAGGCCAGCACCGAGCCGTCCATCGTCTGGACGCGGAGGCGGATCTTCGAGTGGATGCCCAGCTCGCCGCCTTCCCAGCGGTCCAGCCCGTCCTCGTCCAGCGGCGTCACGTCGTACAACACGACGAAGACCCGGGAACCCGGGTCCTCGACGATCGTCGCCAGGGCACCTTCCCAGCCGAGGTCCTCGCCGCCGAAGGTCAGGCGCCACCCCTCCAGCCAGCCGGTGCCGGCCATCGGAGAGTGCGGCGCGCGCTCCAGCATCTGGGCGGGCTCCATGTTCGATCCGTACGCGGCATACAACGGCACGCCGACAGCGTAGCGACCCCGCCCTGACCCGAGTGGACGCACTCGCCGTGTTCGCCCACTTCAGTGTCCGGTCACCTCCGCCGCGTACGGTGAGACCACCGCACGCACGCACTCCGAGGAGGACCCAGGTGACCAGGATCGTGATCATGGGCGGGGGCCCGGCCGGCTACGAAGCCGCGCTGGTCGCAGCCCAGCACGGGGCCGACGTCACGATCGTCGAGCGGGACGGCCTGGGTGGCGCGTGCGTCCTCTACGACTGCGTCCCGTCGAAGACGTTCATCGCGAGCTCGGGCGCGCTGGCGAAGATGCACGACCTCGGCGAGCTCGGCATCAACACCGACCTGGCCGACACCAGCATCGACCTCCCGACCGTCCACGGCCGAGTCAAGGGCCTCGCGCTCGCCCAGTCCGCCGACATCCGCGCCCGCGTCCAGCGCGAAGGCGTCCGCGTCGTCATCGGCGAAGCCCGCTTTTGCGACGAAGAGCCCGGCCTCGCGACCCACAAGGTCGCCGTGACGACGTCCGAAGGCACCGAGAAGCTGCCGGCCGACGTCGTCCTGATCGCCACCGGCGCCACTCCGCGTGTCCTGCCCGGCGCGGTGCCCGACGGCGAGCGCATCCTCGACTGGCGCCAGCTCTACGAGCTGCAGGAGCTGCCCGAGCACCTCGCCGTGATCGGCTCGGGCGTCACCGGCGCCGAGTTCGCGTCCGCCTACACCGAGATGGGCGTCAAGGTCACCGTCGTCTCCAGCCGCGACCGCGTCCTCCCGCACGAGGACGCCGACGCCGCCGCCGTGCTCGAGGAGGTCTTCTCGCAGCGCGGCACGACCGTCGCGAAGCAGGCGCGCGCCGACCGCGTCGAGCGCACCGAAAAGGGCGTCGAGATCTTCCTCGCCGACGGCCGCGTGATCGAAGCCAGCCACGCGCTGATGACCGTCGGGTCGGTGCCGAACACCAAGGACATCGGCCTCGACAAGGTCGGCATCTCGCCCGGCCCCGGCGGGTTCATCACCGTCGACCGCGTTTCGCGCACCTCCGTTCCCGGGATCTACGCCGCCGGCGACTGCACCGGCGTGCTCATGCTGGCCTCGGTGGCGAGCATGCAGGGCCGCATCGCGATGTGGCACGCGCTGGGCGAAGGCGTCGCGCCGATCAAGCTCAAGACCGTCGCCGCCAACGTGTTCACCCACCCGGAGATCGCGACCGTCGGCATCAGCCAGCACGCGATCGACTCCGGCGAGGTGCCCGCGCGCACCATCATGCTGCCCCTGGCCACCAACGCGCGCGCGAAGATGGAGGGCCTCCGCCGAGGCTTCGTGAAGCTGTTCTGCCGCCCCGCCACCGGCGTGGTGGTCGGTGGCGTCGTCGTGGCGCCGCAGGCGAGCGAGCTCATCCTTCCCATCGCGCTCGCCGTCCAGAACCAGCTCACAGTGGACCACCTGGCACTGACATTTTCGGTGTACCCGTCGCTGTCGGGCTCGATCACCGAGGCCGGGCGCCAGTTGATGCGGCACGACGATCTGGACTGATCCGGTAGGCAACCCGTCGCGCCCCGTCGCGTCTTGTCGGTTGTACGGCTGAAGGACGCGAAGGGTGCGAAGGGTGCGCAAGACGGTGGTTTTCGTTGTGGCAGCGATGATCGGGGCGACGACGCTGGCGGGTCCGGCGCAGGCGCAGCAGCAGAGTCCCAGTCCGACGCCGAGCGCCGCACCGGCCAAGGGCAGCGTCCAGCTCAACGTCAACACCGCGATCAACCAGACGCTCGTGGACAAGTACGTCCGCGACGCGCCGAACGTCGCGCTGGCGAAGTGCGAGGGCGGCTCACCGGCGTTCGCCTCCCCGGCGCTGACCTTCTCCAACTACACCCCGGGCCCGTTCATGGGCACCGACGCGAACATCAGCGCCGACGCCGCGCTCAAGCCGGGCATCCAGGCCGGGACGTACCCGCTGACCGTGACCTGCGGCAACCAGACGTACAGCACGCGGTTCTCGGTGCCCGCGCCGCAGGTTTCGAAGGTGCCCGCCGGTGCCGCGAAAGCGGGCGACGGCAGCATGGCCGGCTGATTCCCGAATACGCCGAACCGCCCCGGAGCCACGCTCCGGGGCGGGTTTTTTTGTGCACTGCGGGCGCAACCCTTCGCAGGTGGAGACGTCTTGGGGACATAAGCGAACGGACGAAGCCGGGGCAGGGGGAACTGCGACCGGTGTCCGTGAAATCGCACTGCCGAATCATTCCACAGGGGAGAAAAGAATGAAGAAGACCGTTGTCGTCGCGGGTGTCGCCGCGGCTTTCCTCGTCCTCGCGCCCGGCGCGGCGCTCGCGGCCACGACGCCCACCGCCACGCCGGAAGCTCCCGCGGAGCACGTGGGCGTCCCGAAGGCCTACGTCCGCGTGATGCCGAAGATCGCCCGCCCGGGCACGAAGGTCGAGCTCCGCGTCGGCTGCGACGCGGAGAGCACGCACGGCTTGACCTCACCGGTTCTCACCATCGGCGCGCTGCGCCGCACCGGCCCGCAGAACGACCCGGCGATCGCGCCGGCCGCCGTCGCGTCCGCGGTCGTGAAGCAGGCGAAGCCGGGCGTCTACCCGGTGTCGTTCTTCTGCGGCGGCGCGGAGATCAGCGCCAAGTTCACCGTCTTGGGTGACTCGAAGCAGGTCACCAAGGTGCCGGCGGGTGCGCCGCAGACCGGCGGCACGGACGGGCCGGCCGACGACTCCGGCGGGCCGCTCGCGGCCGCGGCCGCCATGGGCGTGCTCGCGGTCGGCGGCAGCGGTCTCGTGCTGGCCCGGCGGGCGCGGCGGCGCTGATCCGGCGAGGGGGAGCGGGGGTAGCGTCTGGGCGGCCCAACCGATCGGGCCGCCCAGACGTGTAAACCCGCAGGAAAGCCACGAGGGGGAGCACATGACCACGAGGATCATGAGCAGGCGGGGTTACCTGATCGCGCTGATCGTGGCGTTGCTGGCCGCGCTGGTGGTGCTGGCGCTGACGCTCGGCGGCGGCCCCGAGCCGTCGACCGCGCAGCCGCCGCCCGCCCAGCCGGTCGCGGTGAACCCGGCACCCACGGCCGGGGCCCAGGACGCCGTCGCCGCGCTGCCGAAGTCCGATCCGGTCTCGATCGACATCCCGAAGATCGGCGCGCACTCGTCGCTGGTCCCGCTGGGCGTCAACGCGGACGACACGATCCAGGTGCCGCCGGTCAGCACGCCGTTGCAGGCGGGCTGGTACACCTACGCGCCGACGCCGGGCGAGGTCGGGCCGGCCGTCGTGCTCGGCCACGTCGACGGCAACCACCAGAAGGGCATCTTCTACCGGCTCAAGGAACTGGCCGCCGGCGACCGCGTCTCGATCGCGCGCAAGGACGGCACCACGGCGCTGTTCCAGGTGACGAAGGTGCACCAGGTGCCGAAGCAGGACTTCGAGAAGGAAGGCGTCTACGACGACACGGCCGGCCCCGAGCTGCGGCTGATCACCTGCGGCGGAGTTTTCGACCGGAGCGCGCACAACTACGTCGACAACATCGTCGTCTACGCCCAGCTCATCGGCCACTGAGAGTCCTTCGGCCCTGGTTTTGTCGGTGGTGGGTGCCAGACTGTGTCGGCCGTCATCCCAGGCGGCGCGGACGAGGGTTGGGAGTCGAGATGTTGTTCCGGGACGAGCGGTGGCCCGAAGGCACGCCCAGCTGGGTGGACCTGATGGTGCCCGACCAGGCGAAGGCGGTGGCCTTCTACAGCGGCCTGTTCGGCTGGGACGTGCAGACGGGCGGTGAGGAAACCGGCTTCTACGGCATGGCGGAGCTGAGCGGCCGCCCGGTTGCCGGGATCGGGCAGATCCCACCGGGACAGGAGATGCCTCCGGTGTGGACGACGTACCTGTCGGTGTCCGACGTGGACAAGACGGCCGCGGCGATCACCGAGGCCGGCGGCCAGATCGTCGTGCCGGTGATGGAAGTGATGAAGGAAGGCCGGATGGCGGTCGCGGCCGACCCGGCGGGCGCGGTCTTCGGGCTGTGGGAACCGGGCAACCACCTGGGCACGCAGGTCACGGCGGCGCCGGGCACGCTGGCGTGGAACGAGTGCATGAGCCGCGACTACCCGGCGGCGAAGGCGTTCTACGAGCAGGTGTTCGGGTACGGGTTCCAGGACCTGTCGAACGACGACTTCACGTACGCGGTGCTGCTGCTCGACGGCCGCCCGGTCGGGGGCCTGGGTGCCCTGCCGGAGTCGGTGCCCGCGGAGGTGCCGTCGAACTGGTCGACGTACTTCTCGGTGGCGAGTGCGGACGAGAGCGCGGCGAAGGTGGTCGAGCTGGGCGGCCAGGTGCTGGACCAGCCGTTCGACTCGCCGTACGGCCGGCAAGTGCGGGTGGTGGACGACCAGGGGGTGCCGTTCTTGGTGATTTCGCCCAACGAGCAGTCCGGGAAGCCGGAAGGGTGGGACAGCTGAGCGAGGGACGGCGCGGGTTTAGGGGCTAGGGGGTAGCCGGAGGGGAGGGCGGCGCTTCGGTGAGCGAGGGGGCCGAAGGGCCGCCGGCTGCGGGCCGGAGGCGCTGTGCAGCGCCCCCGGCCCGCAGCCGGTCAGTCCTCGTCGTCGACCCAGTCGAAGGTCTTCGTCACGGCCTTCTTCCAGTTGCGGTACTCGCGCTCGCGGCGGGAGTCGTCCATGGCCGGGTCCCACTGCTTGTCCTGGGCCCAGTTGTTGCGGATGTCGTCCTCGGACGCCCAGAACCCGACCGCCAGGCCGGCGGCGTACGCGGCACCCAGCGCCGTCGTCTCGTTGACCACCGGACGGATCACCGGCACGCCGAGGATGTCGGCCTGGAACTGCATCAGCAGCTCGTTGACGACCATGCCGCCGTCCACCTTGAGCGACTTCAGCGGGACACCCGAGTCGGCGTTCATCGCGTCGATCACCTCGCGGGACTGGAACGCCGTCGCCTCCAGGACCGCGCGCGCCAGGTGGCCCTTGTTGACGAACCGGGTGAGCCCGACGATCGCGCCGCGAGCGTCGGATCGCCAGTAAGGAGCGAACAAACCCGAGAAGGCCGGGACGAAGTACGCGCCGCCGTTGTCCTCGACGCTGCGCGCGTGGTCTTCGATCTCGGCCGCGGTCGCGATCATGCCGAGGTTGTCGCGCAGCCACTGCACCAGCGAACCGGTCACCGCGATGGAGCCTTCCAGCGCGTAGATCGTGTCGTTCGAGCCGATCTTGTAGCAGACCGTGGTGAGCAGCCCGTTCTGCGACATCACCTTCTCGGTGCCGGTGTTGAGCAGCATGAAGTTGCCGGTGCCGTAGGTGTTCTTGGCCTCGCCGGGCGAAAGGCAGGCCTGCCCGAACGTCGCGGCCTGCTGGTCGCCCAGGATGCCCGCGATCGGGACGCCGGCCAGCGCGCCCTTCTCGCGGACCTTGCCGTACTCCTCGGACGAGGAACGGATCTCCGGCAGCATCGAAAGGGGGATGCCCATCTCACCGGCGATGCCCTCGTCCCACTGCAGGGTGTCGAGGTCCATCAGCATGGTGCGCGACGCGTTGGTCGGGTCGGTGACGTGCACGCCGCCGTCGGGGCCGCCGGTCATGTTCCACAGCACCCAGGTGTCCATGTTGCCGAAGATCAGGTCACCGGCTTCGGCCTTCTCGCGCGCGCCGTCGACGTTGTCGAGGATCCACTTGATCTTCGGCCCCGAGAAGTACGTCGCGAGCGGGAGGCCGACCTTGTCGCGGTAGCGCTCCTGGCCGCCGCCGAGGTTGCCGAGTTCGGTGACGATCCGGTCGGTGCGGGTGTCCTGCCAGACGATCGCGTTGTACACCGGCTTGCCGGTCGTCTTGTCCCAGACGAGCGCGGTTTCGCGCTGGTTGGTGATGCCGACCGCGGCGATGTCCTTCGCCGTCAGGTCGGCCTTGGCCAGCGCGCCCGCGGCGACCCGGCGCGTGTTCTCCCAGATCTCCTCGGCGTTGTGCTCGACCCAGCCCGCCTTCGGGAAGATCTGCTCGTGCTCGCGCTGGTCGACCGAGACCACGCGGCCCTCGTGGTTGAAGATCATGCACCGGGTCGACGTGGTGCCCTGGTCGATCGCGGCTACGTACGAAGTCATGTGTGCTCCAGGAATCCGGTAGTGGGGCGATCAGGTCAGGTTGTGCACGCCGAGGTAGAGCAGCGCGGCGAGCGCGCCACCGACCAGCGGGCCGACGACGGGGATCCACGAGTAGCCCCAGTTCGCGTTGGCCTTGTTCCTGATCGGCAGCAGGAACGCGTACGCGATGCGCGGGCCGAGGTCGCGCGCCGGGTTGATGGCGTAGCCCGTCGGCCCGCCGAGCGAAGTACCGATCACGAGGACCACGAACGAGACGCCCGCGTAGCCGAGCGCGGAGTTGCCGAAGGTCGGCACGCCGTCCGGCGTCGCCTTGGCCGCGACCGGGCTGAGCAGGATCCAGGCGACCAGCACGAAGGTGCCGATGATTTCGGTGACCAGGTTCCAGACCCTGTTCGGGATCTGCGGTGCCGTGGAGAAGATGCCGAGGGTGTTTTCCGGTTCGGGGTGGTCGTCGAACTGCAGCTTGTAGGCGGCCCAGCAGAGCACGGCGCCGAGGATGGCGCCCGCCATCTCGCCGATGAAGTAGAACGGGACCTTGTCCCACCCGACCTTGTTCGAGATCGCCAGGCCGAGCGTCACCGCCGGGTTGAGGTGCGCGCCGGTGGGCGCGGCGATGCTGGCGCCGGTGAAGACCGCGAACGCCCAGCCGAAGTTGATGAACAGGAAGCCTGCTTGGTGACCGTTGTTCTTACGGAGCACGTGGTTCGCGACCACACCGTTGCCGAGCAGGATCAGCGCGGCCGTTCCCAGTAGTTCCCAGACGATTATTGCCCCAGCACTCACCGTTGCACCTCCACACTGGACACTCTGCGCAGGGTCGATCACGGCGTGCCACGGCACCGTTGCCGACCCACGTCCGGGCGACGTTACCCGGGCGTAGAAGCCTGATCCAAGCACCGGGCAGCCGAATCTTTTTACCAATCCGACCGAAAGCAGGCGGATACGGTCCGCCGCCGGTTCACCCAAAGGTGCCGGTTTCCGCCGTGACTGCCGGCGGATTGGTAAACAGCGGCACAGCAAGATCGCGGAGGGTTACGCCACACGTGTCATCCGCGAACGGGCGGAGGATCACCAGGTCGTGCGATGCTGGAAGCCTCGCCAGCACGAGGAGGAGTGTCACGTGGCCAGTGCGCAGCACGCAGCGGAGACGAACCCGGCTCGACTGGGCCCGGCCAAGCGGGAAGAAACCTGGCAACGGCTCGGCAACGAGACGTTCGACGTCGTCATCATCGGCGGCGGCGTGGTCGGCGCGGGCACGGCCCTCGATGCCGCGACGCGCGGGTTGCGCGTCGCGCTCGTCGAAGCCCGGGACCTCGCTTCGGGGACCTCGAGCCGGTCGAGCAAGCTTTTCCACGGCGGCCTGCGCTATCTGGAGCAGCTCGAATTCGGCCTGGTCCGGGAAGCACTTCGCGAGCGCGAGCTGATGCTGACGACCATCGCGCCGCACCTCGTCAAACCGGTCAGCTTCCTGTACCCGCTGACGCGCCGCGTGTGGGAGCGGCCGTACACCGCCGCCGGCCTGCTGATGTACGACACGATGGGCGGCGCCCGCAGCGTCCCGGGCCAGAAGCACCTCACCCGCGCGGGAGCGCTGCGGATGGTGCCGGCGCTCAAGCGGTCCGCGCTGATCGGCGGGATCCGCTACTACGACGCCCAGTCCGACGACGCCCGCCACACCATGACGGTGGCCCGGACGGCGGCGCACTACGGCGCGGTCGTGCGGACGTCGACCCAGGTCGTCGGGTTCCTGCGCGAGGCCGACCGGGTGTCGGGCGTGCGGGTGCGCGACGTCGAGGACGGCCGCGAAACGGAGATCTCGGCGGCCGCGGTGATCAACTGCACCGGCGTCTGGACCGACGAGCTGCAGCGCCTGTCCGGCGGCCGCGGGCGGTTCCGCGTGCGGGCCAGCAAGGGCGTGCACATCGTCGTGCCGCGCGACCGGATCGTCTCGGAGTCGGGGATGATCCTGCGCACCGAGAAGTCGGTGCTGTTCGTGATCCCGTGGCGAAACCACTGGATCGTCGGGACGACGGACACGGACTGGAACCTCGACCTGGCGCACCCGGCGGCGACGAAGCACGACATCGACTACCTGCTGGAGCATGTCAACAGCGTCCTGGCGACGCCGCTGACGCACGACGACATCGAAGGCGTGTACGCGGGCCTGCGGCCGTTGCTGGCGGGGGAGAGCGAAGAGACGTCGAAGCTTTCACGCGAGCACGCGGTGGCGCGGGTGGCGCCGGGCCTGGTCGCGATCGCGGGCGGCAAGTACACGACGTACCGGGTGATGGCGGCGGACGCCGTCGACGCGGCGGCGGTGGACCTGCCGGGCCGTTCGCAGCCGTCGATCACGGACAAGGTCCCGCTGATCGGCGCGGACGGCTACCACGCACTGGTCAACCAGGCCGACCACCTGGCCGCCGAGCACGGCCTGCACCCCTACCGGGTCCGGCACCTGCTGGACCGCTACGGCTCGCTGGTCAACGAGGTCCTGGCGTGCGCGAACGGCCGCCCGGAGCTGCTGAAGCCGATCGAGCACGCCCCGGACTACCTGGGCGTCGAGGTCGTGTATGCGGCTTCGCACGAGGGGGCGCTGCACCTCGAGGACGTCCTGGCGCGCCGGACGCGCATCTCGATCGAGTACGCCCACCGGGGGGTGGACTGCGCGGAGCAGGTGGCGACGCTGGTGGGCGAAGTCCTCGGCTGGTCGCCCGAAACGGTGAAGCGGGAGATCGAGGTCTACAACGCGCGGGTGGAGGCGGAGAGGGAGTCCCAGTCCCAGCCGAGCGACGAAGCGGCGGACGCACTGAGGTCGGCGGCCCCGGAGGCCCGCGCGGGCATCGTGGAGCCGGTGAGCTGAGAGCGGTTGTCCCCAGCCCTCGCGAGTTGTGGACAAGCAGCGCCGCCAAGCGCCTTCGGACCGGGTTTTGTCCGGGGGCGCCGATAGACTGGCCTCGGGGCCGCCCCCCTGGGAGTGGCGGGGGATGTTTTCGGGTCGTGGGCGCTGTTCAGCTCGTGCGGTGCCAGCGGATCAACCGCTCGCCGGTCGGGGCTCGGTCCGCCTCCGGGCCCACCAATGTGAACCCGCAGCGCTCTGCCACGATCGCCGATGCCTGGTTGCTCTCCTCGTAGCGGTACGAAACCTCTGTCAGGCCCAAACCGCCGAAGCCGAAGCGCAGGGCCGCGTTCAACGCCGTCGTCGCGATGCCCTTGCCGCGCTCGGCGGGGTGGACCCAGACCGTTGCCTCCGCGTACGACGAGGCGAGGTCCAGCTCGCGCAGGCCCACTTCGCCCAGCAGCCGGCCTGACGTCGGCTCGGCGATCGCCCACGAGCAGCGCTCGTCGCCCGCCCACTGGGCCGCTCGCAGCGCGACGTACTCCGTGGCCTCGTCGAGGGTGCGCAAGCGGTAGTTCAGCACGTACTTGCGGTGCGTCGGGTCGGCGAACGCCTCCATGAGCAGCGGCCGGTCGTCGATGTGCCGGTCGGCGCGCAGCTGGCGCAGGTAGTACGTGCCCGCGTTGATCTCCACCGGTTCCACTCCACCCAGCCTAGCCAGGCCGGGAGCACGCCGCCCCCGGCCCGGCGATCAAGGCCGGCTCACGGCGTCAGGCGCCAGATCACCGGCACCCCGGCCGTGTCCTGCGGGTTGTTCGACGCGAAGCCCGCCAGCGTGCCGTCGTCGGCCGCGACCTGGGTCTTGAACACCGAATAGCCGCTCGGGCCGCGGACCTGGCCCGGGGTCGTACCTCGCCACACCGCGCCGTTGCCGTAGATCACCGGCCCCGACGGGGTCGGCACCAGGCCCGCCGTCAGGCCGGCCTTGTTGATGCTCAGCGCGATCCCGCCGCCCTCCAGGCCCACCGTCGAGTCCGGGGTGGACCAGCGGGCCGCCTGGTCGCCGCCCCACGAGCGCGACCCGACGACGACGCCGCCACGGATCGCGTAGCCGGCCGCCCAGCCCGACGGGCTCGGCGAGAGCTTCCGGAGGACGCCGTCCTTCCACAGGGCCGAGCCGCTGCCCGAGTTCACCAGGATCGTGCCGTCGTCGTCCAGGTCGCGCGCGGACGAGATGTCCGTCGTCTCCGGGATGACCACCGGCGCGCTGCCGTCGGCCCGCCACAGGACGACAGCGCCGGCGGCCCCGAACTTGTAGGCCTCGCCCAGCACGTCGCCGCGGGTGTTGATCGCGACGCCGAACACGGAGTCGTAGCCCGCCGGGACGTCCTTGATGTGGTACCCGGACGCGTCCAGGGTGTACGTCCGGCTGATCATGGACGCGTCGACGTCGATCGTGCCGGCCACGACGCCGGACGAGTTCTCGTCGTTGGCTTCGACCCGGTCGTACCCGCTCGGCACGCCGCGCACGATCGGTTGCCCGTTGCGCCAGCTGACGACCTGCGTCACGCCGTTCACCGGGAACGTGCCCGTGTACTCGCCCTTCCCGTCCGATCCGGTCAGGGTCCCCGCGCCCGCGCCGGGCGGCAGGGGCAGCACCGTCGGCTGCCACGCGATGCGGATCGCCGCGGCGTCCGCCGGAACCCCCAGCGCGGTGACGGCGATCGCCGCGGTGGCGATCGCCCCCGCCCGCAACCACGTCTTCTTCATGGCTGTCTCCTTTTCCCCCGACCTGCACGATCACCACGTCCGGGAGGGGGAGCCGGTTGCCCGGCGAAAGGAGCAATCTCAGAGGGCCGGAACCTGGGCGCTGATGGCGGTGCCGCTGCCCGGCGCGCTTTCGATCGCCAGCGTCCCCGCCACCCGCCGGACGCGCTGCCGCATCGCCTCCAGCCCGAACCCGGTGCCGTCGCCCTGGTCGCCGGGGCCGAAGCCGACGCCGTCGTCGACGACGTCGAGCAGCACCAGATCGTCCGCATAGGACAGTGTCAGCCCGATCCGCGACGCCTTCGCGTGCTTCTCCGCGTTCGCCAGCGCCTCCTGGGCAACGCGGTAGAGCGTCTCCTCCAGGTCGGGCAGCAGGGGCCGGGCGTCCCCGGTCGTCTCCACCCGGACCGCGACCCCGGACGTCTCGGAGACGCGCCGGGCCAGCCGGGAAAGCGCTTCCGGCAGCTGGGCTTCGGCGAGCGGCTCCGGCCGCAAAGCCTGTACCGCGCGACGTGCTTCGCCGAGGCTGTCGCGGGCGAGCGACCGAACCCGGTCCAGCCGCCGCTCCCGGTCCGGGCCCTCGGCGGCCTCCAGCTGGGTGACGATCCCGGTCAGGCCCTGGGCCAGCGTGTCGTGGATTTCGCGGGCCATCCGCTGCCGCTCGTCGAGCACGCCGGCTTCCCGCGCCTGGGCCACCAGCCGCGCGTGCAGGTCCGCGTTCTCCTCGAGCGCGGCTTCCAGCCGGACGTTCGCCTTGCGCCGCTGCTCGCTCTCCGCGCCGACGAACCACGCGGCGTACAGCAGCGGCCCGGCCATCGACAGGACCAGGACCCAGGCCGGGCTGCGCGAATCCGCGTTCGCGGCCAGCAGCGGCAGCGTCGCCGTCGCCGCCACCGCGAAGAACCCCCAGCGCGCCGGGAAGAGCACGAAGGCGAGCGGGTAGCCGAAGGACGCGAAGCCCATGAACGTGTCGTCGCGCGTCACCAGCACGGTCGCGGCCGCGAGCACCCCGGCGTAGTAGCCGGCGGCGAGCCAGGGGTGCGTCCGCCGGTGCGGGAACAGCGGGATCAGCAGCGGCACCCACATCGCCGCCGCCACCACGACGACCAGCGTGGCGCCCCGGACTCCGGGTCCCCAGATCACGCACGCGGCGAGCCCGGCGAGGCCGACGACGGTGAAGATCGGGCCCGCCACCCGTTCTCCTCGAGCGTCCAGTGCGCCCGGAACCACGCCCATCACGAGGTGATTCTCGCAGGCTCAGCGCCGGCGGCGGGGCCCCGCGAGCATCGCGACCACCATCGGCAGCGCGATCGAGATGATCAGCAGCCTGCCGCGGGACAGGATGAGCACCGCGACCGCGAGGATGATCGCGATCGGGACCGCACCACGGGTCAGGAAGTTCGCCAGCGGGCTCCCCCCGGACATGACCGGCACCTGCGGCGCGGTGGCGCCGTTGAGCAGGGCGCTCGGCCGCGGCGATGGCAGGTCGTCGAACAGCGGGACGAGCTCGCTGACCCGCTTGGCCGCGGTGACCTTGGCCGAGCGGGTGCCGTACTCGTCGATGTCGAGACGTCCGGTGCGGACGTGCTCTTCGAGGACGTCCAGGGCGTCCTGGCGCTCGGCGTCGCTCAGCAGCATGTCGCTCACGGCGGATCAGCGGTCCAGGCCGCGCCGGTGGTCGCGGTAGGAGTCGCGCAGCTCGCGGCGGCGCTCCCGCTCGCGCAGGTGCCGGTCGCGGTGGTCGTGGTGGCCGCCGCCGTGACCCCACATCGCCCGGCCGAAGATGCTCAGCCCGATCGGGACGAGGACGAGCGTCCCGTGCACGACGCCGGTGGCGATCAGCGCGATGGTCGCGATCCAGATCAGCGGGAGGAACGCGGCGACGAACCGCTGCCCGCCGGTCCAGCCGTTCGGTGGGCTCGGCGGCCGTGGTGCCGGGGCGGCTTCCGGGGCCGGCTGCGGCGGCGCGACGGCCTGCGGGGCGTCGTCGTAGCGCGGGTGCGGGGCCGGCAGGTCGGCGAAGATCTCGACGAGCTCGCCGCGGGTCTTCGCCGCGGTGATCCGCGCCGAGCGCTCGCCGTACTCGTCGATGTCGATCCGCCCCGCGCTCATGTGCTCACCGAGCGCGGTCAGCGCGGATTCGCGGTTCTGGTCGCTGATCCGCAGCTGCGGAGACGGGACTTCGGTCACGTAGTCGATGGTAGGCCGCCCCGGGGGCGGCCCACCACGACATCTGTAACGAACTGCGCTACTTGATCTCGAGAAGCTGCGTGCCCTGCGTCACGGCGGCGCCGACCTCGACCGAAAGGCCGGTCACGGTGCCCGCTTTGTGGGCGGTGACCGGGTTCTCCATCTTCATCGCCTCGAGGACGACGATCAGCTCGCCGGCTTCGACCGTCTGGCCCTCTTCGACGGCGACCTTGACGATGGTGCCCTGCATCGGCGCGGTGACGGCGTCACCGCTGACCGCGGCCTTGCCGCCGCCGGTCCGCTTGCGCGGCTTCGCCTTGACGGCGGTGCCGCCTCCGCCGCCGCCCTCGAGTGCGAACCCGCCCGGCAGCGACACCTCGAGCCGCCGCCCGCCGATCTCGACGACGACGTTCTGCCGGGGCTCCTCTTCGGGGGTCTCGACGTCCGGCGCGACGAACGGCTCGATCTTGTTGTCGAACTCGGTCTCGATCCAGCGCGTGTGCACGCTGAAACCGGTCTCGTCGCCGATGAACGCGGGGTCGTCGACGATCACGCGGTCGAACGGCAGCACCGTCGCCATGCCTTCGACGACCATCTCGGCCAGGGCGCGACGGCTGCGTTCGAGGGCGTTGTTCCGGTCCGACCCCGTGACGATCAGCTTCGCCAGCATCGAGTCGAACTGGCCGCCGATCACGCTGCCGGACTCGACACCGGAGTCGACGCGCACGCCCGGGCCGCTCGGCGCGACGAACTTCGTCACGGTGCCCGGCGCGGGCAGGAAGCCGCGGCCGGCGTCCTCGCCGTTGATGCGGAACTCGATCGAGTGGCCGCGCGGCTCGGGGTCCTCGGTGATCCGCAGCTTCTCGCCGCGCGCGATGCGGAACATCTCGCGGACGAGGTCGAGGCCCGTGGTCTCCTCCGACACCGGGTGCTCGACCTGCAGGCGCGTGTTGACCTCGAGGAACGAGATCGTGCCGTCGGTGGCGACGAGGTACTCGACGGTGCCGGCGCCGTAGTAGCCGGCTTCTTTGCAGATCGCCTTCGCGGACTCGTGGATGCGCTTGCGCTGCTCGTCGCTCAGGAACGGCGCGGGCGCCTCCTCGACGAGCTTCTGGTGCCGTCGCTGCAGCGAGCAGTCGCGGGTGCCGACGACGATCGCGGTGCCGTGCATGTCGGCCAGCACCTGCGCCTCGACGTGGCGCGGCTTGTCCAGGTAGCGCTCGACGAAGCACTCGCCGCGGCCGAACGCGGCGACCGCCTCCCGCGTCGCCGACTCGAACAGCTCCGGGATCTCTTCGCGGGTGCGCGCGACCTTCAGGCCGCGGCCGCCGCCGCCGAACGCGGCCTTGATGGCCACCGGCAGGCCGTGCTCGTCGGCGAACGCGATGATCTCGCCGGCGTCCTTGACGGGCTCCTTGGTGCCCGGCACCAGCGGCGCGCCCGCGCGCATCGCGATGTGGCGGGCGGTGACCTTGTCGCCGAGGTCGCGGATGGCCTGCGGGCTCGGCCCGATCCAGGTCAGCCCGGCGTCGATGACGGCCTGGGCGAAGTCCGCGTTCTCGGAGAGGAAGCCGTAGCCCGGGTGCACCGAGTCGGCGCCCGCGCGCTTGGCGGCGTCGAGCAGCTTGTCGGAGTTCAGGTAGCTCTCCGCAGCCGTGGTGCCGCCGAGCGCGAAGGCCTCGTCGGCCAGGCGCACGTGCGGTGCGTCGCGGTCCGGGTCGGCGTACACCGCCACGCTGGCCAGGCCAGCGTCCTTGGCGGCTCTGATCACGCGTACCGCGATCTCGCCCCGGTTGGCGACCAGGATCTTGGTCACCGGACCACCGGTGGATTCGCCGACCTGCTCGGCCACCCCGCACCTCCTGCGTCCCGACAGCTGCATTGCTGACCGCCCTCGCGGTACCGGGGAGTCTACGGACCTGGCGTCGGGAGTCTCTTGAGTGAGAGCTGAACCACGCTCAGACGTGGTGGCGCAGCTCCTGGGGCAGCGGCGAGTCGAGCACGATGACGTCGTACGGGTTCGCCGCGTGGACCTTCGGCAGGTGCTCAGTGTTGACCAGCACCCACGGCTGGTGCTCGCCGCAGCAGTCGATCAGCCGGTCGAGCGCGGTGAACGCGACCAGGGCGGTGCGGCCGTCCGGGGTGCGGCGCAGCTCGATCGACGCGCCTTCGGTCTCGGCGCTGGCCGGGCCCGTCGGAAGGTAGAGGGCGGGAGGAAGGTTCGGGTTCGTCACCCGGACAACATAGACGGACACGCTCCGCTATCCGAGGTTGCCTCCGACGTGTGCACGGCCGGGGGATTTCAGCCACACCCCGCCGGGCCGCTGCCCACACACAGTCGCGACGCGGCTTACGCTCTGTCTCATGCGGACTTCGGCGGCGCGCACGCCTCGGTCGGCGCTGCTCACCGCGGTGCTGGCCGCGGTGGTGACCTTCGGCGCGATCGGCGCGGTGTTCGTGCTGCGGCCGCGGCCCGAGGCGCCCGCCGGCGCGTCCGCACCCGCGGCCGCCCCGGTGTCCGCCGTGGTCACCTGCGGCGGCGGGCCGTGCCGCCAGCTCGCCGCGGTGTCGGTCGGCGGGACGCCGGTGGTGCTGCTGACCGACGCGTCCGGCGGTTCGGCGCGCGTGCGCGTCGGGCCCGCGCCGGGCACGGTGTTCGAGCTGTCGATCGCCCAGCTGGGTGTGCGGCTGGACCCGAACTCGCTGCGCTGCATCGACGGCTCGGCCCCGGCCTGCCTGGTCCGCGGGGACGTCGGCGACCAGGGCACCGCGGCGTACGGCGAGCTGCTGGTCGCGAGCGGCGGGGTGTGGCAGGCGCCGGGCAAGCCGTACTTCGCGGACGCGGGGACGTTGTCCCTCTACGACGTCACGGCCGACGGCCGCCCGGACGTGATCGTGGTCCGCCACGACTGCCCGGGCGTCGAGTCGGGCACCCCCAAGTGCGACGCGGCCCCGGTGCTGGGCCAGGTGTACGACCTGACCGGCAAGTCGGTGGGCTGCACGCGCCGGTACACGGCGCCGTCGGACCTGCGCGGCTGGCCGGACATCCGTCTCACCCGCACCGACCTCCGCGCCTGCCCTGCCTGAAACGCCGTGAAGGCCGCCCCGAGGAACTCGAGGCGGCCTTCATCGGACTCGCGGGTCAGGCGGGAGCGGGTTCCGCGTGGCGGGCCGCCGAGCCGTCGTCGGTGGTCAGGGGACGGTCGGTCGGGGCGTTGAGGACCTCGTCGTCGAGGAGGCCTTCGCTGCGCGCCACGATCGTCGGGACCACGATCTGGCCGGCCACGTTCGTCGCCGTGCGCATCATGTCCATGATCGGGTTGACCGAGTAGATCAGCGCCAGGCCGAGCGCCACCTGCTTGGCGTCGAGGCCGATGAACGACGTCGTCAGCGTGAACGCCGTCAGCCAGCCGGTGGTGCCCGCCGTCGCCAGCGCGCCGACCACCGCGACCACCACGATGCCGACGTACTGCCACAAGTTGAGCGACACCCCGGCCAGGTTGGCGACGAAGATCGCCGCGATCGCCGGGAAGACCGCCGCGCAGCCGTCCATCTTGGTCGCGCTGCCGAGTGGCGTCGCGAAGGCCGCGTACGCCGGCTGGACGCCGAGGTTCACCGCGGACTGGCGGGTCAGCGGCAGCGTCGCGGCCGAAGACTGCGAAGCGAACGCGAACTGGATCGCCGTGCCGGCCTTCGCGAAGAACTTGAGCGGGCTGACCTTCGCCACGAACTGCAGCAGGATCGGGTAGACGACGAACAGCACGAGCAGGCAGCCGACGTACACCGCGAGCGTGGTGGAGAACAGCGGCCGGAACAGCGCGTCGCCGTAGTTGGACACCGCCGCGCCGATCAGGCCGACGATGCCGATCGGGGCCAGCCGGACGATCCAGCCGAGGTACCGTTGGATGATCTCGAAGACGCTCGTCGTGAAGTCCACGAACGGCTTCGCCTTGTCACCCAGGCTGTACGCGGCCGCGCCGATGACCAGCGCGAGGAACAGCACCTGCAGCGTTTCGCCGTCGGCAAACGCCTTCACGAAGTTCTCCGGCAGCAGCCCGTTGACGAAGGCGCTCCACGAGCCCCAGTGGTCGACGCTCTGCGCGGCCTTGGTGGCGTTCTTCGCGGTCGCCGTCACGCCGCCGAGGCCACCCGAACCCGGGTTGAAGATCCGGCCGATCGCGATGCCGATCAGCGAGGCGATGAACGACGTGGTCGCGAACCACAGCACCGTCTTGCCGCCGAGGCGCGCGGCGGTGCGGCCGCCGCCGAGCTTCCGGAGGCTGTTGATGCCGACCACGATCGCCGTGAAGACCAGCGGGATCACCGCGATCTGCAGCAGCGTGGTGAAGATGGTGCCGATCTGGTCGAGGAGATCGGTCAGCCAGCCGGCTTCGGTCTGCCGTGCGACGACGCCGAGGAGGGCGCCGACGACGAGCGAGCCGAGAACCGCGGCCGCGAACACCCGCGGCTTGGTGTATGTCCGTACGAAAGACACGGGGCTACTCCGGTGCTCGAAAGTTTCCTGTCTTGCCTCGTGCAAGGAACGCCAGGCATGGCAGGACTCTTCCGGAGCGCCCGTTCGTGTGGCGCCTTTCTCAGGATCCGGAACGCCGCCAGAGATCCACGACACTCACGCCGACCTCGGCGAGCAGCCGGCGCGTCAGCGGCAGGCTGATGCCGATGACGCTCGTGTGGCCGCCGTCGAGGCCGTCGACGAACCAGCTGCCCAGGCCGTCGATCGTGAACCCGCCGGCCACGTGCAGCGGCTCGCCGGTCGCGACGTAGGCGTCGATCTCCTCGGGGCTGGGCGTGCCGAACCGGACGGTGGTCGATTCCCAGCCACTGGTCTCCTTGGACCGCGCTCCGCCGTCGAGCCGGACGACCGCGTGCCCGGTGAGGAGTTCACCGGATGACCCCGCCATCGCGGCCCAGCGCTGCCGCGCGATGTCCGGATTCGCCGGTTTGCCGACCATCTGCCCGCCGATGTTCAGCATCGAGTCGCAGGCGACGATCACGGCGTCCGGGTGGGCCGCGGCGACCTGGTCGACGACCGCTTCGGCCTTGGCCGAAGCGAGGGCGGCGACCAGCTCCGACGGCGACGGGTCGGTCAGCGAAGCGGCGACGGCGTCCTCGTCGACGCCGGAGACGAACACGGCCGGGTCGAGGCCCGCGGAGCGCAGGAGGGCGAGGCGGGCGGGGGACTGGGAGGCGAGGACGAACTGCACACGGCGAACGTACCCGGACGACCGCTGTAACCGAATTGTGACCGACGCCACGCTGTGGGAGAGCTAGTTTGTTGTGGCTCGCAACATATAGGTCGATTGATCGTTTTCGGAGGGAACAATGTCGGTCCTCCGCGCCAAGAGATCACTGCGCGCCACTGTCTTCGCTGCTCTGCTCGTGTCCGGTACCGCGTTGACGCCGGCGGCTTCCGCGGCCGTGACACCGCTCTACAAGAACCCGCACGCTCCAGTGTCCTCGCGGGTCAAGGACCTGATGTCGAGGATGACCCTCGACGACAAGATCGGGCAGATGACCGAGGCCGAGCGCCAGGCCGCGACGCCCGCCCAGTCCGCGACCGCCCGGCTCGGCTCCATCCTCTCCGGCGGCGGTTCGACGCCGACGCCGAACACGCCGACCGGGTGGGCGGACATGATCGACGCCTACCAGGCGGCGTCGACGTCGACCGGCCTCGGCATCCCGATCGTCTACGGCGCCGACACCGTGCACGGCCACAACAACGTCTACGGCGCGACGATCTTCCCGCACAACATCGGCCTCGGCGCGGCGAACGACCCGCGGCTGGTCGAGAAGATCGGCGCGGTCACCGCGGACGAAGCCGCCGCGACCGGCGTGAAGTGGGGCTTCGCGCCGTGCCTGTGCGTGGCCCGCAACGACCGCTGGGGCCGCACGTACGAGTCCTTCGGCGAGATCCCGCGCAACGCCGTCGAGAACTCCGTGATCATCGAAGGCATGCAGGGCCGGAACCTCGACGACAAGACGTCGATCATGGCCACCGCCAAGCACTTCATCGGCGACGGCGGCACGACCGGCGGCGTCGACCAGGGCAACACGCAGATCAGCCTCGACGAGCTGCGCCGCATCCACCTGCCGCCGTTCCGCGCCGCGGTCGACCACGGCGTCGGCTCGGTGATGATCAGCTACAACAGCTGGAACGGCGTCAAGGACCACGGCAACAAGTTCCTGATCACCGACCTGCTGAAGGGCGAGCTGCACTTCTCGGGCTACGTGATCTCGGACTGGGACGGCATCAACCAGATCGACGGCCAGCCCGGGTTCACCGCGGCCGAGGTCAGCCAGGCCGTCAACGCCGGGATCGACATGGTGATGGTCCCCTACGACTACCAGAAGTTCATCGACACGCTGCGCGCCGAAGTCCAAAACGGACACGTCCCGATGTCGCGCATCGACGACGCCAACCGGCGCATCCTGACGAAGAAGTTCGAGCTGGGCCTGTTCGAGCACCCGTACACGGATCGCTCGCTGCAGAAGGACTTCGGCAGTGCGGCCCACCGCGCGGTGGCGCGGCAGGCGGTGCGCGAGTCGCAGGTGCTGCTGAAGAACTCCCACGACGTACTGCCGCTCGCGAAGCGGAACAACAAGATCTTCGTGGCCGGGAAGAACGCGAACGACATGGGCAACCAGGCGGGTGGCTGGACGCTGACCTGGCAGGGCCAGAGCGGCGAGCGGGTCATCCCCGGCACGACGATCCTCGACGGCATCCGCTCCGATGCCGGGAAGGGCACGGAGGTGACCTATGACCGTGCGGGTGACGGAATCGACTCCAGCTTCAAGGTCGCAGTCGCCGTGGTGGGCGAAACGCCGTACGCCGAAGGGCAGGGAGACCGGCCGAACGGACTCGGCCTCGACGCCGAAGACGTCGCCCTCATCGGCAAGTTGAAGGCCTCGGGCGTGCCGCTGGTCGTGGTGACGGTTTCCGGGCGGCCGTTGGACATTTCGGCGCAGCTGCCGTCGATCGACGGGCTGGTGGCGGCTTGGCTGCCGGGTTCGGAGGGCGCCGGCGTCGCGGACGTGCTGTACGGCGACTACAACCCGACCGGGAAGCTGAGCTTCACCTGGCCGAAGAGTTCCGCGCAGGAACCGATCAACGTCGGTGACGGGCAGCAGGCGTTGTTCCCGTACGGGTACGGCCTGTCCTACCGACGCCACTAGAACCACCGCTCCCGCGGTCCGTGCGAGCCTCCGGTACCCGACACCGGAGGCTCGCACGGTTTCAGGCCGCGGCGGCCTCGGGCGCCGGCGCCGGGGCTTCCCGGCGCGGCTTGACCCGCCGCATCACCGACGCCGAGATCACGCCCAGCAGCAGGACGACCATCGGCAGCAGCATCGTCTCGCGGGCGGCGTCCGTCAGTCCACTGTGGACCGCTCCCGAAGCCAGCTTCCCGGCCTGGGCGGCGATCTCGGCGGGCAATCCCGGAATGGGCGACGGCCCACCGGCCGACCCGAACTCGCCGGTGTTCGCCGCGGCCTTCGCGATCCCTTCCGCGAACGGCGCCCGGTACTGCTCCGGCAGCTGCGAAGCCGCGGTCGTCGCTTCGGAAGCGATCGACGAACTCACCCGGGCCTGCAGCAGCACGCCGATCGCCGCGGACCCGAGCACGCCGCCGACCTGGCGGGAGGTGTTGAAGATCCCCGACGCCGTCCCGGCCAGCCGGGGCTCCACCGAACCCATCGTCATGTTGCTCATCGGCGAGAAGATGCAGCCGATCCCGAGCCCGCACAGCAGCAGTGCCGGGATGAAGCTCCACGGGCTGCTGGACGGCGAAGCCTGCAGCGCGACGATTCCCAGCCCGGCCGCCAGCGCGGTCAGCCCGAACATCACCAGGTACTTGCCGTTCACCTTGTCGGACAGGTTCCCGACGAACGGCGCCACCAGGCCCGACAGCAGCGACATCGGGGCGGTCAGCAGGCCCGCCAGCGTCGGGGTCAGCCCGAGCACCGACTGGATGTAGATCACCAGCGGCAGGAACATGCCGGTCATCGCGAAGCCGACCGTCGTCGCCGTGAGCGTGCCCGCCGAGAAGTTGCGGTTGGCGAACACCTGCAGCGGCAGCAGCGGCTCACGCTTGTTGACCCGCTGCCACACCACGAACCCGACCAGCAGCAGCACACCGGCGCCGATGATCTCGAACACCGTGATCCCGCCGAACGCCGTGCCCCAGTCGTACTGCTGTCCGTTTTGGACACCGAAGACGATGCAGAACAACGCCGCGCTCGAGAGCAGGATGCCGAGCACGTCGAACGAGTGCGAGTTCTTCGGCTGCCAGTCCGGCACCAGCAGCAGCGTCATGACGATCGCGATCACGCCGATCGGCACGTTGACGTAGAATATCCACTCCCAGCCGAAGTGGTCGACGAGCACGCCGCCGAGCAGCGGGCCGGTGATCGTCGCCAGGCCGGCGACGCCGCCCCACATGCCCATCGCCGGGCCGCGCTTGGACGGCGGGAACAGGTGCGTGATGAACGCCAGCGTCTGCGGCGTCATCAGCGCGGCACCGAGCCCCTGCACGGCCCGCGCCGCGATCAGCATCTCCACGTTGCCGGACAGGCCGCACCACAGCGACGCGCCGGTGAACACGACCAGCCCGGCGAGGAACACCCGCTTCGGGCCGAAGCGGTCGCCGAGCCGGCTGGTGAACAGCATCGGCACGGCGTAGGTCAGCAGGTAGACGCTGATCACCCAGACGACCGAGTTCAGTCCGGCGTTCAGCTTGGTCAGCATGGTCGGGATCGCGATCGACACGATCGTCGTGTCGAGCAGGATCATGAAGAAGCCGAGGCACAGCGCGCCCAGCGCGGCCCACGGGTTAGCTTGTCTTGCGTTCATCGTCGTCTTCCCTGGTGATGAGGCTCAGTCGCGGTTTGGCGTGGCTGTCCTGGAACGGGATCCGCCCGGACGTCAGGTCTTCGAGGAGCCGTTCGGTCCACGCGAGCTCGAACTTGCGGTGGTCGCACTGGTACTGCCAGTCCAGCCAGTAGATCGGCGGCGTCCCGTCCCCGGCGAGGTGGTCGAGGACGGCCTGGTCGGCGGCCACGCCTGCGCGCAGCCGCGTGACGCGGTGGCCGAGCTCGAGCAGGGACGCTTCCTTGCCCAGCTCGTCGATGACGGCGAGCCCGGACAGGTACGCGGGAAACTCCTTCGTGAGGTCCCCCAGCAGTTCCCGGCCGCGCTGGTTGAACTCGTCCAGCCCCGCCTGGGTCATGCCGTAGACGGTCCGTTCGGGCCGCCTGCCGTCACGCTGGGTTTCCACGACCTCGATCAAACCGTTGCGCTGCAGGCGTTCCACGGTGTGGTAGAGCGATCCCGCCTTCACGTTGACCCGCGTGTCGACGTACCGCTCGCGCATGAGCTGAGCCATCTCGTACGGGTGCATGGGCTTCTCGTGGAGCAGCTCCAGCACGGCGATGCCGAGCGGGGTCAGCTTGGCCGAGGCCATGATCGTTGGTCCCTCCGGATGAGTCCATGTCGTTTATTCCACGTGGACTATACGGCGCTGACCATGGCCCGGTCCACGGTCAATCCGGTGACCGTCCGTGCACGCTGCGAAAGACCGTGCCGACCTGGCGAAAACGTAGTAGTTCGTACTAAGAACTATGTATAGTCGGTTCGTAACACGAACTATCTCTGGAGGAATCATGACGCACTTCGGCATCGGGGTGTCCACGGCGGTCGCCGCCGTTCCCGAGACCCTGGACCTCGCCGTCCAGGTCGATCGCGCGGGGCTCGACCTGCTCACCGTCTCCGATCACCCCTACCACGCCGACCGGCTCGACGCGTACGCCGAGATCGGGGTCCTGCTCGGGCGCACCGAACGGATTTCCGGCCTGGTCAGCGTCACCAACCTGCCGACGCGCCCGGCGTCGATGCTCGCGCGCACCATCACGAGCCTCTCCGCGCTCACCGGCGGCCGGATCGTGCTCGGGATGGGCGTCGGCGGGCTCTGGGACGACATCGCGCGGCTCGGGTTCACCAAGCTGACTCCCGGCCAGGCTGTCCGCGCCTTCGAAGAAGGCATCCGGCTCGTCAAGCTGCTCGGCGGAGGCGGCGAACCCGTCACGTTCGACGGCGAGTTCTACCAGGTCACGGACCTCGAGCCGGCCGCCGCGGAAATGCCGCCGGTGTGGACCGGGTCCGTCGGGCCGAAGTCGCTCGCTGTCACCGGGCGGGTCGCCGACGGGTGGATGCCCGGCCAGGCCGCCGACTGGCTCAGCGAGCGCTACCGCACCTCGCGCCCGGTGATCGACGAGGCCGCGGCCGACGCCGGACGCGATCCCGCCGACGTCGTCACCGTCTACAACTTCCCCGGCCGGATCACCGAAGCGCCGTTGCGCGCCACCCGCGCCGACGACGGACGCTGGATCGGCGGCTCCCCGGACCAGTGGATCGAGGAGCTGACCGGCGCGGTGTTGGAGCACGGCGCCGCCGGGTTCGTCCTTTTCGGCCCGGGCGGCAGCACGCCCGACGAGACGTCCGCCGCGCGCTGGGCGGGGGAGATCGTGCCCGCCGTGCGGGAAGCCGTTGCGAAGTAGGCTGGTGCGATGGGCAAACACGGGGAGGACCTCGGTGTCGTGGCCGGGCTCGTGCGGGCGTCGTTCCTCGTGAACGCCGTCTACGCCGAGTCGGCGCGCGAGTACGGGCTGACCGTGCCGCAGGGGCAGCTCCTGTGCGTGCTCATGGGCCGGCCGTACGGCATGGGCGACCTCGGCGCGACGCTCGGCCTCGAGAAGTCCAGCCTGACCGGCCTGGTCGACCGCGCGGTCCGGCGCGGGCTCGTCCGCCGCGAGCCCGACCCGGACGACCGCCGCGCGGTGCGGGTCGTGCTGACCGACGAGGGCCGCGACCTCGCGGCGGACTTCTACGCGGCGACCTGCCGGCGGGTCGACGACCTGGCCGCGGGCTGGAGCGGCCCGGACCGCGACCGGCTGGCCGCGCTGCTCGGCCGGGTCGTGCGCGAGAACGAAGTGCCGACGGTGTTCCTGGACGTGGTCTGAACCCGACTTTCGTCGGGCCGTGGCGGAGGTACGTTGCCGGAAGTTCACCGGCAGGTCCCGTTCGTCGTCGGGGGGACCTTCATTTCGCTCGTCACAGTGATGTCGCCCCAGGTCCCCTTTTCACCGAGGAGCACCATGAAGCGTCTCATCCCCCTCGCCGTCGCGACGCTCGCCGCCGGCCTGCTCGCCGTTCCGGCGCACGCGGCGACCGTCCACCGCGTCCTCTTCGACAACTCGAAGGCCGAGACGGCGGGCAACGCCGACTGGATCGTCAGCACGTCCCAGCCCGACCCGACCGCGCAGAACTCCGCACCGCAGAAGGAAACGGACTGGACCGGCGCGCTCTCGGCGTGGGGTGTCGCGCTGCAGAAGACCGGGCAGTACAGCCTGAAGACGCTCCCCGCGGGCAACACCATCACCTACGGCACCGGGGGCGCGCTCGACCTCCAGAACTTCGACGAGTTCGTCCTGCCCGAGCCGAACGTCGTGCTGAGCGCGTCCGAAAAGACCGCGGTGCTGAAGTTCGTCCAGAACGGCGGCGGCCTGTTCCTCATCTCGGACCACACGGGCAGCGACCGCAACAACGACGGCTGGGACTCCCCGAAGATCATCAACGACCTGCTGACGAACAACGGCGTCGACAACACCGATCCGTTCGGGTTCTCGGTCGACCTCAAGAACATCACCAGCGACCACCCGGTGGCCATCAGCGACCCGGCGAACCCCGTGCTCAACGGCGCCTTCGGCACGGTGAAGCACAGCCTGATCGCCAACGGCACGACCTTCACCCTCAAGCCGGCGGACAACCCCGCGGTGAAGGGCCTCGCGTACCTGAGCACGGCGTCGCCGGGGAACTCGAACGCCTTCTTCGTCACCAGCGCGTTCGGCTCGGGACGGGTGGCGATCTGGGGTGACAGCTCGACGATCGACGACGGCACCGGCCAGTCCGGCAACACCCTCTACAACGGCTGGACCGATTCGACGGCCGACAACGCGGCACTCGGCCTCAACGCCACGGCGTGGCTCGCCGGCGACGGCACGACCACCCCGCCGCCGGGCGGCTGCACCGCCGGACAGCGGCTCGCGAACCCGGGCTTCGAGTCGGGCGCGACGGCGTGGACGGCGTCGGCCAGCGTGATCGGCCAGCACGGCACCGACGAGCCCGCGCGCACCGGGACGTGGAGCGCGTGGCTCGACGGGTACGGCGCCGCGCACACGGACACGCTGAGCCAGACCGTGACGCTGCCGAGCGGGTGTTCGGCGTACACGTTCTCGTTCTGGCTGCACGTCGACACCGCCGAGACGGGCACGACCGCGTACGACAAGCTGACGGTGAAGGCCGGCAGCACGACGTTGGCGACGTACAGCAACGCGAACGCGGCCAGCGGGTATCAGCAGCGGAGCTTCTCGCTGTCCGCGTACGCGGGTCAGTCCGTGACGCTCAGCTTCAGCGGTGTCGAGGGCTCACAGCTGCAGACGTCCTTCGTCGTGGACGACGCCGCGGTCACCGTCAGTTGAAGCCTCAGCCGGGGAAGCCCGAAGCGCGCCAAGCACCTTCGCCGGGGTGAAGCGGCTTACGCAGCGAAGCAGCGTGATCGCCCCACCACGACGTACGCGGCTTCGGCTTCTCCGGCGCCTTCGCGGCCGACGCCGCGGCGACGACCGCCGTCAGCGCCGCCAGCTCGGCGTCGCTCGGGTTTCCGCGGACCACCCGCAGCAGCGGCTTCTCGGCGTCGCTCACAGCGGGATGTTCCCGTGCTTCTTGGGCGGCAGCGACTCACGCTTGTTGCGCAGCAACGAAAGCGCCCGCGCGACGTGCCCGCGGGTGTG
This sequence comes from Amycolatopsis sp. NBC_01488, assembly GCF_036227105.1. Classification (NCBI taxonomy): domain Bacteria; kingdom Bacillati; phylum Actinomycetota; class Actinomycetes; order Pseudonocardiales; family Pseudonocardiaceae; genus Amycolatopsis; species Amycolatopsis sp. NBC_01488. The sequence goes on along the minus strand of NZ_CP109434.1, from coordinate 1,404,613 downwards.
CGCCGGGACGATCACCGAGTCGACGTACCCACGCTCGGCCGCCGCGTACGGGTTGAGCAGCGTGTCCTCGTACTCCTGGATCAGCTCGGCGCGAAGGGCGTCCACGTCGCGACCTTCGTTGGCCGCGTTGGCGAGGGTCTTGCGGTGGACGATGTTCGCCGCGCCCTGGGCACCCATCACCGCGACCTGCGCTGTCGGCCACGCGAGGTTGATGTCGGCGCCGAGGTGCTTGGAACCCATGACGTCGTACGCGCCGCCGTACGCCTTGCGCGTGATGATCGTGACCAGCGGGACCGTGGCCTCCGCGTAGGCGAAGATCAGCTTCGCGCCGCGGCGGATGATGCCGTTCCACTCCTGGTCGGTGCCGGGGAGGAAACCCGGGACGTCGACGAAGGTGAGCACCGGGATGTTGAACGCGTCGCAGGTGCGGACGAACCGCGCGGCCTTCTCGGACGCGTCGATGTCGAGGCAGCCCGCGAACTGCGTCGGCTGGTTGGCGACGACGCCGACGCTCTGCCCGTCGACGCGGCCGAAGCCGACGATGATGTTCGGCGCGAACAGTTCGTGGACCTCGAGGAAGTCGCCGTCGTCGACCACGCGGTTGATGACCTCGTGCATGTCGTACGGGGTGTTCGGCGAGTCGGGGATGAGCGTGTCGAGCTCACGGTCGGCGTCGGTGACGTCGTCGAAGAAGCCGGCCGGCGCGTCCGATGGTTCGAACACCGGCGCGTCGGAGAGGTTGTTCTGCGGCAGGTAGGAGAGCAGTTCCTTGACGTAGGCGATGGCGTCTTCGTCGTCGTTGCCGAGGTAGTGCGCGACGCCGGACTTCGTGTTGTGCGTGCGGCCGCCGCCGAGCTCCTCGAAGCTGACGTCTTCGCCGGTGACCGTCTTGACGACGTCCGGGCCGGTGATGAACATCTGCGAGGTCTCGTCGACCATCACGACGAAGTCGGTGAGCGCGGGGGAGTAGACGTGGCCGCCCGCGTTCGCGCCCATGATCAGCGAGATCTGCGGGATGACGCCGGAGGCCTGCACGTTGCGGCGGAAGATCTCGCCGTAGAGGCCGAGCGAGACGACGCCTTCCTGGATGCGCGCGCCGCCGCCTTCGTTGATGCCGACGATCGGGCGGCCGGTCTTGATCGCCAGGTCCATGACCTTGACGATCTTCTCGCCGTAGACCTCGCCGAGGCTGCCGCCGAAGACGGTGACGTCCTGGCTGAAGACGCAGACCGGCCGGCCGTCGACGGTGCCGTAGCCGGTGACGACGCCGTCGCCGTAGGGGCGGTTCTTCTCCTGGCCGAAGTTGGTCGAGCGGTGCCGGGCGAGTTCGTCGAGCTCGACGAACGAGTTCTCGTCGAGCAGCAGCTCGATCCGCTCGCGCGCGGTCTTCTTGCCCTTGGCGTGCTGCTTCTCCACCGCGCGGGCCGAGCCCGCGTGCACCGCCTCGTCATAGCGGCGATACAGGTCCGCCAGCTTGCCGGCCGTGGTGTGGATGTCCGGTTCGTCCTCGGGCGGCGTCCCGAGCGGCTCCGTCGCACTGCTCATTCCCGGGAGCTTAACTACTTGTCGGTCACTTCGCGTGTGGCGTAGGCAACGTCCGTGGAGTTCCGGACTCTGGGTGCTGCTGATCTGCCCGCGTGCTCCGATCTGGCGGAGTCCCGGTCGTGGCCGCGGGAGCCGCCGAAGTGGGCCGCCGTCGGCACGAGCGCCAGGACGTAGGCGGGTCGCGGCCACCAGCGGCGCCGTGCGTCAACCCTGGGCCGGACGCTCCGCGTAGTGCTTCTTCACGGCCTCGACGTGCTCGGGCGTCCAGTCCGGCAGCTCGACGCCGTGCGTCGCGGCGAACAGCTTGTCGAGCTGCTCGTGCCGCCGGGCCAGCTCCGCGACGACGTCGTCGGGCGCGGGCTCGGTGAACTCGACGCGGGTGCCTTCGAGGGGCTCCTGGACCACGTGCCAGCCGGGTTCGTCCGGCAGCAGTGCCCGGACCTCGTCCACCGGCTTCCAGACGAGGTCGCGGCGGAAGCGGAGCGTGCCGTCTTCGAGCACTTCGCCGTCGCCGAGGCCGAATTCGTCCACATAGGACGCCATGCGGGTGTGCCAGTCCGTCGGCTGCTCGAAATCGCGGCCGGCCAGGCGCGCTTCGAGGGCCTCGAGGCAGACGTCCCAGCCGGCGGCGGTGCGGCCCGCGGCCAGCTTCGCGATCGCCGGGTCGCCGCGGCCGAACGTGTGCGTGAACTCCAGGAGGCTGCCGTCGCCGTCCGGTGTGATCAGCCAGCGCAGCGTGTCGTCGTTCCAGGCGAAGGTGAACTCGCGCGGCGGGTCGACCGTGACGACGTGCCCGGTGGTCGGCTCGTCCTCGCCGGGGAAGGTGAACCGGATGGCGCCGCCGTTCCGCAGCTCGACGTCGACCTTCGCCGGGAACCAGTGCTCCAGTTCGGCCGGGTCCGTGATGGCGCGCCACACCTGCTCGGGCGCGTGCTTCAGCCGGCGTTCCAGCCGGAGGGCGGGACGTTCCTCGTCGGTGCGCAGCTTCGCGGGCATGCCTGTATATAACCAGCGAGGCATATAATGGTCAAGCGCCGCGGACGGCGGTGACGGCGGCGGCGAGCTCGGGGTCGCTGGCGGCCTTGTCGAGCGAGGTCCGCAGCACCGCGCAGTACGTCGGCTCGGTCTCGGCGTAGCGCTTGCGGCCGGCGTCGGTGATCACCGAATAGACGCCGCGGCGGTCGTCTTCGCACAGGTCGCGGATGGTCAGGCCGGCGTCTTCGAGGCGGGCGCACATCCGGCTGACCGAGCTCTGGTTGAGCCCGATCGCCTCGGCGAGCTCCTGCATCCGCAGGCCGCCCCGCGGGCCCGCGACCAGCTTGCCGAGCGCGCGGTACTCGGACAGGCCGAGCCCGTGCCTCCGTTGCAGCGCCTTCCCCAGCTCCTGCTCGATGCGGGCGTGCAGCACGAGCATGCGTCCCCAGGACTGTTCGTCGACGGTCATCTTCCCGCCTTTCTCTTGACACCAGCATAGTCCAGGGACAGTATTTATATGTACATGCAAGTAACTGAGGGGACTGGTCATGACGCGGAACTTCCTCTTCCTGGTCGGCGCGGCGCGGGCCGGCGGGAACACGGAGATGCTGGCCCGGCGGGCGGCGCGGGAGCTGCCTCGCGACGTCGAGCAGCGGTGGGTCCGGCTGCCCGAGGTGCCGCTGCCACCGTTCGAGGACCGCCGCCACGGCGCCGGGGAGCACCCGGAGCCCGGCGAGAACGAGCAGCTGCTGATGGACGCGACGTTCGCCGCGACGGACATCGTCGTAGTGTCGCCGGTGTACTGGTACTCGGTCGCGGCGAGCGTGAAGCTCTACCTGGACTACTGGTCCGGCTGGATGCGGCTGCCCGTCGAGTTCAAGCCGAAGATGCGCGGCAAGACGCTGTGGGGCGTGAGCGTCCTGAGCGAGACGGCGCGCGAGGCCCAGCCGCTGATCGGCACGCTCGAGCTGTGCGCGGAGTACCTGTCCATGAACTGGGGCGGCGTGCTCCTGGGGAACGGCAGCCGCCCCGGCGACGTGCTCCTGGACGCCGACGCGATGTCCGCGGCTTCGACGTTCTTCGCCGGCGCTCTCGTGACCGCCTAAGTCAGGACGTCCGTCGCGATCAGGCGCAGGCCGCGGACCAGGTCGGCGCCCGAGGGGGCGCGGTCCGGGTCGATCAGCCACTGGAGCATCACCCCCGACAGTAGGGCCTGGTGCACCGTGCCGACGGCCCGGGCTTCGTCACCCTCGTCGTCGAGGCCCTGGAAGAGATTCGCCAGGTCGAGCGGGCCAGCTCGAGGGCGTTCGCCAGCTGCGTGCGCACTTCGGGGGCCAGGTCGGGCGGCGACGCCGCGTACTGCGCCGCGCCGCTCTCGGGGATGGGGACGAGCCTCGCGATCGTCGGCGCGTACGTGCTGGCGGGTGAGCTCGCGGCCGCGGCCGGCGACCACACCACCGCGTTCGCGGCCTACCACGAGGAGATGCGCGGCTTCGTCGAAACCTGCCAGAAGCTGGCGCAGGGCAACGGGAAGTGGTTCGTCCCGCCGACCCGCGGGTGGATCCGGATGCGCAACCTCAACTACAAGCTGCTGCCGTACCTGCCGTGGCGCAAGGTGATCGAGGAGCTGCCGCTCAAGGCGGGCAACGCGATCACGCTCAAGGAGTATGCGGCGGCGCGGGCGTGACGCCGCGGCGTTTCGCGATGCCGGCCATGTTTTCCTCGCCCCAGTCGCCCAGCGGCAGCAACGCGGTATTGAGCCGCTGACCCAGCTCGGTCAGCGAGTACTCGACCTTCGGCGGGATCTCGGGGAACACCTCGCGGTGCACGACCTCGTCCGCCTCCAGCTCCCGCAGTGCCTGGATCAGCATCTTCTCGCTGATCCCGCTGACCTTTCGCTTCAGCTCCCCGAATCGCAGCGGTTCGGCGTGCAGCGCCCACAGGATCAGCGCCTTCCAGCGGCCGCCGACGACGTCGATCGCCGCGTCCAGTCCGCAGCGGTAGGTTCTCGCCAGCATCCAGGATCCTTACCTTTCGGTGGGTACCCGACTCATTAGTCGGTACTTGTCCAGTGTAAAGCGCCGGCAGCAGCATGATCGGCATGGGAGAAAGCAAGAAACAGGTGGGCGTGCTGGGCCTGGGGCGGATGGGCGCCGCCCTCGCCGGGGCGTTGCTGGGGGCGGGTCACGACGTCGTGGTGTGGAACCGGTCGCCGCTCAAGGCGGGTCCGTTGCTCGACCGCGGCGCGCGGCTCGCGGCCACGCCGGCGGAGGTGGCGACGGCGGACGTCGTGCTCAGCTGTCTGTCCACATACGACAGTCAGCGGCCGGTGCTGGCGGGTGCGTCTCCGAAGGTGCTGGTCAACCTCACCTCGGGGACGCCGGCGCAGGCTCGCGACCTGGCCGCGTGGGCGTCGTCGGCGGGCATCGAGTACGTGGACGGCGTGATCATGGCGGTGCCGCAGGGCATCGGGACGTCGGCCGCGCGCATCCTGTACAGCGGTTCGCCATCGGCGTTTTCCGTGCAGCGCGAAGTGTTGTCGGTGCTGGGGGAGCCGGTGTTCCTCGGCGAGGACGCGGGTTTGGCGGCGCTGTACGACCTGGCGCTGCTGGGCATCATGTGGTCGACGATGGCCGGGTACCTGCACGCGCTGGCGCTGGTCGGGACCGAGGGCGTCACGCCTGCGACGTTCACGCCGATGGCGTCGTCCTGGCTTTCGGCCGTCGGCGGGTTCCTGCCGGGGATCGGCGCGCAGGTCGCGAGCGGGGACTACGAAACGGACGTGTCCGCTTTGGACATCAACGCGGCCGGGCTCGGCCTGCTGGTGGAGACCAGCCGCGCGCAGGGGATCGGGTCTTCGGTCCCGGCGGCGGTGCGGGAGCTGTTCGACCGCGCGGTGGCGGCGGGCCACGGCGCGCACGCGATCGCGAGCGTCATCGAGGAGATCCGGTGAAGTACGCGGGGAAGAAGGCGGTCGTCACGGGCGGCACGCACGGAATGGGGCTCGCGGTGGTGCGGGCGTTGCTGGACGGCGGCGCGGAGGTCCTGGCGACCGGCCGCGACGTGTCGGGGCTGGACCTGCCGGCGCACTGGCTGTCGTCGGACGCGTCGTCGCTGGCCGACATCGACGCGCTTTCCGCGGTGGCCGCCGAGCGGTTGGGTGCGCTGGACCTGGTGTTCGTCAACGTGGGTTTCGCTACGTTGACGCCGTATCGGGAGACGACGCCGGAGGTCTACGACCGCACGTTCGACGTCAACACGAAGGGCGCGTACTTCACGGCGCAGCGGCTGGCGGGCTTGGTGCGGCCGGGCGGGTCGTTCGTGTTCACGACGTCGGTGGCGGCCGGGGCGGGCATCGCGGGAATGGGCCCGTATTCGGCGGCGAAGGCGGCGGTGCGCTCGTTCGCGCTGACGTACGCGGCCGAGCTGGCACCGCGCGGCATCCGGGTGAACGTGGTGAGCCCGGGCTACACGGACACCCCGACGATGGGGGTGACGGGGGTGCCGGAGGCGGTGCTCGCGGCGTTCAAGAAGACCGGCGACGAGGTGACGCCGTTGAAGAGGCACGCGAGGCCGGAGGAAGTGGCGGCGGCGGTGCTGTTCCTGGCGTTCGAAGCGACGTTCACGACGGGAGCCGACCTGCCGGTGGACGGCGGCCTGGGACAACGGCTCACGCTGCCCGCGTAGTTCACGGCTTCAGGTGAGGTGGATGGCCAGGCCCGTCGCGCCGGGGGCGTGCTGGGGCCGCAGGACGAGGTCGTCGTCGTAGTCGCCGCCGTTTTGCTTTCGTAGAACCGATGTTCACGCAGGTCCGGCTCGATCGAGTGGCCTGATGGCCGACATGTGCAAGAATCGAGCCATGGCCGCCTTCGTGCACCCTTCCCGTCACCACGTCGCCGTGCTGGTCAGGCACGGCATGCTCGTGATGGAGCTGGGCATCGTCCACCGGCTCTTCGGGCAGGCGCGCTCGGCCTCGGGCGAGCCGCTGTACGAGGTCGTGACCTGCACCCTCGAACCCGGGCCGGTCCGCACCGACTCCGACGTCACCATCCCGGTCGACCGCGGCCCCGAGGTGCTGGCCGAGGCCGACACCGTGATCGTCCCGGCGTCGCTCGTCGAGTACGAGCCGATGGCGCGCGTGCTGACGCCGCCCCTCGCGGCCGCGCTGGACCGGATCCCGGGGGACGCGCGGATCGCGTCGATCTGCACGGGCGCGTTCGTGCTCGCCGCGGCCGGCCTGCTCGACGGCCGCCGCGCGACGACCCACTGGCGCTCCGCCGACGAACTGCAGAACCGGTTCCCGGAGGTCGAGGTCGACCCGTGCGTGCTCTACACCGACGACGGCAACGTCCTGACGTCGGCGGGTGTCGCGTCGGGGATCGACTTGGTGCTGCACATGATCCGCCGCGACCACGGCACCGCCGTCGCCAACGAAGTCGCCCGCGGCACAGTGGTCTCCCCGCACCGCGAAGGCGGCCAGGCCCAGTTCGTCCGGCGGCCGGTGCCCGAGCCGCGCACGTCGTCGACGAAGGCCGCGCGGGCGTGGGCGCTCGAGAACTTGCACCGCCCGCTGACGTTGCGCGAGCTCGCCGCCCGCGAAGCGATGAGCACCCGGACGTTCACCCGCCGCTTCCGCGAGGAGGTCGGCATCTCGGCGTTGCAATGGCTTACGCAGCAACGCATCGAGCGCGCCCGCCAGCTGCTGGAGGAGTCGGACCTGCCGGTCGACCGCGTCGCCGCCGAGGCCGGCTTCGGCACGGCGGCGTCGCTGCGCCAGCACTTCCAGGCCGCTCTCGGGGTTTCCCCGAGCGCCTACCGCACGACGTTCCGCGGAGAACTCGCTACGCAGGCGGGCTGAATTTTCGTACGCTGAGGCGATGGATTGGTACGTCGGCCACAGTCGCTTCTCCGACCCAGGCGCGCAGTCGTCGTGGCTCGACGGTGCCCCGCGCGATCTCGCGGCCCTGCGCCGGGCGGCGTCCGAGCTGGTGTTCCACTACTGGGCGTACGGCGACATCACACGGCACGGCTTCCCGGCTTCGCGCGGCAAAGAGATCGACCTGCGGTATGCGTCGGACATGTTCGCGCGGCTGCGCGAACTCGATCCCGCCCCGCCCGGTTCACCGCGCTCGCCGGTGCACCGGATCGTCGGCTGCTGCCGCGACTTCACGCTGCTGTTCGTCTCGATGGCCCGCCACCACGGCATCCCGGCCCGCGCCCGGGTCGGCTTCGCGAGCTACCTGGTGCCGGGCTGGTACCTCGACCACGTCGTCGCGGAGGTGTGGTCCCCCGACGGCTGGCGCCTGGTCGAACCCCAGCTGTCGGACGACTTCGGCGAGGTCGACCTCCTGGACGTCCCCCGCGACCAGTTCCTCGTCGGCGCGGACGCCTGGGCCGCGGCCCGCTCGGGAGACATCGAGCCCGCGCGGCTCGTGGTTTCGCCGGACCTGGACGTGCCGTTCCTGCGCGGCCTGCCGTACGCGCGGCACAACCTCGTGCTCGACCTCGCCGCGCTGAACAAGCAGGAGATGATCCTGTGGGACGTCTGGGGCGACCTTTCCGACGAAGCCCCGCTCACCCCGGCTGCCGTCGCCCGCGCGGACGAGCTGGCCGAAGTGCTGGCCGACGCCGACCTCGAGCAGCTGCGCGTGCTGTTCGAAGCCGAGGACCTGCGGGTGCCGCCGGTGATCCGCTCGGTCACCCCGCCGGGACGGCGCCCGGTCGAGGTTGTGCTTCGCTGACCTCGACGGCGGTTCGCACGAACCGCGCGATTCGCAGGTCCCGCGCACCCGCCGGCCAGGCGAGGGCGAGCGAGTACGGCGTCGCGTCGACCACCGGCCGGTAGACGACGTCCGGCCGGCGGTGCGCCTCCGCGACCGACCCGGGCAGCAGCGCGATCGCCCGCCCGAGCGCGACGGCCGCCAGCAGCTGGGCGCTGTCGTGCACGACCGGCCCCGGCGTGCCCAGGCTGCCGGTCACGTCCGCACCCGACCAGTAGGCCCGATCCGCGCCCGACGCGTCCGGCCACGACGGCGTCGCCCGCCCGGCGAAGTCCGCGCAGGTGAGGGAGCACCGGCCGGCCAGCTCGTGCCGCACCGGCAGCGCGGCGACCCGCTGCTCGGTGAAGAGCACCTCGACGTCCAGGTCGCCCTGGTCGCCCGGACAGCCGAGCAAGGCCACGTCAGTCCGGCAGTCACGCGGAAGGCCCGCCCGCTCGCCGAACTCGCCGAGCCGGATTTCGACCGGCTCGGGATGGCGGTCGGCGATCCGCCGCAGCAGGTCGACGGCGAAGCCGGGTTTCGCGGTGACGACGAGCGCCGGCGGCCGCAGCGCTGCCCGCCGGGTGCTCCGGACCGCGGTGGTGACCGCGTCCAGTGCCTTCGCCGACTCCGCGAACAGGACTTCCCCGGCCGGGGTCATGGCGACGTGCCGGCTGGTGCGTTCGAAGAGCTGGACGCCCAGCCGCCGCTCCAGCAACCGGATCGCGCGGGACAGCGGTGGCTGCGCCATCCCGAGCCGCTCGGCGGCGCGGGAGAAGTTCAGCTCTTCGGCGACCGCGCGGAAGTACCGCAGCTCACGGACCTCGACGTCGTCCATACCGCGAGGGTATCGCGGCAGCGTCCCTCGGTCTTTGCCTTTCTTCGTGGCGGATGGCGGGTTTGGTGTCGAGAACTCCACAAAGGACGGACGTGGCCCGGCTGTTACGGCGCGATGCCGTGGAGCGCCGCCTTGACGATCGAGTCCACCGACGGCGGGTCGAGGGGGCCGGTGTGCGGGAAGACCGCCGCCATGACCGAAGCGTGGCAGTAGCCGACCAGCATTTCCGCCGCCGCGTCCACTTCGGACTCGGGGTGCAGCCTGCCCAGCGCTCGCTCGTCCTTGAGGTAGATCACCAGGCGGTCGCGCCAGTACCCGGAGCGCTCGCTGATCTCCGCGAAGCGCTGCAGCACCCTCGGCTGCCCGACCAGGCCGCTGAAGGCCGGCACGATCACCTTGTGCAGCGCGAGACCGAATTCCAGGTGACGGCGGAGGTTGCCCTCGAGCGTGCCTTCCCCGGCCACCGGCAGGTCGCCCAGCTCGGCTTCCGTCGTGCGCACGTGCTCCAGCAAGGCCCGGGCCACCAGCTCCTCCTTGTCGGAGAAGTGGTTGTAGAGCACGCCGTCGGCGACGCCGGCCATGCGCGCGATCTCCCGCACGGTCATGCCGGTCGTCCCGTGCGTGGCGATCATCTTCTGGGCGGTTTCGACCAGCAGGTCGTGCAGGGACTGACCGTCCCGCTGGGCCGCGGCTTTCCTCGGTGACATCACCACCATCGTAGGACCCCGTGCCTAGGACCTCCGTCCCGTGACCAGCCACGCCGTCCCGCGCAGGCGGACCGCGTCCGGGCCCGCGAACGGCGTCAGCGCCGCCCTCAGCGCTTCCCTCGCCTGGGCGGCGGTCGCGTCGTCGACCAGGCCCAGGTGGTGGCGGACCGGGCCCCAGTCGCCGATGAACCGCGCCGCGTCGGGGACGTCGTGCCCCCAGACCTGGTCGGCCTCGACGTGCGTGCACGCCACGTCCTCGAAGCCGGCTTCGGTCAGGACCCCGGTCGTCCGGGCCGGGTCCGCGAACGACGTCGGGCCGCTGCCGTCCGGCCCGGTGGGCTGGGGCAGGTACGCCGCCAGCGCGCCGAACACCCGGCCGAGGTCGGTGCCGGCCAGCGCCGTCATGCACAGGAACGCGAGCCGCCCGCTCGGGCGCAGGGCCCGCCGGACGTTCGCGAACGCTGCCACCGGGTCGGCGAAGAACATCACCCCGAACCGACTGACCGCGAGGTCGAAGCCGCCTTCGGCGAACGGGTGCACCTGGACGTCGCCCTGCTCGAACGTCACGTTCGGCACTTCCGCCGCCCGCTCGCGCGCGGTCGCGAGCATCGGCCCGGACAGGTCGACGCCGGTCGCGGACCGGGCCCGCGCCGCCGCGAGCCGCGTCAGCTGGCCGTTGCCGCAGCCGATGTCGAGCACCCGGTCGTCCGGGCCGGCCCGGTCGAGCAGGTAGCCGTTGAACCCGCTGTTCACCGCGTCGTACCGGTCGGCGTGCGACGCCCAGTGCTCCCCTTCGTAGCCGTTCCAGGCCTCGGCCTGCGCGGTGTTGACGATCCCGGTCATCCCCAGCTCCTTCGTGATGAACACACGTTCATGAACACATGTTCATAGTTCCGGTGACGAACACGGCTGTCAAGGCATCGGCCACCCGCCGCCGGATGTCGGCCAGGTGGCAGATCTTCCGGCCGGGCGGTCGCGGAAGACTTCCCTTCAGCGAGGCAAACCGCCTCCGACCAGCGCAAAGGAGCTAGAAATGGCTGACGTCATCGCCAACATGTCCATGTCCCTCGACGGGTTCGTCGCCGACCCGCAGGACCGCATCGATCACCTGTTCGAGTGGTTCGGCAACGGCGACGTCGAGGTCCCCACCGCCGTCGAGTGGGCGACCTTCAAGACCTCCGAGGCCAGCGCGAAGATGCTGCGCGACGCGATGGACAACGTCGGTGCGCTGATCGCCGGCCGCCACCTGTTCGACCTCACCCAGGGCTGGGGCGGCAAGCACCCGATGGGCGTGCCGGTCTTCGTCGTCACCCACGAGGCGCCCGCGGACTGGCCGCACCCGGACGCGCCGTTCACGTTCGTCACCGACGGCGTCGAAAGTGCCGTCGAGCAGGCGAAGAAGGTCGCCGGCGACAAGAACGTCGCGGTCGCCAGCACCAAGATCGCGCAGCAGTGCCTCAACCTCGGCCTGCTCGACGGCATCCAGGTCGACCTGATCCCGGTGCTGCTCGGCTCCGGCGTCCGGTTCTTCGACGGCCTCGACGCCACCACCACGCTGTCCGGCCCCGAGGTCGTCGAAGGGACCGGCGTCACGCACCTCTCCTACCGGATCAAGCGCTGAGGAGCGTGACGTGCAGCGCGGCGAGCCGGGCGGGGTCGGCGATCACCTCGTACGCCGCCACCCGCTCGCCCTCGACCGTCACCGCGAGGGCGAGCAGCAGCCGGCCGCGCGGGGCCACGACGACGCCGACCGCGCCGTCCAGCAGAGCCGCTTCGGCGAAGTGGGCCCGTTTCCCGAAGACCTGCGTCTCCTCGGCCACGGCACGGGCCCCGCGCGTCTCGAGGGCCGCTCCGGGCGGCAGCGCGGCCGCGTCGGCGCGGCGGACGACGTCGGGCGCCAGCACGTCCAGGAGCTCGCCGAGGTCGCCGCCGCGGGCCGCGGCCAGGAACGCGTCGACCACCCGTCGGTGCCGCCTCAGATCGGCCGGGGGCAGCGGGGACGTGCCGCGAACCCGGTGCCGCGCACGGCTCGCGAGCTTCTTCGCCGCCACGGGCGTGCGGTCCAGCACCGGGGCGATCCGGTCGAACGGCACGGCGAACAGGTCGTGCAGCACGAACGCGATCCGCTCGGCCGGGCCCAGCGCGTCCAGCACCACGAGCAGCGCACGGCCGACCGAGTCGGCCAGCTCGGCTTCGCCGGCGGGATCGGTGTCGGCCGCGGGCTCCGGCACCGCGTCGAACGGCTCCTCGCGCCGGGTTTTCCGCGAGCGCAGGACATCGAGGCAGACGCGGGAGACGACCGTCGTCAGCCAGGCCGCCAGGTTGTCGACGGAGTCCACGCGGTTCAGGCGCAGCCACGCCTCCTGGACGGCGTCGTCGGCCTCGGCCGCCGAACCGAGCAGCCGGAAGGCCAGCCCGCGCAGCCTGCCGCGTTCCGCCTCGAACTCCTCGGCCAGCTCGTCCATCGGTCACCTTTCGATCGCACCCACCGTCGCACTCCCGACGAACCACGGCGACGAGAGGTGACCGATGAGCTTGCTGACCCCGGCCGACCTGGGCGGATGGCGCTTGCCGAACCGCGTGGTGCTGGCGCCGACGACCCGCGCGCGCGTTCCCGGCGGCGTGCCCGGCGAACTACAGGCCGCCTACTACGCGCAGCGCGCCGGCGCCGGGCTGATCGTCACCGAGGGCACCTGGGTGAGCGAGCGGGCCGTCGGCTTCCTGGACGTCCCCGGGGTGTACGCCGAGGACCAGGTCGCCGGGTGGCGGCTCGTCACGGACGTCGTGCACTCGCTCGGCGGGCGGATCGTGGTGCAGCTGTGGCACACCGGCGCGGTGTCGCACCCGGACTTCCTCGGCGAACGGCCGGCCGGGCCGTCGGCGGTGAACCCGGAGGAGACGGTGCACACCGCTTCGGGCCGGCGTCCGACCGTGACGCCGCGCGAGATGAGCGCGGCCGAAATCCGGGCGGTCGTCGCGGACTACGCGCACGCGGCGGAGAACGCGCGGCGCGCCGGCTTCGACGGTGTCGAGGTGGCGGCCAACGGCGGTTACCTGCTCGCGCAGTTCCTGCACCCGCGGCTGAACCGCCGCACCGACGCGTACGGGCGCTCTCGGCGAAAGCTCCTCCTGGAGGTCGTCGACGCCGTGCGTGCCGCCGGGATCGCCGTCGGGGTAAGGCTTTCGCCGTGGTGGACCGGTGGACTGTGCACTGTGGACGAATCCCTGCGCGCCGAATACGACGAGCTGGTCGCTTCACTCGAGGTGACCTACCTGCACCTCCGCGGACCGGACGCCGGGCCGGACTTCGCCGGGTTCGCACGGTACCGACGGCTGTTCCGCGGTTCGCTGATCGTGAACAACGGCTTCGACCGCGACTCCGGCGACGCCGTGATCGAGGCCGGGATCGCCGACGCCGTGTCGTACGCCCGGCACTTCGTCGCGAACCCCGACCTCGTGACGCGGTTCGCGCTCGGCCTGCCGCTCGTGCCCAGCGACCCCGCGACCTACTACGGCGGTGGGGCCGCCGGTTACGTCGCCGGTAGCTGTTCGGCGGCCATCGGCAAAACGCCGGCTCAGGCCGGACGGCCCGCGCCCGCGTAGTCGTCGCCCTTCGAGTGGTACGTGTGGATCTGGATGGCCTGGCCCTCGGTCGGGGCGTTGATCATCAGGCCGTTGCCCAGGTAGAGCCCCACGTGGTGGATGCGCGTCGCCGGGCTGCCGTAGAACACCAGGTCGCCCAGGCGGGGCTCCTCCGACGCCGGCACCGGCGGCAGCGCGCGGAACTGGCTGTCCGCCGTCCGCGGCAGCGACACCCCCGCGCTGTCGTACGACGCCTTCGTCAGGCCCGAGCAGTCGAAGCCCGCCGCGCCCGCGTCGGGGCCGTTGCCGCCCCAGACGTACGGGAGACCGAGCTGGCCCAGCGCGAAGCGGGTCGCGCGGACGGACGGTGCCGAGGCCGACGCCGGGTCCAGGGAGAGCGTCGCGTACAGCTGGGCCATGCCCAGGACGCGCTGGCGGAACAGCTCCGTGTCGCTGCCCGGGTGGTACGCCGCGATCGCCTTCCACCAGCCCGGGCCCGAGCCGAGGTCCGTGCCGCTCGCGCACAACGCGCGTCCGGCCGCGATCGGGGCTTCGCCGCCGTACTTCTTGGCCTGCGCCGCGGTCAGGCCCAGGAGGTTGCCGCCGCCTCGGCCGTGGTTCGACGCCGCCGAACCGACGCCCGCCAGTGTCACCCACGAGAGGTGGCACGACGGGTCTTCGCTCCGCAACGCCAGTTCGCCGTTCGCGTAGCCGATCAGCGCGGCCGCCGGGATGTCGAGGGGCCCCGCGAGCTGGTCGGCCCACTGCTGCAGCGGAGTCTTGCCGCCCTGGCCGGACGCGCCCTGGCCCGGCTCCTGCGCCTTCACGGGTGCGCTGACTTCGAGGACCGAGGGGCCCGACGCCGCGTCGCGCGCCACCGGCAGGGGCGCCGCCGGGGCGGGTTCGGGGGAGCGGTCGGCCAGCAGCCAGCCCGCGGCGACCAGGCCCGCGACGAGCGGCAGCGCGACGAGGCCGCGCAGGGCCGCGCCGCGAGCCCAGGAGGTCGGCTTGGTCGTCACGGGGTCCAACTTAGAAGAGCGCACCTCTTGGTGAACGACCGAGTAGCTTGCACGTTAGGGGGACTCTCATATGGTGGACACATGCCTGAGATCGACGCTGCCCGGCTGAGCGCGGCACTCAAGGATCGGTACGCGAAGATCGACGTCGTGGAGCGCACCGGCTCCACCAACGCCGACCTGCGGAAAGCCGTCGATCAGGGCGCCGCGGACCGGACCGTCCTGCTCGCCGAAGAACAGACCGCGGGGGTGGGTCGCCGGGCCCGGACGTGGAGCTCGCCGAAGGGCGCCGGGCTGTACCTCAGCGTGGCGCTGCGGCCGGGCGTCCCGTTCACGGCGCTGGGCTCACTCTCCCTCGTCGCCGGGCTCGCCGTCCGGGCGGCCGCGGCCGGCGTCGGGGTCGACGCCGTGCTGAAGTGGCCCAACGACGTCCTCTCCGGCGGCGCCAAGTGCGCCGGGATCCTCGCCGAGGCCGTCGCCGGGGACCCGCCGTCGCTCGTGCTCGGCATCGGCCTGAACGTGCTGCCCCTCGGTGACGTCCAGCCGGGTCCCGGCGGCCTGCCCGCGACGTCGCTCGCCGAGCTGGGTGCCACGAACACCGACCGCACCGACGTCGCGATCGCGCTGCTCACCGAGCTCGACGAGCGGGAGAAGCGCTGGCGGCTCGCGGGCGGCGACCTCACCGAGGCGGGCCTGCTGGGCGACTACCGCGCCCACTGCGCCACCCTCGGCCAGGACGTCGAGGTGCAGCTGCCGGACGGCACCTCGCTCACCGGCCGCGCCGCCGACATCGACGCCGCCGGCCAGCTCCAGGTCGACACGACCGGCGGCCGGCGGCACACCGTCTTCGCGGGTGACGTGGTCCACGTCCGCCCGGCCTGATTCTTCGGGGCGTTGCACGCACCG
Organism: Amycolatopsis sp. NBC_01488; assembly: GCF_036227105.1. Taxonomy (NCBI): domain Bacteria; kingdom Bacillati; phylum Actinomycetota; class Actinomycetes; order Pseudonocardiales; family Pseudonocardiaceae; genus Amycolatopsis; species Amycolatopsis sp. NBC_01488. The sequence goes on along the minus strand of NZ_CP109434.1, from coordinate 1,389,285 downwards.
GCCGGGCGTCTCGCCGGTACGGTGAAGCGACATCGCCGCACCGACCTTGGGAGCGTCCGCCGTGGCTTATCCGGATGATTTGCTCAGCGAGCAAGAGCACGTCGTGGTGCACAGTCATCCGCACTTCAAGATGCTGATCTTCCCGACGCTCGCGTTCCTGGTCACCCTGGGCGCGGGCAGCTGGCTGGCGATCCTCGCGAAGGACGCCGGCTCGCCGTGGAACACGGTCGGGCTGATCGCCATCGGGGTCGTCGCCCTCGTGCTGATCGTGTGGCTGTTCCTGGCACCGCTCGTGCGCTGGCGCACCACCCACTTCATCGTGACCACCGACCGCCTCATCGCCCGCGAAGGCGTCCTCAAGCGCACCGGCATCGACATCCCGATGGGCCGGATCAACAGCGTCCAGTTCGAGCACGGCCTGCTCGACCGGGTCTTCGGCTGCGGCACCCTGATCATCGAGTCGGCGTCGGACGAGCCGCTGCGGTTCGAGGACATCCCGCACGTCGAGAAGGTGCACACGGTGATCTACCGCGAGGTCAACGACAACCCGTACGACGACTACCGGCCGGGCTCCCAGGCCGCTCCCGGCCCCCAGCAGACCGAGCCGCTGCCGCCCCAGGGCGGTCGTCCGCAGCGCGGCGACCGACGCCGCTGATGGGCACGCGCGAACTGGGCCTGCCCGAGCGGGTCCCCTCGGCGGGTGACCTGCCGGAGCGGGTCACGATCTGGGAGGTCGGCCCGCGGGACGGGCTGCAGAACGAGAAGACGATCGTCCCGGTCGAGGTCAAGCTGGAGTTCCTCGACCGGCTCGCGGGTGCCGGCCTGACCACGCTGGAGGCGACCAGCTTCGTGCACCCCCAGTGGGTGCCGCAGCTGGCCGACGCCGAGCAGCTGCTGGCCGGGCTCGACCGCCGCGAAGGCGTCCGCTACCCGGTGCTGGTGCCGAACGAGAAGGGCCTGAACCGCGCTCTCGACGCCGGCGTCGAGCACATCGCGATCTTCGCCAGCGCGACCGAGACATTCGCCCGGAAGAACCTCAACTCGTCGCTCGACGAGCAGTTCGCGATGTTCGAGCCGGTCGTGACGCGGGCCCGGGAAGCCGGCCTGGACGTGCGCGGCTACCTCTCGATGTGCTTCGGCGACCCGTGGGAGGGCGCCGTGCCGGCCAAGCAGGTCGCCGACGCCGGCCGCCGCCTGCTGGACATGGGGTGCTCGCAGCTTTCGCTGGGCGACACCATCGGCGTCGCGACCGCGGGCCAGGTCGAGAACCTCGTCGGGCTGTTCGGCGATGTCGGTACTTTGGCCGTGCACTTCCACGACACCTACGGTCAGGCTCTCGCCAACACGCTGGCGGCGCTCCGATGTGGAGTGTCGACAGTGGACTCTTCGGCCGGCGGGCTCGGCGGCTGCCCGTACGCCGAGTCGGCCACGGGGAACCTGGCCACCGAAGACCTGGTGTGGATGCTGGACGGCCTCGGGGTGGCTACCGGCGTCGACCTGGACGCGCTGGTGGCGGCCAGTGCCTGGATGGCGGGACAGCTCGGCCGCCCGAGCCCGTCCCGCGTGGTCGCCGCGTTGAGCTGACCTCGCCCGCACCCGCACGTGCGGCGTGCGGTATCAAGGGGGACCGGCAGCGCCGCGGCCGCGTCGAACAGAGTGCCCGCGGGCACCGACCGAGCCGGAGGATGGGTGTGACCGAGCCTTCCGAGGCGGGCTCCGAACCGGTCGAGGCCGACCTCGACACCGGACCGATCCGGCTGCCCGGGTACGGCCTGACGGATTCGGGCGCCTTCGAAGAGGCGCCGACCCCGCCCTCGGGCCACCCCGCGGCGTGGCCGCACGCGGTGTCGCCGCTGCTGCCGCCGTTCCCGCTGCCCCCGGCCCCGCCCGTCCCGGCCCCGCCCGCCCCGGCGCCGGCCGGGCCACCGCCCCCGGTGGCCGGCCCGCCGCCGAACCCGGGCTCGCCCGCGCCGCTGCCGCCGCTCGGCTCGCCGCGCAAGGAGCGGGAAAGCGTTGTCGCGCTGTTCCTCGTGCACATGTTCCCGATCGGGCACCTGCCGGTGGCGATGGACAAGCCGGCGCTGCAGCTGCCGCTGCCCGACGACCCGGACGGCTTCGGCCCGAACGACCACCCGGACGCCCGGCTCATCTTCGACGACCAGGCGCTCACCAACGTCACCGCCGGGTTCCGCCGGTCGCCGACCGCGCCACCGCGGCCGGTGCCGCGGCACCTGACCGAGGGCTACGTGCCGTACGCCCACGCGACGCAGGCGGTGTGGATCCGCCGGTTCGTCGTCGGGCACAGCGAGCTCGGGCCGGAGTACGCGTGGCCGCCGGGCGAGATGTTCCCCGAGGGCAGCGTCGACCACGCCGAACCGGTGATGGTCCCGGCCAACACCGTGCTCGACCGCTTCGGCCCGGCGTACGGCCGCGTGTTCTTCGCCGACGGGACACCGTTCGCGGAACGCTCGCTGCCGCCCGGGATGCTGGACGCGGAGTACCGCCGGTACGTCGTCGTGCGCGCGGTGCCGATGTGGCGGTCGGAGACCGCGAACTGGTTCGGCCAGGTCGGCGGGGGTACCCGGTACCGTGCCCTGCTGGCCGCCGACGAGCTCGTGACCCTCGGCTACCTCGCCGAGGCCAAGGGGGAAGAGGACTGATGAACACGCAGTCGATCCAGCGCTGGCTGGGCGTGCTGGGCGTGCCGCCGGAGGTCGTCTCCCTGGGCGCCGAGGTCGACAACGCCTGGTGCCTGATGCAGGGCGAGGACGAGGCGTGGGAGGTCTTCTGGCGGGAGCAGGGCAACCGCTACGACTGGGCGCGGTTCACCAGCGAGCAGGTGGCGTGCCACTACCTCTTCGGCCGGCTGGCCTGGGCGCAGGTCGCCCGCGGCGCCGTCGGCCTGCTGCCCGGGTCGTGAGTGAGAAACAGCGTTGGAACGCTGTTTCTCACTCACGACCTCGTCAGGACACCGCGTAGGTGAAGATGTGCGCCTGTCCTGCGCCGGGGGTGGGCAGGGTGATGCTGCGGACCTGCTTCGCCGGGTCGAGAGCGATCGGCGCCGTCGCGAACAGGTACGACGTGTACGGCCGCTGCAGCCGGAACATGTACCTCGGGAACGCCGAGTTCACGTACGGCACCTTCGCGACGACCGTGTTCCCGAACTGCGGCGTCTCGTCACCGCCCTTCAGCAGCCACTCCGACAGGCCCAGGGCCCCTTGCTGCGTCGAGCCGTCGGTGTAGGTGACGGTCACCGTGCCCTGCGCGTCCGATCCGGTCGCCGCGCCGAGGAACGACAGCTTCGTCGCGCCCTTCGCAGCGTCCACCGCAAGCGTTTGCCCGGCCGCGATCACGTTGTCCGGTGAGCCCGTCGGGCTCGACGGCCAGCGGAACTGCTGCCCGTTGGCCGTCACCACGCCGCCCGGCGTGATGCCGTTCGCGGCGAAGCCCTGCGCGGAGTAGGAGAACGCGAACCCGCCCGGGTAGAGGTCGGTTTCGCCGAAGTCGCCGTACTGGACGAGCTTGTCGTCCGTGACGCCGACGTTCGTGTCCGCCGCGTGCAGTGTCCCCGGGTTCCCGACCGTCACCGGCAGGTACGCGGGCACCTGCTGCCCGCTGAAGGTCACCGGCACGCTCGTGAACGCGTCCGGGGTCCCGGCCGCCGCGGTCACGTTCACCTGCTGTGCCGCGGATCCGTGCGCGCCCACGGTGAGCGTCCCGCTCGACGGCGTCACGGTGATCCCGGCCGGCGGCTTCGCCTGCCACGTCACCTTGCCCTGGCCGGTGATGCCCTCCGCGGTCACCGTGGCGCTGGTGGTCCCGCCGGGCGCGACGACGATCCGGCCGGGGCCGACGCGGCCGCGCACCGGCACCTCGCCGTCGCGGAAGGACGGCGGTGCGTCCGAAGCGCCGGAACCCCACGACGTCGGGGACGCGCCGAGCGTGAAGTCGAGCCGTCCGCCGTTCACCGCGAACGACTCCGGCAGCCACGGTTTCGTGCTCGGCTTGCCGTTCAGGCGAAGGCTCTGCACGTACTTCACCGAACTGGACGCGCCGGGCGCGGTGATCGAGATCCGCTGCCCGGTCTCGCGGGTCAGGGTGATCTTCGGGAACATCGGGCTGGCCAGCACCATCTCGGCGCGGCCGGGCGCCTCCGGGTACATGCCGAGCGCGGCGAAGACGTACCACGCCGACGTCGCGCCGAGGTCGTCGTTGCCGGGCAGGCCGTCCTCGGTCGGCTTGAACAGCAGCTCCGCCGAGCGGCGCACGATGTCCTGCGTCTTCGACGGCGCGCCCGCGTAGGCGTACTCCCACGGCACCTCGAACGACGGCTCGTTCGACATGAAGGCGTACGGGGAATTGGCGTCGCTGTTCAGCTTCGTGAAGAAGAAGTCGAGACGCTTCTTCACGGCGTCGTCGCCGCCCATCGCGTCGAAGAGGCCGCGGACGTCGTACGGCACCATCCACGTGTACTGCGCCGCGTTCCCTTCCTGGTAGCGCATTTCCTGGTACTGCGCGGGATCGAACGGCGAGAGGAACTGCCCGTCGCGCATCCGGGTCTGCAGGTAGCCGGTCGCCGGGTTGTAGACGTTCTCCCAGTACTGCGCCCGCGACATGAACTGCTGGTAGGTGCTCTGCTGACCGAGTCGCTGAGCCAGCTGGGCGATGCCGAAGTCGGCCGTCGTCTCCTCGAGCATGTCCGAGACGTTGTTGGGGTGGTAGCCCAGCGCCAGGTAGTCGGACAGGCCGGGCCGCTCGAGCGCGCGTTCGCCGGCCTGCTGGACGCGCGTCGCGCCGTTGACCATCGACTTCAGCGCTTGCGACGCGTCGAAGTCCGTGGCGCCGAAGGCGTACGTGCTGGCGATGATCGAGTGGTAGGGGTCGCCGCCCATCACGCCCATGAAGTCGTTGTTCTGCGACCAGCGGTCCCAGATCCCGCCCGCCTGGTTCGCCTGGTTGAGCATCGACTGCGCCATGTCGGCGGCCTCGTGCGGGGCGAGCATCGACAGCAGCTGGACCTCGTCGCGGTAGGTGTCCCAGCCGGAGAAGTTGGCGTACTGCGCGTGGCCGGGCTTCGTGCGGTGGACCGCCTTGTCGAAGCCCGCGTAGCGACCGTCCACATCGGAAAAGACGTTCGGCTGCATGAGCGTGTGGTAGAGCGCGGTGTAGAACGTGCGGGTCGCCGCGTCCGTGCCGCCCTCGACGGCGATCTGCCGCAGGCGGTCGTTCCAGGTCCGGCGCGCGTTGTCCTTGACCGCGTCGAACGAGTCGTGCCGCTGCTCGGCGGCGACGTTGAGCCGCGCGCCGTCCATGTCCACATAGGACAATCCGACGCGCACCTGGACCGGCTTGGCCGGGTCGAAGGTCAGGTAGGCGCCCGAACCGCCGTCGGCGGTGACGACCTGCTTGTCCCAGGTGGCCTTGCTGAGGTCGCCGCCGCGGGCGCTGGTGCCGCCGGGCGTCACGGTGGCGTCCTGCCAGGTCCCGGACGTCGTGAACGGCTGGTCGAACGACGCGGTGAAGTAGACCTTGTAGGTGTTGGGGCCGCGGCAGAAGTGCCCGCTGGAGACCCAGCCTTCGACGGTGCGCCTGGCCGGGTCGACCGTCACCGAGGCGTCGTCGCTGCCCATCGCGGACTGCGCGACGTCGATGAGCAGCGTGGCGGGCGAGTTCTTCGGGAAGGTGAAGCGGCCCAGGCCGGAGCGCTGGGTCGCGGTCAGCTCCGTGGTGATGCCGGAGTCCGTCGTCACCTTGTAGTAGCCGGGGGACGCGGATTCGTTGCCGTGGCTGAAGGTGGGGAAGTACTTCGTGGCGTCGACCGCGGGGGACGTGCTCAGGTTCCCCGCGAACGGCAGGAACGGGACGTCGCCGGCCGCGCCGCCGCAGCCGGCGCCGTTGAAGTGGGTGAGGCTGAAGCCGCGGAGCTTGTTCTCCTCCCAGGCGTACCCGCCGTCGCGGTCGCGGGCGTAGTACCGGCCCTGCCCGGCGGGCGGCTTGGGCTGCAGGGGCGTGTCGGGGCTCCACTGCACCATGCCGAAGGGGACGTCGGCGCCGGGGAAGGTGTCGCCGGCGTAGGTGTTGGTCTCCGGGGTGTCGCCGGCCTTCGCGCCGGCGAACGGGTCGACGTAGGTGGCGAAGTCCCGGTTCTGGACTTCGGCGGTCGCGGGGCTGGCCACGGCCGTGATGAGGGGGACGATCAAAGCCGCGGTGACGACTCTGCGCATGCTCTTCCTCCCGGGGTGAGCGGGCCGTCCCGTGTTGACAACGTTGTCAACGGACCGGGTGACCCGGCGAGCACTGGGAGTGAACCACCGGTGGTTCAGACCGGTCAAGAAGTTCCCGCCGAGCGGCCCATCCGGTTACCGCTTGAGGGTCGCCAGTGCCTCTTCGTGCAGCCGCCCGTTCGTCGACAGCGCGCTCCCGTTGTCGTACCGCTCGACGCCGTCGAGGTCGCTGAACCGGCCGCCGGCCTCGGTGACGATCACCTGCGCCGCCGCGACGTCCCACGGGTTCACGATGCACTCCGCCGCCACGTCCAGCGCGCCTTCCGCCACCAGGACGTGGTGCCAGAAGTCGCCGAACGCGCGGGTCTCCCAGCACGCGTCCACCAGGTCCAGGTACTTCTCGCGCGAGTGGTATTCGATCCACGAGTTCAGGTCCGTCGTGGACAGATACGCGTCCGAAAGGGACGAGACGCCGGAAACCGACAGCTGCCGGGTGCCCGCCGAGTCGCTCGAGAACGCGCCCGAGCCCGTGGCCGCCCACCAGCGGCGGCCCAGCAGCGGCGCGGTGATCATGCCGACCACCGGGTCGCCGTCCTCGACGAGGGCGATCAGGGTCGCCCAGACGGGTACTCCCCGGAGGAAGTTCTTGGTGCCGTCGATCGGGTCGAGGACCCACGCCCGGCCGGTCGCCGCGGAGCCGCCGCGCTCCTCGCCGAGCACCGCGTCGCCGGGGCGTTCGGAAGCCAGCATGGCCCGGATCTCGTCCTCGACCGCGGTGTCCGCGTCGGTCACCGGGGTGCGGTCGGGCTTGCGCTCGATCCTCAGGTCCAGGGCGCGGAAGCGCGCCGTCGTGATCGCGTCGGCGGCGTCAGCCAGCCGAGTGGCGAGGGCCAGATCATCTCCGTAGCCAGGCACGGTCACGATGGTTTCACGCCCCGCCGCCGTAGAGTTGACCAGGTGAGCATGGTCCTACTTGCCGAAGACGATCCGGCCATCGCCGAACCGCTCTCCCGCGCCCTCGAACGTGAGGGATACGAGATCCACGTCGTCACCGACGGCCCTTCGGTGCTCGACGCCACCGCCGCCCAGAGAGTCGACCTGCTCGTGCTCGACCTCGGGCTGCCCGGCATGGACGGCCTGGAGGTCTGCCGGCGCCTTCGCGCCAACGGCACCGAGCTGCCCGTCCTGATGCTCACCGCGCGCACCGACGAGGTCGACTTCGTCGTCGGCCTGGACGCGGGCGCGGACGACTACGTCGCCAAGCCGTTCCGGCTCGCCGAGCTGCTCGCCCGGATCCGCGCGCTGCTGCGCCGCCGGGTGCCGGAGGTGCTCGAAGCCGGCGGCGTGCGGATGGACCTGGGCGCGCGGCTGGTCACCGTCGACCTGCACGAGGTGCAGCTGGCGAACAAGGAGTTCGAGCTGCTGCGGGTGCTGATGAGCCGCGCCGGGCAGGTCGTCAGCCGCGACGAGATCCTCGCCGAGGTGTGGAACGACCTCGAGTCGAAGACGTCCAAGACGCTCGACATGCACATGTCGTGGCTGCGGCGGAAGCTCGCCATCGCCGCCGACGAGGCCGCCGGGCGCACCAGCAAGACCCACGACGGCGAGCGGCGGATCGCGACCGTCCGCGGCGTCGGCTTCCGGTTCAACGCCGAATAAGCCGTGCGCCGTCGCATCCTGCTGGCCATCCTGCTGGCCGTGGCCGTCACCGCGGCGGTCCTCGGCATCCCGCTGGGCATCGTGGCGAGCTGGCAGATCGAGTCGAGCTACCGCGAGACGCTCGCCGAGAACGCCCGCGCGGCGGCGGCGATCCTCGACACCGAGATCGCCAACGGCCAGCAGATCGACCTCGACCAGGTCCGCGCGGCGGTCCCGGCGAACGGCCTGCTCACCGTGCAGGTCCCCGACCAGCAGGAGAAGCGCTACGGCAACGACCCGGGCGCCGACACCGTCACCGAGACGGCCGACCTCGCCCGGGACGGCAAGGTGGCCATCGCCATCCCGGCCGGCCCGATGCACGAGCGGCAGACGACGGTGACGCTGGTCGTCGTCCTGCTGGTGCTGCTCTCGGTCGGCACCGGCGCGGTGGTGGCGATCGCGACGGCGAGACGGCTGGCGAAGCCCCTGCGGCACGTCGCCGAGCGCGCGTCCCGCCTCGGCGGCGGCGACTTCCGGCCCGACCCCAGCCGCTACGGCGTCGGCGAGCTGGACATGGTCGCCGAGGCCCTCGACGCGTCCGGCACCGCGCTCGCCCAGCTCGTCCAGCGGGAACGTCAGCTCGTCGGCGACGTTTCGCACCAGCTGCGCAGCCGGCTGACGGCGTTGCAGCTGCGGCTCGAACCGCTCACCGTGCACCCGGACGAAGAGGTGGCCGACGAGTCGAAGGCGGCCCAGGAGCAGGCGGACCGGCTCGCCGAGGCGCTCGACGAGCTGCTGGCGGCGGCGCGCGCCGCCCGCGAGGTCGGCGCGGAACCGGTGGACCTGCCGACGCAGCTGCCCAAGATGGCGCAGGAGTGGCGAGAGCTGCTCCGCTCGGAGGGCCGCAACCTCCGGATGCGCGTGGCCGACGGCCTGATGGCGCGCGCGACACCGGGGCGGCTGCGCGAGGTGGTCGGTGTGCTGCTGGACAACGCCCTGCGCCACGGTTCGGGCACGGTCACGGTGGCCGCCCGCCGCGGCGACGCCGAGGGCACGGTGGTGGTCGAGGTCAGCGACACGGGCTCGGGCGTGCCGGACGAGCTGGCCCCGCACATCTTCGAGCGCGGGTTTTCCGGAGGCGGCTCGACGGGCGTCGGACTGGCACTGGCCCGCGCGTTGGTGGAGGCGGACGGCGGCCGCCTGGAGCTGTCCAACCGGCGGCCGGCGGTGTTCAGCCTGTTCTTGAAGGTGCCGCGGCCGAGTGATGTTCCCGAGGTCCGGTGGCCCGCGGAGCGCGTTCCGCGTTAGACGTCGGCCGTGACCCGCAGGACGAAACCGGCTCGGGCGGGTATGCCCAGGCTCGTCCACAACCCCGTCGGATCCGTTGTGGCCAAAGCCATCCGGATCGAGGAAGCGCTTTCGCAAGACGGCTCGGCGTCGAGCACCGCGTGCAGGGCGGCGTCGAGCAGGTCGTGCTCCTCCTCGACCTGCGCGGCCCGCGCCGTGACGAGGTAGGAAAGCGCGCAGCGGCGGGCCGCGCGCTTCCCCTCCCTCTCTTCCTCGACGGCGTCGTGCAGCGCGAAGAGGAACAGCTCCACGCTTCGCACCTGTGACTCCGTCTGCCAGGTCGGCTTCGGCGGATCGAGCCGGATCCGCGTCCCCGCCGGCAGGCAGGGCCGCAGGAGCCGGCACAGAGCCGCGTCGACCTGGGCGATCATGGGTCAGATCAACCCTTCACGCAGCGCGTACGCCACCGCGTGCGAACGGTTGCGCAGCTGGAACCGGTTGGTCACGTCGTGCAGGATGCTCTTCACCGTCCGCTGCGAATAGCACAGCTGGTCGGCGATCTCCTGCGTCGAATACCCCGCCGCGACGAGCCGGAGCACCTCCGTCTCCCGGTTGCTCATCCCGCCCAGGTGCAGGCCGCGCGGCTGGAGCACCTGGCGCTGCAGCCGGGAAACCCGGCTCAGCAGCCGGCCGAGCAGGTCGGGCGGCAGCGCGCCCTCCCCGGCCGCGGCCGCCTTGATCAACCGGACGAGCACCTCCGGCCCGGCGTCGGCGCGGCGGGCGACCGCGCAGACCCCGTGCTCGACGGCGTTCAAGATTTCGTTGTCGTCGACCTCGCCCGCGACCAGCACGATGCGGGTGAAGCCCTGGTGGTGCAGCGCGGACAGCAGCTGGGTCATCGTGTCGTCGAGCCGGTCGGCGACCAGCAGCGCGACCATGGCCGAGTCGGCTGCTTCGCCGTCCACCACGCGGACCTCGTCACGCGAACGCAGCGCCATGCAGACGCCGTTGTGCAGGATCGGATCGGTGGCGCGGACCACCACCGCCGTCCTGTCGGATTCGAACATCGTCACCCATTCCCCTCGAACGGTGCGAGGGTTTCCACCCCTCACCCCGACCACACTGCCCGCCGGGGTGTCCCGAGCGCATGGGACCGGCGTCCCTATTTGCCCGGTTGGGCGCCCGTCAGGGTCGGCCGAGTCCCGCGTCGCGGGCCCGGACGATCGCTTCGGCGCGGTCGGCGACGTGGAGCTTGGCGAAGACGTTCGAAATGTGGTTGCGCACGGTCTTCGGGCTGAGGCACAGCGTGTTCGCGATGACGCCGTTGCTACGCCCGGCCGCGATCAGGGACAGGACCTCGCGCTCGCGCACGGTCAGCTCCGGGAACACCGGCTCGCTCGTGGGCGGCGGCTGGTTGAAGAAGCCGAGGACGCGGTTCGCGATGTCCGGGCCGAAGATGGCCTCGCGCCGCGCGACCGCCTGGACGGCGCGGATGATCTCGTCCGGTTCGGCGTCTTTCAGCAGGTAGCCGCGGGCACCGGCGCGCATCGCCGCGAAGACCGACTCGCTCTCGTCGGCCATCGTCAGCATCAGCACACCGGTGTCCGGGCTCACGGCCGCGATGTGCCGGGTCGCCTGGATCCCGGACAGGTCGGGCAGGTGCAGGTCCATGACCACGACGTCGGGGAGCAACGCGCCCGCGGCGTCGACCGCGGCGGCGCCGCTGGCGGCCTCGCCGACGATCTCGATCCCGGGTTCGGCGTCCAGCAGCGTGCACACGCCGAAGCGGAACAGCGGGTGGTCGTCCACGACGAGGACGCGCAGGCCCTTGGCCATCCGGTCACCTCCCCCGTCACCCCCGGTAATGGTAGGGGAACGCGGCCGTATTCTCACCCACCCATTCGGCGAACGTCCGCGGCGGCCGGCCGAGCAGGCGCTCGACGGTGTCGAAGACGACGTGTTCGCGCTCGGCGGACTCCCGCTTCAGCGCGAAGAACCCGTCGACGGCCTCGGCGGGCCAGCCGTACTTCCGCATCATGCGGTCACGCGCGGCGCTCAGCGGCTCTTCGACGTACTTCACGGGACGGCCGAGGGCCTCGGCGAGGATCTCGACCTGCTGTTCGGTGGTGAGGGCTTCGCCGCCGGTGAGCTCGTAGGTCGCGCCTTCATGGCCGGACGTCGTGAGGGTGAGCGTCGCGACCGCGGCGATGTCCCGGACGTGGACCAGTGCGGAGGCCGGATCGCCCTCGGGCACGTACACGGCGTTCTCGTCGCGGATCGAGTCGCGCCAGGCGAACCGGTTGTCCATGAACGCGCCGGGCCGCAGGATCGTCCACGCCGGTCCGGCTTCGCGGACCGCCTGCTCGGCTTCGGCGTGGGCGCGGGTGATCGGATCCGTCTGTCCGAAGTGGACACCCGTGGTGGACAGCTTGACGAGGTGGGTGACGCCCACCCGGGCGGCGGCGTGCGCAACCGCCGTCTCCCGGTCGGCGCTGTGACCCTGGGTCAGCACGAACACGCGCTCCGCGCCGTCGAGCAGCGCGGGCAGGTCCGCGGTGTCGAGATCGGCGTGGACGACTTCGGCGCGCGGGTCGATGCGGGCCCGGGCCGGATCGCGGGTCAGGGCGCGGACGGCGGCGCCGGCGTCGAGCAGGGCGGGGACGAGGGCGCGGCCGACCTTGCCGGTGGCGCCGAGGACGAAGATCATCGTGGTTCTCCTGTGGTGGAGCGGCCTGTGGTGGGGGAGTGCGAACGCCGTGCCGAGGGCGAGCGCGAGCGCTGTTGGGCGCGTTTCAGCACGGTCGTGATCAAGAAGGTCCCCCGGACGGCGTCCTTGCGAAGGAACGCCGGTGCACATGACTGTAGACAACTACATGTCAAAGGACAAGTAGTTTGGGAGACGGTCAGTGCAGGCGGGTCACGTCGCCGTTGTCCCGGCGGCGCTCGCCCAGCTCGTCCGGGAAGACCCACTTCTTGAAGCCCCAGAAGCGGAAGAACATCGCCAGCAGCATGCCGATGATCGACCCGCTCGCGAAGTCCGCGACCTCCTGCACCAGCCGCGTCACGTGCGGGACTTCCAGGTGCAGCACGTACCGCGAGACGTACAGCGGGATCAGGTTGACCACGACCGCGACGCCGCTGATCACGAAGAACAGCGCGGCCTCGTGGTGGCGCTCGCGACCGCCGCGGGTGCGGAACGACCACTCGCGGTTCAGGATGTACGACACGATCGTCGCGACGATGATCGCGATCGCCTTCGCCGTGGTGGGCTTCGACTCCAGCACCGACAGCTTCAGGAAGTACCAGACGCCGTTGTCGACCACGAACGTCGTGCCGCCCACGATCGCGAACTTCAGCAGCTCCCGGTGCTTGATCAGCACCGAACGCAGTGGTTCCGGCGTGCGCTTGAGCACGGTTTCCACAACGGTCACACCACGCAGTCTAGGAGCACACCGCGTTGACCTGTGGCTCAGGCAGCCTTGCGGTCCTGAATGTCCGGATCGTCCGCGACCTGGACCACGCCGCGGGCGTCCTCGTCCGGAAAGACCCACTTCTTGAACGCCCACCAGCGGAACACCGTGCCGAGCAGGGTCCCGATGATGATGCCGCTGACGAAGTCGGCCACCTCGACGCCGAACGGCGAGAGCCGCGGCGCCTGCAGGTCGAGCACGTACCGCGAGAACCACTGCGGCAGCGCGTTCAGGCCCAGCGCGATGCCGCTGATCAGGAAGAACAACGCGGCTTCGTGTGCCCGCTCCCGGCCGCCGCGGGTGCGGAACGACCACTCGCGGTTGGCGACGTAGGAAAAGATCGTCGCGACCAGGACGCCGACGATCAGCGCCGTGACCGGGTGGGTCCGCAGCACGGTGAACTTCAGGCCGTAGTTGACGGACATCGTGATCACGAAGCTGATCCCGCCGACGACGGCGAAGCGGAGGAGCTCGCGATGCTTCTTCAGCAGCTCGCGCACCGCGCGGACGCTACCCGGTCAGCCAGCCGAATCCCTTCTCGGGGGTGGCGGTCGGCCGCTGGTCGCCCGGCTTGCCGGTCGGTCGCGGCGGCGCGCTCGTCGTGGTCGTCGACGTCGGGGGCTCGGTCGTCGGCTCGGTCTCCGACGTCGTCGCCGGCGGGGTGGACGACGGCTTCGACGGCTTGGTCGGGGTCGGCTTCGACGGCGTCGTGGTCGACGGGGTCGTCGTCGGCAGCGGGTCCTTCCCGCACCAGTGGTGGTAGCAGCCGAAGTCGATCGTCACCGGCTCCGCCGACGCCTTGCCGAGCTTCGCGGCGATCGTCACGCGCCCGTCGTCGGGACGGCCCTTCAGCCGCACCCACAGGTTGACGTGCTGGCCGGGCGCCACCGCGCTCGTCGTCGTGCAGGTCGCGCCTTCGCCGGACGACGTGCACGGGAAGCCGCGCAGGCTCCACCACTGCCACAGCGGGTGGTCGAAGGTGACCGTGACCGGCTTGGTCGTCTCGCCGGTGTTGCGGACCCGCACGTAGACCAGGGGGTTGCGGGTCCACGGGAACGCCGAGAGGCCGTCGCCCTGCGCTTCGAGGACCACCGCGTCCGGCGGCTGCTTCACGGTGACCTTGACGCTCACCGCGACGTTGATCCGCACGCCCGCGGTGACCGACCCGGTGACCGTGCCGCCCTCGGCGTCGTCGTCGGCCCGGAGGTGGAAGTTCAGCGTCGCGCTCTGGCCGGGCTGCAGGCCGCTGCCGGTCTTGCAGGTCACCGTGCCGTCGCCGCCCGGGCAGTTCACCGAGATCGGGCCGCCGTCCTGCGCGAACGCCATCGGCGCGCCGCCACCGCCGGCGTCGATCGCGTGCACGCCCGGAGGCAGGTTCAGCGCGACCGCCACCGGCTCGGACAGCGTTCCGCCGTCGTTGCGCACGGTGATGGGCAGGTTCGTCGCGGCGCCGGGGCTGAGCTCGACGCCGTCCGGCGGGGTGGTCGCGGACATCGACGGCGGCGCGGGCACGGGAGCGGGCGGTGCCGGCGGCGCGGGCGGCGCGACCGGCGGCGGCGCGGGCACGACGGGCGGGGCCGGCGGCGCGGGCGGAGCAGGTGGCTGCGCCGGGGCGGACGGGGCCGGTGGCGGCGGCTTCGGTGCCGGCGGGTTGACCGGCTGGACCGCGGGCGGCGGCTGCTGGGCCGCGACGGGAATCTCCTGCGTCCCGCCGCCGGCCGTGAGCGCGATGACGACGGCCGCGACGACCGCCGCGCCGGAAGCGGCGACCCCGGCGAACTGGCGGGGGCCCGCGGCGGCGGCTCCCGCGGCCGCGCCGGCCTTGCCCCCGGCCGCGGCACCCGCGGCGGCGGCACCGGCGGCCGCCGCGGTGGCCGCGCTCGCCTTGGCCGCGCCGATCGTGGCGAGGTAGCCGAGCGCCGCGCCGCCCAGGACGATCGGGGCGATGATCGCGCGCAGGCCGCCGTTGACGTCGGCGAGCTCCGCGGCCAGCGCCCGGCAGTTCTCGCACTCGTCGAGGTGGTTCTCGACCTGGGAGCGTTCGCGCTTGGACAGGCCGTCCCGTGTCCACGCGCCGAGCCGCTCGGCGCAGGCGCGGCAGCGTTCCTCGGCGTTCTCCTGCAGGTGGACCTGCAGGTACGCCTGACGCAGCCCTTCGCGGGCGCGGTAGGCGAGCGCCGAGACGCCGTTCGCGGTCAGGCCGAGCAGCGGCGCGACCTCGGCCGGGCTCTGCTGCTCGATCTCGGTGTGCCAGAGCACCGCCTGCCAGCGTTCGGGCAGCCGCGCGAACGCCTTGGCGGCCATCGTCCGCTCGAGCCCGGCGACGGCGGTGTCGGAGAACGGCACGGTCAGCGCTTCGGCGGAGACGTCGGTCATGTCCTCGTTGAGGTCGACCCGGCGTTCCTTGCGCGTGCGGTCGTACGCGGTGTGACGCAGCGCAGTCAGCAGGTACGCCCGGAAGGCGGTGTCCGGCCCCTTGCCGCCACGCAGTGTGTCCAGCACCTTCGAGAACGCCTCGGACACGAGGTCGTCGGCTTCCGAGCTCGACCGGGCCAGCTGACGAGCGAGGTTGTGCGCCGCGCCGGTGTGGCGTTCGTAAAGCGGCCCGTACGACTCGATCTTCCCGGCGCGGACCTCGGCGATCAGCTCGGCGTCACTCTTTCCGCTGAGATCGGCGGGAATGGTGGACACGGCACTCCTCGGTCGGTTAAGGCCAGGACCTGCCATTACAGGCGGGTCCGCGGCGCGAGACAAGTGTGACTGACCCACCCCGGGCCGTCACGTCGTGGTCGGGGTGTTGACTCCGACGGCGCAGCAAAATCACCCGGCCCCGGGTCGCGCCGTGGAAAAGCTCCTCAACAAAACTCGCGAGTACGCGTCACGGGGTCCGGCGAGGCACGTCCTCACCGTGAAGCACCAAGCAAGATCGACACGGACCGGACGAAAGGGGCAGGTGGCCAGTGGACGTTCCGGCTACGCGCTCCGGCCCCGGTGACGCCCCGCTCGCGGACCGCGCCCTGCGCACGTTGCGTGCCCGCTGGCGCACCGCCAGCCTCGCCGCGGGCTGGCGGTTCCCGAGCGACTGGGCCCTGCCCGAGGTGGACGCCGTCTGCGCGGCGGTGATGGCGAAGGGCCGCGTCGAAGCCGCCGAGACGGCGCTGGCCGGGCTGGCGCGCGCCCGGGCGGCGGCCGGCGCGGGGCTCGCCGAGACCCTCGCCGACCTGGCCGCGCTGCACGCGGTGCTCGACCACGGCACCGACGGGTTCGTCTCGCCGGACGTGGACGCGACGCCGGCGCGGCTGCTCCGGAACACTGCGCTGGCCTGGGCCGACGTCGCCACCGACCAGCTCGTGCACACCGAGGTCACCGACCCGCTGACCGGCCTGCCCTCGGCCGCCTACCTGCGCACCCGGCTCGTCGAGGTCTACCGGGCCGCCGCCGCGCGCGAGCGGCCGGCCGCGGAGGACCACGTGCTGCTGGTCGTCTCGCTCGACCTCGCCGCGGTCACCGGATTCCCGCGGCTGACCGGGATGATCCTGGTCGCGGACGCGCTGCGGGCGGTCTTCGACAGCGGGCAGAGCGTCGCTTCGCTGGGGCCGTCCGTCGTCGCCGCCCTGGTCCCGAAGGACGAGAAGGTCGCTTCGCACGGCGTCGCGCTGCGAAGGGCGTTGCACGAGCGGCTTTCGGTCGATTCGCAGCTGGCGGACGCCGGGCGGCCCCGGGTGTCCGCCGTGCGCCTGCCCGCCACCCACGAATTGGCCTGCGACCTGCTGGCCCGCCTCGCGAGGGGGTAAACGCGTGAAAAGTCCGGTTCCGCCCGGACCCTTCTGACCTGGATCGGGCCGGTCATGATTTCCTGGTGAGGTGACCCGGACCGTATCCACCGACATCGACGGCCCGATCGCGGCCAGATCCCCGCACCGGCTGGCCCTGCGCAAGTCACTCGCCCGGCTGTCCGTCCGTCCGCGGTCCATCCTGATCCTCGCGGTGATCCCGCTGGTCGCGATCGGGTACGGCATCTACGGCTGGCAGCACGACTGGGTGCTCGGCGTCGACAGCGCGGTCTACCGGGCCGGTGCGCTGACGCTGCTGCACGGCGATTCGCTCTACGACTCCAACACGCTCGCGCCCGAACCGTGGTGGGCGCTGCTGCCGTTCACCTACCCGCCGACGGCGGCGCTGATCTTCGTGCCGCTCGCCGCGTTCCCGACGCAGATCTCGTGGGGCCTGATCACCGCCGTGTCGCTGGCGGCGATGGCACTGTCGATCCGGACCGCGATCGGCGCGCTGCCCCGCCCGGCCGACGACGGGCCGCGCTGGTGGGCCTCGCCCGCCCGTTCGACCATCGTGTTCTTCCTGGTCTTCCTCGCTCTCGAACCGGTGTGGCGGACGATCTTCCTCGGCCAGATCAACCTGATCCTGATGGCCATGATCCTGCTGGACATGCTGGTCATCGGCGCGCGCGGCAGCCGGTGGGGCGGCGTGCTGGTCGGCGTCGCGGCGGCGATCAAGCTGACGCCGCTGGTGTTCCTGGGGCACCTGTTCATCACCGGCCGCCGCAAGGACGCGCTGCGCGGGCTCGCGACGTTCGTCGTGCTCCAGGGCGTGATGTTCCTGATCAACGCCCACGACGCCGCCAAGTACTGGACCATCACGCTGCCGGACACCGGGCGGATCGGGCCGGTGCACTGGGCGGGCAACCAGTCGCTGAACGCGCTGATGAACCGGGCCACCGACCTAGCGCCGTGGGCGTCGAAGGCGGCGATGGGCATCGGGTTCCTGCTCGCGATCCCGGCGCTGTGGCTGCTGATCCGCTTCCACCGCAAGGGCCAGGCGCTGGCCGCGTTGCTCGTCACGGCGTTCTGGACGCTGCTGATCTCGCCGATTTCCTGGACGCACCACTGGGTCTGGGTGGTCCCGCTGATCGTGCTGCTGGTGTCGCGGCTGCCGAAGACGACCCCGGCGACGGCGTGGAAGCGCTGGGCCGGGACGTTCCTGGTGGCCTTCGTGTTCGTCAGCTGCGTGCTGCTGATCCTGCCGAACGGCCGCAACGTCGAGCTGCACTGGAAGGTGTGGCAGAACATCCTGGGGGACGCCTACATCCTGATGCCGGTGGTGCTGGCCGCGGCGCTGATCCTGCGCTGGGGCCTGCAGCGGCGGACCCGGAAGAAGGCCGCTCCGGACGAGCATGTCGACGTCGCGTCCGGCGTCTGAGGCGCGCACCGGCCGGTTCGCCGCCGGGGGGATCGCGCTGCTGGTGCTCGGTTTCGGTGTGGTCGGCTGGCTGGCCGGGTGGCACCTTGGCGCGGACAGCGCCGTGTACCGCGCCGGTGCGTTGACGCTGCTGCACGGCGATCCGCTCTACACGCGGGACGTGCTGACCGCCCTGCCGGACTGGGTGCGGCTGCCGTTCACCTACACGCCGGCCGCCGCGCCGCTGTTCCTGCCGCTCGCGCTGGTGCCGTCCGGGCTCGTGTGGGGCGTGATCGCGGTTTTGTCGGTGGTCGCCGTTATGGTCGTCATCACGGTGGTTTCGTCGTCGCCGGGGCGCTCGCTTTCGTGGTGGGCGCTGCCGGCGGGAACAGCCATCGCGCTGGCGCTGGAACCGGTGTGGAAGACGCTGTTCCTGGGTCAGATCAACTTGATACTGATGGCGTTCGTGGTGCTGGACGTCCTGGTGTTGTCGGCCAGGGGGTCGCGGTTCGCGGGGGTGCTGATCGGCGTGGCGGCGGCGATCAAGCTGACCCCGCTGATCTTCGTGCCGCACCTGTTCGTTACGGGAAGGTGGAAGGACGGGCTGCGGGCCCTGGGCACGTTCGTGGTGCTCGAAGCGGTGATGTTCGCGGTCATCCCGGTCGACGCGGCGCGGTTCTGGCGGGATTCGGCGACCGATCCGAGCCGGGTCGGGTCGGTGCACTGGATCTTCAACCAGTCGCTCAACGGGCTGGTCAACCGGGCCACCCACCTCGCGCCCTGGTCGCTGGCGGTGGCGGTCGGAGTGGCGGCGGTGCTCGCCGTGCCCGCGGTGTGGCTGGTCGTGCGGCTGCACCGGCGTGGGGAAGACGCGGGCGCGCTGCTCGTCACGGCGTTCTACGGGCTGCTGCTGTCGCCGGTGTCGTGGTCGCACCACTGGGTCTGGTGCGTGCCCTTGCTCACCCTGCTGGTCGTGAAGGCGCGGTGGTGGGCCGCGGCGGCGGTCGCGCTGCTGTTCGCCTCGCAGATCGTGATGCTGGTGCCCAACGGCGGCGACACGGAGTTCGGCTGGGGCCTGGGCTGGTCGGTACTGGGCAACCTCTACGTGCTCGCGGCGGCGGCCGGGATCCTCGGCCTCGCGGCGCGTGAGGTTCGCCTGGTCCGGCGGTCACCGCAGGTCGTCACCGTCTAGTCTGGGCGCGCTATGGACAAACACACCGGTCTGCCCGTCGTGGGCATGGTGGGCGGCGGCCAGCTGGCCCGGATGACCCACCAGGCGGCGATCTCCCTCGGCCAGTCCCTGCGCGTGCTCGCCGCGGGGGAGAACGAAGCCGCGGGGCTCGTCGCGGGCGACGTCACGCTCGGCCACCACACCGACCTCGACGCGCTGCGGAAGTTCGCGGCGTCGGTCGACGTGCTCACGTTCGACCACGAGCACGTGCCGGGCGAGCACCTGCTGACGCTGGCGATGGAGGGCTTCGTCATCCGGCCGGCGCCGTCGGCGCTGGGCTTCGCGCAGAACAAGCTGGTGATGCGCGAGATGATGGCCGGCCTCGGCGTGCCGGGCCCGGCCTTCGCCGAAGTGTCCACTGTGGACGACGTGGTGAAGTTCGGCGGCGAGCACGGCTGGCCGGTGGTGCTCAAGGCGTCGAGCGGCGGGTACGACGGCCGCGGCGTCTGGATGCTGGACACCGCGCAGCACGCCCGCGAGACCGTGCCGGAACTGCTCGAAGCGGGCACCCCGCTGCTGGTCGAGGAGAAGGTGGCGATGCGGCGGGAGCTGGCCGCGCTCGTCGCCCGCTCGCCCTTCGGCCAGGGCGCGGCGTATCCGGTGGTCGAGACCGTGCAGGCCGGCGGCATCAACACCGAGGTCCTCGCCCCGGCGCCGGGGCTGTCCCCGGACCGGGTGCACGAGGCCCAGGACCTGGCGTTGCGGGTCGCGTCGACGCTGGACGTCACCGGGCTGCTCGCGGTCGAGCTGTTCGAGACGGACACCGGGCTGCTGGTGAACGAGCTGGCGATGCGCCCGCACAACTCCGGGCACTGGACCATGGACGGCGCACGCACGTCGCAGTTCGAGCAGCACCTGCGCGCGGTGCTGGACTACCCGCTGGGCCGGACGGACCTGGTCGCGCCGGCGTGCGTGATGGCGAACGTGCTGGGCGCGCCGGAGCTGCCCGAAATGGGGCCGGACGAGCGGCTGCACCACCTGTTCGCGCGGTACCCGGAGGTGCGCGTGCACCTCTACGGCAAGCAGGAGCGGCCGGGCCGCAAGCTCGGGCACGTCAACTTCACCGGCGACCGGATGGACGACCTGCGCAACCGCGCGCTGCTGTCGGCGCACTGGCTGTCCCACGCCGTCTGGCTCGACGGCTACGAAATCCACTAGGAGATCAGCTATGGCGCCGCAGGTGGGCGTGATCATGGGCAGCGACTCGGACTGGCCGACCCTCGAGGCGGCCGGTGCGGCGCTGGACGAGTTCGGCGTCGAGTACGAGGTCGGCGTCTACTCGGCGCACCGCACCCCGCAGCGCATGCTGGACTACGCGACATCGGCGGTGGCGCGCGGCCTCCGCGTGATCATCGCGGGCGCGGGTGGCGCGGCCCACCTGCCGGGCATGGTCGCGTCGGCGACGGTGCTGCCGGTGATCGGCGTGCCGGTCCCGCTGAAGTACCTGGACGGCCTGGACTCGCTGCTCTCGATCGTCCAGATGCCGGCGGGCGTCCCGGTGGCCACCGTCTCGGTGGGCGGCGCGCGCAACGCGGGCCTGCTGGCGGTCCGCATCCTGGCGGCGTCGGACGAGGGCCTGCGCTCGAAGATGGCGGAGTTCCAGCGCGATCTCGAGAAGCTGGTCCTCGACAAGGACGCGGCCCTGCGCGCGAAGACCGGCCACTAGCGGTCACCACGGCACGGTCTGGCCTTCGCGGTCGAGGAACTCGAGGCCGGGCTTGCCGCGCTTGGCCAGCAGGACGTCCACGATCCGGGGCACCGTCTCCTCGAGGGTGAACGGCGCCTGGTCGCCGCCGAGGGCCGTGCGGATCCAGCCGGGGGCCATGAGCAGGAGAGCCCGGTCGGCCTGCCGGGCCGCGTAGCTGCGCATGAACATGTTCAGCGCCGCCTTACTGCCCCGGTAGACCTCGCGCGAGCCGGCCGTGTTGTTCGTGATGCTGCCCTGCCCGGAGGACATCGCGCCGATCAGCCCGTCCGCCGGCACGAGGTCGGCGAGCGCTTCGATCAGGCGCATCGGGCTGAGCGCGTTGGTGACCATGACGTCGACGAAGTCGGCCGTCGGCACCTCGCCGATCGGCGTCGCCGGGTTGTTCGTGGTGCCGGCGTTGACGAAGAGCACGTCGAGGCGGCGGCCGGCGAGCCGTTCGCGCAGGGGCGGCAGCTGGTCGGGCTCGGTGATGTCGAGGTGCTCGACCTCGACGCGTCCGTCGGAGGCGTCCGCCAGGTCGTGCAGCGGCGTCCGGGCGGCCGGGTCGCGGACCGTGCCGAGCACGTGCCAGCCGCGGGCGGAGAGTTCGGTGGCGATCGCGTGTCCGAGTCCTCGCGAGGCCCCGACGACGAGGGCGGTCTGCATGGTTGTTCCCTTCGGCCGGTTACGCCCCGAGTCTGTCCGCGCGACCGCTGATCGCGCTCGTCGTGGAGGCTGGTTTGTAGGATTGCTTCGATGAGAGGAGCAGTGATGGCGGAATCCGTCACTCCGCAGCCTG
Source organism: Amycolatopsis sp. NBC_01488 (assembly GCF_036227105.1). Lineage (NCBI taxonomy): Bacteria > Bacillati > Actinomycetota > Actinomycetes > Pseudonocardiales > Pseudonocardiaceae > Amycolatopsis > Amycolatopsis sp. NBC_01488. The sequence continues at coordinate 1,367,756 of NZ_CP109434.1, read as the reverse complement.
ACGATGTGCGTCTCATCCGCGCGCTTCAGGTCGCTCCGCGGGCTTCGTTCGCGTCGATCGCGGCTGCGCTCGGCGTCACCGAAAACGCGGTCGGCCGACGCTACCGGCGGCTTCGTGCCGAGGGTGTCCTGCGCGTCGCCGGCATCGTCGACCCGGGGGCGTTGGGCCAGAGCAAGTGGCTGGTGCGGCTGCGGTGCCGTCCCGGGAGCGTCGCGGCGATCGCCGACGCCCTCGCGAAGCGCGACGACGTCAGCTGGGTGGGGCTCTGCGCCGGGGGCTCCGAGATCGGGTTCGCGATCCGGTCCCGGACCCGGGAACAGCGGGACGACCTGCTCGGGGAGCAGCTGCCGCGGACCGCGGCCGTCCTCGACATCCACGCGTCCGCGATGCTGCGCCAGTTCGTCGGCGGCCGCGGGCACTACTGGGCCGCGCTGCGGGGCACGCTGACCCCCGAGCAGGAGGCGATGCTCGGAAGCGAGGGCGCACCGTTCACGGAGGCCCCGGTCGTGGCCCGCGAGCCGATGCGCCTGACCGCCGAGGACGAGAAGCTGCTCGACGTCCTCGCCGAAGACGGCCGCGCCACGCTGGTCGACCTCGCCGCGGCGGCGGACCTGACCCCCGGCCGCGCCTCCCGCCGGTTGGAGACGCTGCTGGAGCGGCGCGTCGTGCACATCGACGTCGAGATCGCGGCCGCGGCGCTGGGCTACCACGCGCGGGCGAACCTCTACCTGCGCGTGCACCCGTCGGCGGTCAAGGACGTCGGGCGCGCGCTTGCGCGGGAGCCCGAGATCGCCTTCGCCGCAGCGGTTTCCGGGCCGCACAACGTCCACGCCGTCGCGCACTGCCGGGACCTCGACGAACTGTTCGAGTTCACGTCGGACCGGATCGGCTCCCTGCCCGGGCTGCAGAGCATGGAGGTCTCCCCGCTGCTCAAGCACGTCAAGCAGGCCGGCACGCTCCTGTCCGGCGACCGGCTAGCCGGGCAGCTCGCCGATCAGCTGCTGCCGTAGCTGCCGCTTGAGCACCTTCCCGGCGGCGGACACCGGGATCTGCTCGACGACGTGGACCTCCCGCAACCGCTTGTAGGGCAGTACTTTCTCGTTGACCGCGGCCATCAGCTCGTCGGCGTCCAGCGAACCGCGCGGCACCACGAAGGCGACCGGCAGCTCGCCGACCTCGACGTCGGGCCGCCCCACCACGGCCGCCGCCGCGACGCCGGGCATCGTGATCAGCAGTTCCTCCAGCTCGCGCGGGAAGACGTTGTACCCCTTGTACAGCAGCATGTCCTTCTTGCGGTCCACAATGGACAGATAGCCGTCCGCGTCGAGGATGCCGACGTCGCCGGTGTGGAGCCAGCCGTCGACCAGTGCGGCCGCCGTCTCCTCGGGGCGGTTGCGGTAGCCGAGCATGATCTGCGGTCCGCGCAGGCAGACCTCGCCCTTCTCGCCCGCCGGGAGCGGGTCCTCGCCGCCTTCGGCCGGGACGACCTTGACCTCGGTGTCGAAGATCGGCACGCCCACCGAGCCGACCTTGCGGATGCCCGAGGCGTACGTCGGCGAGATCACCGCGCCCATCGTCGCCTCGGTGAGGCCGTACCCCTCGCTGACCACCACGCCCGGGAACCGCTCGCGCAGCGCGTTGATCATCGCGTGGTTCATCGGCGCGGCCCCTGAGCCGATCGAGCGCACCGACGAGAGGTCCGCGGTGTGGAACGACGGCGTCGCGAGCAGGGCGGCGAACAGCGCGGGCGCGCCGCCGATGCCGGTGATGCGCAGCCGTTCGGCGTCGGCGACGTAGGCCGGCGGGTCGAAGCGGGAGTGCAGGACGATCGTGGTGCCGGCGATGACCGCCGCGTTCATACCGCCGATGATGCCCATCGCGTGGAACCACGGCGTCAGGTTGATCGCGATGCCGGTGCCCAGGCGCGTCGGCCACTCGTCCTCGCTGCCGATCTGGTCGAGGGTGACGTCGCCTCGGGCATCGAGTGCCGGCACTGAGCCGCTGCCCCAGCACGCGTGCTGCAAGGTGTTGACCACGACGTTGCGGTGCGAGAGCCGCACGCCCTTCGAGCGGCCGGTGGTGCCGCCGGTGTAGGCGAGGTGCGCGAGGTCCTCGTGCAGCGACAGCTCGACCTCGGGGCGCGTCTCCGGCTGTCCGGCCTGGAAGGCATCGAACTCGAAGCCGCCGTCGGGCAGGTCGCCGGTCGGGCCGACGACGACGGTGAGCCGCGCCGGGATCCGGTCGGCGACGCTCGCGAGCGCGCCCGCGACCGGACCGAACGTCACGACCGCGGCGGCCTCGCAGTCGGTGAGCTGGAAGGCGAGGTCGTCCGGCGGGAGCAGCGGGTTGGCCGGGCTGAAGGTCGCCCCGGCCAGCAGCGTCCCGTAGTAGGCGACCGGGAAGGCCAGGCAGTTCGGCAGGTGCAGCGCCACGACGTCACCGCGGCCGATGCCGTGGGCGCGCAGGGCGTTGGCGAACCGGCACGCGGCGCGCCAGGTCTCGGTGAAGGTGATGCTGCGGCCGTCGTGGGCGAAGGCGGTCCGGTCGCCCCAGCGCGCGGCGCCGGCCGCGAGGAGCGAACCGACCGGGACTTCGGGGTAGTCGAGGGAGACGGGCAGACCGGGCGGCGTCGTCGGCGCGGTGAGCGGCATCACTCGACCTTACGAATTCTGCGGTCCGCGACACAAGGACGCGGCCCCTCGGTGAACGAGCGCTAACATCGACAGGACTCTCCCGACGTCGTAGAGAAGGTGACCGGAAGTGACCGATGGCCTGTACCAGCTTGCCGAGGAGCACGAGGAGCTGCGGGCCGCGGTCCGGGCCCTGGCCGAGAAGGAGATCGCGCCGTACGCGGCCGAGGTCGACGAGAACGAGCGCTACCCGATCGAGGCGTACAACGCGCTGGTCAAGTCCGGGTTCAACGCCGTCCACATCGGCGAGGAGTACGACGGCCAGGGCGCGGACGCCGTCGGCGCCTGCATCGTGATCGAAGAGGTCGCCCGGGTCGACGCGTCGGCGTCGCTGATCCCGGCGGTGAACAAGCTCGGCACGCAGCCGATCATCCTGTCCGGCTCGGAGAGCGTGAAGAAGCTGGTGCTGCCGTCGATCGCCTCGGGTGAGGCTTCGGCGTCGTACGCGCTTTCGGAGCGCGAGGCCGGCTCGGACACGGCGTCGATGCGCGCCCGCGCCCGCCTCGACGGTGACCACTGGGTGCTCAACGGCACCAAGTGCTGGATCACCAACGCGGGCGAGTCGTCCTGGTACACGGTGATGGTCGTGACCGACCCGGACGCGGAGAAGAAGGCCAACGGCATCTCGGCGTTCGTCGTGCACAAGGACGACCCGGGCTTCTCGGTGGGGCCGAAGGAGAAGAAGCTCGGCATCAAGGGCTCCCCGACGCGCGAGATCTACTTCGAGAACTGCACGATCCCCGAGGACCGCATCATCGGCGAGCCGGGCACGGGCCTGAAGACGGCACTGCGCACGCTGGACCACACCCGCCCGACGATCGGCGCGCAGGCGCTGGGCATCGCCCAGGGCGCCCTCGACGCGGCGATCGCGTACGTCAAGGACCGCAAGCAGTTCGGCAAGTCGATCGCCGAGTTCCAGGGCGTCCAGTTCATGCTGGCCGACATGGGCACGAAGATCGAAGCGGCCCGCCACCTGGTGTACGCCTCCGCGGCGGCTTCGGAGCGCGGTGACAAGCGCGCGGGCTTCATGGCCTCGGCGGCGAAGACGTACGCGTCCGACATCGCCATGGAGGTGACGACGGACGCGGTCCAGCTGTTCGGCGGCGCCGGTTACACGCGGGACTTCCCGGTGGAGCGGATGATGCGGGACGCGAAGATCACGCAGATTTACGAAGGCACCAACCAGATCCAGAAGGTCGTCATGGCCCGCGCCCTGCTCAAGGGCTAGATCGATCTTGATCCGGTAGTTCGGGTGGTCCTGGTGGTTCATGATCAGGCCGCCTCCAGGCCGTCATCGGCACTAGGCCGCCCGAACACCGCGTTGACTGTCCGCCCCGGCGAGAAGCACTCGCGCTACTGGATATGGCGATATATCGCCATGGGGATGATGGTCATTCCTGGATGCTGCGGAACATTTAGGAAGCCGAGGCGACCTAGCTCGGAAAGCATCTTGGTTACTTCCTTTATGAAGTTAGCTCGGCTGAAGCCGGTGGCTTCTTTTGCTCCATCTTGGAATTCGCGAAGTGTCTCGATGGCACTCTTTTGTATTGCACTTACTTCGGCGGGCAGCTGGGTGTAGTGGCCTACGGTGCCTACTACTGTCCAGTCCTGAGGTGTAGTGCCGAACCTTGAACCGATGATTGCAGGGTCCGCCTCCAGGTATCGGCGTTCTCTTTGAAGGCGGGTGTTTGCTGTCATCTGGATGTTGCCGTGGGAGCTAAACGAAACCAGGTTCAATCCGGATGGCAGGATTCCTCTTGTGGTCCTGATTACTGCGCGAAGAAAGTTTGCGGTATACCCAAAGTCTGGGATGAAGTCGTGCAAGACTCTCTCGTGTTCGTCCTCCTCCCCTTTGGGGAATGACGATTCGAGGAAGTTCAAGTCTGCGAGCTCGTCGTTGGGGTCACCTTCTGTTTCCTTCAGGGCGGCCTTTAGTAGCTCGTAGTTAAGCCATTGATACCCGTTTATTGCTGTAGATAAGTTTACTAGAGAGCTGCCTAAGTAGTTGCTATCGAAGAGATATCCAGGCGCGGTGAGTCGAACCAAGGAACCTTCTGGACATTTCTCTCGAATGACCTTGTATGCGGCAATCTCGGTGTCGCTAAATTCGTCGCTGATATCCCGCAGAAGGGTTGCCTCTAGGCTGATTTCAAGATCTGGAAATAAGCTGTCGAGCATGGATCTTTGAATAGTTGATTCCGTGCCGCTTTCTGGACTGAAGGATAGAAACTTTTCCCACCCTATTGCGGTCTTCTTGCTGGCGCGCCGAGAGAAGCTGCGCCCTTCTTCGACGCCTTGATCGAGCTGTCCAGCGAGAGACTTTACTCTATCTACGTCAAGGTATAGATAGTCGCGAAGTGTAATTTCACGTAGCTGATCCTCAAGTGTCATGATCGTAAGTCGGACTTATCTGATCTTCTGTTACGGATTGGGAACTACTCGGCGGTTACGTCGCCTTGTTGGTTGCTTGATCTCGCGAACACCGCGTCAACGGCTTGCCTGGCCCGTTCATGGCTCGACGGGACGAGGTGGGTGTACGTCCGGAGCGTGAAGCCCGCGTCGGCGTGCCCCAGATACTCGGCCAGCTCCTTGATCGAGACCGCCCGGGACAGCAGCGTCGAGGCGTAGAAGTGCCGCAGCGCGTGCATGCCGTCGGCCCGGCCACGGTGGGTGATCTTCGCCTCTCTGAACCCGCCCTGCCAGACGACCTTGGTGAACAGGTCGCCGGTGTACAGGCGGCCGGCCTCGCCCGTGACGAGAAGTCGAACCGTCACCCGATCCCCATCGGGCTTCTTCCACGGGAGTGTGATGGCGGTCGTCGGGAACTGGTCGTCATGGTCGTCGATCTCCGCCAGCATCGCGGGGGAGAGCGGCACCATCCGCGTCTTACCGCCCTTCGGAGGGGCGAACATCATCACGCCCTTGACCGTCTTGATCTGCCGTTGAACGCGGACCACCATCTCCTCTCGATCGATGTCGTCCGGTGAGAAGCCCAGGATCTCACCCTGCCGCAGTCCGAGCCCGGACCCAAGCGGGACGACGACGCGGAACCGTTTGACGAGCCCGGCCCGCACCTTGTGCACGCGATCTTCCGGCCAGACCACCACCTGCGGGCTACTGCCCACCGGTCGCCGAACGGTCTTTGCCTGGCAGGGGTTTTCCCGGATCAGCTTGTCGTCTATCGCCGAGTCGAGGACGCCGGTCACGATGGTGAACAGCACGACTTGATAGTTGGCGCTCAACCGCTTCTCATCCATCAAGCCGAGCCAGTCGCGAATGGTCGACGGCTTGATCTGGCCGAACTTCAGGTGCCCGAACACCGGGTAGATCTGACTTTCGAGACGGCTACGCAGGATCTCCCGCGTCGCCGGGTCCGGTGACTGCGCTTTGAGCCAGTTTTCGGCCTGTTGCAGAAACGTCTTGGACGACGAGCGCGGGTCTATGTACTTGTCCTCACGCTTGTCCGACTCCACCCCGATGAGGAAGTCTTCCGCGCGCTTCTTTGCTTGTCCGGAAAGGACTTTGAGCGCTCCTCGTTGTCCGGGTCGAGGTAGCGCACCTTGTAGCGCAGGCCAATGCCGTACAGCTCGGTCCTTTCGAGCACTGGCTTGCCCCGCTTGTTCAAGAGGACCTTGCCGGTCTCCTTGTCACGAGCGGGGCGGTACCAGCGGTCTTGGATGTGTCCCATCAGGCCGCGACCTCCCCATTGACCCAGGCCTGCACCTTGGCCGGGTCGTAGCGGAGGTGACGCCCGATCTTCCGGACCGGCGGCCCCTCGCCGCGCCACTTCCACTGGTACAGCGTCTTGACCGGGACGCCGAGGTAGGTGGACACGTCGTCAACCGACCAGAGCCGGTCCATGTTGCTGATGTTCATGCGTTCCCCCTGGTCAGGCTGCGAGCTGAGTTGCCGAAGTTTCCGGACCGTCCCCTGGTGGTCCGGCGGCGGCGAGTAGCGCCCGGTCGTACTCGGCCTTCCACGTGATCCGTTCCGCGATGGCGCGCATGACGAGGTGCGGACGGGGCGGGACATGCGGGTCGCCGGGCTCGACCTTGCGCCAGACCAGCCGGGTCGGGTCCGGTTGTGGCTTCTCGATCCCGATCGCCGCCAAGGCCTGCTGAACGAAGGCCTTGCGGTCGGCTTTGTGGTCGTCGACGGTCTTGCCCGACCACTTCCGTGACACGAGCACCCGACGTCCCGGCAGCCCGAGGGTGGTCCGGCGGTGTGCCCGGCCTTTGCAGTGCCCCGGGGTGGTCTTGCTGTTCGCGCCCTTGGGCTGGATCCCGTAGAGGAGCCAGACCGCGCAGCGTGGCGAGCAGGGGGTGACGGACAGTTCGGCGTGCAGCCGGTCGTGGTGATCCCGCAGCCGCGCCGTGTCTGCCTCGACCACTTCGCCGGTGGACTTGGTCAGGTACTTCGTGAGGTAGCCGATGTGGCGGCCGGCCTCTTCGGTGCCGCCGAGGATCCCCTTCGAGTGCACCTGCCGCCCGAACGTGACAACGTGCGCCGGATCCTCGACCTGGTCCACGGCGTCATCCCAGGTGGTCAGCGGCTCCCGGGTGTCCGGGTCGAGGAACATCCGGGTGTCACCGTCCCAGACCGGCAGCCGGTCCACGTAGACCACCTGGTCGTGGTTGGGCCACCAGACCTGGTGATACGTCGCTTCGGTGACCTGGCGGATGACGTCGTGCGGAATGGCCCCGCGGATCGCGGCGTGCAGATGCGGAGCGGTCCGCTTCTGCGGCTCGACGGTGGCGAAGTACTGAGCGTCCCAGCCGACGACCCGGCGCAGGTTCTGCCACCAGCGATCTACCAGTGCGGAGAAGTGCACCGCATCCCGCGCAGCCCGCCGGTAGTCATACCGCGCCGGGTCGACCGGTGAACCGTCACCACGGACCGGCCCGTAGGTGTCGCAGGTCAGCGTGACGAACATGGACGGGCGGAACTTCCCCGCGTACTCCCGCCCGACCGTGGTCTTTGCGACCTTGCGCCGGGGCAGGTTCGGAGCGTCCTGCCGCCGCTTCGTCGACCGCTTCACCGCGCGCTTGGTCGGCACGTCGACGGCAGGCAGGCGACCGCGCATGCCGAGTTGCCGAAGTTCCGCGTCCACCCCGGTGATCTCTACCCGCAGTTCCTCCGCCTCCGCCTGGTCCCGCTCGACCACCTCTCGGTACGCCGCGACCAGATCGGCCCTGTACGTGAGCAGCTCGGTTTGATCCTCGGTCGGTGGCGCGGCGGTGAGGTTGGGTTCCTCGGCCATGTGCCAGCCCTCGCGGCACTGGGCCTGCCGCAGCGCCTTCGCCTTCCGAGCGCACGGCAGGTAGACCGATTCCACGGTGGAGCCGCACGGGACCGGGACGTAGCGGAGTTCGCCGGTCTGGGTGTCGCCGACTTCCATGGTGAACGGGCGGACGCAGACGCTGTGCTTCTCGGCCGTCGCCCGGATCACGTCCGCCGCGAGTGGTGCCCGCATCCGTTCGGCCCGGGTCCCGGCCGGCTGGCTCTGTTGCTGGTCGGTCATCAGGCGGCCACCTCCCCGGAGCGAGTCCATTGCCGAAGCACGAACACAGGCATCTCTTGGTGCGACCCGACGGGCAGGTCCGGGAACACGTCCTCGGAGAAGTCGACCGCGCCGTAGACACGGACCGGGATGCCGCAGGGCATCCGGCCGTTGACGATCAAATGCACCGACGTTCCGGCCGGAGTCCGCCAGACCTGCGCGGACACTTCATCGAGCGTCCCGGCCCAGGTCACCAGCGCCGACGCCACCTGCGGCACCTCACGAACGACATCGAGTTGCACCGTGACCGGCCCCGAGTCGGACGTCACCAGCACCGACGCGACCGGACCGAACGCGTGCAGGTCCAGGTGATCCCGGATCGCGTCGAGGAAGACCATGGTGGTGTTCACGCCGCCACCCCCTCAGTACCGCGCCGCGCGGCCAGGTCAACCACGCCACCATTGGTGACGTAGTGCTCCAGCGCCTTGACCGTCTCGTCGGAGACCCACCCGGCCCGGATGCGCAGCGGTTCGCGGATGCCCTCGCCCCACACGTAGCCGACCCCGGCCTCGGAGTCGCCGATCCGGTTGGCCCACGCGCCCCGCTCATACGCGCCATCACCGAGCACCATCGGAACGTGCGTCTTCGAGGTCACCCGCAAGCACACGCGACGGGTGAACAGCTCCCGCACGGGCACGGTGTCCTTGGTCGGTTCCTGCACATACCCGCGCACGGTGATGCCGAGCGCCCGGCCCTGGGTGGTCAGCAGCGCGACGCGTTCGACGATCTGATCGCGGGTCTTGCGGTCGGTGTACTTCGTCAGGGCGCCGATCTCGTCGAACTCCAGCAGCTCCAGCGGGTGTTCGATGCTGATCGGGACCGTCCGCAGTCGTCCGGCGAACTCGGCTTTGCGCGCCTCCATCGTGCCCACGAGGTCGTCCAGGACCTCGATCGCGTCCTTCCCAGACACCGCATACCGAGCGAAAATCCCGCGCCCGTACGCCAGTTCCATGCCCTTGGGGTCGATCCCGGACATGCGGACCACACCCGAGCGGATCGCCGACGCGGCCGACACCAGCGGGCACCACATCACTGAGTTTTTCCCCGCGCCCGAGGCACCGGCGGTCAAGCAGTGCGCACCGGAACCGGACAGCGGGACACGCCAGTCGTGCCCGTACTCGGTGTGACCGGACCACGCTCGCCGCAGATCCACACCGGTCGCATCGGCCGCCAGGAGATCGGGCACCGGGAGCGAGTGCACAACGTTGCCGAGCAGGTCTCGCCGTTGGAAGTCGATCGACACCACGTTCGGTGCCAGCTCCCGCACCTGGCACCGGGCGACGTTCCGGGCCGAGGCCAGCGCACGAGCGGCGTCGTCGAAGTCCTCCGGCTTCTGGCCGGCCACCAGCTCAACCCGCACCTCATCCCACGACGGACCCGACCGGACACCAAGAACCTTGGGCACCTGCACCCCGGCCTGCCGAGCCGTCGAACGAGCCACCCTCCGGCGACCGACCAGGTTGACCGTCACTTCCACCGGCAACGCGTCATCGCGGACGCTGAGGCCGCAGGCGTGCAGCCAGCCGGGAAGCTTGCGCCCGTACACCGCCCAGCGCGCCCACCAGGAGCGCAGCAGTCGCCCGCACCACTGATCGAACGACACCACGTCGACCAATCGCCACACGCCGAGGATCAGCGCCAGGCCGCCGAGGTTCGCCACGAGCCAAACCCAGCCGATCCAGACGCACCACAGATAGACCGCGACCACAGTCAGGCTGGTCCGCCACCGCGTCACAACTTGCGTCAGCAGCCAGAGTGCCGCTTTGCAGGCCCACCAGAGGGCGACGAACACGATCACCATCGCGGCCAGTGCCTCGACCACCGACGCCAGGGCGCGGCCGATCTTGTGCAGCACCCACACACCGAGTCCCAGCACGGCCAGGGCCACGACGAGAAATCCGGGAGACAGGTTCATCACCGGCCACCCCGCAACACCGCCGAGAGATCCAGCGGCAGCGCACCCAAACACGGCGCGCACTTCGTCTCTCCCGGCAGCAGCCGAGCGAACCGCTTGCATTCCGCGCAGCGCGAGGGGGTGACCCCCACTGGCGCACGCTTGTTGCCATCGTCTAGCGTCTGCATTGTTCACTTCCCGAGGTTGTGGACAGCGCAGGAGCGGCATGGTTGGTAGCCGGTTTCCGCTTCTGCGCCTTACGTTTCACGTCACCCGCACGAGGACGCGTTTCACCGCCGCACGTCATAGCGCGCGTTTTTGTTGCTGTCGTTGACTTTTCGTATATCTACACAGGACTACTCAGCCTTCGAGTTCACGCCCTGGATCTTCGCCGAAACCTCCCCCGCCCTCCGCCGTTCATGGTCCGCCCAGTACAGCGCCTCATGGTGGTGGCCCCGGTCGACGTCGGCAACCTTCTCGTACATCCGCGCGTTCGCTTGGCGAAATGTCAGCCACACGGAAGGGTTCGCATCCGGCGCCGGTCGTCGATCCATCGCGATCTCATGCGCTTCACGCAAAGTGCGCGGTTCATTCGGCGTCGCCATCAGGCACCAGCCGAGCCATCGCGCGGGCTTCGAGGAGCGCCGCCAGGTCCTCGGCGCTGTCGCGGAGTTGGCGAAGGAACCTCACGCACGCGGGCCACGTCGCCGGGTCGTCCGGTGGCCGCAGCATCACCACGCACGGCGCCCCCGCGAGCACCAGCATCGGCGGATGCGTCGGGTCCGAACCAGTCTCCTCGACCGTCAATTCCGCTTCCCGCCCGACGATCCACGTCACGCCGAGCCCGTCCCAGTTGGCCGTCATCCCGCCCTGCCTTGCTTGCCCATTCCCTCGCCAGCTCTTCGAACCCCTCGGCGGCCGACTCCAGGGCCGCGACGCACCACCAGGGCAGCCCCCGGGACTTGGCCAGCTCATGCCACGCTCGCGACACACGCTGCGCCGCACTCGCCGTGTTCTGGGCGTTCATCGGTGATAGCACCGCAGACCCGTGCTCCCAGGCCGCCATGTAGTCGCGGTACGCCTGCTCCCACGCCCGGACCAGTTCGTGAAACGCCGCAGCGTCGCGAACCGGCCCGGACGCGTTCATCCCGCTCACGCCGCCTTGGCCGCAGCTTCGCCACCCGTGGCGGAGCGCGCCGACTTGGACCCGGAACCGCTACCGGCGGCCTTGAAGCCGGTAGCGCGGAACACGTAGGACTGGTACTTGAACTCGCCCTGCCCCGCGACCTTCGGTTCCGCCGTCAAGCCCTCCAGCTCAATCGGGCGCATACCGGGCAGCGCCTCCGGGGTAGCCGGGACGGGCTGAACGTCGGCCAGAAGAGTGATCTCGAACGAAGCCCTCTTCGCCTTCGTCTCGTCCGGGTCGGTGACCGTGGCCTTCCACTGCCGCTTACCGGTGGCTTCGTCCACGCGCTGCCGAGTGGGACGGCCGGCTGCCCGGTCTTCCCGGGACTGGTATTCGTTGTCAGGTGCAACTTCGCCCACTAGTACCAAGCCCTGCGGAAACGCGCTGTCGAACTCGATCGGGAACCGGTGTCCCTTCATGATCGCCATGTCAGAGGCCCTTTCTCAGCCATTCGCGGCCTTGTCGCCGCCGCCTTGGTATGCCAAGGTCCTTCTAGGTATACCAAGCTTTGGCATGCCAAGTCAACTAAGCTGAGGAAGCACGTCCGACCAGGCAGGAGAGCACCGTGCCCGAGCACATGTACGAACGCATCGCCGACGTGCTGCGCGAGCAGATCGTCAGCGGAGATCTCGGCCCAGGCGACCGCCTACCGTCACAGGAGGCACTGAGCGAGCAGTTCGACGTGTCGCGCATCGTCGCCCGCGAGGCGCTCGACCTGCTAGAGAGCGAAGGGCTGATTGATCGCGTCCAGCGACTCGGCGCGTTCGTCCGCCGATACCAGCCACTCATCCGGAGGTCGGAGCAGCACTACCGCACCAACCCCGGCGCCCCGTTCGCCGAGGAGGCCCTAGCCGCCGAGCGCATCCCCCGGTACAGCCACAACACCTACCCGGACCGCGCCAGCGCCGACATTGCGCACCGCCTGGAGATCCCCGTGGGTGCGGACGTTATGCGCACCGACTACACGTCGTTCGCGAACGATGAGCCGATGATGCTCACGCATTCGTATGAGCCACTGGAGATCACGAAGGGCACCGTGATCGAGCGCCCCGAGGAAGGCGTCATGATGACGGCCGGCCTGGTGGACCGCTTCACGGCGATCGACATGCGTCCGACGCGAGTCGTCGAGAGACTTCGTTCGCGGATGCCCCGGCCGTCGGAGACCGAGGCCCTGAAACTACGCAAGGGCACGCCAGTTGTGATCATCGTGCGGACCACGTACTCAAACGACACACCCGTGGAAACAGCGGACATATTGCTGGACGCACATAGGTTCGAGCTTGAATACGTGCTCCGGGTGGACCCATTGCAATAAAAGCATGGAAATACGAAAGCGCCCGCCGCGTTGGTTCCGCGACGGGCGCTTGTCGTATGCCTAGCAGTTGATCAGTTCGGGCTTCTGGTTGAGGATCTGCGCGCGCGGCGAGACGAACTCCTCGTACTCCTTCACGGCCGACGGCGCGAACAGGCCCGTCTTGCAGCAGTTCTGGAAGGCCAGCCGGACGCCGTACTTCCGCTCGACCGCCCCGCGCATCGAGTCGCTGGCAGCGAAGCGCAGCAGCTCACCCCACGCCTGGTCATCCGGCGGAACGGTGCCGTCTTCGGCCGCCGTCGCCCCACTCTCGTACTGCTTGACCAGCCGCTCGACCACCGACCAGGCGTAGGGAAGCGAGTTCTGAACGCAGGCCAGGAATTCGTCATCGGTCATGGCGCCAGCCTGCGCCTTCCTAACCAATTCTTCCGGGACCGTCAACGACATCGCGGCACTTCCTCTCAGCGTCAATATTGCTACTGTCAAGCTAACGCTGATTTGCTGTCGCGCGCGACCGCCCGTCAGTGTGACGCCACTGCTGACAGACTGTGACATGGTCGCCTATGCATAGAACGATCCAACAAACTATTTTGTGATTCGAACAGCGAAGCTCCATAATATTCGACTGTTGCCGCTGCTGCCGCTGCTGCCGCCGCGAGCTTCGCTTGAAGTTGGAGACCAACCAACTAGTCTGATTGTTCTCTATAGGTTCACTGGCGTTTGCGTGAGCAGTTCATGTCATCATGTTCGCGCGGTGCCTCGCCTTATTGGCGTCGCCACTGTAGGGTGATTCACCCTGCAGTCCGCGAAGTCAGGAGCAGAGTTGCCAAATTATGACCTAAGCCGACTCGGCAGCACTGAATTTGAGCATCTCGTCCAGGCTGTCATCAAGAAAGTGATCGGTGCCGGAACCATCACATTTGGTGCAGGTCGGGACGGTGCCCGTGAGGCTACATATGAAGGTTCTGCTCCGTATCCGTCTCAGAGGCATCAGTTTTCGGGAAAGTGGATCTTCCAGGCCAAGTACCACGACCTGGAACTCCTTGGGGTCGGTAAGGCGCGCAAGCAAGTCCTAAGTGAGCTCGAAGACGAGCTTGATAAGATCACAAATAAGTATAAGCATCCATGTAACAATTACATACTGGCGACTAATGTGCCTTTGACTGGGGTCGCTGGCACCGGAAATCTTGATACGATTGCCAACAGTATCGCACCGAAATATAGTGACAAGATTGAGAACATTCACGTCTGGGGCGCAGACGACATAAATAGGTTCCTCGAGAACTATGTAGACATCAGAACCTCGTATTTGCACTTCATCGTCGCTGGCGACGTGCTGCATCAGTTGATCAAAAGGAACGATCAAGAGATTGATGATCTTGCCATCACGGTAAAAGAATACGTCAAGGTACTCTATACTCGTGAACAGAACGCGCAGCTGGACCAGGCTGGAGACATGTCGGAGGAGCCGGTACGCATCCAGCACGTATTTTTTGATTTGTTGGCCACTTACGATCAAGAAATCAGCAGTATTGGTGGAAGGCAACTAGCGGAGTTTAATCGTCGCTACGGAAGCTCGCAATCCCAAAGTCGGGAGAACAGCTGGTCACCCCTCCTGCTGTTGACGACCGATTCAGTTGGAAGCCTCGTAATTGTCGGAGGGCCAGGCGAGGGCAAGTCAACAATTGGGCAGTTTCTAGCGCAGATACATCGCGCGCGTCTCATTGGAAAGTCCGATGAAATAACAATAGACGAGCCGTATGCGCCAGTTGTTCTAAGAATTCCGCTTCGGATTGTACTGCGTGATTTTGCCCAATGGCTCGCTCGTCCCAATGTTGAAGGAATCAATACTGGTCGAACACTTGACGAATATCTGACCGGTCATATTGAGCAGGCGACGGCAAGACCTATTACGACGAAGGAGTTGCATCGCGTTATCCAAGAAAATCCGACGCTGTTGATATTCGATGGTCTTGACGAAGTCACTGGTGAGGATATCCGCCGATCCCTTCTCGACCGGTTGGCAGAGTTCACCGATCGTTGTAGGACGACGTTCAATGCGGATATGCAGATACTGGCCGCAACTAGGCCGACGGGATACTCAAATCAATTCAGTCCAAAGACCTACCTTCATCTGCGCCTAATCAAGCTGGTTCCCAATCAGGTTCGCGACTATGTAGTCAAATGGATTGGCGCCAGGCCAATTGAGCCTAGCAAGGCTGAACATTTGAAAGAAAATATTGAAGAATGTCTGATCGATCCGCAAATTAAGCTTCTCACAAATACTCCGCTGCAAGTGACGATCCTCGTTCTGATCATTTCTTCGGGTGGCGCGCCACCCCGGCAACGAGAAGCGCTATTCGACGAATACTTGAATGTAATATATAAGAGAGAGACTGGGAAAGGTAAGAATGTAGTAAGTTCTGAACGTGAAAAACTGGTTGGCCTGCATGAGTATATCGGTTACATTTTGCATGAAAAAGCGACTTCGGCGACTTCGGCAAGCGCGGTGTTAGATAGGCCAGATTATGAAGCTGAAGTCATGAATTACCTGAAATACTGCGACCCTTTCTCTGCTCCTCAGAAGATTAAAGCTGTCCAGCGTGCCATTACGACGGACGCCGGCGAGCGCCTCGTCCTTCTTGTCGAACCTCGGTCAGATCAATTCGGATTCGAGTTAAGATCGATCCAAGAGTTCTTTGCTGCGTGTCACATGACCGACACCTCGACCGGTACCGACATGCGGTACCGAAGGTTCGATGCTATTGCGCGATTGGATCACTGGCGGAATGTTGCATTGTACTTCGCGGGTCGAGTTGGCAGAAACTACTCTGGTGAGACTGGAAATATCATCGAAGTATGTCACGATCTCAACCGGGAAACGCACTCGTCGATCGTGCATCGTGGCAGTATTCTGGCTCTCGAGCTAGCGGCAGATCGAGCATTCGGTCACAATCGACGAGGTCAGCGAAGGCTGCTCGAAATCGCACTAGAAAGTTTAGAGCGCAGTAACTCCTATGGTCGCCTTTTGCAAATTAAAGAGCTCTTGCAAAAGCTTCCCGTGGAGGATGTACGCGATCATGTCAGCGTGTTACTGAGGCAGAAGCTGGAACTGCTTGACAGTAGGCACATCGTGCATTTTCCCGAGGTTGTTTACGCATGTAAGGCAGATCCCGAGTTGCAGCGCGTTGCTGTATTAAAGCTAGCGGAAAATGCTGATACCAGAAGTGCATGTCTCGAGAATATCTATCGCCTCAGATTGTCGCAAGCGCAGATTGGTGAATCGACAGTAAGTAATATTGTCAAATTGTTGTCGTCGGAGCAGTTGGTGCGTGTGTTCGCATCGTTGAGCGGCGGGGAACTCGTTTACGCTGTTGAGCGTTCGCTGGCTGACGGGGTGTCAGATACGGTCATCTGGTCGTGTCTGTCGGATCTCTTCGCGTTCGGGCAACCGCAATCGACGCGAACTTTGCATGGCTATCGCGTTAGTTTGGATCGCCTAGAAAAAGAAATGCGACCAAGGTCGATGCCAGGAGTGCTGGTAACTTGCCTCTTGTCTCTAGGGCTGGCTGTTCAATTTGAGCGCGAGACGACTGATGGCAGAGTTTTTCGGCCTAGTGACGAAACGATAGTGCAGTTCGACTTAGATCGACACGCTCCGAACTATGTCATCCAGGGCCAATTGGATCCAAATGAAAATCAACATTTGGCGGCAATTCCTGACTGTCTCTTGATTATTCCCTGGATGCTGCACGCGCTAATTGGAGACGTCACCCCTGCGAGCGCGCGAGCCTTTGTCGAGATCCTTATTAGACATCGTTCGCACTCATGTATCTACAATCTTGTCAGTGACCTCGGGTTGTTATGGCGGCCAGTCATACTAGTTGTAGTTGATAGTGTTCGACGCGGTGATAAGATCGAAATCGGTGATGCCGTCGAGCTTTTGTGTAGATTTGGCGGGAAACGTGGGTTTGAAGAGGGACAAGCCTTAGAATATAGAGTCTCGCAATGGTCGAGTGTGCGGCTTCGGAATAAGAGTGAGCTGCATCGCTTCATGCTCACCGAAAACGATGCTCAACAACTTGGTATTTCTTGGCCGTTTAGTGCACTTGAATCGTCATTGGTTCTCGATTTAGTTTTTCGAGCATCTCGCGTGACTGGGGCCTTGACGACTATCCTTACCTTCTCCGATATTCGCGAAGTTGCCGTGAATATCGAGCGCGACGGGTTCATATCAGAGCGAAATTGGCACAGCTTAGCAAGCTTTGACATCGAGGTAGATGTAAAAGAAGTAGACCGACCCCAGGCAGATATTGCGTACGTTGTTTCGGCGATGGCCAAGGGTGCGACTATTGCGGCGCGTGAAGCGGATGTGCGACTTTGCCTGGAGTATGCACACTTCATGTATCGCAAGAAGGATTTAGATTCAGAATCGACGAATATAGTTCACTCAAGCCTGGCGCGATTTTCCAACGATCCAGCACCTTCCATGTATTCCTGGAATAGGAAGCCGGTTATTGCACGTATGATTCATGGCGCACTGAAGTGCTTGATTAGTCGGCAGTCGGTGGAGTTGACCCGTGGTGCGCGGTTTATGATTGATGTGATTACAACTTCGGCTAGATTCTGGGCCGATAGCAACGGCGTCCAAACGGCGAAGTTCTCGTTTCGAGGATTCAACGCCTCGCATCGTGCCTTCGCTGAATCGGCCGCAACCGAAGACGATATTCATGCTGCCCTGAATCTATTCACGCTCCGGAAAATTAGCTCGAGTGTCGACATGGCGTGCCTGAAGGAGCTGCTGTCACGAGCGTCGGCGCGCAATATTGCGTACTTCTTTGGTATTCTGCCTGGTGATGCGCTTCGCAACGCTGATCAGCGTGACTTCTGGGTTGAGCTTGTCAGCTCGCTGATCCCTGATTCTAGGCTCGGTGCTGACCATGCCGCCTTGGTCGACGCAATGGCTGTATTGCTTGCAGAGGCCGATCAGAGTCTCGCGATGCACGAGCGCGAGCTTGGTCTTCCGCTCGTTGTCGAAGCGGAGTAGTTGCCGAACTTGGCTCTATGGGATCAAGGCGCCGCCGTCGGCGGCGCACCTCGGGGCCGCACGGCGGCCCGCCCGATTGCGACACGGACGGCCTGCCGCTCCGCTCCGGCCGCCGGTCGCCGGGCGGGCCGCCGGAGGTCGCCCTGTGCGCAGCGCCGCCGACGGCGCCACCAGAGCAAGGCGGTACCCGGTCACATCGCGCGCGGAGTTTGGCCCTGCTCAACGCGGACGCTTCCGGGTACCGCACCCTGCACTCTACGGCCGCACAGGCAAGCCTCCGCAAGATCGATGACCGATTCGGGCGAAGCGGACTGCCGGCCGGGGAGGCTGCTCCCTCGCAGGCGATCGTTTAACACCGGCCCGCCGCCATCAAGGGCGCCTCCGGCGTCGCTCCGCGATGAGCTGCGCTCACCCTTGACACCGGCGACCCGGCGCTAACGGGCGGCAGGGGCGAGGAAGACGGGGACGGACAGCCACTGCGCTACCTGCTCGCCGACGCCGACCAGCCGGAGGAGTGCCGACGATGAAGCAGCCGAGCCGACGACGCAGCCCCAATCAGGGCGCACTGTGGAGCCGCTTCCAGCTCATCGACTGGCAGGCGCGAGCCGCCGGGCATGGCAAGGTCCCCGACGTCGCCAGGCCGTCTACAGGCCGTCGGACGTCGGGGAAGGCCAAGATCCGCCGAGAAGTGTTGAGATGGATTCGCGCAGCTCGGAGCCTATTTTCAGGGCATGATCGCCAGGTCGGCTCAGATCGGCCGAGAGATCACGCAGATCTACGAAGGCACGAACCAGATCCAGAAGGTCGTGATGGCGCGGGCCCTGCTCAAGGGCTGACCACCCGGACCCACCAAAGCCCCCGGCGCCGTCGCGCCGGGGGCTTTTTTGTCACGTCCGTAAGTGGCACTCGAGCCATCTCGTGTCACTCATAGCAGGTCATCGGCCGAAAGAAAATCACTCACCCAGGGGAGTGTCCGGACAAGTTACCCGCGCGTTAACTCATCGGTGACGCGGATCACCATCGGTTCACAGAGAGGTGAAACGGATGGGTGCAACGACGCGCAGGTGGCTCACGGCGGCCGTCGCTACGTTGGCGGCGCTGACACTGGGGGCCGGGACCGTTCAGGCGGCCGAGAAAGAGCCCACCGGGCCCGTGCAGCCGAACATCCTCACGGCAGCCGCCTACTCGCTCGGGGCGCCGAGCATCGCGCCGCCCGGGGCGAACGACTGGAACTGCAAGCCCTCCGACAAGCACCCCAACCCCGTGCTGCTCTCCAACGGGACCACCGCCAACGCCTACGAGAACTGGGCCAACCTCTCCCAGAAGCTCGCGAACGCCGGCTACTGCGTCTTCGCGGGCAACTTCGGCGGGGCGTCCGGGAGCTTCCTGCAGACCGTCGGGCCGGTCGCCGACACCGCGAAAGCGCTTGCCGCCTTCGGGGACAAGATCCTTCAGGCGACCGGGGCGAGCAAGCTCGACGTCGTCGGGCACTCGCAGGGCGGCATGAACATCCGGTACTGGATCAAGTACCTCGGCGGCGCCGGCAAGATCAGCCGGCTCGTCGGGTTGTCACCGTCCAACCACGGGACCGACCTCTTCGGCCTGCTCAGCACCCTCGAGCTGATCCCCGGCGTGCCGGCCGGGCTCGGTACCTTCTGCCAGTCGTGCAACGAACAGGCCGTCGGCTCGGCCTTCCTCACCGACCTCAACGCCGGCGGCGAAACCGTGCCCGGGATCCAGTACACCGTCATCCAGACCCGCTACGACGACGTCGTGACGCCGTACACGAGCGCATTCCTCGCGGCGGCGCCGAACGTCAAGAACATCCTGCTGCAGAACGTCTGCGGGCTCGACTTCACCGACCACCTCGGCATCACCTACGACCCGGTCGCCGAGGGACTGGTGCTCAACGCGCTCGACCCGGCGCACGCCAAGACGCCGCCCTGCGTGCCGGTGCCGCCGGTGATCAGCTGAGCTACGCCACATGAGACATAACCCACCGCCGGGGCGGATTTCCGCTCCGGCGGTGTCACGCTCGAACCATGTACTGGCCGGTTCCGGCGTCCTGGACGCCCCACGACGAAGCCGAGCTGGTCGCCGGCTGGCGGCTGTGGCTCGAGCTGTCCGACCGCGCCTGGCCGACGGCCGCCTGGGACGGCACCCCCGCCGACGCCGTCCGCCAGCTGCGGGAGCTCCTCGCCGCGTGCGACGAGATCGAGACGTCCTACCGGGCGGCCGCCACCGAGCCGTCGCCGGGATTCCTGCGCCTGGTGCAAGGGCTCGTCGTCACGGCGGGGTCGGCGATCGGGCTGTGGTTCGACGACTTCGACCAGCTCGACAGTGAACGCGCGGCCCTGCTGCACGAGGACCTCACGCGCTTCGCCGAGCAGGCCGAGCAAGTCCTGACGCTGCTGGCGGTCAACGGCGGCTGGACCGCCCTCGACGCGATCCGGCGCCGCCCGGCCTGAGCGAGCGCGGGAGCCGCTCAGCCGGGTTCACTTTGCGATCGGCTCGGGCACAGCAAGTGATTAGGCCGCTTGGCCCAGCCGATCATGAACCGGAATGGGTACCTCAGCAGGCATGAACCGGACATCAGACGGCACGAACCGAACCGAGGCGAAGGCCGAAAGAGGGGTGCGCCGGGGCGAGGCGGAGGCCGAAAGAGGCGAGAAGAGCGACACCGCGCAGCTGCTCGGCCGGATCGGCATGGCCTGCTACGGCGTCGTGCACCTGATCATCGCGTACCTGGCCGTGCAGGTCGCCTTCGGGAGCAGCGAGCGGGCCGACCAGAAGGGCGCGCTGCAGGAGGTCGGCTCCACGGCGTTCGGCCAGGTCCTGCTCTGGATCCTGGCGATCGGCCTGGTCCTGTTCGGCCTCTGGCAGTTCCTGATGGCCGCCACCGGCTACGAATGGGTCAGCGGCGGCAAGCGGACGCGCAAGCGGATCGGCGCGGCCGCACGCGGCGTCGTCGTGATCGTGCTGGGCTTCACCGCGTTCCGGATCGCCACCGGCAGCGGTGGTGGCGGGTCGAGCAACCAGAAGCAGCAGGAGTTCACCGCCAAGCTGCTCCAGCTGCCGGCCGGGCCGGCGCTGGTGGTCATCGCCGCGGCGGGCGTCCTCGGGGTCGCGATCGCCGCCGGGGTGAAGGGCGTGAAGAAGACATTCCTCGAAGACCTGGACACGACCGAGCTGCCGGGGAAGTCCAAGCGCTGGATCAGTTGGCTCGGCACCACGGGCTACCTCGCCAAGGGCGTCGTGCTGACCGTGGTCGCGATCCTCCTCGCCATCGCCGGGTTCACCGCCGACCCGAACAAGGCCGGCGGGCTGGACGCCGCGCTCAAGACGCTCGCCGCCCAGCCCTTCGGCACCGTGCTGCTGACCGTCGTGGCGCTCGGCCTGGCCGCGTTCGGCGCGTACTGCTTCGGCGCCGGCTGGGCGCACAAGCGCTAACGCCGGGACACCTGCGCGAGGTATTCGTCGCGGTCCAACGGGTTTTCGCCGGTCCGCGGCCGGGTCGGCGGCGGACCGGGGCAGGGCCGGTAGGCCGCGAACTCGCTGAGGAACACGCCTTCGCCTTGGCTGAGTGCGGGCAGCGCCTGCTCGAACGCGTGGACGTGCTCCGCCGGGATCGTGCCGTGCAGCGTGCACGACGACGGCCCGGCGACCGGTTCGCCGGGCACTCCGCGCAGGTCGGCGAGCTTGAGCAGCACCGCGCTGACGGCCTTGGCCGGCACCTCCAGCTCGAAGCGGTGCACCGGCTCGTGCACGCGCGTGTCGGCCTGCTTCAGCGCCGCCATCAGGACCAACGGCGTCATCTTCCGGAAGTCGCCGGCGGCGCTGATCGGGCTGAAGTACGCCGTGTGCGTCAACGTGACGGCGATGTCCAGCACCTCCCAGCCGTACAGCCCCTGCTCGAGAGTGGTGTACACGGTCTCTTCGATGGCCTTGTGGAACGCCGGCGGCAGCGACCCCAGCTCGACCGACAGCCCGAACCCGACTCCGCGCCCCGGTTCCACCCGCAGCCCGACCGTCGCGAAGAAGTACAGCCGCTGTGCCGGATCCAGCTCCTCGAGAGCCTCGCCGCGGCCGACCGGCTTCTCGACGTACAGCGTGCGCGTCCGCTCGAAGGTGACGTCGATGCCGGCGCCGTCGGCGAGCATCGAGCGCAGGACTTCCTTCTGCACCTCGCCGTAGAGCCGCACCGAAACGTCGTGGTCGTGGCGGCGGACGTCGATCAGCGGGTCCTCTTCGGACAGCCGGGTCAACGCCGTGAACAGTGCTGACGCCTGGTCGGGCCGGACCGGCCGCACGACGGTCTCCAGGCTCGGCGGCGCGAAGACGCCGTCGCGGGCGGCTCCGGGGGAGCCGAGCCGGTCGCCGATCCGGACGTCCCGCAGCCCGCGCACGCGGGCGACGTCGCCCGCGAGCGCCACGTCGTCTCCGGCGACGTCGATCGCCGAGATGCGGCCGGTCAGCTCGGTTTCGCCGCGGTAGAAGGAAATCCGCTGTCGCACCGCCAGTGAGCCGGAGTGCAGGCGCGCGTAGGCGATCTTCTCCCCGGCGCGGCCGCGGTCGATCTTGAACACCGTCGCGTGCAGCGGTCCGTCGCCGGTGCGTTCGGTCGCCGGGAGCAGCTCGGCCATCGCCGTGATCAGGTCCGGGACGCCGGTGCCGATGATCGCCGAGCCGGCCAGGACCGGGTGCGCCGCGCCGCGTGCGACCTGGCGGACCAGCTCGGCGCGGCAGGCCGCGGCGTCGACCGGACCGTCCACATAGGACGCAAGGAAGGTGTCGTCACCGTCGGCCAGGAATTCGGCCAGCTCGTCGGGTGCCGTGGGGGCGGTCAGCGCGATCGCCCGCGGCGCCAGCTTTGCGCGGATCTCGCCGAGGAGGTCACGCGCGCCCGGCCGGTCGATCTTGTTGACGAAGATCAGCGCCGGGATGCCGAGGCGGCGCAGCGTGCGCATCAGCACGCGGGTCTGCGCCTGGACGCCTTCGACGGCGGACACCACGAGGACGGCGCCGTCGAGCACGCGCAGGGCGCGTTCGACCTCGGCGATGAAGTCCGAATGACCCGGGGTGTCGATCAGCGTGATCCGGGTGTCGCCGGTCACGAACGACACCACCGCGGAGCGGATGGTGATGCCGCGACGGCGTTCCAGCTCCAGGGAGTCGGTCTGGGTGTCGCCGCCGTCGACGCTGCCGAGGTGGTCGATGGCGCCCGCTTCGAAGAGCAGGCGCTCGGTCAGGCTGGTCTTACCGGCGTCGACGTGCGCGAGGATGCCGATGTTCAGGGTTTTCACGGTCGTGGGAGGTCCTTCGTGATGCGAGTGACAGGCCGGGCAGGACGGACTGTCGGCGCATCGGGGTCTCCTCACGGTCGTCGACGCAGGTCAGGGGGAAGATAGCGGTCGTTGCGGTGGTCGCCAACCGGGTTTTCGTGTCGCTGCCGGTCCCTGTCGGTTCCCTGTCGATCACCCTCCGATGCTGCGATCGGGCGTTCCGGGGCCCTAACTTGGGCCAGGTCAGTTGAAAATTCACCCACCGGGGAGCTGAAACCGGATGTTCGGACGAGTCAAGGACGTGGCCCTGCTGCTGGGGAGGATCGGCGTCGCGGTTGTCTTCCTCGCGCACGGGCTCCAGAAGTGGAACAACGGCATCGCCGGCACGGCGAAGTTCTTCGAGATGTCGGGCATCCCGCTGCCCACGGCTGCCGCGGTGTTCGCGATGACCGTCGAGATCCTCGGCTCCGTCGCGTTCATCGCCGGGTTCCTGCTGCCGCTGGTCGGCATCGGGTACGTCGTGATCTCCGTCGGCGCGCTGCTTTCGGGGCACATCGACAACGGCCTGACCGGCCAGGGCGGCTACGAGCTGGTCCTGGTGCTCGCGCTCGCCGGGCTGGCGCTGGGCTTCAACGGCGGGCGGCTTTCACTCGACCACCTGCTGTGGGGCCGCAGGCGCGCCCGCCGCGAAGTCGAAGCCGGTGAGCTGGCGAACGCCTAGGTCGGGAGGTCCGCCGTGGTGCGCTCCGCGTCACGGCGGGCGCCCAGCTTCGCCTCGTCCGCGTTGCTCACGTGCACCAGGTGGACGCCGGCGGCGAGGGGGACGAGCAGGCCGTCGAGGATGTCCTCCGGCCCGTCCCAGTCCCTTGTGGACAGCACGCGGTCGTCCGCGCTCAGGCCGAGTTTCGCCGCGCGGGCGCGGGCCTCGGCCAGCACCTCGTCCACAGTGGACTCGAACAGCGCGGCCGTGTCGCCGGGGATCGGGAAGAGCGGGGTGTACTGGTCGCCCGCCGCGCGGGCCTCCGTCAGGTAGTCGAACGCGCCGCCGCCCGGCGCCTCGGCCAGCCCGCGGCCCATCGGGTCGAGCGTGACGACGGCGGTCGCCGCCGCGCCGGTCGGCTCCGGGTCGTCCGGGCCGACGAACGCCACCCGCGCGCCGGCCCCTTCGGCCACGACGCGCGCCCCGCACCACCACGCCCCGAGCAGCACGCCGACGGTCTGCCAGTGCGCCGGGAGCTGCACGGCCACCGCGTCGCCCGGCTCGACGTCGAACTCCTCGGTCAGCCAGTTGGCCGTCTTGGCCGCCCAGTTGGCGGTCGTCGCCACCGACAGCTCGACGCGGCTGCCCAGCTGGTCGTCGTAGTGGGTGATCAACGGTTTCGCGGGCGAGGCCAGCAGCGGGCGCAGCAGCTCGTCGGTCAGGCTCATGCGGACAAGGCTAAAGCGCGGACCAGGTGCCTCGCCGGTTGACACGGCTTCTCGAAGCTGAGTACCTTTATTTTGCAAGCAAAGGTATCTCGGAAGCTGGGGGACAGCCATGTCCATTCTCGTCACGGGCGCGCGCGGACACGTCGGGCGCGCGGTGCTCGACGCGCTCGTCACCGCAGGCCAGGACGTCCGCGCGGCGAGCCGCGACGCCACCACGCTCGACGTCCCGGACGGCGTCGACGCGGTGAGCGCCGACCTCGAAGATCCGTCCACACTGGACGTCGCGCTCGACGGCGTCTCGGGGGTGTTCCTGTACGCGCGGCCCTCGGGGGTCGAGGGCTTCGTGAAGGCGGCCGAAGCGGCCGGCGTGCGGCACGTGGTGCTGCTGTCGTCGGGGGCGACGCTCGAGCCGCGGTCCTCGCAGAGCCGGATCGCGGCGCTCCACCGCGCGGTGGAGCAGGCGCTGATCGCGGCGCCGTTCGCGGAGACGCTGCTGAACCCGGGCGCGTTCGCCACCAACGTCCTGGGCTGGCGCGCGGACATCGCCGAGGGCGTCGTCCGCACCCCGTACCCGGACGCGCGGATCGGCGCCATCCACGAGCGCGACATCGCCGACGTCGCGGCGCGGATCCTGGTCGACGGCTCCCACGGGGGCGAAGCGCTGCCGCTGAGCGGGCCGGCGCCGATCACGTTCCGGGAGCAGGCGGAAGTGCTCGCGGACGTCCTCGGCCGGCCGCTGCGGGTCGAGGAGGAGACGCCGGAGCAGACGACGGCCCGCATGACGGCGCTGGGGTGGCCGCCGGAGGTGCCGCCGGAGGTCCTGCGCGCGTGGGAGCGGACGACGCGGGAGCCGTCGGCGGTGACAGAGGTGGTGCGTGAGGTGACCGGGAACGCGCCGCGGACCTTCCGGCAGTGGGCGGAGGACCACCGCGCCGACTTCGCCTGACCAGGACGCGCTTTCCCAGGAAGGCGACGCTAGTTGACGCAGGGGACTCCGTCGGAGGCCTGGAGCAGCGGCGCCGCGGCGGGGGCGGCGCCGCTGCCCGATCCGCCGCCCGCCGGGGCTCCGCCCGGGGCCTTCGCCGCTGCCGGTGCCGAGCGGCCCGCCAGGCCCGCCACGAACTCGCGGACCGCCGCGGGATCGACCTCCACGATGCTCTGGCCGTCCTCGCTGCGGCCGTTCGCCGTGATCACCGGGATCGTTGCGAACGTCAGGTCGCCCGACGCGATGCCTTTCGCCTGCTGCGCGAACTGCAGCAGGTCGAGCCCCGGGTCCAGGGTCAGCGACCGGTGCACCGCGTCCATCAGGCCGGCCAGCGTGCCGGGGCTGGTCAGCGTGCCCGCCGAGAGCACCTGGTGCAGCGCCGAGGACAGGAACGCCTGCTGGCGCACGATCCGGTCGAGGTCGCCGCGCGGCAGGTTCTTGCGCTGGCGGACGAACGAGAGCGCTTCGCCGCCGGACACCGTCTGCTCGCCGCGGCGGAAGTTCGCGCCCGAATCCTTGTCCTCGGTCGCGTGGTTCAGGCACACCTTGACGCCGCCGAGCGCCTCGGTGAGCAGGTAGAAGCCCAGCAGGTTGATCTCGGCGTAGTGGTCGATCCGCACCTGCGTGAGGTCCTGCACCGCCTGCACCAGCACCCGGCGGCCCTCGGTGTCGGAGTCGCGCTCGATCTTCGCCTGGTCGCGCTCGCCCTGCTCGCGCAGTTGCTGCGCGAAGTGCGCCTTCGCGATGCCGTAGGCGGAGTTGATCTTCGCCTTGCCGCGGCCCGGGATGTCCGTCCACGTGTCGCGCGGCACCGAGACCGCGGACGGCTTCGAGCCGTTCTTCGGCACCCGCAGCACGATCACCGTGTCGGTGTTCACCGCGCCGCCGTTGGCTTCGGTCCGCAGCTCCTTCAGCACCCGCGGCGGGAGCTGGTTGCCCTGTGCGTCCGTCCGCGCGTCGCTGCCGACGAGCAGGATGTCGTCGGCGCCGTCGTCCGCGGGCGGCGGCGCGGGCTCGCCGGCGCGCGGGGTGAGCGCGTCGGTCGTCGGGACCGTGCTCTGCAGCTGGTCCTTGGTGACGTAGGCGTAGCCGCTGGCGCCGAGCGCGAGCACCGAGACGAGCCCGACCGCGATCCGGCGGGTGACCCGCCCGGCCCGGCGCACTCGCGAAGGCGCCACCGGAGCGGGGGCCACCGCACGCGGGAACGGCGACGGCTTCCACTCGGGATCGTCGCGCTCCGTCACCGGCTCCGCGACCGGATCCGGCTTTTCCTGCTCGTCTTCCACCCTGGCTTACCTCCCCCGACCACCCTGCGTGCTCAGTCTAGTTGACGCAGGGAACGTCGCCCGCGGTGATCGGCGGCGCGGCGGGGGTGGTGGACACCGGGGCCGAGGGCGGGGCCGACGACGTCGGCGCGCCGCCCGAGCCCGCGGCCGAGCTGCGGAAGTCCTTGCCCAGCAGCACGCGCACGTGCCCGGCGGTGACGTCGCGGTCCGGCTCGGCCTGGACGCCGGCGCCCAGCGCCTGCTTGACCAGGTCCAGCGCGGCGGTGTCGGCCGGGTTGTACCGGACGACGGTGGTGGTGCGGGTGCTCAGCTTCTGGTCGGCGGCGACGGTGAAGCCCTTGCCCTGGAGCATGGTGTGCGTCTGGCCGGCCAGCGTCGGCGAGCCCGAGCCGTCGAACAGCTCGACCGTGACGGCCTTCGCGCCGGGCAGCTGCGTGGCCGTCGGCGTCGACGGGGTGTCGCCGTCCGACGTCAGCCGCGTCACCTCGGCCTGGACGGCCGCCTGGTCGACGCGCAGCACGTCGGCGCCGCCGATCACCGCGTTGCCCAGCGTCGGGATGGTGTGGAACTCGATGTTGCCGCCGGTCAGGCCGCGCATCTGCTCGGCGAACTCGGTCAGGTCCCAGCCCTGCGAGACCACGACGGACTTCTTCACCGCCGACACGAGGTCGGCGATCTTGCCCGGGCTGGTCAGCACGTCGCTCGAGATGACCTTGCGGGCCAGCCCGGAGAGGAACGCCTGCTGCCGCGCGATCCGGTCGAGGTCGTAGTTGGGCAGGCCGTAGCGCTGGCGGACGAACGCGAGCGCCTGCACGCCCTCGATCGTCTGGCGGCCGCCCGGCAGGTCCACGCCGGACTTCGCCTCCTTGACCGGTCCGTTGAGACAGACCTCGACGCCGCCGATCGACTTGGTGATCTCGTAGAAGCTCGCCAGGTTGACCTCGGCGTAGCGGTCGATCATCCCGGGCTTGCCGATGAACTTCTCGATCGTGGCGATCAGGTTCTTCCGCCCGGCGACCTTCGCCTGCGCGTCGGCCTGCTTCAGGTCGGTCATTCCCTGGCGCTGCAACGTCTTGTAAGTGTCCGTGTACGCGTAGACGAACGCGCTGTTGAGCTTGTGCTTGCCGTAGCCGCCGGCCAGCTCCACCCAGGAGTCGCGGGGGAACGAGATCGCGACCGCCTGTTTCCCGTTCTGGGGGATGTGCACCAGGATCATCGTGTCGGTGTTCAGCTCGCCGTCCGAAACGCCGGCGTGCAGCATGTCCAGCACCTCGCGCGACAGCGGGTTGCCCTGCGCGTCGGTGCGGCTGTCCTGGCCGACCAGGAGGATGTCGATGGCGCCGTCGAGCGGCTTCGCGTGCGCCTCGGTGTCGGCGAAGACGTTCGTGGTGGTCAGGCCGGTGTTCGGGTCACCGATGAACTGCCAGCCGTACCAGGTCAGGGCCAGGATCGCGACGGACAGCAACGACACGACGACCTTGCCGCCGCGGCGTGCGAACACCGCGACGCCGTGGTTGCGGCCCGCCGGGACGGTCGGCGCAGGCCAATCGGTCACGCGCTTCCTCCCCTGTGAAACCCCGTGCTTCCCCCAGGGCACCGATGTGCCTCCACCATGACTCTACTGAGGGTGTTGTCAGGCCTCCGTAGGCTGGGGGCCGATTGCCCCGGTCGGGGCCGAGGGAAAGGCGGGAAGATGCGGGTCCTGGTCACCGGGGGTGCCGGCTTCATCGGGTCGCACTACGTCCGGCAGGTGCTCACCGGCGCCTACCCGGCGCTGCGCGACGCCGAGGTGGTGGTGCTGGACAAACTCACCTACGCCGGCAACGAGGCCAACCTGGCCCCGGTCGCCGCCGACCCGCGGCTGCGGTTCGTCCGCGGCGACATCTGTGACACCGCGCGGGTCGCCGAGGTCATGCGCGGCGTGGACCTGGTCGTGCACTTCGCCGCCGAGTCGCATGTGGACCGCTCGATCCTCGGCGCGGCCGACTTCGTGCTGACCAACGTGCTCGGCACGCAGAACCTGCTGCAGACGGCGCTGGAAGCGGGCGTCTCGAAGTTCGTCCACGTCTCCACGGACGAGGTGTACGGCTCGATCGAGACCGGCTCCTGGACCGAAGATCACGTGCTGGAGCCGAACTCGCCCTATTCGGCGTCGAAGGCGTCCTCCGATCTGGTGGCGCGCTCCTTCTTCCGGACGCACGGGCTGCCGGTGTGCATCACGCGGTGCTCCAACAACTACGGTCCGTACCAGTTCCCCGAGAAGGTCATCCCGCTGTTCGTCACGAACCTCCTCGACGGGCGGAAGGTGCCGCTCTACGGCGACGGCCTCAACGTCCGTGACTGGCTGCACGTGGACGATCACTGCCACGGCATCCAGCTGGTCGCCGACGGCGGCCGCCCCGGCGAGATCTACAACATCGGCGGCGGCACCGAGCTGACGAACCGCGAGCTGACGGAGCAGCTGCTCGCGGCCGTCGGAGCGGGCTGGGACAGCGTCGAGCCGGTCGAAGACCGCAAGGGCCACGACCGCCGGTACTCGGTGGACATCACGAAGATCGCGTCAGAGCTGGGGTACGCTCCGCGCGTGTCCTTCGAGGACGGTCTGGCCGCGACAGTGGCCTGGTACACGGACAATCGCGCGTGGTGGGAGCCCCTGGCGGAGCGGGCCGCGCTCAACAAGTGAGGATGTGCTCGTGCGGCTGACGGTGCTCGTGCCCGGCGGTTCCGGACAGCTCGGCCGCGACCTGGCCGCGCCGGCGTCCCCGGACGTCGACGTCATCGCCCCCGGCTCGGCCGAACTGGACCTGACGCAGACCGGTCAGGTCCTGGCGGCGGTCGGCGCGCTGGCCGACCGCGCCCGCGAGAACGGCTCGGCCCCGGTGGTGGTCAACGCGGCGGCGTACACGGCGGTCGACCGAGCGGAGACGGACGAGGACCGCGCGTTCGCGGTGAACGCCGACGGCCCCCGGGTCCTGGCCGCGGCGTGCGCGTCCCGGCGGGTACCGCTGATCCACGTGTCGACGGACTACGTCTTTTCCGGCGATGCCACCACGCCGTACGAGCCTTCGGACGAGCTGGGTCCGCGTTCGGCGTACGGCCGCACCAAAGCGGCGGGTGAAGACGCCGTGCTCGGCTCGGGTGCGTCGTCCTGGGTGGTGCGGACGGGGTGGCTGTACGGGCGTTCGGGTTCGAACTTCGTGAAGACCATGGCACGCCTGGAGTCTTCGCGACCCGAACTGTCCGTTGTGGACGATCAGATCGGCGGTCCCACGTGGACCGCCGACCTGGCCGCGGGGCTCATGGAGCTGGCTGCCCGGGTGGCGGCCGGTGACGGGCCGGAACGCCGGATCCTGCACTGCACCAACGCGGGCTCGGTGAGCTGGTGCGGCTTCGCCCAGGCGATCTTCACGCACCTGGGCGCGGACCCCGCGCGGGTGCGGCCGTGCACGTCGGCGGAGTACCCCCAGGCAGCGACGCGGCCGGCGTACTCGGTGCTGTCCCCGGCTTCGTGGAAAGAAGCGTGGCTGACCCCGATGCGGCCCTGGGAAGAAGCCCTGGCGGCCTACTTCCGAGCTCAGTGACGGCCTGAGGCCAGCCGGTACGCGCCGACCGTCAGCTCGGCGCACGTCCGCCACGTGAAGTTGGCCGCGTGCGCGCGCCGGGAAGCCGACGTCGCCGCCGCGTGCGGGTCCGTCACCGCCGTGCGCAGGGCCTCCGCCAGCCCGTCGACGTCGCCGTACGGGACCAGGCTCGCGCAGTCGCCCGCCACTTCGCGCAACGCCGGGATGTCCGTGCACACCACCGGGACGTCCGAGGCCATCGCCTCCAGCACCGGCAGCCCGAACCCCTCGTCGCGCGACGGCAGTACCAGCGCCGATGCCCCGGCGACCACCGTCCGGAGGTCCACATCGGACAGATAGCCGGTCTGGAAGGTCCGGGCGCCACGCGGGAACGGGCCGGGACCCGCGAACACCAGGTCCGGCAGGTCCGGCGCCGCTTCGTGGGCGCGGGTCAGCCAGTCGAGGCCCTTGCGCGGGCCCGCCGCTCCGGCGAACAGCAGGTACCGCGCGGGCAGTCCGAGCCGCGCGCGGCGCTCGTCGTCCGGCGGGCGCGCGGTGAACCACGCCGGGTTGACGCCCAGCGGCGTCACCACGATCTTGTCGCGGTCGACGTCGAGGCGCTCCGCCACCGAGTCGGCCACCGCCGCCGTCGGGGTGCAGATCACGTTCGCGCGGCGGGCACCGCGGCGGACCAGCTCCGGCAGCCCGTGATCGCTCGGAGCCAGCTCCGCGGGGTTGTCGAAGAAGGCCAGGTCGTGGATCGTCACCACGCCCGCGGCGCGGACCCGGCCCGGCAGCACGAAGTTCGTGCCGTGCACGACGTCGGTCGGCCCGGCGAACAGCTCCACCGGCGGGAAGTCCGACCGCATCCACGCCATCCGCAGCAGCCGCGCCGCCACCGGCATGCCGCGCGCCCGCGCGCCGTACGGGAGGACGTGCCGCAGCCGTCGCCAGCCCCGCAGCGTGAACGCCACCGCGCGCGTGTCGACCTCGGGGATCGACACCAGCTCTTCGATCAGCGCGGACGTGTACCGGCCGATGCCGGTGCGCGCGCCGAGCAGTGGGGTGCCGTCGAGGAGGACGCTGAGGGATCTAGCCACGACGGAGCCGTTGCTTCGCGACCTTGAAGACGCGACCGCCGACGCGCCGCGCCAGCTCGCCCGCTCCGCCGGCCGCGAGGTATTCCCGGACCAGGTCGGCGTCGCGGCGCAGCATCGCGCGGCCGCGCACCGCCGGCGTCGTCACCAGGTCCGCGGAGCCGGGCAGCCGGTCGGCCGCCGGACGCGGGTCGCGGCAGAACTCCACCAGCGGCTTCAGCGCTTCGGGCCAGGTGTAGCGCTGTGCGACGACGGCGATCCGCTCGACGCAGCCCGCGGCGAACTCCTCGTCGTACAAGCACTTTTCCAGGGCTTCGGCCAGCGCGTCGGCGTCCTCGGCCGGGACGACGACGCCCAGCCGCTCCGCCCGCACGAGGTCGGCGAACGAGTCGCCGTCGGTCGTCACGATCGGCAGGCCGGCCCACAGGTAGTCGAGGACCCGGGTGCGGAACGCGAACGTCGTCTCGACGTGCTCGTAGTGCGTCGTGACGCCGCAGTTCGCGTCGAGCAGCCAGTTCTGGCGCTCGTGGTAGGGCACCCACTGCTCGTTGAAGTAGACGTGCTTGCCCGTCAGCCCCAGCGAATCCGCCAGCCGGATCGTCCGCGTGCCGATGTCCATCTCGGCGACCTCGGGGTTCGGGTGCTTCATGCCGAGGAACACCAGCCGGACGTCGCCGCGGCGACGCCGGAGCGTGTCGATCGCGCGGACGAGCGTCAGCGGGTCGAACCAGCTGTAGACCCCGCCCGCCCAGAGCACGACGTGGTCGGTGCCGCCGAGGCCGAGCGTCGAGCGCAGCCCGGGGCCGGTCCGCGTGGGCGCCTCCGTCGACAGTCCGAAGGGGACGACCGCGAGCAGCGACTGCGTCGTCGGGTCGGCGTCGTAGAGCCGCGGCGAAAGCCGGCCCAGCGCGGCCAGGTGGCCGAGCCAGAGGTGGCGCTGCCGCTCGGACGCGCAGAGGAAGAAGTCGCCGCGCTCGATCTGGGCGTCGAGCACCCGGGTGACGCCGGCGAGGTCGGCCGCGCGCTGGTCGTCGGCGACGCCCTTGCCCTGCTCCAGCAGCTCCAGGTGCATCGGGTCGTAGAGGTCGGCGACGACGATCTTGCCGCGGTGCTCCTTCTTCAGCGACGGCGCGAGTTCGAGCACGTGACCCTGCAGGACGACGACGTCGGCCCAGACGATCGGCGCCTCCAGCTCGCGGTGCTTGCCGGCGCTGACGCGGAACGGCGCGGGCGGCGGCGTCGCGAGGGGGTTGGTGGTGACGAGGTGGACGTCGTGCTCGGCCGCGAGGGCCAGCGCGATGTTCCAGGCGCGGATCGCCGGGCCCGCCATCCGCTCGGTGAGCGCGTCGCCGGTGATCACGAGGATCTTGCGGCGCTGGCCGAACGCCTTCTCGATGCCGAACGCCTCGACGAGGATGTCGTGCGCGGCGAGGTAGCGCGGCAGCGGGTAGGCGGGCTCCAAAGCCTTGCGCAGCAAGGGAAGCAGGTCGGCGTCGGTGCGGACGCGGGCGGCCTGCTCGACCGCGCGGGACTCCGCCAGCGACGGCAGCTGCTCGACGAACTGGTCGATCGCGAGGATCCCGGCGAGCGTGGTGCGCGGGATCGCGACGTCGCCGGACTCGATCGGGCCGACGCCCTGCTCGAGGTCCAGCTGGGTGGCGTCCAGCTCACCGCGGGCGGTGGCCCGGCGCACGGCCAGGGCGAGCGCCGCGGGCAGCGCGCGGGCGAGCGTCTCGTCGGAGAGGTTCTTGTAGAGCGCGGCCAGGGCGTTGCGCTCCAGCAGGAAGGTCTCGCGGCCGGTTTCCGGCGCGTCGACCGCGGCCATCGTGCCGTGGTGGCGGTGATGGGTGAGCGATTCCGGGACGTACCGGACGCGCCAGCCGCGCAGGTTGAGCCGCCAGCCGAGGTCGACGTCCTCGTAGAACATGAAGAACCGCTCGTCGAAGCCGTCCAGCTCGGCGAACACGGCCGTGCGGACGAACATCGCGGAGCCGGTGCCGAACAGGACGTCCTTCGCGACCTCGTGCTCGGCGGCCGGGACGTCTTCCAGGGGCGAGCCCGCGTGGCGCTTGTAGCCCATGCCGAACCAGGTCAGGCCGCCGTCGACGAAGTCGGTGCCGGTGCCGTCCCAGTCGAGGACCTTGCTGGCCACGGCGGCGACGCGGGGTTGCGCGCGCAGCTCGGCGACCGCGGCGGAGACCCAGCCGGGCGCCGGGCGGGCGTCGTTGTTGAGGAAGCCGAGGACAGTGCCCTTCGCGTGCTTCGCACCCAGGTTGCAGCCCCCGGCGAACCCGGTGTTGCGGCCGGCCTCGATGACGCGGGCCTGGGGGACGGCCTCGCGGATGCGCGCGGCTTCGTCCGAGTTGTCGACGCAGATCAGCTCGAGCTCGCGGTAGTCGTGCTCGGCCAGCGCGCGCAGGCAGGTGATCGTGTCGTCGGCGCCGTGGTAGTTGACCACGATCACCGAGACGAGCGGTTGCGGTTCCCCCTGCGCCAAAGCCAGCTCCTTCGTCGGTGGGCGCCAGCTTAAAGGCCCGCCCAAGCCTCCCAGACCGCGCCTCGGCCGAGGGCCGTGTGCCGGCCGATCTCGCGACGCGCGCGCAACGTCGCTGGTAGCCGCGCGGCCACCTCGGCCAGGACGCGGCAGCGCAGGCCGAACCGGAAGTTCGGCGCCTCGGGCCGTCCGGGACGCAGCGGCAGGACGGCGGTCAGCACCGCGAACTTGACCAGCTGCTTCACCGCGACGTCGCGGGGCGCGCAGCGCAGCAGCATGAGCAGCCGGTTGCGCTCGTTCCAGCGGTGGAACAGCGGCGAGCCCAGCTCGGTGCTGACGCCGTGGGCGTGCCGGACGCGGGCGTCGGGTGCCGCGACGACGTCCCAGCCGGCCAGCCGCAGTCGCCACGCCGTGTCGGTGTCCTCGTAGTAGCAGAAGAACCCGGCCGGGACGCCGTGCACGCTGCTCAGCGCGTCCGTGCGGAGCAGGGCCGCGCCGCCGCAGAAGGCGAACACCTCGCCGGTGGGCTCGGTGAGGTCGGCGCCGTGGCCGTCGGCCGTCAGCCGCACCCCGGCCGACTGCGTGGTGCCGTCGGGCCGCACGAGCCGCGACGTCGCCGCCGCGGCCAAGGGCGCTTTGTCCAGGGTGTCCTCGAGCGTCGCGAGCCAGTCCGGCTCGGGTTCGGCGTCGTCGTTCAGCCACGCCATCAGTGGAGTGTCGACGCGCTTCGCCGCGACGGCGAGCGCGCCCGCGTAGCCGGTGTTGCGGGCGAGGCGAATTACTTGCGGACGCGAAGGATGGGCCGCGAGCAGGGCGGCGGTGCCGTCGTCGGAGGCGTTGTCCACCACGAGCGTCCGATGTGGACGCGTCTGCGCGGCGAGCGCGTCGAGGCAGGCGGTGACGTGCCTGGCACCCCGCCAGGTCACGACGACCACCGTGGTGGGGGGATTCGCGGTCACGTCCCGCACAATAGCCGCGTGCCCGAACTGGTCGTGCTCGCCGAGCAGCTCCTCGCGCCGGTGCCCGGTGGCACCGGGCGGTACACGGCCGAGCTGATTCCCGCGCTCGCGAAGACCGCGCCGCCGGGCTGGACGGTGTCCAGCGTCGTCGCGCGGCACGCCGACGTGGCCGCGGCCCGGCTGGAGGGCGTCGAAGGCCCCCGGGTGCTGCGGATCCCGCCGCGGGCGCTGATCGGCGTCTGGCAGCTGGGGCTCCCCTGGTGGCCGGGTGGCGACGCGGTGCACGCGCCGACGCCGTTCGCGCCGCCGCGCGCGCCGGCCGGGCGGACGTTGAGCGTGACCGTGCACGACACCGTGCCCTGGACCCACCCCGAGACGCTCACCGCGCGCGGGGTCAGCTGGCACCGGTCGATGATCGCGCGGGCGGCGCGGCGCGCGTCCGGGCTGGTGGTGCCGACGCGGGCGGTCGCCGACGAGCTGGCGGTGCTGATCGACGTCGACGTTCCGGTGCGCGTGGTGCCGCACGGCGTGCGGGTGCCGCCGGGGTCGGCGCCGGTGGACCTGCCCGCGCGGTACGTGCTGGCCGTCGGGACGATCGAGCCGCGCAAGGGCATCGACGTGCTGATCGACGCGGTCGCGACGCTCGAGGACGTGGTGCTGGTGCTCGCCGGGCAGCCGGGCTGGGGCGACGTCGACCCGGCCGCGCTGGCGGCGGAGCGCGGTCTGCCCGCGGACCGGCTGCGGATGCTGGGGAAGGTGTCGGACGCCGAGCTGGCGACGGTGCTGCGGCAGGCGAACGTGCTGGCCGTGCCGAGCCTCGCCGAGGGGTTCGGCCTGGGGTTGCTGGAGGCGATGGCGGCGGGGGTCCCGGTGGTGCACACCGACGTCCCGGCGCTGGCCGAGGTGGCGGGCGGCGCGGGGATCATGGTGCCGCGCGGCGACGCGACGGCGCTGGCCGCGGCGTTGCGCAAGGTGCTCGGTGCACCCTCCGTGGCGGCCGGCCTCACCCGATCAGGGAGGGAGCGGGCGCGCGCGTTCACCTGGCGTCGCGCGGCGGAAGCCGTCTGGGCCATCCATGTCCGGGCCAACGCCTGACCGGTTTGCCAGTTCCCCACCATGACGCAGGGTCGCCGCCGTACCCTGCAGGGGTGAGCGATGATCCCCGGGTCCTGATCGACGCGACCGCGGTTCCCGCGGACCGCGGCGGGGTCGGCCGGTACGTGGATTCGCTCGTCGCCGCCCTCGAAGCGGACGGGGCGCGCATCACCGTCGTCTGCCAGCCCCGGGACCTGCAGCTTTACGATCGGCTGGCGCCGCGCTCGCGCGTCGTGCCCGCGTCGCCGACGACGACCACCCGCACCGCGCGGCTGACCTGGGAACAGGCGACGTTGCCCCGGCTGGTGCGCCGCCTCGGCGCGGACGTCGTCCACTCGCCGCACTACACGATGCCGCTGGCCACGTCGGCGGCATCGGTCGTCACGCTGCACGACGCGACGTTCTTCACCGACGCCGTGCTGCACTCGTCGGTGAAGGCGCGCTTCTTCCGCGCGTGGACCGCGACGGCGTTGCGCCGCGCGACGCTGTGCGTGGTCCCGTCGGCGGCGACGGCGACGGAACTGGCCCGCGTCGGCCCGGTGCGGCACGCTTTGCTGGAAGTCATTCACCACGGCGTCGACACCGAGCGGTTTCACCCACCGTCACCGTCGGAAGTGGCGGCTGCCCGTTCGGCGGTCGGCCTCGGGCGGACGCCGTACGTGGCGTTCCTGGGGGCGCTGGAGCCGCGCAAGAACGTGCCGGCGCTGATCCGCGGGTTCGCCAGGGCGGTGGCCGGGCAGCGCGACGCACCGGCGTTGGTGCTGGCCGGGCAGCCGGGCTGGGACACGCAGGTGGAGCGGGCACTGGACGCCGTCCCGCACCGGCTCCGCGTGATCCGGGCCGGATATCTGCCTTTCGGGACACTGGCCGGGTTCCTCGGCGGCGCTTCCCTGGTGGCTTACCCGTCGCTGGGCGAGGGTTTCGGGCTCCCGGTGCTGGAGGCCATGGCGTGCGGCGCGTGCGTGTTGACCACCCGCCGCCTGTCACTGCCCGAGGTGGGCGGCGACGCGGTGGCGTACTGCGGCGTCGGCGCGGGTGATGTCGCGGCGGGACTGTCGGAGCTGCTGGCGGACCCGGGCCGCCGGGCCGAGCTGGCGACGGCGGCTCAGCAGCGCGCGAAGGAGTTCTCGTGGGCCACGACCGCGGAGCGGCACCGAGAGGCGTACGCGCGGGCCTGGTCGCGCCACCTCCGCACCCGCTGAGCGCAGCTGGCCAGGAAACAGCAGTGGTAAGAATGGTATGATTTCTGTGCGAGGTCCCGGTGGGGCCGAGTATGAAGGCCCGTGACGCGTCCGGACGGTCGTCTCGCGGGCTTTTCGCTGTCCTAGGCTTCGATCCGGTCTACGACCAGGGGGCTGGCGCGGCGTCGCCAATCGCCGCCCGCTCCGAAGCACCACGCGACCGCGTCGGATATTCACAGAAGCGGTTCCGCTGTCGAATCGACGTGTTCGTAGATGAGTTCGGTCTTCGACGGGCGAGCGCCCAGCGCATGCTGCAGCGTCTGGCGATCCTTGCTGTCGCGGTGGTCGCGTGTGTCGAGAACCAGCCGATGGGCCTGGAGCGCGAGCAGATCCTGGGCGAGCAGGGCGAGGCAACGCTGCCGGGCGGCCTCTTCCGTCTTGGGCGCGCATGTGCCGACGTAGAGCCGCGAAGTGACCGGCAGTCCGGCCATTCGATCAATGAGCATCCTGCGGCGAGGTTCCTTCTCCTTGAAATGCAGTTCGCGGCCACCGCGGAGCAGGAGTGACATCAACGCCCGCCGGGTGGGGGTCAGCTGCGCGGGTTCCACGATCGTCGCGCACAGCAGGTAGCTGCCAGCACGTGCTGACTCGTCGACGAAGGCGTGCACCGTCATGGAGTCATCATGGCGCGACGATCTTACGAGCCGCGTTCGGGTGACTACTTTTGGTGACAGCTCGCCTTTTGGTCACCCGGCGCGGGGTGGCGGGGTTGCGCTGGGTGATGAGTGGACAATGGCCGGGTGACTGAGGACTCCCGCTATGGCGACGATGTCGGCGTCGTGACCGTGACCTACTTCTCCGAGGACACCATCGAGCGTTTCCTCGACACCCTCGAGAAGGCCACCGAGCGCGAGGTCAAGGTGGTCGTCGCGGACAACGCGTCCGTGGCGGGTGCCCTCGAGAAGGCCACCGCCAACCGGCAGAACGTGCAGCTGCTCAGCATCGGGGAGAACGTCGGCTACGGGGCCGCCGCCAACCGCGGGGTCGCCGAGCTGGACGACCGCTTCGGCTGGGTCGTCGTCGTCAACCCGGACCTCGAATGGGAGCCCGGGTCACTCGACGCCCTGCTCGACGTTGCCCGGCGCTGGCCGCGCGGGGGTGCCTTCGGGCCGCTGATCCACGACCTCGACGGCACCGTCTACCCCTCGGCGCGGCTGCTGCCGTCCTTCGGGCGCGGGATCGGGCACGCGCTCTTCGCGAAGGTCTGGCCGGGCAACCCCTGGACGAAGCAGTACCGCCAGGAGACCGGGACGCCGGTCGAGCGCACGTCGGGCTGGCTGTCCGGTTCCTGCCAGCTGATCCGGCGGGAGGCGTTCGACTCCGTCGGCGGCTTCGACACGCGCTACTTCATGTACTTCGAGGACGTCGACCTCGGCGACCGGCTGGCGAAGGCGGGCTGGCTGAACGTCTACGCGCCGTCGTCGAGCGTCATGCACGTCGGCGGGCACTCGACGTCACAGGCGTCGAAGAAGATGCTCAAGGCGCACCACGACAGCGCCTACCGGTACCTCGCCGACCGCCACCCGGGCCTCGCCTGGAAGCCGGTGCTGGCCGCCGCGAAGCTCGGGCTGGCGCTCCGGCTGAAGCTCGAAACCCGCTAGATCCCGTCGAGCCGGCGCGAAAGGTCGGACTTGCCGTTGTTCTGCGTCACCGTCGGCACCAGGCCGGTGTCCTCCGGGTCCGGCTCCTTCAGCGGGCTCGTGATCGGCTCGGCCTGGGGCCGGCGCGCCAGCGGCGTGTGCATCGGGGTGGTCGGCGACGGCGTGCTCAGCGGAGTCGTCGCCTGCGGACGGCGGCCGTTGCGAGCCTCCAGGCGCCGGGTCGGCGCCGCGCCGGCCAGCGGGTGGTCGTTCTCCTCGATCAGCGACGCCGGCAGCTGCGTGGTCGTGTCGGGGTCGAGGCTGTCGATCTGCGCCCGGGGTATCTGCTGGGTGTTCGACGAGTCCATCGGTGACGTCGCGCTGTCGGGTGTCACTACGAACACACCGCGCGCCTGGGCTCGTGCGAGCAGGGCGTCCGCCCGATCGCGGGGGTCCATCCCCTCGGCCTCCCGACTGACCCGGGGCCCTCTGGGGAAAGGCCCGCCTGTTTCCTGTCTAGGGTAGGCCCTCCGGGCGACCTCCGTCAGGGTTTCCCGCGGCTTGTCGCTCAGCGGTGCGTGATACAAGAGGAGATTTCCGTGACGTCCGAGGTCGAGATCGACGCCGTCGTGCTGGTCGGGGGCAAGGGCACGCGACTGCGGCCACTGACCCTTTCGGCGCCGAAGCCGATGCTCCCGACAGCCGGGACGCCGTACCTGAGCCACCTGTTCTCGCGCATCCGCGAGGCCGGGATCCGGCACGTCGTGCTGGGTACGAGCTACCGTGCCGAGGTGTTCGAGGAGTACTTCGGCGACGGCAAGTCGATCGGCCTGGACCTCGAGTACGTCGTCGAGGACGAGCCGCTCGACACGGCGGGCGCGATCCGCAACGTCTACGACAAGCTGCGCGCCGACCACGTGATCGTCTTCAACGGCGACATCATCTCCGGCTCGGACCTCGGCGCGCAGCTGCGCGTGCACCGCGAGTCCGAGGCCGACGTCACGCTGCACCTGCAGCGCGTGCCCGACCCGAGCCGGTTCGGCTCGGTGCCGACCGACGAAACCGGTCGCGTCCAGGCGTTCCTCGAGAAGACGCCGAACCCGCCGACCGACCAGATCAACGCCGGCTGCTACGTCTTCCGCCGCCCGGTGATCGAGTCGATCCCGGCCGGGCGCCGGGTTTCGGTCGAGCGTGAGACGTTCCCGCAGCTGCTGGAGCAGGGCGCGCACATCCAGGGCTTCGTCGACGAGTCCTACTGGCTGGACGTCGGCACGCCGGAAGCGTTCGTACGCGGGTCGGCCGACCTGGTGCGGGGCGTCGCGCCGACGTCCGCGCTGCCCGGCCGCCCCGGCGATTTCCTCGTGCTCGACGGCGCTTCCGTCGCCGAAGACGCCCAGCTGT
Organism: Amycolatopsis sp. NBC_01488; assembly: GCF_036227105.1. Lineage (NCBI taxonomy): Bacteria > Bacillati > Actinomycetota > Actinomycetes > Pseudonocardiales > Pseudonocardiaceae > Amycolatopsis > Amycolatopsis sp. NBC_01488. The sequence continues at coordinate 1,327,659 of NZ_CP109434.1, read as the reverse complement.
CCGGCGGTTCGACCATCGGCGTCGCGGCGGTGGTCGGCTCGGGCGCGAAGATCGACGGCTCGGTGCTGTTCGACGGCGCCGCCGTCTCCGAGGGCGCGATCGTCGAACGCTCGGTGCTCGGGCACGGCGCGCGCGTCGGCGCGGGCGCGGTGCTGCGCGGGGTCGTGCTGGGGGACGGCGTGTCCGTCGGCGCCGGCTGCGAACTGCTCGACGGCGCCCGGATCTGGCCGGACGTCGTGCTCCCCGACGGTTCCGTCCGCTTCTCGAGCGACGCGTAGCGATGTTCTGGCGTCCCGCGTTCGAGGTCGACCTGGGTGCGGTCCTGGGTCCGCTGAAGCGCGGGCGCGGGTCGCTCAACATCCTCACCGACGAGCGCGGCATCACGTGGCTCGCGTCGAACACGCCGGACGGCCCGGGCACGCTCGCGCTGCGCAAGCTGACGGACGGCCGCATCGAGGCCGCGGCCTGGGGTGACGGCGCGGATCGCCTGCTCGCCGGCGTCCCGGCGCTGCTCGGCGCGCACGACGACGACTCGGAGTTCGTCGCGCACCACGACGTCGTCGCGCGGGCCCGGCGGGAGAACCCCGGGCTGCGGCTGGGCGCCACGGGTGTCGTGTGGGACTGGCTGGTGCTCGCGGTGCTGGAGCAGAAGGTGACCGGCAAGGAGGCGATCCGGTCGTGGGCCGAGCTGTGCCGCCGCTTCGGCGAGCCGGCACCCGGACCGGGGCCGGAGCGCCTGCGCGTGCCGCCGACGCCGGTGGCGCTGCGGTCGCTGCCGGACTGGCACTGGCACCGCGCGGGCGTCGACATCAAGCGCCGCACGGCCCTGCTCAACGCGGCCCGCGTCGCGCACCACCTGGAGCGCGCGGTGGAGCTGCGCGGTCTCGAGGGTCGTCACCTGCTGCGGCACGTGCCGGGCATCGGGGTGTGGACGGCGGCGGAGGTCGCGCAGCGCGCGTGGGGCGACCCGGACGCGGTCAGCTTCGGCGACTACAACATCCCGTCGATGGTCGGGAACGCCGTGCTGGGCCTGAAGCTCGACGACGCGGGGATGGCGGAGGTGCTGGCACCGTACGCGCCGCAGCGGCAGCGGGCGGTGCGGTACCTGGAGGCCGCCGGCCACCGGCGGCCGCGGTTCGGGCCGCGGATCGAGCTGCGCGACTACCGCGCGATGTGAAAGCCATGAAGGGCACCTTCATGGCTTTCATGACCATGAGAGTGCCCTTCATGGACTTCGGCTACTGCTGCGGGGGATAGCCGCCCTGCTGGGGCGGGAAGCCTTGCTGCGGCGGGTAACCCGGCTGCTGGCCCGGGTACCCCTGCTGCGGCGGCGGATACCCCGGCTGCTGGCCCGGATATCCCTGCTGCGGCGGGTAACCCGGCGGCTGCTGGCCCGGATACCCCTGCTGCGGCGGGTAACCCGGGTACTGCAGCGGCGGGTACGGCGGCTGCTTCGGCTTGTTCACCTTGATCACCACGATCACCAGCGTCGCGATCAGCGCGACGGGCACCAGGATGATCAGCAGCGTCAGCACGCTCAAGCCCATGATCAGCCCCTTCCTTCGTCGAGCGCGGCGCGGATGATCGCCAGCGCCTCGGCGTCGTCCAGGCCGAGCTTACGGGTCAGGTCCGCGTACGCCGCCGCGGCCTGCTGGGCCCGGCGGCGGCTCTGGTCGCCCGCGGCCGCGACGAAGCTGCCCGCGCGGCCGCGTGTCTCGATCAGCCCCGCCTCTTCCAGCTCGCGGTACGCGCGGGCCACCGTGTTGGGGGCGATGCCCAGGTCGGCGGCGAACTGCCGGACCGTGGGCAGCTTCGTGCCGACCGGCAGGCTCCGGTCGTTGATCCGCGTCGCGAGCCCGGACCGGATCTGCTCGAACGGCGGGACCGGCGAACTGCTGTCGAAGGGGATGATCACCAGCTCTGCGGACCCGCTCCCGGCCCCGGCGGCCGCTGCCCGTACGGCCCCTGCGGCGCGTACTGCTGTTGGTGCGGCGGGAATCCCGGCTGGGACGGCGGGAACCCGGGCTGCGGCGGCGCGAACCCGGGCTGCGGCGCGGGGAACCCACCCGACCCCGGTTGCGGCGGGAACCCGGCGGTCCCCTGCTGCGGTGCGGGGAACGCACCCGGCGGCCCGGCAAACCCTTGCTGCGGCGGGAAGTTCGCGGTGGGCGGGAACGGGCCGCCGTTCTTCATCGCCTCTTCGCGGCGCACCTTCGACACCCGCACCGCCACCACGATGATGGCCAGGATCAGCAACCCGACGACGATGAAGCCGAACGCCCCGCTGCCGCCGCTGCCGCCGGTGTGGATGTGCAAGCGCTGGGAAAACTGCGTAGCCATGTGGTCCCTCCCTGTCCACACCCCAGGCTAGTGCCCGGCACCGGCCGGAACGGCCGCTTTCACCAGATCGGCGAGATCTTCGGACCCCGCCGGGAGCGCGTTCGCCGGCCACCAGCGCAGGTCGTCGGACTCGTCGCTGCGCACCGGTTCCGCACCCGGCGGCGCGTGCACCGCGTACCGGACGTCGAAGTGCCGCGTCGGCACGCCGAGGGAGCACGTGATCGGGTGGACGTCCAGGTGCACCGGCGCGTCGCCGATCCGCAGCCCGGAGATGCCGGACTCCTCGGTGGCCTCCCGCAGCGCGGCCCCGGCCAGCGTGCCGTCGGAGGGCTCGCAGTGCCCGCCCAGCTGCAGCCACCGGTCGACGCGCGGGTGCAGCGTCAGCAGGACCCGCGTCCCGGTGTGGTCGAGGAGCACCGCCGACGCCGTGAGGTGCCCGGCGGCGCACGAACGCTGACACGAGTCCTCTCGCGCGGCGAGGAACCCGAGGAACGCCTGCCGCAACGACTCCTGGGAAGCGAGCGCAGGCCGCCACGAACCCAGCGTCGTGACGGCGTCCGCGTGCAGGTTCACAGCTCCAGCAGCCCTTCTCCGGGGGTGATCGGCCCGCGTGGGCCGGGATCGTCGAGCGGGACGCCGATCGCGACCGAGCCGAGCGGCTGCCAGCGCTCGCCGAGGCCCAGGACGTCCCGGACGACGTCCGCGGCGAAGATCGTCGACCCGATCCAGCACGAACCGAGCCCTTCGGCGGCCAGCGAGACCAGCAGGCCCTGCACCGCGGCGCCGCCGGCGACGGTGAACATCGTCTTCTCGCAGTCGTTGCGGCGCTCGTCGCGGTAGGTGTGCGCGCCGTCGGGGACCAGGAACGGGATGACGACTTCCGGGGCGCGGTAAAGGATGTCGCCGCGGCTGAGCCGCTTCGCGATCTGCTCCGGGGTGAACTCGTCCCCCGACAGGTCGGCCCGCCACGACTCGCGCATCGCGTCGAGCAGCTTGTGCCGCAGGCCGCTGTCGCGCAGCCAGACGAACCGCACCGGGTGCGTGTGGTGCGGCGCGGGCGCGGTCAGCGCGGACGCCACGGCCCGGCGCATCGCGGCCGGGTCCACCGGCTCGTCCGAGAACTGCCGCACCGAGCGCCGGGACGGCACGGCCGCGCGCCGCCCCTGTTCGATGGCCTCCTTGGTGCCCAGCCGGAAGAGGTCTTCGTCGAGCGGGCGGACGAGGTCCCGGGCGGTCGAACCGTCGTCCTCCAGGAAGAGCCCGCGGACGACGGCGACCGGCGTCCCGCCGAGCTTGCCCTTGACCAGGTCGGCGGCCGCGGCCAGCTCGTCGGCGATCGCGACCTCGGTGACGGCCAGCTCGTTGCCCTGCCCGTCCACCTCGCCGCGGTAGGCGTGCAGCACGCGTAGCCCGGACGACCCGATCGCGGCGTCGGTCTGCCCGACCCGCCACGCGCGGCCCATCGTGTCCGTGACGACCACCGCGACTTCGACGCCGAGCCGTTCGCGCAGCCCGTTGCGCAGGGCCAGTGCCGACGCGTCCGGGTCCGCAGGCAGCAGCGCGACCTCGTCGCCCCGGACGTTCGACGCGTCGATGCCCGACGCCGCCTGCACGATCCCCAGGTGGTTCTGCGTGATCACCGTGCGCGCGATCCGCGCGACCACCCGGATGCCCTCCTGCTCGATGAGCTTCCGGCGCTCGGCGTCGCGGACCTCGGGGTCGGCGGGCACCTTGACGAGCCTGCCCTCGACCTTCGAGACGATCTTGCTGGTCACGACGAGGACGTCACCGGACCGCAGCCAGGGCGCGGCCTTGACGATCGCGCCGGTCAGGTCGTCGCCGGGGCGGAACTCCGGCAGCCCGGGGACGGGCAGGATCTCCAGCTTCGGCGAAGCGTGGTCAGTCAACAGGGGCTCCCGCCAGGTCGAGCGCCGCGCGGGCCATCGCCGCGGTCGCGTCCACATCGGACATCAGCAGCGGGACGTCGCGGACGGTCACGCCCGGCACGTCCGCCGTCTCGCCTTCGGCGATCAGCCAGCCGTCGAGCACGCCGCCGTCCTTGCGCGAGCCATAGTGCCGGCCCACCGCCTCGGCCGACGTCTCGACGCCGATCGCGGTCAGGCACGCGTCGGCCATCCCGCGCAGCGCCTTGCCACCGATGATCGGCGACACCCCCACGACGTGGGATTTGCCGCTGCGCAGCGCGTCCCGGACCCCCGGCACGCCCAGCACCGTGCCCACCGAAACCACCGGGTTCGACGGCGCGAACAGCACGGCGTCGGCCCCGGAGATGGCGTCGAGCACGCCCGGCGCGGGCTTGGCCTCGTCGGCGCCGACCGCGACGATCGAGTGCGCCTTCGGCTCGGCGCGGTAGCGCACCCACCACTCCTGGAAGTGCACGGCCTTCTGCTGGCCGTCCTCCTCCGGGTCGTCGATGACGACGTGGGTCTCGACGCGGTCGTCCGACATCGGCAGCAGCCGGACGCCGGGCTGCCAGCGGTCGCACAGGGCTTCGGTCACGGCCGAGAGCGGGTAGCCCGCGCGCAGCATCCGCGACCGGATCAGGTGGGTGGCGATGTCCTTGTCGCCGAGGCCGAACCAGCTCGGCTCGGCGCCGTAGGCCGCCAGCTCCTCCTTGACGACCCAGGTCTCGCCCGAGTGCCCCCAGCCGCGATCCTTGTCGATCCCGCCGCCGAGGGTGTACATGCAGGTGTCCAGGTCCGGGCAGATCCGCAGCCCGTGCATCCAGACGTCGTCGCCGGTGTTGACCAGCGCCGTCACCTCATGCGGCGAGTCGGAACTCCCTTCGGCGGCCATGCCCAAGGCCGCCTTGACACCCAGCAGGAAGCGGGCCCCGCCCACTCCGCCGACCACTACCACGATCTTCACGACGTCGAATCCTCGCACGAGCCGGGTGCGGGCACCCAGTACCGGTATCTGTGGTGCGGGGCGTAGCCGAGCCCCGCGTAGAGCGCGAGCGCGCCCGAATTGGCCTCCGCGACCTCCAACACCGCGCGGCGGGCTCCCTGTTCCGCACCCCACGTGTGCAGGGTGTTCATCAGCGCCGACGCGAGCCCGCGGCGCCGGAACGCCGGGTCGACCTCCAGGCGGCCGACGTGCAGCCAGCCGTCGACCAGGGCGCCGCGGACGACGCCGGCGGTGCCGCCGTCGAGCGTCGCGACACCGTAGCCGACCGTCCCGCCGGTCAGCACCCGCCGCGCGGCCGGGGTGTCCTCCCCGGCGGCGAGCGTCAGCTCCCACCAGCCGGGCGTCGGCCGGTCGTGCACGACGACACCCGGGACCGGCGGCGCGGTGACGAGCGGGGCAGTGAGCACGACGACCTCGTGGCCGCGGCGGTGGCCCTTCGCCTCGACCCAGCCCGCGGCGGCGATCGCGCGCTCGTTCGGGCTGTCCCGGACCACCTGCGCCATCGGCGCGATCCCCCGATCGTGGGCGAAGTCACACACCGCGCGCAGCGCCTCGGCCACCGGGCGACCGGCGTCGCCCACCGCGAGCACGCTGTTCGCGCGTCCGGTGAAGCCGCCGGCCCAGCGCAGCCGCCAGTTTCCCAAGGGTTCCTCGACCAGCGGCGGCCATGCTCTGCTGCAGGCGATTTCGAGCGTTTCGGGGGTGTTCACCGCTAGATTGTCCCCAAGGCCGTGAAAGTCGCGGAGCGGATTTCCCGAGGAGGTGGCCGTGGGCATCCAGCGCAAGGACGAGCGGCACAGCGAGAAGCTCGTCGACGAGATCTCCGAGGGGTTCAACCGCGCCGTGGGGGAGAAGAAGCCCGAAAGCGACGCAGACGAGGCGCCCAAGCCGCGGTTCGTCATCACCGGCGACGCCCGGGCCACCCCGCCCCCGCGCCGCCGGGAGCGGTGAGCACGCGCCATACCCCGGGTATGGCTAAGGCTTGCCTCACCAACCGATCGGGTGGCCGAACCGCGTAGTGTCGGCCACGACTGGCTGTTTGCAGAGAAAAGCAGGAGTGCGCAGTGACCTACGTGATCGCCGAGCCCTGCGTCGACGTGCTCGACAAGGCGTGTATCGACGAGTGCCCCGTGGACTGCATCTACGAGGGCGAGCGGATGCTGTACATCCACCCGGACGAGTGCGTCGACTGCGGCGCCTGCGAGCCGGTCTGCCCGGTCGAGGCGATCTACTACGAGGACGACGTCCCGGACAACTGGTCGGACTACACCAAGGCCAACGTCGACTTCTTCGACGAGCTGGGCTCGCCCGGCGGCGCCTCCAAGGTGGGCAAGACCGCGCACGACCCGGCGTTCATCAAGGCGCTGCCGCCGCAGGGCGAATGAGCCGCGTCGCGCTGCCCGACTTCCCCTGGGATTCGCTCGCCGAGGTCAAGGCCACGGCGAGCGCGCACCCCGGCGGGGTGGTCGACCTCTCCATCGGCACGCCGGTCGACCCGGTCCCGGCCGGCATCCGCGACGCGCTCGCGTCGGTGTCGGAGATCCCGGGCTACCCGACCACGCACGGCATCCCGGCCCTGCGCGCGGCGGCCATCGCCGCCCTCGGCCGCCGGCACGGCGTCACCGGCATCGAGCCGGACGCCGTGCTGCCGACGATCGGGTCGAAGGAGGCCGTCGCCTGGCTGCCGCGGCTGCTCGGCTTCGGTCCCGGCGACGTCGTGGTCATCCCGGAGCTGGCCTACCCGACCTACGAGGTCGGAGCGCTGCTGGCGGGCGCGTCGATCCTGCGTGCCGACAGCACGGTCGCGCTGGGCCCGCAGAAGCCGGCGATGATCTGGCTGAACTCGCCGTCCAACCCGACCGGCAAGGTGCTGCCGGTCGAGCATCTGCGCAAGGTCGTCGAGTGGGCCCGCGAGCGCGACGTCGTGGTGGTGTCGGACGAGTGCTACCTGGCGCTCGGCTGGGACACCGAACCGCTGTCGATCCTGCACCCGGACGTCTGCGACGGCCGCACGGACGGCCTGATCGCCGTGCACTCGCTGTCCAAGTCGGCGAACCTGGCCAGCTACCGCGCCGGCTTCCTGACCGGTGACCCGCGGCTGATCAAGCAGCTGCTCGACGTCCGCAAGCACGCGGGCATGATCGTGCCGCGCCCGGTCCAGGAGGCGATGGTCGCCGCCCTGACCGATGACGAGGCCCTTTCCGCCCAGCGCGAGCGCTATGCGCGGCGTCGGCTGTCACTGCGGAAGGCGTTGCAGGACAACGGGTTCCGCATCGACCACTCCGAGGCCGGCCTGTACCTGTGGGCGACTCGCGACGAGGACGCCCGCGCGACGGTCGCCTGGCTCGCCGACCGCGGGATCTTGGTGGCGCCGGGGACGTTCTACGGGCCGAAGGGCGCCAACCACGTCCGCGTCGCGCTGACCGCGACCGACGAGCGCGTCGACGCCGCCGTGGAGCGCCTGAGCGAGTAGTCCGCCGCGGGTGCGCGGCTAGGCACGGATCTGCTCGGCCAGCCGCGCCAGTTCGGCCGCCGCCGCGGGCGAAGTGTCGCTGAGCCCGCTGTGCACGGCCGTCGGGCCCCGCAAGAAGCGGCGCAACACGGCCACGAGCAGTCCTTCCGGCAGCGTCCGCAACGCGGCGAACCCGCGCGGGACCGGCGGCGTCGACAGGGCGCCCAGGTTCCGCCGCATGAGGCGGAGCATGCCGCGGACCGCGTCCGGATCGCCGGCCAGCGCCACCGGACCGCCGGCCGCCGCCACCGCCTGCCCGAGCGGCACCTCGAACGCGGCGTGCGTCTTGAGCCAGGCGTCCATCCGCGGCTTGGCCTTGGCGTTGATCCCGGCGCTCCGCAACGCCCGCACGATCCGGTCCAGGCGCGGGGTGATCCCGCCGTCGGGTTCGCCGATCGGCATCGCGACCAGGCGGGTCAGGTGGCTGGTCGCGCGGTAGCGGACCACGTCGCCGTCCATCGTGCCGCCGTCCGTGGGAAAGCCGAGCAGCACGCGCTCGTGGCCGATCACCGCGCCCAGCGGCTCCGCACCGGCCGCCCAGTTGAACAGGAACAGCACGTCGCCTTCGACGTCGGCGAGTGACTTCAGCACGGCGTCGATCTGCTGGGCGCGGACGAAGACGGCGATCAGGTCGTACCCGCCGGCCGGGTGCTCGACCACCGGCACCCCTACCCGCTTGATGTCCGGGCTGTCCTCCTCGGCGAGCCGCACGTCGTGCCGGCGCAGGGCGGCCAGGCGCTCGCCCCGGGCGAGGAGCGAGACGTCGTGCCCGGCCTCGTGCATGCGGGCGGCGAACAGGCTGCCGGTGACCCCGGCGCCGTACACGAGCAGCTTCATGGCAACCCCGTTCATTCATACGTTCGTTTGAGTCACCCGTATAGTGGCACACGTGGCACCACCCGACACCCGCTCGCAGCTCCTCGACGCGGCCGAACAGCTTTTCGCCGAGCACGGTTTCCGTGGCGCCTCGGTCCGCGCGATCACCGAGCTCGCCGGCGCGAACCTGGCCGCGATCGGATACCACTTCGGGTCGAAGGCGGAGCTCTTGGCCGCGGTCGTCCGCCGCGTGGTCGAGCCCATCATCGCCGCCCAGGCCGCCGGGCTCGACCGGCTGCTCGCCCGGACTCCGGACCCGCCGGTCGCCGAACTGGTCGAGGCCTTCGCGGGACCGTTGTTCGACGCGATGCTGGCCGGCGACGAGGGCGGCGCCCGGACGTCCCGGCTGATCATGCGGATCATCGGCGACCCGGCCGAGGAGATGCGCGCCTGGACCGGGTCGGCCGATGCCGCGGTCCGCGATCGCTACCTGGCGGCCTTCGGGCGCGCGTTGCCCGGCCTTTCCGCGGCGGAGCTGTGGTTCCGGATCCGGGGCATCCTCGCCGTGGCGGCCGTGGACCGCGTCGAGGTCTACAACGGGCAGCCCGTGTCCCCGGCGGCGGGCGAACCGGCCCGGCGCTGGGCGATCACGTTCCTGGCGGCGGCGATGAGCGCGCCACCGACGCTCCCTAGTAGTCCCGGCCCGTGAAGCCCCGGTAGACGAACCGGGTGAGCGCCTCGACCGCCTCTTCGTCGGTCGGCGGGGTCCACCCGGCCGGGGCCGGGTCGAGCAGCCACGTCTGCGCGAAGCTGTCCACCAGCTGGTACATCATCGCGATCGACAGCTCCGTGCGCGCCGGCAGCCGCATGCCCGCCGCCGTGACGTGCGCCAGGTGGCCGTGGAGGTCCGCCGCCTGCGTCGCGCCGAAGCTCGCCATCGTCCGGGCGAACGCGTCGTTGACCATCGCCGCCTGGCGCAGCGCCTGCATCGTCGCCGCGTGCTCCTTGTAGAAGTCCCAGTACTGGGCCACGTGCCAGCGCACGGCCGCCGGGTGGCTGAAGTCCGACAGGTGCCCCTCGGACAGCGCGCTCTCGTCGTTGGCCGCCGCCAGGTCGGCCAGGAGCGCTTCGAGCAGCTCTTCCTTGCTCGCGAAGTGGTTGTAGAACGACCCCGCGGCCCGGCCCGCCTCGGCGGTGATGTCGGTGATCTTCGTGTTCAGGTAGCCCTTCCGCGCGAACACGCGCCGGGCCGCCGCCTTCAGCGCGGTCTCGGTCTCCGCGGCCTTCTCCTTGCGGTTCACCGCCACCTCCTTGACGCGGGACGCTAGCAGTGCCATTCTGAATCGAGATTCACTGAATTTCAATTCACTGGGAGGACGACATGGACACCCGAGTGCTGATCGCGGGGGCGGGACCGACCGGGCTGACGCTGGCCATCGAGCTGGCGCGGCGCGACGTCGCGGTGCGGATCATCGACAAGGCGGAGACGTTCTTCGCCGGTTCGCGCGGCGACGGCCTGCAGCCGCGCACGCTGGAAGTCTTCGAGGACCTCGGCGTCCTCGACGCGGTGCTGGCCGCGGGCGCCGCGCCGGTGCCGATGCAGATCCACCTCGGCGGCGAGGTCGTCGGCGAGCGGATGATGTTCGACCTGGTCGAGCCGACCCCGGACAAGCCGTACCCGACCGGCTGGTTCCTCGGCCAGTCGCAGACCGAGGGCATCCTGCGCGACCGGCTCGCCGAGTTCGCCGTCCACGTCGAGCTCGACACCGCGCTGACCGGCTTCGAGCAGGACGCCGACGGCGTCACGGCCAGGCTGAGCACGGGCGAGACCGTCCGCGCCGAGTACCTGGTCGGCGCCGACGGCGGCAAGAGCTTCGTCCGCAAGGCGCTGGGGATCGCGTTCGAGGGCAGCACCGACGAGTCGATCCGGATGCTGCTCGGCGACGTCCACGCCGAGGGCCTGGACCGCGCGTACGGCCACTGGTTCGCGACGCCGGAGGACCCGATGAGCGGCATGATGTTCAGCCCGCTGCCGGGCACCCCGTGGTTCCAGTTCGGCGCGCCGCTCGGCGAGGGCGAGCTGGACGCCGAGACCGCCCTGCCCGCGGTCCAGGCCCGGCTGGACGCCCTCGGCGGCGGCACCGTCGAGCTGTCCGACCTGGCCTGGTCGACGGTGTGGCGGCCGAACGTCCGGCTGGCGGCGCGGTTCCGCGACGGGCGGGTCTTCCTGGCCGGCGACGCGGCGCACGTCCACCCGCCGACCGGCGGCCAGGGCCTGAACACCGGCGTCCAGGACGGCTACAACCTGGGCTGGAAGCTCGCGGACGGCTCACCCGAGCTGCTCGACAGCTACGAGGCCGAGCGCCGGACGAACGCGGCGCGCGTGCTCGGGATCTCGACGGAGCTGATGCAGAAGTACGTCGACGGCGACGAGGACGCGCACCAGCGCGGCGAGGACTTCCAGCAGCTGGACATCAGCTACCGCGGCGGCCCGCTGTCCCCGGCCGGCACCGGCGCGCTGCGCCCCGGCGACCGCGCCCCGGACGCACCGCTGGCCGACGCGAACGGCAAGCGCGTCCGGCTGTTCGAGCTGTTCGCCGGCCCGCACGCGACGGAGCTGGTCTTCGGCGACGGGCCGACGACGGGGTACCGGATCCTGCCCGCCGGCAGCGTCGCGACGGGAGCGGACCTGGTCGACGACGGCGGCTACGCGTACGCGGCTTACGAGGCCGAGGATGGCCGGCGGGTGCTCATCCGGCCGGACGGGTACGTCTGGTCGGTGGCCTGACCGGACGTCACGACATCCCGCTGTGCGTCAGGTGTGCAGGGCCCGGGCCGCGTCGTCGACCACGGTCCAGGAGTCGTGCCAGGCCGCGCGGGCCTCGGCCCGCCTGGCCAGCTCGCGCTCGGCGATCCGGCCGGCGACGAAGCCGACCTCGCCGTCCGCTGTCGCCAGCACCGTGCGCATCCGCTCGGCCGCGATCACCGCGTCCTGGTGATCGCCCAGCACGGTCTGGAAGTCCTTCGTCGCCTTGATCAGCTTCGTGATCCGCTTGGCCCGCTTCTTCTTCGCCGACGTCTGGGCCAGCTCGGCGGCGTACCGCAGCTTCTTGCCGTGGATGCGCAGGGCGTGCAGGTCGTCGTCGGGCGGGTCGGCGGGCAGCGCGCGGACGGCCTTGGCGAGCTTGCGGTGCGGCTTCGCCAGCCCGGCGACCAGGTCGTGCTGGTGCTCGGCCGCCTCGGCGGCGGCGTCACGGTCGGTCGTCAGCAAGCTGACCTCGCGCAGCAGCGTCGAGTAGCGCGCGCTGGACAGCGCCCGGGTCAGCCGGCGCTTCGCCGCGGCGCGCTCGGTGACGAACCGGGACACCAGCCGTCGCCCGGCGGCCTGGTCGCGGACCTCGAAGTCGGCGATGACCTCGCGCAGGTGCCCGATGAGGACGTCGTAGTCGCGCACCTCGCCGAGCGACTGGCCGAGCCAGCCCAGCTCGGCGCGCACCGGCTCGGCGCCGTCGCCGACCAGCGGGCCGGACAGCTTCAGCACGCTGCGCATCCGCCGCAGGGCGACGCGCATCTGGTGCAGGTCCTCGGGGTCGGCGCCGGAGCGCGTGCCGGCTTCGTGCGCGAGGAGGGCGCGGATCTCCCGATCGAGCTTGGCCCGGACGTGGTGGCCGGCCGGATCCGCCGGGCCCACCTCGACCGGAAGCTCGGGCAGGCCCAGCTCGGCCGGGGTGCGAGGCAACGATTCGGTGGTCACCACATGAATGGTAGGTGAACAACCGGGATCGTCGAAGGCCTCAGTTGGCGTGCAGGATCGAATTCAGCTCGACGCCGGAGCCGGTCCGCGCCACGACCTCGACCGCGCCGGTCGCGGAGTTGCGGCGGAAGACCGCACCCGAGATGCCGTTGAGCTCGCGGGCCTTGACGACCTTGCCCTCGACGACGACCTTCGTCCCCGCCGTGACGTACAGCCCCGCCTCGACGACCGTGTCGTCGCCCAGCGAGATCCCGACGCCACCGTTCGCGCCGATCAGGCAGCGCTCGCCCAGCGAGATCGTCTCCTTGCCACCGCCCGAAAGCATGCCCATGATCGACGCGCCGCCGCCGACGTCCGAGCCGTCGCCGACCACGACGCCGGCCGAGATCCGGCCCTCGACCATCGACGCGCCGAGCGTGCCGGCGTTGAAGTTCACGAAGCCCTCGTGCATCACGGTCGTGCCGGTCGCCAGGTGCGCGCCGAGCCGGACACGGTCGGCGTCGCCGATCCGGACACCGGCCGGCAGGACGTAGTCGACCATCCGCGGGAACTTGTCGACGCTGTAGACGGTCACCGCGCCGCGCGAGCGCAGCCGCAGCCGCGTCGTCTCGAAGCCCTCGACCGGGCACGGGCCGTGGTTGGTCCACACGACGTTGGCCAGCAGGCCGAACATGCCGTCGAGGTTCTGGCCGTGCGGGCGGACCAGCCGGTGTGAGAGCAGGTGCAGCCGCAGGTACATGTCGTGCGGGTCCGCGGGCGCGTCGGCCAGCTTGCCGATCGTGGTGCGGACGGCGACGACCTCGACCCCGCGGTCGGTGTCCGGGCCGAGCAGCGCCGCGGCGGCCTCGCCGAGCAGCGCGGTGGCCTCTTCCGCGCTCAGGCGCTCGGTCCCGGACGTGCCGGCTTCGGTCAGCTTCGGGTGCGGGTACCAGGTGTCGAGGACCGTCCCGTCGGTCGCGACGGTGGCCAGCCCGACGCCGCTGGCGCCGGTCGTTTCGGGGTTCGGGCTCTGCTCGCTCACGGCCTTCACCGTAGCCGAGTGAGCTGGGTCAACTGGTCGTGGGCTCGGCGGCTACCTGCTTCTTCAGGCTGCCGAGAGCACCGGCGACGTCGACCAGCGCCTGCGTGCAGGGACCACCGGGGTCGGGCACGGTCGTGCAGCCGGCGCCGCGGAACTCGCCGACCGCCTGCTCGAGCTTGTCGGCCTCGGCGACCAGCTGCGGGTCGCGGTCGTTCGCGCGCTTGCGGGCCGTGCCCGGGACGTTGGCGACCTCGGTGACGTACTTCTCGCAGCCCTTCGGCAGCTGGGTCCGCGGGCTCGCGTAGCACTGGTCGGCGGTCAGCGCGTCCAGCTTCACCGGGAGCGCGTCCGGCCCGGGCTCGCCACCCTGCTTGGGGGTCGGGCCGGCTTCGTTGCCGCAGCCGGACAGGACCAGTACCAGCAACGCGCCGCCCACGGCGACCGGGAACCTACGCACACCCTCACGGTAGCGTGCCGGGCATGAGCCTCGACCTGCACGCCGACCCCGTGGACCTGACCGCCGCGCTCGTGGACGTCTTCAGCGTGTCCGGGGCGGAGGCCGAGCTGGCGACGGCGGTGCAGGAAGCGCTTCGGAAGCAGGCTCCGCACCTCGAGGTGATCCGCAACGGCGACGCCGTCCTCGCGCGCACGAACCTCGGCCGCGCGTCGCGGGTCGTGCTCGCCGGGCACCTGGACACCGTGCCGGAAAACGGCAACCTGCCTTCTCGGCGCGAAGGCACCGGAGACGACGAGATCCTGCACGGCCTCGGCACGGTCGACATGAAGAGCGGCGACGCGGTGTTCCTGCACCTCGCCGCGACGCTGCCCTCGCCGAAGCACGACGTCACGTTCGTCTTCTACGACAACGAAGAGGTCGAAGCGGTCAAGAACGGCCTCGGCCGGATCGAGCGCGAGCTGCCGGAGTGGCTCGCGGGGGACCTGGCGATCGTCGGCGAGCCGTCGAACGGCGTGATCGAGGCGGGCTGCCAGGGCACGATGCGCGTCGAGCTGCGCCTGTCCGGCAAGCGCGCGCACACCGCGCGGGCGTGGATGGGGGAGAACGCGATCCACGCGCTGGCCGAGCCCCTGCGGCGGCTGGCGGAGTACTCGCCGCGCGTCGTGGACATCGACGGGCTCACCTACCGCGAGGGCCTGCAGGCGACGTCGGTCGGTGGCGGCGTGGCCGGGAACGTCGTCCCGGATTCGGCGGTCCTCACGGTGAACCACCGCTTCGCCCCGGACCGCGACCCGGTGGCGGCCGAGCGCCACCTGCGCGAGGTGTTCCACGGTTACGAACTGTCCGTTGTGGACCTTTCACCGGGAGCGTTGCCGGGCCTGTCGGCCCCGGCGGCGGCCGAGCTGGTGACGGCGGCAGGCGGCCGCGCGGCGGCGAAGCTGGGCTGGACGGACGTAGCGCGCTTCGCGGCGCTGGGAATGCCGGCGGTGAACTTCGGGCCGGGCAACCCCACGCTGGCGCACACGAAGCAGGAGAACGTCCACACGGCGGAGATCCGCCAGGTGACCGAGGTGCTGCGCAAGTTCCTGTCCTGAGTGGCCGTCGTCACACCCGTGGGCGTTGAGCTGCGGTGACGCTCCGGCGTCGGACGTCACCGCAACTTTTCCGCGCCACCGGCCGTATCTCCTGCTGAGGGTGCTCCGGGAGGAACCATGGCGAAATCCGCGAGACGGGCCGTTGCCGTTGCCGTGCTCGCGCTGGCGGTCGTCGGCGGGTTGACCGCCTGTGAACAGCAGCCCGTCGCCGCGCCGGCGGCCGGGCCGGTCCGCACCGACATCGGGGCCGCCACCGCCCTCCCGCCGCCGCCGGGCGAGAAGCCGCCGGTGACCCAGGCCGCGCAGCAGATCACCTTCCCGCGGACCGGCTCCGGCCAGTGGATGTTCACCGCCGGCAGCGACGAGGTGGCCGGCACCCAGGGCAAGCTCATGCGCTACCGGATCGCGCTCGAGACCGACATCGACGGCGTCGGGCCGGTGGCGTTCGCCAAGGACATCCGCGGCATCCTCGGCGACCCGCGGGGCTGGACCGGCGGCGGCGAGTGGCGGCTGCAGCAGGTCGGCCCGGACGACGACGCCGACTTCACCATCTACCTGGCCACGCCCGCCAGCCGCGACAAGCTGTGCGGCGGCTCCCCGGACGGCTACACCTCCTGCCGCAACGGCAGCAACGTCGTGCTCGACGTCGCCCGCTGGGCCAACGCCGTGCCGAACTACGGTGCCCCGCTCGCGCAGTACCGCCAGTACATGGTCACCCACGAGACCGGGCACCGGCTCGGCCACGGCCACGAGCTGTGCCCGGGCCCCGGCCGGCCGGCGCCGGTGATGGAGCAGCAGACGCTCGGGCTGCACGGCTGCGTCCCGAACCCGTGGCCGTTCCCGGACGGCCGGTCCTACGCGGGCCAGTCGGGCGAATACGACGACCCGATCCCGGCCGGCGACTCCTAGCGGCCCTGCAGCGCCTTGACGTTGGTGCCGAACGTCCAGCCCTTCGAGCCGTCCCAGTTGATCGACCAGTCCATCAGGCCCTTCAGCCCCGGAACCGACCGCCACGCCTGGGAAACCAGGCTCGTCGACAGGTACCCGCCGCCCGCTCCCGGCTGCGCCGGCAGACCCGGGACCTGCTTGTCGTACGGCACCCGGATCGTCGTGCCCTGCACGACCAGGCCCTGGTTCAGGCACTGGGTCTGCACGGTGAAGCCCTGCACGGTCCCGGCCTGGTACGAGTCGCCGGAACAGCCGTACATGGACCCGTTGTAGTACTGCATGTTCAGCCACCACAGGCGGCCGTTGTCCGCGTACTTCTTGACGATCGGCAGGTACGCGCCCCAGATCGAGCCGTAGGTGATGCTGCCGCCGGTCACGTACGCGGTCTCCGGCGCCATCGTCAGCCCGAAGTTCGACGGCATCTGCGCGAGCACGCCGTCGATGATCCGGACCAGGTTGGCCTGCGACGCCGAGAGCGTCTTGATGTTCCCGCTGCCGATCAGCCCGGTCTCGATGTCGATGTCGATCCCGTCGAAGTTGTACTGCTTCAACAGAGGCACGATCGTCGCGACGAACTTGTCGGCCACCGCCGGCGAAGACAGGTCGATCCCGGCGGCCGCGCCGCCGATCGACATCAGGATCGTCGCGCCCGCGGCCTTCGCCGCGCACATCTCGGCGGGCGTCGACACCCGGACGCCGGCGTCCATCCCGTTCTCCCACAGCACGGTCCCGTCGGACCGGATCACCGGGAAGGCGGCGTTGATGACGTTGTAGCCGTGCTGCGCCATGCGGCTGTCGGTGATCGGGATCCAGCCGAGACCGGGGTGGACGCCGTTCGCGGCGCCGTCCCAGTTCTCCCAGTACCCCTGCAGGACCTTGCCCGCGGGCCGCGACTTCACCGCGCACGTGTCGGCCTGCACCGCCCCCTGCGCGGGGGCCGACACGAGCAGCGGGACGGCTAGCACCGCCGCCAGCAGGGTTCCGACCAAGCGGGTTCTGCGACCGGACATACCGGCTCCCATCGTCGTCGAGGGGCGTACGCGGCGTGTCCGTCCACGATAGGGACCGGGGGAAAGCGCTGACTACCTACGAACGGGTGGTCTAGACAACCGGCGGTGCCCTGGATTCTCCGCGCGTTTACGATGTCAGTCGGCTTCGGCGCCCAACGCGATCAGCCCGTTCCGCAGCACGTTCGCGGCTTCTTCCTGCCGCCCGGTCTCGCCCAGCAGCTCGCTCAACGGCCGCAGCGCCCGCACCAGCACCCCGCGTGCCCCGAGCCCGGTCGCCAGCTCGACGGCCGCCCGAAGGAACTCCGCCGCACCCCGGGCGTCACCGCGTGCCCGGGCCAGCGACCCCAGCTGCAGCCGCAGCTCCGCCGCCAGCGCCGTGCCCGCCACGACGGCCGGACGCACCTGGTCGAGCAGCGCGCCCGCGGTCTCCAGCCGGCCTGCCGCCAGGTACTCCGCCGCCAGCTCGACGGTGATCGCCGGGACGTCGCCGGGCCACGCCGTTTCCCGCGCCGCGCCGAGGTCGGCGAGCGCGCCCTCGACGTCACCCGCGCGGCCGCGGACCCGGGCCCTGGCCAGCAGGCAGTGCGCCATCGCCGGGTGCAGGGCCCGTTCCTGCATGAGCTCGTACGCCGCGGCGACGGACGCGGCCGCGTCGGCGAACCGGTCCGCCGCCAGGTGGCTGCGGCACACCTCGACGTGGCTGCGGGTCAGCTCGGCCAGCACCGCCGGGCCGCCCCGCATGAGCCGCAGCGCCGACTCGGCGTACTCCACGGCCCGCTCCAGGTCGCCTTGCCGCAGGTGCCGCTCGGCCAGGCACGCCCGCAGCGTCAGCAGCATCGACGGCTGCGGGTACCCGTCGCGCACCAGCTCCGCGTGGCAGGTTTCCAGCAGGTGCAAGGAATACTGTGCCTCGCCCCAGCCGGACAGCACCGCCGCGCGCAGCGGCACGACCATCGCCCGCACCGGCGGCGGCTCGTCCGCCAACGCCGTTTCGGCTTCCGCGACGTACTTCGTGCGGGCGTCGCCGGTCGAGTACCCGGCCAGCCACAGCAACGCGATCCCCAACTGCCGCGGCCGTTCCAGGCGCTCGGCCTGGCGCCGGATCCGCTGCATCCGCGGCGTCGCGCGGCGCGCGTCGCCGGCCAGGAACTTCTCCGCCGTCTCGATCAGCTCGAGGTCCAGCTCGAGCAGCTCCCGCGGGGAGCTGCCGCCGAGCAGCTCGTCGGGGTCGATGCCCAGCTGCTGGGCGAAGAACCGCAGCGCGTCGCCCGACGGCGTCCGCGCGCCGGTCTCGACCGACGACACGTACGCCGCGGAGTACTGCGGGCCGGCCAGTTCGCGCTGCGTGAGCCCGCGCTCGGTGCGCAGCTCACGCAGGCGTTCACCGACGCTCTCGCTCACTCAGGTGCCTTTCCGCCGGACGTCCAGGAGTGTGTCCGGTGTGATAACTGCTGTTATTGCTCCGGACGCGTCCGAGTAAAGGTTCCGCTCGTCAGCCGGTCAATGAGCCGAACGGCGTAGCGCCGCGCACCGAAGATCACGGCGATTCGCGAAACCGCAGGAAATGGCTGGGTTGACGACTGGTCTGAACCAATTCACCAACTTTGGTAGGAAGTTCGGCTAGCGAG
Source organism: Amycolatopsis sp. NBC_01488 (assembly GCF_036227105.1). Classification (NCBI taxonomy): domain Bacteria; kingdom Bacillati; phylum Actinomycetota; class Actinomycetes; order Pseudonocardiales; family Pseudonocardiaceae; genus Amycolatopsis; species Amycolatopsis sp. NBC_01488. The sequence continues at coordinate 1,309,151 of NZ_CP109434.1, read as the reverse complement.
CCCCGCGGTCCGGCGAAAATCAGCCTTCGGTACCGGCCGCCGAGTCGAGTCCGCGTCGATACGCCTCGACGGCTTCGTCCAGCTGACCACGTTGCCGGAGCACGTCACCGAGCCTCAGCGCCGTCGAAACCGCCGCGCCGTGCAGTGCCGCCCGGGTCTGGATCCCGGCCGCCTCGCGCAGGAGCCTGGTCGCGGTGGGAAGGTCGCCTTCGGCCTGCGCGATCTGCCCCCGCAGGCCCGTCGCCTCGCCCAGGGATTCGACGTCCTGGGCCAGCAGCGGCCAGACTTCCGAGACCAGCGCCGCCGCCTCGGCGGGCGCACCCTGCCGCAGCCGGACCTCGGCCAGCTCGAGTGTCGCCCCCGCGAAACCCTCTTCCGCGCCGATCGCCGCCAACTGGTCACGCGCCGACGTCAACTCCGAGCGTGCCTCGCCCAAGCGGCCCCGCCGTCGCAGCAGATACCCGCGGGCCCACCGGCACCGCGCCGCGTCGCGGTCGAAGCCCACCGACGCGAACAGGCGGCACGCCTCGATGAGGTCCTGCTCCGCGCGGCCGGACTGTCCCGTCGCCTGCCACACCTGCGACGCCTGCCGGTGGAACCGCGCGACGAAGTCCGGCCGCGTCGCCGCCTTCGCGAGCCGCCGTCCGGCGACGGCCGCGCGCTGCGCCCGGTGCAGGCCGCCCATCTCCATCAGCGGGTGGATCAACGCGCTGAGCAGGCACAACTCGGCGTCGGGATCATCCTGTGCGGACGCCAGCTCTTCGTCGACGCGGGCGATCGCCGCACCGGCGTCGCCGCTCAGGTACCGGCAGCCCGACCAGCGGTGCACGATCATCGCCCGCAGCCACGGCGGCGCGGTCCCGGCCAGCTCCTCGGCGTGCTCCAGCTGCTTCTGCGCGCCTTCGACGTCGAAAAGCTGCCACCGCACCTCGGCGATGCAGAACCGCGCGTAGCACTCGACGTCGTCGAGGTGGTAGCCCGCGGCCTGCTTCCCGACGGCCGCGAACCGTTCTTCGGCGAGGGCGACCCGGCCCTGTTCGAGGTCGCGGTAACCCTCGTCGAGGGACGCGCGCAGCTCGTCGGCGATGCCCCGAGGGCGGCCGAACCGCAGCTCGTCGACGGTCAGGCCGAGCCGTCGCGCCAGATAGGCCAGCATCTCCTCCGACGGCACCCGGCTGCCGGTCTCGACCTTCGCCAGGAACCCGCGGTCGTACCCCGGCTCGGCCAGCTCGCGCTGGGTCCAGCCCCGGCCGGTGCGCAGCCGCCGGATCCGCGCGCCGAGCGGTTCGGTCATCTCCCCACGGTAGGTCATCGGCGCCGCCGTCGCGGAAAGCGGCGGCCGCCCGGCCTCGACTGGTCCACTGTGGACCTGCCGCGCCGAGGGTGCGCGCGCGACCGCTGGCTGCACCTTCGAAAGTGCTGTACGGCACGGTCGTCAACGGCGCCAAGGAATGCACCCGGTCGGATGAATCCTTCGACGGCCAGGGAAGTTGCTACGCGGATGACTTCGGTTCATGGCCCGGTAAGGAGCCCGCCATCGCGCTCCTGACCTTCTCGCCGGCGGCCAGGCCGTAGCATGGCGTAGTGAGCGAACAGTCTGAATGGCCGGACGGCCAGTACCCCGAACGCCCGGTCGAGCGCCACAAGGGCCCGGTCGTGCTGCGTCGCGACCGCCGCGACCAGGGCAGCACCACCGACCAGCGGCTGCTGGACTCGCGCGGCCCGAGCGACTGGGTGCACACCGACCCGTGGCGCGTCCTGCGGATCCAGGCCGAGTTCGTCGAGGGCTTCGGCGCGCTCGCCGAGGTCCCGCGCGCGGTCACGGTGTTCGGCTCGGCGCGCACCAAACGCGACGACCCCGAGTACGAACTCGGCCGGAAGATCGGCGGCGCGCTGGCCAACGCCGGGTTCGCCGTGATGACCGGCGGCGGCCCGGGTGCGATGGAGGCGGTCAACCGCGGCGCGGCCGAGGCCGGCGGCTTCTCCGTCGGGCTGGGCATCGAGCTGCCGTTCGAGCAGGGCCTGAACCCGTGGGTCGACCTGGGCGTCAACTTCCGGTACTTCTTCGCCCGGAAGACGATGTTCATCAAGTATTCGCAGGCCTTCATCTGCCTGCCGGGCGGCTTCGGCACGCTCGACGAGCTGTTCGAAGCGCTGACGCTGGTGCAGACGAAAAAGGTCACGAAATTCCCGGTCGTGCTGTTCGGCAGCGAGTACTGGGGCGGGCTCTACGACTGGATCGCCAAGACCGTGCAGGCCCAGGGCAAGGTGAGCCCGCACGACCTGGACCTGCTGCACGTCACCGACGACATCGACGACGCCGTCCGCGTGGTCCAGGAGTCCTACCAGGCCTGGGAGGACACCCACTGATGAGCCGGATCTGCGTGTTCTGCGGCTCGTCGATGGGGTTCTCGCCCCGCTACGCCGAGCAGGCGGCGGCGCTCGGCAAGCTGCTGGCCCAGCGCGGCATCGGCCTGGTCTACGGCGGCGCGAGCGTCGGCACGATGGGCGTGGTCGCCGACGCGGCCCTCGCGGCGGGCGGCGAGGTGATCGGCGTGATCCCCGAGGCGCTGTCGTCGGTGGAGATCTCGCACGCGGGCCTGTCGGAGCTGCACGTCGTGGCCGACATGCACGAGCGCAAGGCGAAGATGGCGGCGCTGTCCGACGGCTTCCTGGCGCTCCCGGGCGGCGCGGGCACGCTGGAGGAGCTGTTCGAGGTCTGGACGTGGGCCCAGCTCGGCCTGCACGGCAAGCCGATCGGCCTGGTCGACGTCGACGGCTACTACGCACCGCTGATGACGTTCGCCGACCACATGGTGACCGAGGGGTTCGTCAAGCCGGACTACCGCGAGCTGCTGATGGTCGACGCGGACCCGGCGGCGCTGCTGGACCGGTTCGAGACGTACGAGCCACCGGCCCCGCCTAAGTGGGCGACGGAGCCACCGGGGATCTGACGTCGGTGCAGGCCCGGACGAACGCGGCGACAGCTCGCGACCGCGTCCGGTCGGGCCAGGCCAGCAGCACCGACGTCTGTGGCGCGTCGAGCACCGGCACGCACACGGTGTCCGGCCGCGCGTGGCGGCGGGCCGACTCGGGGACCACGGCGACGACCTGGCCCAGCGCGACCAGCTGCAGCAGCTGACCCGCGTCGCGCACCTCGGGACCGCTGCCGTCGCTGCCCGGCCAGCGCGGGAACGGCTCGCCGTCCAGGTCGGCGAGGACGAGCGCCGCGCGGCCGGCCAGCCGGTGGCCGCGGGGGAGCATCGCGACCTGGTCCTGCTCCAGCAGCAGCTCCGTGTCGAACCCCGAGAGGTCGTCGTGCCGGGCGTGCAGGAAGGCCAAGTCGACGCGGCCGTCACGCAGCATCGGGGCCTGCTCGCCGATCCCGCACACGACGACCTCGATCTCGACGGCGTCCGGGTCCTGCCGGTACCGGGGCAGGATCCGCTCCAGCAGGCCCGCGTCGCCGTCCGGCTTCATGGCCACCAGCAGCCGTGGCTCCGCCTGCCCGGCGCGCTGCGCCCGGCGGACCGCCGCCTCGACCGCGTCGAGCGCTTTGCGGCTCTCCACAAGGAAAACCTCGCCCGCGGCGGTCAGCGTGACACCGCGACTGGTGCGTTCCAGCAGCTGCACGCCCATGCGTCGTTCGACCTGCTGGATGGCGCGGGACAGCGGCGGCTGCGCCATGCCGAGCCGCCGCGCCGCGCGCCCGAAGTTCAGCTCCTCGGCGACCGCGACGAAATACGCGAGTTCCCGCGTCTCCATACCACCAGAGTATCGGCCGATGCGGCATCGGTGTTGGCTCGCACGAGCGTCCTGCTGGTGTCCTGGAGTCATGGACGAAATCACTTTGGTCACCGGCGCGAACAAGGGCATCGGCCGCGAAATCGCCGGCCGGCTCGCCGCCCTCGGGCACACCGTCGTCATCGGCGCGCGCAGCGCCGAGCTGGGCGAGAAGGCCGCTGCGGAGCTGGGCACCGATTCGGTGGTCCTCGACGTGACCGACCCCGCGTCGGTCGCCGCGGCCGCTTCCCACCTCGAAGAGCGCTACGGCCGGCTCGACGTCCTGGTCAACAACGCGGCCATCAGCCGCCCGCCGGGCACGGACCTGTCACACCAGAGCCCCAGCTCGGCCGACCTCGGCACGCTCCGCGCGATCTTCGAGACGAACTTCTTCGGCGTCGTCACGGTCACGAACACGCTGCTCCCGCTGCTGCGCCGCTCGGCCGCGCCGCGCATCGTCAACGTCTCCAGCAGCGCCGCGTCCCTGGCGCGCAACGCCGACCCGGCCACCGAGCTGCCGGTTTCGGCGGGCTATACCCCGTCGAAGACCGCGCTGACCGCCTTGACCCTGCAGTACGCGAGGGAGCTGCGTCCCGACGGGATCCTGGTCAACGCGGTCTGCCCGGGCTACTGCGCGACCGACCTGAACGGCCACTCCGGGTACCGAACGCCGGCCCAGGGAGCGGTGTCGGCGGTCCGGATGGCGACGGTCCCCGCGGACGGCCCGACCGGCACCTTCGTCGACGACGAGGGTCCGGTGCCCTGGTGACGCCTCAGGCGACGCCTTCGCTGGGCCGCTTGTGGTAGGTGTCCACGTATTCCTGCCCCGAGATCTCCAGGATCTGGTACATCACCTCGTCGGTGACCGACCGGCGGATGGCCGGCGAGTAGTCCTGGCCCTCGTACCGCGAAAAGTCGAGCGGCTTGCCGAAGGTGAGGGAGATCTTCGCCAGGCGGGGGATCCGCGCCCCGCCGGGTTGGAGGCCCTCGGTGCCGATCAGCGCGACCGGCACCACCTTCGCGCCGGTCGCCAGGGCTAGCGCCGCGACGCCCGTGTGGCCGCGGTGCAGCCGGCCGTCCAGCGAGCGGGTGCCCTCCGGGTAGATCGCGAAGACGCCGCCGGCGTCGAGCACCTTGCGCGCCGCCTCCAACGCCGCGAGTCCGGCCTGGGCGTTGCCGCGCTCGACCGGGATGTAGCCGAGCCCGCCGACGAACCCGGCCATCAGCTTGCCCTTGAGGCCCTTGCCGGTGAAGTACTCCGCCTTGCCGAGGAACTTGACCTGCCGCGGCGTCGCGAACGTGATCACGCCGGTGTCGAGCGCGGCGCGGTGGTTGGCCGCCAGGATCACCGCGCCCGTCGCGGGCACGTTCTCCACGCCGTGCACCTCGGGCCGGTACACCGCCCTGGCCAGCGGTCCCAGCACGAACCGGACAAGCAGCGCGATCAAGTGGTCCTCCTCCTCGGGTGCGGTGCCCCCAGCATGGCACGATCGCTACTCGTGAGTTGGTTCGAGCGGCGTACGTGGCAGGAGCCCGGGTGGACGCCCGAGGACATCGTGACCGCGAAGGGTGACCGCACGGTTTCGGTGGTGCTACCGGCACTGGACGAAGAGCGGACCGTGGGTGACGTCGTCGCGTCGGTGCGGCCGCTGGTCGGCAGTGTCGTCGACGAGCTGGTCGTGGTGGACTCGGGGTCGACGGACGCCACCGTGCGGGTCGCCGAGGCCGCCGGCGCGCGCGTGGTCCGCCGTGAGGACGTCCTGCCGCACCTGCCGCCGATGCCCGGCAAGGGCGAGGTGCTGTGGCGCTCGCTGGCCGCGACCAGCGGCGACTTCGTCGTGTTCCTGGACTCCGACCTCGTCGACCCGGACCCGGCGTTCGTGCCGTCGCTGCTCGGGCCGCTGGTCACCGAAAGCGGCGTCCACCTGGTGAAAGGCTTCTACCGCCGACCGCTGCGGCTGGAGAGTTCCGGCGGCGGCCGCGTCACCGAACTGCTGGCGCGACCGGTGCTCTCGGCGCTGCGCCCGTCGCTCGGCGGGCTGGTCCAGCCCCTCGGCGGCGAGTACGCGGGCACCCGCGAGTTCCTGGAATCGGTGCCGTTCGCCGCCGGGTACGGCGTCGAAATCGGGCTGCTGCTCGACGCCGAATCGCGCTACGGCCTCGACGGGCTCGCGCAGGTCAACCTGGGTGTCCGCAAGCACCGGAACCGGTCGCTGCTGCAGCTGGGCGCGATGTCCCGCCAGATCCTGGGCACGGCGCTGGCCCGCTGCGGCGTCCCGGCCGCGGACGCGCCGTTCACGCAGTTCGTCCAGGTCGACGAGGAGTGGCTGCCGGATGTCACCGACGTCCGGGTCGCGGACCGCCCGCCGATGCGGGAAGTGCTCGCCCGTCCTCGAGGGTGATGACTTCGTCGAAGTTCTCAAGATGGTCCGGGCGGTGCGTGACGAGCACGACGGTGCCCGCGGCCTTCGCGAGGACCTTCGCCAGGACGGCGTCGCCGTGGGCGGGGTCGAGGCCTTCGACCGGCTCGTCGAGCACCAGGACGCGCGGCGCCGCCAGGACGGCGCGGGCGAGGATCAGCCGCTGACGTTGGCCGCCGGAGAGCGCGTCGCCGTCCGGGCCGGTGTCGCGGTCCAGGTCGAGGTCGAAATCGGCGGTCGCGCAGGCTTCTCGCAGCTCTTCGTCGGTCGCCTGCGGCTTCGCGAGCAGGAGGTTCTCGCGGACGGTCGCGTGGAAGACGTGCGCGTCGGCCAGGGCGCCCGAGACGAGGTTGGGCAGGTCGGCGTACTCGGTGAGCGGGTGGCCGTCGAGGAGCACCTGGCCGTCGGTGGGGGTTTCGAGGCCGAGGAGGAGCCGGAGCAGGGTCGTCTTGCCGGCGCCGCTGGGGCCGAGGATCCCGACGCGCTTGCCGGGCGGGAGGTCGAGGTCGAGGTCCTTCAGGGCCGGAGCCCGGCCGGCGTAGCGCACGCCGGCGTTCCGGAACGTGAGATGTCCTTTGTGGACCTTTCGAGTGCCTTGCGCGACAGCGGGTTCGGTGAGCACGGCTTTCACGCGTGCGGCGGAGGCGCGGATTTCGGGGACGCGCCGGGCGGCGCCGATGAGCGGGAGAACGACCTCGAAGGAGGTCATGGCGGCAAGGGTGAGCGCGGCGGTCCACGGAACGGAGGCGTGACAGAGCAGCGCGACGGCGGCGGTGGTGAGCAGCTGGACGAGCGTCCCGGCGCCGGTGAGCAGGGCGGTCTTGCCCGACGTCTTCCGCTCACCGGCGGCCAGACGGTCGACGACGTGCGTGGCTCGCGCGCGGGTCTGCTTCAGTGCCCCGGCGGCGACGAGCTCCCGTCGCCCGGTGACGAGTTCGACAGCGCGCTCGGCGAGTTCGGCCCGCTTCGGCGCGTCTTCTTGCGCCGCTCGCCGAGTGAGCCGGATGACCAGCCACGGCAGCAGAACCCCGGCGACGAGCAGTCCACCGGCGAGCGCGAGGGCGGTTTTCGCGGACGCGGCGGCGGTGACGGCCACGGCGGCACCCCCGACGAGCGAGGCGACCCCGGCGGGCAGCAGCCACCGCAGGACGGCGTCCTGCAGAGCGTCCACATCGGACACGAGCCGCGTGACGAGATCCCCGCCGGAGTACCGCGAGCCGGGCACGAGGGCCTGGTAGACACGGCCGCGAAGAGAGCCGAGCCACCGAAGGACGACTTCGTGCCCGGCGAGACGTTCGGCATACCGGAGACCACCCCGCAGCAGGGCAAGAGTCCGGACGGCCACGATGGCGACGGTGAGCGCCCCGAGCGGAGGCCGTTCGGCGGCGCGGAGAAGCAGCCAGGCGGCGGTGGCCATGAGCGCAAGAGCGGCAAGCTCGGCCCCGGCCCCGAGAAGGGCGGCGCGCAGGAGCCGGAGAAAGTCTTTTGTGGACACACCCCACGCCCCCAGAGCAGCCCCCACCCGTCCCGGGGGGCGTCCCCGATCCCAGTCTACCGGCGCCGGGGTGCAAAAAGGGGCCGTTCGGCGATCTGTGGACAACTGCTCTCCTGTGGACAGAAAACTTGACAAGGACCTCAAGCCGCCACCTCCGTGCACACCCGGCCGTCGCGTAGCTCGACCACCCGGTCGGCCAGGGAAACCATCGCCGGGCGGTGGGCGACGAGCACCGCCGTCCGCCCCGGGAGCAACTGACGTGTTGCCGACAGCACCGCCGCCTCCGTCCGGGAATCCAACCGGGCCGTGGGTTCGTCCAGCAAAACCAGCCCCGACGAAGTCCTAGCCAGCGCCCGGGCCAGCCCCACCCGCTGCCGTTGACCCGCCGACAACACCTCGCCCAACTCGCCCACCGGCGCGGAGAACCCGCCCGGCAACCCCGCCGCCACCGAATCCAGCGCCGCTGCCCGGGCTGCCGAAGCAACGTCGGCGGAAGGGGCACCCAGCGCGATGTTCGAGGCCAACGACCCCCGGAACAGCGTCGGCCGCTGCGGGACCCACGCCACGTCGGCCAGCCAGTCCGAAGAGGACAGTGATCGCAGGTCCACGCCATCGACCAGGACCCGCCCCGCAGAAGGCGCGACGAACCCGAGCAGCACCGCGAGCAAGGTGCTCTTCCCCGACCCGCTCGGCCCGACCAGCGCCAGATGAGAACCGGCGGGCACCGTCAAGTCCACATCGGACAGAGCCGGCACACCGGCGTAGGAAACCGAAACCCGCTCGAAGACCAGAGAAGGCGCACCCCGCCGACGACAACGAGCCCCCGCCAAGGCCGGTACGACCGGCACGAGAAGAGCCTCCCGCAACGCCGTCAGCCCCTCCGCGGCAGCGTGGAACTTCGCCCCGGCGGCCCGCAAGGGCAGGTACGCCTCCGGAGCCAGCACCAGGATCAGCAACGCCGTCCGAGCGTCGAGACCGCCGGCGAGCAGCCGGAACCCGATCGGCACCGCGACCAACGCCACCGAAAGGGTCGCGACCAGCTCCAACACGAGAGAAGACAAGAACGCCACCCGCAACGTCTTCAACGTCGCGTCGGCATGGGCGGCAGCCATCGAACGGACCGTCGCGGCCTGCGCCGACGCGCGGCCGAACACCCGAAGCGTCTCGAGGCCGCGGACGACGTCGAGAAAGTGCCCGCCCAGCTTCACGAGCAACGACCACTGCCGTGACGTCCGCGCCGCCGTGTGCTTCCCGACGAGGATCGCGAACACCGGGATCAGCGGCAGCGTCGCCGTCACCACCAGCGCCGACACCAGATCCGTCGTGAACAGCCGCACGACCACCGCGATCGGCACCACCACCGACACCACCAGCGACGGCAGGTACCCGCTCAGGTAGCTGTCCGTCGCGTCGACCCCCCGCGTGATCTGCGTGGCGACCACCCCGGCGCGATCGGACGACGAGTCGAGCAGCCGCCGTCGCAGGCCGCCGCGGACCGTCGCCGCGAACCGTCCACTGAGGACGCCGTGGCCCCAGGCCAACAGAGCCCGCGAAGCGACGGCCACCACCAGGAAGACCGACACCCCGCCGCCGGTGAGCAGCGTGGCCAGTCCTTCGGCTTGGAGCAGCACCAAGACCGCGGAGAGCACTCCGAGCGCGGTCAGCACGACCAGGTACCGCCGGAGTCCGGGAAGAGCGGGCACGACGACTCCTAGAAGTGCAGCAGCGAACGCTGGTCGACCGGATGCCGGTGCGCGCGCCACGTCAGCCACTGCACCACCAGGAGCACGAGCACCGCCGGCACCGCGAACCAGGCCAGCACGGCGAAGGTCTCGGACGCCGTCGCCGCCTCGTCCACGCTCAGCGTGTACGCCGAAGAAACCAGCACTGTCGGGAACCGCAGCGTGCCCACGAGCAGCGCCGGGCACGCCGCGAGCACCATCGCCGCAAGGAGCGCCACGCGATGGCGCCGGAATGAAAGACCGAGCCGCGCAACGGCCCAAGCCGCGAAAGCCAGCACGACCACACCCACGCCGAGCGCGGTGACGCCGGAAAGGGCGAAGAACCCCCACGCCGTGGCGATCACGAGGAAAGCGAACACCGGCGCCGAGAAGGCACGCGCCAGCCGCACCGCGCGGCCGGACAGCTCCGCAGGCGCCCGCACGGCGAGGAACACCGCGCCCTGCAGGCAGAACAGCGCGACGAACCCGAGCGCCCACAGCGCCGCGTAGGGGTTGAAGAACGCGAGAACGTCACCGGCCGGCGGTAGGCCGAGCACCAGATTTCCCAGGAACAGGCCCCACGACAGCGCTGTCACCAGCGCACCGCCGACGATGCCGGCCGTCCAGCCGCCGCGCCGCGCGTCCGGGCGGCGGCTGCGCAGCTGCATCGACGCCGTGAACGTCACCAGCCCGAGGAGCAGCGTCACGACCAGGACGTACGCCCCGGCGAACACCCTGCCCTCCAGGTGCGGGAACGCGCCGAACAGCAGGCCGACCGCGGCCACCAGCCACACCTCGTTGGCCAGGAAGAACGGCCCGAGCGCACCGAGGGTCTGCCGTCGCCGCCGCTCGTCGGCCTCGAACGCGGGCAGCAGCATGCCGACGCCGTAGTCGTACCCGGCCAGCGCGAAGTACCCGCAGGTCAGCAGGCCCAGCAGGCACCAGAAGAAGGTCACCATCGGTCAGACTCCGCTCAGGACGGGCAGCTCGGCGGGCTCTTCGGGGTCGCCGACCGGCTCCGGGCCGCGCTTGGCGACGCGCGCCATCAGCACCCAGTCGGCGGCCGCGAGCGCGGCGAACAGCAGCGAAAAAGCGATGAAGGAGAACAGGATCTGGCCGCCGGGGACGTCCGCGATCGCGTCGGCGGTGCGCAGCTTCCCCCAGACCAGCCACGGCTGGCGGCCGAGCTCGCGCACCAGCCAGCCCATGATCGCCGCGACGAACGGCAGCGGGATCGCCGCGACCATCAGGTAGTGCAGGAACCGCGCCTTCGTGATCCAGTCGCGGACCAGCAGCAACGCGCCGAGGATCGCGCAGGTGAACATGAGGAACCCGAGCCCGATCATGGCGCCCAGCGGCATGCCGACCACGCTCTCGTCGAGCTTGTCCGGCTGGTACATCTTCAGTTCGCCGAACTGCGCGAAGCCCTGGTTGATCACGAAGACGGAGCCGACGAGCGCGGTCACCACGCCGATCCGCATCGACCGGCGGAAGAACTCGACCTCGGCCGTGCGCTTGAGGAAGTGGTACGCGCTGACGCCGACCACGAAGAACCCGCCGGTCACCAGTGCGGCGCCGAGCACGTGCGGCAGCGACGCGACCAGTGCCGGGTTCGAGAACAGCGCACCGAAGTCGTCGAGCCGCAGCGTGCCGCTCTCGACGTGACTGCCGACCGGGTTCTGCAGGAACGAGTTGGCCACCATGACGAACAGCGCCGACGCGTAGGCGGTCAACGTGACCAGCCAGAGCAGCGCCAGGTGCAGCCACTTGTTCAGCCGCCCGAAGCCGAAGATCCACAGGCCGAGGAACGTCGACTCGAGGAAGAACGCGACGAGCGTCTCGATGGCGAGCGGCGCGCCGAAGACGTCGCCGGCGAAGGCGGACAGACCGGTCCAGGTGAGCCCGAACTGGAACTCCATCACGATGCCGGTGACGATCCCCAGCGCGTAGTTGATGACGTACAGGCGGCCCCAGAAGCGCGTCATCCGCAGCAGTTCGGGCTTGCCGCCGAGCGTCCAGCGCGTCTGCATCACGGCCACCAGCGTGACCAACCCCAGCGTGAGCAGCACGAACAGGAAGTGGAACGAAGTCGTCGTCGCGAACTGGAGTCTCGCGACCGGGAGAGCGTTCATGTAGACAGGCTACACATAGCCTGGCTACATGTAGCAAGCCGACGTGTAGACTGCGTACTCATGAAGGCGGACGTCTTGCGCGGGCACCTCGACGCGCTGCTGCTGGCCGTGCTCGACGGCCGCAAGCTGCACGGCTACGCGATCATCGAGGCGCTCCAGCTGCGCAGCGACGGCGCGCTCGACCTGCCCACCGGCACCGTCTACCCGGCGCTGCGCCGGCTCGAGCGGGCCGGCTGGCTGGCCAGCGAATGGGACGTCGTGTCCGGCCGCAAGCGCCGCACCTACCGGCTCACCCGCTCCGGCGAGCAGGCCCTGGCCGCCGAACGCACCGAGTGGCGCGAGTTCACCACGGTCATCGGGGGAGTACTGGGCGCATGATCGACGAGTACCTGGGGGACCTCGACCGGCGGTTGCACGGCTGCGGCAAGTTCAAGGCCGACCTCCTCGACGAGGCCCGTGACGGGCTGCACGACGCCGCCGACGCCTACCGCGCGGGCGGCTGGAGCGACGAAGACGCCGAGCACCGCGCCGTCGCCGACTTCGGACCGGCGGCCGTCGTCGCCCGCGACTACCAGGCCGAGCTCGGCATGCTCAGCGGCGTCCGGACGCTGTGGAAGCTCGTCATCGGCGTCCCGGCGATGCAGATCTCGTGGGACTACGCCCGGATCCTGACCTACGGCGCCTGGACTAACCTGCCGTCGTCGACCCCGGAGTGGTACCGCGTCGTCGCGCACACCACCCACGGCGCGGTGTTCGTCGTGCCGGTCATCGGGGTGCTCGCCCTGCTGGGCACCCGCTGGCTCAGCCGCCGGCTCGACGCTGTCCGGCTGGCCCGGTTCTGCGGCGTCCTGATCGCGCTGGCCGTCGGCATCAACCTCGCGTCGGTCGGCCTGCTGATCGGCTCGACCGGCATCGTCGACGTGTCGAGGTTGTTCCTCAGCGTCCCGTGTGCCGTGTTGATGGTCGCCTGGGTGCTGCTTTCGCTGCGGCTGGTCGTGCTCGCGAGACGATCCTGGGGCGGGTATGCCACGATCGTCGCGTGACGACCGCGCTGATCTACCTCGTAGTCATGCTGCTGGTGGCCGCCGTGGTGTTCCTGCTCGCCGCGGTGGTCTTCGGCCGGGGTGAGGAGCTGGCCCCGCTGCCGCCGGGCAGCTCGCCGACGCGGCTGCCCGCCGAGGACATCACCGGCGAGGACCTCGGCGAGGTCCGGTTCCAGCTGGTGCTGCGCGGCTACAAGATGTCCGAAGTGGACTGGGTGATGCGGCGCCTCGGCGTCGAGCTCGACGAGCTGCGCGCCCGGGTCGCCGAGCTGGAGCAGCGCGAACGCGAGCGGGAAAGCTCGCCAGAAGGCGCCCAGTGACCGATCTGATCCTGTCGGTCGACGTCCGCGCACCGGCCGGGACCACCTGGCTCGCGCTGACGGACTGGACACGCCAGGGCGAGTGGATGCTCGGCACCGACGTCCAGGTCGTCGAGGGCAACGGCCGCAGCGTCGGGTCGCGGCTGGCGGCGTTCACCGGGATCGCGGGCATCGGCTTCACGGACAAGATGGAGATCACCAGCTGGGAGCCGCCGGTCCGGTGCGCGGTCCGCCACCTCGGCCGCGTCGTCCAGGGCACGGCCACGTTCCAGGTGGTGCCGAAGGGCGCGCAGCGCTCGACGTTCGTCTGGGCCGAGCACCTGCGGCTGCCGTTCGGGCCGCTGGGCCGGCTCGGCTGGCCGGTGGTGCGGCCGGCGTTCGCGCTGGGGGTGCGCCAGTCGCTGCGGCGGTTCGCGAAGTTCGCGGAGAACTATTCGGTGGGTGGGGATGAGTGAGCTTCTCGGCGCCGACGGCGTCGCGCGGTGCAGCTGGGGCAATTCGACCCCGGACTACGTTTCGTACCACGACGAGGAGTGGGGCACGCCGCTCCACGGGCAGGACGAGCTGTACGAGCGGCTGTGCCTCGAGTCGTTCCAGTCGGGGCTCTCGTGGATCACGATCCTGCGCAAGCGGGAGGGCTTTCGGAAGGCGTTCAAGCAGTTCAAGCCGGCGAAGGTGGCGAAGTTCGGCGACGCCGACGTCGAGCGGCTGATGCAGGACGCGTCGATCGTCCGGAACCGGGCGAAGATCCTCGCCGCGATCAAGAACGCGCAGGCCATCGCCACTTTGGACACTTCGCTGGACGACCTGCTGTGGTCGTTCGCGCCCGCTGTGCACGTCCGCCCCAAGACGATGGCCGACGTCCCGGCGATCACGGACGAGTCGAAGGCGATGGCCAAGGAGCTGAAGAAGCGCGGCTTCGTCTTCCTCGGCCCGACGACGTGCTACGCGCTGATGCAGGCCACCGGCATGGTCGACGACCACGTCAAGGGCTGCTTCCGCGCGTCGTGAGTGAGAAACAGGGTTAGCACCCTGTTTCTCACTCACGACCGGCTTTACTACTTGCCCTGGAAGTTCGGCTTGCGCTTGCCGACGAAGGCCTCGACGGCCTCGCTGTGGTCGGCGGTCGCGCCGAGCGCGGTCTGCGCGGCGTCCTCGGCGGCGAGTGCCTCGTCGAACGTCGACTGCGCGGCCAGGTTGAGCACGCTCTTGATCTTCGCGTACGCGACCGTCGGCCCGTTCGCCAGCTTCGCCGCGACCTTCTGGGCGCGCGCCGGCAGCTCCTCGTCCGGCACGACCTCGCCGACCAGGCCGAGCCGCAGCGCCTCCGCGGCGTCGACGGTCCGGGCCAACAGCATCAGCTCGGCGGCGCGGCCGTAGCCGACCAGCCGCTGCAGCGTCCACGACGCGCCCGAGTCCGGGCCCAGCCCGACGTTGGCGAAGGCCATCAGGAACGACGACGACTCGGCGGCGATCCGCAGGTCGCTGGCGTAGGCGAAGGCGGCCCCGGCCCCGGCTGCGGTGCCGTTGATCGCGGCGATCACCGGCTTCGGCATGTCCACGATCGCCTTGACGATCGGGTTGTAGTGCTCCTTCACGGTGTGTAGCGGGGCGGGGTCACCCGCCTGGAGCAGTCCCACGTGCTCCTTCAGATCCTGGCCGGCGCAGAACGCCTTGCCCGAACCGGTCAGCACGACCGCGCAGACGGCTTCGTCGTCCGCCGCCTCGCGCAGCGCCGCGAGCAGTGCTTCCTTCAGCTCGACGGTCAGCGAGTTGTACGCCTGCGGCCGGGTGAGCGTGAGGGTGCGCACCCCGTCGGCGTCGGCGGTCGACAGGACGTCGGATGTGGTCACGTCTTCTCCTTGCGCGGAAACATCGGTCGTCCGACAGTCTTCCACCTCGCGCGAGCCGCATACCAGCACCGATACGGCGGCAAAAGATCGGTCCGCTGATGCGCCCGGCCGCTGATGAGGGACAATGGACACCAGACCCGGCTGGCTTTCACGCGAGCGCGACCCGGGCGCGCCGGTTGAGACGGAGGGAGCACGCTATGGCGGCCATGAAGCCCCGGACCGGAGATGGTCCCCTCGAAGTGACTAAGGAGGGGCGGGGCCTCGTGATGCGCGTACCGCTCGAGGGTGGTGGGCGACTCGTCGTCGAACTTTCCGCGGAAGAAGCGAAGGACCTCGGCGCCGCTTTGGCGGAGGTCACCGGCTGAGCCGACCCCCTCGATCCGTCCTTCCGTCGCACCCCGGTCTCCCTTCGGAGGCCGGGGTCGCGGTTCCTCTGCGCCCGAAGGTTGCTCACTGTGCGTAATCCGCTACCCCCCGTTCCGACCAGTCTGCTCGACATCGAGGTAGCGCGTGACCTCCGCCGCGGCGCCCCGACGGCCCGGCTGGTGACCGCGCCCGCCACCGACGTCGAGTCCGAACCGCTGGAGATCGGCGGCGTCCGGATCACCGGCAAGGCGGGCGACGTGCAGACGGTTCCCGCCGACGAAGCCCGCTGGGTCGCGGGCCTGGGCGACGGCGAGCCGAAGCAGTACCGGAAGGCGGGCGCGGCGCTGGTCCGCGCGGTGAACGCGGGCCTGGCCGACGACGTCAGCAACGGCGGTAAGGCGTTCCGCGCGGTGCAGCTGGTGCTGCCGGAGGAAGCTGCGGGCGAGCACGTGACGGAGCTGGCGCTGGGGCTGCTGCTCGGCGGCTACCGGTTCAAGGTGACCGGCGAAGACCCTTCGCCGTCCGTGCGAACCGTGCGGCTGGTGACCGAAAACCCGTCGGCCGCAGACTCGGTCGCCCGGGCCTCGGTGCTGGCTGCCGCGACGGCGCTGACCCGGGACCTGGCGAACACACCGTCCAATGTGAAGACACCGGCGTGGCTGGCGGACACCGCGGCCCGCGTGGCAGGCCCGCGCGTCGAGGTGTCGGTCCGGGACGAGAAGTGGCTGACGACGCAGGGCTTCGGCGGCGTCCTGGCGGTCGGCGGCGGTTCGGCGCGCCCGCCGCGGCTGATCGAGCTGGCGTACCGGCCGGCGGAGGCTTCCCGGCATCTGCTCCTGGTCGGCAAGGGCATCACGTTCGACACGGGCGGCCTGTCGATCAAGCCTGCCGACGGAATGCACCTGATGCGCACGGACATGGCGGGCGGCGCGGCGGTGATCGCGGCGATCCGCGCCATCGCGGCGCTGAGCCTCCCGGTGCGCGTCACGGCGTTGGTTCCGGCGGCGGAAAACCACGTGTCGGGATCGTCGTACCGCCCGGGCGACATCGTCCGGCACTACGGCGGCAAGACGACCGAGGTCGGCAACACGGACGCGGAGGGCCGCATGGTCCTCGCCGACGCGCTGGCCTACGGGATCCGCCGTTACCACCCGGACCTGGTCGTGGACGCGGCGACGCTGACCGGCGCGATGAAGGTCTCGCTGGGGCTGCGCACGGGCGGCCTGTTCGCCTCGGACGACACCCTGGCGGCGTCGGTCGTCGCGGCGGGATCGCGGGTCGGCGAGGCGTGGTGGCGCATGCCCCTGGTGGAGGACTACGCGGACAACGTCCGAGGAGAATTCGGCGACGTCCGCCAGACCCCAGCGGGTCCGGGCGGCATCACGGCGGCGCTGTTCCTGCGCGAGTTCACGGAGGGCCTGCCGTGGGCCCACTTGGACATCGCGGGCCCGGCGAGGTCCGAGAAGAACTACGACGACGTGGTCCCGGGAGCAACGGGCTTCGCGGCACGAACGCTGGTCGAGCTGGCGGCTTCCCTCTGACGTTTCCACAGCCCGGCTGGGTTGTGGACAACTCGCCCTTCTCGGCGGTTTGTGTCGGTGCCCGCCGGTAGACTGGAGCGGGGCCGCCCCCCAGGGACGGGTGGGGGATGTCTGGTGTCTCCGGAGTCGGTTTTCGGCTTTGGTGCTAGCAACGCCATGTCCCGGTGTCGCTGCCACGCCTGCCGGAGTTCCCAGGCCTGCGGTAGCGGAACATGCCGCTCACCATTGCCGTGTGCCTGAACGCGATCCGCGGCAGCTGCCGGGCTCAGTCGGCGGCCTTGGTGGCCAGCACGTGGTCGCGGAAGCCCGCCACCGCCGGGGTCATCGGCTCGTCCGCCCGCCACACCAGCCCGATCGTCCGATACGGCCGCGGCTCCAGCGGCACTTCCGCCACGCCCGCCGGCGTTCCCGGTCCGAACCGGGGCAGCAGAGCCACCCCGAGCCCGGCCGCCACCAAGCCGCGCACCGTGTCCGATTCCTGCCCCTCGAACGCGATCCGCGGCGTGAAACCCGCCGCCGCGCACAGCTCGTCCGTCAGCGTCCGGACTCCGTAACCCTGCTCCAGCAGCACGAACTCTTCGTCCGCCAGCTCGGCCACCCGGACCGACCGTCGGCCCGCGAGGCGGTGGGCCGCCGGTACCGACAGCAGGATCTCCTCGTCCACCAGCCCCGCCGACACCAGCGACGGAACCGACGGCAGCGGTGCCAGCAGCGCCAGGTCCAGCTCGCCGTCCGCCAGCCGGTCGAGCATCTCCTGCCGCGAACCCTGGACCAGCGTGAACCGCACGCCCGGGTACCGCGCCCGGTGGCCGCGCAGCAGCGAAGGCACCAGCGACCGCCCGAGCAGGTGCAGAAACCCCAGCATGACGTGCCCCGACTCCGGCGCCACCTCTTCGCGTGCCAGCCGGACGCCGGTCTCGACCGCTGCCAAGCCGCGCTCGGCCGCTTCGGCCAGCAGTTCGGCCGCGCGCGTGAGGCGGATGCCGCGGCCGTCCGGCACCGTCAGGGGCGCCCCCAGCGCGTCGGCCAGCGCCGCGAGACGGCGGCTGACCGTCGGCTGCGGAACGCCCAGCAGCTCGGCCGCGCGTGTGACGTTCCTCGTCTCGCGGAGGGCGGCGAGCAACGGCAGGTGCGGCGCCACCTGCGCCGACAGCGAGTCATACGTCATCGCATCAATCATGGCAGAGAAGTGCATTGGACGTATTGATTAGCTCTGCTTACTTTCAGGTCGTGACTTCCACGCGCCGAGTCAAGACCGCCGTCGCCGCGGCCGGGATCTCCTCCTTCGCCCTGCTCTACGCGCCGCAGCCGGTGCTGCCCCAGCTCGCCGCGCAGTACCACCTCGACCCGGGCGGCGCGGCGCTCGCGGTCAGCGTCGCGACCGGCGCGCTCGCCATCGCCGTCCTGCCGATCGCCGCGCTGTCCGAGATCGTCGGCCGGCGCCCGGTGATCCTGACGTCGGTGCTCGCGTCCGTCGTGTTCGGGCTGCTGCTGCCGCTGATGCCGACGTATCCGGCGCTGCTCGTCCTGCGCGCGCTCCAGGGCGTCGCCATCGCCGGCTTCCCGGGCGTCGCGGCCGCCTACCTGGCGGAACGCCTGGGACGTGCGGGTGTCGCGGCGGCCGTCGGCGCGATGATCGCGGGCAACACGATCGGCGGCATGCTCGGCCGGCTGGCCAGCGGGTTCACCGCCGGACCGCTCGGCTGGCGCGGCGCGCTGTTCGTCGTCGCGGGCGTGGGCGCGATCTGCTCGGCGATCACCGTCGTGACGTTGCCGCCGGGCGCGCGTCCACGCGGCGACGCCCAGTTGCGTGCGGTCGCCCGGGGACTGGTCACGGCGTTGAGCAAGCCGGTGCTGCTGGCGCAGTACGCCGTCGCGCTGCTCGCGATGGGCTCGTTCGTCGCGCTCTACAACGCGGCCGGGTTCCGGCTGACCGGCCACCCACTGGACCTGTCGCCGGCGATCGCGTCGCTGGTGTTCCTCGCGTACGCGACCGGCTCGGTGTCCTCGGCGGCAGCCGGACGGCTGGTGGCGCGCGTCGGCCGCCGTCGCGCGCTGGTCGGCGCGCTGCTGCTGACGGCCGTCGGCGCCACGCTGACGTTGCCGGACTCATTGCCGCTGGTGATCGCCGGCTTCCTGGTGCTGACCTGCGCGTTCTTCGCGGCGCACGCGGTCGCGAACGGCTGGGCGGCGGCCGACGCCCCCGAGAACGCCCGCGGCCAGGTAGGCGGCATGTACACGGCGACGTACTACCTGGGCAGCAGCGTCGGCGGCGCGGCGGGAGCATGGGTGTACGGGCACGCGGGCTGGCCGTGTCTGATCGCGCTGGTGGCGGTATGGCTCCTGCTCGCGGCGGCCGCGGTCGGCGCCGGGACGCGCGCCCCGGCGGAGCGGCGCGAGCTGGTCAACGCGGGCTGAGCCCAGGCGCAGAGGCCCTCGCCCGACACCAGACAGCCCCCACCCGTCCCCGGGGGGCGTCCCCGAGTCCAGTCTATCGGTCCCCCCTGACACGAACCGCCGAGAAGGGCGAGTTGTCCACAGCCGAGCGAACCTGTGGACAACGGTCAGATCGCCGCCGCGACCAGCAGGCCGCCGCCCACCGGCAGGAGGGCCGGGACCAGGCGCTCGTCCTCGCGGAACGCCCGTGCCACCTCGCGCAGCGCCAGTGTCTCCGGGTCGCGGCGGGACGGGTCGATCACCCGGCCGCCGGCCAGTACGTTGTGGAACGCGATGATCCCGCCGCGGCGCAGCAGCGACACGCCCAGCTCGTAACACCCCGGGTACTCGATGTGTGCTGCGTCGACGAACACCAGGTCGTAGCCGCCCGGCGTCAGCCGCTGCAGCACGTCCAGGGCCCGGCCGACGATCAGCCGCGTGCGGCCCGGCGCGTAGCCGGCCTCACGGAACGTCACGCGCGCGGCCCGCTGGTACTCCGGCTCGACGTCGATCGAGGTCAGGATGCCGTCGGGGGCCATGCCGCGCAGCAGGCTCAGGCCGCTCACCCCGGCACCCGTGCCGACCTCGACCACGGCCTTCGCGCACAGCGTCGCGGCCAGGAACCGCAGGGTCGCGCCCGCCCCCGCGCTCAGCGAGCTGCAGCCCAGGTCTTCGGCTCGCGCGCGCGCCGAAGACAGCACCTCGTCGTCGGGCAGGTACCCGTCGACGAACCCGGTATCGACCGGTGCGGCCGCAGGGGTGGGCGTGTTCACGCACGGAGGTTAGCGTTGGTTGTCGATAAATCCGCGCAGGCTCCCTGGTAAGCACCCGGGAAGAAGTTCTCAGCCTGCTCTCAGTCCAGTCTCACTAGAACCATAAGGAGTCCCGACAGACTCGATCTCGACCACGGGAACACCGTGCCGACGACCCGCGTTGGGTGGAGCAGACAGGAGAAACGCAGATGGAGGTGCCTGCTCCCGCGATGCAGAACGCCGTTGCCGATAACGACGCCGACGCGGCACAGCCCGTGTCCCTGGACGAAGCGGTCTGGACGCCGCCGTCCTGGGACGAGGTCGTGCGCGAACACAGCGACCGCGTCTACCGGCTCGCCTACCGCCTGACCGGCAACACCCACGACGCCGAAGACCTGACGCAGGAGACCTTCATCCGGGTCTTCCGCTCGCTGGCGTCGTACAAACCGGGCACGTTCGAGGGCTGGCTGCACCGGATCACCACCAACCTGTTCCTCGACATGGCCCGCCGCCGCTCGCGCGTGCGGATGGAAGGCCTGCCCGAGGACACCGACCGCATCGTGGGCGACGACCCGAGCCCCGAGCAGGTCTTCTCCGACACCCACCTGGACCCGGACCTGCAGGCGGCGCTCGACGAGCTGCCCCCGGAGTTCCGCGCCGCTGTGGTGTTGTGTGACGTCGAAGGGCTGTCGTACGAGGAGATCGGCGCCACGCTGGGTGTCAAGTTGGGCACTGTCCGCAGTCGGATCCACCGTGGGCGCCAGGCGCTGCGCGCGTCGCTGGAGCGTCGGCGCGCTTACGTTCCTGAGTCTGCGAAGGTGTCGGTATGACCGCACCGCGAGGCTGGGCACTTCCCGAGTCGCACCTGCTGCCGGACGCCGTGGTCGCGTTCGTCGACGGAGAGCTTTCGCACGGCGCCCGCGACCGCGCGGCGTCGCACATCACGCGCTGCGCGGCGTGCGCCGCCGAAGTGCGCGCGCAGCGGCAGGCGGTGGAGGCGATCCGCCGCGCGGGCGCGCCGTCGATGTCGGCGGGATTCCTGGCGAGCCTGCAGTCGATCCCGCAGCACACGGAGCTGCCGAGCACCCCGGACAACCTGGCCATCACGGCCGACGGCCAGCTGGTCGCGGTGCAGCGCCCGGACCGGGTCGCGGGGCTGCGTGACGCGGGCATGCTGGGCGGTGTCGCGCCGTTGGGATCATCGGCGCCGCTGGGCCAGTCCGCGAACGTCCTCGGCGGCGGCCGGTTCAAGCGCCGCGCCGCGCAGGGGGCCGGAGTGGTGGTGTCGGGCCTGGTGCTGAGCGCTTTGGCGCTGGTCGGGACGTCCGCGGACAGCGGTGACGGCACCCCGGAGACCGGGGGAGGGGCGCCGCAGCAGGCGAACCTGCTGCCGGCCCAGATGGCGGTGCCGCAGCCGATGGTCCCGACGTCGACTCCGGTGAGCTCCCCGGTCGCGGTGCCGGCCGGTATCCGCTGAGACTTGCATCCCGCGAAGGCCGCCATGAGGGATTCCTCGAGGCGGCCTTCACCATGTCCGGAGCCGGATCGCGGGGCTCATGCGGATCGCGGACGACTGCAGACCCGGACGGCGACTCCGGCTCGTCGGGTCTGAAGGTTGCCCTGGGCTTCGACCCGCAGGCTCGGGGAGCGCGCCGGCTGACAAGCAGCCTCGAGCGATGGCTCCCGCCGCAGCCTGAAACGCGCCCCGGCGGCTCGGGTCAGAAGGCTGTTCTGCCAGGCAGGCTCGGAGCCTGAACCGGCCTCGGCGCTCAGAAGGGGGGCAGACCCCAAACGGCTCCGACACAACTCCGCAGAGCGAGCCAACCGCAGACTGCGAAACCAGCCGCTAGCCCCGGAAAGCAGCCCCCGCCCGTCCCTGGGGGGCGACCCCGAGTCCAGTCTATCGCCGCCCCCCGACGAAACTCGCTGATCAGCGCCTGAGGCGCCGGTTTGTCCACATTGCCCGCCCCCTGGGGACAACCCGCCCAAGCAACAGCCACTTCACCCGTGGACCGGCAGACTCGGAGCACTGGGCTTGGGTATCGTCACGCCCAGCCACCTGATCTTCTGTACCGGGGAATGATGACCGAGCCGAACGTGAATCCCGAGCAGCCCGGCGCGCGCGATGGCGAGCGGCTGGGGCCGCGGCCTCTCGCGCGGCCGGCCGTCGATCCGGCGCAGGCCGCCGTTTTCGGCCGGCCGAGCGGGGTCGATGGGGCGTTCGACCAGCTCTACTCCCCTCAGAAGGCCAACGGCGTCAGTCTCGCGCCGCCCGCTCCGGAGTCGCTCGCCGAAGCCTTCCGGCGGCCGCCTGGGGCCGAAGGGGTGCTGCTCGAGCGGCCGCGTGAGGCCGCCGGGGACCCGAAGGAAGCCGAGCCGCCCCTGTGGAACAGCACCAGCGATCCCTGGCGTGACCCGGGCGCCGGTGCTGTCCTCGCGAGCCCCGCGATGCCCGCCGACGAGGACGAAAAGCCCGCCCAACGGCCGCCCGGCGCGCTGCTCAGCCTGCCCGAGGTGCTCTTCGGCCGTCGCGTCAAGCCCAAGGCGCTCGCGCTGCTCGGGGTCGTCGCGCTGCTCGTGGGAGCCGTCGGAGGGCTCGTCGGGTGGTGGGTCGCCGACACCGGGAACGAGCTCACCGGGTCCGCCACCATCTCCGAAGCTGAGGCCGCCAAGGAACGTCCGGCCGGGTCGGTCGCCGAGATCGCCAAGCGCGTCTCGCCCGCCGTCGTCTCGCTCGAGGTCTTCAAGCCCGGTGCCGACTCCGGTGAGCAGGGCTCCGGCGTCATGATCGACCCGCAGGGCTACATCCTCACCAACGAGCACGTCATCTCCTCCGCGAGCGCCGACCCGGGCGTCAAGGTCACCGCCATCTTCATCGACGGCACCCGCACCGAGGCCAAGCTCGTCGGCTCCGACCAGAAGACCGACCTCGCCGTCGTCAAGGTGAACGTCACCAACCCGACCGTGCTGCAGATCGGCAAATCCTCGGACCTGCAGGTCGGCGACACCGTGATGGCCATCGGGTCGCCGCTCGCGCTGCAGAACTCCGTGACCGCCGGCATCGTCAGCGCCCTCGACCGCCCGATCACCGCGGGCGGCGACAACGGCGCCCCGCCGGTCACCTACGAAGCCATCCAGACCGACGCCGCCATCAACCACGGCAACTCGGGTGGCGCGCTCGTCGACTCGACCGGCGCGCTCGTCGGGATCAACTCGTCGATCCGCTCTTCGGGCGCGGACGGCGGCAGCATCGGCATCGGCTTCGCCATCCCCAGCGACTACGCGATCAAGATCGCGAAGGCGCTGATCAAGGACGGCAAGGTCCAGCACGCCGACATCGGCATCAACGCCTCCTCGACGGTCGCCGGCTCGTCCACCATGGGCGCCCAGGTGAAGAACGTCGCGCCCGGCGGGCCGGCCGCGAACGCCGGCATCAAGGAGGGCGACGTCATCACGAAGATCGGCGGCCGCCTGGTGCGCGACTCCGCCGAGATGACGGTGGCGGTGCGCGCCCACGACGTCGGCGAGGTGGTGCCGGTGCAGCTGGTCCGGGACGGCGCGAGCTTCGTCGTCGACGTAACCCTGGCTTCCGACTGAGTTCCCGCGTTCGGCCTGCCGGAGCGCGGGCCGGGGCGGGTACCCTGGGCGGGTAGGTTCCGAGCGGAGGTAGACGGTGTTCGACAGTGTCGGATGGGGGGAAATCCTCGTCCTCATCATCGCCGGTCTCTTCATCCTCGGCCCGGAACGGCTTCCCGAAGCGGCGGCCTGGCTCGCGAAGAGCGTGAAGAAGGTCCGCGACTTCGCGAACGGTGCGCGGGAACAGCTCCGCGAGGAGATGGGCCCGGAGTTCGACCAGCTCCGCAAGCCCCTCGAAGACCTGCGCGGGCTGCGCAACTTCGACCCCAAGCGGGTCGTGACGCAGCACCTGTTCGACGGCGACGCCGACCCGCTCGGCCTGAAGGGCATCACGAACGGCAGCCCGAACCTGGGTGGTGGCAACGGTTCCAACGCGACGAACGGCTCGAACGGCTACGCGGCCGGCCAGGCCAAGCAGCCCGAGCCGCTGAAGCCGGGGGAGCGCCCGCCGATCGACCCGGACGCGACTTAGGACACCGAAGGCCACCTCCGCGCGGAGGTGGCCTTCGACGGTCAGCGGCCCGCGGGGGTCACGTTCAGCATCATCCCGGCCAGGCCGCGGGCCTTGACCGTCAGCTTCTTCGCGGCTTCCTTCAGCACCACCGACGCCGGCGCGTCCGGCTCGACCAGCACCAGCGGCTCGCCCGCGTCGCCCTGGGAAACCATGCGCGGGTCCATCGGGATCTGGCCCAGCAGCGGGACCGCGGATCCGATCGACTTGGTCAGCGAGTCGGCCACCGCCTGCCCGCCGCCCGAGCCGAAGATCTCCAGGCGCTCGCCGGAAGGCGTCTCCAGCCACGACATGTTCTCGATGACGCCCGCGACGCGCTGACGCGTCTGCAGCGCGATCGCACCCGCCCGCTCGGCCACCTCCGCCGCGGCCTGCTGGGGGGTCGTGACCACCAGGATCTCCGCGTTCGGGATCAGCTGGGCCACCGAGATCGCGATGTCGCCGGTGCCCGGCGGGAGGTCCAGCAGCAGGATGTCCAGGTCGCCCCAGAACACGTCCGCGAGGAACTGCTGCAGTGCGCGGTGCAGCATCGGGCCGCGCCACACCACCGGGGTGTTGCCCGGGGTGAACATGCCGATCGAGATCACCTTCACGCCGTGGGCCTGCGGCGGCATGATCATCGTCTCGACCTTGGTCGGCTTCTCGCGCGCGCCCAGCATGCGGGGGATCGAGTGGCCGTAGATGTCCGCGTCCACGACGCCCACCGACAGCCCGCGGGCGGCCATCGCCGCGGCCAGGTTCACCGTCACCGACGACTTGCCGACGCCGCCCTTGCCCGACGCCACGCAGTACACCCGCGTCATCGAGCCCGGCTGCGCGAACGGGATGACCGGCTCGGCCGCGTCCCCGCGCAGCGACTTCCGCAGCTCGGTGCGCTGCTCGTCACTCATGACGTCCAGCTCGACCCGCACGTCGGCGACGCCCGGGAGCTTCGAGACGGCTTCCTTGGTGTCGTTCGTCAACGTCGCCTTCAGCGGGCAGCCGGCCACCGTCAGGTAGATCCCGACGGTGACGACGCCGTCGTCGCCGACGACCACGTCCTTGACCATCCCCAGGTCCGTGATGGGTTTCCGGATCTCCGGGTCTTGCACGCTCTTCAGCGCGCTGCGGACGTCGTCGACGCTGGGGAGCTGCTGCGTACTGGTCACCAGTCCATGTTACGTACCGGTAGGAGTGCGCGGCTTCCTGGGCTTGACGTCCAGGTCCTCCCGCAGCCGGTCCAGCTCGCTGCGCAGGTAGTCCCGCGTTGCCACCTCGCCGACCGCCAGCCGCAGCGCCGCCAGCTCTCTGGCCAGGTATTCCGTGTCCGCCTTCGTCTGCAGGGCCCGGTTCCGGTCCTCTTCCAGCGAGACGCGGTCGCGGTCGTCCTGCCGGTTCTGCGCGAGCAGGATCAGCGGCGCCGCGTACGCCGCCTGCGTCGAAAAGGCCAGGTTGAGCAGGATGAACGGGTACGGGTCCCAGCGCAGCGACACCGCGGCGAGGTTCAGCACGATCCAGACGATCACGAGCAGCGTCTGCCAGAACAGGTACTTGCCGGTGCCGAGGAACCGCGCGATCCGCTCGGTGAACCGCCCGAAGGTGTCCGGGTCGATGTTCAGCTTGAACCGGGCCTGGCTGCGGGGCTGGTCGAGCCGCCGTCCCGAAGTCGGCTCAGGCACGGTCTTCCTCCAAGGTGTCGTGCAGCCCGGTCTCGCGCCAGTCCTCCGGCAGCAGGTGGTCGAGGACGTCGTCGACGGTCACCGCGCCGATCAGGTGGTCCTCGGTGTCGACGACCGGTCCGCAGGTCAGGTTGTAGGCCGCGAAGTACCTCGTGACCTCGGCCAGCGACGCGCGCGGCTGCAGCGGCGGCAGCCCGGTGTCCACGGCGCTGGCCACGAGCTCGGCGGGCGGCTCGCGCAGGAGCCGCTGGAAGTGGACGACGCCGACGTAGCGCCCGGTCGGCGTCGCGGTCGGCGGCCGGCAGACGAACACCATGCTCGCCAGCGCGGGCGGCAGCTCGGCGTTGCGGATGTGGGCCAGCGCCTCGGCGATCGTCGTGTCCGGCGTCAGCACCACCGGCTCCGGGGTCATCAGGCCGCCCGCGGTGTCGGACGAGTACTCCAGCAGCCGCCTGACCGGCGCGGACTCCTCCGGCTCCATCAGCTCCAGCAGCCGGCGCTGCTCGGCCGGGGCCAGCTCGGCCAGCAGGTCGGCGGCGTCGTCGGGGTTCATCGCCTCGAGGACGTCGGCGGCGCGCTCCTCGGCCAGGTAGGCCAGCAGCTCCTTCTGGTCGTCGTCCGGCAGCTCTTCGATGACGTCGGCGAGGCGCTCGTCGTCCATCGCGTCGGCGACCTCGTGCCGGCGTTTCAGCGGCAGGTCGCGGACGGTCGCGGCGATGTCGGCCGGGCGCATCGTGTCGAAGAGCATGAGCAGCTGGCCGGCGCCCTGGGGCTGGGCCCCGAGGTCGGCCAGCCCCAGCCCGGCGACCTCCGACCAGGGCAGCACCTGCATCGCGGCGCGACGGCGGCCCAGCCCGACCCGCCGCTCGCGGATGGCGAGCTTGGCCAGCACCCAGTCGCGGGTGCGGGTCGGCTCCATCCCGGCGTCGACGACGGTGATCCGCGTCTCCGACCCGGCCAGCGTCGCGTGCGCGTCGAGCAGCTGGCCGAGCACCAGGACCTCGTTGGGACGCTGGTTGAACTGGCGCATGTTGACCGAGCCGGTGGCGAGCGTCACGGCGCTCGGCTCGATCGAGGTGACCCGCAGCATCGGCACGAAGACGCGCCGGCGCGTGGTCAGCTCGACGACCAGCCCGAGGATCCGCGGCGGCTGGGCGTCCAGGCGCAAGCCGGCGACCAGGTCGCGGACCCGGCCGATGGATTCGCCGTCCGGCCCGAAAACCGGCAACCCGGACAGCTGAGCAGCGAAAACCCTGTTGACCGCGGCCATGGCGCTGACACTATCTGCTGGCTGCCCAGGGGGCGATTTCCGCCACCGGACATCTTTCGGGGGCCCGCGTGGCGGAGCCCCCGGCCCGGGGCGGAGCCCCGCATGTCACAGCGAGAAACGCCGGGTCGTCGCTCTCGGCGGATTCCTCGAGCGACCACATCCAAGTTCTGCACGGCGCGTACGAGCGTCCAGGCGTGCGCCTTCGCGGCGTCCAGCTCCTGCGAAGCGACGATCAGCGCGAACCGTTCGTCCAGTGTGGACTCGGTGAAGCGGTTCCAGAACAACGGGGATCACGCCCCACTCGAGGCCACCGGCGGGACGCCGTCGTCCGGGGCAGACTCCAGCAGCAGCACCGCACCTCGACCGGCCCATGTGGACAGTGCGAGCGGCTCGTCGGTGGACTCTTCGTCGCGCCGGCCGAGTTTCAGCACCACCGGCGTGCCGTCGGCGAGCCGCGCGGGCTGCGCCACGCCGACGCAACCGTGCATCGCCTCGCCCTCGAACGTCAGGCCCCACTTCCGGGCGTACCCGGCGGCGAGGTCCGGCAGGGCGTCCAGCGCGTTTCGCCCTGGTCGGGACGGGCGTACGCTGAGTTTTCAGGGGAACAACGCAACCCCGGGGAGCAGCCATGGTCGTGGAGATCCTCAGCGTCGTCGTCATCGCGGGCGGAGCCTGGCTCGCGGCCGGCGTGCGCGTCGTGAAGCAGTACGAACGCGGGCTGGTCTTCCGGTTCGGGCGGGTGCGGCCGCGGGTCGCGGACCCGGGCCTGAACCTGCTCGTGCCGTTCGTGGACCGGATGCAGAAGGTCAACATGCAGATCGTGACCATGCCGGTGCCCGCCCAGGACGGCATCACCCGGGACAACGTCACCGTCCGGGTCGACGCGGTCGTCTACTTCAAGGTCATCGACCCGGTCGTCGCGGCGGTCAACGTCCAGGACTACCGGTCGGCGGTCGGCCAGGTCGCGCAGACGTCGCTGCGCTCGATCATCGGCAAGAGCGACCTCGACGACCTGCTTTCCAACCGTGAACGCCTCAACGAGGGCCTGGAGCTGATGATCGACAGCCCGGCGCTGGACTGGGGCATCCACATCGACCGCGTCGAGATCAAGGACGTCGCGCTGCCGGAGGCGATGAAGCGCTCGATGTCGCGGCAGGCCGAGGCGGAGCGGGAACGGCGCGCGCGCGTCATCTCCGCCGACGGTGAGCTGCAGGCGTCGTACAAGCTTTCCCAGGCCGCCGCGCAGATGGCCGACACCCCGGCGGCGTTGCAGCTGCGGCTGCTGGAGACGGTCGTGCAGGTGTCGTCGGAGAAGAATTCGACGCTGGTGCTGCCCTTCCCGGTGGAGCTGCTGCGGTTCCTCGACGCGCAGACGCCGAAGCCCGCGACAGCGGAGCCTGCGACACCGGCGGCCGAGGCGCCCGAACCCCAGCCGGAGCTCGAACTCGGGGAACCCGAAGCCGGGGAGGCCAAGCCGGAGGCGAACGGCCACGCGACGCCGTCGCCGCGCAGCCCCGGTGACGCGGTGCTGCCCGCGGACTAGTTCAGCTGGCCGTTCGCGCCGAGGACGATCAGGGTGGTGAAGAAGCCGACCCAGAGCGCGATCACGACGTAGCCGACGATCACGGCGGCCGTGGCCATCCCGCGGCCGCCGCTTTCGCCGCGGTTGGTCCTGCTCAGCGCGATGTGGCCCATGACCAGCCCCGCGATCGCGGTGACGCCGGAGCAGAAGCCGAGGATCGAGCAGACCAGCGCGCCGATCGCCAGCGCGTTGTCCTGCCGGTGCGGCGGGCCGGGGGCGTACGGCGCCTGGCCGTAGGGCGCCGGGCCGCCGTACGGCTGACCGTAGGGCGGCGGCGGTGAGTAGGGGTGCTGGTACTGGTAGGTGGGCTGTGGCTGGCCCGGCGCGGTGTACGGCGTGCCGGGGATGTGCGCGGCCGGGGTCTGGAACGCACCGGGCGGCAACTCGCCGGGCTGCTGCGGGGCGGCCGCGGTGTCCGAGACGGCCGGGCCGGAAGCCGTCGTGTCCGCGGCCGTGCTGTGGTCCGCGGGCGGGTCGTAGTTCTCCGGCGCGTACGGCGCGGGTTCCGCGGTCGGCGGCGGGTCGTACGACGCGGCCGGGTCGGCGGCCGGACGGTCCTTGTCCCCGGACGGGTCGGTCATGGCGGGTCCCCTCGGTGCGTGCAGGACCTCAACTTAGCCGTTGATCGAGTGGAGGAAGCCACCGGTGAAGCCGATCCCGAAGAGGAAGATCAGCAGCAGGACGTTGAGCCCGATCCCGACGTAACCCACGATGAACGCGGCCATCGCGACGCCCTGGCCCTCCGCTTCGCCGCGCTTGGCCTTGCCGTAGGCGATGTGGCCCATCACGATGCCCGCGATGCCGATCAGCAGGCACACGAAGATCCCGAGGATCGAGCAGATCAGCGCGCCGATCGCGAGCCCGGGCCCGTCCGGCGGACGTTGCATCCCGCCCGGGTAGCCGGGGTACTGCGGGTACCCGGGCTGCTGGTAACCGCCGGTCGGGTACTGCTGACCGTAAGGATTGTTCGGGTCGTACGGCTGGCTCATGATCGTTCCCCTCCGCGGGGGACTCTACGGTGCGGATCGTGAGCGCCCTCATAGCAGGGTCGGGGGATTCGGGTCATACTCACCGGTAACCCCAGCGCCGGGAGCCGGCGTCGCAAATGGAAAGGGAGCCGTGATGGCCCGTCTCGCCCAGACTGCCGGCCTCACCGACGTGCAGTCGGAGATCCTCGCGACCGTCCGCTCGTTCGTGGACAAGGAGGTCATCCCGCACGCGCAGGAGCTCGAGCACTCCGACACCTACCCGGCGGACATCGTCGAGGGCATGAAGGAGATGGGCCTGTTCGGGATCACCATCCCGGAGGAGTACGGCGGGCTCGGCGAGTCGCTGCTGACCTACGCGCTGGTCGTCGAGGAGATCGCGCGGGGTTGGATGAGCGTGTCCGGCGTGATCAACACCCACTTCATCGTGGCGCACATGATCTCCCGCCACGGCACCGAAGCCCAGAAGCGGCACTTCCTGCCGCGGATGGCCACCGGCGAGGTGCGCGGCTCGTTCTCGATGTCGGAGCCGGACCTCGGGTCGGACGTCGCCGCGATCAAGACGAAGGCCAAGAGGACCGACGACGGCTACGTCATCGACGGCTCGAAGATGTGGCTGACCAACGGCGGCTCGTCGAACCTGATCGCGCTGCTGGTCAAGACGGACGAGGGTGCCGAGAAGGCGCACCAGAACCTGACGACGTTCCTCGTCGAGAAGCCGGAGGGCTTCGGCGAGGTCGCGCCGGGGCTGACCATCCCCGGCAAGATCGACAAGATGGGCTACAAGGGCGTCGACACCACGGAAGCGGTCTTCGACGGCTACCGGATCGGCGCGGACATGGTGCTGGGCGAGGCGCCGGGCAAGGGCTTCGCGTACATGATGGACGGTGTCGAGGTCGGCCGCGTCAACGTCGCGGCGCGGGCGTGCGGCATCGCGATCCGCGCGTTCGAGCTAGCGGTCGAGTACGCCCAGCAGCGCAAGACGTTCGGCAAGGCGATCGCCGAGCACCAGGCGGTGGCGTTCAAGCTGGCGGAGATGGCGACGAAGGTCGAGGCGGCCCACCTGATGATGGTGAACGCGGCCCGGCTCAAGGACTCGGGCGAGCGCAACGACGTCGAAGCGGGGATGGCGAAGCTGATCGCGTCGGAGTACTGCGCGGAGGTCACCCAGGACTCGTTCCGCATCCACGGCGGCTACGGGTACTCGAAGGAGTACGAGATCGAACGCCTGATGCGCGAGGCGCCGTTCCTGCTGATCGGCGAGGGCACGAGCGAGATCCAGAAGACCATCATCAGCCGCGGCCTGCTGCGGGAGTACAAGTCCCGCTCCTGACGGACCGGCGCCGATTGTCGATACGGCGACAATCGGCGCCCGGCCTTTCGGGGTAAGCGGCTCGCAAGGTCCGGGCGTTCTTGACAAGATGGACGTCCGGACCCACGAGTGCGCAGGTGATGATGGTGAGTAGTCCCTTTGGCGGGCGCCCGGCGCCCGGCGGCCTGCCGCGGCTGCCGACCCCGCCGACCGGCTGGCCGATCGGGTCGTACGCGACCTACGGCGAGGCGCAGCAGGCCGTCGACTTCCTCGCGGACAGCGAGTTCTCCGTCGGCGACGTCACGATCGTCGGGGTGGACCTGATGCTCGTCGAGCGGGTCATCGGGAAGCTCAGCTGGGGCCGGGTGCTCGCCACCGGCGCCGTCTCCGGGGCCTGGTTCGGCCTGTTCGCGGGGCTGCTGCTCGGGCTGTTCGTCAACCAGGGCTTCGCGCTGCAGGTGCTGACCGGGCTCGTGCTCGGCGTCCTCTCCGGGCTGATGTTCGCCGCCATCGGGTACAGCATGTCGCGCGGGCGGCGGGACTTCTCCTCGGCGAGTCAGCTCGTCGCCGGCCGCTACGACGTCCTGTGCCAGCCGCGAACGGCCGAGCGGGCCCGGGAGTTGCTCGCCAAGCTCGCGCTCAAGCCGCCACCCGCGAACATCTGAAAGAACCCCTGGAAAACGCGGCCAATACCAGGGAAAAATCACAGTTCAGTCTGCAGTGGGCTGAATCGTTACCGATACTGCTTGCGGGGTGTGATCGCCCGGCATAAGTTGTCCGACACCAGTCGGGCGGCCTCGCCCTACCAGCGCGGCGGCCCGAGCACTAGCACGTCGGGGTGCTGGCGCGGTTTCGCCTCATCGCGTCGTGGTGCCCCCACCGGGCACCACGGTATCCGGCGTGCACGCGGGTGAGGAGGCCTTATGGGGAAGAGGATCGGCGCGGGCAAACGGGGGCGCTCGCCCGGCCGTACCGCGGTCCTGCTGGGGGCAGGGGCTCTGGTGACCGGCATGCTCGCCGGTTGCGGTTCGAGCGGCGGACTGAAGATCAACGTCTACTACGCGCCGGAAGACAGCTTCCAGAAAGTCGTCGACAACTGCAACAAGGCGGCGAACGGGAAGTACGAAATCGTCTACAACAAGCTGCAGCGCGGCGCGGACGACCAGCGCCTGCAGATGGCCCGGCGGCTCGCCGCGGGCGACACCGCGATGGACGTCCTCGGCCTCGACGTGACTTGGGTTTCGGAGTTCGCCGAAGCCGGCTGGGTCGAGGAGTGGACGGACCAGAACAAGGCCGCGGCGACCGAGGGCGTCCTGCAGGGGCCGCTGGAAACGGCGACCTACAACGGGAAGCTCTACGCGGCCACGAAGAACACCAACGTCCAGCTGCTCTGGTACGACGACCGGATCACGCCGACGCCCCCGAAGACGTGGGACGAGATGATCGCCAAGTCGAAGGAGCTGAAGGCGCAGGGCAAGCCGTACAGCATCGTGTTCACCGGCGCCCAGTACGAAGGCCTCGTCGTCTTCTACAACACGCTGGTCAACTCGATGGGCGGGCACATCCTGTCCGAAGACGGCAAGTCCGTGGTCCTGGACGACGGCGCCGTGAAGGCGCTGGCCCTGCTGAAGACCATCGCGTCGTCGGGGATCACCGACCCGTCGCTGACCAACTCGAAGGAGGACGACGTCCGGCAGACGTTCCAGCGCGGTGACGCCGCGTTCGAGCTGAACTGGCCGTTCGTCTACGCCTCCTACGCCAAGGACAAGGCGCAGGACGTCTCGCACTTCAAGTGGGCCGTCTACCCCGAGGCCCTGCCGGGCACGCCGGCCAAGACCACGATCGGTGGGTACGACCTCGGCGTCAGCTCGCTGTCGCAGCACAAGCCCGAGGCGTTCGAAGCGGCGCTGTGCCTGCGGAACGCCGACAACCAGAAGTTCTCGGCGATCAACGACGGCGTGCCGCCGACCATCGAATCGGTGTACCACAACGACACGCCGCTCGACCCGTCGAAGCCGGCGAGCGCCGACAACCCGAACATGGCGCTCAAGTACCCGATGCGCGACGCGATCATCGACGCCATCAAGGACGCCGCGGTGCGGCCGCTGACCCCGGCGTACCAGAACATGTCGACGGTGATGTCCAAGGTCCTTTCGCCGCCGGCCGACATCGATCCGCAGGCGACCGCGAACAAGCTGCGCGAGCAGCTGAACGACGCGCTCCAGTCGAAGGGAGTGATCCCGTGACCGTTCAGGACTCGACCCCGGCCGGCACCGCCGGGGCCACGGTCGCCAAGGAGGCGACGTCCCACAAGAAGGGCAAACCCGCCCTCTCCGAAGGCAAGAAGGCCGAACGGCGGCTCGGGCTCTGGCTGTGCGCGCCCGCGTTCGTCGTGATGATCGCGGTCACCGGCTACCCGATCGTCTATTCGATCTGGCTGTCGCTGCAGCGCTACGACCTGCGGTTCCCCGCGCAGCAGCAGTTCGTCGGCTTCGACAACTACGGGGCCGTGCTGTCCAACTCCTACTGGTGGACGGCGTTCGGCACCACGATGTTCCTGACCGTGGTGTCGGTGGCGATCGAGTTCGTGCTCGGCATGGCGCTGGCGCTGATCATGCACCGGACGCTCGTCGGACGCGGCCTGGTCCGCACGGTCGCCCTGATCCCGTACGGCATCGTCACGGTCGTCGCGGCGTTCTCGTGGTACTACGCGTGGACGCCGAAGACCGGCTACCTGGCGAACTGGCTGGCCTCGGACGCGGCCCCGCTCACCGAGCAGTGGCCGTCGCTGTTCATCATCATCGGCGCCGAGGTGTGGAAGACCACGCCGTTCATGGCGCTGCTGCTGATGGCCGGCCTCGCGCTGGTGCCGGACGACCTGCTCAAGGCCGCGGCGATGGACGGCGCGAGCGCGTGGCAGCGGTTCACGAAGGTGATGCTGCCGGTGATGAAGCCGGCGATCCTGGTGGCGCTGCTGTTCCGCACGCTCGACGCGTTCCGGATCTTCGACAACATCTACGTGCTCACCGGCGGCGCGCAGGACACCGGCTCGGTGTCCATGCAGACCTACGACAACCTGGTCAAGGGCCTCAACCTCGGGATCGGGTCGACGATGGCGGTGCTGATCTTCATCACCGTGGCGATCATCGCCTTCATCTTCATCAAGGTGTTCGGCACGGCCGCACCGGGTTCGGACGACGGGGGTAAGCGCTGATGGTGATGGGAACCGTCACGACGGGCCGCAAGCTCAGGTGGGGCCTGGTCGACATCCTCGTGCTGGTGTTCGCGCTGGTACCGGTGCTGTGGGTGCTTTCGCTGTCGTTCAAGACCAAGGACACGCTGACCGACGGGAGCTTCATCCCGCAGTCGTGGACCTGGCAGAACTACGCGGACATCTTCCAGACCTCGGAGTTCCTGCGGGCGCTGGTCAACTCGATCGGCATCGCGATCATCTCGACGCTGATCGCGGTGGTGCTCGGCACGATGGCCGCGTACGCGATCGCGCGGCTCGAGTTCCCCGGCAAGCAGCTGCTGGTCGGGCTTTCGCTGCTGATCGCGATGTTCCCGCAGGTGTCGCTGGTGACGCCGCTGTTCAACATCGAGCGGAACCTGCACCTGTTCGACACCTGGCCGGGCCTGATCCTGCCGTACATCACGTTCGCCCTGCCGCTGTCGATCTACACGCTCTCGGCGTTCTTCCGGGAGATCCCGTGGGAGCTGGAAAAGGCGGCGAAGATGGACGGCGCCACGCCGGCCCAGGCGTTCCGGCGGGTGATCGCGCCGCTGGCCGCGCCGGGCGTGTTCACCACCGCGATCCTGGTGTTCATCTTCTGCTGGAACGACTTCCTGTTCGCCATCTCGCTGACGTCGACCACGGCGTCGCGCACGGTGCCGGCGGCGCTGTCGTTCTTCACCGGGTCGTCGCAGTTCGAAGACCCGACCGGGCAGGTGAGCGCGGCCGCGGTCGTGATCACCATCCCGATCATTGTGTTCGTGTTGTTCTTCCAGCGTCGCATCGTGGCGGGGCTGACCTCCGGTGCGGTGAAGGGGTAGCGCTATGGCTGAAATCGTCCTCGACAAGGTGTCGAAGAAGTACCCCGACGGCGCGCTCGCGGTGTCCGAAGTGGACATCACCGTCGCCGACGGCGAGTTCATCATCCTGGTCGGCCCGTCCGGCTGCGGGAAGTCGACGACGCTGAACATGGTGGCCGGCCTGGAGGACATCTCCTCCGGCGAGCTGCGCATCGACGGCAAGCGCGTCAACGAGAAGGCCCCGAAGGACCGGGACATCGCGATGGTGTTCCAGTCCTACGCGCTCTACCCGCACATGAGCGTCCGGGAGAACATGGCGTTCCCGCTGCGGCTGGCCAAAGTGGACGACAAGACGGTCCGGGCGAAGGTGGAGGAAGCGGCGACGATCCTCGACCTGACCCAGCACCTGGACCGCAAGCCGGCCAACCTCTCCGGTGGCCAGCGGCAGCGCGTCGCGATGGGCCGGGCGATCGTCCGCAGCCCCAAGGCGTTCCTGATGGACGAGCCACTGTCCAACCTGGACGCCAAGCTGCGCGGCCAGATGCGGACGTCGGTGTCGAAGATCCAGAAGCAGCTCGGCACGACGACGCTGTACGTCACGCACGACCAGACCGAGGCCATGACCCTGGGCGACCGGGTCGTGGTGCTGCGCGGCGGGTACGTGCAGCAGATCGGTGCGCCGCAGTTCCTCTACGACAACCCGGCGAACCTGTTCGTCGCCGGGTTCATCGGCTCGCCGTCGATGAACTTCGTCCCGGCGACGCTGGAGAACAACGAACTGCGGAGTGCGTTGGGCACGACGCCGCTGACGGACCGCGTCCGCCAGCTGGTGGAGAAGGCGAACGCGCCGCGCGAGCTGATCGTCGGCATCCGGCCGGAGCACTTCGAGGACGCGGCGCTGGTCGAGGCCGGCCAGAAGACCGGCGGCGGCACGTTCACCGCGCACATCGACGTGCTGGAGTCGATGGGTTCGGAGAAGTTCGCCCACTTCACGCTGGAGGGTGACGTCGCGACGTCCGAGGAGCTGGCGGAGCTGGCCGCGGACAGCGGCTCGTCCGACGTCCCGGGCGCGGAGTCCCAGATCGTGGCCCGGCTGTCGGCGGAGTCGTCCGCGGCGGAGAACGCGGACCTCGAAATCTGGTACGACGCGGACAAGATCAAACTGTTCGACCCGTCGAACGGCAAGAACCTCACCTACGAGGACTAGTCCCGATCCCGTGAAGGCCGCCTCGCTCGCCGAGGTGGCCTTCACGGCGTTTCAGGAGTGCAGCGTGGGGCGGTAGATCAGCTCCTGGATGTGGCCGTCGAGCGTGCGGCTCTCGAGCAGCTCGAGGTCGAAGTCCGCCACCCCGGCGAAGATCGGGCGTTCGCCGGTCTTGCCGGTGATGACGGGGTAGAGCGTCACCTGGACGCGGTCGACGAGCCCGGCCGCCAGCAGCGCCCGGTTCAGCGACAGGCTGCCGTGCGACCGCAGCGGCACATCGGACTCCTCCTTGAGCCGCGCGACGACGTCGACGGCGTCCCCGCTCTCGACCGTCGCGTCCGGCCAGTCGAACGGCCCTGCCAGGGTGTTCGACACGACGGTGGCCGGCAGGGTCCGCAGCCGGGCCACCCACGGGTCGAGCGTTTCGGGTCTCCCGCTCAGCATCTTCGCGTTGAGCCGGAAGGTGTGGGCGCCGAAGACCATCCGCTGGTCCACGTCGTACTGGGCGAGGCGGTGCGCGAGCAGCTCCGGGCCCTGTTTGCCCCAGTAGCCGCCCCAGTCGCCGTGGTGGCTGCCGAAGCCGTCGAGGCTGGAGAAGACGTCGAAGGTGTAGGTGGTGGTCATGATGCGCTCCTCGAAGAGGTGAGTTCGGCCAGGTGGTGGAGTGAGTTCGCGAGGTGGTCGGGCCCGAAGGGCGGGAACCGGATGCCGCGGTCACGGACGAACCGGGGCACGCCCGACCAGTCGTAGGTGAGCGTGACCTCGGCTTCGGCCGGGCTCAGCGGCGTCAGGTCGTAGCGCCAGAGCCAGCCGCCGAACTCCGGCTCGCCGTCGTCCTTCTCGGAGCCGGTCAGCCAGCCGATGGTGCGCGGCGCGTCGAAGAGCTCGACCTTGTTGACGACTCGGTAATGCCCGTCGGGGTGATCGGCGTGGTACATGCCCATCCGGAAGAGCTGCCCCACCTCGGTCAGCGGCGCTGGGTCGAGCGGCTGCTCGACCCAGCCGGTGCCGTCGATCGAGGCGTGCGTCGCCGGGTCCGCCAGCACCGCGAACACCGTCGCGGCGGGCGCGGCGAACACCAGCGTGGCGCTCACCCGCTCTCCGTCCACAGTGGACTGCGTGGTCATGGCTGCTTCCTTTCCCCAGGTGCCAGGCGCGCTCGCCGCGTCCGCAGGAAGGTGCGTTCGGTTTCGTTGCCGGCCAAGGCGATCGCCTCGTCGTAGGCCGCGACGGCCTCGGCGGTCCGGCCCAGGCGGGCGAGCAGGTCCGCGCGGGTGGCGGGCAGCAGGTGGTAGCCCGGCAGGTCCACGTCCTCGATGCTCGCCAGCGCCAGGGCCGGCCCGTGCACCTCGGCGACGGCGACCGCGCGGTTGAGCGCGACGATCGGCGTCGGGGTCTGGGCCAGCAGCTGGTCGTACAGCGCCAGCACCTGCGTCCAGTCCGTCGACGGCCCATCGGTGTGCACGGCGTTGATCGCCGCCTGCAGCTGGTACGGCCCCGGCTGGTTGCGGCGCAGGCACCGCCGGACCAGGTCGTGCCCTTCGGCGATCAGCTCGTGGTTCCACCGCGACCGGTCCTGCTCCGCGAGCACCACCAGCTCACCCGACGGGCCCACGCGCGCCGGCCGCCGGGCTTCGGTGAGCAGGAGCAGCGCCAGCAGGCCGAGCACCTCCGGCTCGTCCGGCATCAGCTCGGCGAGCGCCCGCGCCAGGCGGACGGCGTCGGCGCACAGGTCCGTCCGCAGCAGCTCCCCGGACGTCGACGCGTATCCCTCGTTGAAGACCAGGTAAAGCACCGTGAGCACCGGCGCCAGCCGGTCGGGCAGCTCGGCGGCGTCCGGTACCCGGTAGGGGATGCCGGCGTCGCGGATCTTCTTCTTCGCGCGGACGATCCGCTGTGAGATGGTCGCTTCCGGCACGAGGTACGCGCGGGCGATCTCCGGCACCTCGAGGCCGCCGAGCAGCCGCAGGGTGAGTGCCGTCTGCGCGAGCGGCGAGAGCGCCGGGTGGCAGCAGGTGAAGATCAGGCGGAGCTGGTCGTCGCGCACGGGTCCCACCTCCTCGGGTTCGCCGGGTTCGTGCAGCAGGAGTGCCTGCGCGTGCCGGGCTTCGCGGGTGGACTCCCGGCGCAGGCGGTCGATCGCCCGGTGGCGGGCCGTGGTGACGATCCACGCGCCGGGGTTGGGCGGCAGCGCGCCGGCCCACTTCGTGACGGCCACTGCGAACGCGTCCTGCACGGCCTCCTCGGCGAGCCCGATGTCTCCCAGGAGACGCGTCAGGGTGGCCACGCACCGGCCGTACTCCGCCCGGTAGACGTCGTCGAGGTCCATCAGCGCCGACGCGAGCCGTCGTCGAACGGGCGCACCTCGATCGGCTGCCCGCAGGCGATCGAGCACTTCTCGGCCCAGGCCAGCGCCTTGTCGAGGTCCTCGACCTGGATGACCCAGAAGCCGCCGAGCTGTTCCTTGGTCTCGGCGAACGGGCCGTCGGTGAAGGCGGTCTTGCCACCGGCGGTGCGGACGACCGTCGAGGCGTCCGAGTGCTGCAGGCCGCCGACGAACACCCAGGCGCCGGCGCTCTTCATCTCGTCGGTGACCTTGCCGGTCCGGGCCATCATGGCCCGCACGGCGTCCTCGGGCTCCGGCGGCGCGCTTTCGTCGAACTGGACGGCGAGCAGGTACTGCTTCATCTGGGGCTCCTTCGACGGCGACCGGTCAGGTACCGGTCTCTCATCCTGGCTACGAACCGGACGGCCGTCATTCGACATCACCCCGGAGAAGAATTTCCGAGGACGTGCCGAGCCGGGCTACGCCTTCGGGAGCCGGGCCAGGATGACGTTCGCCGCGGTGCGGGCCAGTGCGCACGTGCCGTCGCCCGCGGTGCCCGCCGTCTCCACGACGCTCAGCTCCGCCAGCTCGCGGTGGCCCGGCAGGCCCGCCGCCGGCTGGGTCGTGTCCACCAGGCAGAACGCGCCCGCGACGCGGATCCGGGCCGCGCGCCCGCCGAGCGTCTCGGGCGTGCCGGACGGGGCGTCCGTCTCCACCGTCAGCTTGAGGCTCACCTTGCCGCGGATGCAGCTGTGCCCGGACAGTCCCGTCGCCGGCCGGGCACCGGCGCCCGCGACGTCGTCCAGGGCGTGGTCGTCCAGCAGCGCGCACGGCGCCACCAGGCCCCACGAGCGGTCCGGGAAGATCAGCCTGCCCACCTTGTTCGCCGTGACCGCGGTCAGTACCGAGCCGACGGCCGCGTCCGCGACGCCGCAGCGCGCGGCCTGGTCGTTGCCGGTGTCGGTGACCGACAGGTCGAGCCGGTTGCCGTCGGCGAAGGTGATCGCGCGGGTGCACGCGCTGCGGTCGTTGAACATCGACTGCTGGATCGCGACGCCGTCGGGCACCGGTCCGAGGTAGGCGTAGGGCTTGATGTTCGGGTCGGAGTCGAAGGCCAGCGGCCCGACGAGGATCGTGCGCGGGCCGATGTCGGCCCGGCAGTTCTCGAACGTCGGGGTGGCGACCGCGCCGGGCGCGACGGACGGCACGTCGAGCAGGCTGCAGTAGTCGACGGTCGAGAAGTCCCCGAGCGCGGCGGCCGCCGTCAGCGGCGTGGGCCCCGACGACGTCTCGGGAGCGGTCTGGGCCTTCGCGCACCCGGCGGCGAGGAGCGCACAGGCCATCGCGACGACCAAGGAATTCAGACGCGGGTACACGGTGAGCAAGTATCACCGCATCGAGGCGAAAAACCAGCCCTGACGGGGACATCTCCCAAGATTTTTCGTGGCCTGTCCGGAGAACGCGCAGGTCATCGGATTACACGCCGGTTTCCCGGGTTTCGCGACGGCTTCTGAGCGGTTTTCGTTTTTACCGTCCCCTAAGGGAGCGATCCTTCCCGCGAGCGATGCGGAAGTGGGTACTCCGGTGGTGAAGTGGAGATATCGGAACTTCGAGGAAAGGGAAAAGACGATGAGCGCACCGGCCACCACCCGGCTGTCCCGCCCCCGCCACGGCCGCATGATCGGCGGCGTGTGCGCCGGCCTGGCCCGGCGATGGGGCATGAGGACCGGCACCGTGCGGCTGCTGGCCGTGCTGTCCTGCCTGCTGCCCGGGCCGCAGTTCGTGGCCTACCTGATCCTGTGGGCGATCATCCCGTCCGAGTGACGGAGGTGAGGAAGCCCCGCCAGGAGGTGGGGTCGACGGCGAGGTGCGGGCCGTGCGGGTCTTTCGAGTCCCGTACGGCGACGGCCGGGATGGGGGTGTGCGGAGTAAAGGCAACCTCGACGCAGGCGGTGTTTTCGTTGCCGCTGTAGCTGCTCTTCCGCCAAGCGAACGCTACTTCGACACAAGCCTGGTTCTCGTCACCGCTATAGCTGCTCTTGCGCCACACCATCCGGTCCACGCTCGCTCCTACTCACTCAGCCGGTCCGCGAGCCGGAGCAGGAGATCGCAGG
This sequence comes from Amycolatopsis sp. NBC_01488, assembly GCF_036227105.1. Classification (NCBI taxonomy): domain Bacteria; kingdom Bacillati; phylum Actinomycetota; class Actinomycetes; order Pseudonocardiales; family Pseudonocardiaceae; genus Amycolatopsis; species Amycolatopsis sp. NBC_01488. The sequence continues at coordinate 1,268,658 of NZ_CP109434.1, read as the reverse complement.
ACTCCGCCTCACTCAGCGCGAGCTTACCAATGTCCTTGAACCGCCGGGAAAGTTCGGCGACCTGGCTCGGCTTGACCAACTGCAGGCTTCCTGCCGCGTGGTCCACGTACCCGAGATCGCCGATCGTGTCCGGCGGGAAGCTGAGCAGCGAAAAGGCGCCCCGCAAGCCGCGGTAGATTCCGGTCTCAGCGGCGACGACCTGCATCTTCACGTTGGGCAGCTCGGCCATCTCGATCATGTGCAGCAATTGTGCGACCAGCACGTGCGCCTCCGCGATGGGCCGGACCAGCGCGGTCTCGTCCACGATGGCGTGCAGCCGCAGCGGGTCCTCGCCCTTCAGCCGCTCGCAGCGGCGCATCCGCACGTGAAGCTTGTGGTTGCGTTCGCGGGTGCCGTGGTGCGCATACAAGGCGCGCGCGAAGCTCTCGGTCTGGAGGAGCCCCGGCACGTACGCCAGCTCGAAGTTGCGGACCGAAACCGCCTCCGTCTCGAGCGCCGGATAGCTGTTGGCCGATACCCCTTCGATGCGGTTCTCGCTCGGCCGCCTCGCCTCCCGCGCGATCTCGACCAGCTCCACGAGGTCGTCCTCGGGCACCCGGTACAACTCGGCCATCGCCCGCGCGTGCAGCGGGTGGATCGCCCCCTGCCCCTTCTCCAGCCGCGACAGCGTGCTCTTCGAAATGTCGAGGTCGCCGCCCGCCTGTTCCAGCGTCAGCCCGGCTTTCTCGCGCCAGGACTTCAGCTCCCGTCCGAGCTGCAGCCGCCGAATCGCCGGAACGCTGTAATACGCCAACCCGCGCACCCCCCCGTCGCCATGATCGCGCGGGGTGCAGTGTCCGGGCGGGAGGGCGGCGCCGGGATCCCGCGCCGATCACCCCATCAGGGGCGCCAGCAGGACATCGCTTCGTCGACTTCGTCCACGTCGAGCGGCGGGTGCGGCAGCTCGGAGGGCTTGCCCGGCTGCGCGCGCAGCCCGTCCAGGAGCATCCCCAGGCAGCGGCGCCACAGGTCCGGCTCCACCGCGGACGTGAACTCGATCGCCGAGCCGATCATCATGTGCAGCAGGGGGATGTCCGTCGGGGAGAAGTCGGCGCGCAGGCCGCCCGCCGCCTTGGCCCGCTCGACGAGCTGTGTGATCAACGGCACCATGCGGGCTTTCTCTTCCGCGACGTGCTCGTGGCCGAACTTGTTGGACAGCATGATCTCGCGCAGCCCGCGGTCGCCCGAGTGGAGCTCGATCGACTTCCAGGTGAAGTCGACGAACGCCTGCCACGCGTCCTCGGCCTTCAACGCCTTCTCGGCGAGGTCGCCGATCTCTTCCATCCGTTCGGCGAACATGGCCTCGACCAGGTGTTCCTTGCTGGGAAACCGGCGGTAGACCGTGCCGACACCCAGGCCGGCGTGGTGGGCGATGTCGTCCAGCGTGGCTTCGAGCCCTCGCCGGCCGAACACTTCCCGGGCCGACGCGAGGATGCGGCGGCGGTTGAGTTCGGCGTCGCGCCGCAGCGGCCGCGCCGGTGCGGCGGGACCTGCGTCCCGTGTCATGCGTCCCAGTCTACCAATCAAGTAGAGGCACCTTCTCCGGTTCTTGTGTACCTTGGGTCGCGTAAGGGGAGATACCTACTCCACATACTGTCTTGATCACTCGCAGTGAGGGGACACCCATGTCCGAATCCACGCTCGCCGTCGCGCCGCCGGGGGACGCGCGCGCCGACGACAACCCGAACCACGCCAGACGGTGGCTGATCCTGGTGATGATCGGCCTGGCGCAGCTGATGGTGGTGCTGGACGCGACCGTCGTGAACATCGCGCTGCCGTCCGCCCAGGTCGACCTGGGCTTTTCCAACGACGCCCGCCAGTGGGTCGTCACGGCGTACGCGCTCGCGTTCGGCAGCCTGCTGCTGCTCGGCGGCCGCCTCGCCGACCTCTTCGGCCGCAAGAACACGCTGCTCGTCGGCCTGGCCGGCTTCGCCGCCGTCTCCGCTCTCGGCGGCGCGGCGAGCAACATCGAAATGCTGCTGATCGCCCGTGCGGCCCAGGGGGTGTTCGGCGCGCTGCTCGCGCCGGCCGCACTTTCGCTGCTCACCACGACCTTCACCGACCCGAAGGAACGCGCCCGCGCGTTCGGCGTGTTCGGCGCCATCGGCGGTGGCGGCGCGGCGGTCGGGCTGCTGCTCGGCGGGGTGCTCACCGAGTACCTCGACTGGCGCTGGTGCATGTTCGTGAACATCATCTTCGCCGTCGCCGCGTTCGTCGGCAGCTCGGTCCTGCTGCGCAACCAGCGTGACGCCGGCCCGCGGCCGAAGCTCGACCTGCCGGGCACGGTCGCCGCGTCGGCCGGTCTGTTCGCGCTGGTCTACGGCTTCGCGAACGCCGAGTCGGACTCGTGGTCGTCGGTGTCGGTGTGGGGCTTCCTCACGGCCGGCGTCGTGCTGCTGGGCGTGTTCGTGTGGCTGCAACAGCGCGTCTCGCACCCGCTGCTCCCGCTGCGCGTGCTGCTGGACCGCAACCGCGGCGGCTCGTACCTGGCGATGTTCCTGCTGGCCATCGGCATGTTCGCGATCTTCCTGTTCCTGACGTTCTACGTGCAGCAGAACCTTCGCTTCACCCCGATCGAGAGCGGCGTCGGCTTCCTCCCGATGGTCGCGACGCTGATGCTGTCCGCGACGACGGCGACGGCCGTGTTGCTGCCCCGCTTCGGCCCGCGTCCGCTGGTCCCGACCGGCATGGCGATCGCGGCGGTCGGCCTGTTCTGGCTGAGCGGCATCGGCCTCGACAGCACGTACGCGTCCGGCGTGCTCGGCCCGCTGCTGGTGATGGGCTTCGGCATCGGCCTGGCGATGGCGCCGGCGATGAGCGTCGCGACGTTCGGCGTCGAGGCGCACGACGCGGGGGTCGCGTCGGCCGCGGTCAACACGATGCAGCAGGTCGGCGGCTCGATCGGCACGGCGCTGCTGTCGACGCTGGCCGGCAACGCGGCGACGTCCTACCTGGCGGGCAAGGTCCCCACCCCGCAACTGGCGGCCGAAGCGGCGATCGAGAGCTACACGACGGCGTTCACCTGGGCCGCGGTGATCTTCGCGGTCGGCGCGGTGCTCAGCGGCCTGCTGCTGCGCCCGGGCGTCCCGAAGGGCGAAGCCGCTCCCGGCGCCGTGCACATGTGACGTCCGCTTGAACCTTCCCGGCCCTCCGCGCACTAGTAAGACTGAGAACGTGCGAAGGAGGGCCGGGTGGGGTGTCCAGAGACCTCGATTTCAGCGAGTACTTCGCGGCGCGCGTGCAGCGCTTCCGGCGCGTCGCGTTCGCACTCTGCGGTGACTGGTACGCGGCCGAGGACCTGGTCCAGGCCATGTTCGTGCAGCTGTACCGGCGCTGGCGGCGCGTCCGCCCCGACACCGTCGACGCCTACGCGCGCCGCATCCTGCTGAACCTCTTCCTCACCGGGCGCCGGAAGTCCGGGCACGAATACGTGACGGCTGTCCTGCCGGAGGGGGAGTCACCACCCGGCCGGGACACGCCCCTGCGCCTCGACGTCGAGCGCGCTCTTTCCGGGTTGACCCCCCGGCAGCGCGCGATGGTCGTGCTCCGGTTCCTCGAAGACCTCCCGGTGACGGAGGTCGCGTCGCTGCTCGGCATCGCCGAAGGCACGGTCAAGTCCCAGACGGCTCGCGGGGTCGAAGCCCTGCGCGCGGCCCTGCCCGCGCCGACGACGGAGGAGTGGTGATGGAGGACGTCCGAGCCGCCTTGACGGCCTACGTGACCGAGGGCGAGCCCCCGCTGGGGCTGACCGGTGAAGAGGTCCTTTCGGCGGCCCGCCTTTCCCGCCGCCGGTACCTGCTCACCGGGGCGGTGGCGCTGTTCGTGGTCGTGCTCGCGCTGGGGCTGGCGGTGGTGGTGCTGCCGCACCGCGGCGAGGTCGCGAGCGCGCCGTGCCCCTCGGCTTCCGGCACTCGCGCGCAGATCACCGACCGGCTGAGCTGCCTCATCGGCAACGCCGTCCGGTCGATGCTCGACCCGCGGGCGCGGATCTCGCGGTTGACCAGCCCGGGGGAGACCCCGCCGGCGGACCCGTTCCACCTGATCGCCGACCCGGCCGGGGCCGCGCCCCGGGAAGCGTTGTTCCACCTGGGGGTCCGGGTGACCGACGCGCGGGGATCGGGCTCGGTGTACGTCCTGGTCCTGCCGACCGGCAACGCGGGCGGCCCGCCGTGCGGCGGCACACCGGAAGAGGTCGTGTGCCGCTCGGAGCCGACGCCCCAAGGGCAGCTGTGGCTGTCGACGTTGCGCTCGGGCGAGGTCGTGACCCACCGCGTGGCGCTGGCGGCCCCGGACGTGTTCGTGCAGTTCTCGGCGAACAACAGCGGGGTACTGGCGCAGAAGGACGTTCGGCTGCCGGCGCAGCGTCCGGAGCCGACGTTGACGCTGGCCCAGGTGCGGGACTTGGCGTTGACGCCGGGGCTGGGCTTCTAGCGTTTCAGTGCCGGCGGGAGCGGAGCGTTTCGATGACCTCGTCGTCCCACCGGTGGGTCCGGATCAGCCGGTACCGCTCCGCCGCCACCCACATGTACGCCTCGGCGTCCGTCCGGTCGCCCACCATCCCCGCCTGCCGCAGCATGCCCACCACCGGCACGAACTCCTCGTCGAACCACCGCTGCGCCACGCTCGCCCGGTCGCAGAACTTGCCCTCGTCCTGCATCAGCCGGAAACCCCACGCCTCCACGTGCTCGCCCAGCCTCGCGTAGTCCCACGGGTCCGACACGATCACCGACGCCCGCGCGTGGCCCGTCAGCGGCACTCGCTCCAGGAACAGCCGCCGGTAGTCCTTGACGATCAGGTCGCCGCGGTGGCGGATGCCGCTCGGGTCCAGCTTGGTCCGCACGACCGTCACGAACGCCTCTATTGTGGACAGTCCCTGCGCGAGCGCGACCGACACGCGGTGGTGGCCGTCGATGATGAAGTGCAGTTCGCCGACGCGGTACACCTCGATCGGCGGGATCTCCTCGCCCCGGCGCGCGGCCAGCGCCAGGCGCTCCCAGCGTTCGCGGACCCGGGCCGACGTCGGGCGGAAGCGGCGGTCGAAGTCGCGGCTGCGGTCGACCGTGCCGGCGATCGAGTCCAGCTTGATCACCCGCAGCCCGATCCGGTGCTCGCCGAGGTAGCCGAGCGCCTCCACCACCTCGTGGAACGGCAGCATGATGTTGACGTCGTCGGGCTCGCGGCGCAGCCACGTCGAAAGCCGCGAGAGCACCTGGCCCCGGCGCGCGCGGAGGAAGTCGTTCTCCGCGTCGGCGCGGGGGAACCCCGTCTCTTTCATGAGAACTCCATGATCCGGTGACCCACCACGTTGCGGATCCGGGTTTCGCCGACGACCCGGTCCGGCACCGGCTCGCCGTGGGGGTGGATGTGCCCGTGCAGCAACCACTTCGGGCGCAGCACCTCGATCGTCCGGTGCAGGCACGCGAACCCGCGGTGCGGCGGGTCCGCCCGGTCGCCGAGGTCCAGCGGCGGCGAGTGCGTCAGCAGGACGTCGACGTCACGGCCGTCGCGCCGCCGCCGCCACCGCGCGCGCCGCACCAGGCGGCGGGCCCGGCGCGCCTGCTGGCGCTGCGTCCACTGGTTCGGGCCGTCGTTGTAGCGGATCGAGCCGCCGAGCCCGGCGAACCGGAACCCGGCGACGTCGACGACCCGGCCGTCGGCGTTGATGCCGCCCGCCGGGCCCGGCCAGACCGTGGGGAAACCGTCCTTCATGGACAGCCCGCCGTAGCGCGTGTAGCCGCTCAGGTCCGGGTCGTGGTTGCCGGGCACGAACACGCACGGCGCGTCGAGCGCGCTGGCCAGGAACGCGAGGTAGTCGTAGGGGAGGTCGCCGGCGCCGATGACGAGGTCGACGGAGACGGCGCGGACCGCGTCGGTCCACAGCCGCTCGTCGACCTCGTCGGAGACCACCAGCGCTTTCGGCACGCACCCAGGGTACGACGCCTCGGTCCTACTTCATGCCGTGCGCGAACCCGGGGTCGGCGACGATGACGAAAGTGATGACGAAGATCCAGACGAGGCTGAGCGCGAGCGCCCAGAACTTGAGGTTGGACAGCATGCGGGACATGGCGAACACTCCGATGGGGAAGAGGGGACTAGAGCCAGCCGTTCTTCCGGAATATTCGGTACAGCAACAGGCAGATCGCCAGGATCACGGTGATCACCAGCGGGTACCCGAACTTCCAGTGCAGCTCGGGCATGTAGTCGAAGTTCATCCCGTAGATGCCCGCGATCATCGTCGGAATGGTGATGATCGCCGCCCACGACGTGATCTTGCGCATGTCGGTGTTCTGCTGCAGGGAGATCTTCGCGACGGTCGCGTCGACCAGGGTGGACAGCAGTTCGTCGAACGCCGCGACCCGCTCGGACACGGTCGTGAGGTGGTCGGCGACGTCGCGGAAGTAGGAGCGGACCTCGTCGGGCACCAGCCGCGTGTAGCCCTCGGCCAGGCGCTGGACCGGCGTGGCGAGCGGCATCACCGCCCGGCGCAGCTCGAGGACCTCCCGCTTCATCAGGTAGATCTGCTCGGCGCTGATCTGCGAGCGGGGCGCGAAGACCTGCGCCTCCATGACGTCGATGTCGTTCTCGATGCGGCCCGTGACGTCGAGGTAGTGGTCGACGACGTGGTCGGCGATCGCGTGCACGACCGCGGACGGGCCGAGCTTCAGCCGCTCCGGATCCTCGTCGAGCTCGCGGCGCAGGCGTGCCAGGCCCGAGTGGTTCCCGTGGCGGACGGTGATCACGAAGTCCCGGCCGAGGAACACCATCAGCTCGCCGGTCTCGACGATCTCGTTCGCCGTGGTGGGTGACTCGTGTTCGACGTACCGGACGGTCTTGACCACGAGGAAGAGCGTGTCGTCGTAGCGCTCCAACTTCGGCCGCTGGTGCGCTTCGAGCGCGTCTTCGACGGCCAGCTCGTGCAGCCCGAACGTCTCCGCGATGCCCTGGATCTGCTGGGAGTCCGGCTCGTGCAGGCCGATCCAGACGAAGCCCTCGTGGCGCTTCCGGACCTCTTTGATCGCTTCGACGTGCGTCCAGCGGCCGGGCAGGCGCTCGCCCGCGACGTACACCGCGCAGTCCACGACGTACGCGGACAGCGGCACCGGGACCGGGCGGACGGGGACGGCGCCCTTGTTGCCGCGGCCGCGAAGGCCGCCGAGCGAGGGAATGGCAGGCATGGGATCTCCTGGGCGTCGTGCGTTGGTCGTGCGAGACGACTGACCAGGGCGGAACGCGTCCGCCCGGCGACACCAGCGTTCCCGGGAAGAGAAAGGCCTACCTGGAGACGACCCGTGAGGTGGGAACGCTGGGAGTACTAGGGAGCGGACTATCGCCACTACTCATCGGGGTTCCTCACCTCCTTCGGGCCGGGTGCAGAGTGGTGGGGCTCGCGTTGACGCGCGAGAACCAATGGTTGAGGGTACTCCTCACTACGGATGCGTGTCGTACCAGCCTCACGCCGCGTTACCTGAACAGGAGAAGACGAGTGCAGTTCGGTCGGTACTACGAGGAGTTCGAGGTCGGTGCGGTCTACAAGCACTGGCCGGGCAAAACGGTCACCGAGTACGACGACCACCTCTTCTGCCTGATCACCATGAACCACCACCCGCTGCACCTGGACGCGCACTACGCCGGGGAGACGACCGACTTCGGCAAGAACGTCGTGGTCGGCAACTACGTCTATTCGCTGCTGCTGGGCATGTCGGTGCCCGACGTTTCCGGCAAGGCCATCGCGAACCTCGAGGTCGAGTCCCTCAAGCACGTCAAGCCGACCTTCCACGGCGACACCATCTACGGCGAGACCGAGGTGCTGGACAAGACGCCGTCGAAGTCCAAGGACGACCGCGGCGTCGTGTACGTCGAGACCCGCGGCTACAAGCAGGACGGCCTGATCGTGTGCACCTTCCGGCGGAAGGTGATGGTGCCGAAGCGCTCCTACGGGGAGACTCGGGGCGGGGAGCAGCCGGGCCGGCCGGTGCCGCACGAATGAGGCTCTGATGGACCTGGACCGCATCAAGGACGTACTGCGCACGTTCGCGGAAGTCGAAGCCCGCGGGGTCTCGCCGCTGTACGAGCACCTCGCGCTGCAGGCGGCCGCCGACGACGACGTCGCGGGCCTGCTGTCGGCCGCTCGCGACGGCGAGGTGCGCGCGACCCTGCTGATGGCGACGGCCCACCGGCTGGTGCAGGCCGACCCGATCCACCCGCTCTCGCGCTACTACCCGTCGCTGGGCGGCTTCGACGGCGTCGACTCGGAGACCTGGCCGCTGTTCCGGTCGTTCCTGCTGGAGCGGGCGGACAAGGCCCGTGCGCTGATTGCGTCGCGCTACACGCAGACCAACGAGGTCCGGCGGGCGGCTCTGCTGTACCCGGGCGTGGCGCGGGCGGCGAAGGAAGCGGGCGGCAAGGTTTCCCTGCTGGAAGTCGGCTGCAGCGCGGGACTCCTGCTGGGCCTGGACCGCTTCGGCTACCGCTACCAGTGCGACGGCGGCGAGCAGCTGACGGCGGGCCCGGCGAAGGCCGCGGTCGGGCTGCACTGCGCACTGGACCTCGCCCCGGGAGCGGTGGCGCCGAAGCTGCCGAAGAAGCTCGCGCTGCTCGACCGGGCCGGGCTGGACCGGGCGCCGGTGGACCTCTCGGACGAGGACGAGCTGGCGTGGCTGGAGGCGTGCGTCTGGGCCGACCAGCCGGACCGCATCCGGTTGCTGAGGACGGCGGCGGCCGAGCAGGCGAAGCACCGGCCACGGTTGATCGCCGGCGACGGCGTCGACGACCTCGCTTCGGCGGCTGCGTCGCTGGAGGGGCCCCTGGTCGTGGTGACGAGCCACGCGCTGGCGTACTTCCCGGCCGACCGGCGTGCGGCGTTCGTCTCCGCGCTGGCTTCGCTGGCGGCTTCGCGGCCGCTGTGGTGGGTTTCGGAGGAGTTCTACGGCGCCGGGCTCGACCTGGTGCTGCCGGGCCGCTCGGATCTGGTCGGAAACGGCCTGGCGACACTGGGCGTGGTGCGCTGGGAGGACGGCAAGCCGGAGGCGCACGCGCTGGCCCGGACGGCCCCGCACGGGCAGCGGATGACCTGGCTGGCGCTGTAGGCGACGGGGGTTGCCCACAGCCTCGCGGTGTTGTGGACAGCTCGGCTCGCGGCGGCGCTTTCCCGCCTGTTCGTCGGAGCGGCCCGATACGCTGGAGGCGGGGCCGGCCCCCAGGGAGGGCGGGGGCTGCTCTCCGGCCAGTTTCAAGCCTTCGGCAACGCCTTCCAGTCACGCAGCGTCACGTAGAGGAGCTCCACCAGCGATCCGGCCGCCTCCAGGGCCGACAGGTCTGCCGCATCGGACCAACGAGCGTCCGAGGCGTCGTCACCCGCCGTGAGAACTCCGCCGGCCACTTCGCACCGGTAGTCGAAGATCGCGTACGGCCCCCTGATCACCGACCCCACCAGTGTGCCGGGAATCACGTCGAGTCCGGTTTCCTCTCGCAGCTCCCGTATCACCGCTTCCTTGTCCGTTTCGCCCGGTTCGACTCGGCCACCCGGCAGCGACCATTGCCCCGAACCGGGATCATTGGCCCGCCGGATCAGCAGCAATCGGCCGTACGAGTCGAACGCGATGCCGCCTACGCAGCGGATCGTGGTGCTGGTGCGGCCGTCCATGTCCCGAAGGGTAGACGTGACCGAACTGAAAACGGATGTCCTGTACACGGAGAGTAGCCGTACGGTACACTTCGGACCGCGTGCTGACCCAAGCGCGGGACTTCCCTCCCGCGCGCCTGTTCAGTGCGGTACAACGTAAAAAGTCAGGATTTGTGCTGTTGTCCGGTGTCACCGTAAGAGACGGGATTTGATCGCGGTGAACGTGAAGAAGATTGCGGGCCTCGCCGGTATCGCGTTGGTGCTGTTCTTCGTCATTGCCCAGCCCGGTCAGGCCGCGGGCCTGGTCGGCAACATCGTCGACTTCCTGCGCAGCTCGGCCGAATCGGTGATCACCTTCGTCAGCAACGTGTTCAAGCGCTGATCGGGGGCTACCCTCGAACCATGTTCGCGCCACGCGACCCCGACGAGTACCTCCTCGACACCGAGCGGCGGGTCATCCGGATCCGCCGCCACTGGGCGGTGCTGCTGTGGGACACCTTCGAAGCGGCCGCGCTGCTGGCCGTCTGCGTCCTGGTGTCCTACCTGCTGCCACCGGCGCTGTACATCGGCCAGAACATCCTCTGGTACGTCGCGCTGCTCGTCGTGCTGCGCTTCGCCTACCAGGTGATGGAGTGGTGGGTCGAGCGCCTGGTGGTCACCGACAAGCGGTTCGTGATGACCACCGGCGTCTTCACCACCAAGGTGCTGATGATGCCGATCAGCAAGGTCACCGACCTCAGCTACGTGCGCACCGCCACCGGCCGCATGATGGGCTACGGCACGATGGTCGTCGAGTCGGCCGGTCAGATCCAGGCGCTGAACCGGATCGACTACCTCCCGCGGCCCGAAGAGTTCTACGACACGATCTCGGAGCTCGTCTTCGGCGACAAGCAGAAGCAGGCCGAGCGCTTCTCGATGATCAAGGCCCAACGAGCGGCGCGGGGGAAGAAGCCGGTCGGCTGAGGCGTACCGCCGCGGGTGTGACGTAGCGCATCGTCGACAATGGACACGATGCGCATCGACCTGCACGCCCATTCCACCGCTTCCGACGGCACCGACTCGCCGGCCGGGCTCGTCGCCGCGGCCGCGAGAGCCGGGCTCGACGTCGTCGCGATCACCGACCACGACACCACCGCGGGCTGGGCGCCCGCCACCGAAGCCGTGCCGCCGGGCCTGACCCTGGTCCCCGGCGCCGAGCTCTCCACGGTGTCGATCGACCCCGAAACCGGCCGCCAGATCAGCGTCCACCTGCTGGCTTACCTCTTCGACCCGACGTCCGAGCCCGTCGTCACCGAGCAGACCCGGCTGCGCGTCGAGCGCCGCACGCGGCTGCGCCGGATGGCCGAGCGGATGGCCGCCGACGGCCTGCCGGTCGACGCCGACGAGATCTTCGGCCTCCTGCCCGAGGACTCGCCGCCCGGGCGCCCGCACCTGGCCCAGGCGCTGGTCCGCGCCGGGCTGGTCAAGTCCGTCGACGAGGCCTTCGCCGACTACCTCAGCCCGCGCCGCGGCTACTACGTCGCCCGCCGTGACACGCCCGTCGAAGAAGCCATCGCCATGATCCGCGCGGCCGGCGGCGTCACGGTCATCGCGCACCCCTTCGCCTTCAGCCGCGGCGCCACGATCAGCGAGGACACCCTCGCCGAGCTGGCCGCGCACGGGCTCACCGGCGTCGAAGCCGACCACCCGAACCACGACGCGCCGACGCGGGCCCGCACCCGTGCGCTGGCGGGTGAGCTGGGCCTGCTCGTCACCGGGTCCAGCGACTACCACGGCACGAACAAGACGATCGCGCTCGGCGAGTGCACCACCGATCCCGGGCAGCTCGAAGAACTCGTTTCGCGTGCGACGGGGTTCCAGGTCGTGAAGGGCTGACACGAAGATGAGTGCGATTCGCTGGTCGGTGTGTGGTTGTTGGGGTCCTGCGTCAGGCTGGGATCGGGTCGAAGCGGACGGTCATGCCCAGGGCGTTGGCCTGCTTGACGATCTGGTGCATGGTGCGCTGGGGGTCGCGGCGGGTGAAGTAGTCGGCGCCCAGGTCGTGGTGGGTGACCTTGTCGGTCAGGATGTGCCAGATCGCGATGGTGAGTTTGTGCATGACGGCGACCAGGGCTCGTTGCCGGCCGCGGCGGGCGGCGAGGCGCCGGTAGTAGACGGCGTAGTAGGAGTTCTTTTGCTTGATCGCGGCCATGGCGGCGGTACCGAGGATGCGTTTGAGGTTGGCGTTGCCGTGGCGGGTGTGGCCGGATTTGTTCACCCCGGCCGATTCGTTGAGGCCGGGGCAGACGCCGATCCAGGAGGCCAGGTGCGCGGCGGTGGCGAACGGGGCCATGTCTCCACCGGTCTCGCTGATGATGATCTCGGCGGCGGTGCGCCCGATGCCGGGGATGGTGTCGAGGTTGTTCAGGTCCCGGTCGCGGTCGCGCATCAGGTCGGCGATCCGCATGTCCAGTTCGGTGACCAGTTCGGCGAGGTGGTCGATCTGGGTGAGGAAGTGCCGGCACATGAAAGCGTGGTGGTCGGTGAACGTGCCCTCCAGCGCCACGGTGAGGGCGGGGATCTTGGCGCGGGCGTGGCTGAGGGCCAGCTCGGCCAGTGTGGCGGGGTCGCGTTCGCCGTCGATCAATGCGGCCAGGATCCGCCGCGAGCTGACTCCGGTGACGTCGGTCAGGACGCTGGTCAGTTTGAGGCCGCTGTCCTCGAGTTCTTTTTCCAGTCGTTGGATTTCGCGGCCGCGGTCGGCGCGGATTTCGGTGCGGCGGCGGGTCAGTTCCCGCAGTTCGCGGATCGCGCGGTCGGGTACGAAGGAGGCCAGCACCATTCCCGAGGCGGCGGCGCGGGCCAGGAACGCCGCATCCGATGGGTCGGTCTTGCGGCCCTTGATCCCGCGCAGGTGGGCGGGGTTGACCAGCATCAGGTTCAGCCCGGCGTCCTGCAGCGGGTAATACACCGCACGCCAGTAGTCCGAGGTGGCTTCCAGGGCAACGATTTCGACTGCGTGTTCGGTCAGCCAGTCACGCAGGTCCCGGATGGCCCCGGCGGTGGTGTCGAACCGTTCGGTCTCCAGCAGCCATCGGCCTGCCCGGCGCGGGTCCGGGGTGCGTACGCATGCCATCACGAACCGTTTGCCGACATCCACACCCGCAGCGCGCAGGTACAGCACCTCGTCCCGCGCCGACGATTTTGTCATGATGTACCACCCATCGGTCCTGTCGTCCTGGGTGGGCCGCTCGGAGAGGTCCCGGGAAGCAGCGAAACTGACACACGTGCTCGTGCGGCGGCGCACCGCCGGTCTGGCACAAACCGTAGTCCCGGAGCGGACCTCCATCACCATTCTGACATTCGAGCTCTCACCGCATCACAGTCCAACCGGCTTACCGAGCGGCCCACCCCATCTTCCCAGCCCCGTGAAGCCTGCGAAACAGACGGGAGCTTCTGACATGGCGATCGCCGACTTCTTCGACGCGAGGCTCTTCATGAGCGCGACGATCACCCTGGTCGTCATCATGGATCCGCCCGGCACGGTGCCGGTGTTCCTCAGCCTCGTCGGCCGCAAGCCGGTGGCGACGCGGGCGCGCGCCGCCCGGCAGGCCGTCCTGGTGTCGCTGCTGGTCATCAGCCTGTTCGCGGTCGCCGGCCAGGCGATCCTGGCCTACCTCGGCATCGGCATCCCCGCGCTGCAGGGCGCGGGCGGGCTGTTGCTCCTGCTCATCTCGCTGCAGCTGCTGACCGGCAACGGGCACGAGCCGGAGGCGGCGGCGGAAGACGTCAACATCGCGCTCGTCCCGCTCGGCACGCCGCTGCTGGCCGGCCCCGGCGCGATCGCCGCGACCATCGTGTTCGTCCGCCAGGCCGACGGCCACCTCGGCGCGTACATCGCCCTGGCGCTGGCGATCGTCACGACGCACTTCGTGATCTACATCTGCATGCGCTACTCCGGCGTCGTCATCCGGCTGATCAAGGAAAGCGGCATCACGCTGCTGGCCAAGGTGGCCGGCCTGCTGCTCGCGGCCATCGCCGTCGAGCTCGTCGCGAACTCCGTGCGCGGCTTCATCGCCGGCGGGAACTGACCCGCCTTTCGGGTTGTCCTGCCGGACAGGAACCGCCGGCTTCGTTGACATCGTTGGCACGCTTCGCGCAGCCTGAATCCCAACCCAGCGATTGAAACGATTCAAACGCCTTGCGGAGGCCTCGATGAAGTGGCTCAGAGCATTCCTGCCGGTCACGGTCCTGGTGGCGAGCGGTGTGGTGGCCGCGCCCGCGGACGCCGCGCCGAGCTGGCAGAAGTACGTCGTGGCGCCGTCGAGCCGCGACGTCCGGCCCGTGCAGGTGCTGTCCACGACCGGCGACGTCGCGAACCCGGACGGCCTGCTCGGGAAGGGCGTCACGACGTTCAAGCGGCAGGCGCCGCCGCCGAAGCCGGCGTGGCCGGGCGGGACGACGGCGGCCGCGTCGTCGTTCCACGCGCCCAACAACGGCGGGAACGGCCAGCCGCGGACGTACGACCCCGGCAACGCCGTCGACGGCAACGTGGACACGTTCTGGAACGACGACACCATCGGCGCCTACCCGGACGTCCTGACGATCACCTCGGCCGCGCCGGTCGCGCTCCCCGGCGTCACCGTCCTGTCCAGTGTGGACGGTGTGCCACAGGACTTCACGGTCGAGGTGCTCGACGGCGGCGCGTGGCGGGTGGCGGCGTCCGTCACCGGCAACACCGCGGTTCAGCGCGCGGTCGCGTTCGACCGGCCGGTGACCACCGCGCAGGTCCGGATCACCGTCACGAAGGACCAGAACACCCCGTCGGGCGAGTTCAGCCGTGTGAACGAGGTCTGGCCGGGCCTGGTCGCCGACCCGCCGGTGCCGGTCGCGGTGGTCGACTTCGCCAAGGTCGTCGCGGGATACCCGAAGATCACCTTCGCGGGCGCGTCGGCGAACCGGCCGGGCGTCCGGCTGTCGTTCTCGGAAACCCAGCAGTACCTGGGCGAACGCTCCGACTTCACCCGCTCGGACTTCTCGGGCGGCCCGGGCAGCGACCAGTACGCCGTGCCGGCGACACCGACGGTCTGGCGCGACACGAAGGGCTGCGCCGCCGGGACGCAGGTGTGCGCGGACGGCCTGCACGGCTTCCGCTACCTGCGGATCAGCCTCGACGCGCTGGCGTCGGACGCGCCGCTCGCACAGCCGTCCGGCGAGGTGCGGATCAGCGGCGTCTCGCTCGACTTCACGCCGTTCCTCGGCACGCCGGACAGCTACCGCGGCTGGTTCGAGTCGTCGGACGCCGACCTGAACAAGTACTGGTACGCGGCGTCGTACACCAACGAGCTGGCCATGGACACGTTCCGCGAGTCCGATGTGGACCCGCGCGGCGCGTTTTCGCCGTCACTGGACGGGAAGCTGGTGCTGCACGACGGCGCGAAGCGCGACCGGGACCCGTACGTCGGCGACGTCGCGGTGTCCGGGCTGACCGAGTACCTGACCCACCAGGACGGCACGGCGGCGCGCAACGTGCTCGCCGACCTGGCCGACCACCAGCGCGCGGACGGCTGGATCCCGCCCGCGTCGATCAACGACTACACGCTGCCGCTGTTCGACTATCCGCTCTGGTGGGTGACGTCGAGCTGGGACTACGTGCTCTACACGGGCGACACCGCGTACGTGTCTTCGTACTACTCGAACCTCGTGAAGGCGCTCGACGCGTGGTATCCGTCGGTCACCGATTCGCGCGGGTTGCTCGCGAAGGGCCTCAACGGCACCAGCGGCTACGGCGACTACGCGTTCCTGCCGCGTACAGGCGAAGTGACGTACTACAACGCGTTGTACGTCCGGGCGCTTCAGGGCGCGGCGGGCCTGGCGCGTGCGACGGGGCACGCTTCCGACGCGGATCGCTGGCTCGCGCGGGCTTCCGGCGTCGCGGCGGCGGTGAACCAGTATCTGTGGGACCCGGCAGCCGGGGCGTACCTCGACTCGGGGACGGGCGCGGTGCGGCACGGCCAGGACGGCAACAGCCAGGCGATCGTGGCGGGGATCGCCTCGCCGTCGCAGGCGACTTCGGCGTTGGCGCGGCTCGCCGCCGGGGCGTTGCCGTACGGGAATCCCTTCATGGACAACGACACTCTCGTCGCCGACGGGACGAAGCGCGTGTACGCGTTCACGTCGTTCCCTGAGCTGCAGGCGCGGTTCCGGAGCGGGCAGCCGGACTCGGCGATCGACCAGATCAAGCGGATGTACGGCTGGATGACCAGCCACGACCCGGGTATCACGGCGTGGGAGGGCATCGGCGACGGCGGTTCGCAGTACGAGCAGGGGTACACCTCGGCTGCGCACGGCTGGTCGACCGGCGTCGTGCCGGCGTTGACGAACGAGTTGTTGGGCGTCTCGCCGACTTCGCCGGGCTTCGCGACGTGGACGGTTTCGCCGCACACGGGTTCTGTCGCCTGGGCACGGGGAGCGGTACCGACGCCGAAGGGTGCGTTGTCGGCTTCGTGGTCTCAGCAGGGTTCGGTGTTCTCGCTGACGGTCACGGCCCCGCGGGGGACGTCCGGTTCGCTGGTGGTTCCCGGTGGTCGGCTGGTCCTGCTGGACGGGCGCCCGCTCCGCGCGGCGGGTCCGTTGACCGTCTCCGGCGGCACGCACACGGTCCTGGTGGTGCGGTAGCGACACTTTCCGCGCGGGGCGGCTCGCCCCGCGCGGAAGTGTCGGTGACATCTGGGGCTTCGCCCCAGGTCGGGGGCTCCGCCACCCGAACCCCCGGAAAAACTGTCGGTGACATCTGGGGCTTCGCCCCAGGTCGGGGGCTCCGCCACCCGAACCCCCGGAAAAACTGTCGGTGGTGGTGCGTAGCGTGGGCGGCGTGAAGGAGCAGATGGGGTTCGACTTCGGCGTCGCGCAACCGGTGCGGCTCACGAAGGTGTCGCCGGCGCGGCTGGCCACCTTCGACGACTGCCCGCGCCGGTACCGGCTCGCGTACCTCGAACGGCCGACCCCGCAGCGCACGGGGCCGTGGGCGCACAGCACGCTCGGCGCGGTGGTGCACAACGCGTTGCGGGCGTTGTTCGACCTGCCGGTGCTCAAGCGGGTGCCGCAGCGGGCGGTGGCGCTGGTGGCGGAGTACTGGAAGGACGCGGGCTTCGAGAGCGAAGAGCAGGCGGCGCGCTACCGGGCCCGCGCGAAGGGCTGGGTGGCGGAGTACGTCGAGGACAACGACGTCACGCACGACCCGGTCGGGCTCGAGCGCTGGGTGTCGGCGCCGGTCAGCCCATCGCCGGGGGAGCGGCCGTCGATGATCATCGAGGGTCGCGCGGACCGCATCGACGCCCGTGACGGCGCACTCGTCATCGTGGACTACAAGACGGGCCGGCGGCCGCCGGACGAGTACGAGGCCCGGGCTTCGCAGGCGTTGGCGCTGTACGCGGTGGCGGCGGCGCGAACGCTGCGGATGCCGTGCACGACGGTGGAGCTGCACCACCTCCCGACCGGCACGATCGCGGCGGCCGAGCACACGCCGGAGAGCCTGCGGAGGCACCTCCAACGCGCCGACGAGACCGCCGGAGACCTGAGACTGGCCACGGATACCCTGGACGCGGGCGGCGACGCGGACGTGCTGTTCCCGGCCCGCCCGGACCGCCGTTGCGCCTGGTGCGACTTCAGGCCGAGCTGCGAGGTGGGGAAGGAAGCGGCCCCGCAGGCACAGCCGTGGGACCTGCTCGCGCCCTGACCGGGAGGAAAAGTGGCTTCACCGGACACCGACGAACTGGCCACGGTGCCGTCGCCCGCAGGGTCGCCGGAGGCCGAGCCGGCCGCTGGGGTGGTTCCGCAGCAACAGACGGAGCCGCTGCCCACCGAGCCGAGCGCGCCCGAGGCGCAGACGGTTCCTCAGGAACGTGTCGAACCTGAGCGGCTGGAACCTGCCGCGGAAGAGCCCACCAAGCCCTCGAAGCCCGGCGGCCGTTGGTGGCGTGGATTCACCGGCTCACTCGCGGCCGGCCTCACGGTCCTGACGATCGGAGTCCTGGTGGTCGCGGGAATCGACCTCTACACGGGCGCACCGGGCCCCGGCCCGGTCCTGCTGATCGGCCACCCGGTCGCGGCGGCGCTGGCGTTGCTCGCCCAGCGAGTCGCGGACCGCCGCAACGGTGTCCCGGCCGCAGGTGCTGGCCTCGCGGTGGTCCTGTTCACGGCCTCCGCCCTGACCCTCTTCTGGCTCACGTAACCCCGCCCGCGAGTTCCGCTCCCGATCACGCGAGTTCCGCTCCCGATCACGTGTGATGCCTCCTCAATCACGCGTGATGCCCCTGCAGACACGCGAGACGCCCCTTCCGTCACGCGAACAACGCAACCGATGCCACAAGATCGCGGTACCGGAACGGCGAACTCGCGTGCCTGGACGGACGACACGCGTGCCTGGACGGACGGGTCGCGTGCCCGAAGCCGGAACTCATGTGGTTGCAGCCGGAACTCGTGTGATTGAGCCCGGAACTCGCGTGATTGGGGCCGGAACTCGCGTGAGCGGAGCCGGAAGTCGTTACTTCAGGGCGGTCAGCGTGGTGCCGCGCTCTTCCAGCAGGACCGGGCCTGCCGCGCCCAGGCGGACCACTCCGGCGTACCCGCGCCGATCCACGCCGACCGTGCGGATCGTCGAACCGTCGTTCTCGTTCAACACCGCCAAGCCGCCCTTGATCGGGACCACCAGCTGCTGCGCGAACAAGATCCCCGGCCCGGACGCGCTGCTCAACGTCCATCGCGGCGAAAGGTCGTCGCGCGACAAGGCCAGCACCTTCGACCCGCTGAACCAGTACATGTTCTGCGCCGTCTGGGTCGTCGCCTCGGTACCCCCGGCAGGGTCCGCCGCCAGGTCCGAAGCAGGCACGTCCAACGGGTACGCCGCGCGCTGGGAACCGTCGCCGTTGTAGACCACCATGAGCTTCCGGTCCGGCAGGACCACCGCCGTCAGGTCGCCGGACATCGCGATCACGCGCGCCCGCTTGCCCGCCAGCACGCTGCTGAACGCCACCGACGGCTCGTCGTCCTTCTCCGGGGCCGCCTTGTACACCGTCAAGCGGTCCGCCGGGTCGCCCGGGCAGCGCTCGATCACGCCGACCTTGCCCGACGCCGCCGCGACCGTGCCGTACGTGCAGCCGGTGCGGGGCTGCTTGCCCGCGTTGACCAGCGCCGGGACCTGGCCGTATTCGGCGCTCTGCACCAGGTCGTCGCGCCAGGTCGTCAGGAGCTTCTTGCCCGTCGTCGTCACGTGCGAACCGTCGCTGACCAGGCGCGTGCCCAGCTCCGCGTTGCCGTTGCGCTGGGCCGTGATCCGCCCGGTGCCCGGGTCGAGCTGCGTGACTTCGCTGCACCCCAGCGACTTGGCGTAGACGGCGTTCAGCCGCCCCCACGTCTCGTTCATCGTGCACAACGGCAGGTCACGCGTGTAGTGCCAGCGGATCTGCCCGGTCAGCGGGTCGCGGGAAGCGACCTCGCCGCCGTCCGCCGTCGCCACTTCGTCGCCGGCCACCACCGGGACCGGCGTCGCGCCGCTGGGGGCGCTCCACAGCTCGGCCAGCGAACCCGGCACCTTGTCCGGCGCCGCGGGCAACGGCGGGGGTGCCGCCGCCTCCGTCCGGTCGGTGGCCGCGCTGTCGCTCGTCACGCCGATGACCAGCGCGACGGCGACCACGACGACCGCGATCAGCGCGGCGATCACCCGGTCCCGCCCGCGGTTCCAAGGCGACCGGCGCGCCTTGACCCGCGGGGCGGGCGGAGTGCTCTCGGGAGCGTCCTCGAGCACGTCCTCGGAACCGTATTCAGGAGTCTCTTCAGGCGTCTTCTCGACGTCGCTCACGTGCCCGGACCCCCGCGTTCAGGTTCAGTCTGCCGACGCAGGTGTATCAGACGTCGCGGCGGGACGGCGACGGCGGCGCCGCCGAGCCGGCCGCTCGGCGTTCTCGCCGGCTTCCTTCTCGACCGCGGGACCGGTCGTCTCCGGCGCCGTGCCGCGGGTGCGGCGACGCGCCCGGGTGCGTCCCTCCGAGGCGGGCGCGTCCTCCGAAGAAGACGTGGCGGCGGCGTTGTCCGCGGCCTCGATCGCCTCGGCCGAGCGCGCACCACCACGGGTCCGCTTGCGCGGGCTGCGGTTGCGCTTGCGCGGCGCGTCTTCCGACGGCGTGTCGTCGGCCTTGCCCCGGCCACGCGGGCCGCGGCGCTTGCCGCCCAGGTCCTCTTCCACCTCGGCACCGAGGCCGGCGCGGGTGCGCTTGCCCAGCGGCAGCCGGCCCGTCGTGCCCTCGGGGATGCCCAGGTCGGCGTACAGGTGCGGCGACGACGAGTACGTCTCCACCGGCTCCGGCTTGTCGAGGCCGAGGGTGTCCGAGATCAGCTTCCAGCGCGGCATCTCGTCCCAGTCGACGAGGGTGACGGCGACGCCGGTCCGGCCCGCGCGGCCGGTACGGCCGATGCGGTGGACGTAGGTCTTCTCGTCGTCCGGGCACTGGTAGTTGATGACGTGCGTGACGTCGTCGATGTCGATGCCGCGGGCCGCGACGTCGGTCGCGACCAGCACGTCGACCTTGCCGGAGCGGAACGCGCGCAGTGCCTGTTCGCGGGCGCCCTGGCCCAGGTCACCGTGCACGGCGGCGGCCGCGAAGCCGCGCTCGACCAGGTCGTCGGCCACCTTCTGCGCGGTGCGCTTGGTGCGGCTGAAGATCATCGTGAGCCCGCGGTCGGCCGCCTGCAGGATCCGGGCGACGACCTCGGGCTTGTCCATCGAGTGCGCCCGGTAGACGAACTGCGTGGTGCGCTCGTGGATCGCGCTCGCGTCGTTCTCTTCGGCGCGGATGTGCGTCGGCTGCCGCAGGAACGTGCGGGCCAGCGTGATGATCGGGCCGGGCATGGTGGCCGAGAACAGCATCGTCTGCCGCTCGTCCGGCACCATCCGCAGGATGCGCTCGATGTCGGGCAGGAAGCCCAGGTCGAGCATCTCGTCGGCCTCGTCGAGGACCAGGCCGCGGACCTTGCCCAGCACCAGGTGCTGCTGCTCGGCCAGGTCGAGCAGCCGGCCGGGGGTGCCGATCACGACGTCGATGCCCTTGCGCAGGGCCTCGATCTGCGGCTCGTACGGGCGGCCGCCGTAGATGGCCAGTGTCCGGATGCCGAGGTGCTTGCCGGCGCCCTTGAGGTCGTTCGCGACCTGGATGCACAGCTCGCGGGTCGGCACCACGACCAGCACCTGCGGGGTGCCGTCGCCGGGGACCTGCACGCGGTGCAGCAGCGGGACGCCGAAGCCCAGCGTCTTGCCCATGCCGGTGCGGGCCTGGCCGATGAGGTCGTCGCCGGCCATGGCCAGGGGCAGCGTGAGCTCCTGGATGGCGAACGTCCGCTCGATGCCGGCCTCGCCGAGGGCCTTGACGATCTCCGGCTTGACGCCGAAGGACGCGAAGGTCGGGGCTTCGGGCTCGACCTCGACGCCCGCCTGCAGCGGGTGCGACGTGTCGAGCGCGGCCGGGCCGGTCTCGCTGTGTTCCAGCGCGACGGCGGGGGTCTGTTCGGTTGTGGGAATTTCTGCGGTCAGGGTGATCGCCTCTCTCGTGACCAGCGCGCACAGCCGTGGGTCCGCTCGACACTCGACCGGGAGTAAACCCTGGTCCCTGGCGCTGATCTGAAGCGCGGAACCGGTCCGTCCCGGGAATGCCGGAAGAGGCGTGCACGCACATTGCAGTACGTCGACAGGCCACGTGACCTGCCTGTTTCCCGACGTCGGTATGACGTACGGAAGCTTCGATATCAAACGCAGTGTACCTGGTCAGCAGTTTTTCGACAGTACCCGGCACGCCGGAACCAGTGTGATCGGTCTCGTCCCGACACGCCCGGGTGCTTCGGCGATACCCTGCCCCCGTGACCGAGCCGAAAGAGATCTCAGAAGGCGTAGTCGACCTTCTGGGTGTGATCGCCTACCTCGAACTATCCGCGTTCGACCGGATGGCCGAAGACGCGCGCAGTGCCCCGACCCTGGCCGGGCGGGCCGCGCTGGCGCAGATGGCGGCCGCGGAGATCGGTCACTACGGCCTGCTCGCCCAGCACCTGGCCGGCCACGACGTCAAGATCGAAGACGCGATGGGGCCGTTCGTGGCACAGGTGGACGCCTGGCACGCCTCGACGCCGCCGAAGTCGTGGCTGGAGTCGCTGGTCAAGGCCTACGTCGGCGACGGGCTGGCCGCCGACCTCTACCGCGAGATCGCCAGCTGGCTCGACCCGGAGACCAAGGACCTCGTGCTCACCGTGCTCGCCGACACCGGCCACTCCGCGTTCGCCGAACGCGAAGTCGCCGCCGGCATCGAAGCCGACCCCAAGACCCGCGACAAGCTCGCCCTGTGGGGGCGCCGCCTCCTCGGCGAGGCGCTCACCCAGGCGCAGTACGTCGTCGCCGAGCGCGACGGGCTGGCCGAGCTCATCATCGGTGGCTCGGGCGACCTCTCCGGAATTGCGGCGCTGTTCCGGCGGTTGCAACAGGGGCACACGAAGCGCATGCAGGCGCTCGGCCTGGGCTGATCCCGATGGAGTACCCGGAAGTGACGACGCGGTCGGGCGCGGACATGCGCCACCGGAACGAGCCGGTTCGGTTAGCCTTGGCCGGCACATCCCTTACGAATTTCCAGCGGAGGTCCCACGTGGAGGTCAAGATCGGCATCAAGGACACGCCGCGCGAGCTGGTGGTGTCCAGTGGCCAGTCTCCCGAAGAGGTGGAGAAGCTGGTCGCCGAGGCCCTGACGGCCGGTGACGGGCTCTTCCGCATCAACGACGAAAAGGGGCGCAAGTACATCGTCCCCTCCGACCGCATCGCGTACGTCGAGATCGCCCCGTCCGACGTCCGCAAGGTCGGCTTCGGCGTCGGCGACTGACTCGTAGCCCGCGAAGGCCACCCCGGGGCTTCCCCGGGGTGGCCTTCGTGCTTTGCCGCCCAGGTGGGCGGGCACTTTCACCGGATCGGTGCGTGTTCCTTGGAGTGTCGGGGAGCCGCCGCCTAGCTTCGGCTGGCGATCCGGTGTCACAGGACCCGGACGGACGACTCCGGGAGCGAACATCATGACCACTGTCGAGCCGTTGGCCGGCGATGTGGCGGATCTCGTGCGGAACACCCTCAGCGCGCACAAGTCGATGTTCCTCGCGACTTCCGGCAGCGACGGCCCCTGGGTGGGCGGGGTGTACTTCGCCGAGTCGGGGCCGTTCACGCTGAACCTGGTGCTCGAAAACCGGGGCCGCACGCTGGCCGCGGTCCGGGAGAACCCGGTCGTGTCGGTGGTGGTGTCGACGGGCTCGCCGATGCAGCCGTTCCTGCAGGCCCAGGCCCTTGCCGAGGTCGTACCGGCCGAAGACGACGCGCTGGTGCGCGAGGTGCTCGTGGCCAAGGTGCCGGAGGCGGCGCCGTTCCTCGACGCGCCGGTCACGGCGGTCCGGCTGAGCGTCCGCCGGTGGCGGGCGACGGACATCCCGAACGGCTGGCTGCCCGGACGCGAGCTGCCGGGCCCGCGCCACCCCTGATCCGGCCGGTGCGGCCACCGCGCGGGGTGGCCGGGCCGGTTCCGAAGTCCGTGAAGGCCTCCTCGATCGAGGAGGCCTTCACGGCGTTTCAGGCGTTGAGCTCCTCCAGCGTCGTGGGCACGGGGAACGGCGGGGTGCTCGTTCCCATGATCCGGTAGCGGCCCCACGGGTCCGGGTCGGAAAGCTCGCCCGTCGCCGTGTGGGAGCCCGCCCGGATCTCGACGGCCTTCTTCTTGCCGCCGGCGAGCTTCGTCAGCTCGTCGTTCACCGCGACCCGCCCGTACCAGCGGTAGAAGCCGTCGATCGGCTGGAAGTAGCCGCGCAGCTCGACCGTCGTCGTCAGCGAGACGCCGTCGACGACCAAGGTCGCTTCGCCGCTGTAGCCGTCTTCGTCGTGTTCGGTCATGACGTCTCCTCCAGGCCCTCCGCGCGGCCCAGCTGGACCACCTTGTTGGCTTCCAGCGGCTGGTTGGGGTCGATGACCACGCCGTTCTGGCGGGTCAGCCCGTCGATCGCCGCCCAGATGATCTGCGTCAGGTACTCGACCACCGCGTCGCGGCCCATCGAGCGGCGGTCCAGCCACCACTCGCCGGTGTTCTGGACCATGCCGACGATGCCGTGCGCCCACGGCTCGGCCGCGCCGGAGTCCATGTTGAACATCCGCATGTAGTCGCCGAGCAGCGCGGTCAGCGCCGTCGCGATCAGTTCCTTGTCCTCGGCCACGACGTCCGACGACACCGGCTTCTCCGGCCGCCCGTGCGCCAGCAGCCGGTACAGGTTCGGGTGCTCCTCGATCACCGTGAAGAACGCGTCGAGCGCCATCCGGATCCGCGGGACCGGCGCCAGTTCCGCGTTGATCGCCGGGATCAGCCGCTCGAAGAGGATCTCCGTGCCGCGCTGGCCGAGGGCAACGTAGAGGTCGGCCTTGTCGTCGAAGTGCCGGTACAGCACCGGTTTCGTGACGCCGGCCTCCGCGGCGACGTCCTCCATGCCGAGGTCGGGGCCGTGCGTGTCGAGGGCCCGCAGCGCGGCCTCGACGAACTCCTTGCGCCGCGCGATCCGGTGCTTGCGCCAGCGGTCGCGGCGGGCGTCGCCGGTCGCCTCCTCGTCGCGCGACGAGGACCTGGGCTGCTTGCCGGAGCGCTTGACACGTTCGATCACGAGGCTCATGCTACGCACAGGTAACTGTTACCTCAAGTTACACATTGCGGAAGGGGTGTCGGCAATGACGCGGACGCTGAAGGAACCGGATCGCGAGAAGACCGCGGACCGCCTGCTGAAGTCGTCGGCGAACAAGTTCTACGACCCCGACGTCGACATCGACTGGACGGCGCCGCTCGTCGAGGGCAAGCGCTTCATCCTGGACGAACGCTCCTCGCTCTACGGCACCGAACTCTGGGAGAAGCTGACCCCCGAGCAGCGCATCGAGCTGGGCAAGCACGAGGTAGCGAGCGTCGCGACGACCGGGCTGTGGTTCGAGATCCTCCTGATGCAGATGCTGCTCAAGGAGGTCTACGAAGAGGACCCGACGTCCGCGCACGCCCAGTTCGCGCTCACCGAGATCGCCGACGAGTGCCGGCACTCGACGATGTTCGCGCGGATGGCGTCGCGGATCGGCTGTCCCGCGTATGGCCCGGTGCCATGGCTGCGGAAGCTGGCGAAGCTGATGCCGACGATCTCCTACGGCCCGGCGCGCTACGGCGCGATCCTGGTCGCCGAGGAGGTCCTCGACCGGCTGCAGCGCGAGCAGATGAACGACGACGGCGTCCAGCCGCTGGTCCGGATGGTCAACCGGATCCACGTGCTGGAAGAGGCGCGGCACGTCACCTTCGCCCGCGAAGAAGTCACGCGCGGGATGGCGAAGCTGTCGAAGGCCGAGATCGCCTACCAGCAGTTCATCATCGCGCTGATCTCGTACTTCGTGACGCGGGCGTTCATCAACCCGAACGTCTACAAGGCGGTCGGCATCCGGCCGCGCGACGGCGTCGAGGCGGCGCTGAACAACCCGCACTGGCAGGGGACGATCGCGTGGGCGGGGGAGAAGATCATGCCGTTCCTCGAGGAGTCCGGCCTGGTCGGGCTGCCCGGGAAGTACTTCTGGCGCAAGTCGTTCCTGCTCCCGGCGGGCCGGTGACCACCGCGTCGCGGCTCCGGGACCCGTCGCTCGGGCACCGGTTCGTCGCGAGCGACGGCGCCGCGCTGCACGTCGCGGAATCGGGCCCGGCCGACTCGGCGGTCACGCTGGTGCTCGTGCACGGCTGGACGCAGGACCACCGGACCTGGGACTTCGTGCTGCCGCACCTCGATCCCGGCGTGCGCGTCCTGCGCTACGACCTGCGCGGTCACGGCGGCTCGGCACACGCGCGCCCCGGCTCGGCGACGATCTCGCGGCTGGCCGACGACCTGGCCGAGCTGATCGCCGACCGCGTCCCCGCAGGGCCGCTGGTGCTGGCCGGCCATTCGATGGGCGGCATGACGCTCATGGTGCTCGCCGAACGGCACCCCGCTCTCGTTCGCGAGCGGCTGGCGGGGGCGGCGTTCGTCGCGACGTCGTCGGGGGACATGGACCAGCTGACGCTCGGGTTCCCGGGCCTGGTCGGCCGCGGCGTGACGCGCTTCGAGCCGCGGGTGGCGCGCCTGCTCGCCCGGCTGCGGTCGGACACGCTGCGGCTGCGGCCGGGGCTGGTCCGCTCGGTCGCGCGGCGGCTGGTGTTCGGGCTTCGCCCGGGGCGCGAGCAGGTGGACAGCGTCGTCGAGCAGCTGCTGAGCGCGCACCCGGCGAGCGCGGGGATGTTCCTGGACGCGATCGCGGCCCATCGCGGCGTCGGCGGGCTGGGCGCGCTGTGCGACGTGCCGTCGGTGGTGCTGGCGGGGGAGAAGGACCGGCTCTGCCCGCTGGCGCACGCGAAGGTGATCGCGGACGAGCTGCCGCACGCGGAGTTCGTGCGCTTCCCGGGCGCGGGCCACATGCTGCCGCAGGAACGCCCGTTCGAGGTGGCCCGGCGCATCTCGGCCCTGGTCCGGGTGGCCGCCCGCCGCTGATCGACTGGTCAGGAGTCCTTGAGGGGGAAGCCGCCGCCGATGCCGCGCCAGGCGAGGTTGGCGGTGAGGGCCACCGCTTCCTCCTGGCTCATCGACTGGTGGTGCTGCAGCCAGAACCGGGCGCTGACCTGGCTCATCCCGACCAGCCCGACGGCCAGCAGCCGCGCCTTGTCCTCGTCGAGACCCGCGTCCGCCGTGATCGTCTCGGTGATCGCGTCCACGCTCGCCGACGTCGCGCGGTCGACCGCTTCCTGGACCGCGGGCTCGCCGCGCAGGTCGGATTCGAACACCATCCGGAACGCGCCCGCGTCCTCGCTGACGAAGTCGAAGAACGCGCCGACCGTCGCCGGGACGCGCTGCCGGTTCTCCGTCGTGGAGTCCAGTGCCGTCTGCACGCGCTTGATCAGCTCGTCGACGTGGCTCTCCAGCAGCGCGATGTACAGGTCGAGCTTGCCGGGGAAGTGCTGGTAGAGCACCGGCTTGCTGACGCCGGCCACTTCGGCGATCTCGTCCATCGCGGCGGCGTGGTAGCCGTTCTCGGCGAAGACGCGCTGCGCCGCGGCGAGGAGCTGGGCCCGGCGCTCCGTCCGGGGCAGGCGCACCCCACGTTGCTGCAGCCGTGTCATCTCCGTCATGCCCATCTCCCGTCTTCTCCTCTTCGACGGGCGGGGTCGCCACCGCGTGAAGTCGCCCTGAAGATTACTCGCCGGTATGTATGCCTTGCCAAGTGTCGGGCATCCTGGATCCGTGAACACCCCCGTGACCACGCGGGCGCCGCTGACGCACGTGCCGCTTTCGACCAGGGAGCTGCCCTCCCTCGACCCGATCCTGCCCCCGTGGCCGGCGACGTTCGAGGAGGTCGGCACCGCCCGCCTCCACGTCCGCCGCACGCCGGGCCCCGACGGCGTGCCGGCGGTGTACGTCCACGGCCTCGGCGGCTCGTCGACGAACTGGACGGACCTGGCCGCGCTGCTCGCGCCGGTCGCCGGCGGCACCGCGCCCGACCTGCCCGGCTTCGGCTACTCCGAGCCCGAAGCGGGCTTCGACTTCACGCTCTGGGCGCACGCCGAGGTCGTCGCGCGGCACATCGAGGACGTCGGCGCGCCGGTGCACCTGCTCGGCAACTCGATGGGCGGCGCCATCGCGCTGCTCATCGCCGAGCGGCGTCCGGAGCTGGTGAAGACGCTGACGCTCATTTCGCCCGCGATGCCGGACCGCCGCCCCGACCCGCGGCGACTGTCGGACCCGCGGATGGCGCTGGCGTACCTGCCGCTGGTCGGCGCGCGGGTGCGGGCCCAACTGGCCGCCCTCGGGCCGCGCGAACGCGCCGCGCAGGTGATCAAGCTGTGCTTCGCCGACCCGTCGCGGTTCCCGGAGAGCCGGCTGGACGAGCTGGCCGAAGAGCACGGCGCCCGGGCCGGGTTCACCTGGGCCGCGCCGGCGATGGCGCGCAGCACGTTCGCGATCTTCCGGGCGTGGTCGACGCTGGGGAAGGCGTCGCTGTGGTCGTCGGCCCCGCGGGTCCAGGCGCCGACGCTGGTGGTCTGGGGCCGCGAGGACCGCGTCATCTCCGTGCGGCGCGCCCTGCGGACGGCCCGCGTGATCCCGAAGGCCCGGCTGCTCGTGCTGCCGCGCACGGGGCACGTGGCCCAGATGGAGCGCCCGATCGTCGTGGCCAAGGCGGTCCTGGGCATGTGGGAGCACGTCGAAGCCGGCACCTGGTAGCCCGATCGGGTGACGACAAATCCCCGGGAGGACCGCCAGTCGCCGATAACGGTTCGGTGGCGCTGTGGCACCCTGGTGCGGTGGATCGGGTGAAGCAGGACGCGCGAGGCGAGGATCGGCGGTCGCCGCACCGTGCGTCGGCCCGTCGCACGCCGCACGGCTCCCCGGAGCCCGAAGACGCCCCGCGCACCGGGCAGTACCGCCCGGCGAAGCAGCCGGCCCAGCGCGTCGGCGAGGACCGCTACCGCCCCGGCGGGCGGCGGACCAGCGCCGAGCCGCTGAGCGCCACCTGGAAGCCGCACGTCGAGGCCCCGCGCGAAAAGCCGGAGCCGCCGAAGGCCGGCTTCGCGAAGTTCACCAAGACCTACGGCTGGCGCGTCTACGCCCTGCCGATCCTGGTCGTACTGACCGTGCTCGTCGTGGTCAACACGGCCAACAGCCCGGCCCAGCCGATCGCCGAGCAGGGCGCGGCCAACGGCGTCGAGTCCGCGGGCGGCGACACCTCCGGCGGCGGCGCGATCGACGGCAACGGCGAGCAGGCCATCCCGGAGAACCCGGCCACCCCGGTCGACCTCAAGGTGCCGACCGCCGAGCTGCCCGACGGCGGCCCGTTCACGCAGGCCGGCGCCGGCAAGTGGCACGTGGTGCCGGGCACCGGCCCGAAGATCGGCACCGGAAAGCTGTACACGTACACCATCGAGGTCGAGGACGGCATCGACCCGGCGAGCTACGCCGGCGACGACGCCTTCGCCTCGACCGTCCAGGGCACGCTGTCCGACCCGGCCAAGGGCTGGACGTGGGACGGCAAGATCGCGTTCCAGCGAGTGGACGCCACCTTCCCGAACCCGACGTTCAGGGTGAGCCTCACCACGCCGGAGACCACCCACCGGCCGGACGCCTGCGGGTTCCAGATCAAGTTCGAGGCGTCCTGCTACCGCAAGAGCCTCGGCCGCGTGCTGATCAACCTGGCCCGCTGGGTGCGCGGCGCGAAGGCGTACGGCGCCGACATGACCGGGTACCGGCAGTACGCCATCAACCACGAGGTCGGGCACGCCCTGGGCAACCAGCACGTCGGCTGCGGCGGCAACGACCAGCCCGCGCCGGTGATGATGCAGCAGTCGTTCGGCGTCAACGACGACTACGTCTCGATGCTCAACGACATCCCCGGCGGCGACAAGGGCAAGGTGGCCAAGGACGGCCGCATCTGCAAGACCAACTCCTGGCCGAACCCCACGCCGTGACATCCGGGGCTTCGCCCGGAGCCGGGGGCTCCGCCACCCGGACCCCCGAAAGCAGCGAGTGACTCCCAGCATGTGGACCTGGGAAGGTCTGTTTGCCGGCGCGCGTTGTGCATAGTGGGATGGACGCGATACGCGCGCGAGATGGAGGACTCATGTCAGCACTGCCGCCGCTCGTCGAGCCGGCTGCCGAGCTCACCAAGGAAGAGGTGGCCCGGTACAGCCGTCACCTGATCATCCCGGACGTCGGGGTGACCGGGCAGAAGCGGCTGAAGAACGCCAAGGTCCTGGTGATCGGGGCCGGCGGCCTCGGCAGCCCCGCGCTGCTGTACCTGGCCGCGGCCGGGGTCGGCACGCTCGGCATCGTCGACTTCGACGTCGTCGACGAGTCGAACCTGCAGCGCCAGGTCATCCACGGCCAGTCCGACGTCGGCAAGCTCAAGGCCGCGTCCGCGCAGGAGTCGATCGCCGAGATCAACCCGCTGGTCAAGGTGCACCTCCACACCGACCGGCTCGACTCGTCGAACGCGCTGGAGATCTTCGGGCAGTACGACCTCATCGTCGACGGCACCGACAACTTCGCCACGCGCTACCTGGTGAACGACGCCGCGGTGCTGCTGGGCAAGCCGTACGTCTGGGGCTCGATCTTCCGCTTCGAAGGCCAGGTCAGCGTCTTCTGGGAGGACGCGCCGAACGGCAAGGGCCTCAACTACCGCGACCTCTACCCGGAGCCGCCGCCCCCGGGCATGGTCCCCTCCTGCGCCGAGGGTGGCGTGCTGGGCGTGCTGTGCGCGTCCATCGGCTCGATCATGGTGACCGAGGCGATCAAGCTCATCACCGGCATCGGCGAGCCGCTGCTCGGGCGTCTGATCAGCTACGACGCGCTGGAGATGAAGTACCGCGAGGTCAAGATCCGCAAGGATCCGGAGACGCCGAAGATCACCGAGCTGATCGACTACGAGGCGTTCTGCGGCGTGGTCTCGGACGAGGCCGCGCAGGCCGCGTCGGGCAGCACCATCACGCCCGCCGAGCTCAAGGCCAAGTTCGACCGCGGCGAGAACTTCGCCCTGATCGACGTCCGCGAGCCGCACGAGTACGAGATCGTCAACATCAAGGGCGCGACGCTGATCCCGAAGGACCGGATCCTGTCGGGCGAGGCGCTGGCCGAGCTGCCGCAGGACAAGCCGATCGTCCTGCACTGCAAGTCGGGCGCGCGCTCGGCGGAGGCACTCGCGGCGCTGCACGCGGCCGGCTTCAAGGACGCGACGCACCTCGGTGGCGGCGTCCTGGCGTGGGCGAAGCAGATCGACCCGAGCCTGCCGACCTACTGACAGTGGTTGTCCGTGAAGGCCGCCTCCGGCTTCGGAGGCGGCCTTCACGACATTCCGGGCAGCTCGTAAAACCCTGCGTGACCAGCGCGTCTTCTCGATCGTGGACCACCCGGCCGGGTACCGTCACCAGTTGTGCGGACAACCCTCGAACGTCCTCCGGCGCACGTCTGCGCGGCCTTCGGCGGCCTGGGCGACGTCAGTGAGGCGCTGCCGGACTCGACGGCGTGGCGCTGCGGCGACCTCGTGTTCAAGCCGGTCACGGACAAGGCGAAGACGCTCTGGACGGCCCGCGCTCTCGACTACGTCGACGAACCGGGCCTGCGGGTCGCGAAGCCGGTCCGGTCGACCGACGGCCGCTGGATCGTCGGCGGCTGGACCGCCTCCCGGTTCGTCCCCGGCACACCGGAGCACCGCGGTGACGCGTCGGTGCTGGCGGCGGTGAAGCTGCACCGCGCGACCATCGGCCTGCCGCGACCGGACTTCATCGCCGGGCGCGAGGACATCGACGCCGTCGCCGACCGGGTGGCGTGGGAAGAACGGGAAGTCCCCCTCGAAGAGACGAAGGGCGGCCGCTGGTTCGAGGTCCTCGCCGGTGCCCGCCGCCCGATCAAGCTGCCGCTGCAGGTGGCCCACGGCGAGCTGCTGGCCGGGCTGCTGTTCGACGGCGACGCGGCCCCGGGCGTCGTCGACTTCGTGCCCTACTACCGCCCGGGCGAGTACGGCGCCGCGATCGTCGCGGTGGACGCCCTGGCCTGGGGCGGGGCGTCGCGGGAGCTGCTCGAGCGGTGGGCCCACCTGCCGGAGTGGCCGCAGCTGCTGCTGCGCGCGGTCCTGTTCCGGCTGGCGTCGAACGCGCTGAACCCGCGGTCGACGCAGGCATCGCTGGACGGCCTGCGAGCCGCGGCCCGCGAGGTCAGCGGAGTGCTCTGAACCGGTGTGACCGGTCCCACGGGCCGTTCCGCGTTACGCGGGCGTGAACGGCGCCGACCCGAGCCGGCACGGGAACCTCCCGACGGCCGAATCCCTGCTGGGACGCGGCGCGTCCGCCACCGGGAACATCAGGGCAGCGCACCGGGGTCGCACCCGCCGGGCCGGCACCTCACCGCCGGGGCCGCGGGATTCCCGCCGCAATGTCAACTGCCGGAAACATTCCGTCGATTCCGAGTAACACGGCCTCCTTAGCGTCAGGGCAATCCCCGAACGCCGAGGAGGTGCCCGTGCCGCAGGTCGACACCCACTGCCCGTACTGCGCGCTGCAGTGCGGGATGCGTCTCGACGGCGTCCGCGTGACGCCGCGGGACTTCCCGGTGAACGCCGGCGGCCTGTGCCAGAAGGGCTGGACCTCCGGCTCCCTCCTCACGTCGCCGCGGCGGCTGACCACCCCGATGATCCGCGTCGACGGCGCGCTCGAGCCCGTCAGCTGGGACTTCGCCCTCGACTTCGTCGCGCGGAGGCTGACCGCGCTGAAAGACGAACACGGTCCCGACGCCGTCGCGATCTTCGGCGGCGGTGGGCTCACCAACGAGAAGGCCTACCTGCTCGGCAAGTTCGCCCGGGTCGCGCTCGGCACCTCGCAGATCGACTACAACGGCCGCTTCTGCATGTCCTCGGCCGCCGCGGCGGGGATCAAGGCCTTCGGCGCGGACCGCGGGATGCCGTTCCCGGTCACGGACCTCAAGCAGGCCGACATCGTGCTGCTCGCCGGGGCCAACCCGGCCGAGACCATGCCGCCGTTCACCCAGCACCTGCGCGGCGCCGACCTGATCGTCGTCGACCCGCGGCGCACCCCGACCGCCGAGCTGGCGGGCCTCCACCTCGCGCCCGCGCCGGGCACCGACCTCGCGCTGGCGCTGGGCATCCTGCACGCCGTGGTCGAGGGCGGCCACCTCGATCGGTCCTATGTGGACGCGCGAACGAACGGCTTGGAAGAGGCCTGGCGGATCGCCGCGAGCTGGTGGCCGGAACGCGCCGAGCGCGTCACCGGTGTCCCGGCCGCCGACATGCGCCTCGCCGCCGCGAAGCTCGCGACCGCCCGCAACGCCTACATCCTCACGGCCCGCGGCACCGAGCAGCACGCCACCGGCACCGCGACCGTCGGCGGCTGGATCAACCTCGCCCTCTCACTGGGCCTGCCCGGCCGCGCGGGTTCCGGCTACGGCTGCCTCACCGGCCAGGGCAACGGCCAGGGCGGCCGCGAGCACGGCCAGAAGGCCGACCAGCTCCCCGGCTACCGCAAGCTGGACGACCCCGCCGCGCGCGAGTACGTCGCCGGTGTCTGGGGCGTCGACCCGGACAGCCTGCCCGGGCCGGGGCGCTCGGCCACCGAACTGCTCGAAGCGCTCGGTCAGGAGAACGGCCCGAAGGCGCTGATGGTGTTCGGCAGCAACGTGGTCGTCTCGGCGCCGCGCTCGCAGCGCGTCCAGGACCGGCTGGCCACCTTGGACCTGCTGGTCGTGGCCGACTTCGTGCTGTCGGAGACGGCGGCGCTGGCCGACGTCGTCCTGCCGGTCACGCAGTGGGCCGAGGAGGACGGCACGCTCACGAATCTCGAAGGCCGGGTCCTGCTGCGGCGCAAGGCCCTCGACCCCCCGCCAGGCGTCCGCTCCGACCTGGACGTCCTGGCCGGGCTCGCGCGACGGATGGGGCAACCCGAAGACCGGTTTCCCACGGATGCCGAGACGGCGTTCGAGGAGCTGCGAGTCGCGTCCAAAGGCGGCATCGCCGACTACTCCGGCGTGAGCTACGACCGGCTGCGCACCGGTGAGGCCCTGCACTGGCCGGTCCCGGCGGACGACCACCCCGGCACGCCGCGGATGTTTCTCGACGCCTTCGCCCACCCGGACGGCCGCGCGCGGTTCGTGCCGGTCGAGCACACCGGCCCGGCCGAGCTGCCGGACGACGAGTTCCCGTTGCAGGCCACCACCGGCCGCGTGCTGCAGCACTACCAGTCGGGCGCGCAGACGCGGCTGATCGACGAGCTGAACGAGGTCGTGCCGGAGGTGTTCGTCGAGGTCCACCCGGACACCGCCAAGCGCGCCGGTCTCGAAGAAGGCGACCGGGCGGTCGTCAAGTCACGTCGCGGCGAGACCGTCGCGAAGGTGCGGTTCGCCCAGTCACTGCGGCCTGATCTGGTCTTCGTGCCGTTCCACTTTCCCGGTGAGCAGCGCGCCAACCTGTTCACCAATCCGGCGCTCGACCCGGTCAGCCGGATGCCGGAGTTCAAGGTGTGTGCCGTGTCTCTGTCTACTGTGGATGGTGCCGCATGACCCCCCGTGAAGTCGTGATCGTCGGGTACGGCATGGCCGGTGCCCGGTTGGCGGACGAGATCCGCCGTCGCGACCCGATCGCTGAGCGCGTCCGGCTGACCGTGCTCGGCGCCGAGAAGCACGCCGCCTACAACCGCGTTCTGCTGTCGGCCGTCGTGGCCGGCGGGATGAGCGCCGAGAGCGTCCGCCTGCACGACGACGAATGGGCCGCGCGGCACAACATCGACCTGCGGCTCGGGGTCGACGTCACCCGGATCGACCGCGAGAAGCGCTGCATCGAACTCGGCGATGGATCCACAGTGGACTATGACGCGCTCGTGCTCGCGACCGGCGCCAACCCGTGGATCCCGCCGGTCGAAGGCCTCGAAGCCGGGCCCGGCGTCGTCGCCTTCCGCAGCCTCGACGACTGCGCCAAGATCCTCGACGCCGCCCGCTTCGGTGCGCCGGTGGCGGTGCTCGGCGGTGGCCTGCTCGGCCTCGAAGCCGCCCGCGGCCTGGCCGGGCGCGGCAACCAGGTGACCGTCGTGCACCCGCTCGGGCACGTCATGGAACGCCAGCTCGACCCGGCCGCCGGGCACGTGCTGGCCCGGCAGCTCACCGAGATGGGCGTCACGTTCAGGTTCTTTGCCACCGCCGCCCGCTACCTGCCCGGCGACGGCCTCAAGCTCGACGACGGCACGCTCGTCCCCGCCGACCTGGTCGTGGTCGCCGCGGGCGTCCGCGCCGAGACGAGCCTGGCCGCCGACGCCGGACTCGACGTCGACCGGGGGATCCTCGTCGACGACGTCCTGCGCACCAGTGACGGCCGGATCCACGCTCTCGGCGACTGCGCCCGCCACCCCGGCGCACCGGCCGGGCTGATCCAGCCCGCGTGGGAGCAGGCGTCGGTGCTCGCCGACGTCCTGACCGGCACCAACGCCGCCGCCCGCTACCGCGGCACGACAGCCGTCACCCGGCTGAAGGCCCGCGGCATCGACCTCGCCGCCCTGGGCGAGACGCAGCTCGACGCCGGTACCCCGGACGCCGAGGTGCTCACCTTCAACGACCCCACCGGCGGCCGCTACGGCAAGCTCGTCGTCCGCGAAAACCGCGTGACCGGAGCGATCCTGCTCGGCCTGCCCGACGCCGCCGCGTCGATCACCCAGTTCCACGACCGCGGCACGCCGTTGCCCGACGACCGCCTGGCGGTCCTGCTGGGCCGCGCGCTGCCCAGCGGCAGCGCCCCGGCGGCCAGCCCGGCCGACCTGCCCGCGGCGGCGGTGATCTGCCGCTGCAACAACGTCACCAAGGGCCGGCTGATCGAGGCCTGGAAGGCCGGGGCCACCGACACTCCCGCACTGGCGCGGGCCACGCGAGCCACGACGGGCTGCGGCGGGTGCACCGACACCGTCGGCGGCATCGCCGGCTGGCTCGCGGCGCAATGACCATCCGAACCCGTACTGAGGAGAACGCCGTGGCACACCAAGGAAAGCACTGGATCGAGCACTGGGAGCCGGAGAACGAGGAGTTCTGGGAGTCGACGGGCAAGAAGGTCGCCCGCCGCAACCTCTGGTTCTCTGTGTTCGCCGAGCACATCGGCTTCTCCATCTGGACACTGTGGTCGGTCATCGTCCTGTTCATGGGCAAGGACTACGGCTTCTCCGCCGCCGACAAGTTCCTGCTCGTCTCGACACCGACGCTGATCGGCGGCCTGATGCGGCTGCCCTACACCTTCGCCGTGGCGAAGTTCGGCGGTCGCAACTGGACGGTCGTCAGCGCGGCCCTGCTGCTGATCCCGACGATCCTGGCCGCCGTCGTGCTGCACCCGGGGACGTCGCTCGGCACGTTCCTGCTGGTCGCGGCGCTCGGCGGGGTCGGCGGTGGCAACTTCGCGTCGTCGATGACGAACATCAACACGTTCTACCCGGAGAAGCACAAGGGCTGGGCGCTCGGCCTCAACGCCGGTGGCGGCAACCTCGGCGTCGCCGCGATCCAGCTGGTCGGGCTGCTGGTGATCGGCACGGCGGGCGCGACCGCGCCGCGGATCGTGCTCTACGTCTACATCCCGCTGATCGTCGTCGCCGCGGTGTGCGCGTACTTCTACATGGACAACCTCGCCACGGTGAAGGGCGACACGAAGGCGATGCGCGAGGTCGTCAAGGACCCGCACACGTGGGTGATGTCGTTCCTCTACGTCGGCACGTTCGGCTCGTTCATCGGCTACAGCTTCGCGTTCGGGCTGGTGCTGCAGAACCAGTTCGGCCGCACCCCGCTGCAGGCGGCCGCGGTGACGTTCCTCGGCCCGCTGCTCGGCTCGCTCTCGCGGCCGGCGGGCGGCTGGCTGGCCGACCGGATCGGCGGCGGCAAGATCACCTTCTTCACGTTCGTCGGGATGGCGCTGGCGACGGTCGTGCTGATCCTCGCGTCGACGTCCAAGTCGCTGGCGCTGTTCACGATCGCGTTCATCGTGCTGTTCGTGCTCACCGGCGTCGGCAACGGCTCGACGTACAAGATGATCCCGGCGATCTTCCGCGCGAAGGCCCGCACGGCGATCGCGAACGGCGCCGAAGAAGCGGCCGAGCTGCTCAAGGCACGACGGCTGTCGGGTGCGCTGATCGGCCTGGCCGGCGCGATCGGCGCCGAGGGCGGTCTCTTCATCAACCTGGCGTTCCGGCAGTCGTTCGCCGACACCAAGAGCGGAGTGCCCGCCTTCATCGGATTCCTGGTCTTCTACGGGCTGTGCTTCGCCGTCACCTGGGCGGTCTACCTGCGCAAGCCCGCCGAACAGCCCACGAGTGAGCGCGGTCTGGCGCTCGCGGGAGCGGAGGTCTGAGATGCCCACCCTGGTCGTCGCCGGACACGGCATGGTCGCCCACCGGCTCGTGGAGGCGGTGCGCGCGGAAGACCCTTCCGGCACTTGGCACATCGTCGTCCTGTCCGAGGAGCCGCGCCCGGCGTACGACCGGGTGGCGCTCACGTCCTATGTGGACACCTGGGACCCGGCGTCGCTGGCGCTGCCCGGTTCGGACTACACCGGTGACCCGCACGTCGACCTCCGGCTCGGCGAGCTGGCCGTTTCGGTCGACCGGGCCGCTCGCACGGTCACCACGGCGTCCGGCGCCGTCGTTTCCTACGACGCCCTGGTGCTGGCCACCGGCTCGCGGCCGTTCGTGCCGCCGGTGCCCGGCCACGACCTGCCCGGCTGCTTCGTCTACCGGACGATCGAAGACCTCGACGCCATCCGCGAAGCGGCTTTGCGGCCGGGACGCGGGCGGCGCGCGGCCGTCGTCATCGGCGGTGGCCTGCTCGGCCTGGAGGCCGCGAAGGCGTTGCGGGACATGGGACTCTCCCCGCACGTCGTCGAGATGGCGCCGCGGCTGATGCCGCTGCAGGTCGACGAAGGTGGTGGTTCCCTGCTGCGGCGGCTCATCACGAACCTCGACGTGACCGTCCACACGGGAACGTCGACCGACGCCATCGAGGCCGACGGCTCGCGACTGCTGGCCAAGCTGGGCAACGGGACCGAGCTGGACGTCGACCTCGTCGTGTTCTCGGCGGGTGTCCGGCCGCGCGACGACCTCGCCCGTCAGTCCGGTTTGGACGTCGGCCCGCGTGGCGGTGTGCTGACCGACGTGTCCTGCCGCACCAGCGATCCGGCGGTGTACGCGATCGGCGAGTGCGCCGCGGTCGACGGTCGTGTCTACGGCATCGTGGCACCCGGGTACGCGATGGCCGAGATCGTCGCGGCGCAGCTCACCGGTGGGGCCGGGGAGTTCCCGGAGCCGGACACGTCCACGAAGCTGAAGCTGATGGGCGTCGACGTGGCGTCCTTCGGCGACGCGCACGCGCGGACCGAAGGCGCGCTCGAGGTCGCCGTCAACGACGCGGTCGCCGGGACGTACAAGAAGCTCGTGGTCACCGACGACGGCAAGACGCTGCTCGGCGGCGTGCTCGTCGGCGACGCGACCGAGTACAACACGCTGCGCGCGCTGGTCGGCCGCCCGCTGCCGGCCGAGCCGGGCGCGATCCTCGCCCCGGCGGGCGGCGGTGCCGCGGTCGGTGTCGACGCGCTGCCCGACGCGGCGCAGATCTGCTCGTGCAACGCCGTGTCCAAGGGCGCGATCACCCGCGCGATCCACGAGGACGGCTGCGACACCGTCGGCAAGCTCAAGGCGTGCACCCGCGCGGGCACCGCGTGCGGCTCGTGCGTCCCGCTGCTGGGCAAGCTGCTCAGCGCCGGCGGTGTCGAGCAGTCGAAGGCGCTCTGCGAGCACTTCCCGCAGTCGCGCGCGGAGCTGTTCGAGATCGTCCAGGCCACCCGCATCACCACGTTCAGCGAGCTGATCAGCCGCTACGGATCGGGCAGCGGCTGCGCGATCTGCAAGCCGGCGGTCGCGTCGATCCTGGCCACTCTCGGCAACGGGCACGTGCTCGGCGGCGAGCAGATGACGTTGCAGGACACCAACGACCGCTACCTGGCGAACCTGCAGCGCAACGGCACGTACTCCGTCGTCCCGCGGATCCCCGGCGGCGAGATCACGCCGGAGAAGCTGATCGTGATCGGCCAGGTGGCCCAGGACTTCGGGCTGTACACCAAGATCACCGGCGGCCAGCGGATCGACCTGTTCGGGGCGACGGTGGACCAGCTGCCGCTGATCTGGCGGCGGCTGGTCGACGCGGGGTTCGAGTCCGGGCACGCGTACGGCAAGGCGCTGCGGACGGTCAAGTCGTGTGTCGGGTCGACGTGGTGCCGCTACGGCGTGCAGGACAGCGTCGGGCTGGCGATCGAGCTGGAGCTGCGCTACCGCGGCCTGCGGTCGCCGCACAAGCTCAAGTCCGCGGTCTCCGGCTGCGCGCGGGAGTGCGCGGAGGCGCGGAGCAAGGACTTCGGCATCATCGCGACGGAGAACGGCTGGAACCTCTACGTCGGCGGCAACGGCGGCACGACCCCGCGGCACGCCGAACTGCTGGTGTCCGATGTGGACACCGGGACGCTGATCCGGACCATCGACCGGTTCCTGATGTTCTACGTGCGCACCGCCGACCGGCTGCAGCGGACCGCGCCGTGGATCGAGGAGCTGGAGGGCGGCCTCGACCACCTGCGCGCGGTGATCGTCGACGACTCGCTCGGCATCTGCGAGGACCTCGACGCGGCGATGGCCAAGCACGTCGACAACTACGCCGACGAGTGGAAGGGCGTGCTCGAGGACCCGGAGAAGCTGGCCCGGTTCACCTCCTTCGTCAACGCGCCGGGCACGCCCGACCCGGCGATCTCGTTCCGCTCGGAGCGGGAGCAGAAAGTGCCCGTGATGCTGGGAGTTCCGGAGGTGCGCCGATGACGACGTCGATCGAACGGACCTGGACGGCGGTCTGCCCCACCGGCGTGGTGCCCGAGTACGCCGGGGTGGCGGCCCTGTTCGACGGCGGCGTGCAGGTGGCGATCTTCCACCTGCCGGGGGACCGCTGGTACGCACTGTCCAACTGGGACCCGTGCAGCGGCGCGGCGGTGCTCTCGCGCGGCATCGTCGGCGACGCGGGCGGTGTCCCGGTGGTCGCGTCGCCGGTCTACAAGGAACGATTCGCGCTCGACAGTGGACAATGCCTGGACGCCGAGGGTGTTTCGGTGCCGGTGTTCGAGGTGCGCGTGCGAGAGGGCGTGGTCGAAGTGGAGAGCCCGTGATCCTGCCGCTGACCGGGTTCGTGATCGGCATCACCGCGGCGCGCCGGGCCGACGAGCTCGGCGCGCTACTGGTGCGCAAGGGGGCGAGCGTCCGCTACGGCCCGGCGATCCGGATCGTCCCGCTGACCGACGACACGGAGCTGCACAGCGCGACGTCGACGCTGCTGGAGTCGCATGTGGACGCGGTGGTGGCGACGACGGGCATCGGCTTCCGCGGCTGGCTGGAAGCGGCCGAGGGCTGGGGCCTGGGGGACGCGTTGCTGTCGCGGCTTTCGTCGTCTTCGCTGCTGGCGCGCGGGCCGAAGGTGACGGGCGCCCTGCGCGCGGCGGGGCTGTCGGAGGCGTACTCACCGGCGTCGGAGAGCAACGCGGAGTTGTTGCAGCACTTGCTTTCCGCGGGCGTCGCGGGCAAGCGGATCGCGGTGCAGCTGCACGGCGAGCCGCTGCCGTACTTCGTGGACGCCCTGCGCGCGGCGGGGGCCGAGGTCATCGAGGTTTCGGTGTACCGCTGGGTCGGCCCGGTGGACCCCGGCCCGGTGGACCGGCTCCTCGACGGCGTGCTGGACGGATCGATCCACGCGCTGCCGTTCACGAGCGCCCCGGCGGTGGCGTCGCTGGTCGCGTTGGCCCGGCGCACGGGCCGGCTGCCGGGGCTGATCTCGGCGTTGTCCGGCCCGGTCGTCGCGGCGTGCGTCGGCCCGATCACGGCAGGCCCGTTGGCGGCGTTGGGCGTGCCGACGGTCCAGCCACACCGGGCCCGGCTCGGAGCGCTGGCCCGGACGGTGTCCGAGACGCTGCTGGCCCGTTCACCCCGCTTTTCGGCGGGCGGCCTGTCGATCGAGCTGCGCGGCCAGGCCGCGGTGGTGGACGGCGAGTGGCACGACGTGGCTCCGGCCCCGATGGCGCTGCTGCGGGCGCTGGCAGCGTCCCCGGGCCGGGTGGTCTCGCGCCGCGAGCTGATTTCGGCGTTACCCGGCGGCGGCGAGGAGCACGCGGTGGAGACGGCGATCGGGCGGCTGAGGACGTCGCTGGGCGGCGGGAAGGTCGTGCAGACGGTGGTGAAGCGGGGGTACCGGCTGGCCGTGGACGCCTGAGCGACTCCGCCATGCGGGCGATCCTGGCAGCCGGTGGTTGTTCCCAGGCTGTCGTGGGGATAACGTATAGCCCAAGCTAGAGACTATAGCCTAGAGGTGAAACCGGTGGACGAGACGCGAGGGCCGGAACGCCGACGGCGTGCCGACACCCGGCGGGAAATCCTCGACACCGCCGTCGAAGTCATGGCCGAGCGCGGCGTCGCCGGGCTGAGCCTGTCCGAAGTCGCGCGGCGCGTCGGCATCCGGCAGCCCTCGCTCTACAAGCACTTCGCTTCACTGCACGCGGTTTACGACGAGCTGTTCCGGGAGGGGGCGGAGCGGCAGCGGGAGGCGGTGGCCCGGGCGCTGAAGGGGAGGGTGCCCGGGCTGCCGGCTCTGGCCGAGGCCGTCGAGGCGCTCGGCCGGGTCGCCATGGCGCATCCCGTGCACGCCCAGCTCATCGCCTGGCGGCCCGTTCCCGAGTTCACGCCGTCGGCGGCGGCCTTCCAGCCGAGCGTCGAGCTGGTCGAGCTGTTACGCGGGGCGCTGCGTGACGCCGTCGCCGCGGGCGAGCTCGCACCCGCAGCAGACACCGAGGCCGGCGCCGCGCTGTTGTCCATCGTCGTCACCGGCACGCTTTCGCAGCAGCTCGCGAACGAGCCCGGTGCCGACTACGAGGCCGGGCGGTTCACGTCGCTGCTGCCCGACGCTTTCGCCATGTTCGTCCGGCATTTCGCCCCGGGAGGGCAGCCATGCGACAGACCCGGACCACCCACGCCCTGATGATCGCCCGGCCCGGGCGCGAGGAAGTCGCCCAGGGCGGCCTCGCCGAGCTGGCCGCCCTCGACGCGCTGCTCGCGGACCTCACGGAGGCTGATTGGCGGCGGCGGCCGACGGCGAGCGGCTGGACCGTCCACGAGCTGGTCGCGCACCTCGTCGGCCAGCACGCGGAGACGGCGCGGCCGTGGACGATCGGCGGCCGTGTCCGCGCGGCCCGAAAGCGGTTTCCCGCGTTGTCCGCTTTGGACGCGCACAACGCGCTGCAGGTCGAGACGTTCGCGCCGCTGTCCGATGGGGAGCTTCGCCGGAAGCTCGCCGCGGTCGGTCCCCGGGCCGTCCGCATGCGGCGGCGCACCCCCGCGTTCGTCCGGCGTCAGGGCACCGAGCGGTACTTCCCGGGTGAGCCGCTGGTCGAGCCGACCCTGGCGTACGTGCTGGATGTCTTGTCCCCTCGCGACACCTGGTTGCACCGGCTGGAGATCGCCCGTGCGACGGACCGTCCGTTCGCGGCCGATCCCCAC
Organism: Amycolatopsis sp. NBC_01488; assembly: GCF_036227105.1. Taxonomy (NCBI): domain Bacteria; kingdom Bacillati; phylum Actinomycetota; class Actinomycetes; order Pseudonocardiales; family Pseudonocardiaceae; genus Amycolatopsis; species Amycolatopsis sp. NBC_01488. The sequence goes on along the minus strand of NZ_CP109434.1, from coordinate 1,226,832 downwards.
CAGGAGTCCGTCGTCGCGCAGGTGGTCCGTGACCTCGCCGAGGAGTGGGCGAGCCCGCCGCTGGTCTTGGAGCTGGACGGGGCCGGCCAGTGGCGGCTCGGCGAGGGTGAGCCGATCGCCTGGGTGCGTGCCAGCGTGCTCGAGTACCTCTGGCACCTGTCGGGCCGACCGGGAAACCCCGAATTCGACGTCGATGGCGATCCGGCCGCGGTGGACGCTCTTCGAGCCGCGCGCGTGGTCTTCTGATGCTCAACCGACCCAGGTGACCGTGTGCTTCTCGAACCCCCTCGCCGCCGCGACACGCGCCGCCTCCGATTCGGCCTCCTGCCGGGCCGCCGGGGGCAGCGGGTCGAACGCCGTCAGCGTGAACGTCAGCTTCGTGCCACTGCTCTTCGTCCGCCAAATACCCGCGATGTCGCCGTCCGCCAGCAGCACCCCGGGGTTGCCCAGCATCTTCCAGACCTGCTTGCGCCGCAACGGATCGGGCACCAGCAGCGCCTTGTCCCGCGCCTGGATGAACGGGTCCAGCGGCGGCAGGAGCCGCACGATGTCCGGCTCCGGTGGGTTCTCCAGTGCGGCCAGCCGGGCCGCCGGCAGGTACCGCGTCTTCCCGTCGACGTCCACCGAAACCAGGTCGTCCGGCCACGTCTTGTCGACGACCGCCCGGGCCGTGCCCACGAACTCCGCCGCTTCGCCCGGCGAGGCCGGGCCGTTGAGGCTCAGGTACGACTCGACCACCGACGTCGCCGCGGCGACGTCCGGTGTGCGGCGCATCCGGCCGCGCCCCTCGAGCGGCGCCAGCGTGGCCGGGGACGCTCCGGCCACCAGGCGGACCCCGGCGTGCGGTGTCGCGATGCGCATCAGCTGCTCCTGGATGTGCGTCGCGTTGCAGCCGCGGCACCAGCGGGAGAACTCCGGCGGCAGCTTCTTCGTCACCGCCGTGCTGACCGCGCCCTTGGTCATCTCCTTCGTGACGACCTCGCGGATCGCCTTCGCCGCCGTGAAGACCACCTCGGACGCCGCGAGCCCGGTCGCCGCCAGTTCCTTGCGCTGCCAGAGCATCCGGGCCAGCGCGTCCGCGTCGTCCAGGGGCACCAGCGCGCGCGTCACCTCGGCGAGGTCCAGGTGGTAGTGCGGCGCACCCCGCAACGTCCACCCGAGCACGAGCCGCCGATCGTCCACAGGGGACACCGGCGCGTCGAGCCGGGCCACGAGAGCGAGCAGCGCCGTGTCGCGCATGCTGTCCTGCAGCCCGGCTTTCACGACCGCGAGCTCGGTGACGTCCTTCGCGGTGCGGTGCAGGCCGTGCTCGGCGATGCGGTAGGCGAGTACCTGACGACGGTCCACGTGCGACTCCTAGAGCGTGTACTCGAAGGTGTACCCCATCTTCTCCTCGCCCATCGCGCCGCCGACGGTGCCGCTGCCGGTGAGGGCCGCCAGCTCACCGGTGCCCGAGCCGGGGACGACGCTGAACGTCGAGGCGATGCCCTTGGCGTCGAACGTGAACTCGTGCTTCACGATGAACGTCCCTTCACGACCGTCGACCTTGCCCGCGAAGCGCTCGAAGCTCGGCGACGTCGTCTTGCCGCTTTCGTAGTCTTCGCCCGCGTAGTACAGCAGGAGATCGCAGATCGATTCACCCTCGATGACGCCGTCGTAAGCCATCGACGCGTGCGCGTACGCCACTCGCGGGCCCCCTTCGGTCCCGCTGACGATGTTCTCTTCCCAGTTCTTCATGGTGAATGCGTTCATGGGGACCACCCTGCCGGGTTTACCTGTCAGCTTGTGTCAGGTATTTCTGCCAGAATCGGGTCATGCGCGCCAGCCGGCTCCTGTCCGTCCTCCTGCTGCTGCAGAACCGCGGCCGGATGACGGCCGACGAGCTGGCCGAGGAGCTCGAGGTCTCGGTGCGGACGGTCTACCGGGACATCGACGCGCTGTCGGCGTCCGGCGTCCCGGTGTACGCCGACCGCGGCCGGACCGGCGGGTATCGCCTGGTCGACGGCTACCGCACCCGGCTCACCGGGATGACCGAGGAGGAGGCCCAGTCGCTGTCGCTGGCCGGGCTGCCGGTGGCCGCGGCCGAGCTGGGCCTGGGCACCGTCCTGGCCGCCGCCCAGCTCAAGCTGTACGCCGCGTTGCCGCAGGAGCTGCGTGACCGCGCCGGGCGCGTCGCCGAGCGGTTCTACCTGGACGTCCCGGGCTGGCACCGCGGCATCGAAAGCCTGCCGGCGCTGTCCGCGATCGCCGACGCCGTGTGGTCGTCGCACCGGATCCGGATCCGCTACGAGCGGTGGGGGCAGCGGGTCGTCGAACGGGACGTCGAGCCGCTGGGGCTGATCCTCAAAGCGGGCAACTGGTACCTCGCCGGCCGCTGCGAGGGCACCGACCGGACGTACCGGATCTCGCGCGTGCTGGAACTGACCGACCTCGGCGAGGAGTTCGAGCGGCCCGCGGGGTTCGACCTCGCGGCGTACTGGCAGGAGTGGTCCGAGCAGTTCGAACGCCGGATGTTCCCGCGCGTCGCCGTGGTGCGGTTGTCGCCCCGGGCGCAGGCTCTCGTACCGTTCTACGCGGGTTCGGTCGGCGCCCGCGCCCTGCGGGACTGCCGGAACGAACCGGACGCGGACGGCTGGCTCACCGTGGAGCTGCCGGTGGAACCGGGCGAACCGGCCATCGGCGAGCTGCTGCGGTTCGGGCCGCACCTGGAGGTCCTCGAACCGGCGGACCTGCGGGCGGAGCTGGCCGAAGCGATCGAGCGGATGGGTGCGATCTATGGGTGAGCTGAGCGGGATCGCCATCGGCGTGACGGCGGAGCGCCGGGCCGACGAGTTCATCGGGGCGCTCGAACGGCACGGCGCCGAGGTCCGGCACGCGCCGACGATCACGATCGTGCCCCTGAACAGCGACTTCAAGCTGAAGGCGGCCACCCTGAAGCTCGCGACGGCGCCGGTCGACTTCACCGTGGTCACGACGGGCGCGGGCTTCCGCGGCTGGCTCGACGCCGCCGACGGCTGGAGCTTGCGCTCTCCGCTGCTGGAGCGGCTGCGGACGTCCCACATCTACGCTCGCGGACCGAAAGCGGTCGGCGCGGTGCGCGGCGCCGGGCTGCGCGAGTCCTTTTCGGCCGCTTCCGAGTCGAACGCGGAGCTGTTCGGTGCGTTGGCGGAGGCTGCGATCGACGGCGCCCGGGTGGCGGTCCAGCTCCACGGGACACCGCTGCCGGAGCACACCGCGCAGCTGATCGCGGCCGGTGCTTCGCTGGTCGAGCTGCAGCCTTACCGCTGGTTTTCCCCGCCGGACGTGCGGCCGGTGCACGCCCTGATCGACGCGGCCGTGGCGGGCGAGCTGGGCGCGCTGGCATTCACGAGCGCCCCGGCGGCGGCGAACTTCCTGACCCTGGCCCGCGAGTACGGCCGGTACGAGTCGCTGCTCGCGGCTCTGCGCGGCCCGGTGGTGGTCGCGTGCGTGGGCCCGGTGACGGCGGCGCCGCTGGAGGAGGCGGGCATCGAAACGCTGCTGCCGGAGCGGCAGCGCCTCGGCGCCCTGGTGAAACTCCTGGTCACGACGCTGGGTGAGTAGCTGTCCAGCGAGTCGGCGGCGTTCGGTCCGAGTTTGTCCACATCGGGTTCGGCCGTCCGTCAGGGCGGGCCGCTCCACCTGTGTCGCTGGCCTCAAAATCAGCGGTCAGAACAGTCCCTCCTTGCCCGGACCTTCGTCACCGTCCGGCTTCCAGCGGTATTTCCGCAGGTCGACGCGCTGGCCGTCGGCCAGTACGCCTTCCGCGCGCAGCCGTTCGAGCTGGTCGTGCACCAGGTGCGGCGCCGGCGTCCCGTTCGCGCGCAGGATCCGGTGCCACGGCAGGTCGTGCCCGTCCTCGGCCAGGATGGCGCCGACCATCCGCGGCGAGGGCGCGCCGGCGAGCGCCGCGATGTCGCCGTACGTCGCGACCGTGCCGGCCGGCACCGACTCGATGATCTCCCGCACGCGCTCGTGCAGAACGTCGTCCATACCGACACTCTGCCGGATGGGTACGACACTTTTGGTAGCCGCCCGCCGCACGAGCGGGCGTCTTCACCGAACGCACGCACGCTAAGCCGTGCCGGTGCGCCACCCGGGGGACCGGGCGTGGTTCCATCGCTGGGTGAACGCGAGGCGAACGGCGCAGGCGGACGCGCGGCTGGTGCGCACGCCGATCGCCGACGCACCCACGTTCACCTGGGACGACGGCGCCCGGCGACTGCTCTCCGCACCCGGGGGCTTCCGCCGCGTGCTCGGCGGTCCCGGCACCGGCAAGACGTCGCTGCTCGCGTCGGCCGCGACCCGCCGCATCGCCGAGGGCGCCGACCCGGAGAGCGTGCTGGTGCTCACGACGTCCCGCAAGGCCGCCGACGCGCTGCGCGCCGACATCACCCGGCGGCTCACCGCCGACCCCGACCAGGCGCGGCCGCTGCCCCGGACCGTCCGCGAACCGCTGGTGCGCACAGTCCACTCGTACGCCTATTCGCTGCTGCGGCTGGAAGCGATGGCCGAGGAGCTCCCGCCGCCCCGGCTGCTGGCCGGCGCCGAGCAGGACGTCGTCGTCCGCGAGCTGCTGGCCGGCGACCTCGACGAGGAAGCCGGGTACTGGCCCGAGCAGCTGCGGCCGGCGCTGATGGTCCCCGGGTTCGCCGAAGAGCTGCGCGACCTGCTGATGCGGGCCGCCGAGCGCGGCCTCGGGCCGGAGGACCTCGCCGAGCTGGGCCGTCGCCGCGGCCGCGAGGAATGGGTCGCCGCCGGGCAGTTCTGGGCGCAGTACGAAGAAGTCACGCAGCTGCAGGGCGCGGGCGGCAACGCGCTGGGCGTGGCGAGCGCGCCCGCGCTGGACGCCGCCGAGCTGGTCACGTCCGCGCTGCTCGCCCTGGAGGACGACGACGAACTGCGCGAACGGGAGCGCACGCGCGTGCGGCACCTCTTCGTCGACGACGCCCACCACCTCGACCCGCTGCAGACCAGCCTGGTCCGGGTGATCGGGCACACCGCGGCCGAGTTCGTCGTCGCCGGCGACCCCGACCAGAACGTGTTCTCCTTCCGTGGCGCCGACGCGAGCCTGTTCGCCGACGCCGACCCGGACGGCAGCCGGACCGTCACGCTCACGACGTCGCACCGGCTGGCCCCGGCCGTCCGCCTGGCGGTGGCGAAGATCGGCGCGACGCTGCCGGGCGCGTCGCAGCACCGCAAGATCGTGCCGCCCGCGGGTGCTTCCGGGGGAAACGTGCGGGTCCGCGTGATGCCGACGCCGGCCGCCGAGGCGAGCTGGATCGCCGACCAGCTCCGCCGCGCGCACCTCGTCGACGGCGTGCCGTGGTCGGAGATCGCGGTGCTCGTGCGGTCGCCGGCGCGGACTTTCCTGGTGCTGCAACGGGCTTTGCGCGCGGCCGGCGTCCCGATCGGGTCGGCGACCGAGGAGCTGCCGCTGGCCCGCCAGCCCGCGGTCCGCCCGCTGCTGGCCGTGCTGAAGCTCGCGCCTTCGCCGGAGCTGCTCGACATCGACCTCGCCGAGATGCTGCTGTCGTCGTCGCTCGGCGGCGCGGATCCCTTGGCGCTGCGGCGGTTGCGTCGCGGTCTCCGGCGGCTCGAACTGGCCGGCGGCGGCCAGCGCTCAAGCGACGAACTGCTCGTGGAAGCGTTGCGCGGCGGGGACATCCTCGCCGGGCTCGCCGACGCGGAGGCCGAACCGGTGCGGCGCGTCGGCGGACTGCTGCGCGTCACCCACCAGGCCGTCGCGCGCGGGGACGGCGTCGAGCAGGTGGTGTGGCAGCTGTGGCAGGAGAGCGGCCTGCAGGAGAAGCTGCTCAAGCAGGTCGAACGCGGTGGATCGCTGGGCGCGCAGGCCGATCGTGACCTCGACGCCATCGTCGCGCTGTTCGACGCCGCCGGCCGGTACGTCGACCGGCTGCCGCGCGCGAGCGTCGCGTCTTTCGCGGACTATCTCGGTGCGCAACAGATCGCGGGTGACACGCTGGCTCCGGCGGCGGTGCCCGCGGACGGCGTTTCCCTCCTCACCGCGCACGCCGCCGCCGGTCGCGAGTGGACAGTCGTCGCCGTGGCGGGGGTCCAAGAGGGAGCATGGCCGGACCTGCGGCTGCGCGGATCCGTGCTGGGCGTGGAACGGCTGAAGGACCTGATGTCCGGTGTGGACGATGACGCCGTCTCCGCGACCGCGCCGATCCTGGCCGAGGAGCGGCGCCTGTTCTACCTCGCGATGAGCCGGGCGAAGCAGACGCTGCTGGTCACGGCGGTGTCCGGAGAGGACGAACAGCCGTCGCGGTTCCTCGACGACCTCGAGGAGAACGGCGCCGACGACGGCGGCCTCGACTCGCGGATGAAGCCGCCCGGCCGGTCGCTGGTGCTGGCCGAGCTGGTGGGGGAGCTGCGCGAGGTCGTCTGCGACGACAAGGCCGATCCGGCACGCCGTCGCCGTGCGGCGAAACAGCTCGCGCGCCTGGCCGAGGCGAAGGTGCCGGGCGCGCACCCGTCCACTTGGTACGGCCTGCTCCCGGCGTCCACCGACGAGCCGGTGCACCGGCCGGGCGACCTGGTCCGGATCTCCCCGTCCACAGTGGAGATCCTGACTAAGTGCCCGCTGCGCTGGATGATCGAGCGCCACGGCGGCAGCGACCCGGCGCAGCTCGCCGCGGTGACCGGGACGCTGGTGCACGGGCTGGCGGAGTCCGTCGCGTCCGGCAAGACCGACGCGGAGCTGCAGGCCGCCTTGGACGAGGCCTGGGTGCGCGTCGACGCGGGCGCGCCCTGGTTTTCCCGCCGTGAGCGGCGGCGGGTCGAGCAGATGCTGCAGAACTTCGTGACGTGGCTGGAGCGCAGCCGGGCCGAGCTGAAGGCGGCGGGAGTCGAGCAGGACATCGAGGTCGAGCTGCCGGCCGGGGGCGAGGACGAGGTCCGGGTGCTGTTGCGCGGCCGGGTGGACCGGGTGGAGCTGGACTCCGAGGGGCGGCCGGTGATCGTCGACATCAAGACGGGGAAGGTTCCGGTGTCCGGTGCGGATGCCGAGGCGCATCCGCAGCTGGCGGCTTATCAGCTGGCGGTGTTGCTGGGCGCGATCAAGGGCAGCAACGAGCCTGGTGGCGCTCGGCTGGTGTATGTCGCGAAGGCGAACAACAAGACGGGCGCGACCGAACGGTCCCAGCCGCCGCTCGACGAGGTCGGCGGGAAGCAGTGGCTGGAGCTGGTCCGCGACGCGGCGGCTTCGGCGGCCGGCCCGGACTACCAGGCTCAGGAGACTCCGGACTGCGACCGGTGCCCCGCGCGCGGGTGCTGTCCGCTGCGGCCGGAGGGTCGGCAGGTGCCGGGCCCGTGAGCCAGCCAAAAGCCGTCGTGAGTGAGAAACTGGGTACTAACCCGGTTTCTCACTCACGACCGGTCGGGGGGCGTGCGTGAGTCCGCTCGTCGTCGCCAACCCCGTCGAGCCCGCCGAACTCGCCGACGCGCTGGGCCTGCACCGGCCCACCCCCGAACAGGCCACCGTCATCGCCGCGCCGGTCGAGCCGAGCCTCGTCGTCGCCGGCGCCGGTGCGGGCAAGACCGAAACCATGGCCGCGCGGGTGGTCTGGCTCGTCGCGAACGGGATCGTCAGCCCCGACCGTGTCCTCGGCCTCACCTTCACCCGCAAGGCCGCGCGGCAGCTCGGCGAACGCGTCCGGGCGCGGCTGCGGCGGCTCGCCGGGTCCGGGCTGCTCGACCGGCTCGACCCGTCCGGTGGGCTTCGGTCCACTGTGGTCGCCGGCGAGCCGACCGTGCTCACCTACCACGCCTACGCCGGGCGCCTCCTGTCCGAACACGGACTCCGGCTCCCGGTGCAGCCCGGTGTCCGGCTGCTGTCCGAAACGTCGTCGTGGCAGATCGCGCACCGCGTCGTGTCCACTTGGGACAACGAGCTGGATACCGACCGCGTCCCGCCGACCGTGACCGCGGACGTCCTGCAGCTGGCCGGTGAGCTGGGTGAGCACCTCGTCTCCACCGAGCAGCTCGCCGAGTACACGACGTGGATGTGCCGCGTCATCGAGAACGCGCCTCGCGCCAAGGGCCAGCGGGCCGCGCTCCCGCAGAAGCTCACGGAAATCATGGCCGCGCAACACTTCCGGCTCGCGCTGCTGCCGCTCGTCGAGGAGTACCACCGGCGCAAGCGCAACGAAGGCGCGCTCGACTTCGCCGACCAGATGTCGCTGGCCGCCCAGCTCGCGAGCGGGTACCCGTCGGTCGTTCGTGGTGAGCGCGAGCGCTTCGGCGCCGTCCTGCTCGACGAATACCAGGACACCGGGCACGCCCAGCGCGTCCTGCTGCGGGCGCTGTTCGGCGGTGTCGAGAACCCGCCGATGCCGGTCACCGCGGTCGGCGACCCGGCCCAGGCCATCTACGGCTGGCGCGGTGCCAGCGCGGCCAACCTGCCCCGCTTCACCACCGACTTCCCGCGCCAGGACAGCGGAAAGCTCGTCCCCGCCAACGAATACGGCCTGCTGACGAGCTTCCGCAACCCGCCGGAGATCCTCGACCTCGCCAACGCGATCGCCGAACCGCTGCGAGCGCGCGGCCTCGGCGTCGAACGGCTGCGGGCGCGCGAAGGCGCCGGGCCCGCGGACATCGCGTGCGCGCTGCTGCCGGACATCCGCGCCGAACGCGACTGGGTGGCCGACGCCGTCGCCCGGCGCTGGCACGCCGTCCAGGAGCAGACCGGGAAGCCGCCGACCGCCGCTGTGCTCGTGCGGCGCCGCGCCGACATGGCGCCGATCGCCGCCGAACTGCGGGCGCGCGGCCTGCCGGTCGAGGTCGTCGGCCTCGGCGGCCTGCTCGACGAGCCCGAGGTCGCGGACCTCGTTTCGACACTGAAGGTGCTCGCCGATCCGCTGTCCGGCAGCGCCGCGGCCCGCCTGCTGACCGGCGCGCGCTGGCGGCTCGCGGCCGCCGACGTCGCCGCGTTGTGGCGGCGTGCGGGGGAGCTGTCCAGCCCGGAGAAGCCGGACGGGCCGGAGCTGGTCGTCGAGCGCGTCGAGCAGGCCGGGCTGATCGACGCCATCGACGAGCCGGGTTCGCCGGAGCGGTATTCCGAGGAGGGTTACCAGCGCATTCGCCGGATCGGCTGGGAGCTGTCCGCGTTGCGGCGGCGGCTCGACCAGTCGCTGCCGGAGCTGGTCGCCGACGTCGAGCGCACGATGCTCCTCGACGTCGAATCGCTGGCGCGCCCGGGATCCGCCGGACGCGCGCACCTGGACGCGTTCGCCGAAGTCGTCACCGACTACGCCGAAACGGCGCCGACGGCGACCCTGTTGTCCTTTGTGGACTACCTGAACACCGCCGCGCACGCCGAGGACGGGCTCACCCCGGGCGAGGTCGAGGTCGTGCCGGACCGCGTGCAGGTGCTCACCGTGCACTCGGCGAAGGGGCTCGAGTGGGAGGTCGTCGCCGTGCCGCACCTGGTGCAGGACGTCTTCCCGGGCCGGCGGCGGTCGTCGTCGTGGCTGCGGACGGCGACGTCGCTGCCCGCCGCGTTGCGCGGTGACTCGGAGGACCTGCCGGAGCTGCGGATCGCCGACGGCTACGACCGCAAGGAAGTCCAAGAAGGACTGGAGCTGCACGAAGCGGGGTTCGTCGAGCGGGAGCAGTCGGAGGAACGGCGGCTCTGCTACGTCGCGCTGACGCGGTCCGAGCACGCGCTGATCGTGGCCGGGCACTGGTGGAACGAGAGCAGCAGCCGGTTCAAAGGGCCGTCGGAATTCCTGACCGAGATCGGCGACGTCGTGCGCGAGACCGGCGTCGGGCAGCTCGCCGAGTGGGCGCCGGAGCCGTCGTCGGACGACGAAAACCCGCTGGTGTCGGACTCTCGGACGTCGCGGTGGCCGGTCGATCCACTGGCCGATCGCCGCACCGGCGTGCAGACCGGGGTCGAGTTGGTGTCCGAAGCACTGTCCTCTTCGGACGAAGATGAGTCCGAAGAGGACGATCCGGACGGCTGGCTGACCGACACCGACGTCCTGCTCGAAGAGTGGGCGCGCAAGGACGACCGGATCAGGCGGGTCCCGCTGCCGTCGCGGCTTTCGGTGAGCCAGCTGGTCGCGCTGGCCGAGGACGCCGGCAAGCTGGCGGCGGACCTGAGCCGCCCGCTTCCGATGGAGCCCAACAGCTTCGCCCGCCGCGGCACGGAGTTCCACGGCTGGCTGGAGCGCCGGTTCTCCGGCGACCAGCTGATCGAGATCGACGACCTCCCGGGCGCGGCCGACTTCGGCGAAGCGCCCGACGCGGACTTCGAAGAGCTGCGGGCCGAGTTCGAGAAGAGCGAGTGGGCCTCCCGCGTGCCGGACGCGGTGGAGGTCTCGTTCACCGCCGACGTCGAAGGCATCACCCTGCGCGGCCGCATGGACGCGGTGTTCCGGCACCCGGACGGCTATTGGGAAGTCGTGGACTGGAAGACGGGCTCGGTCCCGCCCGAGTCCCGGCAGCCGGCACTGGCGGTCCAGCTGGCGGCGTACCGGATGGCCTGGGCCGCGCTGAAGAACGTCCCGGTGGAGCAGGTCCGCGCGGCGTTCCACTACGTCCGAGCGAACCGCACGATCCGCCCGGCCGACCTCCTGGACCCCGAAGGCCTCCGCCGCCTCCTCCGCGACATCCCCGAGGCGTGATCAGACACGTAACCCGCGTGATCAGACCCGTAACTCGCGTGATTGAGGACGTAACTCGCGAGTTCCGGCCTCAATCACGCGAGTTACGGCTTGGATCACGCGAGTTCCGGCTCGATCACGCGAGTTACGCCTGGTCGCGGACCTTCAGGGCCCACGTGATCAGGGGCCACTGCAGGGGGAGGCGGGCCCACGCGAGGGCGCGTCGCGGAAGCGGAGCGGACGACGCGCCCAGCGGCATCTTCACGTTGCCCGGGAACACGCCCAGGAACAGCAGGGCTGCCGCCAGGCCGCCGAGCCGGCGCGTGCGCGGGACCGCCACCGCGGTCGCGATCGCCACCTCCGCGGCGCCCGAGCCGTACGTCCACGCGCGCCGGGAACCCGGCAGCGAACGCGGGATCAAGCCGTCGAACGGCTTCGGCACGGCGAAGTGCAGCACGCCCATCGTGCCCAGTACGCCGGCGAGGAAGTGGGCCGGTCGTGGTGAGGTGGCCATGACCTGATCGTTCCACGCGGCGGCCTGCCACCCGGTTCGGCTATCCTCCGGGCGTGAGTGACGCTCGACACCTGCCGCTGGGAGCCGGTGCATGAAGGCACTGAGGCGGTTGCCGCTGGGCAGTCTCACCGATCGGCCGGACCACGAGCTCGTCGGCATCCTGCGGATGCCCGAGCTGACGGTCAGCCCGCTCCGCTCGATCGTCAAGCGGATCATCGGCGCGCTGCTCGCGCTGCTGGCCACCGTGATCATCGTCTACGTCGACCGCGGCGGCTACCGCGACGCCAACGGCGACGGCCTGTCCCTGCTGGACAGCCTGTACTACGCCACCGTCTCGCTCTCGACGACCGGCTACGGCGACATCGCGCCGGCCACCTCGTCCGCCCGCCTGGTGAACGTGCTGGTGATCACCCCGCTGCGGGTGCTCTTCCTCATCGTCCTGGTCGGGACCACCCTGGAGGTGCTCACCGAGCGCTCCCGGCAGGCGTTCAAGATCCAGAAGTGGAGGACGAAGGTGCGCGACCACACGGTCGTCGTCGGGTTCGGCACCAAGGGCCGGTCCGCCGTCAACGCGCTGCTCGGCGACGAGAACATCGCGCCGGGCCAGATCGTCGTCGTGGACACCGACCAGCAGGCCCTCGACGCGGCGAGCGCGCTCGGCCTGGTCGCCGTGCACGGCTCGGCCACCCGCTCCGACGTCCTGCGCGTCGCGGCGGTGCAGCACGCGCGCGCGGTCGTGGTCGCCCCGAACCGCGACGACACGGCGGTGCTCGTCACGCTCACCGCCCGCGAGCTGGCGCCCAAGGCGCACATCGTCGCGTCGGTGCGGGAGGCGGAGAACGTCCACCTGCTCAAGCAGTCGGGCGCCGACCAGGTCGTCGTGTCCAGCGAGACGGCCGGGCGGCTGCTCGGCATGGCGACGTCGACGCCGCTGGTCGTGGACATCATGGAGGACCTGCTCACGCCCGAATCGGGCCTGGCGATCGCCGAGCGGCCGGTCGAGCCGTCCGAGGAGGGCGGGTCGCCGCGGCACCTGTCCGACCTGGTGCTCGGCCTGGTCCGCGACGGCGTCCTGTACCGCGTGGACGCTCCGCAGGCCGACGCCATCGAGCCGGGCGACAAGCTGCTCTACGTCCGGAAGGTGACGCCGGCGGAGAAGATCGAGCGCTGACCGGGCCGCCTGGGTTTTGCCCGCGGGATCTGGAACCATGGCGAAGTGCCCCCGCGATCCCTCGATCCGAAGTGGCCCACGGTGGCGATCCCGGCCGCGGCGGGCGTGCTCGTCGTGCTGCTCGCCTGGCTGGCCGGACCCGGGCTGCTGGGCATCACCGCCGGCGACGTCGGCGCCCCGGTGTCGGCGGAGGTCACCAAGCCCGCGCCGTGCGACCGGCCGGACGCCGTCGAGACCGTGAAGTTCACCGTCGCCGGGAAGACCCACGAGGGCACGCTCAACGGCTGCGGGCACGGCCAGGGCGAGCGCGTCGACGTCAGCGTGCCGGCCGAGCTGCCCGGCCAGGGCGCGGTCGCCGTCCAGGCCGCGGACACTTCGGCGGGCGCGTCGGACGCGCGAAGGCCGCTGGGCATGGCGCTGCTCGTGTTCGCGTGCTTCTCCGGCGGGATGTACGTCCGCCTGGTGCTGCGGACCCCCGCGCGGCCGAAGCCGGCGAAGGTCAGCTGACCTCGGACGACGGCGCCGCGAAGGTGTTGCAGTCGGCGATCCGGTTGCTCGTCGCGCCCGCCCGCCACCACGACGCGTAGTGCGCGTTCGTCCCGTGGTCGTGGCTGCGGGACGTGTTGTCACCGCGGGTTTCCTGGTCGTTCCAGGCCTTGTTGTACATGTCGCGGCTGACCGACCCGCCCTGGTCGACGTGCGCGCCGAGGAACATGCCCGAGAAGCACTGGGCCTGCAGCTCCTTGCGCCGCGACATTTCCAGCCCGGCCGGGCTGTTCTGGCCCGCCTCGTAGATCTTCTGCCAGGCCGCGTCCATCAGCCCGGCGACCTCCTGCACGTGGTGGCCGTACTCGTGGGCGAACAGGGCCAGGTAGACGCCGGGGTTGTTGCCGTACTGGTCGGTCTGCAGCCCGCGGAACGGGACGTACAGGTTGTTTTCGCAGTAGTACGCGGCCGTCGCGATGCCGACCTGGATGGTGCCGCACTCGGTTTCGAAGCTCGCGCCGGTCGGGAAGTGCAGCGCCGGCGGCGTGAACGGCAGGTGGTAGGCCTCGAGGAACGGGCCCCACGCCGCGTCCAGGCACTTGCTGGCCGCGGTGAAGAACGCTTCCGCGCCGGCCTGCGTGCTCTGCCAGGTCGGCAGCGTGCAGACGCGGTTCTGCAGGCCCGCGTTGGGGTCCTGCAGGATCGGGTGGTCGGCGAGCTTGAGGATCTTCTGCGGGCCGGTCGCGCTGGGGGCCGACGTCTCGGACGGCAGGCTCGACGCCGACGCCGGGGCGCCCGCGCCGCCGGGCTGCGGCTGGGAAGACAGGTCCTGGGCCGACGGGTTGTCGCGGTAGTTCGCGGTGGCCAGGGGCGTCTCGCCGCGGTTGAGCACGACGATCGCGACCAGCCCGAGCACCAGCACGGCCACCGCCCCGAGGCAGACCCCGATCACCGCCGCCGGGGATCGGCGGCGCGGCGCGGACACGGTGTGGGGGCGGCCCAGCCAGGGAAGATCCGGTTGCGCATCCGGCACCGGCGGCGGCTGGACGATTCCGCGAGGCGGTACCCGGCCGTGGGGCGGTTGCGTCACTAGGCAGTCCCGAAGGGTCTCGGTACGGACCGGGGGTACCCGATCCCGGCGTTCAGCATATCGGGGGAACGGGGCCTCTCGCACCCGTCCGCGCGCACGCGGTCACCACGCACCGACGTCACCCCAGGTCTGGCCGGGTGCGACCGGCTCTGAAAGAGTGTCGGCAAGCAGGCACTGCAGGCGAGGGGCTTCGATGACAGACACCGGTGGCGCGCCCGGCGGCGAGGGCGACGACACGCCGACACCCAGCCAGGGCCTACCTCAGGTCCCCGCTCCCGGATCGGGTGATTCGAAGCCGGTGGAAGGCCACTCCGCGTCACCGGCGACGCCACCTCGCGGCTGGCAGCCACCGGACGCCGGGGCGACCCCGGCCCCGCCGGCACCGCCGCCGGGCTGGCAGCACGCGCCCGGGGGCCGGCCGGGCGGGCTCCCGCCGTACACCGGACAGCAGCAGTACCGGCAGCAGTACCAGCAGCCGCCCGGCTGGAGCCCGCACGGGCTCGGCAAGCCCGGCGTGATCGCGCTGCGGCCGCTCAACGTCGGCGACATCCTCGACGGCGCGATCACCGCGATCCGCCGGCACCCGCGGACGGTCCTCGGCATCGGCGCCGTGATGGCGGTGCTGACGGCCGGGATCACGTTCCTCGTGCAGAAGTACGTGCTCGCCGACTTCCAGAACCTCGCCACGACGGCGACCCTCGGCCCGGGCGCGACCGAGGAGGAAATGCGCAACGCCGTGTTCGGCACCTTCGGCGACGCCTTCCTCGTGCTGATCCCGACGCTGCTGGTCTCGTCCCTGCTGCTGGCGGTCACCACCGGGCTGATGGCCACGGTGATGGGCCGGGCCGCGCTGGGCCGCGAGGTCACCTTCGGCATCGCGTGGCGCGAGCTGCAGCCGCGACTGCTGCCCTTGGTCGGCGTCGCGTTCGTCTACGCGCTGGTCACGACGATCGGCATCATGCTCTGCATCATCCCGGGCGTGCTGGCCTGGGTGTTCTGGGCGCTGGCCGTGCCGGCGCTCGTGCTCGAGCGCGGGACGTTCCGGGCGGCGTTCGCCCGGTCGGCCAAGCTGGTGAGCCGCGCCTTCTGGCGGGTGCTCGGCATCCTGCTGCTGGCGCGGATCATCCAGTCGCTCTTCGAGAACATCATCCAGCTGCCCTTCGCCCTCGGCACCGGCGTCTTCACCCAGGTGCTCAACCCGGGCAAGGTGTCCGTGCCCGACACCGGCGACCTGCTGCTGCAGGCGGCCGGGCAGATCGTCTCCGGCACCATCGCGATCCCGTTCGTCACGCTGGTCACCGTGATCGTCTACCTCGACCAGCGGATGCGCCGCGAGGGCATGGACATCGAGCTGGCCCGCGCGGCCGGGGTGCAGCCGCCGCAGGCATGGTGACCCTGGTTCTCACTGACGTCCCGGTCGACATCGACCGGGACAGTGCGCGGCGCGCGGCGGCGGCGGAGCTGACCGACCCGAAGTACCGGGACGCGCGGCCGAACATCCTGCAGCAGGTCGGGCAGTGGCTCGGCGACCAGCTGGAGAAGCTGCTGAACGGCCTGTCGTCGGTGGTGCCGGGCGGGATCTTCGGGGTGCTGCTCGTCCTCGTGCTGCTGATCGTGCTCGTCGTCGTGATCCGGCTGCGGACCGGCAAGATCGCCCGTACTTCCCGGGCCGACCGGACGGTCTTCGGCGGGCAGCGGCAGAGCGCCGACGACTACCGCCGCTCGGCCGCCGAAGCCGCCGCGGGCGGGCGGTACGACGACGCCGTCCGCGACCGCTTCCGGGCCGTCGTGCGGGCACTGGAGGAACGCGCGCTGCTCGACGTCCGGTCCGGCCGGACCGCGGACGAGGCCGCCGCCGAGGCCGGGGTGCTGCTGCCGAACGTCGCCGCGGAGCTGCGGCAGGGCGCGCGCCTCTTCGACGACGTCCACTACGGCGGCCGCGAAGGCACCGAAGCGGCCTACCGCACGCTGACCGAGCTGGACGAACTCTGCCGTCGTGAACGGCCGGTCGCCATGGCGGGCCCGTGAGCACCACCGCCGACGTGCTCTTTCCCGCGGTGGCGGCATGAGCACCACCGCCGACGTGCTCTTTCCCGCGGAGGCGGCATGAGCACAGTCTCGCCGGACGTGCGCCGGATCTGGCGGGGCGTGCGGATTCCCCTGGCCCTGGTGGTGCTGATCTTCGCCGCCGCGGCCCTGCTCCTGCTCGGCCGCGGCGAGCAGACGCACGGCGCGCTCGAACCCGGCTCGTACGAACCCGGCGGCGCGCACGCGCTGGCGCAGCTCCTGCGGGACCAGGGCGTCGACGTCCGGACCGCGCACACCGTCGCCGAAGCGGACGACGCGGTCGGCGAAGACGCGACGCTGCTGGTCACGCAACCGGACCTCGTCCCGGCGAAGCGGTTCGACGCGCTGCGGCAGCGCGCCGCGGACGTCGTCCTCGTGACGCCGGGGGCGCCGACGCTGCGCGACTCGCTGCCGCTGGTGCGGCCGGTCGGCCAGAGCGACGTGGGCACGCTGCACCCGGAGTGCACGGTCGCCGCGGCGGTCGCGGCCGGCGACGTCACGCTCGGCGGCATCGGGTACGCCTCGCCCGGCGCGCGGTCGTGCTACCCCGGCGAGGACGGCGGTGGCACGCTGCTGCAGCTCGCCGACTCGGGCGGCACGACGACGCTGCTCGGCTCGTCGGCGCCGCTGACCAACTCGCGGCTCGCCGACCAGGGCAATGCGGCGCTGGGGCTGCGCCTGCTCGGGGCGCACCCGAAGCTCGTCTGGTACCTGCCGTCCACCACGGACCCGGCGCTGGACGACACCCGCAAGTCGTTCTTCGAGCTGATCCCGGACGGCTGGTACTACGGTGCCGCGCAGGCGTTCATCGCGGTGGCGCTGCTGGCGCTGTGGCGGGCGCGCCGGCTCGGCCCGGTGGTCACCGAGCCGCTGCCGATCGTCGTCCGCGCGGCCGAGACCGCCGAGGGCCGCGCCCGGCTGTACCGGCGGGCGAAGGCCGCGGACCACGCGGGCGAGACACTGAGGGAGGCCGTGCGGACCCGCCTGCGGACTGCGCTGGGCCTGCCGCGCGACGCCGACGCGGCGGCGCTGGTGAACTCGGTGAGCGAGCGGACCGGTCGGCCGGCCAACGACGTCGGCGCGGTGCTCTACGGCCCGCCGGTGCCGGACGACCCGGCGCTGGTCCGGCTGGCCGGCGAACTGGACAGGGTGGAACGAGAGGTGGGGCGAAGTTGACCAGCGAGAACGCGACTGGGGCCCGGGACGCGCTGATCGCGTTGCGCGCCGAGGTCGGCAAGGCCGTCGTCGGCAACGACGCCGCGGTGACCGGGCTGATCCTGGCGCTGCTCTGCCGAGGGCACGTGCTGCTCGAAGGCGTGCCGGGCGTGGCGAAGACGCTGCTCGTGCGGGCGCTGGCGGCGGCACTGGACCTGGAGACGACGCGCGTGCAGTTCACGCCGGACCTGATGCCCGGCGACGTCACCGGCTCGATCGTCTACGACGCGCACAGCGGCGAGTTCTCCTTCCGGGAGGGCCCGGTGTTCACGAACCTGCTGCTCGCCGACGAGATCAACCGGACGCCGCCGAAGACGCAGTCGTCGCTGCTGGAGGCGATGGAGGAGCGGCAGGTCTCGCTCGACGGCAAGTCGCGGCCGCTGCCCGACCCGTTCATCGTGATCGCCACGCAGAACCCGGTGGAGTACGAGGGCACCTACCCGCTGCCGGAAGCGCAGCTGGACCGGTTCCTGCTGAAGCTGACCATGCCGACGCCGTCGCGCGAGGACGAGATCGGCATCGTCTGGCGGCACGCCCAGGGCTTCGACCCGCGCAACCTCGCCGCGGCGGGCCTCAAGGCGGTCGCCGGCGCCACGGAACTCGCGGCGGCGCGGGAAGCCGTGGCGCGGGTGACGGTCGGGCCCGAGGTGATCGGGTACGTCGTCGACCTGTGCCGGGCGACGCGGCAGCTGCCGTCGGTGCGGATCGGCGTCTCTCCCCGTGGTGCCACGGCGCTGCTCGCGGTGACGCGGGCCTGGGCGTGGCTCGCCGGGCGTGACTACGCGACGCCCGACGACGTGAAGGCGTTGGCGCGGCCCGCGTTGCGGCACCGCCTCGACGTGCGGCCGGAGGCCGAGCTGGAGGGCGTCACCGCGGACGGCGTGCTCGATCGCGTGCTCGCGTCCGTGCCCGTGCCGCGCTGACATGGCCGTCACCGGAAGGCTCGGGCTGCTGGCGCTGTTCGGCGCACTGGTGGTCGGGCTGGTGTGGCCGTCGGCGACCGGGATCCTGGCCGTCGGCGGGGTGCTCCTGCTGCTCGTGGCCGTCGACCTCGTGCTGGCCGGGAGCGTGCGGACCTTGACCTTCCTGCGGTCGGGCGACACGTCGGTGCGGCTCGGCGAGCCGTGCGAGGTGACGCTGGTCGTCGCGAACCCCGGCGGGCGCACGGTTCGCGGGCAGCTGCGCGACGCGTGGCCGCCGAGCGCGGGCGCGGCCGACCGGCACGCGCTGCGCGTTCCGCCGGGGGAGCGCCGGGCGTTGGTCACCGCGCTGCGTCCTTCGCGCCGCGGTGACCGGACGGCGGCGCGGGTGACGGTCCGGTCGGTGGGGCCACTGGGGCTGGCCGCGCGGCAGGGTTCGCACGAGGTGCCGTGGACCGTCCGCGTGCTGCCGCCGTTCCACAGCCGCAAGCACCTGCCGTCGCGGCTGGCGCGGCTGCAGCAGCTCGACGGCCGCAACGCGGTGCTGATCCGCGGCCAGGGCACGGAGTTCGACTCGCTGCGCGAGTACGTGATCGGCGACGACGTCCGCTCGATCGACTGGCGCGCGACGGCCCGGGCAGCGGACGTGATGGTCCGGACGTGGCGCCCGGAACGCGACCGGCACGTGGTGCTGGTGCTGGACACGGGCCGCGTCTCGGCCGGTCGCGTCGGCGACGCCCCGCGGCTCGACGCGGCGATGGACGCGGCGTTGTTGCTGGCAGCACTGGCTTCCCGGGCGGGGGACCGCGTCGACCTGCTGGCGTACGACCGCCGTCTGCGCGCGGCGGTGCAGGGCTCGTCGGGAGCTTCCCTGCTGACGTCGCTGGTGAACGCGATGGCGCCGCTGGAGCCGTCGCTCGTGGAGACGGACGCGCGCGGGATGGTCGCGGAGGTGCTTCAGCGCACCCGCCGCCGGTCGCTGGTGGTGCTGTTGACGGGATTGGACGCGGCGCCGCTGGAGGAGGGACTGTTCCCGGTGCTGAGTTCGCTGACCGCACGGCACGAGCTGATCGTCGCGTCGGTGGCGGACCCGCGGGTCGCGGAGATGCTGACCGGCCGGGGCGACGCGGCGGCCGTGTACGACGCGGCGGCCGCGGCACGCACGACGGCGGAGCGGCAGCGGGTGACCGAACGCCTGGGCCGGCACGGCGTCAGCGTGGTGGACGCGGTGCCGGAGGAGCTGCCGCCGGCGCTGGCGGACCGCTACCTGGCGCTGAAGGCGGCCGGACGGCTCTGACGGGTGACTCCGGTGGTGAACGTCCGTTCGGCCTGTTAAGCCCGATGCATGCGGAAGTCTCTGGCCGGGTGCCTGGTCCTGCTCGCGGTGTCGGTGCCGGGCATCGCGTCGGCCGACGACGGCGCGCCGGTGTACCTCGCCGAGGGCGGCGGCAAGCTGTCCCTGGCCGTCGCCGACGGGAAGCCCGTATTGGCCGACGCGGCGGATCCGAGCGCGAAATGGACCTACGACAAGAATTCCCAGCACTTCACGAGTGTCCCGAGTGGACAGTGCCTCACCGCGGCCAGCCCGGTCGACGGCGTCGCCGTGAAGCTCGCGGCCTGCGACGACAAGGACAGCCACCAGGCGTGGCGGCGCGTCGCGGGGCTGCCCGGCCTGGTGGAGATCGCGAACGTCGCGACCGCGCGGTGCCTGACCGCCGAGGGCGCCACCGCGGGAGCCCGGCTGTACCAGGAAGTCTGTTCCCTGACGGGCATCGCGAACACGTGGGCGGCGGGCGGCCGCACGCTGGCGATCCTCTCGGGCAACGGCCAGCGCCTGGCGACGAAGGACCCGGGCACGCCGTTCGTGGTCCGGGTGATCGGCGAGAACGGCCAGCCCGCGCCCGACGTCCCGGTGAGCTTCTACGTCCGCGCGGCGCGGCCCAAGAACGTCCTGGTCTTCGAAGGCGGCAGCGAAACGGCGACGGCGAAGACGGGCGCGGACGGATCGGCGGCGAGCCCGAAGCTGACGTTGACCGAGCCGGGTGAGTTCGAAGCGCGGTTCGTCGGAACCGCCGGGCTCGACGACGGATCGTCGATCGCCTTCGAGGGCTCGTGCCTATGCTGATTCGGGCAGGGCGTCCCCGGCGTCACGCGCGTCGAGGTCGCCGACTTCGCCATCGCGAGCCGCGCGGCGGCCGAGCGTGAAGACGTAGACCAGGAACAGCACTTCGACGAGCACGCCGATGCCGACCCGGATCCCCGTCGGCCAGCCCGACGGCGTCACGAATGCCTCGATGATCCCGGACACGAACAGCACGCACGCCAGCCCGAGCGCCAGCACCACGACCGACCGGCCCTGCTCCGCCAGCGCCTTCGTGCGGGACCGGCGGCCCGGATCGACCACCGTCCAGCCGAGCTTCAGCCCGGTGCCCGCGGCGATGAACACCGCCGTCAATTCCAAGAGGCCGTGCGGCAGCAGGAGGCCGATCATCACGTCGCCGCGGCCGGCCGCGCTCATCGCGCCGATGATCAGCCCGGCGTTGAGCGAGTTCATCCACAGCGCGCCGATCACCGGCAGGCCCAGCGCGATACCGAGGAACAGGCACGTCGCCGCCACCCAGGCGTTGTTCGTCCACACGCGCGCCGCGAACGACGTCGCCGGGCCCGTCGAGTAGTAGCTCTCCGCCTCGCCACCGGGCCTGGTCAGCTGGTTCAGCTCGTCCGGCGACGCGATCGACGCGCGGACGTGCGGGTCGCCCGCGACCCAGACGGCGATCACCGCCATCACCGCGATCGACACCAGCGCGGCCGGGATCCACCAGCGCCGCGAGAGGTACACCGCGGCGGGGAAGCGGCGCGTGAAGAACAACGCGACCTCACGCCACGCCGGGCTGTGCGACCCCGAGATCGCGCTCCGGCCGCGGGCGACCAGCCCGGACAGCCTGCTCACCAGGGCCGGATCAGGCGCGACCGAGCGGACGATCGACAGGTGCGTCGCGGTCCGCTGGTAGAGCGTCACCAACTCGTCGGCCTCCGCCCCGGTCAGCTTGCCGCCGCGGTGGGTCAGCTCGCCGAGGCGGGCCCACTCCGCCGAGTGCGTCGCGACGAAGACGTCCACATCCACGTCGCCACCCTATCCGTCGCTACGCTGGGCCGCGTGCACGAGGAATCCGAGCTGGTCACCGGCGAAGCCGTCGTCCTGGACCTGCGCGTCGCCAAGCTCGCCAGCCGCGCGCTGGCGATGCTGCTGGACCTCCTCGTGCAGTTCGCGCTGCTGCTGGTCGCGTTCTTCGTGCTCACGCTCACCGTGCCCGGCGACGACGCGTCGCTCGCGCTGACCCTGATCCTGGTCTTCCTGGTGCTGATCCTGGTCGGCTACCCGGTGCTGTTCGAGACGCTCTCGCGCGGCCGCTCGCTGGGCAAGATGGCGGTGGGGCTGCGCGTGGTGCGCGTCGACGGCGGGCCGATCCGCTTCCGCCACGCGCTGACCCGCGGGCTGGCCGGCTTCGTCATCGACTTCTGGGCGCTCGGCGTGTTCGGGGCGGTCGCGGTGATCGTGTCGCTGTGCTCGTCGGACGGCCGCCGCGTCGGCGACTTCCTCGCCGGGACGCTGGTGGTCCGCGACCGTGCCCCGGAAAGCGCGGCCTACTCCGTGATCGGCATGCCCCCGGGCCTCGAGGGCTGGGCAGCTCAGCTCGACCTGACGCGACTGCCGGACGACCTCGCCCTGGCGAGCCGCCAGTTCCTGGCGAGGTTCGGCCAGCTGGCGCCCGAGGCGTCGCACGCGCTCGGCTGGAAGCTCGCGCAGCAGGTCGGCAACGCGCTGGGGACGCCGGTGCCGCCCGGGGTGCCGCCGTGGGCGTTCCTGGCGGCGGTGCTGGCGGAACGACGCAACCGCGACCACGCCCGCGCGGTCCGCGCGTACGCGGCCCAGGTCGAGGCGGCACGCGGGCACCTTCCCGCGGGGCCGGAGCCGGGGTACTCGGCGAGTGCGCAGCCGGGGTTCGTGGCGACGGCTGGGCAGGCCGTGCCTGCGCCTGCGCCGTGGTCGGCGGCCGTGGCCGGGCCGGGGCCTGGTGTGGCTGGGTCTGGTGGGGCCGGGTTCGGCGTGGCCGGCCCGGGATCCGGCGCTGCCGAGGATCTGCCGACTCCGCCGTCCGGAACTCCGGTGGCGCCGGTCGAAAACCCGTTCACGCCGCCGAGCTAGGAAACGTCTCCCGAGGCCGCCAGCCACGTGTTGCACTGCTGGTTGCGGTTCTTGGACGCGCCGTGCTGCCACCAGGAGATGTTGTGCTTGGCGCTGCCGTGGTCGCGCTTGCCGTTGCGGGCGTAGTCGTCGCCGCGGTCCTGGGCGTTCCAGGCCTCGTTGTAGATGTTTCTGTCGACCGACCCGCCGGAGACCGACGCCGAGCCGAGGAACATGCCCGAGAAGCACTGCGCCTCGAGCTCCATCCGCCGCGAGAGCTCCAGGCCGACCGCCGAGTCGGCGCCCGCGTCGTAGCGCTGGTTGCCGTACGCCTCGGAGATCCCGGCCAGGTTCTGCACGTGGTGGCCGTATTCGTGGGCGAGGATCGACAGGTACGGGCCGGGGTGGTTGCCCCACACGTCGAGCTCGATGCGGTCCATCGGCAGGTAGATCGTGTCGTTCGTCGGGCAGTAGAACGGCGTGACGCCGGTCGTCGTGCCCCCGCCCCCGCACGGCGTCGACGATTCCGACAGCGACCGCGGCACCGACAGGTTCGGCGTCCGGAACGGCAGGTTCACGACACCGAGCATGCGTGACCACATGGCGTCGAGGCAGGCGATCCCGGACTGGAAGAAGCGCGTGACGCTGCTCTGGTCGGTCGCCCAGCGGCTCAGCGAGCACGGGACGTTCTGCAGGCCGTAGTCGGCGCTGGCGAACAGCGGGTTGTTCCCGGTCGCGGCGACCGAGCGGGGGCCGCTCGGTGTTTCGGACGTCCGGGTCTCGCGTTCGGTCGTCTCGCTGGTGGTCGTTTCCTCGGTGGACGACGTGGTTTCGGTGGTCTGCTCGGCGGAGGTGGTTTCGTAGGTGTCCGAGGGGTAGGTGCTGGAGTACCCGGCGTCGGCGACGTGCCGCGTGGTGCCCCCGATCAGCGCGACGCCCGCGACCAGCCCCCCGACCACGGCGACGATCCCGATGATCGCCACGGCGACGATGACCCCGGTGTTCGACTTCTTGGCGACGTAGGGCCGGTAGCCGGGCGCGAACCGCGGCCCGAAGGGCGCCGGGCCGGGGTAGGCCGGGGTGAAGACGGGCGGCGTCGCCGCGGCCGGTGGTGGGAGGGGTGCGCCGGCCTGGGGGAAGTTCGCCGGGCGGTAGGGGCCGTGGGCGGGGAAGCCTTGGGCGCCCTGCGAACCTCGGGGCGGTTGGCCGGGAAACTGTGGCCGCCCGACCGGCCCCTGCGACGGCTGCCCGGGCACGCCGCGAGTCTGCGAACCCTGGGCAGGCGTGCTGCTGGGCGCCGGCCCTTGGTGCGGAGTACCGCCGGGCGCGGGGAACGGTCCGGTTCGCGGTGCGCGGCTTTGCCCCGGTCCGCCGGGCGGCCCATGTGGCGCTTGCTCGCCCGGGCCGTGCTGCGGCTGCGCGCCGGGCCCTGGGTCGTGGCGCGGCGAACCGCCGGCCCCCGGGCCTTGCCGCGGCGCTCCACCCTGCCCCGGCCGCCCCTGCGGCAGCGGCCGGATCCCGGGCGGCGGCAGCGGCCGGATCCCGGGCGGCGGCAGCGGCCGAGCGCCCGGTGGCGGCAGCGGCCGCCGCGGGTCCTGTGGGCCGGGACCGGAGCCGGGACCCTGCGGGCCTTGCGTCATGAAAGTGGAACCCCCCGTGCGATTTCTCCGTCGGAACCGGCGTACCTGCGACGATCTCGCCGTTCCGGGCGTCAGCATAGATCGGGTGCTCTAGGGTGTGGTGCTGTGTTGAGCAAATGGGGGACAGCGGCCGCGGTCGCCGCGGTGGCGATCGTGCTGTCGGCCGGGCCCGCCGCCGCGCAGGGGCCGTCCGCCGGGCCCGTCCTGCCGAACGCTCCGTCCGAACAGGTCAAGAAACCCCAGCAGCTCAACGGCCAAGACGTCCAGCCGCCCGAAGGTGCCACCGCCGACGTCGCCCTCAAGGTCCTGCGTGACGGCACCCTCGAAGTCACCGAGCAGGTCACCGTCCCCGGCGGCAGGCAGCTCACCTCGCGCGTTCCGCTGAAAGTCTCGGCCAGTGACGACCAGGACCGCGTCTTCGCGGTCAGGGACGTCAAGACCGAGGGCGCCGCCACCAGCCGGCTCACCGGCGACCAGCTCGTCCTCACCTTCAGCGGCGGCACCGGAAGCGCCACGTTCACCGTCGACGGCGCCATCGCCGACCAGAGCGGCCGCCAGCAAGCGCGCTGGCAGGTCGCGAGCGGCTTCGACGCCCCGCTCGCCAAACTCACCGCGTCCTTCCTCGCGCCGTCGCCCCGGCTGTCCCCTGTGGACTGCTTCGCCGGCCCCATCGGCTCGAACCAGCGCTGCACCCTCGCCGAGCTCGACCACACCGGCGTCGTCCGGCTCGAACAGGACGACGTCGCCCCCGGTGACCGCGTCGACCTGCTCGTCGGCCTGCCGGCGAACACCGTCCCGGCCAACGCGAAGTTCGCCGACGTCGGCCTCTTCGCCACCGCCTTCGCCTTCACCCCGCTGACCGGCGTCGTCTTCGCGCTCCTGCTCGTCTTCCTGATCGGCGGCGGCCTCTTCGTCCGGCGCCGCCGCAAGGAGGACGCGGGCGCGCTCACCACCGCCACCGGCCCGGTCGAGGTCCTCCTGCGCGACGGCGACCGCGTCTTCTTCGCGAGCCCGGACGGCGTCCTGCCCGGCCAGGTCGGCACGGTCGTCGACGAGACCGTCGACGTCGTCGACATCAGCGCCACCGTCGTCGACCTCGCCGTCCGCAACTACCTCTGGCTCGCCGAAGTACCGGGGCCGAACGGGCAGGACTGGCAGATCGCCCGCCGCAACCCGCCGGACGAGCACCTCCACGACTTCGAGCGCGCCGTCTACGAGACGCTGCTGCCGGCCGGCACCGACGCGGTGCTCGTCTCGCAGCTGCGCGCCCGCGGCGCCCTCGACCTGCGCAAGATCAGTGACGCGATGTACGCCGACGTCGTCACCAAGCGCTGGTTCTCCCGCCGCCCCGACACCGCCCGTGGCCGGCTGACCTGGCTCGGCGCCGGGATCTTCGCGCTCGGCGCGGTCGCCACCGCGGTCCTCACCTTCACGATCGGCGATGCGCTGCTCGGCGTCGCGGTCGCGCTGGCCGGGCTCGCCGTCGCCGCCGCGGCCGCGCTGCTGCCCTCGCGCACCGCGCGCGGCCGGGTGCTCGTCGGCCAGGTCCGCGGCCTGCTCGACTACCTGCACACCGCCAGGGCCGAGGACATCCCGGCGGCCGACCGGGAAATGGTGTTCTCGCGCTCGCTGCCGTACGCGGTGGTGCTGGGCGACACCGAACGCTGGCTCGGCACCTTCGCCACGCTCAACCCGGCGTCCGACGGCTCGGCCGGCCTGTACTGGTACGGCGGCATGGAGTCCGACCACGACCTGCGCCGCTTCGGCACGCACTTCCCGTCGTTCCTGACCGCGCTCGACGGGCTGCTCACCGCGTCCACCCGGGCGTCCCGCTGACCGTGTTCGCCGGGGCGCCGCTTTCGACGGGCTCGAGCACCCACCGCCGGTGTACTGACGTGACGGCGTCATCGCCCCTGACCAGGCCGGACCCTTCGCGACGGCGCCGGCGGGCACCTTCGCCGCCGCCCACCGCGGCCGCCTCCAGGACCTCGTGAGTGAGAAACAGGGTAAGAACACTGTTTCCCACTCACGAGGTGGCACGCGGGGAACCGGCGGGTCGTCGTAGGGTGGGGCCATGGCCGATCCCGAGCTCGTCCGATACACCCTCGACAACGGTCTGCGCGTGGTCCTCGCACCCGACGCGACCGCGCCGGTGGTCGGCGTCAGCGTCCACTACGACGTGGGCTTCCGCTCCGAGCCGGAGGGGCGCACCGGGTTCGCGCACCTCTTCGAGCACCTGATGTTCCAGGGCTCGGAGAGCCTCGAGAAGCTCGCCCACTTCCGGCACGTGCAGTCCAGCGGCGGCACCTTCAACGGGTCCACGCACCCGGACTACACCGACTACTTCGAGGTGCTGCCGAGCGCCGCGCTGGAACGCGCCCTGTTCCTCGAAGCCGATCGGATGCGCGCGCCGAAGCTGACCGCGGAGAACCTGGCGAACCAGATCGACGTCGTCAAGGAAGAGATCCGGCTCAACGTGCTGAACCGGCCCTACGGCGGGTTCCCGTGGATCACCCTGCCGCCGGTCCTGTACTCGACGTTCCCCAACGCGCACAACGGTTATGGCGGCTTCGAGGACCTCGAGAGCGCCACGGTCGAAGACTGCGCGGCGTTCTTCGACACGTACTACGCGCCGGCGAACGCCGTGCTCACGGTGGCCGGCGACTTCGAGGTCGACAACGCCAAGAAGCTGATCGAGACGCACTTCGGCGACGTCCCGCACCGGCCGGCGCCGCAGCGCCCGTCCTTCGCCGAGCCGCTGCCGACCACCGAGCTGCACGGCGAGGTCGAGGACCCGCACGCCCCGCTGCCCGCGCTCGGCATCGGCTACCGGATGCCCGACCCGATCAACGACGTCGACGGCTACCTGGCCTACCTCGTGCTCGCCGGCGTCCTCACCGACGGCGACGGCTCCCGCCTGCAGCAGCGGCTGGTGCACCGCGAGCCCCTGGTAGTCGACATCGGCGCCGGCGCCGGGCTGTTCGGGCCGTTCGAGGCCCGCGACCCCGACACGTTCACCATCACCCTGATCCACCCGCACGAGGTGCCGCGCGAGCGCGTGCTCGCCGCGCTGGACGACGAGCTGCAGAAGCTCGCCGACAGCCCACCGGGCGAGGAGGAGCTGCGCAAGGTCACCGCCCGCTGGACGGCGAGCCTGCACTCCGAGCACGACCGGCTGGTGTCCCGGACCCTGGCCCTCGGCTCGTTCGAACTGCTCTACGGCGACGCGTCGCTGGTGTACAAGCTCGCGGACCGGATGTCCGCCGTCACCTCGGAAGCCGTGTCGGCCGCGGCGAAGGCGCTGCGCCCGGACGCGCGCGCCGTGCTGGTGGTCAAGCCCGCTTCGGAAGGGAACAACGAGCAGTGACTTCTGCAACGCACCGCACGGCCGAGGAGATCGGCCGCACCACGCGGGGGCCGCGCCCGCTGCCCCCGCTGGGCGAACAGCGGGTCGCCGGCGATCTGTCCCATGTGGACACCGAGCTGGCGAACGGCCTGCGCGTGCTGGCCGTGCGCAAGGCGACCGTCCCGCTGGTCGAGGCCCGGCTGTGGATCCCGTTCGCGGGTGACGACGCGCTGCACCCGGCGACCGCCGAGGTGCTCGCCGAGACGATCCTGACCGGCACCGCGCGCCGCAACCGCATCGAGATCGACGCCGAGCTGGCCCTGATCGGCGGCGACATCGGCGCCGGCGTCGACCCGGAACGCCTGGTGCTGACCGGATCCGCGCTCGCCGACAAGCTCCCGACGTTCCTCGACGTGCTCGGCGACGTCCTCACTGGGGCGACGTACGCCGACGACGAAATCGCGCGCGAGAAGGAGCGGCTGGTCGAGCGGATCGCCGTCTCGCGCACCCAGCCGCGCACGATCGCGCGGGAGGCGCTGCAGAAGCACCGCTACGGCGACCACCCGGCCACGCGCGAGGTTCCGAAGGCCGAAGACGTCGCCGTCGTGACGCCCGAGCAGGTCCGCGCGCTGCACCAGGCGTCCGTGCTGCCGCGCGGCTCGGTGCTGGTGCTGGTCGGCGACCTCGACCCGGCCGCCGTTGTCGGCGACCTGGAGAAAGTGCTCGGCGGCTGGGCGTCCGACCGCTCCGCCGTCCGGCTGCCGCCGCTGCCCGACCTGACCGGGCCGACCGTGCGGCTGGTGCCGCGCGCCGGCGCCGTGCAGTCGCAGATCCGGCTCTCGGCGCAGACCGTGCCGCGCACCGACCCCGGCTACGCGGCACTGCAGCTGGCGAACCTGGCCTACGGCGGGTACTTCTCGTCGCGGCTGGTGGAGAACATCCGCGAGAACAAGGGGTACACGTACTCCGCGCACTCCGGGTTCGAGTTCACCGACGGCACCGCGGTGGTCAACGTCGACGCGGACACCGCGACCGAGGCGACGGCGCCGGCGCTGCTGGAGACCCGCTACGAGCTGGGCCGCCTCGGCCAGGTCCCGCCGACGGGCGACGAACTGGAGTCGGTGCGGCAGTACGCGATCGGCTCGCTGCTGACGTCGACGTCGTCGCAGTCCGGGCTGGCCGGCCAGGTGCTGGCGCTGGCCTCGACGGGGCTGGGCCTCGAGTGGCTCAACGAGCACCCGGCGCGGGTGGCGGCGGTGACCGCCGACGAGGTGGCCGAAGCGGCGCTGAAGTACTTCGCGCCCAAGCGGTTCACGGGTGTGGTGGTCGGCGACGCGGGGGTCCTGGAACGCAAGCTCCTGTCCCTCGGCGACGTCGTCGTGGGCGAGCCGGCCTGATGTCCGTCCCGTTCACCCTCGGTGCCCTGCCGACGCTGTCTCGGTCCACTGTGGACCGTCAGGAAGGCTTGCGCACCAATCCTTCGCGGCTGGTGTCGCGCTGGCCCGACGCCCGGGTCGTCCTGCTGGACGACGCCGGGCGCACCCCGGTCGTCGAGGGCTCGTCCGTGCTGGCGTTCCGCAAGGCGATCGACTTCGGCTCCACGCCGCCCGCCGACGCGGCGTTCCTCGGCGAGTGGCAGGACGTGGACTACTGGTCGCTGCCGGGCGGCCCGTCCGGTGACGCGGACACGGTGAAGATGGCGGGCAGCTGGGGCTTCGTCGAGGAGGTCCCGCGCGTCGACGGCGAGATCTGGGTCGAGCTGCGCGGCTACGGCGACCTGCTGGACGACACGTCGGCCGGGCTGTTCACGACGGCGCAGGCGTTGCGCTTCTGGCGTCGTCAAGCCAAGTTCTGCACGCGCTGTGGTCATCCGACCGAGCTGATCCAGTTCGGCTGGGCCAGCAAGTGCACGAACGACGGCCGTGAGGAGTACCCCCGCACGGACCCGGCGGTGATCTGCCTGGTCCACTCTTCCGAGGGGACCAACGGCTCCCACGTGCTCTTGGCGCGCCAGCCGATCTGGCCGGCCGGGCGGTATTCGGTGCTGGCCGGGTTCGTCGAGGCGGGCGAGTCGCTGGAGGCGTGCGTCCTGCGTGAGATCCGCGAGGAGGTCGGTGCCGCTGTCTCGGACATCCGGTACCTCGGCAGTCAGCCTTGGCCGTTCCCGCGTTCGATCATGCTCGGGTTCACGGCGCGGGCCGACCGGTCGTTGCCGCTGGTCCCGGCGGACGGGGAGATCGAAGAGGCGCTGTGGGTGTCACGCGCGGAGGTGCGCGAGGCGTTCGCGAACAGTTCGGCCCGGGGCGAGGGGTCGAAGCCGACCCCGATCGCCGGAGGCGCGGCGGAGATCATCCTGCCGGGCAACTCGTCCATCGCCCGCGTGATGCTCAAGGCCTGGGCGGACGCGGAGGAGTAACCGCCCGCGACAGAGCGACCACACAACGGCCCCGGCTCGCGTCGGGGCCGTTCTCGTTGCGTCTCGTGCGAGCCCGTCGGAACTCGTTCACCGGTGTTTCGTCCACATAGCCCAGCGCGCCGGCAAGCGTTACCTGGCCGTTTCGCGAGACCGTTGACGGCTGTGCCCCGGCTCACTACAGTCCTGCGAAACCGTCTGTAAAGTATCCTAATTAAGTCGGGGGCGATGCGTGCGAGCCGGTAGCCCGCGGATGCTGCGCGAGATCAACGATCGCGCCGCCATCGAGGTCCTCCTCCGGGAAGGCCCCCTGACCCGCGCCGAGCTGGAGCTCGCCATCGGGCTCTCCAAGCCCGCCACCGCGCAGCTCCTCACCCGCCTCGAGCAGGACAACCTCGTCATGAAGGCCGGCGTCCGAGGAGGCGGACGGGGGCCGCGCGCCCAGCTCTGGGCCGCCAACGGCAGCCTCGCCTTCGTCGCCGCCGTGGACCTGACACCGCACATCGCGGACTTCGTCGTCGCCGACGTCGCCGGGATCGTGCTCGCCGAATACCGGACGCCGCTGCCCGTCCACGAAGGCGCCGACGTCGTCGGAACCTTCGGGGAGGCCCTCCAGAAAGTCGCCGGAGAAGCCGGGATCACCCGGGAGCAGCTGGCCCACGTCGTGATCGGCGCGCAGGGGGCGTTCGATCCGCGGACCGGCCTGCTCTCCTCCGCCCCGCACATCCCCGGCTGGCTCGGCTTCGACGTCCCGCAGAAGCTCTCCGACGACCTCGGCGTCGACGTCCTCATCGAGAACGACGTCAACCTCGTCGCCGTCGAGGAGATGAGCGTCGGGCAGGCCCAGGACGTCGACGACTTCGTCATGGTGTGGCTGTCCGAAGGCGTCGGCGGCGCGGTCGTGATCGGACGCCGGCTGCTGCGCGGCGCCACCGGCGGGGGCGGCGAGATCGACTGGATGCGCGTGCCCGACCCGGCCACCGTGGACACCGGCGACGTCTGGCCCGAGGCCGGCGCGCGGTTCGGCAACCTGGTCGACTCGCCCGCCATCTGCCGCCTCGCCGCCGCGCACGGCATCCAGGCCGAGACCGCCTGGGACGCCGTCACCCAAGCCGGGCAGCGGCACCCCTTCCTCGAGGACCTCGCGAGGCGGGTCGCCGGGGGCGTGGCCAACCTCGTCGCGGTCGCCGACCCGCAGCTCGTGCTCCTCTGCGGCGACACCAGCCGCGCCGGTGGCGAGAACTTCGCCGCGCTGGTGCAGGAAAAGCTGCACGAACTGGTCCTGCCGCGCACGCCCGTCGGCTGCGCTTCGGTGCAGGGCAACGCCGTCCGCGCCGGTGCGCTGCAGTCCGCGCTGGCCACCGCCCGTGAGGACGTCTTCGGCGTCGTCACCCCCACGCTCCTCGGGTCGCGCAGGCCCGCGGTCGGAGAGCCACTCGGCAAGACCCCGGAGGCCCTCCCGAACACCCGTCCCGCCCCGTCCCCAACCGAGTAGCCCCAACCGATGAGGAGGAGGGCCATGCCCCCTACCACCCGGATCCGCCGCGGCTCGCTGTTAGCGGTCGCCGCCGCGGCGTCCGTCCTGCTGACCAGCGCCTGTTCCGGCGCCGCCGCCCCGAGCGGCGGCG
Source organism: Amycolatopsis sp. NBC_01488 (assembly GCF_036227105.1). Taxonomy (NCBI): domain Bacteria; kingdom Bacillati; phylum Actinomycetota; class Actinomycetes; order Pseudonocardiales; family Pseudonocardiaceae; genus Amycolatopsis; species Amycolatopsis sp. NBC_01488. The sequence continues at coordinate 1,195,507 of NZ_CP109434.1, read as the reverse complement.
GTAACGCGGCCGCCGCGCCCGGCAAGGACGACAAGCTCACGATCACCGTGTACTCCAAGTTCACCGACCGCGAGTACGGCGTGGTCACCGCGGGCCTGAACAAGCTCAAGGCGAAGTACCCGAACATCGAGATCAAGCACGAGGGCAACCAGGACGACGACAAGCTGACGCAGTCGATCCGCGGCGGCAACCCACCCGACGTCGCGATCTCCTTCTACACCGACAACCTGGGCGCCTGGTGCTCCACCGGCAGTTTCCAGGACCTCAAGCCCTACATCGACCGCGACAAGATCGACCTGAACCAAATCCCGGACGCGGTCCGCAACTACACCGAGTACCAGGGCAAGCGGTGCGCGATGCCGATGCTCGCCGACGTCTACGGGATGTACTACAACACCGACATGTTCGCGTCGAAGGGCATCACTTCGCCGCCGAAGACGATGTCGGAGCTGTTCGAGGACACCAAGAAGCTGACCGAGTTCAACCCGGACGGCTCGATCAAGGTCGCGGGCTTCCTGCCTTCGATGCCGTTCTACGCCAACCAGGCCCAGTACTGGGCGCAGTACTTCGGCGCGCCCTTCCTCGGCCCGGACGGCAAGTCGGACCTCGCCAGCAATCCCGGCTGGAAGGCGATGTTCGAGTTCCAGAAGCAGCTCATCGACTTCTACGGCGGCCACGACAAGGTCGAGAAGTTCAAGGCCGGCCTCGGTGACGAGTACTCCGCCGACCACGGCTTCCAGAAGGGCAAGCTCGCCATGATCATGGACGGCGAGTTCCGCACCGCGTTCCTCAAGGACCAGGCACCCGACGTCAAGTACCAGACCGCGCCGTTCCCGGTGCTCGACACGATGGCCGACCACTACGGCGGCGGCTTCACCACCGGCACGATCATCGCGATCCCCAAGGGCGCCAAGAACCCCGGCGCCGCGTGGGAGCTCATCAAGCAGGTCACCCTGGACACCGACACGCTGGTGGACATGGCCAACGGCCTGAAGAACGTGCCCAGCACCAAGGCGTCGCTGACCTCGCCGAAGCTGGACCTGCAGCCGCAGTTCAAGACGTTCCTCGACATCTACGACAGCGGCAAGCTGGTGGCCAACCAGACCACCCCGATCGGCGACGCGCACCTCAAGGCGGTCAACGACTTCGCCGAGAAGTGGCAGGCCGGGTCGATCCCCGACCTGACCGCGGGCCTGGCGAAGGTGGACGCGCAGGTCAACGACGAACTCAAGCAGAAGGGCGCGGGCGGATGACGTCCACGCTCGCGCAAAAGGCTTCCCCGTCCGCACCTGCCAAGGTGCGGACGGGGGCCCGCCGGGCCAAGCGCCGCCGGACCGTCGTCTTCTTCATGGCCCCGGCGTTCCTCGGGTTCCTGATCTTCTTCGGCTACCCGCTGATCGCCACGGTCTACTACTCGTTCACCCGGTACGACCTGATCAACCCGCCGCAGTTCATCGGCTTCGACAACTACGTCCGGATGTTCACCACCGAGCCGCTGGTCGGCACGGCCGCGTACAACACGCTGTGGCTGGTGGTCGTCCTGACGGTCTGCCGGGTGGTGTTCTCCCTCGGCATCGCGTCGGTGATTTCGCGGCTCAAGTCGGGCGTCGGCCTGGTCCGGACGCTCTGCTACCTGCCGACGCTCGCCCCGCCCGCGGCGGCGACCCTGGCGTTCGTCTTCGTGTTCAACCCGGAGTTCGGCCCGGTCAACCGGTTCCTGCGGCTCGTCGGCATCGACGGCGGCCTGTGGTTCAACAGCCCGGCCATGTCGAAGCCCGCGCTGACGCTGCTCGCGCTGTGGGGCTCCGGCGAGCTGATGATCATCATCCTGGCCGCGCTGCTGGACGTCCCGACCGAGCAGTACGAAGCAGCCGCCCTCGACGGCGCCGGCCCGGTCCGCCGGTTCTGGCACGTCACGCTGCCGTCGATCTCGCCGGTCCTGCTGTTCGGCGTGGTCAACTCGATCATCTACGCCCTGCAGTTCTTCACGCAGGCGATCGTCGCGGCGTCGGCTTCGGCGGGCACGGCGGACGTCGCCGGCAACTCGAAGCTCATCGGCGCACCGGAGAACTCGACGCTGACGTACCCGATCTGGTTGTACGTCCAGGGATTCCGCTACTTCAACATGGGCTACGCGGCGGCGATGGCCGTGCTGCTGTTCATCGTGTCGTCGGCGTTCACCTGGATTCTCGTGCGGCAGCTGCGGAAGTCCCAGCACCAGGAGGAGGCGGCATGATCACGCTGTCCGACACCGCGCGCAAGCCGCCGGCCTCCGTGCCGCCTCGCGTGCAGTTCAAGCGCAACTGGGACAAGCGGCTGTCGTTCATCGCGCTGCATTCGGTCGGGATCGCCCTCGGCGTGATCTTCATGCTGCCGCTCCTGTTCGTCTTCCTCACCGCGGTGATGAAGAGCGACCAGGCGATGACGGCGAGCCTGTGGCCGTCCGAATGGCACTTCGAGAACTTCGTCACGGTGTTCAAGAAGGCCCCGCTGCTGGAGTACTTCGGCAACAGCCTGCTGTACTCGGCGTGCGCGACGGCGGGCGCGCTGCTCTCGGCGATCCCGGCGGCGTACGGCCTCGCGAAGCTGCGGTGGCGCGGGCAGAACCTGTTCTTCATGCTGACCGTGGCCGCGATGCTGCTGCCGCCACAGGTCACCGTCGTGCCGCTGTACGACCTGTGGGTCCGGATGGGCCTCACCGGCACGCTGGTTCCGCTGATCGTGCCGTACTTCTTCTTCGACGCGTTCTCGATCTTCCTGCTCCGGCAGTTCTTCTTGACGATTCCGAAGGACTACATCGAGGCGGCGAAGATCGACGGCTGTACCGAGTTCCAGGCGATGGTCCGGGTGCTGATCCCGATGGCCAAGCCGGGGATCGCGGCCACCGCGATGTTCTGCTTCCTGTTCACCTGGAACGACTACTTCGGGCCACTGCTCTACACCGGCGAGAACCAGGACCACTGGCCGCTTTCGCTGGCGATCGCGTCCTTCCGCGGCATGCACCACGTCGAGTGGAACATGACGATGGCGGCGACCGCGCTGATCATGGCGCCGGTGATCGTGCTGTTCGTGTTCGCGCAGAAGTCGTTCGTCAAGGGCATCACATTCACGGGAGTCAAGGGATGAAGCTGGCAGTCGTCGGTGGCGGGTCCACCTACACGCCGGAACTGATCGACGGGATCGCCGGGCGCCGGTCCACTTTGGACGTCGACGAGATCGTGCTGGTCGACCCGGACGCCTACCGCGTCGAGGCCGTCGGCGGGTTCAGTCAACGCCTCCTCGACCACGCCGGTCACCCGGCGCAGGTGCGGACCACGCAGTCGCTGGAAGAGGGCGTCGACGGCGCGTCGGCGGTGCTGATCCAGCTGCGTGTCGGCGGCCAGCGGGCGCGGCGTTCCGACGAGACGTTCCCGCACGCCTGCGGCTGCGTCGGGCAGGAGACGACCGGCGCGGGCGGGCTGGCGAAGGCGCTGCGCACGGTGCCGGTGGTGCTCGACATCGCCGACCGCGTCCGCAAGATCGCCGGCGACGACACGTGGATCGTCAACTTCACCAACCCGGTCGGCATCGTCACGCGCGCGCTGCTGCAGGAAGGCCACCGCGCGGTCGGGCTGTGCAACGTCGCGATCAACCTGCAGCGGCAGTTCGGGAAGCTCCTGGGGGTCGGCGCGGACGACGTCAAGCTCGTCCACACCGGACTCAACCACCTGAGCTGGGAGCGTGGCGCGCTCGTCGACGGCGTCGACCGGCTCCCCGAGCTGCTCGAGGAGCACCTGGACTACCTGTCCACCGAGGTCAGCGTGCCGGAGAAGTGGCTGCGGCGGATGAACGTCGTGCCGTCGTACTACCTGAAGTACTTCTACGCGCACGACGAGCAGGTCACCAAGCAGCGCACCGAGCGGCCGCGCGCGGACGTCGTGTCCGACGTCGAGGAAGAGCTGCTGAAGATCTACCTCGACCCGGAGCAGAACACGAAGCCGGAGTCGCTGGAGAAGCGCGGCGGGGCGTACTACTCGGAAGCCGCGGTGCAACTTGTGCACGCGCTGACCGCGGGCGGGCCGGCCGAGGAGCACGTGGTGAACGTCCGCAACGACGGGACGTTCCCGTTCCTGCCGGACGACGCCGTCATCGAGTCACGGTCCATTGTGGACTCCAAGGGGGCGACGGCGATCCCGCAGCCGCCGGTGGAGCCTCAGTACTCGGGCCTCATCGCGGCCACGACCGCGTACGAGTTCCTGGCGCTGGAGGCGGCGATCAAGGGCGGCCGCGATCGGGTGGCGGACGCGCTGCTGGCGCACCCCCTGGTCGGGCAGTACACGAAGGCCGACACGCTCGCCGACTCCCTGGTGCAGATCAACCGCGAGTACCTGCCGTGGGCGCGCGGATGAGGCCTGCGGTTATCGCCATCGACGGCGGCAACAGCAAGACCGAGGTCCTGGTGATCTCGGAAGACGGCGTCGTGCTGGGCAAGTCGCGTGGGCCCGGTGCGTCACCGCAGAACATCGGCGTCGCGGCCTGCGTCACGGCGTTGGAAGGCCTGGTGCTGGCGGCCTACCCGGACTTCGGCGAAAAGCCGTTCGCGGTGCACACCTCGGCGTACCTGGCCGGGCTGGATTTCCCGCGCGAGGAAGAGGCGCTGCACGCGGCGCTGTCCGCGCGCGGGTGGAGCGACACCCTGACCGTCGGCAACGACACCCTCGCGCTGCTCCGGGCGGGCAGCGCGGGGGTGGGGGTCGCGGTCGTGTGCGGCGCCGGGATCAACGGCGCCGGCGTCGGCCCGGACGGCCGCGTGCACCGCTTTCCCGCACTGGGCAAGATCTCCGGCGACTGGGGCGGCGGCTACCGCCTCGGCGAGGAGGCCCTGTGGTGGGCCGTGCGCGCCGAGGACGGCCGCGGCCCGCGGACCGCGTTGCAGGCGGCGGTGGCTTCCTTCTTCGGCAAGCCGACGCTGCTGGACGTCGTGCAGGGCCTGCACTTCGAAGAAATTCCGGCCGCCTCGATTCACGGGCTGTGCCCGCTGCTGTTCGAGGTCGCGGCAGCGGGCGACGAGGTCGCGTCGGACATCGTCACCCGGTTCGTCGAGGAGGTCAGCGTGTTCGCGGCGGTGATCCTGCGGAACCTGGAGCTGACCGAGGAGGCGCCGGAGATCGTCCTCGGTGGCGGGGTGCTGACCGGGATCGGCGCGCCGGTGATCGCGGAGATCGAGCGGCGCTGCCTGAAGGTGGCACCGCGCGCGGTGGTGCGCGTCGTGGACGTCAACCCCGTCGTGGGCGCGGCTTTGTTCGGACTGGACACGCTGGGCGCGTCGGACGCCGCGAAGGCGTCGCTGAAGGCGGCGACCCAGCGCACCTAGACCTGGTGGCCTGCCTCGAAGCGGCGCGAGGCGGGCCACCAGACCTTTTCACGGCGCGGGGACGAGGATCTCGCCGGTCTCCAGCAGGGACTTGAGGTCCGACAGGATCCAGTCCCAGCCGCCGCCCGCGTTCTCGCCGGGGCCCGCGTTGACGTCCTCGTGGACGCCGCTGACCATCTCGCCGGTGAGCGGCGCGCCGGTGACGTCGTGCGTGACGGTCAGCCTGGTGCCGGCGGTCTTCGTCGCTTCGATGTCGTAGGTGAGCGTCGTGTACGGCTCGGCGGACATCTCCTCGGGACCCATGAGCAGCTTCCAGGTGATGACGAGTTTGCGCGGCGGGTCGAGCTCGAGGACCTCGCCGTCGACGAGGTCGCCGGTGAACCCGGCGTCGATGAACTCCTGCGTCGGGCGGGTGCGGTGCTTGCCGCCGACCTTGAGGTCGAAGTCGGCGAGGCCGGTGTAGCCGTACTTCTGGGTCCACTCGGGCTTGGTGATGGCCTCCCAGATGCGCTCCGGGGTGGCCTTGATGTAGACGCGGTGGACCTGCACGGTGGTCGTCATGGTTCTTCGCCTTCCAGTTCGTTCTTGAGGTCGAGCAGGGCGGTGACGTGGCGTTCGGTGTACTTGTCGATCCACCGGTCGTGGATCTGCCGGATCGGCACGGGGTTGAGGAAGTGCCGCTTTTCCCGGCCTTCCTTCCGCGCGACGACGAGCCCGGCCTCCTCGAGGAGCTTGAGGTGCTTCATGACGCCGAAGCGGGTCATGTCGACCTGGGTCTCCAGCTCGGTGAGCGTGCGGCCGTCGCGCTCGAAGAGCAGGTCGAGCAGGAACCGGCGGGTCGGATCCGCCAGCGCCTTGAACACCAGGTCGTCATCGGGCACGTGAGCGAGGATAGGTGACCAAAAGGTCACATGTCAACGGCGCGAAAAGGCCGTCACCCCGGCTGGGGTGACGGCCCTTGGCCGTGCGGGGCCTAAACCACCAGCGACAGCGGCAGGATCAGCGCGATCGCCACCACCGAAATCAGCGTCTCCATCACCGACCACGTCTTCAGTGTCTGCCCGACCGACAGCCCGAAGTACTCCTTCACCAGCCAGAACCCGGCGTCGTTCACGTGCGAGAAGAACAGCGACCCCGCCCCGATCGCGAGCACCAGCAGCGCGCTGTGCGACGGATCCATCCCCGCCGCCAGCGGGGCCACGATGCCCGCCGCCGAGACCGTCGCGACCGTGGCCGAACCCGTCGCCAGCCGGATCGCCACCGCCACCAGCCAGCCGAGCAGGAGCGGCGAGAGGTGCGCGTCCTTGGCCAGGCCCGTGATGACGTCGCCGACCCCGGCGTCGACCAGCGTCTGCTTGAACCCGCCGCCCGCGCCGACGATCAGCATGATCCCGGCGATCGGGCCCAGCGATTCACCGACCACAGTGGACAGCCGTGCCCGGTCGAGACCGGCCGGGCGGCCCAGCAGCACCATGCCCACCAGCACCGCCGCGAGCAGCGCGATCAGCGGGTCGCCGACGAAGTCGAGGATCTTGCGCGCCTGGCTGTCCTTGGCCAGCAGGATGTCCGAGAGCGCTTTCGCGAGCATGAGCACGACGGGCAGCAGCACGGTCGTCAACGTCGCCGCGAAGCTGGGCCGCGGCTTGTCCGTGTCCGCGCGCTCCGGGATCAGCCGCTCGGGCGGCTCGGCGTCCGGCACCAGCCGGGCCGCGACGCGCGCGAACAGCGGGCCCGCGACGACCAGCGTCGGGATGCCGACGAGCAGGCCGAACGCCAGCGTGATCCCGACGTTCGCGTTCAGCGCGCCCGCCGCGGCGAGCGGACCCGGGTGCGGCGGGACCAGGCCGTGCAGCACCGACAGGCCGGCGACCGCCGGAATCCCCAGCAGCATCAACGGCTTCCCGGTGCGCTTGGCCGCGAGCAGCACCACCGGGATGAGCATGACCAGCCCGATCTCGAAGAACATCGGCAGCCCGATCAGCGCCGCGACCAGCGCCATCGCCCAGGGCAGCGCGGCACCGCGCGCCTTGCCGAGCACGGTGTCGACGATCTGGTCGGCGCCGCCGGAGTCGGCCAGCAGCTTGCCGAGCATCGCGCCGAGGGCGATCAGGATGCCGACGGACGCGACCGTGCTGCCGACGCCACCGGAGAAGGACTTGATCAGGTTCGTGATCGGCATCCCGGCGGCCAGGCCGAGCACGAGCGAACCGAGCACCAGCGACAGGAACGGGTGCAGCTTCACCTTCGTGATCAGCACGACGATGACGGCGATCGCGACGACGGTCGCGGTGATCAGGCGGGTGTCGTGGCCGGTCCAGGCGGCCGCGAGGACGGTGGTCATGCGTGCTCCCGGAAGGCGGTGAGGGCGGCTTCGGTGATCTCCTGGGGAGTGCCGCCGATGTCGAAGATCGCGCCGGGCTCGCCCGGCCCGAGGGATTCCAGGTCGGCGAGCTGCGAATCCAGCAGCGACACCGGCATGAAGTGACCCGTGCGGGTCTTCATGCGCTCGGCCAGCAGCGCGCGGTCGCCGTGCAGGTGGGCGAACCAGACGTTTCCGCCGGTCCGCAGGACGTCGCGGTAGCGGCGCTTGAGCGCGGACGACGTCACGACGCCGCCGGAGTCCTGGTGGTCGCGGATCCAGCCGGCGATGGCCTCGAGCCAGGGGGCGCGGTCGACGTCGGTCAGCGGATGCCCCGCGGTCATCTTGTCGATGTTGGCCTGCGGATGGAACTTGTCGGCTTCGGCGTACTCGACGTCCAGCGCGGTCGCGAGCGCCGTGCCGATCGTCGTCTTGCCGGAGCCTGACACCCCCATCACCACGATGACGGTCATCCGCACCTCCCACTTCGTTGTGCCCAGGTGAGTGAAACTCAAAAGTACTACTTATTCAAGATGAAGTACTACTTAATCGAATCAGATCGCTAGGTTGGCGGGGTGGGGACCGACAGGCACGAGCAGGTACTGGACGCGCTGGGCGCGGCGATCGCGAACGGCGCCCTGGAACCGGGCACCGTCTTGCGCTCCGAAGAGCTCCAAGAGCGCTTCGGAGCTTCGCGGACGGTAGCGCGCGAAGTCGTCCGAGTGCTGGAGACGATGCGGCTGACCAGCAGCAAGCGCCGGGTCGGGGTGATCGTCCGGGAGCCCGCGGAGTGGAACCACTACGACCCGCGCCTGATCCGCTGGCAGCTCGACGGCCCGGCGCGGCCGGCGGCACTCGCGACGCTGAACGAGCTGCGGTCGGCGATCGAGCCGTGCGCGGCGCGGTACGCGGCCCTGCGCGCGACGCCGGAGGAGCGCGGCCGCCTCGGCGCGCTGGGGGAGCGGCTGGCCCGGACGGCGCGGGCGCGTGACCTGTCGACGTTCCTCGAGTTCGACATCGCGTTCCACGACCTGCTGCTCGGCGCGTCCGGGAACCCGATGTTCGCGCAGCTGTCCGAGGTCGTCGCGGAGGTGCTCACCGGCCGGACCGGGCACGGGCTGATGCCGCCGGAGCCGCAGCCCGAGGCCGTCGCGCTGCACCTGGAGGTGGCCGCGGCGGTGGCGGCCGGAGACGCGGACCGGGCGGAGCGGGCGATGCGCGACATCGTCGTCCAGGCCCGGGACGAGATCGCGGCGCTGGTCGAGTAGGCCGCTCGTGAGTGGGAAACAGCGTTCTAACGCTGTTTCTCACTCACGACCACCTGCGCCGCACGTCCGGCCGGCGGGGCGAGTAGCCTCGCCGCGTACTGGACTTTTCTTCCGCCGGGGGGCACGGGTGAGCGCGGCGCGCGCGATCGGACTGGTGTTGGGCGTGGCGGCCGACGGCGCCCTCGGCGACGCCCGTCGACGCCCGCCCGTGACGGCGTTCCGCCGCCTCTCGCAGGGCCGGGCCCTCGCGGTCACGGGCGCCGCGGTCGCCGGCGGCCTCCTGCTCGAACGCGCCGGCCGCGGCCGTCCGCTGGTGCAGGCGTCGGCGACGGCGGTGACGACGTGGGCGGTCCTCGGCGCGGCCGGCCTGGCCCTGCAGGGCACGGAGCTGGCCCGCGACCTCGAGGAGTCCCGCTTCGACCCGGCGCGGTCCACGCTGTCCGAACTGGACCCGCGCGTGGCCGACGGCCTGGACCTGGTCGGGCTTTCGCGGGCCTCGGTGGAAACGCTGGCGGAGAACACTTCGGACGCGGTGGTCGCACCCCTGGTCTGGGGCGCGGTGGCCGGCGTCCCGGGCCTGCTCGGCGCGCGGGCGGTCAGCCTGCTCCGCCGGTCGCGCATGGGCCGCCGGGGGCACTGGGCGATCGACCGGCTGGACGAGCTGGTCCACCTGGTCCCGACCCGGGTGGCGGCGGGCCTGACCGTGCTCGCGGCCCCGGTGGTCGGCGGCTCGGCGGGCGGGGCGTGGCGGGCTTGGCGCCGCGACACGATCGCCCACCCGAGCCCGAACGCGGGCCGGGTGGAGGCGGCGTTCGCGGGCGCGCTGGAGGTCCGCGTCGGCGGCCGGACGGTGTACCCGCACGGGGTCGCGGAGCTGCCGGTGCTCGGGGTGGGGCGCAATCCCGACGCCGGGCACGTGACGCGGGCGGTGGAGCTGTCCCGGGTGGTCGGGTGGCTGGCCGGGCTGACGTCGGTGGTGCTCGCGTTGGTCGCGGGCCTCCGGCGCCGCTCGCGCTGACTTGTAACTCCTCCTCGTATCGACAGGCGTAGGCAACGCTTCGCAGAGATACGGGAGGATTTCGTGCGGTACAAGCACATTGCGGCGGGCGTGGTCGCCGCGAGCCTGGTCACCCTCGTCGTCACCGGCGGCAGTGCCGAGGCCAAGGGGCGCCGCTGCGGCCCCACCTACGAGCAGGATTCCACCGGCAGCCTGGGCACGCCGTTCACGCTGAAGTCCAAGCACGACGACGACGGCCCCGGCGGATCCTTCGTCGTCGGGGAAGAGTTCGAGATCCACACCAACGTCGCCGGCCAGACCTGGACGATCACCTTCGCCGACAACGGCAAGATCTTCTTCACCGGCGACGACCTGTCGACGACCATGGGGATCCGGGAGCAGCACCCGACCGCCAACCAGCCGGGCGTCACCGAGCACATGACCGCGGACGCGCTCGACCACGCCACGGGCGAGACCATCCACGGTTTCCTCGACGTGCTGCCGGTCCCGGGCTGCGGCGGCTGACGCTGCCCGGTGTCGCTCGTCGCGGCTGAGGGCCCTCAGCCGCGACGGCGCAGCTGCGTCAACGCCTCCGCGTCCAACCGCCCGCCGCGTTCGGCCAGCTTCCCGCCGATCCGCGCCCGGTCCTCGGCCGTCTTGTTGCCGCCGAACTTGAACTTCGCCCGCACGCCCGTGATCGTGAACTCGATCCCGCGGATCCCCGGCAGCAGCCGCCGGTCCGGCGACTCCTGGGCCGCGCTCACCGGCGTCCGTGCGCCGTCCGGTTCGAAGTGCCGCAATTGCTTCTGCAGCAAGGAAGCCTTCTCCGCCGGGTCGTCGACGAGCCGGACGTCCCCCTCGAGCTGCACCGTCGCGTAGTACGACGTCGGGACGCCGAACGCCGGGTCGGCGGCCGTGTTCCAGTCCGCCCGGATGTAGGCGTAGTCGTCGACCACGGTCAGCAGCGCTCGCGGGTGTTCGGTCAGCAGCGGCCAGATCGGGTTGGGGCGCGCCAGGTGCGTCACGACCGTGCGGTCGCCGTCGAACACGAAGTGCGCCGGGGTCACCACCGGGAGGTCGCGGCCCGCGCCCCCGGCGATCAGCTGGCCGAAGTCGTGGCCGGCCAGCCACTCCCGCCACTCGGTGTCCTCGGCCGCGTCCCAGGGGTGGATCAGCATGACCCGAGTATCACCGCGCCAAGTGGCACTGCCAAAGGGCCATTATCGCGCTATTTCTGATGGCCACTTTCGGCCAGCTCGTCTTCGGCCAGGATCTCCGCGACGGACTTCCGGCGCGTCGGCGCTTCCGACGACGTGGTCAGCGCACCGCCCGGCTTCAGCTCGCGAACGGTGAAGTACAGCCAGCCCAGCAACGCCATCGCGCCGAAGGCGATCCACTGCAGCGCATACGACAGGAACGGCCCCGAGTCGGTCTGCGGCAGCGGCAACGCGCCCAGCACGCCGGGCTGGCCGGCGTCGAGCTGGAAGTACCCCGGCCGGATGTCGAGCTTGGCCGCCCGCGCGACGACCCGCGAGTCGACGACGTAGCTCTGCAGCTGCCCGCCGGTCGACGCGTCGGCGAACGCGTCCCGGTGCTTCGGGTCGGTCTCGTCGGCGCGCGCCCGCGCGGTGACCTGCACGATCCCGGCCGGCGGCGGCGCGTACGGCAGCACGCCGGACTTGCTGTCGAGCCGGACGTACCCGCGGTCGACCAGGACGACCGTGCCGTCGGTGGTCCGCAGCGGCGTCAGCACCTCGAAGGCGCCCTCGCCCTGGACCGTCCGCAGCCGCGCGACGACTTCCTTGTCCGCCAGGTACTGGCCGGTGATCGAGACCAGGTGCCACTCGGTCTTCCCGCCGGGCGCGGTCCCCGGCGGCAGCAGCTGCGCCAGCGGCACGGGCGGCGCGGTGAACGACGCCTCGAGCGACGAGTTCTGCTGCTCGCGCTCGGCGTTGCGGCTGAACTGCCACGGCGAAAGCAGCGTGAAGCAGCAGATGGCGAACGTGAACACCACCGCCGTCAGAGCCAGCCACCCGGGCTTGAGCAGGAACCGCAACCGCACCCCACCACGGTAGGCCGTGCCCCCTCGCGAGCGCCCGCCGACCTCCGTCACCGGTGACTCCTACCCGCGCGAACGCACCCAATCCAGCAAACCGGGCACCGAGCGCTCGATCATGCCGAGGACGTCTTCGAAGCCGTCGTCACCGCCGTAGTACGGGTCCGGGACCTCGGCTCCGTCCGGGGCGGACGGGTCGAAGGACCGCAGCAGCCGCACCTTGGCGGGATCGCCGACGCGGGAGCGCAGGAACTCGGCGTGCCCTTCGTCGGCCGCCAGGAGCAGATCGGCGGCGAGGTCTTCGTCTGACACCTCGGAGGCGACGTGCGCGGTGGGGTAGCCGTGGGCCTTGAGCGTCGCCCGGGCGCGCTTGTCGGCCGGCTCGCCGGCGTGCCACGGACCGGTGCCCGCGCTGGTCACCCGGACGTCGCCGAGGCCGGCGTCGTCGAGGTGGGCGCGGAACACGAGTTCGGCCATCGGCGAGCGGCAGATGTTGCCGGAGCAGACGAAGACGAGGTGCGTCACGTCGCGAGCGTAACCGGCCGGTTCACCCGGTCACCCGCTCGCTCGGCGGTACCCGCCGCCCCGCGCCGCCACTTAGCGTCGATCACGCGAGGACGCGAACCGGAAGGAGAGCGATCATGCACGGGTGCTGCTCGAAGTGCACCGGTCAGGGCTGCGGCTGCTGCGGCAACTGCAACTGACCCCCCACCGGCGCTCGCGGCGGCGGCACGCACACCGTCGCCGGAGCGCCCCTAACGGGTAGTGCACGTCGCCGACGTCGCTTCGCCCAAGGCGCGTGCGTGCAGGGCGTCGAAGCGGTGCACCACGTCCGCGACACCCGCCGCCACCAGCCGGCGGGTGGGGCACGAACGGGACTTCCGCAGCGGCTGGGTCGCCGCCAGCTCCGTCAGCAGCCCCGTGTTCAGGCGGTCGATCACCGGGCGGATCTCGCCGAGGTCGGGCCGGGTCGACGGGACCTCCGACGGGTGGGCGTCCCAGCGCGCATACAACCCGCGCTGCACCACCTTGTTCGCCTCGATCTGGGCGTGGAAGAACCGCACCGCGTCCGCCGGGTCCAGGCCCAGCGCCGGGGCCCGCGCCGCCACCGAGTCGTAGATCTGCTGCTCGCGCACCGGGTCGTCGATCGGGGACGGCGTGCCGTACTTCGCGGCCGCCACCTGGTCGGCGATCCGGACGCGCTGGGCCGCCAGGTCCGTCAGGTGCCACAGCGACGCCGGTGCCGCCGAAGCGGAAACCGTGGCGAGCAGGAGACCGGAAACCACCGTCAAGAGCACAGCCAGTACTCGCATGGCCCGGCACCGTACATGCGAAGATCCCCCGGTGCCCGCGCTTTCCGAAATCATCACCGTCCTGGAGCAGGCCTACCCGCCCGCGCTCGCCGAGTCGTGGGACGCCGTCGGCCTCGTCTGCGGCGACCCCGCCGAGCCCGTCACGCGCGTGCTCTTCTGCGTCGACCCGGTCGCCGAGACCGTCGACGAGGCCGCCGACCTCGGCGCGCAGCTGATCGTCGCGCACCACCCGCTGCTGCTGCGCGGCGTGCACGGCGTCCCGGCCGACACGGCCAAGGGCGCGTTGGTGCACCGGATGATCCGCGAGGGCATCGCCCTGTACTGCGCGCACACCAACGCCGACTCCGCCGACCCCGGCGTCTCGGACGCGCTCGCGCAGGCGATCGGGCTGCGCGTGACCGGGCCCCTCGAACCGAACGCGGACGGCGTCACCGGCATCGGCCGCCTCGGGGAGCTGCCCGCGGCTGAGCCGTTCGCGCGCTTCGTCCAGCGCGTCGCCGACGCCCTCCCGGCGACCGTGCCCGGCGTGCTCGGCGCGGGCGACGCCGACCGGCCGATCCGCACCGTCGCCGTGTCCGGCGGCGCCGGCGATTCCTACCTGAAGCAGGCCACCGCGGCCGGCGTCGACGCCTTCGTCACCGCCGACCTGCGGCATCACCCCGCCGGTGAGCACCTCGCGCACCCCGGCCCGGTGCCCGCGCTGGTCGGGCTGACCCACTGGGCCAGCGAATGGCCCTGGTGCGGGCAAGCCTCGGCGGTCGTGGCCGATGCCTTTGCGGGTAACGTCGACGTTCACGTCTCCACGTGGTGCACCGACCCGTGGAACGTCCGCGCCGAGCGCACATCGATTTAGAGGAGCACCGTGAAGGCCGAACCCGCCGTGCAGCGCCAGTTGCTCGAGCTCGCCAAGGTGGACGCCGAGCTCTCGCGCACCGCGCACCGCCGCCGCACCCTGCCCGAGCTGGCCGAGATCGACGCGGGGGAGAAGACCGCCCGCGAGCGCCGCGACGCGCTCGTGTCCGTGGAGACCGCCGCGTCCGACCTCGACCGCGAGATCGCCCGGCAGGAGAAGGAGATCGAGTCGGTGCGCGCCCGCGAGGACCGCGACCGCAAGCTCCTGGCGTCCGGCACCGTCGTCGCCAAGCAGATGGCCGACATCGAGCACGAGCTGCAGTCGCTCCAGCGCCGGCAGAGCGCGCTCGAGGACGACCTGCTGGAGCTGATGGAGCAGCGCGAGGCCCTCGGCATGGACGCGCAGCGCACCGGCGCCGAGGTCGACAAGGCCGAGGCCGAGGTCGCCGCCGCGATCGCCCGCCGCGACGAGGCGTTCAAGGACCTCGACACCACCCGCGCGCGCCGCGACGAAGACCGCGCGAAGCTGCTGCCGCGCTTCCCGGAGCCGCTGCTCAAGCTGTACGAGCGCGTCCGCGAGCACAAGGGCATCGGCGCCGCGCTGCTGCGGGCCCGCCGCTGCGGCGCCTGCCAGCTGGAGCTGGACCGCAACACCGTCAACGAGATCAAGGGCGCTCCGGAGGACGACGTCATCCAGTGCGAGAACTGCGGCGCGATCCTGGTCCGGACCCTGGAGTCGGGTCTGTGACCTCGCACGTGATCGTCGAGGCGGACGGGGGCTCCCGGGGCAATCCGGGCCCGGCCGGCTACGGCGCGGTGGTTCGCGACAGCGACGGCCAGGTCCTCGCCGAGCGCAAGGAAAGCCTCGGCGTCGTCACCAACAACGTCGCCGAGTACAACGGCCTGATCGCCGGGCTCGCCGCCGCGGCCGAACTCGGAGCGTCCACTGTGGACGTCCGGATGGACTCGAAGCTCGTGGTGGAGCAGATGTCCGGGCGCTGGAAGATCAAGCACCCGGACATGCAGCCGCTCGCCGAGCGGGCCAAGGGTCTGGCCGCCGGCTTCTCCCGCGTGAGGTACGAGTGGATCCCGCGGGCGCAGAACTCCCACGCCGACCGGCTCGCCAACGAGGCCATGGACGAGGCCACCGGCAAGCCCGCGGGTGCTGCTGTCGCCGGTCGAGCCGCCCGGCAGGCCACCCAGGACTCGGGTGCTCCGGAGGTCGCCGCGCCCAAGCTGCCGACCCGCCGCCCCGACCGCGCGGCGGTGGCCTGGACCGGCGCCCGCGGCACCCCGACCCGGCTGCTCCTGCTGCGCCACGGCCAGACGGAGATGTCGGCGCTGCGCCGCTACTCCGGCCGCGGCGACGTCCCGCTGACCGAGCTGGGCCGTGCCCAGGCCGCAGCGGCGGCGAAACGGCTGGCCGCGACCGAGGGCCTGGTCGTCGACGGCGAGGCCGTCCCGATCATCTCGTCGCCGCTCACCCGCACCAAGCAGACCGCCCAGGCCGTCGCCGACGCGCTCGGCGGCCGCGTCGAGACCCACCCCGGCCTCATCGAGACCGACTTCGGCGACTGGGAAGGCCTGACGTTCGCCGAAGCGGCCGAGCGCGATCCCGAGCTGCACCGCTCCTGGCTGGGCGACAGCTCCGTGCCGCCGCCCAACGGGGAGAGCTTCGACGTCGTCCACCAGCGTGTCCGGAAGGCCCGCGACGAGCTGATCGCCGAGCACGGCGGGCGGACGTTGGTGCTGGTCAGCCACGTGACGCCGATCAAGTCGCTGCTCCGGATGGGCCTCGACGCCGGGCCGCAGCTGCTGTTCCGGCTGCACCTGGATCTGGCGTCGCTGTCGATCGTCGAGTTCTACCCGGACGGCAACGCTTCGGTGCGCCTGGCCAACGACACCTCGCACCTGGCCTGACCGGTCGAAATGTGGGGTGGATCACGCTCAATGCCGACGCGTGGCGGACCCCCGATGGGGTATTGGCTACAGTGTCTCGACCGCGTCGCCGCGGTGGCGGATCCGCGTGTGGATCCACTTCAGGGGGCGCCAGCTCGCGCGTATCCCACCGGCAGAAGCCTGCGGGCGGAACAGTGACGAGGACATGACGGCTAGCGCACTCACCGAGACCTCCCAGAGCGACGTCCCCGAGGACCCGGCACCCGCGACGACCACGCGGGGCTGGGGCGCGCGGCTGGCGCCGGTGCTGGCCGTGCTCGCCGGCGTCGCGGCGGTCGCTGCCCACGCCACGCGCTACGGCCACTGGATCGTCGACGACGCCGCCATCACCTTCTCCTACGCGCGCAGCTTCGCCGACGGCCTCGGCCCGGTGCTGCAGCCGGGCGCCCCGCCGGTCGAGGGCTTCTCCGACCCGACGTGGATGGTGCTGCTCGGCCTCGGCAAGCTCGTCGGCCTCTTCGACCACGGCCTGCTCTTCGGGCTGCCGGACTACGTGCTGTTCCCCAAGGCGCTGGGCCTGCTGTTCACCGGCGGCATCCTCACGGCGTCCTACATCGCCGCGAAGCAGATCTTCACGCGCTTCGCCTGGCTGGCCACGCTGGTCGTCGGCCTGACGCTGGCGACGATCCCGTCGTTCGTCATCTGGGTCGTGTCCGGCCTGGAGAACTCGCTGTTCGCGTTCGTGGTCGTCACGCTGGCCGTGACGCTGTTCGTGGCGGTGCGGAACGACCGTCTGCTGACCCCGAAGGTCGCGCTCTGGTCCGGCGTGCTCGTCGCGTTCGCCGCGCTGACCCGGCCGGAAGGCCTGATCTACGCGGGCGCGTACCCGCTGGCCGCGCTGTGCCTGCTGCGCGGCGGCCTGTTCTGGAAGAGCTTCCGCCTGGCGCTGCTGTCGCTGGCGGCGTTCGCGGTGCCGTTCGGCGGGTACGTCGTCTGGCGGCACTCGGAGTTCGGGCGGCTGCTGGCCAACCCGTCGGTGGCCAAGCAGCAGGGCCTGCCCGGCCTTGATGCAGTGCGACGGCCGTTCGAGCTGGCGGGCTACGCGGGCTGGGCGGGTGTCGTCCTGCTGGCGCTGGTCATCGTGTTCGCGCTGGTCAAGGCGCCGTGGCGGCGGTCGCTGAGCGCGCTGCTGGTGCCGCTGGCGCTGGGCGTCATCGCGTACGGCGTGATGGTCGCGGACTGGATGTACCAGCACCGGTTCGCCAGCCCGATCTGGCCGCTGGCCGTCATCGCGGGCACGCTGTCGGCCGGCGAGCTGCTCAAGCACCGCCGGGCGCTGCTGCGGATCGGCATCGTCGTGGTGCTGGTGGGGGCGTTCGTCCCGTCGGCGATCGGGTTCGCGCAAGCCGCGGACAAGTTCGCGAAGAACCCGAACATCACGGCGTGCCTGGTGGCCGACCGCTTCGGCCGCGGGTTCAACACGTACGCGGACATCCTGGGCATCCAGAAGGCGTCCCTGCTGCTGCCGGACCTCGGCGGTTCGTCGATGACGAGCCGGCTCGAGCTGGTCGACATGGCCGGCCTGGTCAACAAGCCGATCGCGGACCTGGTCCACGACAACGACCTGGCGGGCCTGCGGAACTACGTGTTCGACACGGTGAAGCCGACGTTCATCCACTCGTGGGGCCCGTGGGCGGCGGGCAACGGCGTCGCGCTGGACCCGCGCCTGGACCGCGACTACGTGCTGATCTACAGCTCGCCGATCGAAGGCCTCCGCAACGGCGACTGGGTCCGTCGCGACGCGGTCACCGACCCGGCGAAGCTCAAGGCGGCCCAGGACTACGCGGCGAAGACGATCCCGGCGGTGGCGGCGGACCGCTTCGGCGGCCCGCTGGACGACTGCGGCCCGACGATGAAGCCGGGCCAGACGCTCACGATGCCCGGCTGAGTCCGCACCTCGCGTGATTCGACCCAGAACTCGCGTGATTGGAGCCGGAACTCGCGAGTTACGGCCTCAATCACGTGAGTTCCGACCTGGATCACGTGAGTCGCGGGTTACGTCACCAGGCCCAAGCTGAGCCACAACGCCCCTGTCGCCGCCACCAGGCACAGGGGCGTGGTGATCGCACCCAGCGCGTGGAACGTCTTCGCCGACGGGTGCGCCGGGAGGGTCCGGCGCCACAACAGCGTGGCCAGCGACCCCAGGTAGCTCGCGTTCGGGCCGATGTTGACCCCCAGCAGCACCGCCAGCAGCACCCCGGGCACCGGGTGCGAGCCGAGGACCGACAGCAGGATCAGCGTCGCCGGGAGGTTGTTCACCAGGTTGGCCAGCAGGGCCGCCACGCCCGCCGCCACGAGCAGGTCGACCAGGCCGGTGGACGTCGGCAGGACCTCGCGGAGCACGCCGCCGAGGAGGTGTTCCGAGACCGCCTCGACCACCACCGCCAGGGCCAGCACGAACAGGCAGAGCTGCGGCGCCGCCTCGGTGACCAGCTGCCACGGCTTGATCTTGCCCAGCGCCAGCGCCCGGGTGCCGAGGATCAGGGCCGCCAGCGCCGCGATCCACACCGGCTCGACGTGGCCCAGCTGCCCGACCCCGAAGCCGACCAGCGTCAGGCCCAGGACGACCAGCGCGAACGTCGGCGTCTCCAGGTGCTGCGACGGCGCCGCCGTCTCGCGCGGGCGGAGGTCCGCGGCGAAGAACCGCAGGAACACCAGCAGCTCGATCGCCAGCGTGACCAGCCACGGCAACGCCATCGCCGCGGTGAACCCGGCGAACGTCAGCCCCGACGCGCCGAACGCCAGCAGGTTCGTCAGGTTCGACACCGGCAGCAGCGTCGACGCCGAGTTCGCCAGGTGCGCGCACGCGTAGACGTGCGGGCGCGGCGGCAGCTTCAGGCTCGACGCCGTCGCCAGGACCACTGGGGTGAGCAGCACGACCGTCGCGTCCAGGCTGAGGATCGCGGTCACCCCGGCCGCCGCGGCGAAGGTGAGCACGAGCAGCCGCCGGGGCTTGCCGTGGCACGCCTCCGCGAGGCGGTTGCCGAGCCAGGTGAACACCCCGTCCACACTGGCCAAAAAGGACACCAGGAGGATCGCGGCCAGGAAGCCCAAAGTCGGCAGGATCTCGACGGCCCGGTGCCCGGCGGCTGCCGGCCGCACGAGGCCGAGCAGGAGAGCGAGCCCGGCGGCCGGCACCGCGGCGACGGCTTCGGGCCACCCGCGCGGGCGCACGATGGCGAAGACCAGCACGGCGGCCAACAGCGCCAGGCTTCCCGCTCCTGCCCAGAAGTTCACGCGCCCACGCTAATCGACGCACACCCCGCGCCGGTGGGGGCGCCCCCGTTTTCCACGCTACCGCAAGGCACCCACAGTTTCGGCGACCCGACGGCGGCTGCTCGCCGACGGCCCGATTTTGTCGGTGGTCTCCGGTAATGTGGAAAACGGGGGGCCACCCCCGCGGGCAGGCGTCAGACGCCCAGCGGGCTCCGGGGTGGCCGCCCCGCGCGCCGGCTCCTTCTCCTTTGCCCGGATCATCGGCCCACATGCCGTTCGGGTCCGAAGTGGACTTCCCGGCGCGCGCTCTCGGTCTTCCGCGCGATGCGAAACCGTTGAGTCCAAAGAGGACACTTCGCGAATTCGAAGCAGCGCTGAACCCGTCGAAGGGCTCGCCGGGGAACTCACCCGCCGCGTTGTGACTTCGCCAGTGCGCCACCGAGTTCCGCGCGCCCCGGGATGCCGAGCTTGCGGTACGCGCCCGACAGGTGCAGCTCGACCGTCCGCCGCGTGAGGTGCAGCGCGGTCGCGATCTCCCGGTTGGTCAGGCCCTGTGCGGCCATGACGGCGATCCGGTTCTCCTGGCGCGTCAAGCCGTGCTCGTTGTCCTTGGCCGGCGTCAGCGCCCGCCGCGCCGAACGCAGCTCCTCCGCCGCGCGCCGGGCGAGCGGACGCGCTCCGCAGTGTTCGCTCAGCTCCACCGCCTGCCGCAGCGTCTCGATCGCCTTTTCGGACTGTCCGTGGCGCGCCTGCAGCGTGCCGAGCTCGGTCAGCGCCGTCGCCAGCTGGAGCCGGGCGGGGGACGCGCGAAGCGTCGTGATCGCCTTGTTCAGCGCCCGCTCGGCTTCGTCGTCTTCGCGGACGAGCCCCATCGTCGTCAGCGCCGTGCCCAGCGGCCGTGCCGCACCCCAGCGCGTCGAGGCGGTCATGTCCTCTTCGGCCAGGCGGGCCGCGTCGTCGGCCTGGGCCAGCGCCAGCGCCGCCCGCGCCGCGTGCGCGCGCCAGGGCACGAACCCCGGGAACCGCATGCCGTGGTGGGCGAGCCGTCGGCCGCAGCTGAGCAGGTCTTCGAACCCGAAGCGCGTGTATCCGGTCGCGACGCGCAGGCGGCCGCGCGCGTACAGCAGGTAGGTGTGGGTGAACAGGCCCTGGCTCGCGACGAAGTCCATCCGGTCCAGCAGCGACGTCGCCGCCTCGAACCGGCCCAGGTCCACCCAGCATTCGACGAGCTTGGCCGCGCACAGCACGCCGACCGGGCAGGTCGTCGTCCCGCCGCGCTCGTCGAAGCGGCGCAGCAGCGACTCGAAGTGGACGCTCGCCCGCTGCAGGTCGCCGCTGGCCTGCAGCGCGATCCCGCGGGCCAGCGTCGGCAGCGCGCCGTGCGGCACGTGCACGTCCCACGGCTCGCGTTCGACGTCGAGCACCCGGCACAGCCGGTCGACGTGCGCCGGCTCGTCCGCGAGCACCGCGGTGGCGAGCGTGAAGAAGTAGTGCTGCTCGAACAGCTCGCCGTCGTTGCCGGTCATCGCGTCCGCGAAGTGCCCGACGGCCTCCTTCGCCGACTCGCCGCTGCGGACGGCGTCGAGCGCCAGCAGCGCCGAGCGGCTGCGCTGCGCCGCCGGGTCGGTCAGCGGCGCCGGCTGCTCCTCGAAGTCGCGGAACTCCGGCGGCGGGCCGAGCCGGCTGCCGGCCTCGGCGAGGTAGGTCATGCAGAGCAGCGGCCACACGGCGTCCGGGCCGCCCGCGTCGAGCCGTGCGGCGATCTGGCCGGCCGCGCTGATCGCCAGCCGCGCGTCCTGGCCGCCGCAGAGCGACAGCAGCATCGCCGACGCGATGAACGCCGCCGTGTCGCGGTTGCCGATCGAGTCGACGGCCTCCCGCACGCGCTGCGCCGCGGCGGGCGGGTCGACCTGGAACTCCGCGTGCGCCAGCTGCAGCAGCACGGCCACCCGGCGCCCCGACGTCAGCCGCTCCTCCAGCGCCCGCCGCAGGTGCCGCGCGGCCAGCTCCGGCCGGCCGGAGAACACGGCGTTGCGCGCGCTCAGCCGCAGCACGTCCACGCCCCACGGGATCCGGATCGACGTCGCTTCGAGCAGGTGCGCGGCGACGCGCTCGGCCGGCGCGCCGGTCTCCGACAGCAGCTTCGCCGCCCGCGCGTGGTTGACCGCCCGCGTCGTCTTCGGCATGTCCCGCAGCACGGAGTTGCGGACGAACGGGTAGGTCAGCGTCGGCGCGTTGCTGTTGTTCAGCACGTGCAGCCGGACCATCGTGTCGATCGCCTGCAGCGCGTCGAGTTCGTCGACGCCGGCCAGCTGGGCCAGCAGGTCGAAGCCGGCGTCCTCGCCGAGGATCGCGGCCGCCTGCAGGATCGCCGGCGCGTCCGGGAACTCCTGCATCCGCGTGTGGAGCACCTGCCCGATCAGCGACGAGCCCAGCTCGTAGGGATCCGCACCCGGCAGCAGCCGCGGCCGCAGCGCCTGCAGCAGGTACGGGTTGCCGCCGGTCGCCTCGCGGCAGGCGGTGGCGAGCTCGCCCGGGGCGAGACCGAGGATCTCCGCCGCGCCCGCGTCGCCGAGGCCGTTGAGGGTGATCGTCGCCGGCGTGCAGCCCGCCATCTCCAGCAGCGCCACCTCGCGGTGCGGCGGGTGGCCGATCAGCGAGGTGAGTATGATCAACACCGGCAGGTCGAGCACGCGGTGCCGGATGTAGGCGAGGCACCGCATCGACCAGGCGTCGGCGAGGTGCACGTTGTCGATGCCGAGGAACAGCGGACCCCGCTCGGTCGCTTCGCGGACGATGCGGAAGAAGAGGTCGAGGGCTTCGCTCTCGCCGGCCGGGCCGCACAGGTCGGTGCCGGGCGGCCGCGGCGTGCCGGGCTCGTCCAGGGCGCCGGCCAGCTGGCGGGCGACCCCGCCGGAGAGGTGGCTCTCCAGCCGCGACCCGGTGGCGATCGCGACGGTGAAGCCGGCGTCCGCGGCCAGCGCGGCGGTGGCGTGCAGCGTGGCGCTCTTGCCCATGCCGAACTCGCCGACCAGCACCGCGCTCGCGGCCGTGCCGCCCAGCGCGACGGGGAACAGGCTGGTCAGGCGGCTGAGCTCGGGCTCGCGGCCGGGGAGCCGTGGGGCGGGGCGCTTCGGTACCGAAGCCCCGCTGACGGGATGCTCGGGATTTACTTCGGTATCCACCGTAAGGACTTTCATGTTGGGTTCGGGCAGACTACTGGAAACCGGCCCGCCAGGGGAGATCCCGCAGGTCACGGCCGGTACCGGCCACCACCTGAGCAGGGGAGACGATGGACGCAGCGGATGCGAACCAGATCCTCGCAGTGGCCGGCCGGGCAGCGCAGACGACGGTCAGGGCCACGCCCAGCGCGAGGAGCAGCAGCGCGCCGGTGGCCGGTCCCCGCCGGTCGGAGAACCCGGACGGCTTCCGCCGGACCGCGCCGACGCTCGGCGGCGGGTAGCTGGGGTCAGCCGCGCCGGGCCGCTGCCGGGTGGAGCCGTCGGGTGCCGCGTCGGCGGGACCGCCGGAGTCCGGGGAACCACCGCCGCCCGGCAGGTAGCCGAGCCGGGCCGCCTCCTCCAGGGCCGCGGAGACCGGGTGGAAGCCGGAAAGCAGCTCCCGGCAGCGGGCGCAGTCGCGAAGGTGCGTTTCGAACTCCTCCGCGTCGTCGAGGACACCGAGTTCGTAGGCCGCGGAGTCCCGGTGCTTGCCCCTCATCGCACCGCCACTTCCCCGAGCGCCTTCCGCAATTGCCGCATCGCCGTGTACAACCGCGATTTCACGGTTCCCTCGGGAATTCCCAGAATTGTCGCCGCCTGCCGAACGGTGTTTCCGGCGAGGTATGTCTCGGCGATGACGGACTGATATTTCTCGTCGAGTTCCGATAATGCCCGGCTAATCGTTAGTGCGGCTAACGAACTGTCCGTGCGGTCGGCTGACTCGGCGTTTTCCGGGATCTCCAGAGCGACCTCCTGCGGGCGGACCCGGCGATTCCGCCAGCCGTCGATGACGATCCTCCGCGCCACCGTGAGCAGCCAGCCGCGCAGCATTCCCGGCTCGCGTTCGAGCGTGCCGGAGTGCTGCCACGCGCGGATCATGGTCTCCTGCACGACGTCCTCGGTCCACTGCCGGTCGTGGTTGGTCAGGGCCAGTACCTGCGAAAACAGGGTGGCGCGGAAGTCCTTGTACAGCAACGGGACGAGGTCGTCTCCCGGGTCGGGGCGCACTTCGACCGCGGTCGCGGACGGGGCGTAGCCGACGTGGCCGCGACTTTCTCTGCCCAGTGCTTCCATAAAGCTCGCAACCTCACCTGACTGGCGGACCGTGGGGCCATCGGAGCGTAGCGCAAAAACACTTAATAGGCCATATGCATTAGTTTCCCTGCCCAATTAGCCGTCGCCGCTACGGTGACCGCCCACGGTGCGTTCAAATTGTGTCTTGTGATGCACGTCACAGTCACTAAAAGGTGACGGCGAGAACCGGATCACATGTTCCCCGCGTAACTCCCGATGAGGACTACTTCGCGAAGGGACAACGGGGATGCCGTTCCGATTCGTGGCCTTGCTCGCCGCCACGACCGCGCTCGTGCTCGGCTGCGTTTTCCCCGCGTCCGCCGGAGAGCTGCAGCAGACCGACCGCACCTTGCTGACGAGCCTGAAGCAGCACGCGCTGTGGGCCACGCCGGCGAGCAGGCTCGCCGCCGAGCGCGCCACCAACCAGCGCGTCCGCGCGGTCGCCGTCCGCATCGCCGACGACCAGGCCCGCCTCGACGTCGCCCTGCGCGCGGTCGCCGACCGGCTCGCCGTCACCCTCCCCGCCGAGCCCACCGAGCAGGAACGCGCGTGGGGCGCCGAGATCTCCGCCGACTCCGGCGACGCGTTCGACCACGCCTACGTCAACCGCCTGCGCGCCGAGTACGGCTCCCTCTTCACGCTCGCCTCCGACGTCCGCGCCGGCACCCGCGACGACGACGTCCGCGCGTTCGCCCAGACCGCCGTCGACACCGCGCTCGGGCACCTGACGCTCCTCGAGAGCACCGGGCTCGCCGAGACCACGTCCCTGCTCGTCTCCGCCACCGAGGACGACACCCTCGGCGGCGGGGACGTCGCGCTCGGAGCCGGCTTCGTGGCGTTCGCCGCCGTCGCCACGTTCGGCCTGCTCCGCCTGCTCGGAACCCAGCCCCAGCCGCGCACCCGGAGGTAAGCCCGCCCATGTCCCCGTCCGCCGCGCTGCTCCCGGTGTCCCCGCACGACACCGGGATCGCCGAGGCCGCCGCGCTCGCCGGCCGCCTCACCTACCTCTGCATGTGCCTCACGCTGTGCTGGGGCGTGCTCGCCGCCACCGGCTGGGTCCGCCGGTTCAGCGGCCAGGACGCGCTGCGGACCGGCCACGTCCTGCTCGCCGCGTTCACCCTCGCCACCGGCACCCTGCACGGGCTGACGTTCCTCTTCCTCGAGGACGACCCGTTCGGCGTCGCCGACCTGCTGCTCCCCTTCTACGACGGCGTCCCGCGGCACGCGCTGGGCATCGCGGGCCTCGAGCTCGTCATCGCCGTGTCGATCACGGCCGGCCTGCGCCGCGGCGCGCGCGAAGGCCGGTGGCTGCGCTTCCACCAGCTCGGCTACCTCGCCATCGGGCTGCTCGCGGTGCACGCCTGGCTCGGCGCCGTCTCGAGCGGGCACCTGGCGGTCGTCTGGCTGGCCGGGATCACGCTGCTCGTGCCGCCGGTGCTGCTGTCGGCCCTGCGGGTGCTGCCCGCGTCGGCGCTCGTCCGGGCCGGGCTGATCGAGCCCGAGCCGGCCGACCCGGACGTCGCCGCGCTGCGCGTCGACGTCGACAGCCACCGCTGCCACTCCTACGGCGTCTGCCAGTCCGAGGCGCCCGGAGTCTTCCAGCTCGGCCACGACGGCCAGCTGGAGTACGAGAAACGGCCGGGGGCCGGGGAAACGCCGAACGTCCGCGCGGCCGCGCGCGCCTGTCCCATGAGAGCCATCCACCTGTTGGGAGCCACCCGATGAGCGAACGCATCGTCATCGCCGGAGCCGGCCTCGCCGGCCTGCGTGCCGCCGAACGGCTGCGCGAGCTCGGGTTCGACGGCGAAGTCGTCGTCTTCGGCGCCGAGCCCGACATCGCCTACCACCGTCCCGCGCTGTCCAAGAGCCTGCTGACCGGCGCGGTCAGCCGGGCCCAGACCCTGCTCGCCGACCCGCTCGAAGTCGACGCCGAGTGGTACTTCGACACCCCGGTCACGGCGTTGTCGCCGCACCGGCAGGTCGTCCACGTCGACGGCGAGGAGCTCCGCTACGACGGCCTGATCATCGCCACCGGCGTCGAACCCCGGCGGATGCCCGGCGCGCCGCACGGCCACCCGCGGGTCGTCGTCGTCCGGACCCTGTCCGACACGACGGCCCTGCAGCGCGCGCTGGCGACCAGCGCCGGCCCGGTCGCCGTCATCGGGGACGGCTTCATCGGCTGCGAAGTCGCTTCGAGCCTGCGCGAGATGGACCGCGACGTCGTCCTCATCGGCCGGTCGCGGGCGCTGCTGGCCGACGTTCTCGGCCCCGACATCGGCGACTGGCTCACCGCGCTGCACACCGCCCGCGGCGTCCGGCTGGAGCTCGGCACCACCATCCGCCGGTGGCGGCCGGGCACCACGTCGGTCGGCCTGGAGTTCGCCGACGGCCGGGCCATCGACGTCGCCTGCGTCGTGGTCGCCGTCGGCAGCGTCCCGGCGGTGTCCTGGCTGCGCGGGGCGAAGCTGCCCCTCGACGACGGCGTCGTCTGCGGGCCGACGTGCCACGTCCTCGGCTCGGACACGATCGTCGCGGCCGGCGACGTCGCCCGCTGGCCCAACCTCCGCTACGACGGCACGCCCCGGCGCGACGAGCACTGGCTCAACGCGGTGGAGATGAGCCGCGCGGCGGCCGAGAACCTCCTCGCCGGCCCTTCGGGTTCGCCGGCGTACACACCGGTGCCGAGGTACTGGTCCGAACAGCACGGCGTCCGGATCCAGGTCGCGGGCCGCCCCATGCTCGGCACCGACACGGTGCTGCTGGAGTCGCCGGTGGCGGGCACCCGCCCGATCACCGGCTTCGTCTCGGGCGGCAGGCTGGTCGGGCTCATCGGCCTCGACAGCCCCGCGGCGGTCCTGCACTGGACGGCCGAGCTGGCCCGCCAGCACCCGGCGCCGTCGGTGGTCCCGCCCCAGCGGCCGCCGGAACCCGAGCGCCCCCGCCACCACAGCCGCGCGGGAGCCGGGTACTGACGCTCCTGCCGGTCGTGAGTGGGAAACCGGGTAAGAACACTGTTTCTCACTCACGACCAGCCGCCGCGGACCGCTTGGTCGCCGCGTCCGGCCGCGTGACCGCAGAGCGGCCGCCCTCGGGTGCCGGAGCCGCCGCCCCGCCACCACAGCCGGGCGGCGATCGGGCGCTGGGCTACCATCTGGTCCGCGGACGAGCTGGCAGGGCGGTCGCGGGCCGGGGTGACCCGGTCCGAGGAAAGTCCGGACTCCACAGGGCAGGGTGGTTGCTAACGGCAACCCGGGGTGACCCGCGGGAAAGTGCCACAGAAAACAGACCGCCACGGCCCGCGAGGGCCGGGGTAAGGGTGAAACGGTGGTGTAAGAGACCACCAGCGTGCCGGGTGACCGGGACGGCTGGGTAAACCCCACCCGGAGCAAGGCCAAGAGGGAGCGCGAGCTCCTGCGCAGGCGTTCGAGGACGGCCCGTCCGAGCCTGCGGGTAGGCCGCTCGAGCCTGCCGGCGACGGCAGGCCTAGATGGATGGCCGCCGCCCCGCGAGCCGTGAGGCGACCGGGGAACAGGATCCGGCTTACATGCCGGCTCGTCCGCCTCCGCGCGGGCTGAAGGGCACCTTCCGCACGCCCGGTGCGAGGAAAGTGCCCTTCGGCTCGTCCACTGGCGGTTACTCGGTAGTAGGGTGCCGCTATGGCGGGTGACGAGAAGCGGTTCAAGTCGGCCTTCGATTCCTTGCACGCTCTGGCGTACTTCGCGCCGGAGGTGGACCAGGCCCTCACCGGCATCGGGCTGCGGCCGGGCCGGATGCCGTACTTCGCCGGTCGCTCGGCGGCCATGGGCGCGGTCGGGCCCGAGGTCGTCGCCGCCACCTTCTACAACTTCAACCCCGAGGTCGTCGCGCGCGTGATCCCGCGCGCCTGGACCCTCGCGACGCCGGAGCAGGTGCTGGAAGCCCGGCTCGACGGCGTCGACCAGGCCCTGACCCGCCTCCTCGGCGAAGGCGAGCTCAAGAGCGACCAGGTCGCCGAGGTCGCCGAGCTCGCCCGCGAGGCCACCGCCGGCTGCACCACCGAAGGCCGTCCCCTCTACGCCGCGCACGCCGGGCTGGACTGGCCCGAGCCGCCGCACCTCGCGCTCTGGCACGCCATCACGCTGCTGCGCGAGCACCGTGGCGACGGCCACATCGCCGCCCTCGTCCTCAACCGCCTGAGCGGCGTGGAAGCCCTCGTCACCCACGTGGCCACCGGCGTCGGGTTCACCGTCGACGCGGCCAAGCGGACGCGCGGCTGGAGCGACGAGCAGTGGGCCGCCGCCGAGCAGGGCCTGCGCGAGCGCGGGCTCCTCGACGGCGAAGGGGCGCTCACCGACGAAGGCGTCGCTGTCCGTGACCGCGTCGAGACGGCCACCGAAGTCGCCGCGCGCGGGCCGTGGGACCACCTGGGGCCGGAGAAGCTGGCCCGGCTGGAGGAGCTCGGCCGGGACCTCACCCGCCGCGTGGTTGCCGCCGGCGCGTTCCCGAAGGGCGTTTTCGCCCAGCGCCGCGCCTGAGGTGCAAGATCACGCTATGTAGTGAAAACCGTGTGAGGTTTTGAGCGCCGTGTGACGGACAGCGCGGACCGGCAAGATCGACATGGCCGCCGACCGGCGGGAGCACGGTCACAGAGCGGACTCGCGGGACGCGGCCGTTCGGGTCATGTCACACTGTGCCAGGCCGCACAACGGCCGCGGTTCCAGTACCCACAGTGAGCAAATCCCGGGCAATGGGGTGAGTTCGTCAGCACACTGAGAATGATGGGTGCCCGGGCTTTGACCCGAGGGCCCTTGCCGCGATGATGGTGGGCGTGGAGTTTTCGTGTGCCGTCCGCGCCACACCGGTTGACAACGCAGCCGTCATCTACGCAGAGCGCTTTGACCACTACCCCTCGTAGCCCCCATGATGTTGTTCGAAACACCGCCTGAGCCAGAGCCGCGCGGGCCCCACCGCGCACCGGGAGTATCGCGATGATGACCTTGACCACCCTCGACACGCTGGCCGCCGGCGGCCAACTGGGCACCGGAAACGTGCGCCAGTGGTTGCTCGACAACGTCATCCCCCTGGTGCTGCTGGCCGTCGCACTCCTGCTCCTCTGGCTGGGCGGCGGCAAGGGCGACAACGCCGGTGTCATGCGGCGGCTCGCCGGCGTGGTCATCGCGCTCGCCATCATCGGTCTCGCGGTCAGCGGCGCGGGCGTGAACGTGGGCCAGTGGATCGCCGGCCTGTTCACCGGCTGAGGCGGCGGGCGTGCGCATCAGAACCGACGACGAGGTCTACCGGGTCGACGCCGTGTGGCTCGGCCCGCCGAAAGCGACTTTTCCCTGGAGAGCCCGGTACGTCGCCTGGCTCATCGGCATCCCGACGTTCTTCGTCGTCCTCGGCGTCGAACGCTGGGCGGGGTGGAGCTTCGGGTTCTTTTCGACGGCGTGGGGGTTCATCGCCACCATCGTGATCACCCGGCTGTTCACGGCCAAGATCAGCCACGAGCGCCCGCTCGGCGCCGTGGTCGCGATGGCGGGGCGGGAGCTCAACACCCCGAGAGAACGGACCACGGGCACGGGCGGCGCCGTCAGCGCCAGCCGCGTCCGCGTGCGGGCCGAGCGCCCGCTGCCGAAGCACCGCCGCAGGCGGCAGTACCAGCACCACGGCGAGCCGCCGGGTGCTGTGGTCCAGGGAACACCACGAGCGCGCCGGAGCCGCGGCACCGCGGCACGGGCCGGGAGGTAGTCGTTGTTCGGTCGCGGCGGTAGCCGAGGAAAACGGGGTCGGGACGCACACTCGGGCGCATGGCAGCCGCCCGAGCAGGTCCGCGCGCCGCAGACCGGTTCGGGGACCGGCAACGGCCGTCGCCTGACCGGAGAGCAGGCGATTCCCGCGTATACCCCGTCGATCGCGGTGCGAAGCATCGACGGGCACCTGGTGCGCACGGGCTACGAGGTCTACGCCTGGTACCGGCTGGCGCCGCAGCGCTGGTCGTTCCGCTCGGACTCCCAGCGGCGCGACCTCGTCGCGGCCATCGCCGGCCAGTACGCCGAGCTGCAGGGCCGCTGGCTGCACCTGCGCGTGACGAACCGGCCGTACCCGATCCGGATGTGGGCCGAGGCGCACGTCTACAACGCCCACGGCCGCCCGGGCGACGTCCCGGGTGCGCTGTCGTTCGACGACTACCTGATCGGCGAGCAGCAGCAGCTGATGGGCCGCTCGATGGCCGAAAAAGAGGTCTACCTGGGCGTCCAGGTGCAGACCCGGCGGATGGTCGACCGCGCGGTCGAGCGGGCCGCGCCGGTGCTGCGCAAGATCCTGCCCGAGGCCGTCGACGCCGAGCTGGCCGCGCTGGACTCCGAGGTCGAGCACCTCGACCAGGTCATCGGCAGCGCGGGCCTGGAAGGCCGTCCGGTGCACGCCGAGGAGATGTCCTGGCTGATGCACCGCTCGTGCTCACTCGGCCTGCCCGCGCCGCGGAACATGCCCGCCGTGCCGGGCGCGGCCTGGGAGCCGGAGGACCTGGCCAGCTTCACCGACGCCGCCGACTACTACGCCGACCCGTACGCGCCGACCGTGACCGTCCGCGGCCGCACCGGCTCCAACGCCGGCGTCTCGCGGCACCTGGCCATCCTGACCGTCGGGCAGATGCACGGCCTGCAGATCCCCGAGGTCGACGACCCGTGGATCCAGCACGCCGACCGGCTGCCGGCCGCGGTCGAGGT
This sequence comes from Amycolatopsis sp. NBC_01488, assembly GCF_036227105.1. Classification (NCBI taxonomy): domain Bacteria; kingdom Bacillati; phylum Actinomycetota; class Actinomycetes; order Pseudonocardiales; family Pseudonocardiaceae; genus Amycolatopsis; species Amycolatopsis sp. NBC_01488. Next base: position 1,165,132 of record NZ_CP109434.1, on the reverse strand, counting down.
GTCCGCGCGCATCTACGTCCGGCGCCCGGAAGAGGTCGCCGGCGAGCTGCAGCGCCAGATGAACAAGGTGCGTTCCCAGGTCAAGCACTACACCGACGAGCACGAGCTGGAACCGCCGCAGTCGCTCAACCGGCAGGCCGGGCGCGTGCTGGAGATCGACGACGAGATGACGTCGGGCTTCACCGCGCTCGCCACCCGCGTCCGCTCCTGGTGGCGGCTGGCGGTGTCCGGCCCGACCGAGCGCGACGCGCTGCGCCTGGCCCAGCAGCTGCTGGACCTGTACAAGCCGAAGATCGCCATCGAGCACCCCGAGGCCCAGTACGCGCTGGCCCGGGAGTTCATCCCGGGCGAGCCGCTGGCGTCGGCGGCGTACATGCGCCGCGGCTCGGTGGTCTGGGCGTCCTCGGCGGTCCCGACGGCGACCGCGGAGGTCGGCGACCGCCGCGGCATCCTGCTCGGCGAGACGTGCACGGCGACCCGGCGCCCGGTGGCCTGGGACCCGTGGATGGCCCAGGAGATCCGCGACGGATCCGGCCTGACCGCGATGGTCGCCGGCCTGGGTGGTGGCAAGTCGTTCCTCGGCGGCGGCATCGTCTACAAGACGCTGCGCGCGGGGGCGAACTGGACGATCCTCGACCCGTCCGGCCCGCTGTCGCGGCTGTGCGACCTGCCGGAGCTGCGCCCGTACGCGCGGCCGATCAACCTGCTCAACGCCCAGCCGGGGATCCTGAACCCGTACCGGGTGGTCGCCGAGCCGCTGATCGAGCACTTCATGGACGAGGACGACCCCGAGCGCTCCTGGCGCCGCGAGAAAGCCCTTGCCGGCGCGACGCGACGGCGTCTGGTGCTCGACGTCCTGAGCGGTGTGCTGCCGTACGAGGTCTCGCGGATGGCCCAGACCCGGATCGTGCTGCTGCGCGCGGTCCGCACCGTCGGTGGCCGGTTCGACGCCGATCCCGGGCAGGTGATCGATGCGCTGCGGCGGGATTCGAGCGAGCACCATGAGCACGCGGGCGTCGTCGCGGACTTCCTCGACGAGATGCGCGAGCGGATGGCGCTGCTCATCCCGGAGACCGACGCGGACCCGTACGCGGAGACCCGCGACGACCGGCTGACCGTCCTGACGATGGCGGGCCTGACCCTGCCGAAGGACGGCGTCCCCCGCGAGTACTGGACGGACGCGGAGTCCCTCGGCGTCGAGATGCTGAACCTGGCGGCGTGGCTGACTCAGCGGTCGGTGTACGAAAAGCCCAAGGAGATGCGCAAGGGCGTCTGGATCGACGAGGCGTTCTTCCTGTCCGAGGTGCCGACCGGGCGTGTCCTGATGAACCGCTTCGCGCGTGACTCGCGCAAGTGGAACGTCCGGGTCCTGCTCTCGTCCCAGATCCCCGCGGACTTCCTGAAGATCCAGGGGTTCGTGGCCCTGCTGGACTCGGTGTTCGTGGGCCGCTTGGACGACGACGACGCCCAGGCGGACGCTCTGCGTCTGCTGAAGGTGCCGGTCGGCGTCGGGTACGAGCAAGTCGTCGCGGCTTTGGGGCGTCGTCCCGGAGCGCAGCGAAGCGGCCTGGAGCGCGACGTCGAGCCCCGGCAGTTCATCTTCGGCGACGGCGCGGGCGGGGTCGAGCGCATCCGCGTCGACTTCTCCGGACCGCACCTGGACCACCTCCGCGCGGTCATGGACACGACACCGGGTTCGAAGGACGCGGCGCCTTCGCGACGTCCGGGGAACGAGCTGGCGCTGCCGGGCACGCCGGAGGAGAAGAAGCCGTACGTCGCGGTCCCACCCGAGGACGACATCGAGCTGGAGCAGGACTTCGAGCTGGCGGCGGAACTGGAGGTCGGCCTGGCCGACGAGAACCTCCTGGGCGCCCCGGACCCCCTGGCGTCCGAGACAGGCGAGGTCGAGGGCGGCGTCTCCCCGAACGGCAGCGTCTCCCCGAACGGCAACGGCGGGCAGTCGCACGCCCGCACGGGCGGAAAGGGCGGCACCGGCCGGGACGCCGCATGAACACGGTGCTGACGCTGGCGGTCCTGCTGACGTTGGCCGCGGGGTGGCACTCGCTCAAGCGGCGGATCAAGGAAGGCCCGCGGTCGGCCAGGCGCACGCCGGGACGCAAGGCGACGATGTTCGCCGTCATGCTCGTGTTCGGCCTGCAGGCGATCGCGACCGCTCCGGCGGCGAGCGCGGCGGCCTGTGGCGAAGCACCGAACCCCGAACGCCCGGGCGCGGGCATGGTCGGCGCGATCGATCCCGCCGAAGGCCACGGCGAAGCGGGCAGCCCGTACGTCGACTACAGCTACGCCGGATTCGTCTGGAACACCTTCGAGACGAACTGTTCCGGGCTGAACCTCACCCCGGCTGGGTCCACTTTGGACACTTGGGGTGGCAACCAGCTGTTCAACCTGGGCAAGAACATCGTCGGCGCGACGAACTCCCTGCACTACACCGTGCTCGAGGGTGGCCTGCTCAACCCGCTGTACAGCGCGGTGAAATCCGGTGCCGAGAAGGTCTACAACAACATCTACGCCCAGCTGTTCGGGCTGGTCGCGCTCGTCATGTCGATCATGCTGTTCCGCAACATCTGGCGCGGCGACCTCGCCGCGGTCAGCAAACGGGCGCTGTACGCGCTGGCCGGCGTCTGGCTGGCGGCGTCGTCGCTGGCGATGCTGCGGTACTTCGACCCGATCGACAAGGCGATCGTCCAGACCACGACGAACATCCAGGCGGGATTCGTCGACGACTCGAACGACCGCGTCATCCGGCACATCCTGCCGACGAACCTGCACAACGAAATCGTCTACAAGAACTGGCTGCGCGGGGAGTTCGGCACGCCGACGGCGCCGCAGGCCGACCAGTTCGGCCGCCCGCTCCTGGACGCTCAGGCGTTCACGTGGGCGCAGCTGCGCAACGGCGACGACGGCAACCAGTCCGTCATCGACGGCAAGAAGAACGCCTACAAGGACATCTCCACCAAGCTCGGCCCCGCCACCGGCTACTTCACCGGCGAGGCCGGCGGCCGCACCGGCGCCGGGTTCCTCTCCCTCGGCCAGGCCCTCGTCTACTCACTCTTCCAGCTCCTGGCCAAGGCAAGCGTCCTCCTCGCCCAGGTCCTCATCCGCCTCTTCGCGCTCACCGCGCCGCTGATCGGGCTCATCGCCCTGCTGCACCCGGAGATCCTGCGCCGCGTGCTCAAGGTCGCCGGCGGGGTGGCCTTCAACCTCGTCGTGCTCTCGGTGCTCGCCGGGGTGCACGCGTTGCTGCTGCAAGCCATCTTCGACGCCGGGAACTCGCTGAACATGCTCACGCAGATGGTCCTCGCCGGGCTCATCACCGTGCTGCTGTTCATGGTCGGGCGCCCGGTGCGGCGACTGTGGCAGATGGTCGAGATGTCCGTCAGCATGGTCGGCGCCGCCGTACCGTCGCCGGGCGGCGGGATCTTCTCGCGGTTCCGGCGCGGCAAGAGTGGCCCGACGCCGCAGGACGAGTTCTGGCAGAACGTGCGCGACACCGACGACGTCGTCGACGGCGAGCAGCGCGGCCCGCTCGGCGCGACCGCCGGTGGGGGCCGGTTCCGGCCGGAAGCCACGATCTTCGCCAACGCCCAGCGGCTCGACAACGGCTCCCATGCCTCTCGTCCGGCCGCGGCCTGGTCCGGTGCCTGGCCGGGCGCCATCGGCGGTGGTTCGGCGGGCGCGCTGCCCGCGGGCGGCCGCCCCGGCTCGCCGGTGTTCGGGCAGTACAACCCCGCCAACGGCGACCCCGGCGAGTACGTCGTCGTCGGGGCCGGCGGCCGTCCGACCATGCGCGAGGAAAGCCGCCGCGTCGACACCTCCCCGGTGGCCGACCGGCGCTGGAGCGACGAGCCGGAGCCCGTCGTCGTGCCGTCCGACCTGCGCACGCCCGAGTCCGGCTTCAGCGACTACGCGCCGCAGGACGTGCCGCGGACGCCTGGTGTCCGGGCGCAACCGCGGCGCGTCGACCCCGAAGTCGTCGCGGGCAAGCCGGTCTTCGTGCTCTACCGGCCGTCGCGCGGCATCGAAGTCCGCGAAGAACCGCGTGACACCGACCAAGTGATGGGGCGGTGACCGATGCCGATCCGCACCAACCGCGGCCGCGCCGCGGTCTACCGCCGCCTGTGGGGCTGGCCGCTGCGTTCGCCCCGGCACCTGATGGGGACGCTGGTGTTCCTGGCGATCCTGGTCACCGCGCTCGGCATCGTGCTGCCGAAGGCGGTCGGCAAACCGCAGGCCAAGGCCTCGCCCACCATCGGGACGACCACCTCCGTCACCGCGACCCCGCCGGGCGTCGCGGCGCCGGTGCCGACGTCGAACCTGCCGACCCGGCTGTCCGCGCCGCTGGCGACACCGACGACGGCCGAGCCGAACGGGGACGCCCTCCGCGTCGCCAAGGAGTGGGCCGCCGCCTGGGTCGACCACCCGGCCGGGATCACTTCCGAGCAGTGGCTGGCCAAGCTCAAGCCGTACACCACCGAGGAGTACCTGCCGGTGATGGCGTCGGTCGACCCGGCGAACATCCCGGCGACGAAGGTCACCGGTGAGCCCGTCGTCGGGACGTCCTACACCAGCTCGGTGCAGCTGACGATCCCCACCGACGGGCCGAAGCTCGCCATCACGGTCGTCAACACCAACGCCGGCTGGCGCGTCGCCGACTACGACCAGGCGAGCTGACCGTGCGGCGGCTGGGGGTGTGGCTGGGGCTGGTCGTGTTCGTCGCGATCGGCGCACTGGTCGTCACCGCCGTCGCCGCCAAGGTCGTCATCGACAACCAGCAGGCCCAGGCCCGGGGCGTGTCGCTGATGAGCTGCGACGCCTCGGTCGGCCCGACCCAGCCCGGCCAGGGCGAGCGCGGCACGGTCGACGCGTCGAAGCTCGACGACGAGCAGAAGGGGACCGTCGCGCTGATCATCACGATCGGCAAGCAGCGGTCGCTGGCGCCGCGCGCCTGGCAGGTCGCGATCCAGGCCGGGATGACCGAGTCCGGGCTGCACAACCTCACCTACGGCGACCGCGACTCCCTCGGCATCTTCCAGATGCGCCCGACGATGGGCTGGGGCTCGGTGGCGCAGGTCACCGACCCGACGTACGAGGTCAACAAGTTCTACGACGTGCTGCTCGCGGTGCCGGACTGGGAGAACAAGCGCCCGGGCGACGCCGCGCAGGCCGTCGAGCGCTCGGGGTTCCCGGACCGCTACCACAAGTGGGAGCCGATGGCGGCGACGCTGGTGGAGAACGTCGGCCAGGTCGTCGACGTCGTCGCCTGCGGCACCGGACTGGGGCAGCTGCTGCCGCCCAGCCAGGCCGCCGGGAAGGCGATCAGCTTCGCGCTGGGCGAACAGGGCAAGCCGTACGTGTGGGGCGCCACGGGCCCGGATTCCTACGACTGCTCGGGCCTGATGCTGCGGGCGTACGAGTCGGCCGGGATCATCCTGCCCCGGGTCTCGCGCGACCAGTACCACGCGGGCGCGCTGCTGCCGGTGCGCGAGGCGCAGCCCGGTGACCTGCTGTTCCTCGCCACGGATCCGTCGAACCCGGACACGATCCACCACGTGATGATGTACCTCGGCGACGGCAAGGTCGTCGAGGCGCAGCAGACCGGCGTCCCGGTGCACACCCGGCCGTTCTCGTTCGACGAGGCCGAAGTGGTGCCGCAGGCCGTCCGTCCCGGCGTTTAGCATGGGCTGAAGGCCTCGGCACGACCGAGGCCGGCGGATTCGGCCGACAGCGGAATCGATTCACCCGACGTCGCGGCGCTTCCACGAGCAGGTGGCCGCGTACTGGCAGAGGATGAGCACGTGGGACGGAAATTCGGCAGGCGAGGCAAGCCCGGCGCGGGCGAGCCCCAGGACCCGGCGTCGCTGTTCGGCGCGCCCCAGCCGCCCCGGCAGTCGGCACGTCCCGCGTCCAGCACGCCGCTGTTCGACCAGCTGAGCCAGGGTTACCCGGGCGTGGACGCGGGGTACGTGGTGCTGCCCCGGTCGCTGGCGGAGGGGATGTCGCTGCCGTGGCAGCAGCAGATGGCGGCGCTGCTGGCCCAGTTCCACGCCGAGCACGCGTCGCTGGCCTGGCCGATCTACCGGGTGGTGCCGTCCCGGTACGAGAAGCTGGCGGACCTCGACGAGGAGCAGCTCGCGGAGGCGGGCTACCTGGTGGAGATGGACGCGGACGGCGAGATGGTCTACCGCGAGCGAAGCGGCCGGAAGGTCGACGACCCGGAGAACACGTCGGTGCTGGTGTCGTGCCTGGACCCGATCCCGAGGCCCGCGGCGCGTCCGGCACCGCCACCGCCCGGTGCCCCGCCTGGCCAGGCCCCGGCCCCGATGAACATCGGCCCGGCCCCGGTGTGGCGCACGGTGCCGCGCCCGCCGGCGGCGCAGTCGCTACCGGAGCAGCAGGTGCCGCCGGGTTGGTCGGCTTCGGGGTCGACCTCGACGTGGAGCCAGGAGGTTCCGGCTTGGGGACGTCAGCCGTCGGAGACGGACCTACCGGGGCCGGCGAAGGCACCCCGCCATGCGGCTCCGGAGGCGTCTGGCCTGGGGCCGGGCCCGGCGCAGGTCGATCCACCGGAGGCGACTCTGCCGTCGCCCGAGGGGCTTGAGCCTGCTGCGGCCGAAGAGGCGACGTCGGCCTCGGAGGTGGTTGAGTCGCGGTCGGAACAACAGCCCGCGGAGGCGATCCAGCCTGAGTCGGCTGCGCCTAGTGAGCACGCTGCGGATCAGCCCGAAACTGCTTTGCCGGATGAGGCTGGTGCGCTCGCGCCGGAGGAGCCGAAGTCGGGGGAGGTCGACGGGCAGGTGTCGGTTGAGCCGAAGTCGGGGGAGGTCGACGGGCAGGTGTCGGTTGAGCCGAAGCCGCGGGATGCTGGTCAGCCCGAAACGGCTGTGTCGGAGTCCGTCGAGCACGAGCCGGATGCGTCGGGCCTTCCGGCAGAGGCACGCGTACCGCCGCCACTCGCCGGGGACCAGCCTTCAGCCGGGCAAGAGACCGGTGCCACAGAGACTGCCAGCGCTCCGGTGCCGGTGTCGCCTGCTCAGCAACAACAGCCGATTCTGTCCGAATTGCCTGCCGCGGAGCAGGCGCAAACGCCCGAGCCGCAGGCACCTACCGAGCAGCAACGCCCTGCCGCACCTGAGGCGACTGCTGTGCAGCAGCAGTCTGCTGACTCGCAACCGCCCGTGCAGCAGCAACCGGCGGCTCCGCCGCAGTCGCAGGTCGCGGCTTCGCAGCAGCCGGCTGATTCGCAGTCGGCGGCTGTGCCGCAATCGCCGTCGTCGGCTGGTGCCGAGCGGCAACTTCCTGGTTCGCAGGCGGTTACTCCGCAACCGTCGGAGGATGCTCAGCAGCAGGCGCCGGGTCCGCAGCAGCCGCCAGGCGTGCCGCATGCGCCGGTCGTTGCTGAGCCACATCCGCCTGTCGCTCCGCAGGCGCCGGTCCAGCAGCAACCGCCCGCTACGCGACCGCCGCAACAGCAGCCCATTGGCCAACAGCAGCCAGCGGCAGCTCAGCAGCCGGCCGGCTCCCAGCCTGCCCAGCAGCCGCCGCAAGCTGGCCCGCAGATGCCGGGCGAGCAGCCGTCTGCCGGATCCCAGCCTGCCCAGCAGCAACCTGTTGGCTCGCAGTCAGCCAACCAGCCCTCAACCGGGTCTCAGCCAGCCCGGCAGTCGCCGCAAACCAGCCCGCAGACGCCGGGCCAGCAGCCGTCTGCCGGATCCCAGCAGCAGCCCGTTGGCTCCCAGTCAACCCACCAACCGTCTGCCGGATCCCAGCCTGCCCCACAGCCGCCAACTGGCACTCAGCCAGCCCAGCCGCAGGCTCAGCAACCGGCCGCCGCAAGCAATCCGCCCGGGGCCCCCACCCAGCCCAGCCGCTCCAAGCCGGTCTTTCCCGGCCCGGAATCCACCCCCCAGCCGTTCCCCGCCCGCCACGCGGCTCCGGCACGTCCCGTCTTCCCGGGCCCCGGCACCATGCCACCGGTCCCGCCCACCGCGACCCCCGTTTTCCCCGGTCGCGAGACCGCCCTCCCACAACCCAGTCGCCAAGAACCACCCACTCCGCCCCGCGGCACTCCGCGCGGCTGGTTCGACGAGTTCCCCGAGCAACAGAACGAACCCGACGAAAACCAGGACTTCGGTCCCACCGGGCAGCCGACCGAGATCCCCTATCGGTACAAGCGCTGACAGCCGGGCCGGAGGGTGCGAACCTAGGACCATGTCCAACGACCCGAACCCGGACCAGGGGTGGTACTACAACACCCGCACCCACCAGGTCGAGCACCTCGAACGCAGCCGCGGGATCGACCTGCTCGGCCCGTACCCGGACGAGGCCACCGCCCGCCGGGCGCTCGACATCGCCAAGGAACGCACCAAGCGGGCCGACGCCGCGGACGCCGCCTGGAACGACGACTAGACCGGCAACCGCGGGCCCAGCACGAACTCCGGGTCCACCTGCGCGGCCAGGCCGTCGCCCGCCCACGCGGCCGCGTTGCGCAGGTGGAACTCGACCGCCTGACGCTGGTAGCGCGCCCAGTCGCGCTGCTCCTCGTCCACCGCCGCGTGCATCGAACGCAGCGTCGCGAGGTTGCGCGGCTCGAGCTCGGCGATCGGGCGGGCCGTGCCGCGCTCGGCCGCGCGCACGTGCCGCGACGCCGACATCCACCCCAGCAACGCTCCGCCGACCTGATCCTGCAGGAACTCGACGTCCTCGGCGTCGGTGACCTTGTTGCCCACCACCACGAGCCGCACGCCGAAGTCGCGCGCGTAGTCCGCGTACTGCCGGTACACGCCCACGCTGCGGACCGTCGGCTCGCACACCAGGAACGTCACGTCGAACCGCGTGAACAGCCCCGACGCGAACGCGTCCGCGCCCGCGGTCATGTCCATGACGACGTACTCGCCTTCGACGTCGACCAGGTGGTTCAGCAGCAGCTCCGCCGCGCCGACCTTCGAGTGGTAGCACTTGACGCCGAGGTCGTCCTCGTCGAACTGCCCGGTGACGCCGAGGCGCACCCCGCCCAGCCGCCGGAAGCACGCGTCGAACACCGGGTTGTCCTCGAACGGCCGGACCAGCCGCGACCCGCGCCCCGGTGGCGTCGTCTTGATCATCGACGCCGCGTCGGGGATCCGCGGGTTGTCGCCGCGCAGGTAGTCCTTGATCAGGGCCATGTTGTCGCCGAGCGTCGGCCAGGCGAGCGCTTCCTCCTCGGTCGCGCCGAGCGCCACCGCGAGGTGCTGGTTGATGTCGGCGTCGATGGCCAGCACCGGCCGGCCGGCGTCGGCGAGGTACGCGACGAACAGCGACGACAGCGTCGTCTTGCCGCTGCCACCCTTGCCGACGAACGCGATCTTCACGGTCGGATCCTTTCTGGCAATGAAGACGGTTTTCATTATGGTGAAGGTCAACGTACACCCGACCGGCCCATGCCCGATCGGGCGATCACCACCCCCTCGGAGGGTTAGGGTTGAGGGGTGCCTCCCCTCGTGATCAGGACACACTCGGCGGGCGGGGACTTCGGCCCCCTGCGTGCCGAGTTTTTGCTGCCGGAGTCGTTCGGGCCCGAGGTGCTGGCCGAGGCGGAGGCGGCGGTCCTCGATCCGCTCGCGAGCGCCGGCCCGCGGGAGGACGCGACCGACCTGCCGTTCGTCACCATCGACCCGCCCGGCTCCAAGGACCTCGACCAGGCGATGGTCGTCGAGAAGACGGCACACGGCTTCCGCGTCCACTACGCGATCGCCGACCTGGCCGCGTTCGTCCCGCCCGGCGGCGCGCTCGACCGGGAGTCGCGTTCGCGCGGGCAGACGCTCTACCTGCCCGACGGGAACGTCCCGCTGCACCCGCCGGTCTTGTCCGAGGGCGCGGCGAGCCTGCTGCCCGGCGAGGTCCGGCCCGCGGTGCTCTGGACCATCGAGACCGACGAAGCGGGCGAACCGACCGCGACGCGGGTGCGTCGCGCACTGGTCCGGTCCACCGAGCAGTTCGACTACGAAACGGTGCAAGCCGCGCTCGACGCCGGCCACCCGCACCCCTCGGTGGCCGCGCTGCCCGAGCTGGGACGGCGACGGCGCGAGCTGGCCGTCCGGCGCGGTGCCGTCGAGCTGCAGCTGCCGGAGCAGGAGATCAGCGGCGACCCGGACGGCGGCTGGGTGCTGGCCCGCCGGCCGCGGACCGCCGTCGACGCGTGGAACGCCGAGATCTCGCTGCTCACCGGCATGGCCGCGGCGCGGATCATGATCGACGCGCGGGTCGGCGTCCTGCGCACGCTGCCCGACCCGGAACCCGAGGCCGTCGACTGGCTGCGCCGGTCGGCCGAAGCGCTGGGCATCGCGTGGGCGCCGGAGACGACCGTTTCGGAGTTCCTGTCCCGGTTGGACCCGGGGCAGCCGGCGTCGATGGCGCTCTACGCCGACACGACGCGGCTGCTGCGCGGCGCGGGCTACACCGCGTTCGACGGCGAGCTGCCGTCGCTCACCACGCACGCGGGGATCGGAGGCGCGTACGCGCACGTCACGGCACCGATCCGGCGGCTGGTCGACCGGTTCGCGACGGAGATCTGCCTCGCCGTCTCGGCCGGGCGCGAGGTGCCGGAGTGGGTGCGGGCGGCGCTCGCGGACGTCCCGGAGCGCATGACGGCGTCGGACACGCTGGCCGCGAAGGTCGAGCGGGCGTGCATCGACCAGGTCGAGGCGTGGGTGCTGGCCGAGCACATCGGCGGCGAGTTCAGCGCGGTGGTGCTGCGCGCGGACGAGAACAAGGCGGAGATCCTGGTCGAGGACCCGACGGTGATGGCGAAGTGCGCGGGGGAGAAGCTGACCGCGGGGGAGCGGATCGACGTCCGGCTGACCGCGGTGGACGTCGAGAAGCGGAAGGTGTCGTTCGAACGCGCATGAACCTGGTCGACGATCTCGGGGAGCCGGTGCCGTTGAGCGGCCCGGCGTCGCGCGTCGTTTCGCTGGTGCCGTCGTTGACCGAGGCGGTCGAGGTCAGCGCGCCGGGACGGCTCGCCGGGGTGACCGACTACTGCACCCATCCGTCCACTTTGGACGTCCCGCGGGTGGGCGGGTCGAAGTACCCGAAGCTCGACCGGGTCCTGGACCTGGCGCCGGACCTGGTGCTGGCCAACTCCGAGGAGAACCGCCCGGAGGACGTGGAACGGTTGCGCGCCAACGGGATCCCGGTGTGGGTGATGGCCGCGTCGCCGACGGTCCCGGCGGCGCTCGGCTCGCTCCGGCGAATCCTGACCCAGGCGTTCGACCTGGACGAGCCGGCGTGGCTGGTGACGGCGGAGGAGGTCTGGCGCGAGACCCGGCCGGCGCGGTTCCACGCGGTGGTCCCGGTGTGGCGCAAGCCGTGGATCGTCCTGGGCCGCGAGACGTTCGGCGGCGACGTCCTGCGCCGGGTGGGCGTGGCGAACGTCTACGCGGCGTCGCAGGAGCGCTACCCGCGGCCGGACGTCGAGGAGCTGCGGGCCCGCTTCGAGGCGGACGCGGACCTGCTGGTGCTGCCGGACGAGCCGTACCTGTTCACGGAGGAGGACGGCCCGGACCACTTCCCGGACGCGCGGTACGTCCTGGTCTCGGGCCGCCACCTCACGTGGTACGGGCCATCACTGGTCGAGGCGCACGCCGCGCTGACGGAGGCCCTTACAACGTCAATCCGGTGAGGACCGTGACCCGCTCCTCGGTGAAGTCCGCCATCGCCGACGCGGGGCCCTCGCGGCCCACTCCGGAGTCCTTCACGCCGCCGTAAGGCATCTGGTCCGCGCGGAAGCTCGGGACGTCGCCGACGAGCACGCCGCCCACGCGAAGCGCCGCCGAGACCTCGAACGCCATCGGCAGGTCGCGCGTGAACACGCCCGCCTGCAGGCCGAAGCGCGACGCGTTGATCCGCGACACGCCCTCGGCCACCGAGGCCACCCGGACCAGCGAAACCACCGGTCCGAACACCTCTTCGGCCATCACCGCGGCGTCCTCCGGGACGTCCGCCAGCACCGTCGGCTCCACCGTCGCGCCCGACCGCGAACCGCCGGTCAGCAGCGTGGCGCCGGCCGAGACCGCGTCGGACACCCACGACTCGACTCGGGAAGCCGCGTCCGAATTGATCAGCGGACCGACGTCCACGCCCTCGGCGCGCGGGTCGCCCGTGCGCAGGGAACGAACCTGCGCAAGAACCTTCTCGACCAGAGCGTCGTAGACGTCGGAGTGGACGTACACCCGCTGTACCGAAATACACGACTGCCCGGCCTGGTACATCGCGAACGTCGCGATCCGCTGCGCCGCGAAGTCCAGGTCCGGCCAATCGGGACAGACGAGCACCGCGCCGTTGCCGCCCAGTTCCAGCGCCACGTGCTTGCGCGGCACGCGGTCGCGGATGGCCCAGCCGACGGGCACCGAGCCGGTGAACGACACCACCGGCAGCCGCGGGTCCTCGACGAGGCGAGACGACGTCTCGTTGTCGACCGGCAGGATCGACCACGAACCCGCGGGCAGGTCCGTCTCAGCCAGGATTTCGCCGAGCAGCAACGCCGTCAGCGGCGTCGCCGGCGCGGGCTTGAGCACGATCGGCGCGCCGACCGCGATCGCCGGGGCCACCTTGTGCGCCACGAGGTTCAGCGGGAAGTTGAACGGCGTGATGCCCAGGACCGGCCCCTTCGGCACGCGCCGGACCAGCGCGAGACGGCCGGTGCCGCCCGGGTCGGTGTCGAGGCGTTGCAGCTCGCCCGAGAAGCGGCGGGCCTCCTCGGCGGCCCAGCGGAACGTCGAGACGGCGCGTCCGACCTCGCCGCGCGCCCACTTGAGCGGCTTGCCCGATTCGGCCGTGATCAGCTGCGCGATCTCTTCGGACCGCTCACCCAACGCCCGGGACACGTGGTCCAACGCCCCGGCGCGGACGTGCGCGGGCAGCGTCGCGAACTCGTCGGCGACGTCGTGCGCGGCCTGCACCGCGGCTTCGACGTCCGCCGCCGAGGGCACGAAATGGGCGCCTGCGGAGGAACCGTCGAAGGGGTGCCGGATTTCGGCCGTCGAGCCGCCGGTGACCGGCTTTCCGGCTACCCAGAAGGGAAGAGTCATGCGCGGGCCTCCGTGCGGACAGCGTGCTCGAGGACCGAGAGGCCCTCGTCGAGCAGGTCGTTGGACAGGGACAGCGGCGGCAGCAGCCGGACGACGTTGCCGTAGGTGCCGCAGGTCAGCACGACGACGCCGGCCCGGTGGCAGGCCGCGGCGACGCGCTTGGTGAGGTCGGCGTCGGGCTCGGTGGTCCCGGGCTTCACGAACTCCGCGGCCAGCATCGCGCCGCGCCCGCGGACGTCGCCGAGCACGCCGGTCTCGTCGGCCAGCGCACGCAACCGCGGCAGGACAACGCCTTCGATGCGCTTCGCCGACGAAGCGAGGTCTTCGGTGCGCATGGTTTCGATCGAGCCGAGCGCGGCCGCGCAGGCGATCGGGTTGCCGCCGTACGTGCCGCCGAGGCCGCCCGGGCCGACGGCGTCGAGCAGCTCGGCGCGCCCGGTGACCGCGGAGAGCGGCAGGCCGCCCGCGATGCCCTTGGCCGTCGCGATCAGGTCCGGGACGACGTCCTCGTCGGTGGACGCGAACCAGGAACCGGTGCGGCAGAAGCCCGTCTGGACCTCGTCGGCGACGAACACGACGCCGTTTTCCTTGCACCAAGCGGAAATCGCGGGCAGGAAGCCGCGCGCGGGCTCGATGAAGCCGCCCTCGCCCTGGATCGGCTCCAAGACGACCGCGGCCACCTGGTCGCCGCCGATCTGCTTCTCGATCCGGTCGATGGCCAGCGCCGCGGCTTCGGGGCCGGCCAGGCCGTCGCGGTACGGGTACGAGCCCGGCACGCGGTAGACCTCGGGCGCGAACGGACCGAAACCGTGCTTGTACGGCACCGACTTCGCGGTCATGCCCATCGTCAGGTTGGTGCGGCCGTGGTAGGCGTGGTCGAACACGACGACGGCCTGGCGCCCGGTCGCCGCGCGCGCGATCTTCACGGCGTTCTCGACGGCTTCGGCGCCGGAGTTGAACAGCACCGACTTCTTCGCGTGGTCACCCGGGGTCAGCTCGGCCAGCGCCTCGCAGACCTCGACGTACCCCTCGTACGGCGTGACCATGAAACAGGTGTGGGTAAACCAGCACGCCTGCTTGCGGACGCGGTCGACGACGGCGGGCGCGGAGTGCCCGACGTTCGTCACCGCGATGCCGGAGCCGAAGTCGATCAGGACGTTGCCGTCGGCGTCGGTGAGCAGCCCGCCGCTGGCCGAGGTGACGTAGACGGGCAGCACCGAGCTGACCCCGGCGGCGACGGCGTTCGCGCGGCGCTGCTGCAGCTCGCGCGAGGCGGGGCCGGGGATCTCGGTGCGCAGCCTGCGCTGCCGGGGCGCCGGGGCCTGCGGCTCGGCGGTGGTGCTTGCGGTCACGGCGTGCTCCTGCGGACGCGGGTGGGTGGACGTCCTCAGGATGAGTCCGCGCGCGGCGGCCGTCAGCTGTCCTTTTCGTCCAGGAAAGCGCGTAGAATTGGCCGTTATGGCACTCACGCTGGCCGCGCTGGCCGCCGACCGCCCGCTCGGGCTGCGGGTGCTGACCGGTGCCGACCTCCTGGATCGTCCGATCGGCTGGGTCCACCCGACGGAGCTGACCGACCCGCAGGCGTTCCTCGAGGGCGGCGAGCTGCTGCTCACGACGGGGCTGGCCTTGGACGAAGAGACGTCACCGGCTTATGTGCGTCGGCTGGTCGACGCTGGGGTCGCGGGACTCGGTTTTGGCGTCGGGCTGAGCCACGACGTCGTCCCGCGCTCGCTCGTGTCGACCGCGGTTTCCGTGGTGTTGCCGGTGCTGGAGGTGCCGCGCGAGACGCCGTTCATCGCGATCACCCGGGCGGTTTCGCGGGCGGTGGCGGCCGACGAGTACGCGACGACGGTCCGCATCGGCCGCGCTCAGCAGGAACTGACCCGCACAGCGGTCGGCAAGGGCGGGCCGGCCGGGGTGCTGCGCAAGCTGGCGAAGCTCGTCGACGGCTGGGTGCTGCTCTTCGAACGCACCACGGTCATCGAAGCCGCTCCGGCGAGCGCGCGTGCGTACGGCGCTTCGCTGCGCGAAGAGCTGGAGCGACTTCGCACTGGCACCCGGGCTTTCTCACTCGACGGCGACGAGGTCGTGGTGCAGACCCTCGACACCAGCGCGCGCCGGGTGCTCGCGGTCGGGACGACCGCACCGCTGGACGCGGCGGCGCGGCACGTCGTCAACACCGCGGTCTCGGTGCTTTCCTTGGCGCTGGAACAGGATCGCGCGCAGGCGGCGGCGCGGCAGGCGTTGCGCACCGGGCTGCTCGAGTTGCTCGTGGGCGGGCAGGCCGAGCTGGCGTTGCGGGTGCTGACCGCGTCCGGGGCCGAGGTGCCGGACGCGCCGTGGTCGGTGCTGGTGTTCGCGGGCGCGCCCGCGGCGCGGCGCAAGCTGCTCACCGCGCTGGAAAGCGAGCCGGTGTTCGCCGCGCGGTGGGGCGCGTCGGTGGTGGCGTTCGGCGCGGCCGACGCGGTGACGGACGCGGCGCTGCGAATCGGCGGCCTGCACGGCGGCCTGGCGGGCCCGGTGTCGGCCACGGACTTCGCGGCCGGCCTGGAGCAGGCGGAGCTGGCGGCCGGGGTCGCGCAGGCCGAGGGCAGGCTCCTGGTGTCAGCGGCGGAGCACACCGGCCGAGGACTGCTGTCGTTGATCGAGCCGGCGGTGGCGCAAGCGTTTGCGCGCGGCTTGCTCACCCCGCTGCGGGAACACGACTCGACGGGCCGAGGAGACCTTGAGACGTCGTTGCGCTGCTGGCTGGAGCACCACGGCCACTGGGATGTCGCGGCGGCGCGGCTGGGCGTCCACCGGCACACGCTGCGGAACCGGATCCGCAAGGCGGAGGAACTGCTGGGCCGCGACCTCGACTCACCCGGGGTACGGGCCGAACTGTGGGTCGCGCTCCAGGCTCGTGAGTGAGAAACAGCGTTCTAACCCTGTTTCTCACTCACGACCGGTGACCAGGACGATCGGCGAGTCGCCGCAGCGGCGCAGGATCGGGCCCGGCTCCGCGCCCGCCGACCACCACGCCGGGACGTCGGCCTCCCGCACCAAAGACCCGGTCGGCTGGCGGACGCTGTTGGACACGATCACCCGCCCCTGCGCGTTCAGCAACGCCGCCCCACGCCCCAGCGACCGCAGCCGCGGCCGGACCGCCCGCTCGAACTCGCGCACGTACACGTCCGCGCCCACGACTCCCGCGAAGGCACCGGAAAGGAACACCGGGATCGTGAACGTCAGCGTGTACTCGTCGGTGCACAGGTAGTCCACGTACGGGCCGTTGATGTGCCGCCGCCCGGTGTCGCGGGGGACGGTGAACCACGACTGGCGCGTGTAGTCCAGGAAGTTCTCCGCGGCCGGGTCCAGGCTGATGAACAGCTGCGACGGCGGAGAACCCGCCGTCCACCACTCGAAGCCGAACTCCGAGTCGGACAGCACGTGCGGTGCGCTGACGAAGCCCGCGCCGACGACCAGGCCGCCGAGGGCCTCGGTGACCTGCGGCCGGATCCGGTGCAGCGCCGCCGCGAACGGGGCGTCCGCCAGCACCGACTCGGCCGCCGCCAGCAGGGGCTTCAGCCGTTCGAAGACCCCTTCCACCAACGCCGAGACCTGCTCGACGACCTCGTCGCCGGTCAGCGTGCGGGTGTCGTTCACGGTGCTCACCTCGGGTGTGCGGAGTGGTGCGGAGTTTACGGGGCCAGCAGGTCGAGGTGCACGTCCGCGAGCCGGTCGAGCGCGCCCAGGATGTGCTCCTCGGTGAGCTTGCGGGCCAGCTCACCGTCCGCGGCCGCGATCGCCGCGGTGATCGCCGCGTGCTCCTCGTGCGGGTGGGCGCCGAGTGGCAGCCACAGCAGCCCGCCGCGCTCGCTCTGCAACTGCAGCTCCTCGCGGGTCAGCCGCGGGGACTGCGCGGCCGCCGCGACCTCCAGGTGGAACTGCCGCTCCGCCCGCGTGAAGTCGATGCCGTGTGCGGTACGCAGGTCTTCGGTGGCCAGCCGCAGCCGGGCGACGTCCTCGGGTGAGCTGCGCTCGGCGGCGAGCTTCGCGGCGGCCCCGGCGATCGCCAGGTAGTGGTCGCCGACGTCGCGCAGATCGGACAAGGACACTTCGCGCAGTCGCGAGCGCCACGCGTCCGGCGGCGGGTTGGCCGGCGCGCGGACGAAGCTGCCGCCGCTGCGCCCCCGCCGCGTCTCGACCAGCCCCTGCTGGCGCAACGCCACGAGCGCTTCCCGGACCGTCACGGTCGAGACGCCGAACTGCGCGGCCAAGTCGGCTTCGCTGGGCAGCTGCTCCTCGTCGGCGAGGAGGCCGAGCGTGATGGCGTCGACCAGCCGCGCCGCCACCGCTTCCGCCCGGCCGACCTGGCCGAGCGGCGCGAACATGGCGGACCGCGCGCTGTGCGACATGCCCTTGCGCATCGTGCCCCTTCGCCTCATCGCTCCCCGTTCGCACCAATCTTGCCTGATCCCCTTGTCCTATTACATATGGACTTATATGTTTTAGCTCCCGACCGGAGCTAGGAGTCACCGTGCAGGAGCTGAAGCACTACGTCGGCGGCGCGTACGTCGAGTCCAAGTCGGGCCGGACGGCGGAGATCATCGACCCGGTCACCGGGCGCCCCTACTGCACCGCGCCGATCGCCGGGCCCGAGGACGTCGACAACGCGCTGCAGGTCGCCGCGGCCGCGTTCGAAACCTGGCGCGCGACGACGCCGGCTCAGCGCCAGCTCGCGCTGCTGAAGATCGCCGACGCCCTCGAAGCCCGCGCCGACGAGGTCGTGCGCGCCGAGTCCGCGAACACCGGCAAGCCGATCGCGCTGACCATGGCCGAAGAGATCCCGATGGTCCTGGACCAAGTCCGCTTCTTCGCCGGGGCCGCGCGGGTACTGGAAGGCCGCTCGGCGGGCGAGTACCTGGAGGGCCACACCTCCTTCGTCCGCCGCGAGCCGGTCGGCGTCTGCGCGCAGGTCACGCCGTGGAACTACCCGCTGCTGATGGCCATCTGGAAGATCGCGCCCGCGCTCGCCGCCGGCAACACGGTCGTGCTCAAGCCGTCCGACACGACCCCCGCGTCGACGCTGCTGCTCGCCGAGATCGCCGGGGAGTTCCTGCCGCCGGGCGTGTTCAACGTCGTGTGCGGCGACCGCGACACCGGCCGCGCGCTGGTCGAGCACGACATCCCGGCCATGGTGTCGATCACCGGCTCGGTCCGGGCCGGCATCGAAGTGGCGCGCAGTGCCGCCAACGACGTCAAGCGCGTGCACCTGGAGCTGGGCGGCAAGGCGCCGGTCATCGTCTTCGCCGACGCCGACCTCGAAGCGGCCGCCGAGGCCATCGCCGTCGCGGGCTACTTCAACGCGGGCCAGGACTGCACGGCCGCCACCCGCGTGCTGGTCGCCGACGAGGTGCACGACACCTTCGTCGCGGCGCTCGCCCGGCAGGCCGAGGGCACCAAGACCGGCAAGCCGGACGACGAAGACGCCGCGTACGGCCCGCTCAACAACGCGGCCCAGCTGGCGAAGGTGGCCGGCTTCATCGAGCGGCTCCCGGAGCACGCAACTGTCCACTGTGGAGGGCATCGGGTCGGTGACGAGGGCTACTTCTACGAGGCCACCGTCGTCTCCGGGCTCAGGCAGGACGACGAACTGAGCCAGAACGAGATCTTCGGCCCGGTCATCACCGTCCAGCGTTTCGAGGACGAGGCCGACGCCCTGAAGGCCGCGAACGCCGTGCAGTACGGCCTCGCGTCGTCGGTCTGGACCCGCGACCACCAGCGCGCGATGCGCCTGGCCGCGAAGCTCGACTTCGGCTGCGTCTGGATCAACACCCACATCCCGCTGGTCGCCGAGATGCCGCACGGCGGCTTCAAGAAGTCCGGCTACGGCAAGGACCTCTCGCTGTACGGCCTCGAGGACTACACCCGCGTCAAGCACGTGATGAGCGCACTGTGAGGCTGGCGATGCCCAACCAAGCACCCACCGAGACGCGGGAAGAGCCCGGGCGCTCGAGCGAGACCGCAGGCCCGGCCATCCGGCTTTCCGGGCTGCGCAAGCACTTCGGGGACGTCCACGCGGTCGACGGCGTCGACCTCGACATCCCGCCCGGCGAGTTCTTCTCGATGCTCGGGCCGTCCGGCTCCGGCAAGACGACGGTCCTGCGCATGATCGCCGGCTTCGAACTGCCCACCGAAGGCACGATCGAACTCGACGGCCGGGACGTCAGCAGGCTCGCGCCGTTCGAGCGCGACGTCAACACGGTGTTCCAGGACTACGCGCTGTTCCCGCACATGTCCGTGCAGCAGAACGTCGAGTACGGCCTGCGCGTCAAGCGCGTCCCGAAGCACGAGCGCCGGGAGCGGGCCCTCGAGGCGCTGAAGACCGTGCGGCTGGAGGACTACGGTTCGCGCAGGCCCGCGCAGCTGTCCGGCGGCCAGCGCCAGCGCGTCGCGCTCGCCCGCGCGCTGGTCAACCGGCCCAAGGTGCTGCTGCTCGACGAGCCGCTCGGCGCGCTGGACCTCAAGCTGCGGCAGGCGATGCAGCTGGAGCTCAAGCAGATCCAGCGCGACGTCGGCATCACGTTCGTCTTCGTCACCCACGACCAGGACGAAGCGCTCACCATGAGCGACCGCATCGCGGTGTTCAACGACGGGAAGATCGAGCAGGTCGGGCCGCCGGAAGAGGTCTACGAACGCCCCGCCAGCGCGTTCGTCGCCGGGTTCGTCGGCACGTCCAACCTGCTGGGCGGGCGTGGTGCCGAGTCCGTGATCGGCAGGCCGGGGCTGTTCAGCATCCGGCCGGAGAAGATCCGCATCGACGGCGAGCTGTCCGAGCCCGCCGCCGCGGGGGACACCAGCGCGACCGGCACGGTCACCGACGTCGTCTACGCGGGTGCGACCGTGCGGTACGCCGTCGCGCTCGACGCCGGGGGTCGGCTTTCGGTCGTCCAGCAGAACACCGAGGGCGCCTTCGCGGATGGCCGCGTCCGGCTCAGCTGGCGCAATGAGCACAGCTTTCAGGTCCCCGGTCAGTGAAAGGGTTGCCATGAAGAACAGGAAAACGCGGCTGGCCGGGATCCTCGGCGCGAGCCTGCTGTTGGCTGCATGTGGCACGTCCGGTTCGAACTCGGCCGCGCCGCCGGGCGCGCAGGGGTTCACCCCGCCGAAGCTCGAGGCGCTGAAGGCACTGGGGCAGCCGGAGGGGCAGCTGAACGTGCTGGCCTGGCCGGGGTACGCGGAGAACGGCTCGAACGACCCGAAGGTCAACTGGGTCACGCCGTTCGAGCAGCAGACCGGCTGCAAGGTGAACGTCAAGCCGTTCGGCACGTCCGACGAGGCCGTGACGCTGATGAAGACCGGGCAGTACGACGTCGTCTCCGCCTCGGGTGACGCGTCGCTGCGGCTGGTCGCCTCCGGGGACGCCGAGCCGGTGAACACCGCGCTGGTGCCGAACTACGCCGACGTGCAGCCGTTCCTCAAGGACAAGCCGTGGAACAGCGTCGGCGGCGTGTCCTACGGCATCCCGCACGGCTGGGGCGCGAACCTGCTGACCTGGCGCACCGACAAGGTGACGCCCGCGCCGACGTCGTGGTCGGTGATGTTCGACGCGAACTCGCCCTACAAGGGCAAGGTGATCGCCTACGACTCGCCGATCTACATCGCCGACGCCGCGCTGTACCTGATGGCGCACCAGCCGGACCTCGGCATCAAGAACCCGTACGCCCTGGACGACAAGCAGTTCACCGCCGCGGTCAACCTGCTCAAGCAGCAGCGGCCGCTCGTGTCCGAGTACTGGTCGGACTACCTCAAGGAGTCGCAGGCGCTGAAGAACGCCGACGCCGTTGTCGGCACCGCCTGGCAGGTCACGGTCAACCTGACCAAGGGCGAGGGCGCGCCGCTGGAGTCGGCCGTGCCGAGCGAGGGCGCGACCGGGTGGTCGGACACCTGGATGGTCGCGGCGAAGTCGGCGCACAAGACGTGCGCGTACAAGTGGCTCGACTACATCATCAGCCCGAAGGTCAACGCCCAGGTCGCCGAGTACTTCGGCGAGGCGCCGGCGAACACGAAGGCGTGCGCGGAGATGACGGACAAGACACTCTGCGACACCTACCACGCCGGCGACGCGACGTACGCGGCGAAGATCGCCTACTGGACCACGCCGATCCCGCAGTGCCTCGACGGCCGCACGGACGTCAAGTGCAAGGACTACGGCGAGTGGACGAAGGCCTGGACCGAGATCAAGGGCTGACCCCCGAACTCCGGGAGCGGCGGGCTGTGTCCCCCCACTCCGCCCGCCGCTCCCGGACCTTCCCTGCGAGGTGCGATGACCGCCGTATCGGCCTTCTTCTACCGGAAACCCCGGCTGCGCCTGGGTTTCCTGCTCTCCGCGCCCCTGCTCTGGCTCGGCCTCGCCTACCTGGGCGCGCTGGCCGCGTTGTTCGTGACGGCGTTCTGGCGCACCGACGCGTTCACCGGCCAGGTCGTCATCGACTGGTCGCTGGACAACTTCAAGACGCTCTTCAGCAACGCGGTCTACCGCACGATCACCTTCCGCACGGTCGGGATCGCGGCACTGGTCACGGTGATCGACGCCGTCATCGCGTTCCCGATGGCGTTCGCGATGGCCAAGCTCGCGTCGCCGCGCGCGCAGCGGATCCTGGTGATCGCGGTGATGACGCCGCTGTGGGCGAGCTACCTGGTCAAGGCGTACGCGTGGCGCTCGATGCTGTCGGGCAATGGCGCCCTGAACTGGCTTTCCCCCGGCTACGGCGTCACGGCCACCATCATCACGCTGTCGTACCTGTGGCTGCCGTACATGATCCTGCCGATCTACGCGGGCCTCGACCGGCTGCCGGACTCCCTCGTGGACGCTTCCGGTGACCTCGGCGCCCGTTCGTTCCGGACGTTCCGCTCGGTGATCCTGCCGCTGACGTTCCCGGCGATCGTGGCGGGCTCGATCTTCACGTTCTCGCTGTCCCTGGGCGACTACATCGCGGTGAAGATCGTCGGCGGCACGTCGCAGATGCTCGGCAACGTGGTCTACGACAACATCGGCGCGGCCAACAACCTCCCGTTCGCCGCGACGGTGGCCACGGTGCCGGTCGTGATCATGCTCGGCTACCTGGCCGCGGTGCGCCGCACCGGCGCGCTGGACAACCTCTAGGAGTCTCGGTGCGGACGTCTCGGGCGCTGTTGTGGACGGCGCTGGGCCTCGGCCTGGCGGTGATCTACTTCCCGCTGCTGGTGGTGCTGCTCAACTCGTTCAACGCGGACACGACGTTCGGCTGGCCGCCGTCCCGCTTCACGCTCGAATGGTGGAGCCGGGCCGGGTCGAACGAAGGCGCGTTGCACGCGTTGTGGACGAGCGTGCAGGCGGGCCTGGCGGCGACGGCGATCGCGCTGGTGCTCGGCACGATGGCGGCGTTCGCGTTGCAGCGCTACCGGTTCTTCGGGCGCAACCCGGTGTCGCTGCTGATCATCCTGCCGATCGCGCTGCCGGGGATCGTCACGGGCATCGCGCTGAACAACGCGTTCCGGACGATCCTGGGCATCAACCTCGGCCTGCTGACGGCGATCATCGCGCACGCGACGTTCTGCATCGTGGTGGTGTTCAACAACGTGGTCGCGCGGTTGCGCCGGATGGGCGGCAGCCTGGAGGAGGCGTCGATGGACCTCGGCGCGACGGGCTTCACGACGTTCCGGCTGGTGACGTTCCCGATGCTGCGCTCGGCGCTGCTGGCCGGCGGCCTGCTGGCGTTCGCGCTGTCGTTCGACGAGATCATCGTGACGACGTTCACCCTGGGCACGGGCATGGAGACGCTGCCGATCTGGATCTACGACAACCTGTTCCGGCCCAACCAGGCCCCGATCGTCAACGTCGTCGCGGCGGTTTTGATCGTCGTCTCGACGGTCCCGGTGTACCTGGCCCAGCGCCTGTCCGGCGACACGGCTTCGGGCGGCCGGCTCTAGGGCCGGAACGAGTCCGTCGCCGCGCGCAGGGCGGCCAGCACGCCCGGGTCCGTCACCGCGTGCCCGGCACCCTCCAGCAGCTTCAGCTCCGAACCCGGCCACGCGCGGTGCAACTCGTAAGCCGTCACCGGCGGGCACACCGTGTCGTAGCGGCCCTGCACGAGCACGCCCGGGATGCCGGCCAGCTTGCCCGCGTCGCGGATCAGCTGGCCGTCTTCGAGCCACGCGCCGTGCGAGAAGTAGTGGACCGCGAGCCGCGCGAACGTCAGCGCGAACGCCGGTTCCGCGTACTGGCGGAGGAAGGCTTCCTGCGGCTGCACGGAAACCGTCGCCCCCTCCCAGGTGCTCCACGCGACCGCCGCGCGGTACCGGACCTCCTTCTCCGGATGGGCCAGAAGATCGCTGTACGCGGTGAGCGGGTCGTCTCGCGAGGAAGCCGGGATGGGAGCGAGGAAGGCTTCCCACTCGCGCGGGAACAGGTTCGCCGCCCCGCCGCGGTAGATCCAGTCCAGTTCGCTCCGCCGCACGGTGAAGACGCCGCGCAGGACGATTTCGCTGACGCGCGAAGGATGCGTCTGCGCGTACGCGAGTGCGAGGGTCGCGCCCCAGGAACCGCCGAAGAGCTGCCAGCGTTCGATGCCGAGCCGTTCGCGCAGCTTCTCCATGTCGGAAACCAGGTGCCACAGGGTGTTCGCGCCCAGGTCGTCCGCTCCCGGCGTCGACTGGCCCGAGCCGCGCTGGTCGAACAGGACGATCCGGTAGGCCGTGGGGTCGAAGTGCCGCCGGGCCATCGGCGCGATCCCGCTGCCGGGCCCGCCGTGGAGGACCACGACCGGCTTCCCGGCCGGGTTGCCCGCCTCCTGCCACCGGATCCGGTGGCCGTCGCCGACGTCCAGGAACCCTTCGGCGCGCGGGGGAATCGGCGGGTACAGCTCGTCCATGCCCGACACTCTGCCGGAGAGTCCTGGTCGTCGCCCCGACGCCCTGGGATCAGCCAGTGCCGGGGCGACGACCAAGAAAGGTGGGAGCCCGCCCCCGCCGCCGGGCTGAGCGGGCTCCCGTCCGTGACGCGTCAGCGGCGGTGGGCCGCGTCCGCGAATTTCCCGGGGTGGGCGGTGAACGCCGCCCAGATACGGGTACCGGCGAAGGTGGTTTCGGTTCGCACGGCGATGGCCTGTGCGGTGGTTCCGGTCGTGCCGGCCGGAACCCGCTCACGAGTCCGCATCCCGGTCCTCCTCGTCGAGGTTCGAATCTTCGTCGTGGCGGTGACGGGCTAAACGCTAAGCCACGGCCCGAACGCCAGTCAAGGACATGACTGAAGTTCATGTATGTGAACAAACGTTGAGAGGACGCTGAGCACGCGGGTGCCCCTTGCCCGGGCTTAACGAATGGGCCGGTACGTTCCGGTGTCGGAGTTTCGAAAAGTGGTACGGGAAGGCTCGGAATGTCCGCGGTGACCTATGTCGAGGCGATTGTCGTCGGCGCCTTGCAAGGGGTGTCGGAATTGTTTCCGGTGTCCAGTCTCGGCCACAGCATCCTGCTGCCCGCCTGGCTCGGCGGGCAGTGGCAGCAGGACCTGAGCATCGGCAAGGATTCGCCGTACCTGGCGGTGCTCGTCGCGATGCACGTCGCCACCGCGCTGGCGCTCGTGCTGTTCTTCCGGAAGGACTGGGTGCGGATCATCCGCGGCCTGTGGACGTCGGTCCGGTACCGCGAGGTCCGCACCCCCGACCAGCGGCTCGCGTGGCTGCTCGTGCTCGCCACGATCCCGGTCGGGCTGGCCGGGCTGCTCCTCGAAGGACTGCTGCGCGACTTCCTCGGCAAGCCGGTGCCGTCGGCCATCTTCCTCGCGCTCAACGGCGGCGTCCTCTACGCGGCCGAGAAGTTCTCCCGGAAGCCGGCCGGGCCGAACGAGGACACAGTGGACTTCTCCGCCGAGGAGACCCTGGTCATGCGGGCGGTCACCGTCGAGGAGGCGACCGACGTCCGGCTGGCGAAGCTGCGGGTCGGCGAGGCGGTGCTGATCGGCGCCGCGCAGATCCTCGCGCTGCTGCCGGGCATCAGCCGCTCGGGCATCACGATGGTCGCCGGGCTGCGCCGCGGGCTCGGCCACGAGGACGCCGCACGCTTCGCGTTCCTGCTGGCCACGCCGGTCATCCTCGCCGCGGGCGTGCTGAAGATGCCGACGCTGTTCGCCCCGGAGAACCACGCTTCGCTCGGCCCGGCGCTGGTCGGCAGCGTCATCGCCGGGGTCGCTTCGTACATTTCTGTCCGGTTCCTCACGGGTTACTTCGAGACGCGCACGCTGACCCCGTTCGCCATTTACTGCGTGGTCGCCGGAATCGGCAGCCTGATCTTCTTCGCGGTGTGACGTGCCGCTGACGGCGGACCGCCTCCTGACCGCCTGGACGTTCGACGTCCCGGCGGTCCTGCTCGTGCTCGTACTGGGCGTGCTCTACGTCCGCGCGGCCCGCCGTCGCGACTGGCCGCCGGGCCGCACGGTGGCGTTCCTCGCCGGCCTCGCGACGATCGTGCTCGTCACCTGCTCGGCACTGGCCGTCTACGACACGACGCTGTTCTGGGTCCGCGCGGTCCAGACCGTCACGCTGCTGATGGTCACGCCGCTGCTGCTGGCCCTGGGCTCGCCGATCCGCCTCCTGCTCGACACCGTCCCGGCCCGGTGGCTGCGCGAGCACGGCCGCGGCCCGCTCGCCCGCGCGCTGACGTTCCCGCCGGTCGTCACGCTCACCTTGGTCGTGCCGGTGCTGGTGCTCTACCTGACCCCGCTCTACGACCTCACGCTGCGCTCGCCGGCCGTCGACGGCCTGGTCCGGCTCACGCTCGTGCTGGCCGGCTTCACGTACTTCTGGACGCGCCTTGGCCTCGATCCGACCCCGCGCACGGACCCGCACCTGGTGTCGGTGTGGATCGCCTTCACCGAGGTCGTCTTCGACGGCGCGCTCGGCCTCGTCCTCTGGCTCGGCCCGCTGCTCGCGCCGGCGCACTACGCGGCCGCGCACCCGGGGTGGGGGCCCGATCCCCGCACCGACCAGATCATCGGCGCGGGCGTGCTGTGGATCGGCGGCGACATCGCCGGCCTGCCGTTCGTGGTCGCGCTGTTCGTCCGGTGGGCCCGCGACGACGAGCGGCGCGCGAAGCAGATCGACGTCCAGTTGGACGAAGAAGCCGCTTCGGGCGCCGCATCGACGTCGGGGCTGTGGTGGGAGAACGACCCGGCGCTCGCGGATCGGTTCAAGCGCCGGTGACCGGCTCAGTCGTGGAACGCGTGCTCGGGCGCCGGGAACTCGCCGCGCCGGACGTCCTCCGCGAAGGCCGTCGCCGCGTTCTGCAGCACCGTCGCGACGTCGGCGTAGCGCTTGACGAACCGCGGTGCCTTGCCGCGGCGCAGCCCGGCCATGTCCTGCCAGACGAGCACCTGCGCGTCGCAGTCCGGGCCGGCGCCGATGCCGACCGTCGGGATCTTCAGCTCCGCCGTGACGCGCTTCGCCGCTTCGGCGGGCACCATCTCCATCACCACCGCGAACGCCCCGGCCTCCTGCAGCGCCAGCGCGTCGGCGAGCAGCACGTCGGCCGCTTCGCCGCGCCCCTGCACCCGGTAGCCGCCGAGGTTGTGCTCGCTCTGCGGGGTGAACCCGATGTGGCCCATCACCGGCACGCCTGCCGACGTCAGTGCCTCGACGTGCGCGGCGAACCGCCGTCCGCCTTCGAGCTTCACGGCGTGCGCGCGGCCCTCCTTCATGAACCGCACCGACGTCTCCAGCGCCTGCTGCGGCGAGAGCTGGTAGGAGCCGAACGGCAGGTCGGCGACCACGAGGGCCCGCTTGACCGACCGGGTGACCGCCCGGACCAGCGGCAACAGCTCGTCGACCGTCACCGGCAGCGACGTGTCGTAGCCGAAGACGTTGTTGGCCGCGGAGTCGCCGACGAGCAGCACGGGGATCCCGGCCTCGTCGAACAGCGCGGCGGTGTACATGTCGTACGCGGTGAGCATGGGCCACGGCTCGCCGCGTTCCTTGAGTTCCCGCAGGTGGTGGACGCGGACCTTCCGGCCCGAAGCCGGCTTGGGCGCGGATCCGGTGCCGTAGGGGGCGGGTTCTTCAGCGCTGGCAGACATCGTCGTCGACCGTCCTTCCCTCGAGGCCTCGGTGAGGTCCCCGGGTCGTGGAGCAGAGGCGTCTCAAAGCGTGACACGCACCCGGTGGCACCCCAACCTCGTGCGACCAGCTTCACACCGTCGTGCGGCGGGACCAGGGGCCGTCAGCCTTCAGGTTGATGTCCGGGGACAACCAATCTGGGTTCACTTACGTCAAGAAGAGGGCATGACGACCGATCGGCCGCGAAAGGCGACGAAAGCAACGATGGGAAACCTCCCGAGCACGCGTACGCGTCTCCCCGCCTGGAAGGCCAAGGCGGGCGGCATCGTCGCGACCGTGGTGCAGCTGGCCGCGGTGTTCTCGGTGCTGCTCCTGTTCACCAACGGCACGCACGGGCGCCTGCTCGCCGGCATCGACATGGTGTTCTCGAGCCTGAGCGTGCCCACCAGCGCCAGCGTGGTGATGGTGCTCCTGTTGGTGGTGCTGGGCGCCGCGCTGCGCCGCCGCAAGAAGGCGGCGCTGTACACGCTGGTGCTGTTCCAGGTCGCCGGCCTGATCTACACGCTCGCCCTGCAGGCGACGCTGCTGTGGTCGCCCGAGCTGTTCTCGCTCGGCGCGAAGCAGGTCCGGCACATCCCGGTCCAGCTGTGGACCCTCACCGTGGCCGACGTGCTTTCGGTCGCGCTGATCGTCTTCCTGCTCACGCTGCGCCGGGCGTTTCCCGCCCGGCTCGCGCCGAGCGCCTGGCGCGACGGCCTGACCATGCTCTTCGGCGGGTTCGCCGCGGTCATCCTTGTCGGCTGGGCGCTGACGGAGGCGTTCCCCGGGCACCTCGGCGACAGCTGGGAGCGCTTCGCCTGGGTCGTGAACCACGCGACCGGCGAGAACCTGCAGCTGCGCCGGATCGGCGTCGGCGAGGGGCCGGCCTGGCTGGACGTGTTCCTCGACCTCAGCGCGACCCTGGTGGCCACCGCGTCGCTGTACATGCTCTTCCGCGGTGTACGCAGCCGTCGCCTGCGGACGGACGAAGAGGAGCTTCGCGTCCGGCGGCTGCTGGCCGAGCACGGCGAGGACGACTCCCTCGGCTACTTCGCCACCCGGCGCGACAAGAGCGTCGTCTTCTCGCCGAACGGCCGCGCGGCGGTGACGTACCGCGTGCTCGCCGGCACCAGCGTCGCCAGCGCCGACCCGATCGGCGACCCGGAAGCCTGGCCGGACGCCGTCCGCGCGTGGCTCGACGAGGCGCGCACGTACGGCTGGACGCCGGGCGTGCTCGGGGCGAGCGAGCGCGGCGCGAAAACGTATACCGACGCCGGGCTGCGTGCCCTGGAGATCGGCGACGAAGCCGTGCTCGACGTGCGCGAGTTCAGCCTCGCCGGACCGGAGCGGCGCTCGGTGCGCCAGGCCGTCAAGCGCATCGAGCGGGCCGGCTACACCTCACGGGTCCGCCGCCACGGCGAGATCCCCGACGACGAGATGGCCGAGCTGCTCGCCCGCGCCCAGGCCTGGCGCGGCGCCGAGACCGAACGCGGCTTCTCGATGGCGCTGGGCCGGCTCGGCGACCCGAGCGACGGCCGCAGCGTGATGGTCGAGGCCTACGACGCCCGCGGCGACCTGCGCGGCCTGCTGTCGTTCGTGCCGTGGGGCAGGCGCGGGCTTTCGCTCGACCTCATGCGCCGCGACCGCGACGCCGAAAACGGCCTCAACGAGTACATGATCGCCGAGGTCGTCGCGGCCGGGCCGCACCTGGGCGCGCAGCGGATCTCGCTCAACTTCGCGATGTTCCGCGCGGTCTTCTCCGAGGGCGAGCGGATCGGCGCCGGCCCGGTGCTGCGGGCCTGGCGCGGGATCCTCAGCGTCGCGTCGCGGTTCTTCCAGCTCGAATCGCTGTACCGGTCCAACGCCAAGTACGGGCCGGAGTGGGAGCCAAGGTTCCTCTGCTACTCCTCGGCTCGGCGGCTGCCGCGCGTCGGCATCGTCGCGGGCGCGCTCGAAGGGTTCGTCCCCACCGGACGGTCGCGGTCGCTGCGGCTGGAGACGGTCGGCGGCGAGTTCGTCGCGCGCGTCCGGGAGATCGAGGAGTCCGCGGTGGTCCCGGCGGCGAAGCCGGCGCGGCGGCCGGAACAGGTCCGCGTCCGGATGGCCAAGCTCGCCAAGCTGCGCGAGGCCGGGATCGACCCGTACCCGGTCGGGTTTCGCCGCGACGACCACATCGGCGACGTCGTCCGGAAGTTCGGCGGCCTGCAGCCCGGCAGCACCACCGGCCACCGCGTCCGGATCGCCGGGCGCGTGCTGGCCATGCGCAACCTCGGCGGGCTGTGCTTCGCGCGCGTCAAGGACTTCAGCGGCGAGATCCAGCTGATGCTCGAAGCCGGCGAGCTCGACCTCACGGGCTGGCGGACCGGTGTCGACCTCGGCGACCACGTCGGCGTCAGCGGGCAGGTCGTGACGTCGAAGCGGGGCGAGCTCTC
This sequence comes from Amycolatopsis sp. NBC_01488, assembly GCF_036227105.1. Taxonomy (NCBI): domain Bacteria; kingdom Bacillati; phylum Actinomycetota; class Actinomycetes; order Pseudonocardiales; family Pseudonocardiaceae; genus Amycolatopsis; species Amycolatopsis sp. NBC_01488. The sequence continues at coordinate 1,135,507 of NZ_CP109434.1, read as the reverse complement.
GGTCCTCGTCGACGAGTGGACGGTCACCGCGAAGTGCCTGCACCCGTTGCCGGACAAGCGGAAGGGCCTCACCGACCCGGAGACGCGGGTGCGGCAGCGCTACCTCGACCTCGCGGTCAACCCGGACTCGACGAACATGCTGCGGCTGCGGTCCACAGTGGTCCGCGCGGTGCGCGACCGGCTGCACCACGCCGACTACCTCGAGGTCGAGACGCCGATGCTGCAGACGGTCCACGGCGGCGCCAACGCGCGGCCGTTCGTCACGCACATCAACGCCTACGACATGCGGATGTACCTGCGGATCGCGCCCGAGCTGTACCTGAAGCGGCTGTGCGTGGCCGGCGTCGAGCGCGTCTTCGAGCTGAACCGGAACTTCCGCAACGAAGGCGTCGACGCGACGCACAACCCCGAATTCACGATGCTCGAGGCGTACCAGGCGTACGCGGACTACGACACGATGCGGACGCTGACCCGCGAGCTGGTTCAGCACGCGGCCGAAGCGGCGTACGGCGCCCAGGTCGTGCGCCGGCCCGACGCGGACGGCAAGGTCGTCGAATACGACATCTCCGGCGACTGGCCGGTGATCACGGTGCACGACGCCGTCTCGGCGGCCTTCGGCGAGCAGGTCGACTCGGGGACGTCCGTGGCCGACCTGCGGCGGTTGTGCCTCGCGTCGGGCGTGCCGGTGGGAGAGGACCCGAGCCACGGCGACCTCGTGCTCAAGGCGTTCGAGCACCTCGTCGAGGGCGCGACCGTGCTGCCGACCTTCTACACGGACTACCCGACCGACGTCTCGCCGCTCACCCGCCAGCACCGCGCGGACCCCCGGCTGGCCGAGCGCTGGGACCTGATCGCGTTCGGGTCCGAGGTCGGCACCGCCTACACCGAGCTGACCGACCCGATCGAGCAGCGGCGGCGGCTGGAGGCGCAGTCGCTGCGGGCGGCCAGCGGCGACGTCGAAGCGATGGAGCTGGACGACGACTTCCTGCTGGCCCTGGAGCACGGGATGCCGCCGACCGGCGGGCTCGGCCTCGGCGTGGACCGGCTGCTCATGATGCTCACCGGAGCCTCGATCCGCCAGACGGTGCTGTTCCCCTTCGTCCGTCCGCAGGCATAACGACTCGGTCGACCTGATCACGGTGATGCGGCCGAGGCGCCGGGGGTCGCTTAATGTGTGCCTCGTGCGCACGGCTCGAATCGCCTCGGCCCTCCTCATGGGAGTCGCCGTGCTGGCGTATTCGGGCTGGCTGCTGGAATTCTTCCTGCCCACGGGCGTGTCGCCGGTCCGCGACCCGGCCGAGGCGCTGCTCGGCGGCCCGCCGGTGTTCCGGATCCTGCTCGCGATCTCGGGGGTGGCGTTCCTGCTCGCCGGGCCGCCGCTGCACCGGCTCGGCCCGGTCCAGTGGACGGCGCGGCTCAGCTCGATCTCGGTGAGCGCGTTCGGCGTCGTCGTGCTGGCCCAGGCCGCCTACCCGGCCAGCAGCGGCTGGATCTCGTCGCTGCTCAGCGTCGTACTGACGATCGGCGTGATCAGCCTCGTGCTGTGGTGGCCGCCGGGCTGGCGCGCGCTCGCCGTCGCCGGGCTCGTCCTGGTGCTGGCGACCTGGCTGGCCGTCGTCCTCGCCCGGCAGCTGGGCACCTTCGAGGGCGTCTGCACGCGCGTCCAGCTGGTGGTGCGCGCGGTGCTGTTCGCCGCCGGCGGGGCGTACGCCTTCATCAAGCCGGCGCCGCGGCACGCTCCGCGCGGCTGAACTGTCGGTGGTGCGTGGCACCATCGCGGCAACGGACTTTCGAGGAGGACCGAAATGGCGGGAAACGTGCCCCCGGTGGCCGACGAGCGTGACGGACTGCTGCGGTTCCTGGAGCAGCAGCGGCACGTGCTGAAGGTGGCCGCCCACGGTCTGACGGACGACCAGGCGAGGCTCACGCCGACGAAGAGCGCACTGTCGGTGGGCGGCCTGGTGAAGCACGTGGCGTCCACGGAGGACGGCTGGCTCGACATCCTGCTGCAGCGGCCCCAGAAGCCGTTCGACGAGGCGATGGCGGACTACCGGTCGGGCTACCGCCTGGGCCCGGAGGAGACGCTGGAGAGCGTGCTGAAGCGCTACGACGAGGTCGCGGCGCGCACGGCGGAGGTCATCGCGGGCATCGACGACCTCGGCCGGCCGGTCCCGGTGCCGAAGGGCGTGCCGTGGTACCCGCAGGACGTCGAGGCGTGGTCGGTCCGCTGGGTCCTGCTGCACCTGATCGAGGAGACGGCCCGCCACGCGGGCCACGCGGACATCATCCGCGAGCACATCGACGGCGGCACGGCGATCCCCCTGATGGCAGCGGCCGAGGGCTGGCCGGAGAACGGCTGGATCAAGCCCTGGACACCCCAACCCGCCTGACCCCCGCCACCCGCCCCCGGCCCACTCGCACTCATGGTCCCGGCCCGGTTTGAAGGCCCGCCGGGCCGTGTCGACCCGCCAATCACGCGAGCCGACCGTTGGGCACGCGAGCGACCGTTGGGTACGCGAGCGACCGCCTGGGTACGCGAGCGACCGCCTGGGTACGCGAGCGACCGCCTGGGTACGCGAGCGACCGCCTGGGTACGCGTGTCGCCCCAGCGGCCTGCTCGCCCACCACCGAACCGGCACCCGGGCCGCCCCAGGCGTCAGAACAGCGTGGGCTCGTCCGCCAGCGCGCCTTCGATCACCAGCATCCGGCGCTTCGTCTCGACCCCGCCCCGAGCCGAAAACCCGCCGTCCTTCCCACCCGCCGCCAAGACCCGGTGGCACGGCACGATCGGCGGAAACGGGTTCTGCCCCATCGCCTGCCCCACGGCCTGAGCCGACCCCGGCAGCCCCAGCCGGTGCGCGATGTCCCCATAGGTCAACGTCTTGCCCGGGGGGATCGTCCGCGCGATCTCGTACGCGCGCCGGTTGAACGGCGGCACGCCCGAAAGGTCCAGCGCGACACCGGCCAAGTCCACCCGCGCGCCACCCAGCAGCGCCATGATCCCGTCCACCGCGGCCTGCACCCGCGGCCCAGGCGTCCCGAACACGGCGTCCGGGAACCGCCGCGTCAGGTAAGCGCGCATCGCGGCAGCGCCGCCCGAAGGCAGCGACGCCCCGACCACGACGTCGTCACGCCACGCGAGCCCGCACGCGCCGATCGCCGTGTCGAACACCGTGCACCCCATCGTCATCTTGCGAGCCTACGGCCGGGGTACGACAAAATGAGCCCGTGCTCGATCACCTCGTCTACGCCGGCCCGGACCTCGCCGAGGCCGTCGCCCGCGTCACCGCGCTCACCGGCGTCACGCCCGCGCCCGGCGGGAGCCACCTCGGCCTCGGCACCGCCAACCACCTCGCCGACCTCGGCGCCGGCATGTACCTGGAGGTCATCGGCCCGGACCCGGCGCAACCGGACCCCGGAAGCCCGCGGCCCTTCAGCATCGACGACCTGACCGAGCCCGCGCTCGTCGCCTGGGCCGTCCGCACCACCGACCTCGACGCGACCATCGCCCGAGCGAGAGCCCACGGCTTCGACCCCGGCGACGCCGTCGAAATGTCCCGCGAGACGCACGAGGGTGACGTCCTGCGCTGGCGCCTGACCCCGCCGAGCGCCCCGGGCACGCTCCGCCCGTTCCTCATCGACTGGGGCATCACCCCGCACCCGACGACGCGCGGCCTGCCCCAGATCCCCCTGCTCATGGTCACCGGCACCCATCCGGACCCGGAGTCGGTGCGCAGGGCCACCGACGCGCTCGGCCTCGAATTCCTGGTCCGCCGAGCGAACGAAGCCGGCCTGTCCGCCGTCCTCAAAACCCCCGAAGGCCGTCAGGTCGCGTTGAGCTAGGCCTTGCCCTCGCGCCACAGGTTCGTCATCGGCAGCCGCCGGTCACGGCCGAACGCCTTGAACGTGATCTTCGTGCCCGGTGGGTACTGGCGCCGCTTGTACTCGGCCTTGTCGACCATCCGCACCACGCGGTCGATCGTCTCCGGCTCGAACCCCGCGGACACCAGGTCCGCGTACCCGCGGTCGCCCTCGACGTAGTCGTCGAGGATGTCGTCGAGCAGCGCGTAGTCCGGCAGCGAGTCCGTGTCGACCTGGCCGGGTCGCAGCTCGGCCGACGGCGGCTTGGTGATCGAGTTCTCCGGGATCGGCGGGGTCTCGCCGCGCTTCGCCGCTTCGGCGTTGCGCCACCGGGCGAGCTGCCAGACGTGCGTCTTGAAGACGTCCTTGATCGGGGCGAACGCGCCGACCGCGTCCCCGTAGATCGTCGAGTACCCGACGGCCAGCTCGGTCTTGTTGCCCGTGGCCAGCACCAGATGACCGTCCAGATTGGACAGTGCCATGAGGAGCATGCCCCGCGTCCGCGCCTGGATGTTCTCCTCGGCCAGCCCGGTCAACCGAAGCTGCTCGACGTACACCCGCACCATGTCCTCGACCGGCTCGACGCGGTAGTGCGCCCCGATCCGCCGCGCGAGGTCGGCCGCGTCGTCCTTCGAGTGGCCCGACGAGTACTTCGACGGCATCGAGACGCCGTAGACGTTGTCGCCGCCCAGCGCGTCGGCGGCCAGCGCCGCGCAGACCGCCGAGTCGATGCCGCCGGAGAACCCGAAGATCACCGACGAGAACCCGTTCTTGTGCACGTAGTCCCGCAGCCCGACGACCAGCGCGTGCCACACCTCGGCCTCGTCCGACAGCGGTTCGCTGATCACCGGCTCGGCGGTCGGCTCGTACGCGGGCACCGGCTCCTCGCTGAGCACGCGGCGCCGGACGTCCAGGCCTTCGTACGAACCGTCGCCCGCGTACTCGGTCTTCGGCAGGTCCATGTCCAGCACGAGCAGGTGCTCGACGAACTGCGGCGCCCGCGCCAGCAGCGTGCCGTCCGCGCCGACGACCAGCGAGTCGCCGTCGAACACGAGGTCGTCCTGGCCGCCGATCTGGTTGGTGTAGACCAGCGGCGCGCCGGCTTCGGCGGCGCGGCGCGCGATGAGCGGCAGCCGCTGCTCGTCCTTCGAGCGTTCGTACGGCGACGCGTTCGGCGCCACGACGAGGTCGACGCCGGCGCGGCCCAGCGCCGAGATCGGGCCGCCGTCCTGCCAGATGTCCTCGCAGACGACCATGCCGATGTCGAGCCCGTGGAACCGGACGACGTCGAGCTCGGTGCCCGGCTTGAACCAGCGGTGCTCGTCGAAGACGCCGTAGTTCGGGAGGTGGTGCTTGAACTGCCGCGCGACGACCTCGCCGCGGTACAGCGCCGCGGCCGCGTCGCGCGGGCCGACGTCGTCGAGGTCGAGGTAGCCGACGTAGGTCAGCACTTCGCCGCAGCCGGCCTCGTCGAGGCGGCGCGCCAGCGACTCGGCACCCTGCCGGGAAGCGGCGGCGAAGGTCTTGCGCAGCGCCAGGTCCTCGACGGGATAACCGGTCAGGGACATCTCGGGGAAGACCACGACGTGGGCGCCGGCTTCGGCGGCCCGGCGGGTCCAGGCGACGTGCAGGTCGGCGTTGCCGTCGAGATCACCGACGGTGGGGTTGACCTGGGCGAGCGCGATGCGCAGTTGCGGCATACCGCCATTCTGTCCCACGGCCACCTGCCCAGCCGAGCGAATGTGGGCGAAATCGAACGGCCCCCGCCCGGCGAACCGGACGGGGGCCTCCGAACGCGAAAGCCTACTTCCGCTTGATCATGCTCCGGACCTTCTTGATGGTCTGCTCGAAGTCCGAGTCGAACGGGTTGTCGTGCACCAGGTAGGTCCACGTCGTGTTCGCCCGCCGGACGCCCGCCTCGCCGAGGTCGATGCCCTCGTCCGTCAGCTCGGCCTCTTCCAGCGTCTTCGCCGCGCGCGAATCCGCCTCGGCGATGATCTTGTGGAACTCCGGGATCGCCGCGCGGTGGAACTCGTCCAGCGGCGTCTCGCGCGCCAGCGCGCGCAGGTGGATGCTCTCGCGGACGTCGGTCAGGTACGCCAGGTGGTCCGACCACAGCTGGTCGACGTGGAACAGCAGCACCTCGCGGCACATGTGCTCCAGCTTGTCCTGGTCGTCGAGCTTCTCCTTCAGCTCGGCGAACTTCTCCGGGTTGGCCTTCTCCAGCTGCTCCGCCGCGTACGCGGTGCGAAGCACCTTGTCGCGGTGCACCAGCAGGTCACGCCGCTGCCGCTCGATCAGCCGCGTGTAGCGCCAGGTGTTGCGGTGGATCTCCAGGTCGACACCCTCGGCGACGCGCTGGGCGTGGTTGAGCTGCCGCAGCGCCGCCGGGTCGGTGATCTCGCCGGTCTCTTCGTCGTCGGTGATGCCCTCGGGCACGTCCGGCGCGTTCGACAGCACCAGCTCGTCGTTCAGGCTCGCGAAGAAGATCGCGCTGCCCGGGTCGCCCTGCCGGCCGGAGCGGCCGCGCAGCTGGCCGTCCAGGCGGCTCGACGGGTACCGCGCGGTGCCGATGACGTGCAGCCCGCCCAGCTCGACGACCTCGTCGCGGGTCGCGCCGTCGGTGCCGCCCAGCCGGATGTCGGTGCCGCGGCCGGCCATCTGCGTGGACACGGTGACCGCGCCCTTCTTGCCGGCCTCGGCGATGATCGCGGCCTCTTCGGCGTCGTTGCGCGCGTTGAGCACGACGCACTCGAGGTCGACCTTCGCCAGCTTTTCGGCCAGCTCCTCGGACTCGGCGACGTCCTGGGTGCCGACGAGGATCGGCCGCCCGGTCTCGTGGACCGTGCGGATCTCCTCCTCGATCGCCCGCAGCTTCTGCGACGGCGAGGCGAAGATCCGGTCCGGGAGGTCTTCGCGGATGTTCGGCGTGTTCGGCGGGATGACCGCGACCTCGAGCTCGTAGAACTCCCGCAGCTGCTCGGCGACGGCGACCGCGGTGCCGGTCATGCCGGCGACCTCGGGGTAGCGCGCGAGCAGCGCCTGGACGGTGATCGAGTCCAGGATCTCGCCGCGGTCGGTCGCGCTGACCTGCTCCTTCGCCTCGACGGCCGCCTGGAGGCCGTCCGGCCAGCGCTGCAGCTCGGCGACGCGGCCGCGCGCGGCGTTGATGAGCTGGACCTTGCCGTCGCGGACGAGGTAGTCGACGTCTCGGGTGAGCAGGGCGTGCGCGTGCAGCGCGACGTTCACCGCGGGGAGCCGGTCGGACGCCGTCTCGCCGTAGAGGTCGTCGACGTCCAGGCCGAGCGATTTGGCGACGACGGACGCGCCGGCGTCGGTCAGCCAGGCGTTGCGGCCTTCGCTGTCGGTCTCGTAGTGCAGGTTGAGCCGCAGCCGCCGGACGACCTTCGCGACCTCTTCGTCGGCGTCGGTGTGGTCGATCGAGCCGGCCATCACCAGCGGGACGCGGGCCTCGTCGACGAGCACCGAGTCCGCCTCGTCGACGATCGCGACCTCGGGGTCGGGCTGGACGAGGTCGTCGACGGAAGTCACCAGCCGGTCGCGCAGCACGTCGAAGCCGATCTCGGCGACGGCGCCGTACGTGACGTCCTTGGCGTAAGCCTCGCGACGCTCTTCGCGGGAGTGCGCGGGCTCGACCCAGCCGACCGACACGCCGAGGAGGGCGTAGACCGGGCCCATCCACTCCGCGTCGCGCCGGGCCAGGTAGTCGTTGACCGTGACGACGTGCACGCGCTTCCCGCGGATGGCGTAGCCGGCCGCGGCCAGCGCACCGGCGAGCGTCTTGCCCTCACCGGTCTCCATCTGCACGACGTGCTTGGTGAGCAGGCCCATCGTGCCGAGGATCTGGACGTCGAACGCGCGCTCGCCGAGCGCGCGGCGGGCGGCCTCGCGGCCGAGCGCGCACACCTCGACCAGCTGGTCGTCGCCGAACGCGGTGTGCTCCAGCGTCTCGCGGAGCTTGCCCGCCCGCTCGGTCAGCCCCTCGTCGGAGAGCTTCTCGAGCTCGGGTTCGAGCTTCTCGACTGCGGGCAGCAGGGCTTCGTAGCGGGTCAGCTCGACGCTGCCCGGCCGTTGGATGATCCGGCGGAGCTTCTTGCCCACCCGGCTGATCAGTGCTGCCACCCCTGGTCTCCCGTTCTCTCTCGCTCGACCGGCCTGCCCCACCCAACGTGGCGGTGGTGCGTTCGAGTTCCGCGGCCGGATGGGACGATCCAACCGTGTTCCCTCATCCCAGCGCCAGGTCCCGACGTCGCCGGATCACCGCAATTGCGACATCCGTGCTGTTCGCGGCCTCGCTGACCGCCTGCACGTCCACCGGCAAGCCCGCGCCGCCCGCGCCGACGACCGAGTCGCACCCGCCGTCCGGGCCGGTGCCCGCCGGGCTGGAGCGGTTCTACGGCCAGAGCCTGAGCTGGGCCGACTGCGCACCTTACGCGACGTCGGAAGACGCGCGGTCGGCGTTCCAGGCGAAGGACGTCCAGTGCGCCCGGCTGACCGTGCCGCTGGACTACGCCAAGCCGGCCGGCGACACGATCACGCTGGGCCTGCTCCGCCACAAGGCGACCGACGAAAGTGCCCGGATCGGGTCGCTGGTGGTCAACCCCGGCGGCCCGGGCGCGTCGGGCATGGTCGCGGCCGCCGGGCTGATCAAGCCGACGGCGAGCACCGACCTCGGCAAGCGCTTCGACCTGGTCGGCTTCGATCCGCGGGGGATCGGCGCCAGCCAGCCGGCCATCCACTGCCTGACCGACTCCGAGCGCGACGCCGACCGCGCCGACGACAGCGAGACCGACGGCTCGCCGGCGGGCGTGCTCAAGCAGGAGTCGCAGGAGAAGGACTTCGCCGCGAAGTGCGCCCAGCGCACCCAGGACGGCACCGGGATGCTGGCCAACGTCGGCACCCGGGACGTCGTGAAGGACCTCGACGTCCTCCGCTCGGTCCTCGGCGACGAAAAGCTCACCTATCTGGGCTACTCCTACGGCACCCGGATCGGGTCCACCTACGCCGAGGCGTTCCCGAAGAACGTCCGCGCCATGATCCTCGACGGCGCGGTCGACCCGGAGCAGGACGCGGTCGAGTCGCTGGTCGCGCAGGGCCAGGGCTTCGGGACGGCGTTCACGCAGTTCGCGAAGTGGTGCACCGCCCAGCAGGACTGCGCGCTCGGGCAGGACGCGAACGCCGCGGTCAAGGCGTTCCAGGACCTCGTCCGCCCGCTGATCGACTTCCCGGTGCCGGTCGGCGACGGCCGCAAGCTCTCCTACGAGGACGCCACCACCGGCGTCATCCAGGCGCTCTACCAGGAGAGCCTCTGGGACACGCTGAACTCGGGCTTGAACGAGCTGCGGCAGCAGCGGGGCGCGACGCTGGAGAAGCTGGCCGACATCTACAACGAGCGCGACACCGACGGCAGGTACGGCACCACGCAGGACGCCTTCACCGCGATCCGCTGCGTCGACGACCCGCGCGTCACGGACCCGCAGGTCATCCTCAAGGCGCAGGAGGAGTACGTGCAGGTGGCGCCGTTCCTCGACGACGGCCGCCCGGCGAGCGCGGCCCGCGACGCGTGCGCGTTCTGGCCGGTGCCGAACACCTCCGAGCCGCACGTCCCGAACGTCCAGGGCCTGGCGAAGACGCTGGTCATCTCGACGACCAACGACCCGGCGACGCCGTACCAGGCGGGCGTCAACCTCGCGAAGGGCCTGAAGGGCGCGCTGCTCACCTTCGAGGGCACGCAGCACACGGTGTTCCTGCAGGGCGTGAAGTGCGTGGACGAAGCGGGGACGGACTACCTCGTCGACGGCACGCTGCCCCCGGACGGCAAGCGGTGCTCCGGGCAGTAGGCGCCGTCGCCCTGGCGGTGCTGCTGGCGGCGTGCACGAGCGCTCCGCCGCCTGCGCGTCCGCCCGACCTGGGGGAGTTCACCCACCAGCAGCTCGCGTGGAGCCCGTGCGGCGAAGCACTGGACTGCGCGCACCTGAGCGTGCCGCTGGACTACGCCGCTCCGGACGGACCGGCGATCACCGTCGGCCTGCTGCGGTACAAGGCTGCGAAGTCGCGGATCGGCTCCCTCGTCGTCGACCCGGGCGGGCCCGGCGGCTGGGGGACGGCCGCGGCGGCGTCGCTGGCCAAGACACCCGCCGCCGCGCCGCTGCTCGACCGCTTCGACCTGGTGGGCTTCGACCCACGCGGCGTCGGCACGAGCGAGCCGCGGATCACCTGCCGCACCGACGCCGAGCAGGACGCCGACCGCGCGTCCGACGTCGAAAGCGACATGTCGCCTGATGGGGTGAAAAAACAGCTCGCCGAGACGACTGCGTACGGCGCGAAGTGCGCCGAAGCGACGAAGTACGGCAAGACGCTCCTTGCGAACGTCGGCACCCGAGAGGTCGTACGCGACCTCGACGTCCTTCGCGCCGCGCTCGGCGACGAGAAGCTGACCTACCTCGGCTACTCGTACGGGACGCAGATCGGCGCGGCCTACGCCGAGGCGTACCCGGACAAGGTCCGCGCGCTGCTGCTCGACGGCGCCATCGACCCCGCCCAGAGCCTGGTGGACTCGCTGGTCACGCAGGCCGCGGGCTTCCAGGACGCGCTGAACGAGTTCGGCCGGTGGTGCACCGCTCGCCGCGACTGCGCCCTCGGCCGCGACCCGGCCCGCACGACCGATGCCTTCCAAAGCCTCGCGCGTCCGCTGATCACCAAGCCCGCCCCGGCCGGGAACCGTCACCTGTCGTTCGAGGACGCCGTCACCGGCACGTTCGGCGGCCTGTACTCCCGCGGCGACTGGACCGCGCTGAACGGCGCCCTCGCGCAGCTCGCCGAAGGCAACGGTCGGACCCTGCTGGCGTTCGCCGACGACTACTACGAGCGCGACCGCGACGGCCACTACAGCGGCGCGATCGACGCGTACTTCGCCGTCCGCTGCGTCGACCACACGCGCCTCACCGACCGCGCGACGATCGACGGCGCCCACGAGCGGATGCTGGCGGGCGCGCCCTTCCTGGCCGGCGGCACGCCCGACACGAGCGAGCTGGACATCTGCTCGACCTGGCCGGTCCCGCCGACGTCCACCGAGCACGCGCCGCACCCCGCAGGACTGCCGAAACCGCTGGTCGTCTCGACGACACACGACCCCGCGACGCCGTACCGGCAGGGCATGGACCTCGCGAAGGACCTCGGCGGCGCCCTGCTGACGTACGAGGGCGTGCAGCACACGGTGTTCCTGCAGGGGAACGCCTGCGTCGACCGCGCCGGGATCGCGTACCTCGTCGACGGGACGCTGCCCGCCGACGGCACCCGCTGCTAGCCGACGTCCACGGGCTCGTTCTGCCTGGTCAGCGACAGCTCGAACATCACCGGGCTGAGGTGGTCGCCCGCCGACGGGACCTGCACCCAGAGCCGGGCGAACCGCCGTGGCCCGTCCGCCGAGACCCACACCTTGACCGTGATGTCGGCGGTGACCTGCGGCAGCACGCTGTGCGCGACGGCTTCCGGCACCTGGCCGCCGACGCGCAGGGCCGCGGCGCCGTCGACGTTCTCCTTGCCCTCGGTCTTCGCGTCGGTGACGCCGTCGAGGAGCCGCTTCAGCCCGGCGGACGGGCCGAGGAACGTGCCGACGTCGTACATCGACGGGATCCGGCCGCGCGCGACGTCGGGGTCGGTGGTGATTTCGCCGTCCCGGACGGTGAAGCGGAACTTGGTGTGCCCGCCGTCGGCGCCGTCGTCCTGGACGTCGGCCGTGCCGGTCGCGGCCCCGCCGTCGTCGAGGGTCGCGTCGCCCTCGATGAGCCGCAGCGGGAAGCCCGGCAGCACGCCGTTGACGCCGGCCGCGAAGTGGACGCTCCGCACGGAGGCGAACGACGTCGCCGCGTCGCGGACCAGCTCGGCACCCGCCGGGAACGGCCCGCGCGTGTCCGGCGACCCGGTGCAGCCGGCCGTCAGCAGGAGCACGAGCAGAAGGGCGAAGCGGGACATCCCCTGAGCCTACTGAGCGCCCAGGCGTGGCCCGATCCTTGCGGATGATGTCCTTCAGGCCACTTTCGAGGCGTCGCGCGCGCGGTGAGACTGCTGGGGTGACTGTCGAGACCCTCCCCGCCCCGAAGCTGCACCGCGCCTGGCTGATCGCCGGTGCCGCGTTCGTCGCGCTGCTCGCCTCCGCCGGCTTCCGGTCCGCCCCCGGCGTCCTGATCGACCCGCTGCACGAGGAGTTCGGCTGGTCCACGGCCACGATCAGCTCGGCCGTGTCGGTCAACCTCGTGCTCTACGGCCTCTTCGCGCCCTTCGCCGCCGCGCTGATGGAGCGGTTCGGCATCCGTCGCGTCTCGGCGACGGCGTTGTTCGTCATCGCCCTCGGCGCGGCCGGCACGGTCTTCATGAGCGCGAGCTGGCAGCTGGTCCTGTGCTGGGGCGTGCTGATCGGCGCGGGCACCGGCTCGATGGCGATGAGCTTCGCCGCGACCGTCGCGACCCGCTGGTTCGTGCGCAGCCGCGGCGTCGTCACCGGCGTCCTGACCGCCGCGGGCGCCACCGGCCAGCTGATCTTCCTGCCGCTCATCGCGAACCTCGCGGTGACCTCCGGCTGGCGGACGGCGTCGCTGGTGATCGCGATCGCGGCGCTGGCTGTCGTCCCGGTCGTCCTGCTGGTCATCCGCGACCACCCCGCCGACGTCGGCGCCACGGCCTACGGCGCACCCGCCGACACGGAGGTCGCGCGCCCGGCGGCCCGGACCGGCTCGGCCCGCCGCGCGCTTTCGGTACTGGGGACGGCGGCCCGGACCCGGACGTTCTGGCTGCTCGCGGTCGGCTTCGCGATCTGCGGCGCGACGACGAACGGCCTGGTCGGCACCCATTTCGTCCCGGCCGCGCACGACCACGGCATGCCGCAGACGACCGCGGCGGGCCTGCTTGCCCTGGTCGGCGTCTTCGACGTCGTCGGCACGATCTTCTCCGGCTGGCTCACCGACCGCGTCGACCCGCGGATCCTGCTCGGCGTGTACTACGCGCTGCGTGGCCTCTCGCTGGCGCTGCTGCCACAGCTGTTCACGAACTCGGTCCAGCCGAGCATGTGGGCGTTCATCCTGTTCTACGGCCTCGACTGGGTGGCCACGGTCCCGCCGACGGTCGCGCTGTGTGTCCGCGCGTTCGGAGAGGCGGGCCCGATCGTGTTCGGCTGGGTCTTCGCCTGCCACCAGCTGGGCGCCGCGTTCGCCGCGTCGGCCGCCGGCCTGGTCCGCGACCAGCTGGGGAACTACGACCTGGCCTGGTACTCGGCCGCGGTCCTGGCGGTGCTCGCGTCGGCCGCGTCCCTGGCCATCACGCGGGCGAAGAAGCCCGTTCCGGTGCTCGCGACGTGACTCGCCCGAATTGACTGGGTCACCCTCGGCGCGTCGTGAAACATCCCGTTAACACGCTGTCGTTAGGGTGCGGCCATGGATCGCCAGCAGGAATTCGTGCTCCGCACGCTCGAGGAGCGCGACATCCGTTTCGTCCGTCTCTGGTTCACCGATGTGCTGGGGTTCCTCAAGTCGGTCGCGGTCGCGCCCGCCGAGCTCGAGGGCGCGTTCACCGAGGGGATCGGCTTCGACGGCTCGGCCATCGAGGGCTTCGCGCGGGTCTACGAATCGGACATGGTCGCCAAGCCGGACCCCTCGACGTTCCAGGTCCTGCCCTGGGAAACCCCCGACGGCGGCCCCTATTCGGCCCGGATGTTCTGCGACATCGCGATGCCGGACGGCTCGCCGTCGTGGGCCGATCCGCGGCACGTCCTGCGGCGCCAGCTGTCGAAGGCGGGCGAAGCGGGCTTCACCTGCTACGTCCACCCGGAGATCGAATTCTTCCTGCTCTCGACTCTGCCGGACGACGGCAGCGAGCCGGAGCCCGCCGACAACGGCGGCTACTTCGACCAGGCCAGCCACGCCACGGCGACGCACTTCCGCCGGCACGCCATCGAGACCCTCGAGGCGATGGGCATCTCGGTCGAGTTCAGCCACCACGAAGGGGCACCGGGCCAGCAGGAGATCGACCTCCGCTACGCCGATGCGCTGACGATGGCCGACAACGTGATGACGTTCCGCTACGTCGTCAAGGAGGTCGCGCTGACCCAGGGCGTGCGCGCGACGTTCATGCCGAAGCCGTTCACGAACCAGCCCGGCTCGGGCATGCACACCCACATCAGCCTGTTCGAAGGCGATCGCAACGCCTTCTACGACGCCGAGGACCCGCACGAGCTGTCGGAGACCGGCAAGGCGTTCGTCGCGGGCCTGCTGCACCACGCCAAGGAGATCTCCGCGGTCACGAACCAGTGGGTGAACTCGTACAAACGCCTGATCAGCGGCAGTGAAGCGCCGACGACGGTCTCGTGGGGCCGGGCGAACCGCTCCGCGCTCGTCCGCGTCCCGATGTATTCACCCGGAAAGGCGTCATCCCGTCGGGTGGAGATCCGTACCCTGGACTCGGCGTGCAACCCGTACCTGGCGTACTCGGTCATCCTGGCCGCCGGGCTCAAGGGGATCGAAAAGGGCTACGAGCTGCCGCCACCCGCCGAGGACAACATCTGGCAGCTGAGCGACTCCGAGCGGCGCGCCGCCGGGTACGCCCAGCTACCCCAGAACCTGGGAGAGGCACTGGCCGAGATGGAGAAGTCCGAGCTCCTGCCGGAAGCGCTCGGCGAGCACGTCTACGACTTCTTCCTCCGGAACAAACGCGTCGAGTGGGACAACTACCGCAGCGCGGTCACCCCGTACGAACTCCGAACGCTGCTCCCGGTGCTCTGATGGGGCGGCGGCCGGTGTTCCTCGCGATCCTGGCCGCCGCACTCCTGCTCGTCCCGGCCGCTCCCGCGGCTTCCGCGTCGTCTTCGAAGTTCGACCTCGACTCGGCGGACATCCCGGCGCTGCAGGCCCGGATGGCGTCCGGCCGGCTCACCGCCGTGGGCCTGACCGGCGCGTACCTCGACCGGATCCACCGGATCGACGGCAAGGTCAACGCCGTTCTGGCGCTCAACCCCGCTGCGCTCGGACAGGCTTCGGAGAGTGACGCCCGGCGGCGCGCGCACCACCTGCGCGGCCCGCTCGACGGCATCCCGGTGCTGGTCAAGGACAACGTCGACACCCGCGACCAGTGGACGACGGCGGGGTCGCGGGCCCTGCACAGCTACCCCGCGAAGGACGCCACGTTGATCACCCGGCTGCGTGACGCGGGCGCGGTCATCCTCGGCAAGGCGAACCTCTCCGAATGGGCGAACTTCCGCGCCGCGAAGCCGACGTCCGGCTGGTCGGGCGTCGGCGGGCAGACGAACAACCCGTACGTGCTGGACCACAACCCGTGCGGGTCGTCCGCCGGGTCTGCGGCCGGCGTCGCCGCGTCGCTGGCCCAGGTCGCGATCGGGTCCGAGACCGACGGCTCGATCGTGTGCCCCGCGGGGATGACCGCGACAGTCGGCCACAAGCCCAGCCTCGGCCTGGTCAGCCGCACCGGAGTGGTGCCGATCTCCGCCGAGCAGGACACGGCCGGGCCGATCGCCCGCACCGTCGTCGACGTCGCGCTGACGCTGTCGGTCCTGCAGGGCAGGGATCCCGCGGACCCGGCGACTTCCCAGTACCCGAAGTCCCAGCCGACGGACTACGC